>CAWBXR010000001.1:0-533284 GCA_963792815.1 uncultured Gammaproteobacteria bacterium
GTTGTGAGAAAGAATCTGTCTAACAAAGTAGATGTCGGATGCAAGCACCTTCTATCAAAAGAGAAATATGGCTGCCCGATGCAAGGCGCAGATGCAGGGTAGTGCGCACCAAGACCGTTGGAGGCCATGGATGGCCGGTCGCGGGACACGAGCCTACATGGATGTATTCACGGCGGGTCTTGGTGCGCACTACCCTGTAGCTGCGCCGATCGAAGCAAGACGATGATTATGTGAGATAGCATAACTGCTATGCAAAGCAAGAAAACACGAGAGAACAAACATGAGCAAAAAAGTAAAAGCCGCCATCATCGGTCCCGGGCAATATCGGCACCGACCTGTTGATGAAAGCCATGCGCAGCGAACTCATCGAGCCGGTGTGGATGGTGGGTGTGGAGGCCGAGTCCCCCGGCCTCAAGCGCGCGAAAGAGATGGGCCTGAAAACCACCTCCGACGGCGTCGACGGTATGTTGCCCAGCATGAAAGAAGACGGCGTACAGATCTGTTTCGATGCGACTTCCGCCTACGTGCACGCCGAAAACAGCCGCAAGGTGAACGAGCAGGGGGCGGTGATGATCGACCTGACCCCGGCGGCGATCGGGCCGTTCTGCGTGCCGACCGTAAACCTCGCCGAGGCGGTGGCGGCCCAGGCGATGAATGTGAATATGGTGACCTGCGGCGGCCAGGCGACCATACCGCTGGTGGCGGCGGTGAGCCGGGTGCAGGCCGTGTCCTACGGCGAGATCGTGGCCACGGTCAGCAGCAAGTCCGCGGGGCCCGGTACCCGCAAGAATATCGATGAATTTACCCGCACCACCGCCAGCGGCATCGAGAAAGTGGGTGGCGCGGCCAGCGGCAAGGCGATCATCGTCATCAACCCGGCGGAACCGCCCCTGATCATGCGGGACACGGTCCACTGCCTCACGGTGGACGAGCCCGATGAGGAGGCGATCACCCGCTCAGTGCTGGAAATGATCAAGGAAGTGCAGAAGTATGTGCCGGGCTATATTCTCAAGAACGGGCCGGTGTTCGATGGCAAGCGCGTTTCCATTTACATGGAAGTGGAGGGTCTCGGGGATTTCCTGCCGAAGTACGCGGGTAACCTGGACATCATGACCGCGGCGGGGCTGCGCACAGCCGAGATGTACGCCGAGGAAATCCTCGCGGGAAATTTTACGCCGGTTGCTGCTTAGGTTCTCGCACTAACGGCGCCGGTCCTGTAGTGGGTGCTTCCGGACCCGCCGTGAATACATCCATGTAGGCTTGTATCGCACATCCATGTGCTCAACAGTCCTGAAGCACCCACTACAGCACCGACTCCTCGGGCGGTGCATGGCAAGGAGAGTAGAAAAATGGATCTCAAAGGCAAGAAAATCACCGTCCACGACATGTGCCTGCGGGACGGCATGCACCCTAAACGCCACCAGATCACGGTGGCGCAGATGGTGGACATCGCCAAAGCCATGGACGAGGCCGGCATTCCCATGATCGAGGTGACCCACGGCGATGGCCTGGGCGGTGCGAGTGTCAACTACGGGTTCCCGGCGGCGACCGACGAGGAATACCTCACCGCGGTCTGCAAGGAGATGAAAAATACGAAGGTGTCAGCCCTGCTGCTGCCGGGCATCGGCACGGTGGATCACCTCAAGATGGCGGTGGACTGCGGTATCTCCACGATCCGCGTAGCCACCCACTGCACCGAGGCGGACGTGTCGGAGCAGCACCTGACCATGGCGTCACAGATCAAGGGCCTGGACAGGGTTGGCTTCCTGATGATGGCCCATATGATCGAGGCGGACGAACTGGTAGCCCAGTTGAAGCTGATGGAAGGCTATGGCGCCAACTGTGTTTATATCACTGACTCCGCTGGCTATATGCTGCCGGACGATGTGACCAGCCGGGTTGCCCTGGCCCGGGCGGAACTCAAGCCGGAAACCGAACTGGGCTTTCATGGCCATCACAACCTGGCGATGGGTATCGCCAACTCGCTGGCGGCGGTAGACGCGGGCGCCAATCGCATCGACGGCTCCCTGGCGGGGCTGGGTGCCGGCGCCGGCAATACGCCGCTGGAGGTGTTTATCGCCGTGTGCGAACGCATGGGTGTCGAGACTGGCGTCGACCTGTTCAAGGCAATGGACATTGCCGAGGACAAGATCGTGCCGATGATGGATCACCTGGTACGTGTCGATCGCGACGCCCTTACCCTGGGCTATGCCGGCGTGTATTCCTCATTCCTGCTGTTCGCAAAACGCAGCGCTGCCAAGTACAACCTGTCCTCGCGGGATATCCTGGTGGAATTGGGGCGGCGCCGCACTGTGGGTGGGCAGGAGGATATGATAGAAGACCTGGCGCTGGATATGGCCAGGGAACGCGGCACCATCTAGCGGCTCACGTGGCTGCTCTCAGCGAGCTTCCAGCTCGTGCACCTCGATGGTGACGTGCACAACGTTCAGGTGATCCGGTATCAGTGAGCGGTAGTGTCCAGGGGTTGACGGGTCGCTGCTGACGATTACCAGTTCCGCGGCGTAGATGTCGTGGCCTATAGTCCAGTAGTGCAGGTCGGTCACCCGGTCCGGGCCGCCGGCCTCTATCGCCTCCCGTAAAGTTTCCGCCATTTCCCCGTCGGCCTGCCGGTCCAGCAAGACGCTTGCGGTGTCGCGGATCAGGCCGTAGGACCAGCGCGCTACCAGCATTGCGCCCATGATCCCGATCACCGGATCCAGCCAGTTTGCCCCGAAATACTTGCCCGCCAGCAGGGCGACGATGGCCAGCACCGAGGTCAGGGCATCCGCCAGTACATGAAGGTAGGCCGCGCGCAGGTTGTGGTCGTGGGTCTGCTCCTGCTCCTGCTCCTGATCGTGATTGTGAGCGTGGCCGTGATCGTGCGCGTGGCCGTGACTGTGGCTATGGCCGTGCTCGTGGGGCGTGGACATCAGGATCCAGGCGCAGGCGCCGTTCACCAGCAGCCCTACCGCAGCTACCAGCAGGGCGTGATCGAATTCGATGGGCAGTGGGTTGAAGAGGCGGTCGACACTCTCTGTCACCATCAGCAGGGCAAAGCCCATCAGCAGGACGGCGCTGGTGAAGCCCGCCAGGCTGTTGATCTTGCCCACACCGAAGGTAAAGCTGCGATCCCGCGCCAGCCGGCGCGAGACCACGTAGGCCAGTACCGCTATACCCAGCGCCGCGGAATGGGAGGCCATGTGCAGGCCATCCGCCAGCAGCGCCATCGAGCCGTAGACGATGCCGGCGATAATCTCGACCACCATCATCACCGCGGTGATGACGACTACCAGCAGGGTGCGGGCTTCACCGGCCCGTTTGTGGTCCTGTTCAAACACGTGATCGTGCCGCCACTGCTCCAATGGGTCGGCGTGCTTATTGCTCATTTTTTCAGGCCTTCAGCTTGCGCGTGGGCGGCCCCTGCCAGCGCGTTATTGTGCCGCAGTCGAGACCGAACAGATCGAGTATACGGCCCGCGGTATGATCGATAATATCGTCTACGCTCTGGGGTTTATTATAAAAGGCCGGCGCCGGTGGGCAGATGACCGCACCCATGGTGGCGGCCTCGTGCAACAGGCGAGTGTGACCAACGTGCAGTGGTGATTCCCTGGGTACCAGCACCAGGCGGCGCTGCTCTTTGAGGGTGACGTCCGCGGCGCGCACGATCAGGTTGTCGGCGTAGGAATTGACCACCCCCGACAGGGTTTTCATGGAGCAGGGGATAATCACCATGCCATCGACCTTGAAGGAGCCGCTGCTGATCGATGCGGCCAGGTCGTTGTCGCTGTAGACGACGTCCGCGAGGGCTTCAACGGCTTTGGCCTGCCAGTCTGTTTCCAGTGCAATGTTCAGTTTGGCGCCGCTGCTGAGAATCAGGTGGGACTCCACCCCGGGCAGGGTGCGCAGCATTTCAAGCAGGCGTATGCCGTAAATCACGCCGCTGGCGCCCGTTATGCCCACAATCAATCGCATGACTTGTTCGACCTCTGAAGCGGTTTGCGCGTGCAGCGGAAAAGGGAATTTAAAGCCGCCTGGCAAAGCCATTGTTCCGGTGCACTTGATAGTAGCGCATCGCAGGTGGCCGCTGCCAGCATCCATGGCCGGCCGGGTGCCGCGGCACACTCCGTTTGCCCTGGCACTACGCGGTGGATAGACTGCCTGTTCGATATCACCGGAGCATCCTGGTGCAGGAATTTTTTGACAACGATCTCACACTATTTGCCCTCCCGCTGTATTTCCTGGCCATAGCCATCGAGGCCTGGTGGGCCCGGCGACACTCGCTGGACTGGTATCGCGGTGCGGATACCGCGGCGTCCCTCAGCATGATGGTGCTGGCTGGGGTGGTGGAGATCCTGCCTCGCCTGGCGGCCCTTGCCATCATGGTCGAGCTGCACGCAATAAGTCCCCTGCGGGACGTGGTGCAATACCAGTGGTGGGCCTGGGCGCTGTTGTTCCTGCTGGACGATTTCAGTTACTACTGGTTCCACCGGATGAACCACCAGGTGCGTCTGCTGTGGGCGGGGCATGTCAATCACCACTCATCGCAATACCTGAATTTCGGCACCGCCCTGCGCCAGGGTGTGGGGGAGAGGGTGCACAAGTTCCTGTTCTGGCTGTGGCTGCCGCTGCTGGGCTTCGACCCCGCCATGATCATCACCATGATCAGTATCAGCCTGTTCTACCAGTTCTGGATTCATACCAGGGCGGTGGGCAAGTTACACCCCTGGATCGAGGCGGTATTCAACACGCCCTCCCACCACCGGGTACACCACGCATCCAATGTGCGCTACCTGGACTGCAACCACGGTGGAATCCTGATTATCTGGGACCGACTGTTCGGTACTTTCAGCGAGGAGGTGGCGCAGGAGCCCGTTGTCTACGGACTGACCAGCAATATTGACTCGGACAATCCCTGGCGGGTCCTCACCCATGAGTACGCGGCGATTGCGCGGGATGTGAAACGCGCCAGCAGCTGGCGCGATCGCTGGCGCTACCTGCTGCTGGCCCCCGGCTGGAGCCATGACGGGCCGGACAAGCGCGCGCGTATTCTGCGTCAGGCCCTTTGATTGCGCCGCCTCAGCTGGCGTGCTCCACTCATCCCCACCAGGGCAAGTAGCACCAACAGCGCGGGTAAAGGCATAACAGGTATGGCCGTTGGCGTCCCCGCCGGTGGCGCTGGTCCACCTCCCGGCGGGAAGTTGAAGCTGGTGTCATCGGCCGCATTATTGTTTTCGGGCACTGCGTCCTGGGATGTAGTGCCGATTGTTGAGCGAACCTCTATGGCGGAACCATCATCCGCTGGCGCGGTATAGGAAAAGCTCAGGGATAAAACTTCCCCGGCTATCAGCGTGTTCGGCATTCCACTGAGGCTGACTTCTCCGGTGAGTGAATTGTAACTGGCGCTTACGCCGTTGGGCAGATTGTTGAACTGCACACCGGTCGGCGTGTTGCCGGATGCACCGATACTGACGGAGTAGGTCATTCCCGCCGCGTCCTGGGTGCCAAGGTTGGAAAAGAGTATCGAGCCGTTGACGGTGGCCCCGGGCTCCGCGGTGTCCGGCACTCCGGTAATGGTTGTAGCCACGTCCACTGCACCGATGGCGGTAGCGGCGGTCGCCATGTTGTTTTCCGGCAGGGAATCCGGAATTGCTCCGTTGCTGACAATGTCCGTGCTGGCTGTAACCGGGCCGCTGGCCGGTGCGGTATAGCGGAATGTCATACCGCTGTAGGACTGTCCCGCTGCCAGTGTCGTGGCAAAGCCTGCCAGGGTGACGACACCGGTACCCGGGTCGTAACTGGCTGAAGTGCCGCCGGGCAAAGTGGGAAAGCTGACGCCCGCCAACCCGGGCGACAGGACCAGGCTGTAACTGACCTGGTCCACACTGTTGCTGCCGTTATTGCGGAAGGAGAAGGTGCCCTGCACGGTGTCGCCGGGCTCGGCGGTGTCGACCATGGTGACGCTGGATGCGAGGTCCACCGGGAACTCGCGAATTTCCAGCACGTCACTTTCCTCGTTGGTGAGAAAGTACGTCCACAGGTTGACCGCCTTCGCATCGCCCCAGCCGGCGCCGCTGTTGCAGTCGCTGTTGCTGTTGCCGCCGTTGGCCCAGCGCCGGTAACTGCTGCTCGAATCGACGCCCGCAAGGCTGACCGGTGGGTTGGCGGCCGCGGGGGAGGCGCCGGGGCAGAGCGTGCCGTTGAGGTTGCCGACTAACGCCCCACTGCTGGTGACATAGCCGCGATCATCAAAAAATACCGTCCTGTCGCCGGGATTGGTGCCATTGAGGCGGGTGATCGTCGGGCCGCCACCGGCTATGGTGGTATTGCCATTGTTTTCCGCGTCGATGATCGGGAAGTGCACTTCACCATTGCGGCCGAACGCGCGGTAGGAGTAGGGCGCGGCACGGGCCGGGAAAGGCTGCAGGTTGTTGTCCAGCCCGTCCCATGTCACCTGGTGCGCGCCGGAGTAGGCTATCCCGGTGAGCATGCGGTTGAGCGGGTTGGCAGGATCGAAATCGACACCGTCGCGGCTGATGATGATCTGGTAGCTGACTGTGTCCGTCGTGCTGAAGCTGAAGGTGCCACCTACCCCCGTGGCGGTGACCACCCCGCCCAGGGAACCGCTGAATCCCACACCGCTGATCTGGGGGGAGGGCGGTACCGTTGGAATATTGAGGTTGGCCAGTACCCTGAGCGCTTCCGCCTCCGCGGCAGCTCCTGGGCTGATGTCACTGAAGAAGATCGGGTATTCCGCCGGCTGCGTCGTGACCCCCGGGGGCAGGTTGCTTACATTGGCGTTGTTGCCCCGCAGGCTCTTGTAGAGCGGGTCATTGTCATCGAGGAAACCGAAAGTGTTGGCGTAAAGGGCATAGCCGTTGGGGTCCAGGCCGCGCAGGTCCTGGCGATAGCGATATCCGTCCTCGGTCACGTAGTACAGGGTAGAGAACACGGGTCGGTTATTGCCGCCGGTGAAACCCAGGAAGGCATAGGTATGGACCCGTCCGTTCAGGTCAACCAGGCTGGATGCGCTGTCGCGTACCGTCACTTCCCAGCCCGCCACCGAGTTGTTGCTCCGGGCCACCTGGTCAACCCGACCATTCGGGCCCCCACCTCCAGTGGCGGTAGTAAACAGTACCCCGTAAATCCCGGTGACAGGCGCCTGGTAGCCACAGGGGGTGTAGCCGTTTGTCACCGTGGCGGTGCCATCTGCACTGTTGGGGCCGGCCAGTTCCGCCGCCCGCGAGCGAAAGCGCCCCAGATTCGCCCCGGAAAAATGGTTGCCGGCGGCGGCAGTGCCGCCGGTACAGCTGAAATTCGCCGATGCAGGCAGTGATTCATCTCCGCGAATGCCGAAATCCTGCGGGTTGTATACCCTGACATCACCGCCGTAGCCGGCGTCGGTGCCGATATTGCTCGAGCCCAGCAGGATATATTCGCCCTGCTGTGCGTAAACGTAGATGAAGCCGCGGCGCAGCACGCGGTTGACGTAATACTGCGGGGGCTGCAGGTCGAGGTTCGCCCTGGCTCCGCTGGCGGTGCCGCCGGATGGGTATGAGGCCGGGTACAGATTGCGGCTGCCTTCCGCCTGCGCCAGACCACTGACGCAGCACATACCCAGTATAATTGCGAGTAGAGCGCCGGCGCGCATTGACGGGGAGCTGGACATGTGGATCCTTATACTGGGAAATTCGCGGAGAATCATACAGTTATTAATCGCCAGCCACAGCTGGTATCCGCCCTGCGCAGAAGCTATTGCGATCTATTTCACAAACTTTCCGGCCAGGTTGCGGAGCCGGTACCCGCTGCCGCTAGCTGTGGATGGCGTTGTTCTATAAGGTACGGTGCTGGGTCACCAGAGGCGCTGGGCGTATGCGTGCTTTTGCTGATATTTTTACAATGCTTGCATGTCACGGGGAAATACAAAATGAATAAAATTCTCAAGGCGATTGTGGCGGTACCGGCAATCCTGTTCCTGGTGATCGGCCTGCGCTGGCTGCTTGCCCCCGCGGGGGTGGCCGGTGAATTTGGGATGCCACTGCTGGACGGGCTGGGCCGCAGTACCCAGATAGGCGACCTCGCTGCCTTTTTTATCGGCGGGGGCACGATGATGCTGCTCGGTGTGCTGACCCAGAACAAGACCTGGTTTCTTGCGCCGGCCCTGCTGCTGGCCCTCACGGCGGTTTTCCGGGTGCTCGCCTGGGCGCTTCACGATGCTTCTTTTGCGGCGACCCAGATCGCGGTTGAAGTCGTTGTAGCTGGCCTGCTGGTCTACGCCGCCTCCAAGTCAGTGGAGTCTCGAACCTAGCGGGTTTTTTGCAAGAGCAGCCAGCGACGTCGCCAGCTTATGGCCGGCCACCCCCGCCGAAGTGTGCATCTGTTGCTGCCTGCGGCCGCTGTCGGTTGATCTGATGCGTTTCAGTGATGACGCCCCGGGTGGCGTAATGGATTTCCTGTTCACCCGGGTGATGCTGTGGGGCCGGGAGCAGGGGTTCAGCTGGTTCAGCCTGGGCATGGCGCCACTGGCCGGTCTGGAACGCCACACCCTGGCTCCCGCCTGGGAAAAGCTGGGCAATCTGGTATACCGTTTCGGCGAGCATTTTTACAATTTTGAGGGGCTGCGTCACTACAAGGAGAAGTTCGGGCCCTAGTGGTTGCCGCGCTACCTGGCCTGCAAGGGGGGCATCGAGTTGCCGGCGAGCCTGATCGACACAACTGTGCTGATTTCCCGGGGCGCCAAAGGGCTGGTCCCGGATCGATAGCCCACGCGGGTCCGAAGCCGCCCGTCGGCCGTGGCGCGGGAGCTCCCCCGGGGGGTTGAAACGGCCCCAGCTTATAGGTGGAAAATACCGTGAGCAGGGTTATACTTAGCTGTCTTCGCCGTCCGAATAAGAGGAAATAAAATGGAATACAATACCGACTCGCACAGTTTGAAATGTCCGAAGTGCCACCACGGCATGGAGGAAGTTGTCCACGGCGAAGTCACTATCGATCGCTGCTCGCACTGCCAGGGTATCTGGTTTGACCTCGATGAGGCGCACCAGCTGAAGGGAATCAAGGGTAGCGAGGCCGTGGATGTGGGGAATGCCACCGAGGGCTGGAAGTGGGACAGTCACGCGGATATCGACTGCCCGCACTGCGGCAAGCGGATGGAAAAGGGCCACGACCCGAAGCAAAAGCACATCTGGTTCGAAGCCTGCGCAGAGCACGGCATGTTCATGGACGCCGGCGAGTTCAAGGATTTCAAGGAGGAGTCGGTGCTGGACTTCTTCCGCAGCCTGATCAAGGGCCGCAGGGACACTATCGCGCCCTGAGGCCACAGCCGCAGCGATGATCCGCAGGTAGTGTAGCGCCTGCGGTATCCCTGCATTCATTTATCCCAGGCTTCGCCTCCGCGCGTGCCACGCCTGTTTCCCCCGATCAGCGAATTACCGTGCAGTTTGACTCTGTCCCGAACCAGTTGAGGGTTGCCTCACCGTGATGCTCCCAGAACTCGACCCCCTGGGCGGCGTACCTGGCACCGGAGCCGCTGCGCACAGTGAAGGCGATGACCTGGTCATTGCCGGAGGTCAGCACTACAGCGGCGGGGTCCGTGTCGGTATAGAAGGCCGCCATTAGTGGCGGTTGATCCTTGACCCCGCAGTCGTAGGCTATCGCTGTCGGCGCAGTGAGCTGGCCTGACTTGATCTGGAGTTCCACAATCCTGGTCTGGTATTCCTGTGTAACGCATGCGCCGACGTCATCGGCCTTCCAGCAATCGTTGCGGCCCTTTATCCAGCCGCGCTGCTCCGCCTTTAGCGAGGACAGCTCATCCGCTGGGTAATTCTCCAGCGCCACGTTGTAGACCTCTCCCAGCCTTTGATCCAGCGCCGCCAGGGCGACGTCGGCACAGATCAGTTCCTCTACCTGGCCGGAAGCCTTTGCGCAGTCAAAGCCCGGCGCGCCGGCCGTTGACGTGGCCGGTACTGCCAGCGCCGCGGTGATCAGCGCTGCCGTTATGACGGATCCAGGGCCTGTTCCCATAGTTCTCTCCTAAAGCCAGTTCTTGCGCTTGAAGTACACCAGCAGCACCACCGGGATAACTATAAAAACTACCCACAGGGCAGGGTAGGTCCAGTGCAACTTCAGCTCGGGCATATACTCGAAGTTCATACCGTAGATCCCGGTCAAAAAGGTCAGTGGAATGAAAATGGAGGCGAACACGGTCAACACCTTCATCACTTCGTTCATTTTATTGCTGACACTGGAAACATAGATATCCAGCAAGCCGGAGATAATATCCCGGTGCAACTCGATCGACTCAATGATGCGAATCGCATGATCCGAGACGTCCCTCAGGTAGATGTGGGTTTTCTCGTCGATCAGCCTGGATTCACTGCGCAGCATTTCATTGATCAGCTCGCGAATAGGGGAGACATAGCGCCTGACCCCAACGATTTCGCGCTTGAGTCGTTGAATGGAATTCAGCGTGGCGCTGCTCGGTTGACCCAGCAGGAGCTGGTCTTCAAGCACGGTGATGGCCTCGTCCAGGGAGTCAATGAGAACGAAATTCTGGTCGATGATGGCATCGAGTATGGAGTAGGTCAGAAAGTCCGCGCCCATGCTCCTGAATCGCCCCTTGCTGGTCCTGATACGCTGTATCACGGGTGCAAATAGCTCGTCCTGCTTTTCCTTGAAGGCGAATACGATATTGTCCAGCACGAGCAGGCTGATCTGCTCGTAGGAAACCCTGAACTCGCCGTCCTCCGCCATCATCCCCTTGAGCACGATGTACAGGTAGTCCTCATACTCCTCGAACTTGGGCCGTTGGTGGGTGTTCAGTATGTCTTCCAGCACCAGCTGGTGGATGCCGAACATCTTGCCGATGCTCTCCACTACCGCCACGTTGGAAAGGCCTTCCACGATGACCCAGGTGACGGTGTCGCTCTGGCGGTAGGGCAGCAACTCCTCCATGGAGTTGATCCGGGCTTCCACTACGGAATCCTTGCTGTAGTCGATAACAGAGATCCGGGTTTCGTCGACCAGTACATCGCCTACATGAACCAGCGAGCCGGGAGGGAGCCCCGACTTGTCGGATGCGTTGCCGCGAGGGCTAGCTCTCACTCCGGTGTCTTCTCTTTGTGACCGCCGAATTCCGCCCGCATAGCCGACAGCACCTTGTTCGCAAAATCTCCCTCGCCCCGGGAGGAAAAGCGCTGGAACAGCGCCGCGCTCAATACGGGCACCGGCACCGACTCGTCGATCGCCGCGTCGATGGTCCAGCGGCCCTCGCCGGAGTCGGATACCCGGCCTGCGTAGGACTCCAGCCCCGGTTGTTCCAGCAGCGCGTGGGCGGTGAGGTCGAGCAGCCAGGAGGTGATCACGCTGCCGCGACGCCACAGCTCGGTAATCTCCCCCAGGTCAAAATCGTAACGGTAGTGTTCAGGGTGGCGCAGGGGTGAGGTCTCCGCATCGTGCTGCTGGTCGCTGGCCCCGGCATTGGCGTGGCGCAGTATGTTCAGGCCCTCCGCGTAGGCCCCCATGAGGCCGTACTCGATGCCGTTGTGCACCATTTTGACAAAGTGCCCGGCGCCTGCAGGGCCGCAGTGGAGATAACCCTGGTCGGCAGTGCTGCCGGTTTTGTCGCGGCCCGGGGTGGGGGAGGCGGTGGCGGCCGGTGGGGCCAGCGCGGCAAAGATGGGCTGCAGTCGCTGCACCGGCGCGTCTTCACCGCCGATCATCTGGCAGTAGCCGCGCTCCAGCCCCCATATGCCGCCACTGGTACCGACGTCTATGTAGTGCAGGTCCCGTGCCGCGAGTTCGCCCGCGCGCCGGATGTCATCGATATAGTGGGAGTTGCCGCCGTCGATGATGATGTCTCCCGCCTGCAGGTGGGGAAGCAGATCCACGATGGTCTTGTCGACGACGCCGGCCGGCACCATCAGCCAGATGGCGCGGGGAGTCGCCAGCTTTGCGCACAGCTCGTCAAGAGATCTTGCGCCGACTGCGCCGTCCTTTTCCAGCGCCTCGACCGGGCCTGGAGAACGATTGTAGACGACACAATCGTGGCCCGCTTGTAGCAGGCGTTTTGCCATATTGGCGCCCATGCGCCCGAGGCCGAACATTCCGAGCTGCATCTTCTCTCTCCTGCGCCCTTGGTTTGTCCTGAGAGTAGCCTGTGGCCGGCGTGCGCTCAAGTGAAAGCGGCAAGGCTGATACGCCGTGGCAAAATGGTCTACACTGCTTGCTTCGATTAACCAGGGCTTAGCAGGAACCGCTTTTATGGCCAGGAAACCAAAATACTCGCCGCCGAAAGTCTGGCAGTGGAACAAGGAGAACGGTGGTAAGTTCAGCAATATCAACCGACCCGTTGCCGGAGCAACCCATGAGAAGGAACTGCCGGTTGGCGAGCACCCGTTGCAGCTTTACTCGCTGGCAACACCAAACGGGGTGAAGGTAACGATACTGCTGGAGGAGCTGCTGGAGCTGGGTCGCAAGGATGCCGAGTACGATGCCTACCTGATCAATATTCAGGAAGGGGAACAGTTTGGCAGTGGCTTCGTCGCCGTCAATCCCAATTCCAAGATACCGGCCCTGCTGGATCGAAGCACCACCCCGCCCACCCGCGTGTTCGAATCCGGGGCCATGCTTATTTACCTGGCGGAAAAGTTCGATGCCTATTACCCGAAAGACCCGTCTGCGCGGGCGGAGTGCCTGTCCTGGCTGATGTGGCAGATGGGCAGTGCGCCGTTTCTCGGCGGGGGCTTCGGTCATTTTTACGCCTATGCGCCGAAGAAATTCGAATACCCCATCGACCGTTACGCCATGGAGGTCAAGCGCCAGCTCGATGTGCTCGATCGCAACCTGTCGACCAGGCGTTTTTTATGCGGGGACGACTACACGATCGCCGATATGGCGACCTATCCATGGTATGGCGTGCTGGTATTGCACGACATCTACAACGCCCAGGAATTCCTCGATGTGGCCTCCTACACCAATGTTGTCAGGTGGGCCCATGAAATAGAGGAGCGGCCCGCGGTCCAGCGCGGTCGCCGGGTCAATCGCGCCTGGGGCCCTGAGGAGTTGCGGGTGCCCGAGCGTCACTCTGCCAGCGACTTCGCCAGCAACACCTGATAGTACTCCCTGGCCTCGTCCGCGATCGCCTGCTGATTTGCGGTCAGGGTAACAGTCGGGGTGTCGGCTGGGCGAAACCCGGTGGACTGCTCCACCGCCTCATACCAGTGCGGGGCCCAGACGCCGTCGCTGGCGCGGCGGCCGCTGGGCCAGTGCAGCATATCCGCGCTAAAGGGAATGGCCAGCCGCTCGCACAGGCAGCGCAGGGCAGCCTCCGGGTCGGCCAGGAAGCGGGTGGCATCTATCACCGGTATGTCCTGTCCGGTGATAGATGATATTTCCTCGTAGAGTTCGAGCTGGCGCCGGATACCGATATCATCCTGGCTTATGGTGTCGCGCTTGCTGGAATAGGACTTGACCACATATTCCGGATCCCGGATCAGGAAACAGTTTTGCAGGGCGCTGGTCCAGCCCAGGTCGATCTCCTTCAACATGTGGTGGGTCATGTGTTTCTGGTAGATGTTGTCCACGCCATCGAGGTCTGCAGCAAGTGCCTGGGCTACAATCTGCCACTCGGTCGGCTGGCTGGCGATAACCTCCTCCCGCATCGGGTGATCCATGCCGGTCCGGTGCAGGTAGCAGGCGTAGAACGGCTCGTCCACGACCACCGTGTCGGCGCGGTTCTCGAAGGAGCGCATCATCGCGGTAGAGATGTTGCGCGGCCCCGACCACATGGCAATCCGCGTGCTCACAGCTGCCCCGATTCAC
This sequence comes from uncultured Gammaproteobacteria bacterium, assembly GCA_963792815.1. Classification (GTDB taxonomy): domain Bacteria; phylum Pseudomonadota; class Gammaproteobacteria; order Pseudomonadales; family Halieaceae; genus JARRPM01. The sequence goes on from CAWBXR010000001.1 coordinate 13,819, forward strand.
TCTCTATACGGTCCAGGTAAAGCTCGCGCAATCTGGCCACCATCGCGCCTGGCCGACCGGTTCCGATAGTCCGGCCATCGATATTGACTGCCGGCGCGACGCCGGCGAAGGTGCCGGTGACAAAAGCCTCGTCGGCGCCGTAGACATCGGTGAGGCTGAAGTTTCTTTCGAAAACCGGAATGGCGTTTTCCTTACACAGCTTGATGACATTGCGGCGGGTGATACCGTCGAGGCAATAGTCCCCCGAGGATGTCCACACTTCCCCCTCGCGCACGATGAAAAAGTGAGTCGAGTTGCAGGTGGCGACAAAGCCGTGGGGGTCCAGCATCAGGGCCTCGTCGGCGCCGGCCTTGGCAGCCTGGATGCAGGCCGTGATGCAGTTGAGCTTTGAGTGGGTATTGAGCTTGGGGTCCTGCACATCCGGGTAGCCGCGCCTGACATGCACGGTGAACAGGCTAATTCCCTTTTCAATGGTGGTTTCCACCGGCGACTTGTATTCCGCGATGATCACCACGGTAGGGGGCGTGATGGTCATCCTGGGGTCCTGGTAGGGGGTGGATTTTATTCCCCGGGTGACCATCAGCCTGATGTGCACCCCGGATTCCATGTCATTCGCCCGACAGGTCTCGTAAACGCGCTCCAGCATCGCCTGGGGGGCAACCTCCATTTCCATGTCCAGCGCTTTCGCCCCCTCGTACAGGCGCTTCATGTGTTCCCGGGCAAACAGGATCCTGCCATTGTGCAATCGCAGCCCCTCCCACACGCCATCACCGAGTATATATCCCGAGTCGAAAACCGAGATTTTCGCTTCCTCGCGTCGAAACAGCTGGCCGTTGATGTTGATCAGGATATTTTCATTGCGAGGATCAACCTGGTGGTCGTGCGTGCCTTGTGCCATGCCTGTGTACTCCCCTGTTGGCCCGAGTTGGTGGCGATGTCGCCGGCCGCATGAGTATATAGGCAAGCGCTGCTGCTTTGAACGCCGGCGCTGCCGGGGGCGCCCCAGGTATTTTTCCGCTTGTGCTTCTTTGGTTCTGTGCTATCGATTACCCTTCGCTTACCAGTGTTCCTTTAAAGCAAACTGGCTGCAGAAAGTCAGGCTCAACAACGGGGTGTCATTTTTGTGAGAATTTTCGCGGGACTGTACGCCTGCCTGCTGGCATTGACGGCCGTGCCGTGTAACCGTCGGCGAGCGGGTAGTTCAAACGGCTGCTTGATGAGCATTGTTCTCCTCGAGCAGATTGTGGATGGCTGGATAGTGGACCAGGCGCGGTAGAGCTGTAGTGGCAGCCATTGCGGGATTCGAGCTTGCGCAGCTGGTGCTGGTATCGGCGGTGGTGTTGCTTGCGGCGCTCTTGCGCGGTTTCACCGGGTTTGGTTTCGCGCTGGTGGCCGTTCCCGTCTTTTCGCTGATCATGGCGCCCACCGAGGCCGTGGTGCTCAGCGTCCTGCTCACGCTCACCATCAGCCTGTTTGGCATCCGCAGCTACTGGGGGGTGGTACCACTCAAGCCGATGTGGCCGCTGGTGCTGATGGCCTTAGTGGGCACGGTGGCGGGCACCTGGGTTGTCACCGTCATATCGGCGAGTGGTTTCCAGCTCTGGACCGGCCTGTCGGTGATCCTGGCCTGCCTGGGCATGACCTTGTTCCGGCCATCAGGGCGCCCGCTGCATCCCGTTTTTGCCTGGCTGACCGGGCTGCTGTCAGGCCTGATGAATGGCGCCCTGGCCATCCCCGGGCCGCCGATGATTATCTACGCCATGCTGCACGAGCCGCAGCCGCAGCGCAGCAGGGCCCTGCTGATGACATTTTTCCTCGCCGCTTCGCTGCTCGCCCTGGTTACCTACACGGTAGCGGGCTTCGTCAATATGCGCTCGGTAGGTTATTTCCTGACAGCATTGCCGGCGCTTTACGCCGGTGACCGGCTGGGCTATTACCTGTTCCGCCGCTTTGGCAGTGCGCTCTACCGGCGCATTACCCTGGTGGGGTTGCTGGCGATGGGTCTGGCTATTGTGATCCGCACCCTGCTGTGAAAAGCGCTGGCCGCGAAGGCCGCTTTGTTGCATCGTTTTCGGTAATTGACAGTGAATAACTTTCGGCGTAGCTTTTTAAAAGTCGGCATTGTCCATATAACAATAAGTAAGGATGTAGCTGCTATGACTCATGTCACCTGTACCCAAAAAAAATCCCTTTCCCGGGCGATTGCTGTTGCACTGGCTGCGATAGTCAGCGGCTCTGTCCATGCACAACTCGAGGAGGTGATAGTGACCGCGCAGAAACGTGCGGAATCCGCTCAGGATGTGCCTATTGCCATCACTGCCTTCGATGCCGATGCCCTGACAGCCAAGCAGATCACCGGTTTCGCAGACATGCGCTTTGCCGCGCCCAACGTCAGCTATACCAAGGCAAACTTCACGGGTAACAACTTCGCCATTCGCGGGGTCGGCACCAACCTGGTCGCCGCTTCCGCGGACAACGGGGTGGGTGTACATATCAACGAGGTGCCATTGATTTCGCCGCGGCTGTTTGAAACCGAGTATTTCGATGTGGAACAGGTGTCGGTATTGCGCGGCCCCCAGGGCACGCTATACGGGCGCAACTCCACTGGCGGTGCCGTTAACATGATTACCAACAAGGCCAGCATCGATGACGGCCTTACCGGCAATTTCGAGGGTCAATACGGCAACTACGACCACACGAGAGCGAATGGTTTCATCAACGTCCCGCTGGGCGATCAGTTCGCAATGCGCTTCGCCGGCCTCTGGCTGGACCGCGACGGCTACACCGACAACCTGTATACCGGTAACAATATCGACGGGCGCGATCAGTATGCCCTGCGCAGCTCGTTCAACTGGAGTCCCGGTGAGAAAACTACCTTTGATTTGATGGTTTCCTATTTCGACGAGGATAGCACCCGCACCCGCAGCCAGAAGATCATGTGTCACAATGATCCCAGCGCCCTGCTTGGCTGCCTCCCCGACAAACTCGATTTCGACCAGCCCAACCCGTCCTCTACGCTGGCCAATATTCTCAGCTCAGACGCGGTGCTTGGACCACTGGGGGCATTCCAGTTCGGCTCCAACGAGCGCAGCCTGTCACCCAGGGATTATCGCAAGGTGTATGCCGACCGGGATCCCAAGTACGAGGCCGACGAGACCCTGGTGATCCTGCAAATGAATCACCAGCTGGACAACTACACCCTGTCGGGTATCGCGAGTTACCAGGATACTACCGTTGATTCGCAGATGGACTACCAGTGGAATGTGGGACCCCAGACCGACATACCGGCCCTGTTCCCTGTGGTGGCACCCGAGAGCTATGCCGCCCGCTTCACCGAGGGCTGGCCGATCTCGGGGCCGTCGAAGAATTCGACCGGGAGTATCGGTGGTCATATCAATGACGTGAGTCCTGGCTTCGAAGCTTATGACCAGTCCAACCAGAATACCACCCAGTACACCCTGGAGGGTCGCATACTGTCCGATTTCGAAGGTCCCTGGAACTTCCTGCTGGGCGGCTTTTACATGGATGTTGATATCGATAACCAGTACTGGGTGTTTGCGACCGGTTTCGACTATTTCAGCCCGGCCTACGCCGCCGCTGTTTTAGGCCAGGACGGCGCCGGCTGGGTGGCGCCGCAGTTCAATAACACGACCGATGACTACACGATCGAATCGGAGGCCATTTTCGGGGAGGTCTACTACCAGTTCACCGATACCCTGAAGCTGACCGTCGGCGCGCGCTACACCATTGACTCCAAGGAAATCAAGGACCGGCAGTTCTTGCTGAACAGGGATGCAACTACGAATGCGCCGATCATCCAGGCGCTCGATGCGGACCTGCCCATTCCCGTGGCCCAGCGCGACACGGATAAAGAATGGAAGGAGTACACCGGCAGGATCGTGCTGGACTGGAATATGTCCGAGGACAGCCTGGTATACGGCTCGATTTCCAGGGGCTACAAGGGAGGTGGCTTCAATCCGCCCTTCGACCCCATCGAATTTCCCGGCACGGCAACGGAGTTCGAACCCGAGTTTGTCTACGCCTATGAGGTGGGATTCAAGAACACTCTGCTCAACAACACCCTGCAGGCTAACCTGACTGCGTTTTACTACGACTACCAGGATATGCAGATCTCCAAGATCGTGAACCGCACGTCCTTCAACGAGAACACTGACGCCGAGATCTATGGAGCTGAGACCGAGTTCGTATACGCACCGGATGAGCACTGGCTGTTGAATGCCAACGTCGCCTACCTGCACAGTGAGGCGGTAGGATTCGAGAGTATCGATACCCGCGACCCCACCGCGGGGAACCCTGATGTCACCCTGATCAAGGATCTGTCGAATGCGTCAAACTGCATCGTCGATCTGGATCCGGCGACCTTCGCTGCCGTGGTCGGCTCGCAGTTCAGCTCCTGTTCGGCCCTGACCGAAGCCGGTCTGCCGGTATCGGGGGGCATATCCCAGGACCTGGATGGCAATCAGTTGCAGAACTCTCCCGAGTGGTCAGTCAGCATCGGGGGCCAGTACACCTTTATCCTGCCCCGGGATTATCAACTGTCGATGCGGGTGGATTACTACTGGCAGGATTCAATGTACGCGCGCCTGTTCAACCTGCCGGTGGATAAAATCGACAGCTGGGATGTTTGGAATGCCCAGGCGAACCTGAGCGCACCAGAAAACAACTGGTATGTGCGCGCCTTCGTCAGGAACATAATGGACGACAGTAACCTGGTAGGTATGTATCTTACCGATCCGTCCTCAGGCCTGTTTACCAACGTGTTCACTATCGAGCCAAGAACCTACGGTCTAGCGGTTGGGTACAACTTTAACTGATTGCCATAGACCGTGCGCCATGGCCAACTCGAACCTTCCTGCCCTGATCGAGCGCGTTGAGTTACAGAGCCTGCGGTCTTGCAGCGCAGAGATGCTGACCAGACTTTTGCCAAAGTAAATTTTGCCAGTTTACTTGATGCTGTCCAGTAATAGAGTAAGCTAGAGTCAGGTGAAAGTGTGTATCCCCTCCCGCAGGGGCCGGATACACGCAGTTGGTGACGTGGTAATGATAATCCTATAAAGGAAGACCGCGCTGAAAACCATAAGATACAGACTTGCCTTCTTTACCATGCACCATCGCGTGGTGTCCCTGGTCGTCATCGCCGCTATAACCCTGTTTTTTGCAGCAGGATTGCGCCATGTCGAGTTGCGTACGATCTTCTCGGACCTGCTGCCAAAAAATCATCCCTTTGTGCAGACCTACGCGGATCATCCCAACTTCGGCAACCCGCTGACAGTCACGGTAATGATCAAGCGCAAGGACGGGGACATATACAACCCCGAGACATTGCAAAAAGTGTGGAACCTGACCCGGGAGATTGACCTTGTGCCCGCGGTGGACCATGACCAGATTCTGTCTATCGCCACAGAGAAAGCCCGGTACTCCGAAGCCACCCCTTACGGTATCGAGAGCCAGCCGCTGATGGGGGACCACGCGCCGGCCAACGACGAGGAAATCGAGGAGTTTCGCAAGCGGGTGGACAAGGCGCCCAATGCCAGGGAATTCCTGATCTCCGGCGACGGGTCATCGACGCTGGTGAAGGCAACTTTTATCGAACGCCTGATGGATTACGGCGTGATATTCGAGCACGTGCAGGCACTGGTGGCAAATGAGCGCGACGCCGATCACGAGATCTATGTCGCGGGGCAACCCATGCTCACCGGTTGGGTGTACAGCCATGAGAAAGCGATGCTGGGCATTTTCGCGGTCACCGGCGGGGCGCTGCTTCTTTCGCTGATTCTGTATATGCGCAATATCGCTGGGGTGGTCACGCCCCTCACTACGAGCCTGGTGGCGGGTATCTGGGGCTTCGGCTTCGTGGGCTGGCTCGGCGATCCCATCGAGCCATTGATCATGGTGGTGCCGCTGTTGCTGGTGGCCCGCTCATTCAGCCACTGTGTGCAGTTTATCGAGCGCTATTACGAGGTGTACCACACGGTTGGTGACAAGCGCAAAGCTGCGGAGATTTCCCTTGGGGTGATGATGGCGCCGGGAACCCTGGGAATCGTCACCGATGCCGTCGGCCTTTTCCTGATCATGGTCGCGCCGATACCGGCGATGGAGCGCTTCGCCGTATTTTGCGGTTTCTGGGCCCTGATCCTGATACCCACCAACGTGTTCCTGTCACCGCTGATTCTGTCCTTCCTGCCCGAACCGAAGAACGTCGACAATATCATCGGGACCAATAAGACCGGTGGTAGTTTTATGCACAATGCCATACGCGGGGTCCTGTCGCGCATGGCGACCCTGAGCCATGGCACGCGCGCACCGGTAACAACGGCCGTGCTTTTGGTGTTGACGGCGGTCAGTATCAGCCAGGTAATCCAGATCAAGGTGGGCAACCCGGTGGAGGGCAGCAGCCTGCTGTGGGAGGACTCGGAATACAACGTTGCCGTGTCGGAGATCAACAAGAAATTCGCCGGCCTGAATACTCTCGAAGTCGTTTTCGAGGCCAAGGATATCAATAATCCCAGCCGGGTGGCGCGCCAGGCTGACACCGTTTTCTCAATGCTGAAGTTGCAGCGCATTCTCGAGAATGCCGAGGTGCCGCCGGTGGCGACGCTGTCCTTCGCCGATTACCTGCCCGAGGCCAATCGCCTGTTCAGCGGTGGTAATCCCAAATGGGCCCCGCTGGACCACAGCCAGGAGGCGGTCGCCGCTGCCGCCGGGGCGGTGATGGTTGGTACCGGGCCCAAGGCTTTCCTGCATGTTGCAGACTTTGTGCAGCAAAACGCTACCGTATCCCTGTGGTACAAGGACAATAAACAGGAGACCGTGGACCTGGCGCTGGAGCAGACGCGCGCCGCGCTGGAAGAGATCGGCCTGGATCATGAGGCGTTTAAAATTCGCCTGGGCACCGGCACGATTGCGCTGCAGCAATCCATCAACGACACGGTGGATTACTACCAGTGGATCATCCTGGGCTTGCTCAACGTCGTTATTCTCATCACCTGCAGTTACGCCTACCGCTCGGTCGTGGCAGGCATCCTGCTGTTGATACCCGTCAACCTTTCGAACGTTTTACTCGGTGCCGTGATGGTGCAGATGGGCATAGGCCTCGACGTTAATACCCTGCCAATTGCCGCGATTGGAATCGGGGTGGGTATTGACTACGGCATCTACCTCCTGAGTCGAATTTGTGAGGAATATCAAGAGTTTGCCGATCACGCAAAGGCTATAGACGACGCCGTGGCGACCACCGGGAAGGCGATTTTCTTCACGGCGACTATAGTACTGATTGGTATCCTGCCCTGGTATTTCCTGTCAGGGCTCAAGTTCCTGGCGGATATGGGTCTGCTACTGGTCATGGTAATGCTTATCAATATGGTGATTGCCCTGATCGTGGTTCCGTTGCTGGTGTGGTTGATCAAGCCCAAGTTTCTGGGCTACGAAGACCTGCTCGTGGGTGAAGGCGTCGACCTATCCGAGTACACCATCCCGGATGACCCTGCACACGCTGCAGCAGACCGGCCAGCAACGGCGTAGGAAGGTAGTTAAAGACATAAGCAAAGCACTGTTCCTGAGGAGGAGCCGATATGATCATCAAGAAATATGACCATAATTACAGCAGACGATTATTTCTGGACAGAGTCGCAAAGGGCGCTATGGCGGCAGGAGTATTGACCCCATTATGGCCGCTGATTTCACAGGCGGGAGATATTACCAAAGCCTATCCCGAGGAGCTGCTTTCCATCGATGCCTATACCAAGGGCAAGATTAAAACCGGAGATTTCATCACCGCTGAGAATGTCGAGCTGGTAAAGGACCTGCTGGACCCCATAGCCTATGTCCAGATCAGCCAGATGGGGCGGCGCGTCAAGATCGTCCCCACAACCACCGATGTGACAAAGCTCTACCCCCACGAATACCTGGAGGCCACCCTCAGGAACTCTGGCAAGGCAAAAATGGACGCGGACGGCAATGTGTTCACCACTGAAGGCAAACCCTGGATTGGCGGGAACCCGTTCCCCGACGCCCAGACCGGCACCGAGGCGTTCGCCAATATTACCCTGAGTTGGGGGCGTCACGACGAGAATCTGTACGCAATTCGCGATTGGGACATTGGCCCCGACGGCTCAGAGCAATACCAGTACGATTTCTGCTGGGCGGAGAAGAATACCGTGGGCCTGGTAAATGGCGACAGCCCCTACTGGGCCGGCCACGAGGACAAGCTGCGCTATCAGTCGGTCTGGTTTACTTATCCCAACGATTCACGGGGCACGTCTTTCCTGAATACCTGGTATTACGACCAGCGCAAGTTCCCCGAATTGTTCGGCTACATTCCCGCATTCAAGCGCGTACGCCGTTTTCCCGTCCAGCCAGCGCTTCGAGCCACTGGTGCCGGGTATCACCGTGTTCCTGTCTGATGCCTGGGCAGCCGGCGATCCGATGCTTACCTGGGGTAATTACAAGGTCATCGGCCGGCAACCCATGCTGGGGGCTGTTTCAAACAACTGGATGGGCAACAACGAAAACTATGAGCCGGCTGTGCACGGCGGACCGAAAGGCATTACGTTCTTTGACCAGACGATGGAATTGATCCCTGAAACCATTGTTGTGGAGGCTGAGCCAACCGGCTACCCGAGGGCGCCAGTGAGCAAGAAGCGGGTCTGGATTGACACACGCAATATGATGTTTATTGCCTATGTGACCTATGACCGGCGCGGTGAACTGTGGAAATCATTTGAGCCTTCCTTCAGTCAGTATGTACAGGGCGATACGGTCAAAATGGACGGCGACTACCCGGTCTGGTCCTGGACTCACGTGCACACCCACGACATCCAGACCAATCGCATGAGCCGCTTCTTCCAGGCCAAGGAGGTTCGGGGAGGCTTCTACTCCGGCTACAACCAGGGTGATCTTTACGACCGCTATATGACCGTGCCCGCAATCCGGCGCCTTGGCAGCTGATCCATATGCTCCAGCGATCTGTCTGTGTTGCGCTGCTGGTCTGTGGGCTCGGGTTGCCGCCGGAAGCCCTGGCTGAGCCAGTCCGGGTGTTCGGGGTACGGCCCATGATGCGCTCTATGGCTTGTGCCTGGACGGCCAGCAGGGCATAGCCGTGGGCAGCTCCGGGTTTGTTGTCGAGAGCTCTGACGGTGGACAAAGCTGGACGCCCGGGCAGGGATTCAGTGAACTGGCACTGCTGGACGTCAGCTGTGGCGCCGGTTCAACCCTGGTCGTGGGCCAGCAGGGCGCTGTTTTCAGGTCCGAGGACGGTGTGTTCAAAGCGGTCGACTCGGGCACGGATGCCCGGCTGTTGAGTGTCGCTAACAGTAGCGATGGCCTTGCCTTCACCGTGGGTAGCTTCGGAACAATTCTGCGATCCAGGGACGATGGCGTTAGCTGGGAAGCCCTGCCCGTCGACTGGGAAGCGATTCTGAATGACTTCGTCGAACCCCACCTTTATGCAGTGGATGTGTCCCCCGCGGGTGTCGTGACAATCGTCGGCGAGTTCGAGCTGGTTATCCGTTCTACTGATGGCGGCCAGACCTGGGAGACAGCACACAAGGGTGAGGCTTCCCTGTTTGGGCTGAATATGACCGCCGACGGCACCGGCTTTGCTGTCGGACAGGATGGCAGGGTTATCCGGACTGAAGATGGCGGCGTCAGCTGGTCGGAAATACCGACGCCTACAGAGGGAATTCTGCTCAATGTCTGGTCGACAACGGATGGCGAGGTACTGATTAGTGGGATTCGCAACCTGCTGCAAAGCAGGGATGGGGGTGAGAGTTGGGAGTTGCTGGAAGGTGGGGACCTGAATACCGGCTGGTACCAGGGTCTTGTGGTCACCGGCGACGAAAGTATTCCCTCTGCAGCTGCCCTGTTGGCCGGGCACCACGGAAATGTTCTGCAATTGCAATTGAATTAGGGCTGTAACTGATAAAAATAGTAAACGGAGAGAGCCATGACTGATAAGAAAACAGCAACATCTGCGCTACAGGGAGTCGGTCTTATTGCCTTGCTGGTTTCAGCACCGGGAGTAACGGCCGCCGACTGGGATATGTCGGGCTTTATTCGCCAGGAGGGAGCCTATTCATTGAGTGACGGTGGTCGCGAGAACTACTGGAACCAGGGCGGGAATATCTATAACGGCAAGGAGATAGTTAACTCGCTGGGTATACCACAGACTCGTCCCGAATCATTTGAGGAAGACAACGACTGGAACCTCAACATGACCCGGGGTCAGCTCGATATAGACGCAAAATTCAGCGACAGCCTGAAGTTCGTTGCCAAAGTGCGCGCCCTTTATGCCTGGGACACCTACGATGGTTATGGCGATACCAACTACTTTGAGACGCCGTTGCGCGGCGATTGCGCGACCCGGCTGGAGGTGTGTGGCGAGGACTACATGATCGACCTCCCGTCTTTTTACCTGGATTGGAACAAGGGTTCATTCTGGCTCAGGGCGGGCAACCAGCAGATCGCCTGGGGCGAATCGCTTTTCTTCCGTGTGCTCGATACGCCCAATGGCCTGGACCTGCGTCGCCACTCGGCGCTGGACTGGGCATCGGAGGAATTCTCGGACAAGCGGGTTCCTGCGCTGGGTGTTCGCGGCAGCTACCAGTTCGACAATGGCTGGGAGCTTGAAGGTTGGACCCAGGAGTTCCAGCCCACGGTTTACTCCGATGAAAACACGCCCTACAACGTGATCGCCTCGCAGTTCGTGCTAAGGCAGAAGGACGGCTTCGATGAGGTCGACGACGAGTGGAATTTTGGTGCTCGCATGCAGGGCCAGGTGGGCGAGCTGGGATTGCAGTTCACTTTTACCAGTCGTCGCAACCCGGAGGGCGTGATTCGCTGGGACGCGCTTGGCTTCAATCCCTTTACCAAGGCCGGCATCCCCGACCCCGGGCATAGGCGATTTATTGGCGCAAACACCCTTTGAGCCCTTTACCGGCCAGGGTGTCTATACCTCCAAAGAGTGGTGGAATTATGCCGGCAGGTCGCGACTGAACGGCAACCTGCAGCAGGTGCTCGATGATTTCCCGGCGGCACAGTTCCTGACTGACGCCCTCGTCCTGCCGGCACTGGGACTTCCGCCGGGGACACCGGTGGACAATTATGCGCTGAGTTCAAACGTGCTGGATGCCTTCTTTTCACCGCAGGCGGGCGGGCTCGGTGACCTGCGTGGTTATATCGACCGCAGGTACAAGCGTGAGGAGATTTACGGGTTCGGCACGAACTACATGTTCTTCAGCGAGCCTGACTCCCTGCTGGACCAGTTGATCGTGCGCTTCGAAGCCACCTACACTCCGGATAAAGTATTTACGGACCCGGGGCTGGCCCAGGACTACCTCGAGGAAGACGAATGGGTTACCTCACTGGTGTTCGAGAAATACCATCGGTTTTCAGAAAGTTTTCCGGCGACCTACATGGTTTTGCAGTGGATGCACAAGTCTGAAAGTGACCTCTTTGGCAGGAGCCTGGAAGGATATGGCGGTACTACCAACGAGGCGCCGGGCTGGAAGGGACCGGGTGGACGAGATGGATTCGACGCCATCTCCTTCGCCTTCCAGCAGCCCTCACCGACGCTTGCATGGCGGACCGATCTTGCCGTTCTGTGGGATCCCAAGGGCGGTTACCTGATCCAGCCTGGAGTTCGCTGGAAGCCCACCGAGGCCTGGAGCGCTGAGCTGTTTGCCAACTTCATCGGCGGCGAAAGTGACAACCAGAACACCCTGACCACCTTTGATTACGCCGATGAGGTGGCCTTCCGCCTGACGTACCAGTTCTGATTGTAAGTGCTGGAACAGATGCCGCAGCAGGGAGAGTGGCTGGCACTACTGATGCTGGGCGGGCCGGTGGTCCTGGTGCTCCTGCTGATGTCAGTGGTGGCACTTGCGATAACCCTGTTCAAGTTGATCCAGTTTCGCGGCGTTTCACGCCGCGGGCTGGATCAACTCGATAGCGCGGTCACCCTGTGGTGCGAGGGTTCTGAAACCGAAGCACCGCCGCTGTGGTGGGCAATCGGTCCGATCTCGCGCCCGTCATTGCAAACGGCATGGCATGGCTCAAGAGCGAGGGTGTCGATCGTGACACGGCCGCGACGGAGCTCAGCCGGATGGCCCAGCAGATCCTTGCGCGCCTTTCATCACTGCTAGGTGTGCTTGAGCAGGTATCCTATCTCGCACCGTTACTGGGTCTGCTGGGTACGGTCCTGGGTATTATCGATGTATTTCATGGGCTGGCAGACCAGGGCTCGAGTGCCAATGCGGGCATGCTCGCCGGCGGCATCTGGGAGGCCTTGTTGACGACGGCGGTGGGACTGACTGTGGCTATTCCCTTTGCCCTGGTACATGCGGGACTGCAAGCGCGTGTCGACTCGCTGCGCACCCGCATGGAAAATATGTTGACCAGATTGTTCACCGCCGGACTTTACAAGCACTCGGCAGCGGCGGGCTGAGGGGGCCGGAGCATGCGCCTGCCAGAGCGCTTGCCGCGCGCCGTCAAGCGGATAAGCCTGACGCCACTTATTGATATCGTTTTTATCCTCCTGCTGTTTTTCATCCTGGAGAGCAATTTCCTGCGCTTCGGGGAGCTCGCCTTCAATATTCCCAGGCAGGATCAGCCGGGCGAATCGGCAAGCGCTGCGTTAGATCTGCAGGTATTCGAGGACGGCCAGATCTGGCTGGATGGACAGACGCTGAAAGCGGCTACCTTTGATGCTTACCTGAAAGACAGAAAGTATGATGCGCAGACACCGGTGTTCATCCGTGCGCAGGATACACTCCCGATTCAAATGCTGGTCAATGTCGTGGACATATTACAGCGCCATTCTTTATCAAAACTGCAGATATTGCCGCTACAGGAGTGACGATCTTGATCAAGCTCGAAGCGAGCACATCTGCGGGCAAGCGCATCGATGACAAGATCATCCCTATGATCAATATCATTTTCCTGTTGCTGATGTTTTTCCTGATCGTAGGGAATATTTCTGAACTGGTGGACGAGGACGTGGTGCCGCCGCGCTCAAGCAGTAATACAGTTTCCACCCCTGCCAGCACCGAGTGGCTCCTTACCCGGGATGGTGTCGTTGTACTAGACGGACAGGCGATCGATATAGCCCGGCTGGCCGTTCAGCTGGAAGACGCAGGGCCGCTCCCGGCACGCATTATCCTGCGCGCGGATGGCAATGGCCGCAGTGGCGCGCTTATGCCCTTGATGGACCTGTTGCGCAGGCACGGGGTAGAGACAATTTCCCTGGTCACCATCAATGACGATGGCGGCAGCTGAGCTGGGTCGCCCCGGAGCGGGGGCATGACCGGTCTGCGCAGGGCTGGCCTGTGGTGTCTGCTGCTACTGATCTCACTACTGGTACACGTGTTTTTCTCCTGGCAGGCTGGGCGCGGGCTCGACCTGCCGGGAGATGCTGGTGTCGACAATGCGGTTGAGCTGGAGCTGGTGGTGCCCCCGGAAGCGCCCGAGCCACCCGAGCCACTGCTGTTTGAAGAGCCGCCGGAGTTGGACCCGCCGGCCGTGCTGGTGGCCGCGGCCAGTGAAACACCACCACCTCCCTCAGTTGACCTGGCGATGGTGGCCGCCGCAGGCGGGCGCAGTGAAGCCCTTTTGGCTCCACCTGTGCTGGATACGGTAGTGTTCACAGCGGGGCAGGGCACAGCCGGTTTTGGTACGGGCATTGGTACGGGGCTCAGCCAGTCCAGCAACAGCTTTGCCGCCTACGTGCAGGGCCTCAGGGAAACCGGGCTGGATGTGATGTTTGTGGTGGACGCTACCGGGTCTATGGACTGGGCAATTGCGGAGGTCAGGACGCGGGTAGCTGATATCGTGGACTCGGTGCGCTCACTGGTGCCGATAGCGCGCTTCGGCGTTGTCGCCTATCGGGATTATGATGACCCGGAATTTGTTACCCGTGTTCAGCCCCTGAGCTTTTCGTTGGCGAAATTGATAGCCTTTCTGAGCACCCTGGAAGCTGCCGGAGGTGGCAGCTGGCAGGAGGCCGTGACGGCGGGCATGGAAGCCGCAATGGACGCCAACTGGCGTACCGGCGCCCGGCGGGTAGTAATCATTATCGGCGATGCGCCGCCCCATGAAGCTGATATGGATCGCCTGCTTGCTCTGGCCCAGGACATGGTGACGAACGGTGGCCAGGTGTCCACGCTCGATGTCAGTAACGATTCCAATCCCGCCTTGATAGAGGCCTCTTTGGGGCGCAAGGTGAACCGTTCACTGTATCGCAACAAACCAATGCTGCAGTTCCAGGCGGTGGCCGACGCGGGTAAGGGAACGGCGGCGACAATGGACGGTGACATCGTTGTTGCCCGGCAACTGCTCACCCTGGTCATGGGTGGCCAGTTCTCCGCCGAAATGTCTCTGCTGCTGGAGGCGATGTAGTGGGCCAGCCGCAAAATTTCCGCAAACTACTGCTCGGCAGTGCGATGCTCTTCCTCTCGGGCTTGCCGACCGCGGTTGCCGATGTACCACCGGATTACCAGGCCCTGCGCCACGCAGCAGCCAAAACAGGGTCTGGCGTCCAGCAATGCCCGGAGCTGGCCGAATCCTATGGCGCGTGGGTGGCTTACCAGCGGGAGTCTGAAAGCCAACGAGCGGCCCTGCTGGAAAGTCGTCAGTTGGGTGAGGAGATTCACAGACCGCTGTCGGGAGGGTATTCGTACCCTGGAGGCGGCCACGGGCCAGGACGAGACCGCGCTGGAAGCCCTGTATCGCTCGGAGTTCTGGTACCAGGTCAACCAGGCGCTGGCATCGCTGCGTTACTGGCAGGCCTGGTTGGACCTTTCCCTTGCCCAGCACGCCGGGGACAGCGAGGCGGCGGTAACAGACCTTGAACGGGCAAGGCGGGGCTTTGAGGCGGCCTCATTGCGGATACTTTTTCCGGGCATCGTATACGGCAGCTGGCTGGGCCTGGCCTATGTAGAGCAGTTGCAGTCAGATGAGGCGGGTATGAGAAAGCGCCTGGAACTTCTCAAGCAGGCCCTGGCAAGCGATCCGGATAACCCACTACATGAGATCATCGACACGGAACTGGGTCTGGTGGCCTTACGCCTGGATGAAGCCGGCCCGATCAGGATGGTCCAGGGCGAACCGCTCACTGCGGGCAAGGCGCGACTCGTCGAGGAAAGGGCATTTGTCCTGCTGGAGCGTCATCGCAAGGAGCAGGAAGGCGCAATTGAGGCCGCTGTCTACCTGCGACAGCTGGTTGACCAGGGCTACCTGGACGATCGCCTGCTTGACCCGGATTCTCACCTACCGGGATGAGATAGTGGGGCACGAGTTCGGTAGCATCAGCCTGCTCGTTGACGCTGAATATGCCTATGCATTTCAGCAGTACGAAACCAATGTACTGAAATTTCGCCAGTTCCTGGCCAGCGATGCGGTCAAGTCGCCACTGAATCTCACGCTGTATTATTATCATTTCGCTGTTTCGCTTTACCAGATAGGCCTCACCCGGGACTCGATGAAAGTTATAGAAATGTTGCGTGCTTCAGCGCAGCTTCCGGACAATCTCGAGGCGCCACTGGCCAAGTTGTATTTTATCGTTGCCAATGCCATGTACCAGAGCCAGGCGACCACGGCGTACGCGCAGCAACTTGAGGCAGCCGCCGGCAGCTTCGTCGCCGTGGCCCCGGCGGATCCTGATATTGCCAGCGCCCACATGGCGTTGGCGCGGGTAGCCGACGATGATGATCAGCGGGACAGGCATCTCAAGCTGGCGCGCTCGGATTCGCGCCTGAAGAACAGCGTGCTGGCTGTTGAACTGGAGTCCACCCTGGCGCGCTTCCAGGCAGCGCTGGCAACGGGCAACCGTCAGACCTTGACCGCACAGGCGCAAGCGGCGCTGGATATGATCGAGGACCTGCCTGAAGACCGGCGCGAATCACTTGATATGCAAGTACTGACCCTGCAGCTGTAGGAGTATCCTGGCCGAGGATGCGCAGGAGATACTGCCTGCTCTCGATGAACTCTATCGCAACCCTGCGCTGGACTCCTCCCAGAAGCGGGTACTCGCCTGGTCCACCTTGCGGGTGCTGGACCGCCTGCAAGGGCTGGCCGCACTGCGGGGCTTTCGTCAGTGGCTTACCGGCCGCCGGTGTCGATTCAGTTATCGACCAGGAGCTTTACGTGTTGCTGCGAGAGTTTCAGGCCAGCGGCCGCAACGAGGACCTGGCACAGTTATGTGAACTCTGGTTACCCGCAATGCAATCCCAGCCGCAGTTGCAGCGGCAGGTGTGGCTGCTCCGGATCCATGCCTTGCGCGCCACCTCCCGGGACGAGCAAGCCCTGCAGGCTATTCGGGCGATGCTCGTGGTCTTTCCCAACTCGGGGGATGCATGGGAACAACTGGCCGCGCAATCCGAGGCCATGGGCGACGTGTTTGCCGCCGAACGTGCCCTGGCGCATATAGCTACCGCGGAACCGGAGGGTTCGCCTCGCTGGCTGGACACATCGCTGCATCGCCTGCAGCTGCTGGCGGGTAACTCCGATGCAGACCGTGCCTGTTCACTTTATCAGCGTATAGTGGTGTACGATCATCGACTGGAAGAAACACAGCAGCGCATGCTGGCGGAGTTTGCCGCGCGTGATGGCTGCCGTTAACAAGGGGGAGCAGTAACATGCGGATACGCCGCTATGATCAGGGTTTCTCGCGTCGCCACTTCCTGTCCCAGCTGGGTCGCGGCGTACTGGCCACCGGTGTCCTTGCGCCGTTGTGGTCGAGCATCGCCCGTACCGGGAGTGTGGAAAGTGCATACCCCGATGAACTGCTCTCGATAGAGGCCTATACGGGCGGCAAACTGAGTACTGGTGATCGCATAGATGCGGGCAATGTCGAGCTGGTCAAGGACCTGCTGGACCCCATTCAGTACACCCAGATTGCACAGATGGGCCGGGTGTTGACGCTGCGCCCGACCACCACGAACATCATGGAATTGAGCCCCTGGGAATATGTTGAAGCCACCCTGCGTAACCAGGGCCAGGCTGTCTTCGCCGACGACGGCAATGTGGTCACCCGCGAGGGCAAGCCCTGGATAGGTGGCAACCCGTTTCCGAACCCCAGGTCGGCTGTCGAGGTGTTTGCCGGAATCACCCTGAGCTGGGGGCGGCACGATGTTTCCCTCTCCGCGGTCAAGGAATACGACCTCGACGAGTACGGCGAGATCGCCTACAACTACCAGTCCTGCTGGGTTGAAATGAGCCCGGTGGGACGGCTGGTGATTGACCCCAAGCCCTACTGGCCCGGCCACGAGGACAAGCTGCGCTACCAGTCGGTGTTTTTCGTGTCACCTAACGATATCAAGGGCACCTCTTACCTGAACATCTGGCACTATGACCAGAACCGCTACCCGGACCTGTACGGCTACCTGCCCGCCTTCAAGCGGGTCAGGCGTTTCCCGACTAACCAGCGTTTTGAGCCATTGATTCCAGGTTCTACCCTGTACCTTTCGGATGCCTGGGCTGCAGGTGATCCCTTCCTCACCTGGGGCAACTACCGCACCGTGCACCGTGGTCCTGCCCTGGCGGCGGTGAGCAATAGCTGGAACGCGGACGATCCCAACTGGGAACACAGTGTTCATGGCGGCCAGAAGGGCCAGACTTTCTGGGATACCGAGGTGGAACTGGTGCCCGAGGCGATAGTGGTCGAGGCAGAGCCTACCGGCTATCCAAGGGCGCCAATCAGCAAGAAGCGGGTCTGGTTCGACGCCAGGACCCTGCTGCCCCTGAGTATGGTGAGCTATGATCGACGCGGCGAGATCTTCCGCTCGTTTGACGGCGCGTTCTCGCTCTATGACAAAGGTGACAAGCGGGTAATGGACGGGGCGCATCCCCTGTGGTCCTGGACCCGGGTGCATGCGCACGATATACAGACCAATCGCATTACCCGGCTGGCCCAGGTACGGGAAATCGATGGCGGTTACAAGACCGAGATGAATAACCCGGATGTCTATGATCGTTACCTCACCGAGGCGGCGCTCAGGCGACTCGGCACATAGGCTATATACACTCAATACAGGCGGTGATATCGATGGATAATTTTGCGTCCCTGCGGGGAAAAACGGCATTGGTGACAGGAGCGGCTGCCGGTATAGGCGCGGCCTGTGCGAAAGAGCTGGTGGCCGCCGGTGCGTCGGTGATGCTCACGGATATCAATGTATCCGCCTGTGAGCAACTGTCGCGCTCGCTGAATGCGGCCGGGGCGACGACGTTCAGCAGCGCCCAGGATGTCACCAGTGAGGACGACTGGTCCCGGGTGGTTGGCGAAACCCTGGCCCAGTGCGCCGGCTTTGATGTGCTGGTAAACAACGCCGGCATCTATGTGGGCGGTACCCTGGACAGCAATAGCCTTGCCGCGGTTCGACGGGTCAACCAGACCAATGTCGAATCGGTCTTTCTGGGCATGAAATACGCAGCCCTTGCGATGAAGCCCGGCGGCGCTGCCGGAAAGGGGGGATCCATTATCAACCTGTCTTCGGTCGCCGGGCTGATAGGCGTACCCGGCCATACCGCCTATGGCGCAAGCAAGGGTGCGGTGCGCCTCTATACCAAGCACGCTGCCGTGGAGTTTGCCAGGCTGGGCTACGGTATCAGGGTCAATTCGATCCACCCCGGGCTGATCGATACCGACATGGGCAAACTGGTTTTTCACGATTTTGTGGAGGTGGGCCTGGCGCCGGACCTGGCTGCCGCAGAGGCAGCGGTATTGGAGATGATTCCGATGGCAGCGCTGGGGACGGTGGAGGATATCGCCCGCATGACCCGTTTCCTGGCATCGGCGGAATCGGCTTACTGCACCGGCGCCGAATTTGTCGTCGACGGCGGCATGACCGCCGGCTGACCTTAAACCCGAGGCTGTAACACTAAACAAGACTATCCCCGGGAGGGAACTATGCGAGTCAAGGACAAGGTAGCACTGGTAACAGGTGGTGGGTCGGGCATAGGCGAGGCAATTTGCACGCGCCTGGCGGAGGAGGGCGCCAGGGTCGTGGTGGCCGATATCAACGAGGGTAACGCCGAGCGCGTCGCGGCTGCCATCGGCGCAGGAGCTGTAGCCATTCACCAGGATGTCACCAATGAGCAGCGCTGGCAGGAAGTGGTGGCCGAAATCATTGAACGCTTCGGTCGGCTCGACATCCTGGTCAACAATGCGGGCATCGCCATTGTCGGTACCGTGGAAGACACTACCCTTGCGGATTGGCGGGCGACCCAGAATGTGAACCTCGATGCTGTCTTCCTGGGTACCCGCGAAGTGATCAAGGTGATGAAATCCGGTGGCGGGTCGATTATCAATATTTCCTCGATCGAGGGAATTATCGGTGAGCCGAAGGTGGCCGCCTATAACGCCAGCAAGGGTGGCGTCAGAATATTTACCAAGTCCGCAGCGCTGCACTGCGCCGCCGAGGGCTATCAGATCCGGGTGAACTCGGTTCACCCGGGTTTCATTGCCACGGCAATGGTCACCGATGCTGTGGGTTCCATGACTGAAGCCGAGGGCGAGGCTTTTCAGGAACGCATTATGGGCAATATCCCGATGGGGTATATGGGCGAGCCCCTGGACATTGCCAACGGCGTGCTGTTCCTGGCGTCCGAGGAATCCCGCTATATGACCGGGTCCGAGCTGGTAATCGACGGCGGCTATATCGCACGCTGATATCGGGATAGCGGCGAGCAATGAGCTCATACATAATCGTCACAATAATTTAAAAAAAGAGGGAGAACCCATGCCTTTGGAAAAGCCACGAAGTGATCATCTTTTCTATCTGGTCATATTGCATGCGCTGCTGGTGCTCACGGTCGGTCTTGTGGCGGGGGTGATGCTGGTTTTTTCCCTGCTGGACGCGGTTAATCTCTGGCCATTTCCCGTCTGGGAGGTGGCCATTCCCGGCTCCACCCGCGGCTGGCAGGCGGCCCATGTGGGCGGCATTATGAACGGCATCATGCTGGTCGCGCTGGTGTTGCTGATGGGGAAACTAAAGCTGACCCACAGGCAGTATGCGATTTGCAGCTGGGGCCTCATCGTCACTGGTTGGGGCAATACCCTTTTTTACTGGGCGGGTAATCTGGCGTCCAACAGGGGCCTTTCGATGACTGACACGCCCTATGGCGCAGCGGATATCGCCGGTGCCCTGGCTTTCCTGGGTGGTGGCGGCGCGATGGTGGTGCTCTTTGCGATCATGTATATCCTCGTTGCCGCGGCGCTGCGCTTGTTGAAACCCTCTGCCTAGCGTCCGGCGGATACTACCCCGGCATGGACCCGCCAGGGGCCTGAACTGAGGCGGGCCTTGCCCTGGTCAATCCCGACTGGCTGTGAGGTAACCCATCAGTTTTTTCGCGGCGATCGCGCCCTCTTGTTGCATGCGCGTATTGAATTGGGTATCGGACTCGGCAGACGAACCCGGGTAAGTCCAGCCATCCAGCCGCGCGGCTTTCAGCCAGGCCATCAGGGCGTCATCCTGGGCCCACACGGCCCCGTTGGCCAGGTCGGCCAGCAGGTTGCGCAGGTAGTCCATGTCGGTGTCCGGATGGGGAACCGGCGTGCACAGCAGGTTCTTGCGGGCCTCGTCGGGTTCGCTGATGTCCACGTGGGCAATAAACGCGGCACTGAAGACCTGCTGGCAGGTGCGTACCGACTGCAGGGTAATCCTGTTTCCGGCAAACACCGGCTGTGGTGGCCTGCGAGCCAGTCCGTCAGCCGTACAGTCGATGTACAGGGTTGCGGGGCCGGTTTCGAAGGAGCCCTCATCCAATATCACGCGCGCCGGCTCGATGCGCTTGACCCGCCCCATCCGCACGACGTCCCTGATGCGCCTGAGCTGGGCGATTTCGCTCCGGGTAACCGTAGCGCAGCGGAACATTGTGGGCCTGATCTCTTCGTCGATACGCAGCAGCACGCCCGCGGCGCTGGCCCGGTCGAACAGGTCGTCCACAGACTCCGATTCTGCGGCTGTAACGATTTGTCCCAGGGCAAAGGGGCGGATAGATTCCTCGAACAGGTCTCCTGACTGGGCCCGGGCGCGGTCCCACAGCCAGGAATCCCGGGGCTTGATCCAACAGATACTGTCCGGGCTCGCGCCGTTTTCGAGTAGAAACAGGCAGGCGTCAACCCCGGTCTTGCCCGCTCCGACAACGACATAGCGGTCCCATTCGCCCCGCAGCCCTGCCAGGGCATTGGGCGCAACACAGCGAACACCCTGTGCTACCTCGTAGGAGGGCGCTCCCATGGCCGGCACCCGGACATTCATGTAGGTCGCATCGACTGTCCTGGCCGCTTTCACCTCGTGACTGGCAGCGGATACGAGAGAGGTAATCTGTCCATTCTCGCGGTGTTCGCACATGGGAAAGTACCGGACCCGGCCAGAGCTTATGAAGTCGCGCATGACATTGTCGTAATAGGCGCAGATCTCGCTTTTGCTGGCGAGCTCATAGAGCCCGCTGTTCAAGGCCTGCAGAGTCGATGCGGTCTTCACCCAGTGGCCTTGAGTTCACGCCATAAAAGCTTGAAGGCTGGTGCAGGCGCACAAATGGATAGGCCACATTCCAGTGGCCTCCGGGCTGGTGGTATCGGTCAACCAGGGCCACCGTGGCGTCAGATTCCGTCATCAGGACGTCCGTAAAGGCCATGCCCATGGCGCCGGCGCCTACTACCAGGTAATCAAATTCGGGGTCTGTCACAGGTACTTCTCCTGATGTATTGTTTGTGTCTGCGATAACTCCCACAACCCACACGCGCTTGTCTGGGGATAACAATCGCTTGTTTCCGGTTCCTGCCCGTGGGGGAAAGTATAGGCCAGCTGCTTCTGGTTTTGGGGCTGTTCAGCTTGTCCCTTGTCAGTGCTTGGGCTGTTGGTTCCAGCGCTCTTCTTTAGCCAGGGTCTCGAGATCGTTGAATACCGTGTCCGCATCCAGAAAGCCGGTGCTGTAGATATTGCGGATTCTGCGCTGCCTGTCGATGAGGAATACTCGTAGTATGTGCGACATGCTGCCGGTGGAATTCCCTTGCTGATCATATTCACGCCGCCGCCATTGGTTGTAACCTTCAAGGATGGGCTGCAGCTCGGACTCTGATGCGGTGGTCAGGAACTGCCAGTCAGACCCTGCCACGCGAAAATGCCTGGCGTAGTCGACCAGCGCGGCAGGGGTATCCTGCTCGGGGTCGAAGCTGAGGCTGATCAGGCGTACAGCCGGCGCCAGGCTGGTATCTTCAGCCAGGCGAGTCTGTACTTTTTTCATGACATAACTGGCCAGGGGGCAGCCGTTGATATCTGAGCAATGAGTATAGATAAAGCCCAGCAGCACCAGTTTATCGCCGTACAGGTCGTAAAGGGTCAGTTGCTCGCCGGTATCGTTGAGAACCTTGCCATCTGCAGCAGTGCCCAGCGGAGGAAGCTGGTAGCTGCCCGCTGGTGGCGGTTCATACTGTAGTGGGCCATAACCGTGGCCGAGCACCTTGGCGGGCTCCGCGGCTGAGATAACCTGACAGGAAAGCAGGGCGGCAAACAGTGCCACCTTCCCTTGCCGGAATTTCATCGGGCGGCGGTTTTGTCGCCGTAGAGGGCATAGGCACCGAACCGCATCTGGTGTGGCGCGCCCAGCTTTGCCGCCAGGAAGTCGATACTGAAAGTCTGCTTGAGCTCCTTGCCGTCGTAGTCATACACCTTGAGATATTGCAGGTCAGGCCCTGCTGGTTCCCGCTTGTCCCAATTGGCTATCAGCGATGACGTGTAGTAGACCCTTTTGCCATCCCAACTCTGGGATACCATGTTCACCTGTTCGCCGATCTTTTTGGTGTAGATTTGTTTGGCGTGGTGCGGGTCACTGATATCGTACAGCCGCGTCATGCCATCGTTCCAGGTATTGACCCACAAGCGGGAATCGTCAGCGGTGATTGAGATGTCTACCGGAAAGGGTATTTTCGCTGCGTCGCCGATATCGCCGACTTCCTCTGCCTGCCATGCCCCTTTGTCGTCCTCATAGATCAGCCAGATTTTGGAGGTCAATGCGGTGCTGGTAAAACAGTAGTTGTGATCTTCCTGCCAGGCACAGCGCAGTTCCAGCGGCACGCCTGGTACATCCAGTATTTTCCTGGGTTGACGCGCATGCAGGTCCCACACCACGACCGTATTGCCGAATGCTTTCATCGCCTCAGCGTCTGCCATCAGGACACCAAGGTTCATCATGTAGTTATTCCAACCGGTGAAGGATGAGGTAACCATGATGTTCTTGCGCGGCAGCGCTCGAACATCGTAGCCATAGCCGTCAGCAAACTCGCCCGACTTTTCCGCGCCTCTGAGGTCGTCATCGGTGGGCATCCAGTGCGTCACCACATAGTCGCCGGCGTTGGTGTACTCCACCAGCGCCGTCCGACCGCCGTGGTCGCGATTATTCGAGAGTCCACTGATCATCATGCGACCCGGCAGGGCATAGTTGGTGTGCGGTCCGACCACACCACCGGTTTTGGCCACAAAGTCAGTGATTGTCTTGTCTAGCGTGGGTTTTGCCGGATCGGTATGGATATCGAAGATAAATATTCTGCTGGTATCCAGGCTGGATGCCCAGAGGTAGCGCCTGTCGTCTGTTAGGCCGGTATGGTGGGCTTCATTGCGGCCTCCCACCGAGAGGCTGCTGACCACCTTGCCGTAGGCAGGTGAATCGGGGTTGACGTCGACAGTCACCAACTTGTCCTGCTCGTCCCCCACGCCCTCGACGCCAAGGGTCCAGACGTAGACGAAATCCTCCTGGCCCTCGATCTTCGCCATGTATGGGGACATGCAGGTTTCGTCTGCCCGGGTGAGTTGTGCTGCGAAGAGGACAGCAATCAATATCCACCGCATGATAAATCACTCTTATACTGCGAATAATCCAGCATAGCCCACAATGAGGATTCCGCAATGGTAATGCCCCCGGGCCGATCACGTACTTCACAGCGCTTGCTGGGAATGCTCATATTGACCGTGTGGATACGTGCGCTTGGCGCCACCGGGGCTTGGGCGGCACCGACTGTTCTGTCCGCCATAAGTCCGGGCGAGGGGCGTTGGAATGCTTTGCCTGTCCCTGCCGTCGCACCGATTCTCGGTCTTCCCGTGATGGCCATCCCGCAGGACAATCAACTCACCCGGGAGAAAATTGACCTTGGGCGGAAGTTGTTTTTTGATCGCCGCCTGTCATTCAACCGCACCCTGTCCTGCGCCATGTGCCATATCCCGGAGCAGGGATTCAGCCAGAACGAGTTGCGCACGCCGGTGGGGATCCAGGGGCGGTTTGTAAAGCGCAACGCTCCCACCCTGTACAATGTGGGTTATCGCCAGCGCCTGTTTCATGATGGGCGTGAATCCAGTCTGGAAAATCAGGTATGGCAGCCCTTGCTCATGTCTAATGAGATGGCGAATCCTTCCGTAGGGTTTGTAATAGATACGTTGAATTCACAGATAGACTATCGCGGTCTGTTCGAGTCCGCATTTGGTCGGGGGGTTGGCATTGAAACCATTGGCCAGGCATTGGCAAGTTATCAGCGCACCCTGGTGTCTGCCGGTTCAGCTTTTGACCGCTGGTATTTCGGTGGAGAATCAACGGCGCTGAGCGAGGCGGAGCAGCGCGGCTTTGCATTGTTCAAAGGCAGTGGCTGTACCAGCTGTCATACCATTGATCACGATTACGCGCTGTTCAGCGACGGCGATTTCCACGATACCGGAATCGGTTACGCCCGGTCTATGCATCCCGGTGACCCTGCCAACAGTACCGTGCGGCTGGCGCCGGGTGTGGAAATAGTGCCCGAAGTGAGTTTCGCCAGACCGGTGTCGAGTGATCTGGGTCGTTATGAGGCGACCGGCAGGACAGCTGATCGCTGGAAGTATCTGACGCCCACACTGCGCAACGTTGCGCTGACAGCCCCCTATATGCACGACGGCTCGCTACCTGATCTTTCCACTGTCCTGCGGTTCTATAATGAAGGGGGCGTAGCGCACCCTGAACTCGATCTGATGATACGGCCTCTTGGTCTCGATCAGTCGCAGCTGCGGGATCTCGAGCTTTTTCTGCGCGCATTGACGGGCGACAATATAGAGCAACTCGGCGATGATGGCCGATCCGTTGGGATCGGTGATCCTGGTCTGCAGTAGTGCGACCTGTGGTATTTTGATCTGAACTGGCAGGCCCTCTGTACAGTCTTTACCCCAGACGCTGTGTTCGAGGTGCCAGGTCTTGTCACCATGTGGGTTCTGGCAGGGATAAAGCGTTACATGGAACCGAGGGTAGGTGTCCGCTCCCCCACCTGATGTGGCCTCAGGTTTCAAACAGCTGGGTTTCGATATTTTGGAAGGCTTTGAATTCCAGCGGATTGCCGCTGGGATCCAGCAAGAACATTGTGGCCTGCTCTCCCGGCTGTCCCTCAAAGCGGATGTAAGGCTCGATCACAAAGTCTATGGCTGCCAATTGCAATTCGCTCGCAAGGGCCTTCCACCGGTCCATTGTCAATACGACGCCAAAGTGGGGGACAGGCACGGCATGTCCGTCCACAGGATTTTGTGAGGAATCAAAGCGAATTGCGGGATAGCTTAGAGACAGGTGACACACCAGCTGGTGGCCGAAAAAATTGAAGTCTACCCACGAGACGTCGCTGCGTCCTTCCGGGCACCCCAGGGTCTTACCGTAAAATTCCCTGGCCTCGGAAATGTCGCGGACTTCTATGGCCAGGTGGAACGGCGGTAGAGTTGGTGGCATGCGAATTGGCTCTTCAATATAATAGCGAAAACCGCGTAGCAGTCTTGAGTTTGCCCCTGCCACCTGTGCCAGTGATCCACAGGCGGACCGCTTCAGTCATGGCGCCCATTATTCGGGCTTCAGCAAGCACTGGTGCGCCACCTTGATCATGATTGCAATAACGATTCCGATACCGACCACGAACAACAGGAAGGCAATGTCATTCATTACATTGGATTCGCCGGTGAGTTCGAGCCCCCGGGCATTGGGAAACAGCGGGTCGATAGTGGAGGCGATAACGATCGTCCACGCGGTGATTATCATGCCTATTGCCAGCCGCCTGGATGTTTTGGCGGAGAAATTCAACAGGGGTAAAACAGCCGCCATCAGCCACAGGCCAAAGCCATTGGTGATCCCTTCCATATGCGCCATACGCCAGGCGTCATAGGTGCCCGGCATCTGGAAGTCGATCACGCCCGGGATAGGCCAAAGCCGAATATCTCCGATCAGGAAGAATAAAAAACCGAAACCAACGACAAATGCATACAGCAACACCAGCGCCCCGTGACCGACCAGCAGGCGCTGGCTCTTTCGAATCTCGTCCATAGTTAGCCCCTCAGTTAACAAGCTCGCGCAGCCCTGGAATAATAGCCGATAGAATGCCGTGTCGCAGGGTCCGCGGAAAAAGCCGGCAACACCAGGTGTGAAGTCACCGGGGTTGCCGCGGGGGCTGTCAAGGCTGGGGACGCGGTGACGCGCTCAGGCCAGCTGTTCCGGGGCGTAACGCCGCATCAGGTGCTCGCGTTTGGAGGGCAGTACATTGAGCTTGGAAAAATCACCGTCCGCCCAGTCCAGGGTGCGGCGGTCCATAATGGCGAACCACAGTGGCGGCACCAGTGCGATCGCAAACATCAATGGGTAGCCGCTGGGCAGTTCCGGGAGCTCGTCGAAGCTGCGCAGACTCTGGTAGCGCCGTGTGGCATTGGCGTGGTGGTCGGAGTGGCGTTGCAGGTTGAACAGAATCAGGTTGGACATGATGTGGTTTGAGTTCCACGAGTGGTGCGGCTGGCAGCGCTCGTAGCGACCGTTTTCCAGTTTCTTCCGCAGCAGCCCGTAGTGCTCGATATAGTTGGCGCTGGTCAGAATGCCGAACCACCCCCACAGCGCCTGCACAAAAAGGAAAGGAACCATTATCCAGCCAAAGGCGACCAGCAGGCAGCCATACAGTACGACGGTGATTAGCAGCGGCTGCAATACTTCGTTCTGGAGTGTCCAGGGTCCCTGGCCGTCGCGGGCGAGGCGGGCTTTCTCCGAATTCCAGGCGCGGCGCACGGCCCCCGAAATTTCGGTGCAGGCGAATCCGTATATCGATTGCCCCATTTTCGCACTGGCCGGGTCTGCGGGTGTCGCCACATCCACGTGGTGGCCGCGGTTGTGCTCGATTAAAAAGTGTCCGTAACCGACCACCGCCAGCACGATCTTGGCCAGCCAGCGCTCGAGTTTGGTTTTCTTGTGGCCGAGTTCATGGCCGGTGTTAATGGCAAGGCCGTTCACCACGCCTACCGAGAGCGCCAGGCCGAGGATGGCGTACCAGGGCAGATTCTGGGTGCCAACGATGTAAGCGGTGTAGATAAGGGTGAAATAGTGAATGGGGACTGTCAGGTAGGTCAGCACGCGGTAGTAGCGGTCACTTTCGAGTTGCTCCACAACCTCCGGCGGTGGATTGCTCGAATCGGTGGGCAGCAGGTGGTCGATGACAGGAACCAGACCGTACCATACCGCCAGGGTCCCCCAGTACCAGGCCACCTGGCCGGAGCTGATGGCCAGCCAGCAGGAGATGACGGGCATGATTGGCCAGAAGAGCGAGAGGGACCAGAGCCAGCGGCGGCGATCAGTGTAGGTGACGGTGCTGCCATCGGCGCAAACGGCTTGAATAGACATTTATTATTTCCTCCGAGATCAATCAAGGGGCGTGGCAACAAGATGACATAAGCACGAATTTAGTGTCAAATTCATTATATTCTCGTATTTGATAGATATTTGTCATGAGTGAATCGATCCGGCAACTGCGTCACGTGCTCGCCCTGTGTGAGCATCGCAACTATCGGCGCGCGGCGGAGGCGCTGTCCCTTACGCAGTCGGCGCTGTCGGTGAGCATACGTCGCCTGGAGGAGGAATACGGCGTTCCGCTCTTCATCCGGGGGCGCAGCGGCGTGACCCCAACGGAATTCGGGGAAATCCTTGCCCGGGCGGCCAGGCAGACACTCGGTACCATAGCCCGCGCGCGAAGGGAGGTGGAGCTGCTGAGTAACCTGGAGAGCGGCCAGGTCGTTATCGGTTCAGACCCCTGGATGGCGGACAGTATTGTGGCACCCGCACTCGCGCGCCTGTTGCGCAAATACCCCAAGCTGCGATTTCGCCTGCGTACCCATAGCTGGGACGAACTGCAGGAGGATTTGCTGGCGCGCAACGTTGATGTTTACGTGGGCTCACCCTTCGAGCCGATGGATTCCGGTATTCGTACCCGCACATTTGCCCTGTCTTCGCCGGTCATAATATGCCGGCGCGATCACCCGCTGACCCTGTTGCCTGCGCTGTATATCAAAGACGTGTTGCCGTTTCCTCTGCTGGTGCCAAAACTGCCCGGCTGGTACCTGAACTGGCTGGGTCAGCAATACAGCACCAGCCGCTCCAGCGAGGAGCTGCACGACCTGTTTTTGCGCGCCGAAGACTTGACGGTTATTCGGCGTATAGTGCGTGAAACCGACGCGGTCACTGCAAGCCTTATCAATACCTTCCCCTCTGACCTGTCGCCCGACGACTTCGCCATGCTCCATATCGCCGACCTGGCACATATAGCATCACCCGGCATCATTGCCACGCTTTCCGACCGGCCAATCCCCGAGGCTACCCAGGGTTTTATCGATGAAGTACTGGTAGAGATCGAAAGCCTGGAGGCGCGGCTCGACATCCCGCGCAAGTCAAAAGACCGGGCCCTTTAAGGGAGCGACTGGAGCCGGTTCAAGGGGCCGCTGTCCTGTCGGGGGGACAGTGTCAAAGCCCCCAGATTTCCCGGCTGTAATCACCAATGGTTCGGTCGCTGGAAAAGCGTGCACTGGCGGCCGTGTTGAAAATACTCATCCTGGTCCAGGTCTCGGTGTCCTGGTAAGCGGCGGAAACCCGCTGCTGGGCCTCAATGTACCCGCGGAAATCCGCCGCCGTCATCCAGGCGTCGTGCCTGCTTCGGATGGAGCCGATCACCGGGTCGAAGATGCCCGGTTCGAACAGGTTGAAGTGGCCGCTTTCCAGCAGGGTCATCACCCGTGTAAACGCCTCGTCCTCGGCGATCAGGCTATCCGGGTTATAGTCCCGGCGCGCGGCGCCAACCTGGTGTGCATCCAGGCCGAAAAGGAAAAAGTTTTCGTTGCCGACCGCCTCGCGTATCTCGATGTTGGCGCCATCGAGTGTGCCGATAGTCAGCGCGCCATTCATCATGAACTTCATATTGCCGGTACCCGATGCCTCCTTGCCGGCCGTGGATATCTGCTCTGACAGGTCGGTTCCTGGACAAATCACTTCCATCGCGGTAACGCAGTAGTTTGGCAGGAACGCCACTCGCAGCCAGGGCTTCAGGCGCGCGTCTGCGTTGATGACAGCCGCCACGTTATTCACCAGTTTTATGATGGTTTTCGCCATGGCATAGCCGGGGGCGGCCTTGCCGCCAATCAGTATGCAACGTGGCTGCAGGCCCTCTACCTCACCGCGAACCACCCGGTCGTAGAGGTGAATAATGTGCAGCACGTTGAGCAACTGGCGCTTGTATTCATGAATACGCTTTACCTGCACATCGAACAGCATATCCGGGTCAAACTCCACGCGGCAGTCGCGCCGCACCAGCTCCACCAGGCGCTCCTTGTTGGCCCGTTTCACTGCCTGCCAGCGCTGGCGAAATCCCTGGTCATCGGCGTAAGGACGCAATCTGGCAATGTCCTCGAGATCGGAAATCCATTGATCGCCGATCACCTCTGAAACAATCCCGGTCAAGCCCGGATTACAGTGAGCGAGCCAGCGACGCGGCGTGACACCGTTGGTCTTGTTGTTGAACTTGTGGGGCCACAGTTGGTAGAAATCGTTGAACAGGCCCTCTTCCAACAATTGGGTATGCAGTGCGGCGACACCGTTCACGGAGAAACTGCCGACAATAGCGAGGTAGGCCATGCGCACCTGGGGGTAATCACCTTCCTCGATAATGGACATGCGCCGCTCGCGCTCGGTATCCCCGGGCCAGTGTTGCGCCACCTGCACGAGAAAGCGCGCGTTGATCTCATAGATAATATCCAGCAGCCGGGGCAACAGTTCCCGGAACAGCGCTACCGGCCACCTCTCCAGGGCCTCGGGTAGCAGGGTATGGTTGGTGTAGGCCATGGTGCCGCTGGTTATTTCCCAGGCCTCGTCCCAGCCCAGCAGGTAGTCGTCCATAAGCAGGCGCATAAGTTCGGCGACGGCGATAGATGGATGTGTATCGTTCAGCTGAAAGCCGTTTTTTTGCGAAAACAGGGAGAAGTCTGCGCCGTTACGCTTCACCCATCTGCGCAGCACATCCTGCAGGCTGGCCGACGCCAGAAAGTATTGCTGGCGCAGGCGCAGTTCCTTGCCGTTCTCGCTGGCATCGTTGGGATACAGCACCATGGTGATCTGCTCCGCCAGGTTCTTGGCGGCGACAGCTTCGGTGTAGCTGCCGGCGTTGAACTCTTCGAGATCGAACTCATCGGTTGCTTCTGATTTCCACAGGCGCAGCGTATTTACAACGCCGTTGCGATAGCCCGGTACCGGCACATCATAGGGAACCGCCAGCACATCGTGGGTGTTGACCCAGTGAGCGTGCTGCTTGCCCGCCGGGTCCCGGTAATAGTCGGAGTGGCCAAAGAACTTTATTCTGACGGTATTTTCCGGGCTTTCGATTTCCCAGGGATTGCCGTCACGCAGCCAGTGATCGGGACATTCCACCTGGTAGCCGTCGTCAATTTTCTGGTGAAACATACCGTACTCGTAGCGAATGCCGTACCCGGTGACGGGCAGCGCGAGGCAGGCACAGCTGTCGAGAAAACAGGCCGCGAGCCTGCCGAGACCGCCGTTTCCGAGCCCGGCATCCACCTCTTCCTGCTCCACCTGCTCCAGAGAGCAGCCATAATTGTGCAGTGCCTGGCGAACCGGCTCTTCGAGATCGAGATTGATCACGGCGTTGCTGAGAGCGCGACCCATCAGGAACTCCATTGAGATATAACTGATGCGCTTCGGGTTCGATTCCATTCGCTGGTCGCGCGTTTCGCGCCACCGCTCGATCAGCCGATCCCTGATGGTAAGCGCCAGCGCATAAAACAGGTAGCGATGGGAGTCACCTACCCCATCCCGGCCCAGAGTCAGGCGGAAATGACGATTGAGGTCCTCCGTCACATGCTCCTGGTCCATCCCCAGAGGTTCCATGCCGAGGTGGCCAGTATTTGCAGGTTCATTCACGCTTTGTTCTCCAAGTTGCTGACTGACCCAATGATAACTGAAGATTGCCGGCGGCGAAGGCGTCGGCAAAGGGCTGTGGATTATCACAGTTGAGAAGTATTTTCATAACTTCCCATTATAAATTCCAGATTGACTATGGCGCCGCCACCGGGCGCCGGACCTTCAACTGAAGGCCTGTAGCCCGGTCTGGGCGCGGCCCAGGATCAGGCCGTGTACATCGTGGGTGCCCTCGTAGGTGTTTACCACCTCGAGATTGCACAGGTGGCGCATTATGGGGTACTCGTCGGAGATACCGTTGCCCCCCAGCATATCCCGGGCCACCCGGGCGATGGCCAGTGATTTACCGCAGTTGTTGCGCTTGATCATGGAGATCAGCTCCGGCGCGATCTGGTTGCTATCCATCAACTGCCCGGCGCGCAAAGCCGCCTGCAGACCCAGGCTGATCTCCGTTTGCATGTCGGCAAGCTTCAGCTGTATCAGCTGGTTCGCCGCCAGCGGCCGGCCGAACTGTTTGCGGTCCAGCACGTACTGGCGCGCGGTTTGCCAGCAGGTTTCGGCGGCGCCCAGTGCGCCCCAGGCGATGCCGTAACGGGCGTTATTGAGGCAGCCGAAAGGCCCCTTGAGGCCCTTTACCCCGGGCAGCAGATTGTCGGCGGGCACAAATACATTATCCATGACGATCTCGCCGGTGACCGAGGCGCGCAGGGCCAACTTGCCCTCGATTTTGGGGGCGCTCAACCCCGCCATGCCTTTTTCCAGGACAAAACCGCGGATGTCGCCGGCATCGTCCTTGGCCCACACCACGAAAATATCGGCGAAGGGGCTGTTGGTGATCCACATTTTCGCCCCGCTGACACGGTAGCCGCCATCGACACTGCGGGCCCTGGTGATCATCCCGCCCGGGTCCGAACCGTGGTCGGGCTCGGTCAGGCCAAAGCAGCCTACCCACTCCCCGGTGGCCAGCCTGGGCAGGTATTTTTCCCGCTGGGCCTCGTTGCCGTAGGCGTAGATGGGGTACATGACCAGGGAGGATTGCACGCTCATCATGGAGCGGTAGCCGGAATCAACGCGTTCCACTTCGCGCGCCGCCAGACCGTAGCTGATGTAGTCGACGCCGGGGCAGCCGTAACCGTCGATGGTGGAGCCCAGCAGCCCCAGTTCGCCCATTTCGCGGAAGATTGCCGGGTCGGTATATTCATCGCGATAAGCCTGCCTTACCCGGGGCGCGAGTTTGCCCTGGGCGTACTGGGCCGCGCTGTCGCGAATCATGCGCTGGTCTTCGGTGAGCTGCTGGTTGAGCCCGAAGGGGTCCTCCCAGTTAAATCCCTGCCATTGCCTGCCCGCCATAGACTGTCTCCTGCGATTTGCTTGGGGAAAAAAGGGCGTAGTGTCCTGCCCAAAAGTATTTAATGTCCAGGCAGATTACACCTGATTTTAACCGTCTGTATCCAGGAAGCCCAATGACCTGGTGACCGGTATATCATGTGCCCTTCACAGTGAGGGCACAGGCAGGCCGGGTTAGCGGGATATCGTGTGGCTATCACGGCTACTTTGGCGGGGAGAAGATCATAGGGTCAAAATACCCTTGCTTTGTCCATGGGTCGACGAATCCGCAATTTCTGCCAGTCAGTAAGTTTCACCAGGCCAGGGCCGGCGTCACGCCACGACGAAACCCTCGTAGTGGCTGGCCTTTGCCTCGTCACAATATTCCCGGTAAACCCCCACACCGCCGATATACGACAGTAGCCGCCGCGGCTTGCCTTCGATGTTCGCGCCCGTGTACCAGGAGTTGGTACTCATCATCAGGGTGGCGTTTGCGGTCTCGTCGTGATGTTGCACCCACCACTCTTCCTTCTCGGCGCTGGGCTCGATCGATTTGAGATCCTGCTCCTGGAGGTAGGCGATACAGTCGCTAACCCAGTCGACCTGCTGCTGCAGGCAGGTTGCCATATTGCAAAATGCCGTCGAAGGCGCCAGGGGGCCGGCCACCATGAACAGGTTCGGGAAGCCATGTACCTGCATACCAAGTGTGGAGCGAATATCTTTTCTCCACAGGTCGGTCAGTGATTGGCCATCGCGGCCGTGAATGTCCATGCGCGACAGCGCTCCGGTTCCGGCATCAAAGCCAGTGGCCAGGATCACGACATCCAGCGGGTATTCCCGGTCTCCGACCAACAGGCCATTTTCGGTAAACCCTGCAATCGGGGTTTCACTGACGTCTACCAGTTCCACATTGTCACGGTTGAATACATCGTAGTAGCCTCTCTCGAGGGGCACCCGTGCGGTGCCAAAACCGAAGCTCTTCGGCACCAGTTTTTCGGCCACCACCGGGTCTTTGATACGGGCGCGGATTTTTGCGCGGGTAAACTCGGAAACTTCCGCGTTGACGGTTTCATTGTCGAGCAATTCGGGAAAGCCGCCGACCCAGAAACTCAGTGAGCCGTCGGCCCAGAGTTCCTCCAGCGCCGCCTTGCGCTCCTGCGGAGAAAGATCCAGGTAGCTGTCGGTTCGCAGGTCGAAGTCGAAACCGACAAAGGTATGCTGCACTGACTCGCGCAGCTTCGGGTATTGTGCCCGCCAGGCGTCGCGTGCGGCATCGTCGTAATCTACATTACGCATCGCCACGGCGTATTGCGGTGTGCGCTGGAAGACTTTCAATTCACTCACCTCCGCGGCGATAGTCTGTATAACCTGGATACCGGTTGCGCCGGTGCCGATAACGCCGACCCGTTTGCCCTTGAGATCGATACCTTCACGCGGCCAGCGCGCGGTGTGGGCGATTTTTCCCTTGAAAGTGTCGTGACCCGGAAATGGCGGCTCGACAGGCGCGGACAGCATGCCGGCACAGCTGACAAAATACTTTGCGCTAATGGTGTCGCCCTGGTCAGTGCTGACCATCCAGCGCGAGTGATCGGCGTCCCAGTGCGCAGAGGTCACCGTTGTATTGAAGGCAATATCCTTGCGCAGATCAAATTTGTCGGCAACGTAATTGAGGTAGCGTTCGGTTTCGGGCTGGGCGGGAAATCGCTGGCTCCAATCCCATTCCTGCAGCAATTCATCGGAGAACCAGTACTGGTAGATGTAAGATTGCGAGTCAACGCGTGCGCCCGGATAGCGGTTCCAGTACCAGGTGCCGCCCACGTCACCGGCGGCGTCCACGGCGAGCACATTGAGCCCCATTTCCCGCAACCGGTAAAGCTGGTACAGGCCGGCAATTCCTGCGCCGACGATGATCGCGTCGTAGTCTTTAGCATTGTTATTATTAGTGTTGGCCTTATTTGACATATCTGAACTCCTGATGCCACCGCACAGAGGTGACTGGGCATTTAATCTGTTAAAGACCTATTCTTCAAGCATTGCAGAACAGTTGCGACGCAACTCATCGCGCAGCGAAGAATAGATCCCGAATAACGGCGTCACAAGGATAGTCATGCTGGCAGGGTCTGCCCTCTCATTCGAGTGTTGATGGGTGGTCCTTCTATATTGTTATTAGTTATACATGAATATACATTATTGATCATTTATAGCGAACAAACGGCTATATTCGAGACTAATTGACAAGTATATACAGCTTCCGTACTTTAGAGGCTGTCGATTGTCAGCCCACTAAGTGAGCCCTATGAATTCGTGGCACCATGAAAGCGCCCCTCTGCTTACGATTTCCGAGGCGGCAGCATTCCTGAATGTAAGCAAGGCGACGATCCGCCGTTGGACCAATGAAGGCCGCTTGCAGTGCCTGCGAATTGGCGCGCGGGATGAGCGGCGCTTTCACAGAAGCGAGTTAGACGCATTTTTGGGGGAGCCCAGCTCTCGACACGGTGTCAAACCCGGTCACAGCGCGGCAACTGAGGCGCCGTCTTCAGTGCAGGCCGGGCATCGTTGCCTGGTATCCAAAGACAGGGATGAGGAGTGGGGGATACTGGGCCCCGCTATTTTGTCCGGTCTGGAAGAGGGCGCGCAGGTCCTGATGATTGAAGTTGCCGATCGAAAAGAGCGCCTTGAAGCGCTGCTGAAAAGCAAAGGTTTGAGCAAGCGCAAACTGGCGGCATCCCATGCGCTCAGAAGTGTGTCGGTTGAGAACTCCTATCTTCTGAGTGGCGAGTTCCGGTGGGACAGGGCGATTGCGTTTTTAGAGTCGGCGATTCTGGAGTCAAAGGCGCGTGGTTTCGAGAAAATATTGGTTGTTGGAGCCGACAGTGGCGCCGCAGATTCTGGCGGGACCAGCTACGCGGACGAGTTGAAGAAGTACGAATTGGGGGTCGATGAGATGTTGGCCAGGCACCCCAACGCCACGGTTCTATGCCCCTATACCGCCAGCGAAATTGACGCGCAACTGATGGTGCAAGGCTTTTTGACCCATCCCCATATGCAGATTAATGGGGCATCCGTCGCCGGGTTCCTCGGGCAGGTGGCGGTTTAGTCGCAGCAGATAACGATAAGGGAGGGAGCTTTTATGCAAGCCAATTACAGCTACCAGCAAAAAGATGTCGACGAGATCGTCGTGCGCGATTTCAACTTCGAGTTTCCCGATGATATCGACCCGGTCTGGGTGCCCGATAACCCGGTTCGCTCCCATATGTTCAATGGTTTTTCCCTTACTATGCCTTACCTGGAGCCCTATCTCATACGCGCTGCATTAAGGGCCCGCGAACATATTACGGATCCAGATCTGCTGGAGGATATCAAGGGCTTTAACCGCCAGGAAGCCAATCACTACAAATGTCATCGCCGCTATAACGATTTGCTGAAAGCCAATGGCTACCCGGAGTTGGAGGAAGTCGAAGCGCACATGACCAGGGCCTATGCCAAGCTGGAGTCCAGAAGTTTGCAGACCCAGCTGGCGTACTCCGCCGGCTTTGAATCGATGACATGTGGGTTTACCCACTGGTTCGTCGCCAAGCGTAAATCCCTTTTTGCCGGTACATGCCCGTACGTGAGTTCGTTCTGGATTGTGCACATGATTGAAGAGGGCGAACACAAGACGGTCGCTTTCGATACCTATATGGCTTACTCAGGCAAATATCTTCCGCGTTTACTGGGTGTCTTTCACGGCAGCTGGCATGTGATCGGTTTGGGGCTGTGGGCAATGATTATTGCTTTGAAGAAAGACAGAATTCTTTATCGCCCGAAAACGCTTTGGCAGATTGCAAAAGAGATGACTTCCATGTGTATCAACGTCGGTCCATTTATGTTCAGAGCACTACTGCCCGGCTTCAATCCGCGAAAAGAGGCAGACCCGCAGTGGATGATGGATTGGATCAAAGGCTACGCGGGCCTCCCCAAGGGTGCAGCTATGCCATTGGTGGACACCAGGGACCCGGAAATGCCAGTGCCTTTTTGAGGCAGTCTGATAATTAGAACCCGGCCCCGGTCTATCCGGAACCAAACTAAATAAAAGTAATTCTTTGGGTGAAAGTGAATTATGGAGATGAATTATCGTTTTCAACAATTATGTGCCTGCTCTGGGGTGGCGCTGGTGCTCATTCTATTTTCACTTTTAATCGTAATGGGCTTTTTGCCTCCTCCCAGTCCTTCGGAAGGCGCTGATGCCATTGCCGCTTACTATGCAAATGATTCCTGGGTTTTTCTTCTGGGTGGGGCGGTCACTATTCAATTATCTGCGTTGGGCGTTATCTGGACTGCGGCTATCAGTGTGCAACTTCGGCATATCGAGGGTAATTTACCGCCGATATTCAGCCTTTCGCAGTTGGTCTGCGGAGTGTTGGCCAATTCCGTATTCATCTTTGCGTGCGCAGGCTGGATTGTGTGTGCGTTTCGACCGGAGCGCGCGCCCGAGATTATCCAGACACTGAATGACTGGACATTTATTGTATTCCTGGGGACCGTGACTCCGCTTATGGGCCAGGCCCTGAGTATCGGTATTGCCACTTTTTCTGATGAATCTGTCGAGCCGATATTCCCCCGCTGGGCCGGTTTCTTCAACTGCTGGGTAGCGGCGATATTCTTGCCGGCGGGTCTTATTCCCTTTTTCAAATCGGGTCCCTTTGCCTGGGATGGACTGTTCGGCTTATGGCTGCCGGTTGCAGTATTCGGCGGCTGGGTGGTAATCATGTCATTGCTGGTGTTGAGCGCGATAAAACGTCAAAAAGCCGAAGCTTTTGCCGCTCGGGCAGGCGCACAATAGAATCGGAATACACTTCTTGAACAGACCATTTGCGGCAGGACGGGTAGCGCCGGTTGCCAGGCGCCTGCCCGGGGAAGAAGGGATATGGGTATTTGTTTTAGGGGATATGCTGCTGTTTTCCCTCTTCTTTGGCACCTTTTTATATTACCGCAATGAGCAGACTGAGCTCTTTTTACAGTCCCAGCTACTGCTGAATAAAAATTACGGCATCGTTAATACACTGTTGCTGCTTACCAGTTCCTGGTTTGTTGCGACAGCAGTGCACATGTATCGCAAGAAAAATACTGTATGGGCTGCCCGTTTTCTGGCGTCAGGTTTCTTATGTGGCCTTGGGTTCGCCATTATCAAAGTTGCCGAATTCACTGAAAAGTTCAGTGCCGGAATTACGCTCAACACCAATGATTTCTTTATGTATTACTTTATGTTTACGGGGATTCACTTCGTACATGTATTAATAGGCCTGGTGGTTTTGTTTTTTGTGCGGCGCACGGTACTGCACGTGCCCGACGGCAGTGGAATGCGCACACTGGAAAATGGCGCGACGTTCTGGCACATGGTCGATCTGCTTTGGATCGTGCTATTTCCCCTGATCTACTTGTTGAAATGACATGCTAGAAGGATTAGCTAAAACGATTACCGTGGTCTGGCTAGTGCTGTTCGCGGGGTCAGCAGTTTCCTGGTTGCTCGTACCCGAGGGTACGCATGCGGCCTCTGTTTTGCCCGGAATCGCCATCCTGTCGATTGCATTCTTTAAGGTGCGACTGATCCTGATATATTTTATGGAGCTCAGGTTTGCGCCTCAGCCCTGGCGAGGAATTTTTGAATTCTGGGTATTAGTAAGCTGGGCGGCGACT
The DNA here is from genome assembly GCA_963792815.1 of uncultured Gammaproteobacteria bacterium. GTDB lineage: Bacteria > Pseudomonadota > Gammaproteobacteria > Pseudomonadales > Halieaceae > JARRPM01. The sequence goes on from CAWBXR010000001.1 coordinate 52,060, forward strand.
ACTTATCTCTATGTTATCGGCGCCAGCTTACACTAGGGAATCAGAGGGGAGCGCCACTACCAGGGCAGGCGACGCCAGGATTGTTCAGCAAAGTCAGCGATCGACAGCATTATTAACTGGCAGGGCGATGCGGTCAGGCCACGGAAATTTATACTGGTCATTGACCAGAGTTGGCCATATAATATGGCATTAATAGTGCCAATAAATGCAGTTTACGCACAAAGAAAAAAGAGACGTTATGTCGGAATCGATAAAAACGGATGTCCTTGACGGCCGCCGTGCTCGCAGCGAGCGCAGCAAGCAGGCCATCATTGATGCAAGCCTGACACTGATGGCGGAGGGTAACCTTATTCCCACGGCGCAGCAAATTTCCGACAAGGCTGGGGTGGGCATTCGCTCTTTCTTCCGTCACTTCCTGGATATGGAAACCTTGTTTGCCACGATCGACGAGCAGATTCGGGATTCCATGGAGGCGCTGTTTCTTGGCGGAGACCGGGATGGCACACGTGATGAGCGTATTCTCCATGCGATAGAGCGTTACGGGGAGGGCTATGAAAAGCAGCGCAACATGGTTCTCTCCACTTCCGCCCAGCTGTGGCGTTCGGAAACCCTTCGCAAGAACTACGCCCGCTACCAGCGCGGGCTGCGCAAGGACCTTGACGAATGGCTACCAGAGTTGAAACAACTGACGCGCAGCGAGCGCGAGGCAGTGGATGCGGTTGCCTCCTTCGAAATGTGGCACCGCCTGCGTTATCACCAGGGGTTGAGTAAGGAGGCCGCCATCGAGGTTCTGGTGAGACTCATTACATTACAGCTCAAAGACTGAACGCGGATTCGGAAGGGTAATCCATGGCAGGGCAATTCAAGGATCAGAGTGACACTGCGTCCATGGTTGATCTGGCGAATACTGTGCTTAAATCCGGGACAGACCACGATTAATTAACCTGAATTGGACAACAGCATGGATTTTTCTTATTCCAACCTCAAGCTCGAGGTCAACCATCACGTAGCCACCTTGTGGCTGAATCGCCCGGATAAACTCAACGCCATTTCATTCGAGATGTGGGGCGATTTCATCCGCGCCATGGAAGCGGTGGCTGCCGAGGGTGGTGAGCGCCGGGCAGGTGGCAGAGCTGGCTTATACCGGCAAGGATATTTCAGCCGCGCGGGCGGAGAAGATCGGCCTGGTCAATGACGTCTACACTGACGCCGGCGCGGTGTATGCGGCGGCACTGGAAATGGCCGAAGAGATCGCCGCCAATGCACCGTTGGCGGTGCGTGGCACCAAGTTCATGTTGCAGCAGGGCGAGAACATGACCACCGAGCAAAGCCTGCTACTCAATGGATTGTGGACGATGATGACCTCGCTGAATTCGAATGATCTCAAGGAGGCCATGCAGGCCTTTATGGAGAAGCGCCCCGCCAGTTTCACCGGCAGTTAAACAGTCGATAGCGGGCCAGGGAGCAGGCCACTATTCAGGGCCTTCTATGTGGATTGAGCCGTGGTCTGTACACTCTGTCTTCTACAGCCCGTCGCTGGTCTTGATAATTTCCTTCGAGTTTGCCGGCAGCGTGAATGCCACGCCATCCTCCCCTATGGTGTAGTCCGGGAAGATATCTTCAGCCCCGTTCAGGTATAACAGGTCCTGACCTGGAATCACCAGCGGCGGGACGATGTGGTAGTACAGCAGGTGGCCGACACCGGCATCGCGGGCAGTTTCTGCTGCTTCCACCGGGCTGGCGTGGTAGTCCAGAATGTCATGGGTGATTTTTTCCATGATCTTGTTGCCCAGCTTTTTGGCGGTAGCGTTCATCATGTTTACCAGGTTTGGGGCCAGGGCCTCGTGTACTAACAAGTCGATACCCTCGGAGAACTTCTGGATGTTGGCCTGCTTGGTTGTATCACCGGTAATTAGTAGTGAGCGTCCCTTGTAGCTGAAACGGTATCCCACAGCCGGTTCTACCGGCGAGTGGTCCACCGCCAGCATTTCAACCTTGAGACCTTCACCCTCGTACACCAGGGTCAGTTCACCCATGGGCGGTTTGTTAAATGGCACGGCCTGCATGCCGGCGGCACTCATGGGGGCCACCAGGTCGCCGTGGTGCTCATGACGATAGGTGAAATCCTGGGCATAGGCGGCGTTGAAACCGTCCACGACCCGCTCCACCCCATTGGGACCATAGACGGGCAGGGGAGTGGCGTTATCGCCCCCGGCCCAGCGCAGGGTGCTGATCTCGCCCAGTCCGTCGATGTGATCAGAGTGAAAGTGGGTAAGAAAAACGCCCTGTACGGTGCCGGGCTGGTAGCCCATGCGGGCCAGATTGCGCGGGCCGTCAGTGCCAGCGTCCACCATGAACAGCTGTGTGCCGGCAACCACGGCAACGCAGGGGCCGGAGGCGTTGGGCGCTGGCATCGGACCACCGGCACCGCACAACGCCAGATGCAGGCCGTCTTCCAGTTCCGTGACAATGTTTGAACCCATGCGGGATTCCAGGCCTCTTTCCATCAGCCGGGTGGCGATGGTCGCCCGCTGGCTGTAGGCGATCACGGCTACCGCGGTAAGGATTGCCAGCCCTGTGACTGTCTTTTTCATGGTCGTGTTCTCAATGAGGGCGGGGTGATTGATGGCTGAACGTATTATATGGCATAATCAATGTCAAATTAATATTGGGTCAGTGCGAGAACCTGCTGTGGCACCGTCTGTAATAGTTTTTTATTAAGGAAACCCTGTTATGAAGAAGTTACTTACCGCCGCCGTTGTACTGCTGGCCCTGATCGGGGTATTGCTGCTGTCACTGCCGACGATTCTGCACAAGGCTGGCCTGCACCCGGAATACAACGGGCCAACGGCAGAGCTGCCGGGCAAGCGCGCCCTGATTATCACCACCAGCCACGGCGTGCTGGCGGCCCCGGGGGAAACCGAGGGCCCGGCCACCGGTGTGATGGCCTCTGAGTTTACCCACCCCTACTATACGTTCCTTGACGGTGGCATGGAAGTGGACATTGCCAGTATCCGGGGCGGTGAAATACCTATTGACCCCCAGACTTTGCAATTCATGGTCAGGTCGCCGGAAGACGAGCGCTACCTCAATGATGCCATTGCCCAGGCCAAGGTGAAGAGCTCCATACCCATTGCCGATGTGGATATCGACCAGTACGACATCGTGTTCATATCAGGGGGTTGGGGCGCAGCCTACGACCTGGCGCAATCCCCCGAGTTGGCGGCCAAGGTGAGCGAGTCCTACTACGGTGACAAGGCCGCGATGATCGGTGGTGTCTGTCATGGTGTTCTGGGTTTGGTGAACGCGCGCGACCGCGACGGCAAGCTGCTGATCGCAGGGCGCCGTATGACCGGGGTGACTGACAAGCAGATCAAGGAACTGGACATAGAGATCACGCCGCTGCACCCGGAGACGGAGCTGCGCAAGGCCGGTGTTGTATTCGAAAGCCAGAGCTCATTCAGGGATTTCTTTGCTACACATGTGACTGTTGACGACGAGCAGCGCTTTGTCACCGGGCAGAACCAGAACTCGGGTTTGGAGACGGCGCATACCATGATGCGATTGCTGAGTGAGCGTGACTGATTGGGTGAATAGGGGAGGTGAATAGGGGACAGACCAGGTGAATAGGGGACAGACCACGTTTAAACACGTGGTCTGTCCCAATTCCTAAACGTGGTCTGTCCCCCAAATTCCCCAAATTCCCTAAATTAAGAGGAAAGAAGATGAATAAAGTCCTGAGAGTTCTGGTGCTCCTGCCCGCAATCCTCTTCCTGGTGACAGGGTTGCGTTGGCTGGTGGCCCCTGCCGGGGTGGCGCCCACGTTTGGCCTGACCCTGGAGCAGGGTGTGGGCTTGAGTTCTCAGGTGGGTGATATGTCTGCCTTCTTCCTGACTCTGGCCAGTTGCATGTTGATTGCGCTGATCAGCGGCCGTCGCAGCTGGTATTACCCGGCGATAATGTTGCTATCTATCACGGCCGTTGGCCGTGTCCTGGCTTGGTTGGTGCACGATGCCACCTTTGCGTTGGACCTGATTGCCACTGAGGTGATCGTGTCTGTCATCTTGCTGGTCGCGTCGCGCCGGCTGCCAGAAGAGGCTTGAGCTGGTGAAAGTTTCTGGCATCCGGCAACGGGGCCTGGCCGCCTCACTGTTAGCGGTCTTTTTAGTGGTCTTTTCAATTGCCGGGGTTCGGGCAAGTGAGGAGATTGAAACGCTCATCGATGCGCCACTCGCTGCCGCTCCACGCCCGAACATCGTTTTTATCCTGGCAGACGACCTGGGCTACACCGATATTGCCCCCTATGGCAGCGAGGTGAACACGCCTGCCCTGTCAGCCCTGGCGGAGCAGGGGGTTCGATTCACCAACTACCACACCGCCGCCAACTGTGCCCCGGCCCGGGCCATGTTGCTTACTGGCGTGGATAACCACCTGGCCGGCGTGCCGAATATTCCTGAAATGCTGGCGCCTGAGCAGCGGACTCACGCCCACTACCAGGGCGTGCTGGGTGACAACGTGGTGACCGTGGCCACCCTGTTGGAAGATGCCGGCTATCACACCTATATGGCGGGCAAGTGGCACCTGGGGGCCACCCCGGATAAGCGTCCCAGCCGGCGCGGTTTCGAGCGCACGGTGGCGTTGATGGATTCCGGCGCCGACAACTGGGAGCAGCGCCCTTACATACCCCTCTACGACCAGGCCAACTGGTTTGCCGACGGTGAGCGTATCACACTGCCAGCGGACTTCTATTCTTCACGCTTCCTGATCGACAAAACCATTGAGTTTATTGACAGCAATTTGGATGACGGCAAGCCGTTTTTTGCCTATGTGCCTTTCCAGGCTGTGCACATACCAGTGCAGGCGCCACAGGAGTACATCGACAAATACATGGGAGTGTACGACGCAGGCTGGGATTCACTGCGCAATCAGCGCCTGGAACGGGCTGTGGAGCTAGGCATAGTGCCACCGGATACCGCCATGGTGGATATGGCGACCACAGGCGATTGGGACGCCCTTGATGACCAGCGCAAACGTTATGAGTCCAAGCGTATGGCAGTCTACGCGGGCATGATCGAAGCCATGGACTTTCATATCGGTCGCCTGGTGGCGTACCTCAAGTCACAGGGGCAGTACGAAAATACCATTTTCATTGTTACCTCTGATAACGGCAGCGAAGCCAGCGGCCCCGCTGACCCGATGGCCTTCCCCGTCAATCTCGGCCCCGGACGGCTTGGTTACCACCTGGATTATGATCGCCTGGGCCTGAAGGGCAGCTACAATACGATCAGCCCCAGCTTTGCCAGCGCCGCAGCCAGCCCCCTTTCGTTTTACAAGTTTTATACGGGGGAGGGCGGCATGCGCGTGCCCTTGATCATTGCCGGTGAGCCTTTGCCGCAGACCGGTGAGCTGAATCGTGCATTTACCTGGGCTACAGATATAACCCCCACCATCCTGTCCATGGCTGGAGTCGCACAACCGGGCGAGCGCTATGCCGGGCAGGCCGGTGCTGCCCATTATCGGTCGTGACCTGACGCCGCTGCTGACAGGGGAGGCTGAGCGGGTTTATACCGCGGACGATGCGGTGGGCTACGAACTGACCGGCCATGCAGCCCTGTTCCAGGGCGATTACAAATTGGTGGTCAACCAGCCGCCCCTGGGCGATGGCCAGTGGCGACTGTTCGATATTGTCGAGGACCCCGGAGAGACGGTGGACCTTGCCAGCATCCAGCCCGTTACCTTTCAGCGCATGTTGTCCCGCTACCAGCGTTACCAGCGCGAGAATGGCGTGCTGCCCCTGCCTGCAGGCTATACCCAGATGAAGCAGCTGGTGTCCAATACGCTACAGACACAATATCGCGAGGGCATACTCCTGTTCCTGCTGACCCTGCTGGTGTTGCTACCATTTTATGTCGCCTATCGAATGAAAAGGGAAACGTACTGATGACAGATGTACACCGGCTGTATGCCATCACTCATTCACTTTACTCAGGGCGGGCTCGCGCTTATCTCATCAAACAGGGTATTCCTTTTCAGGAGCTGTCCACTGGTCATGAGAGTTTCAAGGCCGAGGTTCTGCCCAAGGGCAAGTTGCCAACCATACCGACAATGGTGACCCCGGCAGGAGAGGTGATTCGCGATGGCGCCGCTATCATCGAGCATTTCGAGGCCTCCAATGGCAGGCCCTGCCAGCCCGCCGGGCCGCGCCAGCAGATTGTCAGTGCGCTGTTTGATGTGATCGGCACCGACGGGCTGTTGCGCCCGGCGATGCACTATCGCTGGAATTACCCGGAGGAGAATCTGGAGTTTATTCGATACCACTTCCTGCATTCCCAGCGCGACACGCCACAGCGCGAGGAAAAAACCGAGGCCATGATGGATCGCATGCGCCATGCCGCGATGATTTTCGGTGTCACCGACCAGACCCGCAATGTGGTTGAGAGTCTTTATTTACAATACCTGGATGCGCTGAATGCCCACTTTGAGCAATACCCCTACCTTCTGGGTTGGCGTCCCTGTATTGGAGACTTTGGCCTAATCGCACCTATGTATGCACATTTGGGCCGCGATCCCCATCCTGCCCGGTTGATGCAGCAGCGCGCAACGCGGGTGTATCGATGGGTGGAGCGGATGAATCGTGCGGACCAGGACGTACCCGAATACTTTAATGCCGGCACTGACTTTCTGGTAGATGACGAGGTGCCTGAAACCCTGCTGGCTGTGTTACGGGTAATTGCCGAAGACTTTGTGCCGGAAACGCTGGCGGCAGCGGAGTTTATCAATTGCTGGTTGGCCGAAAATAAGCCTGAGGACGGGACACCAGCGGTGGATCGTCTCGCAATGGCAATCGGGTCAGCTGAATTCTCCTTGCGCGGTGAGACCATCAGTGCCCTGGCCCAGCCCCACCGGTTCTACCTGCTGCAGCGCGTTCAGGCAATCTACGATGCACTGGCTACTGATGATCAGCAGGCGGTAACTGTGATGCTCGATGCCTGTGATATGTCAGCCTTGCTCACCATTCGCCTCGATCGAAGCATAGTCCGGGCCGACAATCTGGAGGTTTGGAAATAGGGAATATAGATCAGACTGCCCCCGATTGCCCATCTGCAATTGAAAAGGGCATAGGCAGGAAGCGCTATCCCCTAAACACTGAGTGCACCCCAGGGATCCGTGCCAGCTGTGATTGCGCCGGCCCGGGCGCACATTAACCAGTGCCTGTGTGGGTTGTGCACGGTGGTGCGGTTTGCAGCGGACGGAGCACCAAGAAGTATAATAAAAACAGATGGTTAAAATTTAAGGCAATAAATTCGCGCCAAGCGGTCCGAAGGAGCGCCTTTGCCCGCCTGACCTAGCCCATTCCACCCCAGGCCCGCGGCATTGGCATATTCAATCGCTCCAGCCCGCCATTGACACCGAGAATTTCCCCGGTGACATAACTGGCCGCCGGGGTACACAGGTACAGCGCACCCAGGGCAATATCCTCAACTTCCCCCAAGCGCCCCATCGGCGTCAGGTCCACCATTACCTGCTCTATTTCCGGAGTCAGCACGGTATTGAGTGCATCGGTTTTAGTAGAGCCAACGGCAATGGCATTCACGCGCACTTTGGGCGCGAATTCCTGTGCCAGTTCCTGGGTCAGTAGAGACAGTGCACCCTTGGCTGTACCGTAAGCGGCAAAACACGGAGCGGGTTTGTGTCCCGCGATTGACGAAATATTCAGGATCACGCCACTACCGGTGGACTCGACCATTAAGGGCGCACAGATGCGCGACAGTTCGAAGGCCGTGCTCACGTTGAAGCGAAATGCGCCTTCGAATTCCCGTGCGGTGGTTTGCGATACCGGTTTTGGCGGGAAGCCACCGGCATTGTTCACCAGTATATCGATGCGCCCGAACGCCTCCATCGCGCGATCCGCGAGATTTTGCAGCTGGTCAAATTCCAGCACATCGGTCTGGACTACCAGTGCCCGCTGCCCCATCGCCCTGATCTCCCCGGCCACCGACTCCAGATCGGCGATAGTTCGAGCGCCGATAACCACATCGGCGCCGGCCTCGGCGAAGGCCCTGGCGATTGCCGCTCCGATCCCCTTGCCGGCGCCGGTGACCACGGCGACTTTTCCATGCAGTCTGAAATTGTCAAAAATCGACACGTGTTGCTCCTCAATAATGTTTAGGGTGGCGTACAGGGAAAGGGGAGGATAAGCCTGTTCTGTATTTTTGCGCCGATTTTGGGTCTAAAGTGTAGTGCCTGCCCGTCACCCGGTATACCTGATTGCACCAGCCTGCGGAAGCAGCGGGATACCCTTAAAAAAAGCCCCTCCGGAGAGGGGCTACAGCATAGAAAGCGGATCAGAAGTTATATCGCAGTGTGGCCCCGTAAGTGCGCGGCGGCATCAGCCAATGGTATTCCGCACCCGTCAGGTTGAATGGGGTAACGAGGGATTCATTGGCCTCATCGGTGGCATTCTTCACCCACAGGGATCCATCCCAGCTGTCATTTCGCCAGCCCAGGCGCACGTTAAACAAGTCCTGTGTGGTTTGGGTTCCTGCCACCTGGTAGTTGGGGTTGGAGTAGTAATCGCCCATAAAGCTGTAGTCGGCGCGCAGGTAGGTGGTGCCTTCTGCCAGTGGCAAAAGCAGCGTGGCCGCCAGGGAGCCGCTCCAGTCCGGTGCCATTACCACTTGCAGGTCAAGCTCCTTCAAGTCTCCCTCGGTGTACTCAGCATCCAGGTATTGCAGTCCACCCTCAATGATCAGGTTGGGCAGAGGCAGTGCGGTAAAGCTCATATCTACACCCTGGGTAGTAACCTGGGCGGCGTTGCTGACAAACTGCCCGATCCCCACCGGCACCTGGGCCAGGAACTGGTAGTCATCAAACTCGGAATAGAAAGCCGTCGCGTTCAGTTTCAAGCGGTCATCCCACAGTTGGGATTTGACCCCTAACTCATAGTTGATGGTGGTTTCCTCTTTGAAGGGGCGGTCTTCGGGTGTGCCCCCGACCCCGTTGAAGCCGCCCGACTTGGTGCCGGTGGCGGAGGAGACAAACAGCATGGTGTCCGGGGTAACGAAGTAGCGCAGGCTGGCCAGCCAGGTGTAGCCGTCCTCATCGCCATGGTAGGTTTCATCGATCGGCAGGGAGATATTGTTGACGAAGATGGGACCGCCGGCCATGCCGGAGACGGAGCTTGAATAGGTGGTCGTTAGCAGGTCCGCATCCTTTTGCTCGCGGGTATAGCGCAGCCCCAGGGTCAATAGCCACTCTTCGGTGAAGCTGTAGGTTGTCTGGCCAAAAACGGCCCAGGTATCGGCCTGCCAGGTACTGTTAAGGGCAGCATAGTCACCGGGCTGGGCGATGGCGCTGACCGGGAGGACCTGGAGAAAGTCCTCACCCAGAATATAAATGGGATTGCCATTGCCGCGGGTATTCTCCTGTTCCATGTAGAACAGGCCTGCCAGGTACTGCAGCGGACCGTCCAGGTCGCTGGCCAGACGGAGCTCCTGGGACAAGCTATTGCCGGTGTAGCGGTCCTCCTGCTGTCGAATAACGTCCAGTTGGGAGCTGTCGGCATCGAATGAGTTCTTGTATTTGTACTCGTTCCAGGCCGTGAGTGAGGTCAGCTGGCCCCATCCCAGATCGTAGTTGATTGTCAGCACCTCGGTCTCGGAGGTCATGGTGAAATCGGCGGGCAGATTGACGTTGTTTTTCCAGTCGGAGGGGTCGTTCTTCGGCACTGGCATGTTGTTGGCCGCCAGCAGGTCGAGAATTCGGTCCGACTGTTTGGCGTCCGGTGCACAGCAGTTGTCATCGCGGTGCACGTAGCTACCAGTCAGCATCACGCTGAGTGCATCGGTGGGCGCCCACTGCAATTTGCCCCGCAGGTTCCAGTCATCGCTGGACATCTGGTCCTCGCCGACATTGTTCTCCAGCCAGCCGTCTTGCTTGCGCACGTTGCCGGCCATCAGGTAGGCCAGCGTGTCGCTGATCGGCCCGGTAACGGAGCCTGTGTATTGCTGCAGGCTGTAGTCGCCCAGCGTAGCTGCCACCGAGCCCTCGGTCTCCTCGAAGTTCGGGTTTTTGGTCACAACACTGATCACCCCGGCATTGGCGTTCTTGCCGTACAGGGTGCCCTGGGGCCCCTGCAACACCTCCACCCGCTCGATATCTGTGAGGTCTGACATGCCCAGACCCGAGCGCGCCATGTAGACGCCGTCGACGATAAATGCCACCGATGACTCCAGCGACGGATCGTTCTGGGCAGTACCGATACCGCGAATACGGATGCCGGTGTTAAACGGGCTGGTGTTGGTGGACACGGTTAGGGTCGGCACAAGCTGGGCGACATCGGTCAAGTCGACCACGCCGGCCACCTCCAGGGTTGAGGCCGTGATGGCATTTACCGTCACCGGCACGTCCTGCAGACTTTCGGCCCGCTTGGTGGCGGTGACGATCACCTCCTCCAGGGCGCCGGATTGAGCCAGGGCAGCGGCACTGTAGATCGTCAGGGCGATGGCGGATACCAGGGGCTTAATGTTTCGCATTTTGGCGCTCCTCATTTAGATTTATATTGTAATGACATAAATGCTGTCATATTATAATGGCAGATAATATGTAAATACAATTCCATTGGCAAGGAAATTCGAAGACGTATGGACACCATTTATTGAAACCCTAACGAGGCACTTGCGGGTCACTGCCGCTGACATTAGTTACAAAGGAATGAAACGATCATGGAATTTAAACGAACACCTGACGAACGATTTGTGGACCTCCAGGATTATCCGTTCGCACCCCACTACTTACAGGTAGACGATGCGGAGGGTGGGAAGCTGCGAATCCATTACCTGGACGAAGGCCCCGGTGATGGCGACGTGGTGTTGCTGCTGCACGGCCAGCCCGCCTGGAGTTACCTGTACCGGCACATGATCCCACCGCTGGTGGAGGCGGGCTTTCGGGTCATTGCGCCGGACCTGGTCGGGTTTGGGCGCTCAGACAAGCCCACCCGGCCCGAGGACTATACATATGCCCGCCATGTCGCCTGGATGAGTGACTGGCTGACCCGATTGGATGTAAGCGGCATTACAGTTTTTTGCCAGGACTGGGGCAGCCTTATCGGCCTGCGCCTGGTCACTGCATTCCCGGAACGATTTGCCGGGGTGGTGCTGGCCAACGGCGGCTTGCCCACGGGGCCGGTACCTGAGGCGTTCTCGACAATGGCAAAAGAGGCATACAAGACCCTGCCGGTTCCTAAGGCGACAGAGTTGGAAGAATGTTTTCGCGGTGACTTCGAGGGCGGCCCCTCCGGCGTTCCCGGATTCCTTTACTGGCGCAAGTTCTGCGCCGTAAGCTCCGAAATTTTGCGACCTGGCGAAGTGATCGACCTCGTCAGCAACGCCGCGCCCCTATCCGACGGCGAGAAAGCCGCCTATAACGCACCTTACCCCGACGAGTCCTACCTGGCGGGCGCGCGCCGCTTTCCTTCGCTGGTGCCCTTGTTTCCCGACGAGCCGGAAGTAGCGGAAAACAAGGCCGCCTGGGAAGTGCTCAAGCAGTTCGACAAGCCCTTTATGTGTGCCTTCGCTGACGACGACCCGGTGACTGCCGGCGGTGATAAGCCTTTCCTTAAAAAAGTACCGGGCTGCCTGGGTGTCAAACACCGAACGATCAGCCCCGCGGGGCATTTTGTGCAGCAGGACCAGCCACAGCAGTGTGTGCAGGCAATATTGGATATCAAAAAGGAGACTGACCACAGTTAACAGGTGGCCTGTCCAAATTAAACAGGAGTTAGTCATGGATATCAGATTTACCGACGAGGAACTCGCCTTCCAGGCAGAGGTTCAACAGTTCTTCGCCAACGTGATGGATGATGAATTGAAGGCGATGTTACACGGGGCCGAATCATCACCTACGCTCAAAGCGGGCATGATTGAATATCAACGCCGCCTCAATGCGAAGGGATGGATGGCGCCCGGCTGGCCGGTTGAATACGGTGGCCAGGACTGGAGTGTCACCCAGCACTTTATTTTCAGTGCCGAGCGCGGCAAGGCGGGTGCCCCCGCGCCGATTCCCTTCGGCGTGACCATGGTGGCTCCGGTGATATACACCTATGGCACCGATGAGCAGAAGGCACGCTTTCTGCCCCGTATTCTCAACAGCGATGACTGGTGGTGCCAGGGTTACTCTGAACCCGGTGCGGGTTCCGACCTGGCTTCTCTGCAGTGCAAGGCCGAGCGTGATGGCGACGACTACGTGGTTACAGGCAGCAAAATCTGGACCTCCTTCGCCCAGGCCGCCGACTGGATATTCTGCCTGGTGCGGACTGACAACAGTGGCCGCAAGCAGGACGGCATCAGTTTTTTGCTGATCGACATGACGACCCCCGGCGTGACTGTGAATCCCATTGAGACGATTGACGGTATTTATCACCTGAATGAAGTTCACTTCGATAATGCCCGTGTGCCTGTGGAAAACCGTATCGGCGAAGAGGGCAAGGGCTGGACCTATGCCAAGTCCCTGTTGGTGCATGAGCGCCTGTCCATTGCCGAAGTCGCTGATTCGAAGGCGCAACCTGGAGCAGTTGCGTGAGTTGGCTCGCGCGGAAGTTAATGGCGGCCAGACCCTGTTGGAAGACCCGGTATTCGCCAAGCGCCTGGCCGATGTTGAGATCGACCTGATGGCACTGGAGTTCACCGAACTGCGTGTGCTGGCCTCAGCCGCTGAGGGCGGCATGCCCGGGCCGGAGTCATCGCTGCTGAAGCTGCAGGGCACGACCATTCAGCAGACGATACAGGAGCTGCGCATGGATGTGGCCGGCTACTACAGCCAGACCCTGCAGGGTGATTTGAGCCCGGCACAACTGGGGAATGACTTTGCCGATTTTGCGCAGAAGCAGTATTTCCGGGGGCGCGCCTCCTCGATTTACGGTGGCTCCGATGAAGTACAAAAGAATGTTACTGCCAAGCACGTGCTGGGACTGTAGGTAGAACGCAAGGAGAAATGCGATGAATTTTAATCTTTCCGAAGAACAGGCCATGATCCAGGACAGCGTTGCGCGCTTCGTCCAGGCTACCTACGCCTTCGACCAGCGCAATGAGACGGTAGCGCTACAGCACGGTTTCAGTGCGGACAACTGGCGGCAATTTGCGGAACTGGGCTGGCTGTCCATCCCCTTTGCCGAGGAGTATGGCGGATTTGGCGGCGGCCCGGTCGATACCATGGTCATCATGCAGGAGTTCGGCCGCGGCCTGGTGGCGGAGCCTTTCCTGCCGACAGTGCTGCTGTTTGGTGGGCTGTTGCAGGCCGGTGCCAGCGAGGAACTGAAGAACGAACTGATACCGCAGATAGTCGCCGGTGAATTGCAGGGTGCTTTTGCCTTCGCCGAGCGCCAGAGTCGCTATGCTATCACCGATGTTAACACCCGCGCCCGGCAGGATGGAGTGAGCTGGGTACTCAACGGAGAGAAAACGGTGGTACTCAACGGCGGCGCCGCGCAGAAGCTGGTGGTGCTCGGCGCGCAGCTCCGGTGAGCAGTCAGACGAGAATGGCCTGAGCCTGTTCCTGGTTGACGCGATTCGCCGAAGGTGTGACCACCACTGCCTATCGCATGACCGACGGGCGCGAAGCGGCCAATATTGCACTGGAAAACGTCACCGCCGAAGCCGTTATCGGCGGACCCGGTGAGGGTCATGCGCTGATGAGCCCCGTGCTAGACCAGGCGGTACTCGCCGTTGCTGCAGATGCATTGGGTGCCATGCAGTCCCTCAATGCCCAGACCCTGGAATACCTGAAGACCCGCAAGCAGTTCGGTACTCATATCGGTTCCTTCCAGGCCCTGCAACACCGTATGGTGGATATGTTCGCCGCCTGTGAAAACACCAGGTCCTTGCTCTACCGGGCCGTATGCGCACTGGATGCCGGCGATGAGGATGCGCAGCGCAGCCTGTTGGCGCTGAAAGTGATGGTGGGCCGCGCCGGCCGTAAGATCGGCGGTGAGGGTATCCAGATGCACGGCGGCATGGGTATGACCGAGGAACTCTCGGTAGGGTCCTACGTCAAGCGCCTGATGATCGCCAACACCCTGTTCGGAGATGCCGACTATCAGCAGCAACGCTTCTCCGCGCTGGTGAACGCCGGGGAGAAACAGCCAGTCGCGGCAGCCGCCGCCTAAACGTGGTCTGATTTTCCCCAATAAAATATGGGAATCGAAGCGCTATGATCAAGAAAATACTCGTCGCCCTTGTCGTAGTGACGCTCTGTCTGTTCCTGTTTCTGTTCTGGCTGGGATACTTTTCTTCACGGCCACCACTGACCACGGACCCCGTCACCCTGGCGGGTGACGGCAGCACCCTCAATTACTGTGATCTGCCGGAACTCGACGGCAGCGGCAAACTGGCGGCGGATATACCCAAGGGCAATACCCCGGGCTGCGGCTACTCGCATTTCCCCCTGCCGATCCTGGCCCAGTGCACCGAGCCATTGCCAGAGGGCGCGGACGATATCCGGGGTCTGTGGTTAGGGGTAAAGGGCGGTCATGTAGGGCACGTGGAGCGGGTGGAGCAGTGCGGCAGCCGTGTGGTGGTGACTGCCAGTGGGATAATTCACGACTATGGCCCCAACAGTACGGCGGGCCTCAATACTGACGATACCGAGGGTTCGGTGCTGTTCACGATCGGCAACAACGAGTACTGCATGCGCAGCTCAGCCAGCATGATCTGGAATAACGGGGTGCTGGATTTTCACGTTTTTGGTTGGGGGCCGGTGGTCGTCAAGCGCTACATGGAAGGCGACCAACTGGTGTGGGAGTATGCAGACGGCAGTACCACCCATATGGACAGAATCTGCAGCCTGCCCGAGGAGAACAAAGTGCCGAGCCCCAGGGGCAAGCGTATGGCATTTTTCGGCAGCGAGGATTCGTAATGTCTTCGGTAACAACACTTGATAAAGAGCGCCGTTGTCCAGGTAAAGGGAAAAATAGGTAAATGAATTTAGACGGAAAAATTGTCGTTGTTACAGGTGCCGGCAGTGGCATAGGCCGGGCGCTGGTGGAAAAGTTTGTCGCCGAGGGCGCCAGGCAGGTGGTCGCCGCGGGCCTGCTCAATCAGGTGGGTGGGGCAGCATCCGGGGACGGGATGATGGCACCAGAACAGCTTGCCGATATCGTTATTGGTGGGTTGGAAAAGGAATCCTTTCTTATCCTGCCGCACCCTGAATCGGAAACCAATATGCAGCGTAAAACCGGCGACTATGATCGCTGGATCAATGGTATGAACCGCTTGCACCTTGCTATGCCAGGTGAGCAGTACGGGGAGGCAGAATAATGACTATTGCAATCTGGGTAGGGGCACTGGTGGCTTATCTGGCTTTTCGCCTTTGGTATGACGGAAAAAGAAAGCCGCTAACCGATGAGGAAGTAGCGCATTTTGTCAGCATACTGAAGCGGCGAGCCGCCGACGGCGCGGATAGGCAAGACATCGATGTGGTCCGCCAGTTTATGGAGCAGGATGACGGCAAGGAATTTATTATGGTCAATCTGATCCAGTTCAATCCCTCGCCGGTGACGCACCCGGATTCGGGGGAAGGTGTGAAGGCGCAGGAACTGGTGCAAGAGTATTTCAAACCTCTGATGAACACACTCCTTCGGCGTGCCGGGCATCCGGTGTTGGTGTCGCGCGCTGTCGGTGGCTACGTGGACGCCTGGAACACGCCACCGAACCCCGGCTGGCATGCTGCGGGGCTGATTCGCTACCGTTCACGGCGGGATGCTATGCAGGCTTCAATCGCCCACCCGGCTTTTGACGGGATTCACAAATACAAAATTGCTGCTTTGAAACAGACCTATGCTTTCCCAACGCAAACCCAGGTAGCCCTATATGCGTCGCCGAGAGTCACGGTTGCCCTGGTGCTGGCGCTTGGCGCCGCGTTGTTGCAACTGACCTTGAATTAACGCAAACGAACTCAATTAGAGGAGATAACCATGGAAGTCCTCAACAAAGTGTACCCCAATGAAGAGCAGATAAAGGGCTTTCTGGAGCCAAGCGACGGGGGCCCGATCTGCATGGTTAACTTGTTGAAGTTCAGGGAACAAGCCGAGTATGAGGATGGCCGCGAAACCGCTCTTACCGGTCGAGAGGCCTACGAGTTGTATGAGCAGGGCGTAAAGAAATTGCTGGAAGGCATTGGCGGGGGCATCGGTTTTTGGGGCGAAGTGAACCGCCTGGTGCTTGGCGAGGTTGAGGAGCTATGGGACATGGTCGGGCTGGCGGTCTGGCCTTCACGCCAGGCGATGTTTGAGGTGATGAAATCACCCGAGATGCAGGAAATCTCAGTACACCGTGCCGCCGGATTGGCGGGCCAACTCAATATCGAAACCACCGGGCTTGCGGGCCAGTGGTTGGAGGGTGACTCCCAATGAAAAAGTTCCTTGTCTCTCTATTGGTGGTCGTCCTGGTCGGGGGCGTTATCGTCTGGTCCAAGCGTGCCGACATCATACTGGCACTGGCCAAGTACCAGTCGAGCCAGAGGTATGCCGATGTTGCTCCCACCCGGGAAATCCCCTGGCAACAGGGGCCTGCTGAACCGACTGCCGCAAGCGGTGAGCAGCCACCCAATATCATTCTTATCGTGGCCGACGACCTTGGCTATAACGATATTTCCACCTTCGGTGGAGGCGTCGGCGGCATGCAGACGCCCGGCATTGACCGGCTGGCTGCCGAAGGCGCGGTGTTCACCCAATCCTATTCCGGCGCCAGCACCTGCGCGCCGTCCAGGGCAATGATGATGACCGGGCGGTACCCCACGCGTACCGGCTTTGAATTTACCCCAACGCCCGCAGGCATGGCTAAAATAGTCGGTGTTGTTGCCTCAACGATGGATAGTGGTTTACCACCAAGTGTTTATGATGAGGCGCTCGAGCAAAGTCAGCCGCCCTATGAGCTAAAGGGTTTGCCAGCTTCCGAAGTGACCATCGCTGAAACACTCAAAGCGGCAGGCTATTACACTGCCCACATCGGCAAATGGCACCTGGGTCGCGCAAACGGCATGGCACCGCACGAGCAGGGCTTTGATGACAGCCTGCTGATGCAAAGCGGTTTGTATTTGCCCGAAGACGACCCCAATGTGGTTAACGCCAAACTCTCCTTTGATCCGATAGACAGATTTCTCTGGGCCGGCATGGGATTTTCAGCGAGCTATAACTCTGGCGATGCGGACAAATTCAAACCCGGTGGTTACCTGACCGACTACTGGACCGACGAATCCATCAAGGTGATCAAGGCCAACAAGAACCGTCCCTTCTTTCTCTACCTGGCCCACTGGGGGCCACATACGCCGTTGCAGGCAACGCGCGAGGACTACGATGCTCTCAGCGGCATTGAGCCACACCGCAAGCGGGTTTACGCGGGCATGATTCGCGCAGTTGACCGCAGTGTCAGCCGCATTCTCGATACCCTGGAAGAAGAGGGCATCGCCGACAATACGGTGGTGGTATTCACCAGCGACAATGGCGGTGCCGGTTATATCGGCATCCCTGATGTGAACAGTCCGTTCCGCGGCTGGAAAATCACCATGTTTGAAGGTGGTCTGCGGGTACCGATGTTTGTGAAATGGCCGGCCAGAATTGCTGCCGGTACATCGGTGGATACGCCTGTCGCGCACATCGACATGATGCCTACTCTGGCGTCCGCCGCTGGAGCGCCGCAACCTGAAGGGGTTGCCATCGACGGTTTGGATCTGTTGCCGCTGGCGACAGGGGAGGGGGCCGACAACTGGAACCGCGAAACCCTATTCTGGCAGAACGGTCACTACCAGGTGGTGCGCCATGGCGACTGGAAACTGCAGGTCAATGATCGCCCCACCGACGGCATGCAGAAATGGCTGCATAACCTGGCGGAGGATCCCACCGAGCAGAATAACCTGACGGCCAGCCAACCGGACAAACTGGAAGAGCTGGAGGCCTTGCTTGCGGCACACCAGGCCAGTTCTCGTGGTCCACTTTACGAGTCCGTGACGCAAATGCCGGTAATGGTCGACAAAACCCTGGCCGAAAAGTTTGTCGAGGGTGACGAGTACGTCTACACCCCCAATTAAAAAATGGGGGACAGACCACGATTCATGAGTCAAAAAAAATCGTGTTCTGTCCCCTGCGTTTCTCCGGCGTTTCTGGTTGCAGCAGCGGTTTCGAAGGACGTCACGATCTAAGCTTTTAGCTATTGGCCCGTTGTCGCGAAAGACGCCAACCGTCGATCAATGCGGTCACTGCGAGCAGCATAAGCCCCGCCAAAAGCCTGGGGTCGCCGAGATAGAGGTCGGTTTCAATCGGGTAGGCGATGGTTTTCTCCAGCGCCGCGGTCTTGAAATGATGTTTGCCACTGAATGCGGGATTGGTGACGATTTCAAGGAAGGCGCGGCGGCTGCGATAGCGAAAAAGTGCGGCCTGGTCCCAATTTTCAGCACCCTCGATACCGACTAGGTCCATGGTGGGGTAGACAGCAGAGCCCATGAGTCACCGGGTGGCAGGCGCGGACCAATAGCGCGGGGATCATGTGCTCCATGTAGCGCGCCATGAGGTCAGAGGCACTTTCGCCGGGCAGGGCGCCCTCGACATCCGGCGGGCTCTCGTTCATGTCGATATTGTTCACCATCAGGAACTGGCGTCCGCTGTCCTGCCGGGCGAATTTTTCAATAAAGGCTATCACTTCGGGGTCGCTGCCATTGGTTTCCATGGTGGCCATGAACTGATCGATTTCAGTGTCGCTCAAGGGGCCGCCGAAGTCGGTATACCAGAAAACAAAGACAGCATAGAGCAGGGCGGGGAGCAGCCAGATTTTCAAGCGCGTGGACATGTTGATTTCCTTTTGTGTTGTAAAACCGGGGACAGACCACCAATAAAAGATTGTGTCCTGTCCCCGTTTTTAGGCCAGGTAGTGCTCCAGGATACCGCGCCTGGCGAACAGTGCCTGGATGCCGGTATTTCCGCCTGCCCCCAGTCGCTGCAGTTCGTCCTGCACATGAAGTCTCGCCAGGTTCAGGCGTTTCTGGGTGCGCGCCCGGGTGGTGCCGAAGCCGTAGTCGAACTCGTAATATTTCTCACCGGCAAGGCCGGCGGCAATATTGGCCGGCGCCGACTGGTAGTAGCTGCCTTGCAGGTAGTCCAGCACGATCTGCAGGCTATCCGGTACCCGGTCGTCCGCAGGCCAGGGGGCGAGTTCGCCCTGCCAGTCACTGAAAAAGCGCCCGGTATATTCATGCAGCATGGCACTGTGTTCCCCCAGCCAGCTTTTCGGCTCCGGGTCGCATATAAAGTGGGCCTTGCTGGCACCGGCCAGGGCGAAATCCGCCAGGCAGGGCCTGTCGCCCAGTAAAAAGTCGGTACTGGCGAAGTGAATCGCCAGGGCGTCCAGCATATGCCTGAAGTCACCTTGTACGGCAGCGGCCTGGTCTGCTCCTGCGCCATTAACCTCGCACACGCCCTTACCGAATCCTTCGTACATCATCGGACCGATAGGGGCCAGTTGTTCCAGTTCCGCTTCCGAGAAGGGTTCATCAATGGAGCGGTCCAGCATCATGTTGGCGCCGAATCTGGGGCCGATCCAGGCGACGTTGTCCGGGTAGCACCAGCGGGAGTGCACGCATACGCGGCCCAGCCAGTGGTTGAAGGCGTCCTCCAGGATGTAGCAGCACGCGCGCTGCAGCGGTGTTTCGGGTATGACCGCGCGTTCCCTGAAGCGCTCGCTAAGCATGGGCCCGATGGCGATAGTATCGTGAATGAGCCACTTGTCGGGGGTCATCAGCAGGGGGATGAAGTGGGTACCTGCTTTAGCTTCCAGCTCCGCTTTGCGCTCCTCGGTCTTGAAACAGTAGCGCCACGGTATCTGCTGGCACCGGAGCTGGGCTTCCAGCTTGCGGGTAAAGAAGCTCATCTCGCTGCCGATGAGTTGGTAGTCGCCTCTGTACATGGGGTGCTCCTGTGTGTGGCGCTGGGTGCCGCGCATATACCCGATTTGTTGCAGGGGCAGGCTTACATAATGACAGTAAGTGTGTCAATATGATTTGGGTAGCGCGAGCGTGTCGCGTCCCGCTAATTGCATTGGAGATAGAGGAGGAGTGGACATGACGGCACAGCAACCGATCCGTTTGGTGGGTGGCACAGGCTCGCCTTATACCCAGAAGATGGTGGCGCTGCTGCGCTACCGGCGCGTGCCTTACGCGATTACCTGGGGCCAGCCGGACCAGGCATGTGATGCGCTGGGGGTGGAGAAGCCGAAGCCGATTTTTATGCCCACGTTCTTTTTTGAGGAAGAGGGCGGCCTTAAGGCCACAACCGACTCCACGCCTATTATCCGCCGTCTGGAGGAGATGTATCCCGGCCGCTCGGTACTGCCTGAAGACCCTGCACTGGCGTTTATCGACTACCTGATCGAGGATTTTGCCGACGAGTGGTGTACCAAGTATATGTTTCATTACCGCTGGTGCCCGCAGGTGGATGCGGATAATGCCGGTACGCTGTTGCCGTTGGGAATGGATGTCAGCCTGCCCAAGGATGCCCACTCACAATTCAAGCAGTTTATAGAAGATCGCCAGATCAACCGCCTCTACGTGGTGGGTTCCAATGACACTACCGCACCTGTTATCGACGCCAGTTATCGGCGTTTCCTGGCCGCTATGGAAAATCACCTGGCCAACCAGAAATTCATGTTGGGCAATCGCCCGGCGGCAGGTGACTTTGGTCTCTATGGCCAGCTCACCCAGTTGGTGGGTTTCGATCCCACGCCCCGGGCAATCGCCCACGAAGTGTCCCCGCGCACCGTGGCCTGGGTAGATCACATGGAAGACCAGAGTGGGCATGAACCTAAGGAACAGGACTGGATTGATCTGAACGACCAACCCGAGAGTCTGCGCGGCCTGATGCAGGAGATAGGACGGGTATACGCCCCGGCACAGCTGGCCAACGCCCGCGCCGTGCAAGCGGGCGAGAAGAACTGGGAGTCCGAAATCGATGGTGCTCGCTGGACCCAGCAGACCTTTCCCTACCAGGCCAAGTGCCTTATGTGGACCAACGAACGTTACAGGGCTTTGAGTGATGCAGATCGCGCAAATGTCGACACCCTGCTACAGGGTACCGGCGTGGAGACGATGCTTTCCGTCGCGTAATCAGACACAGGTATTAGAGGTAGAGCATGACCACAGCGCGCCCCATCAAGAACCGCGTCACCGAAATGATGGGTACCGACTACCCTATCATCCAGGCTCCCATGGGCTGGATTGCCCGCGCCCAACTGGCCTCCGCGGTAAGCAATGCCGGCGGTATGGGAGTTATCGAAACCGCCTCTGGTGAGTTCGACAACATCCGCAACGAGGTGGCGAAAATGCGCGACCTCACCGACAAGCCCTTTGGCATGAACGTGGCCCTGTCTTACGTCAAAGGCACCGACATTGTCGATTTCGTGATCAAGCAGGATATAAAATTTGTCACCACCTCATCGGGCAGCCCCAATGTCTGCACACAGGCGTTCCAGGAAGCGGGCATCAAGGTGTTTCACGTTGTGCCTACCCTGGATATGGCGCTCAAAGCCATCGACTGCCGCGTGGACGGCCTGGTGGTTGAAGGGGGCGAGGGCGGCGGTTTCAAGAACCCGAGCCCGGTCTCGACCATGGTGCTGCTGCCACTGATTCGTTCCCGCACGGATTTACCGATCATAGCTGCCGGGGGTATGTGCGACGGCCTTTCCATGGCTGGTGCTTTTGCCATGGGCGCCGAGGGTGTGCAGATGGGTACCCGTATGCTCAGTAGTTCTGACTCGCCAGTGCACAACAACTGGAAGCAGGCGGTGGTGGCGGCGAAGGAAACAGATACGGTGTTTCTCAACCAACAATCGCGTCCCGCTCTGCGTGCACTGCGCACGAAGCGTACTGAAATGCTGGAACCGCTAGGTGCGTTCAACGCCATGGAACACCTGGCGGGGATACCCGAGCTCTATTTCGGCGGGGATATGGAGGCGGCGATTCCGCTGTCAGGCCAGGTGGCGGGGCGTATCGATAACGTAAAGAGCGCAGCCGATATCGTGCAGGATACGGTGAATGAATTTTACCAGGCGGTGAAGGGATTGACCTGCCGCTATATAGACTGAGGAAAGCGAACATGGGATTTGAAACAAGCGAAAAAGTGATGGCTCTAAACGCCAAACTGGAAGTATTCATGAAGGAGCATATCTATCC
This sequence comes from uncultured Gammaproteobacteria bacterium, assembly GCA_963792815.1. Classification (GTDB taxonomy): domain Bacteria; phylum Pseudomonadota; class Gammaproteobacteria; order Pseudomonadales; family Halieaceae; genus JARRPM01. Next base: position 74,266 of record CAWBXR010000001.1, read on the forward strand.
CCGTGAACACGACTGGAACGAATGGACGCTTAACCAGGACAATCTCTGGGAGACGCCGCCCTGGTTTGACGAGCTGCGTGAGTTGGCCAGGGCTGAGGGCCTGTGGAACCTGTTCCTACCTCACGAGTATGAGCCCTGGAGCCCGGGCCTCACTAATGTAGAAATAGCCCCGCTGTTCGAGACCATGAGCAAGGTCACCTGGGCCCAGGCAGTATTTAACTGTAACGCACCGGACCGCGGCAATATGGAAGTGCTGGCCAAATACGGGACGCGGGAGCAACAGGAGCAGTGGTTGAAACCCCTTCTTGCGGGCGAAATTCGCAGCGCCTACGCCATGACCGAACCCCAGGTGGCCTCTTCCGATGCCACCAATATGGAGCTGGAGATAGTCCGCGACGGCGATGAATATGTGTTGAACGGGCGCAAGTGGTGGACCACCAATGCGATTAACCCGCGCTGTAAAATCATGCTGGTGATGGGTAAATCCAACCCGGAGAATGAACGTCACCGCCAGCACTCCACTATTTTAGTGCCCCGCGACACCCCCGGGGTGAAACTGGTGCGGGAGCTGCGTGTATTCGACAATCTCCACTCACCCGGCGGTGAAGCGGAATTCCTTTTCGACAATGTCCGGGTGCCGGTGAGCAATATGATTAAAGGTGAGGGCTGCGGCTTCGAAATAGCCCAGGGCCGGCTCGGTCCCGGCCGATTCCAATATGCCATGGGCCTGGTGGGTCTGGCCCAGCGTTGCCTGGAACTGATGTGCGCGCGTGCAGACGAACGCGTTGCTTTCGGCGAGAAGCTGATCAAGAAAACCAGCGTACAGCATGAGATCGCCCGCTGCCGCTGTGATATAGAGCAGGCCCGGCTGTTGACCCAGCAGGCCGCTCACGTGATGGACACCCGGGGCATGAAAGCGGCGATTCCCTATATTTCGATGGTTAAGATCGTCGCGCCCAATATGGCACAACAGGTTGCAGACCGCGCCATGCAGGTATTTGGCGGTATGGGCGTGTGCCAGGACACCTTGATTCCCGAGGTGTTTACCCTGGCGCGATTCTCGCGTATCGCCGATGGCCCGGACGAGGTGCACATGTCCCAGCTGGGCAAGCTTACTGCCCGTGAACTGAACGCGTGAAACGGGTGGAGTGGACTGTGAAATTTGGCCGTATTTTTGTTGTTGCCGCATTCCTGGCGGCGCCCTGTGCGTTCGCCGGGGATATCTCAGGTTTCTGGAAACATACCGACGAGCCTGGCTGGATCGAGATAAATCTCGATGAGGGCAAGGGCACCTTGGTTCGGAACGACGCGTTTCCGGATCGGGTTGGCAGGGAGATTCTAAAAGACCTGGAGACAGATGGTTCGGAGCGGGGGCTATGGACAGGGCAGTTCTATGCCGAGAAGCTGGGCGAGTACAAAGACGGGGAAATCACCCTGGATGAACGCGATCTCATGACTATCAAGGTCAAGGTGGGCTTTATGAGTCGCACCGTCGAATGGCAGCGTGTGGAAGCAGTTCCTGCGAACTAAACACAAGAATCTGGTTAACTGATTCGATAATTCCAGCTTGAAACGAGCAGAGGGCTTGAGGCTGCGCCAAAATCAACAACCTCCTGGGAGGAAAAAGACCGTTATCTGCGCAGTACCAGTCATGCAAGTTTCCTGCGTGACCGGGTCGGGCTTTCTCCGGCTGGCTGCACGTTCACCGAGCCCTACCTGAGCGCAATTTTTGGCGTTGGCATAGAGAGCGTGTCAATCATGGAAGCGCCAGGCCTCGGGGCACCGGGTATGAACGCACTGGGGTTACCAGACTCTTTGACGCAACCGGAAGAAACAGAAGACCCTAACCAGTACCGCTACCCGATGTTTCCCGATGGCAATGCTTCAGTAGCGCGGCTGTTAGTGCGAAAACTGATTCCCGAAGTGGCGCCGGGGAATACCATGCAGGACCTTGTCACTACGCGGTTTGATTATTCTCAGCTCGATCGTGACAGTTCGCCTGTACGAATTCGATTGAGCAGTACTGCGGTCAATGTCGCCAATCGAAGCGATGACGAGGTTGACGTCGGCTATGCAGACATAGACTGTTAACGACATCGTTTGCCGACTATGAGCAGGCTATCCGTAAGCAATTGACCGGTATGTTTGGTCGCTACGGTTTTGATGCGGATCGCGACATCGAGTCCGTTACCATAAACCGCTGCTCACACGGTTATGACTAGGAATACATGGATATGTATGACCCTGATTGGGAAGAGGGGCGGGCACCCCATGAGCTGTGTCCCAAGCCTATTGGTCGTATCAGCATTGCCAATTCTGACTCTGAGGCTTATGCCTATGTACAGGCTGCAATCGATGCGGCTGTTCGAGCGGTGGACGAAGTAGTGGCGTGAGTGTTCTGTCACACAGGGTTTTCAACGGATGGTCGCTGTTCTGGTTGATTGGGCTGTTGACCTTCGCGGCGAACCCTTTGCGACGAATAAAGCTGGACGATAAAGCGGCCGGGAAATAATGCGCGCTATGCCGGCCGAGCGCGGTAATGCCTGCGCTGGCAGCTTATCGACAAGCCTCTGAAATCATTGATGAATTTCCGATTCGCCAGCCGCAGGTACATCTTGATGAGGCTTCACTTGGCGGTAACGCGTATACTCCCCGGACTAACATTGACGGAGAGTGACATGGATCATTTAAGCGGGCTGGACGCAGCATTCCTGCATTTGGAAACGCCGGAGACACCACTGCATGTCGGCAGCTTGAGCATGTATGAGTTGCCACCGCAGTACAAAGGCGATTTTGTTGCCGACGTGGGCAAGCACATACAGAGCCGCCTGCACCTGGCACCCATTTTTCAGCGCAAGCTGGTCAATATGCCATTTGATCTTGCCAACCCGGTGTGGGTGATTGATGAACACCTGGATATTGAGCACCACATCCGCCATGTGATCGTACCGCCGCCGGCGACGCGGGCGCAGGTGGATCGCCTGGTATCGCGAATCCACTCCAGCTTGCTCGACCGATCCCGCCCACTGTGGGAAATGTACGTGCTTGATGGCCTGCCCACACCGCCCGATGCACCCAAGGGAACGCGCTACGTTGGGCTCTATAGCAAATTTCATCACGCCGGACTGGATGGCATGGGTGGCCAGGTTTTGATGCAGGCCATTATGGATACCACGCCAGAGCCACGCGTTGTGCGTCCCCCCAAAATACGCCGCCCGAGCTCGGGTGATCATTTCGGAATCGCCGAGCTTGCCAGCTCCGGTGCGAAGCATAATCTGCTCCAGACCATAAAGCTGGTGAAAACGCTTCCCGGTCTGGTGGCATCAGCGCGCCGGGCCATTCGCCCGGCAAAAGTGGCTGACGGCAGTGAAACCGCGACTGAGAAGACGCGCTGGCTCGCCCCGCGCACTCCGCTCAATGTGGCGATAACCAACCAGCGCAGCTTTGCTCGATTCTCGATCCCGATAGCTGAGGTCAAGGAAATCACCGCGATAAACAAAGTCAGCCTGAATGATGTGGTGATGGGGATATCGTCAGCCGGAATGACGCGCTACCTGAAAGACATGGATTGCAATCCGACCAGTTCGCTTCTGGCGGCCGTGCCTGTCAGCCTTCGCCCCGAGGGCAATACCGATATGACCAACCAGGTCTCCATGGCGCGCATGAGTCTGGCCAGCACCGTTAAAGACCCGATTGAACGACTCCATGCGATACGCGCGTCGAGCGCCGGCGTTAAGACTGCAGTCAATGAAATGAAGACCTTGCTGCCCACTGATTTTCCGTCAATCGGCGCACCGTGGCTGTTCAGCGCATTGGCCAATATCTTCGCCCGTTCGCGACTGGCGAATTCCATGCCGGCATTTGCTAATGTCGTGATATCAAACGTACCGGGCCCGAACATCACCTTGTACTTTGCCGGGGCGAAACAAATCAGTACCTACCCGGTTTCAATTCCCTATCACGGTATTGCACTCAATATCACGTTGCAGAGCTATAACGGCTGGCTGGACTTTGGCCTGATTGGTTGTCATCGGGTAATGCCGGATATCGCTAATCTGGCCAAGTATATGCAGGCCGCCCATGTAGAGCTTCTGGAGCGCAGTCGCGAGCTGGTGGCCGCACCCGCCAAAACACCAGAAAAAAAGCAGGCTAAAAAGCAAGCCAAAGCGCCTGCGAAAAAGCGCAAGCCGGCCGCCAGGGCACGTAAACCGGCAGCCCGGAAAAAGGCTGCTAAATAACTGAAGATCAGGAAAGACTATGCAGTGCAATGGAGTCGTCGCGCCAGGATTTGAGTCAGTCAGGCGACTGTACGAGCAGCAGATGCATACCATGGCGGAGGAAAGCACCCAACTCTGCGTTTACCATCGCGGCGAGAAGGTCGTGGATTTATGGGCGTCGGAGGCAGCTGATGGCAGCTTCTGCGCTGACTCCCTGGTGAATGTATTCAGTAGTGGTAAAAGCCTCGAGGCCATCGCCATGGCGGTGCTGGTGAGTAAAGGTTTGCTGCGTTATGACGCCCGAATCACCGAATATTGGCCTGAGTTTGGCGCCAATGGCAAGGAGGGGCTGACAATTGCCGACCTCATGCGGCACGAGGCGGGGCTTGCCAACTTCGATACCTCCCTCGATATGGAAGATTTGTTTACCGACAACATCAAGGCCAATGCCGTGGGCCGCCGTATCGAGGAGCATGCCCAGTCCTATCGCGACGAGAGTGTTGGCAAGCGGGAGTATCATGCCCTTACCCGCGGCTGGATTGTGAACGAGGTGTTTCGGCGTGTTGATCCGCAAGGGCGCACCATCGGCGAGTTCCTCCGGGAAGACATCAGCCAGCCGCTGGTCGCAGATGTGGTCATTGGCGTTAAAGAGCAGGACCTGGGGCGCATCGCCAAAGTCTCGCCGCTGGGTTTTGGCTTTCAGTTCCTCCAGAGCCTGAAGCCAAAATTTCTTGGCCGGCGCATCGTGCACAACGTCTTCCAGATACTCGGCAGACTTGCCAGGATTGTGCCCGGCATCCTCAAAGCAAGAAAATCACGCACCCCGTCGCCTTTTACCGGTTTCGGGGTTATGGACTTTTTTAATGAGCCCGAATTTGCCCGGGGCGAAACCCCCTCTGCCAACGCCACCTGTTCCGCCCGGGGACTCGCGAAGGTAGGTGCTATGGTGGCGGCCGGTGGCCGCTGGGAAGGCCGGGAGTATCTGAACGAGCATGCCTGGTCAGCACTGCATGCCAATCCGCTGAAGGCGGACATGGGGGGCATAATGACCACCCGTTTTACCCAGGGCGGCGTGGACAGCTTCACAGTCTGCGGCCCAGGCAGTAGCCGGCTTGAGTATGACTTTAACAGCGGCAGGGAAGGGTACTACGGGTGGATGGGTTTCGGTGGGTCCATATTCCAGTGGCACCCACAACTGGAAATTGGTTTCGCGTTTGTTCCCACCTCGCTGCACGTGCTGGACCTGTTGAACGAGCGCGGCAAGCTTTATCAGGCTGAAGTAGTAAAATGCGTCGCCGCACTCGGTCGATAATAGTGTCCTGGATGGTCGATTTCGACGCGGAACTGGTCGCCCTGTGGCACCCTGTCCCTGGCGAATTCCAATGTCAAGCTGCCACTGGCAACTGAAATAGTCCGCGACAATGCTTCTTCCAACGGTAGTCGTTGAGAGCACCGACTTTTTCAGAGCCTGAATTCACTGGAGTCGCGCCATCACGACTAGAATGGCACCGATACATGGTGTAATAGCACTGGTAATTTTGGAGCTTGTTCTCCAGGTCTGATGCGCTCCAGAACAAGGTCTGATCCAGCAGCTCTCGCCGGACACTGCCTATTAATCGCTCCACAAACGGATGAGACATTGGCCTATGTGGCAACGACTTGACTTGTTCTATTTCAAGTACTCGGAGTATTGGAATCTAAGGGAAAGTTGGTAGCTACGGGTGGACTTGACGGTCCGACGTATCGGCCACCGACCCCAGCATTATGAATTTTGCTGGATATTTTTAACTGATTGATTTTATTAACTTAAATTCGAACACCTACAGCGCATTTTGCATCACTGAGCACAACAAGTCACAGCAAGTCCCGCAAATCTCCCGCAGGTACCAGTGGTGCCTTGGCCACTTTGTCTGTCCTTTTATCCGTGTGTAAAGGAAATAAGGCGTTTTTAATTTCACTTTTAATGCGTAAAGTGAAATAATGGCTTTTGTGTTTCACTTTCATTCAGCAGCGCATAGGTTTGTATGGCCATCAGATTAGAGGAATATCGCTCTGGCGAATACCGGAAGGGCTTCCAGTACCAATTCTTTTTGCCCTCTCATATCAATGAGAGCTGGACCTGGGATACGCCGCAAATCAACCAGCTTGTAGAGAAGGCTGCCATAAGACTGGGGGAGCTGAATTCCTATGCTCGCCTGGTGCCAAACATTGATTTATTTATTCAGTTGCATGTCACCAAAGAGGCCGTGGTATCCAGTCGGATAGAGGGTACAAAAACCAATATCGATGAAGCCCTGTTACCAGAGGAGGAAATTAACCCGGAGCGGCGGAATGACTGGCGCGAGGTCAACAACTACATCCGGGCCATGAATGATGCCATCCAAACGCTTGAGACACTGCCGTTATCGTCCCGTTTGCTTAAGCAGGCTCACCAGACGCTACTCACGAATGTTCGCGGAGAACAAAAGTTGCCCGGGGAATTCCGCACCAGTCAGAACTGGATAGGCGGCAGCAGTCTGGCTGATGCGGTATTTATACCGCCTGCGCATGAGCATGTTCCTGAACTGATGGGAGACCTGGAAAAGTTCCTGCACAATGATGATATTCAAATGCCGGCGTTGGTTCGCATAGCGATTGCTCATTACCAGTTTGAAACCATACACCCCTTTCTGGATGGTAATGGCAGGATAGGCCGTCTGCTTATAACCCTGTTCCTGGTGAGTGAAGGCATTCTCAGTCAGCCCTTGCTTTATCCTTCGACTTATTTTGAAAAGAACAAGGGGCTGTATTACGACAACCTGATGAGGGTGCGTACTCACAGCGACATGCTGCAATGGCTGAAGTATTTTTTGGTGGGTGTCGAGCAAACGGCAACTGAGGCTGTCGGCGCACTGACAAACATTATCAAGCTCAAAACAGATACCGAAACGCTGATTCACAACAACTTTGGAAGACGGGCCGCTAGCGCCACACTCTTATTGCAACAGTTGTTCAAACAACCGATTTTGAGCGTTGATCAGGCCGCGACAATCTGCGGTGTGAACTATCGTCCGGCCAATGAGCTGATTGCATTGATGTGTGAGCATAAGATTCTCAGAGAGATCACTGGGCAAAGCCGAAACAGGCTCTTCGCGTTTGAACTTTATCTGGAACTGTTTAACTTGAAATGATCACACCTGTCCCTGGCGAATTCCTTGAGTGAGTACCCAGCCTGGTGGATCAGGTGGGTCGATATGGCCCGGTACGACCTTGCAAGTCGCTCCCGGTTAATGGGTGATCGGTACCGGGTCGGACCGTAAACCGGCCTTGCGAAACGCCCGGATGCACGTCGACAAGATCGTGCCGGCAGCCCGCTAAAACTTGTACAAGAGTTTGAGCATAGGGAATCGCCCTCGGGTCGCCTTTTCACGTCGAACTCATGCAGCCACTTGAACTCGCCGATGAGATCTCCACCGCTGAGCTTGCGGCTATAGGAAACGACCGGGCCGAGTGCCGTGGTCCTGGCCTTGAAGTCGCCGAACTTGGCTCCTGAGCCGCTGTCCCCCTCGATTTGCTCGTACCAGAGGCCTGAGACGCCGCCACTGGCAGCACCGCCCCACAGTGGAAAATGCTGGGCCAGGGTGAATTCCAGGTGCCCCTGGGTGCCACTCTGGTAATTCGTGGCATCGTTCTCGCTATTAAAATCAAAGCCCAGGAAAGCGGACGCCTCAAGCCCGGTTTCAGGGCTAGGTACATTACCGCCGCCATGGGCCCTATGGTCCAGAAGTTCTTGCCCTCGTTGGCCAAGGCACCCTTTTCGTAGTCGCCGGTGGGCGTGTAGACGGCAATCCGGAAATTGTAGTTCAGGGCCGGGCTCACGTTATAGTTGAGCATCAGCGGCAGCAGCAGGATATCTCCCATGCCGGTCTACTCGTCCGAGCGCCGACCGGTAGGCCCCCGGGAACGGAGGTGGCGGTGACATCGGCCTCCACCCGCAGGGTGAGGAAGGGCACGGTAATGGCGGCCGCATAGCTGAGGTTCTCGGTCAGGCCTCCGAAGGGGGGACGCCACAGCGCGGTTAAGCCGACAGCGGTAGACTCAACGTCCACGTCCACTGCTGACATGCCTGCGATTGGCACGGTAACCCCCGCATTGACGCCGCCCTGGTAGTTAAACAGGTTCAGCCGGAAGATCACGGCCTCTTCCGCGGGAACGCCATCGACAAACGATGACATCGACCCCGGGTAGTAGTGCCCGCTGCCGCCCTCCTCGGCGCGCAGGGCCGGCGGCGCGAAAAACGCGATTGCAACACTGAACAGGAATAACCGGTCTAAGCGCATGGTCTTGATGGCCTTGTTATTGTGACGCCACTGACTACTCGTGCCGCGACGCCCGGGACGGGACCGGGGCGCGAGCCCTGGCAAGCTGGAACTGGAGTGGAATGATAGGGTATTGTGGCCACAGATGAATATGCAGATTTCGCACTCTCCGGAACAGGGGCCGGACCTGGTCCCGGCTTCCCGGCCAGCGAGTCTGCAGCATGTGCATACGTTTGCCCGGTCTCAAAGCGCCAGCCGCTGCGCGGTAGTGGATCACGACCCCTGCTGCACCGAAATCAGCGTATCGCCCCTGGACCTCGTAATCCTGCCCCGCGGCAAGCAGGCCTATGGCTCCAGCAAGCAGTTCCTTACCACCCCGTTGGTCACCCTTTACGAGGAGTCTTTCGCGGGCGATGCGGACATGTTGGGCATGACGCCCCCAGGGGTGCTCACCATCGCCCTGCCGCTGTCCGGCGATGCCGACTCGCAGTACTTCCGCACGTCCGCCCGCGCCGGTGAACTGCTGGCCGGTATCGGCGCGGACTTTCACGTGCGTTTCACCGGGCGGCACCGTCACATGCTCATACTGCTGCAACTGGCCAAACTGAATGAGCTGCTGCCGGAGCGGCAGTTGCGGCAACTGGCAAGCCTGGTGCCAATCGCCTTGTATTGCCGCCCGCGGTGTACGCGGGAGTCGTGGCCCGGTTGCGCGGCCTGCTACAGCTGACCCGCGACCTCCCTGAGCTGCTGGCTACCGACGCCGGTGTCAGGCAACTGGAAACGGATCTCCTCGACTGCCTGCTGCAGGCTCTCAGTCACACGGCCATGCAGGGCCCTCTCCCGGCGAGTGAACGCGGCCTGCGGCAACGCGGATTCGAACGCGCTATCGCCCTGTTGCACAGCCTGCCGGAGGCCTGCGACATGCCGAGCATCATCCAGCTGAGTGCCATCGCCGGCGTAAGCCAGCGCACCCTGGAGTATGCCTTCAAGGAGCGCATCGGCTTGTCGCCCAAGGCTTTCATACGGATTCGTCGCTACCACCATATGAGGCGCCTCCTGGATTGACCCGGGCCCGACAGTCTCTGTTCGGGATTGCGCCATGCGGGCGGGCCTGTTCGAACTGGGCCGCGTCGCGGCGGAATACCGGGCGCTGTTCGGTGAGCTGCCCTCCAGGACGCTGGCAATCTCGTCGCGGGCCGGAACCTGAGCAAGCGCGGTTTGCGATATCTGCATAGCGACCCCGGCGCGGCTGGAATACCATCGGACAACTGAATAAGAACAGGATCGCGGTCCCACGCAGCCTGGTAATACTCCTGTGCCGGGGCCATCACCTTACTGTGGAGACATTCCATGCCTGCCAGGTCGACAATCTCTTGGCTTCCAGCAGCCACCGTGCTGTTTGCCACTGCGACATGTGGCGCCGCGACGCCGCCGGAAAACCCCAGCCGCGACCTCTATTTCGGCGAGCTGCACATGCACACCGCTTACTCTCTCGATGCCTATATCGGCGGCACCCGGCAAACGCCATCGGACGCCTACCGTGCAGCCAGAGGAGAGAGCGTCGTGGTCGATGGCCAACCCCACCAGATCCGGCGGCCACTGGATTTCGCCGCGGTTACCGACCATGCCGAATACATCGGCGAAATGTATTCCACCCTGAACCCGGGGGCGCCCGGGCACGACAACCCTCTGATCCAGCAACTGCGAGGCCTGCAGGATATCAAGCAGCGCGAGCAATGGTTTTTCAAGTACGTGATCAGCAACAATCGCGGTGACACGCCGGAACACAGCGAATTTTTTGCCGGCGATGAGACCGTGGAATCGGCGGCCTGGCAGATTGCCGTCGATGCGGCCGACGAGCACTACCGCCCCGGCGAGTTCACCACCTTCATAGCCTATGAGTGGAGCGCCGCGCCCAAGGGCGGCAACCTGCATCGCAATGTCATATTCCGTGGCAACCATGTGCCCGCAATGCCCATGAGTTACATCGACCTCAATCGCGAGGAAGCCCTGTGGGACTGGCTTGCCGAGATAGACCAGCAGGGTATGCGCGCCCTCGCCCTGCCGCATAACTCCAATGCCTCCAAGGGCATGATGTTTCCCGATGTTGATTCCGCCGGCAAGGCGATTGACGAGGACTATGCCCGCAAGCGCGAACGCTTCGAACGCGCCATAGAGATGATGCAGGTAAAGGGCAACTCGGAAGTGCATCGCAAGTTCTGGGCGGCGGACGAGTTCGCGGATTTCGAAAATGCCGACTCCATGCAGCAGTTTAGCGGCCGTGTGGCCGAGAAGCGCAACTTCGTGCGCAGCGGCGTGGTCAAGGGCCTGTCCATGGAGCAGACCCTGGGCACCAACCCCTTCAAGCTGGGCTTCGTCGGCGGCACCGACAACCACAACGGCATGATGAGCGATGTCGATGAGGACAATTTCGTGGGGGCTCACGGCCCGGAGGACGGATCCGTGCAGGCCCGCCGTGAGGGAACCGTCACCAGTTGGCTGAAATCCATTGACCTCAGCGTCGGCGCCCTGACCGGTGTGTGGGCCGGCAGCAACACCCGCGAGTCCATCTGGGACGCCATCCACCGGCGCGAGACCTTCGCCACCAGCGGCCCGCGCATAGGGGTACGGTTCTTCGGCGGCTGGGACTTCGAGCAGGCTCTCGCAACCCGCGCCGACGCCGTCGAGCGGGCGTACCGCCAGGGCGTGCCCATGGGTGGTGACCTGCGAAATAGCGGTGGCGAGGCCGCCCCCGCCTTCCTGGTCATGGCGAGCAAGGATGCCCTGGGCGCCAACCTCGACCGGGTGCAGATCATCAAGGGCTGGGTGGATGCCGACGGCCAGTTACGCGACAGGGTATTCGATGTCGCCTGGTCCGGTGAGCGCGCGGCAGGGCCCGACGGCAAGCTTCCGGCGGTGGGCAATACAGTCGACCTGACCACGGCGACCTACCGCAATACCATCGGCAGCGCCGAGCTGGCCACCGTGTGGCGCGACCCTGAATTCGACCCGCAACAGGCTGCGCTGTACTACGCGCGCGTCATCGAAATACCGACCCCACGCTGGTCGACCTATGACGCGGTTCGCGCCGGCCTGCCCCTGCTGGAAGGCGTGGCGTCCACCATACAGGAGCGGGCCTGGTCCTCACCGATCTGGTACCGGCCCTGATTGACTGTTACCCGACTCCCCGGCCCTGGCGCCGTGCAGGCCACAGCGCCAGGTCTTGAAACGATCAAACTACCCGGAGCAAGCCCTAGCATGAAAACCAGTAATGTCAGCTTTTCCTTGCGCCTGGCACTGTTATCCCTGCTGCTTGGGGCGGCCCTCCCCGCGGCGGCCCAGGTCTCCGCGCTGAGCCAGGCGGTGCGCAGCAGCGAGTCCATGGAGCCAACCATACCGCGACCGGAGCAAGACCGCGCAAGCGCGCAGAAAATGGCGGATTTCGAGCAGCGCAGCGGTGGCAAGCGACCCAATATCGTGTGGCTGGTAGTGGACGACATGGGTTATGGCGATCCCGGTGTGTACGGCGGTGGCGCTGCCATTGGCGCCGCCACGCCGAACATCGACCAGCTGGCGAACACCGGCCTGAAACTCACCTCGACTTACTCACAGCCGACCTGCACTCCGACCCGCTCGGCGATGATGACCGGCCGCCTGCCGCCACGCACCGGCCTCACGCGGCCAATTCTGGCGGGAGACAAGGTGAGCCAGAACCCGTGGCAAGGCGAAGAAAGCGTGGCGGCATACTCAGCGAGGCTGGCTACCACACCGTGCTGACTGGCAAATGGCATACCGGCGAAGCCGAGGGCATGCGACCCTGGGAAGTCGGTTTTGACGAGTTCCAGGGCTATTACGCCTCCCAGAAGGAACTGACCCAGCAGGTTGACGAACGCCGGTATCCGGACCTTGTGCTCAACCCCGAACGTCTGGCCCAGTTCCAGGAAACTGGTACCAAGGTCGACATGTACTACGGTGCGAAGGGGAAGGGTGAGGAAATTGTTGAAAAGACCACCAGCATCGAACAGTTTGCCGAGGCAGACCAAACCCTGACCCAGTTCACCATCGACCGGATCAAGTCGCTTGCCAGCGGCGACCAACCATTTTTTATTGCCCATAACTTTATGCGGGTGCATGCCGACAACCACCCCAGTAAGGAGTTCAAGGGCAAAAGCGCGGCCAAGTACCAGTACAAGGACAACGTGGTGGAGGTGGACGCCCACGTGGGTCGCATCATCGAAACACTCGAACAGGCCGGCGTGGCCGATAATACCCTGGTATTTTTTACCTCGGATAATGGGCCGCAGAACGATTCCTGGCCTGATACCGGCTACACGCCGTTTCGTGGCGCCAAAAACACCCCCTGGGAGGGTGGGGTACGAGTACCGGGTATCGCTTGGTGGCCGGGCATGATCGCCCCCGGACAGGAGAGCGCCGAGTTGTTCGACCTCATGGACCTGTTCAACACCTCCGTAGCACTGGCCGGAGCGACCGACAAGATCCCCTCTGATCGCTATATTGACGGTATCGACCAGACGGCGTTCCTGCTCGCCGACAATGGGCATTCGAAACGTGAGAAAGTTTTCATCTGGTCTCAGTACACACCCGCGGGTATGCGTATGTACGAGTACAAGGTGCTGAACAAAGTGATGGAATCGCATGCCCAATGGCTGGATATTGATATGGCTACGATGACCGACGTGGGCCTGGCGCCGTGGCTGTTCAACCTGTACATCGATCCCAAGGAGCAGTACCCGGTGGGTCACCGCATGAATGCCTGGCTGGCCTCCCTTGGCCAGGAGTTCAAGGCGCACATGGCAACCTTCAAAAAATACCCGCCAAAAGATATTGGTCTTAAACAGTAACCGCGCCGGGATCTTCTGCACAAAGGTGATGCACCTTTCATTGATCCATCCCGGCCCAGATTCGGGTAATCCGCCACATCTGCAAGCGGTATGCCTGTGCCTGTGGCCAGTGCATCCAGACTGCGCCCCTGCCGGGGCAGCCGATTCCCAAGAGCATGGCCGCACCGGGACTGTTGGCCCATATCGCAGTCTCCAAGTGCCAGGATGCCTTACCCTGTGCCGCCAGGAGCAGATTCTGCAGCGGATCGGGGTAGATACCCCCGGTCAACCCTGGCTCACTGAAATCCCGGGGACAGTTTACTTAACCTTCCCAATCGACCGGCACGCTAGATAAGTAAACTGTCCCCGGAACTCGACAGGCTCGTGGCAGCCAGTGCCAGGCCAGCAATCGCGATAATGAGAGTTCGGGTAACAGTCTTCAGCATTCCGGGCATTAGCGCGTTCTCCTTGAAGTTTCGCAAGACAGCACCCGTCTTCTCGGCCCCGTCCAGCAGATTATAGTCGAGACACCAGCAAAGTTACCCCGTGGGGGGCGGTTCGTTTTGGCGACCCTGCGCCGCGCTTCTTTGCCATTGGCGGGCAGACATTCCGGTCATCCGCCTGAAATTTCGACTGAAGACGGATACGTCCGCGTAGCCGAGGTTGAGGGCCAGGTCGGTAACGCTCATCGACTTGAGGCGCAGGTGTTCCCTGGCAATGGTCAGGCGGGTTTCCTGCAACAGCGCGGCGTAGCTGGTGCCCTGAGCCGCAGCGCGCTTTGCAGGACCCGCGGATGTAGTTCGAGGGTGGCGGCCACTCGCTCGAGGGTGCATTCACCGCTGGGTAATGGTTGTCCGATAATGTCGCGCACCTGGTCCTGCAGATTGTCGGGGTAGCGCTGTTTGAGCGATCGGATGTACGCCCCGAAATGCCGGCGCAGGGCTTCCTCGTCACGGTGTGGTTTTCGATCCAGGGCAGGTGGCGGACAGCCGGATGCTGTCCGACGGGCGTCGAACCGGATGACTGCTCGTCCATGCCCTGGCTGAAGTCCTGGCGGCGAAGGCTGGCGCAGGAGCACCGAAATCGTGTCTTGGCGATCCCAGTATTTCGCCTGCGACGTTTGCCATCTGACCGACACTCATCTGGATGAGTTGGTTGAGCCCGAGGGGGCTGCTGAAATCAAATCGCAGCTCCAGCTGGACCTGGTCCTCCCATTGCTGGCGGTCGATACGGACGCCCCGGGCATGCAGGTAAAGGTACTTGTCGACCGTTTCAAACGCGTCCCCGATGGTCGGCTGCTGCAGCAGCGTGACCCCGATATCGCCCAATACACGTGACGTCTGGGTCCCGCCAGGTGGAACCCGAACATGGGGTCGCTGCAGTCACTGGCAGTGATCTCCAGTAATTCCGCCAGTTTGCTGTAGGAAATGTAGGTGTTCGGATTGCGCAGTTGAGCTTCGCTCAGGCCGGCCGCCGACATCAGGCTGATCGGGTTGCCACCCAGTCTGTTAACGACTTGGCTGAAACCTTCGATCGCGCCGCTGCGAACCAGAAACATAGCTTGTCACCTCCGCCCACAGGGGCTGTCGTTCGCAAAATATCAATTTATGTTCGTAAAATGTCAAGAGTTACTGCAGGTCAGGGGTTACCTTAAGCACTGTCCTGCGCTGGGAGCGTGAGCGGTTACGCTGCCCAGACTGCGTCCCTCGCCAGTGAGTGGGACCAGGGAACATCGACTATATTTGAATAACACCAACCAGGGAGATACCCAATGACCGACAAAAATCAGGAACTGTCCGAAATATTCAAGAGCCTGGGCAATGCCCAGGGTGGCGTCGTCTCAATGGAGCATGCGCGGGAGGCGGTTCTCATTGAACGCGGCGACCTGCCCGAGGTATCACTTCCGGATGGCTCCACCCTGCAGGTGCTGCAGGTCGACTTGAACAACAACCTGTGGATTATACGCAACCGATTCAAGCCGGGTTTCGCTGTCGACACGCATTATCACACCGGCTCCGTCTATGCCTTCACAGAGTCCGGGGAGTGGTATTACAAGGAATACCCCAAGCTTATCAACAAGGCGGGCTCCTATCTGTATGAGCCTGCACACTCGGTGCATACCCTCACCGTATCCCCGGACGCAAAAGAAGACGCGGTAGTCAATTTCCTGATCTTCGGCAGCAATGTCAACGTGGACGAAAAAGGTAACGTGGTCAGTATCCTCGATGCGCAGACGGTATACCGGGTTTACCAGGCCTTGTGCGAGGCCGAGGGTAAATCCTGTGAAGCCACGATCGTGATGCAGTAATGCCTCTCGAGGCCCAACCAGGAGTACTGGCATGACGACGATGCAGTCTGTAGTGATGAACAATGGACGTCTGCGGGTGGAGACGATACCCATGCCGGAGCCTGGCCCCGGCCAGGTGTTGGTCAGGAGCCTCGCCTGTGGTATTTGCGGCTCTGACCTGCATATTGCGCGACATACCGGGGAAGTCCTCGGTCTGTATACCGCCCTGGGCATGCTCAGTGAAGAAGCGGCACAGGACGCGGAGATCATGCTCGGGCACGAGTTCTGCGCCGAGGTAATGGCCTACGGGCCCGGAACGCAGCAAACGCTACCGGTTGGCAGCCGGGTGACTTCCGTCCCTTTCCTGGTCTCCGAGCAGGGCGACTTGGGTGTGGGGGTCACCCCCGGGGTATACGGTGCCTACTCTGAGTACTTCCTGCTGCAGGAAGCGCTGTTGTTGCCGGTTCCGGATAACGTGCCGGCCGAGGCAGCTGCGATGGCCGAGCCACTTGCGGTGGGTCTGCATGCCGTCAATCGTTCGGCGATTGCCTTCGACGAGGTCGCCTTGGTGGCCGGTTGTGGTCCGATTGGCCTCGCCTGCATTGTCGCCCTGCGCGAACGCGGCGTAACCACGATCATCGCCTCTGATCCGCAGGAGGCCAAACGGCTTATGGCGGCGCAGTTTGGCGCGACCCATACCGTCAATCCCCTGGATCAGGATGAAATGCAGCTGGCCAGCGAGCTCGCCGGCGACAACCGGTCGGTTATCTTCGAGTGCGTCGGGATAGCGACGCTGGTCCCGGACTTCCTGATCCGGGCGCCTGCAAAATCCTGCGTGGTCTTTACCGGCATTCACACGGCGGACATCAGCTTTAACGTCGCCTTCGCCACGGTAAAGGAGTTGGACGTCAAATTCTCTTATTACTACCAGCCGGATGAATTTGCCAGTGCGCTGCAGTGCCTGGCCGCTGGCGCAGTTGACTGGAATGCCATGTGTACCGGTAAGGTGGGAATTGACAGTGTGCCCGGGGCATTCGACGTCCTCCTGACCCCGAATGACCATATCAAGGTAATTATCGAACCCTGGCGCAGTGGCGATCTGGTAGCGACAGGGGCGCCATAAATAGAAAAAATAATGTGCTAAATGCTGTGGAGAAAATTATGCGATTGGAAAATAAGGTAGCGGTTGTTACCGGTGCGTGCGGCGGTATTGGCCGGGCGATAGTGGACAAGTTCGTCAGCGAGGGTGCCCGGGTGCTTGCGGTGGATCTGGACCAGGAGCAGACCGAACAGCTGGCTGCTGAATACAACGGCAAGGTTGCCGGGTTGGGCGTGAACGTCACAGACTATGCCCAGGTTGAGCAGATGCTGGAGGCTGCCATCGAGCACTTCGGCACGCTTGACGTAGTCATCAACAACGCCGGAATCAGCGGTGCAAAAATGCTGCTCGAGCATGATCCCAAGCAGGATTTTGACATCGTCACCGCAGTCAACCAGAAGGGGGTCTACCACGGCATCCTGGCAGCAGGCAGGAAATTTAAAGTGTTGGGTAAGCCCGGGGTGATCCTCAATACCTCATCGATTTACGGCCAGATGGCCGCTGAGATGACTTTCAGCTACAACGTCAGCAAGGCCGCAGTGGATATGATGACCAAGTGTGCTGCGCTGGAACTGGCGCCTTACAATGTCCGTGTTGCCGCAGTGGCCCCGGGGCGGGTGGATACGCCGATGCTGCGCGAGTTTGAAGCGCTTGGCTTGTGGGAGCATGTCCGCAAGGAGCAGATGCGTGCTGAATTCACCCAGCCTGGGGAGATCGCCGATGTCTTTGCATTCCTCGCGTCTACGGAATCAAACTGCATCAACGGTTCCACGGTGTGTGCCGAGGACGGCTACCTCAACTTCAAGTATCCACTCCTGCCCAAGGTTTAGCTGCGCACGACTACCCGAAGTACGATTTGCCTTCGTGGATTGAGTATCTCAGAAGTTTCCGCTGCTTTAGTCGGACAATATTGCTGCTAGACGCGCACGTCACTAGCAAGCGCAGCGGGTAGTGACGTGGGCGGCGCGACTTTATCGCAAAATTTCCCGTCGCCTTTGAGTCTTGCTCAGTCAACTGAGTTGTTTCCAGTGGAAACGGCACTGGATGGGCCGAGATTGCGCGGGTTTGTGGCGACCGATGCCACGATATGGAGAGGGATCTTCTCTGGCGAGGTGGCCTGGAGCCATGGACGCAGAGGCGTCTAGCGCCAAAACCACGCCAGTTTCAGGCTGAATTCTCTGTGACACCCGTATTCCGTGTTCGTATAGTGGACCCACTAGTCGCGGCCACTGCGCTTAAAGTGGCAAGGAAGACCCCACCTTGCGAAAGCGAAAGGGGTAGGCAGAATCCGGTAGTTTTGGAATCTGCCGAACGCGTCACTCAGGACCTTTTTTGACGCAACGGTCAGTGATGACCGGGTCCATCTTCGAACCATCGCGGTACTGCATAGTCCGGGTACCGCTCCTTCAAATCTCTCCCGCTGGTTACGGGGATCTGTTCCATAACCGCTGTTGATGTCAGGGCACTCTTGCCCTGGCTGATTCGACAGTTTCTTCAACCCCGCAAACGCACTGGCGGTCAGCGCGTTCTGCTTTTCTTAAATAAGGAGGTAATTCCACCCCAGCCCCAGGCTGGATAACCGTTGGTTGGCACGGGCCAGTTTTCTTTCGAAAACACACCGTGTTGTCTATGGCCAGACACATTCAGGTCAACCGGGATTGGTGTCCCGTGATCGTACCGCTACGGCGGACCTGCGCAGCATTGTTGCCAGGTGATCAGAAACACTCACCGAAGGAACCAGCACTATGCGAGACCTGAACTACCAACTGAAAATGTTATGCAAACACAGCCACGAGGGCAGCTTCGAAACCCGGGTGGGCCGGGAGCGCCAGTTGAGCGCCATCGCCAACCAGTTACACGACCTGGGCTTCCGGCAACTGAAGGCCACGTCCCTCAAACAGAAGCATGTCCAGGCCCTGGTGGACCACTGGCTGGACCAAAATCTCTCCCCCGGCACCATCAAGAACCGGATGAGCTGTTTGCGCTGGTGGGCCGAGAAGGTGAACAAGCGGGCCGTGGTGGCCGGCTCCAACGACTTTTATGGCATACCGGACCGGCAGTTTGTGTCCGACCAGAGCAAGGCCAAAGACCTGACCGAGGAACAACTCGCCCGGGTCAAGGATGAACACGTGCGGATGAGCCTGCGCCTGCAACAGGCCTTCGGGCTCCGACAGAGAGGAAGCCCTCAAGATCCAGCCCCGCTGGGCGGACCGGGGCGATCACCTGCAACTCAAGGCCAGCTGGACCAAGGGCGGGCGGGAACGCACCGTCCCCATCCGCACCCAGGAACAGCGCGCCCTGCTGGAACAGGCCAAACAACTGGCCGGGTTGGGCTCCCTGATCCCCGGCGGCCGGCAATACATCGAGCAGCTCAGGATCTACGAGCGCCACACCGCCAATGCCGGGCTATCGAAAATGCACGGCCTGCGCCATGCCTATGCCCAGCAGCGGTATCGGGAACTCACCGGCTGGCCCTCGCCCCATGCGGGTGGGCCTTCCAAAGAGCAAACTGACCGAGGCGCAACGGCAAACCGATCAGGAGGCCCGCCTGACCATCAGCGCAGAACTGGGCCATGTCAGGGAGCAGATTACTGCGGTGTACCTGGGGCGCTGAGAGATGCTTCGATCCTCCCCGATTTATCCGCTCCGCGATGCCCCGGCCTACCTGGGCATGGACAAGAATCGATTCAACCGGGAGGTTCGGACAAAGCCTGACGGAGATTCCCATCGGTAAGCAGGGCATTGCCTTTGATCGGCTTGAAATGGACGCCTGGGCGGAGCAGTATATAAACCGCTGTGGGTGTTCGCCAAAGCATAGAGGAGATTTCCTATGTCAAAGCGAATCCCGGGCCTCTACAAGAGAGGCACCCAGGGCATCTGGCACATTGATAAATGCGTCAGGGGATATGGCCGACTTCACGAGAGCACTGGCACAAGTGAGCTCGAGGAGGCGGAACGGTACCTGATTCGACGATTGGAAGAGCTGCGCAAGGCGAATGTTTACGGCATTCGACCTGAGCGCACTTTTCGGCAGGCGGCCACCAGGTTTTTGCTGGATTACCAGCATAAACGCAGTATCGGCCGCTACGCACAATCCCTGAAAATTCTGGACCCGCATATAGGTGATCTGCCTTTGCGCCAGGTACATCAGGGCACGCTGGAGTCGTTTATCCAGCATCGTCGTAAGCAGGGTATGAGAGCCAATACCATCAACCGTGATCTGGCGGTGGTGCGGCGAATTCTGACTCTGGCCGCCCGATTGTGGCGGGATGAGTCCGGTTTGACCTGGCTCGAAACGGCCCCCTTGCTGCAGTTGCTCGATTGTGACGATGCCCGAAAGCCGTATCCCTTATCGTGGGACGAGCAGTCGAGGTTGTTTGCGCGCTTGCCGGAACACTTGAGGGAAATGGCGTTGTTCAAGGTCAATACTGGAACGCGGGAGCAGGAAGTGACTTGTTTGCGGTGGCATTGGGAGGTATCGATTCCCGAGCTGAAAACCAGTGTGTTTGTTGTCCCGGGTGATGGCGTCAAGAATGGTGAGGATCGATTGGTGGTGATGAACGCTGAGGCGCGAGCGGTGATCAATCGTCAGCGCGGCAAGAGCTCGGAGTATGTGTTCACCTACTCGAAGGGTCAGCCGGTTGATCGCATCAATACCAAGGCTTGGCGCCGGGCGCGGGAGGAGGCTGGATTGCCGCAAGTACGGGTACATGATTTGAAGCATACCTTCGGTCGCCGTTTGCGCGCCAAAGGTGTCAGTCATGAAACCCGGCAGGTGCTCCTGGGTCATAAAAACGGCCAGATCACGACGCATTATTCCGCAGCTGAAATCGGGGAACTGATAGAAGCAGTGGAAAAAGTGAGCTGGTCGGGTAGTTCAGCGCCGACGCTGACCTTGATCAAAAATGAAAACTCCCGCAAATCTCCCGCAGTTGGGAGGAGGGGGAATCTGAAGACGGCTTGATGTACCTGTAAGATACTGATTTTAAAGGATAATTGGTAGCTACGGGTGGACTTGAACCACCGACCCCAGCATTATGAATGCTGTGCTCTAACCAGCTGAGCTACGTAGCCACGATCTGCCTGGGAACTGGCTGTTCCCGAAGAGGCGCGCATTTTCGCGATTTTGTCCGGGCAAGTCAAGCAACCGGCGGGGTGCCGGGAGGCGCACCGGGTATCGGTTCGCGAAGCTCCTGAACCGCCCGGTAAGCCTGGTCAATGGCAACGTGGGTGTAGGCGTCGCCCCCCGCATCACTGTTGGCGATCACAATGTTGCCGTGGGGCCGGCGTGCGATTTCGTGGGGCGCTTGCCCCGGCTGCCATGCGGGGTCCCACAAATCCATATAGTCGTGGGTGTAGCCGTGGGGCCAGCGATTCACGGTGATTGCCAGGACGTCTTTACTGACGTCGAAACCCGCCGGACCGAGCAGTTCGTCCAGCACCGTGCGAACCTCGCGTTCGTAGTCCTCGAAGGAGAGCGCCAGCATGGTCGCACGCGAGGCGCGCACCTGGTCTGTGAGTGTGACCGCTTCCGGTGGGGGTGAAATCGAACCCCAGAAGGTGAGCGGAACCGGGCCTTTGTCGTCAGGGCCCAGCTGGTAGCCCCCGGTATTGATGCCCCTGGACAGGAATATGTCGGCATGCATGCGCCCCGGGCAGTAGGCGCCGGTTATGCCCAGTCGCGCCATAGCTTCACTGGAACGCAGCAGCACGTTGGTCAGCAGCAGCGGGCGCTTCACCTGGTACTTCAGTGCCGATTTCTGGGCCTCGGGCAGGTCGGGGCAGAGGTAGGGAATGACCGAGTGATAGCAGGCCATGACGACGTGGCGTCCCTTGACGCGCAACACCTCCCCCTCACTGATATAGCTCACGGCGACACCCGGCCCGTCGTTGACGGCATTGATCACGGTGGAATTCAGGCGCAGGCGCACGCTGTGCCCGGGCCGGTCCAGCTGGTCATAGTCGAAGCTGGCCATTGCGATATTGTTGGCGTCAGTGCCGGGGGGCGCGACCGTGGGAATCAGCATCTTGACCTGCAGGCGGGCGACGCTGGCATTGCCGTCGGGGAACATCGCCACCGGGTAGTCTCCGTCATCGCTGTCGTAACCCAGCAACCGGGCGCCGGGCATGCCGGCCTCCAGGGCCTCGGCCACTGACAGGGCCCGGGTCTCCAGGCCCCAGTAGCCGTGATTGGCCCTGGCAAACAGCTGTATCGCCTCGTCACCCAGGCCGCCCTGCTCGCGCAGGAAGTCGACATAGGGCGTTGCTGCCAGGTACGCCTCCACCTGCTCTTCAGTGCGGCCTTCAAGCCGATTCACCCGCAGGGAATAGAAGCGCTCCAGTTGCCCGCGCGCAGCGTCGCTCAGCGGCAATTCATCGAAGCGCCCGACCGACGCTGTCGAAGCGGCGCCTGTCAGGCTGAACTTTGTGACCAGTTTGCTCTGGCCGTAGGTCTCGCGATCAAACCACACCGCCGGTCCGTTGCGACCATCCTGGCCATAGCCGAACTCCTGCCTGGACAGCATTTCGTTCACGTTGATGCCCAGGTCACGCATCATGGCCTGGCTGACTTCGCTAAATTGCCAGTGTTCCAGGTTATGGGTGCCGCCGAGTGCCAGGCGCATGGCGCCGCCCTGGTGAAATTCATTGCGCTTGGCGTGGCCGCCGAAGTCGTCGTGATTCTCCAGCAGCAGGATACGGCTGTTCTGCCCGAATCGCTGTTGGTAGTACCGGGCCGCGGCCAGGCCGGATATTCCCGCCCCCACGACCACCAGGTCATATTCTTCCGCCAGGTCGCGCGGTGGGGGGAAACTCTTGCCCTCGCGCGCCAGGGCGTGGGCGGACTCGAAGGCACCGGGATGGGAGCCGCGCAGGCCGGTGCGGGTAGGGGGATAGTAGCGGGGGGCGGCAGCGGCGTCGCTGGCCGCTGCGATATCGTCGGGGAACAGCGCCAGGCCAACGGCGGCCAGTGCGCTGTGGTGGATCAGGTCCCGGCGGGTTATGGGCTGGCCCATCCCCAGTTCCAGGTCGGTCTTTTTCATCCGATGCTCTCTACCCGGTTTGAGCCCGGGCGCAACCCTAGACGTTAAACCGGAAATGGATCACGTCGCCGTCCTTGACCACGTACTCCTTGCCCTCGAGGCGCCAGCGGCCGGCATCCTTGGCGCCCTGTTCGCCCTTGTAGGCGATGAAGTCATCGTAGCCGATGACCTCGGCGCGAATAAAGCCCTTCTGGAAGTCGGTGTGAATAACCGCGGCGGCCTCGGGTGCGGTGGCGCCAACGCGCACGGTCCAGGCGCGCACTTCCTTTACCCCGGCAGTGAAGTAGGTTTGCAGCCCCAGCAGTTCGTAACCGGCGCGAATCAGTTTGTCGAGGCCGGGCTCGTCCATCCCCAGGTCGCTGAGGAACTCCTTGCGCTCATCGTCCTCCAGTTCCACGATTTCCGATTCCAGCTTGTTGCAGATCGGCACCACCACGGCGCCTTCTTCCTCGGCGATTGCACGGACGGTGTCGAGGTGGGGGTTGTTGTCGAAGCCCTCCTCGTCGACATTGGCAATGTACATGGTGGGCTTGGCGGTGAGCAGGAACAGCTGCCTGACCAGGACCTGCTCGTTCTCGTCCAGCTTGAGCGAGCGCACGGGCAGCGCCTCATTCAGGTGGGGCAGCAATTTGCTTTCCAGCAGGGCCTTCATGGCGATGGATTCCTTGTCGCCGCCTTTCGCGGTGCGGATGACCTTCTGCAGCTGCTTTTCGCAGCTCTCCAGGTCCGCCAGGGCCAACTCCGTGTTAATGACTTCGATGTCCGATTTCGGGTCGATTTTATTTGCCACGTGGATGACGTTGTCGTCCTCGAAGCAGCGCACCACATGGGCGATGGCGTCCGTTTCGCGGATATTGGCCAGGAACTGGTTACCCAGGCCTTCGCCCTTGGATGCTCCCGCCACCAGGCCGGCGATATCCACAAACTCCATGGTAGTGGCCACTTCCCGCTGGGGCTTGACGATTTCCGCTATGCGGGTCTGGCGCGGGTCCGGTACCGGCACCACGCCGGCGTTCGGCTCGATGGTGCAGAAGGGAAAGTTTTCAGCATCGATACCGGCCCTGGTGAGGGCGTTGAACAGGGTGGACTTGCCGACATTCGGCAGGCCGACAATTCCGCATTTGAATCCCATGTGAGTTTCCTGTGTGAATAGCGTGTGCTTGTGTTGGCTCAGGCCGCGCTGAAGCTGTGTAGCCGGGTCATGGCCTTGGTCAGGTCTCCCTCGAGCAACAGCGGCAACGCGCTGACGGCCTCGTGGATGGTGGCGTCGATCCGTTCGCGATCTTCCACTGAGGGCTTGCTCAGTACATAGCCGCTCACCCGGGACGCGTGCCCCGGGTGGCCTATGCCAATGCGCAGCCGGTAGAAGTCGTTGTTGTTGCCCAGGGCCGGGATAATGTCGCGCAGGCCGTTGTGGCCACCGTGACCGCCACCCCGTTTGAAGCGGGCGGTTCCGGGCGCTATATCGAGCTCATCGTGGGCCACGAGTATCTGGTCGGGCGCGATCTTGAAAAAAGTGGCCATGGCCGCAACGGCCTTGCCGCTGCGGTTCATGAACGTTGTGGGAACAAGCAGGCGCAATTCATGGCCGGCCAGGGTCACCTGTCCGGCCAGCCCGAAAAAACGGGATTCGGCGCGCAGTTCGCCGCCGTTAAGCCTTGCCAGTTCTTCCGTGAAGTCTGCACCCGCATTGTGCCGGGTACCCCGGTACTCGCTACCGGGGTTGCCCAGGCCGACAATCAGCTTTATTGCAGTCAACGGGTGCAGCCTGCAGCGAGAGGTTTAGTCCTCGCTGTCGCCTTCTTCCTCGGCATCCGCCTCAGGTGCAGCGGCATCAGCTTCCTCTTCTTCAGCGTCACTACCGCCTTTCGGTGCGATGATAGAGGCGATTGCGAGGTCGTGATCCTCACCCAGGGCGAGGGCAACAGAGACCACACCTTCGGGCAGGGTGATGTCGGACAGGTGAATGATCTGGCCGATTTCCACCTTGAGCATATCGACTTCGATGTACTCGGGGATCTTTGACGGCAGACACTGGACTTCGACATCCGTTTCCTGGTGCTGGACGATACCGCCCTGGGTCTTGACGCCGTAGGACTTCTCTTCGTTAATGAAGTGGATGGGCACGTTAATCTTGATAGCCTTGTTCTCATTGACGCGCAGAAAGTCTGCGTGCATGACGCTTTCCCTGGCGGGATGGCGCTGCAGGTCCTTGAGAATAGCTTTCTGCTTTTCCTTGCCGACATTGATGGTCAGCACGTGTGAGTAGAAAGCCTCATTTTCCAGCGCCTTTTCCAGATCTTTGCGGATCAGGGTCAGGGGCTGGGGGTCCTTGTCGCCACCGTAAATAATGGCTGGGACGTGGTCGGCGAGACGACGCAGGCGGCGGCTCGCACCTTTCCCCAGGTCCTCTCGTACTTCTGCGTGTAGTTCAAATTGGTCAGACATAGTCGTGACTCCTTTGATAGATCATTACCCGGCTTGCGACCGGCTGGGCAATGAGTTGCTGTAAACGCCGCCCCTACTGGAACAGCGCGCTGATGGATTCCTCGTTGGCTACACGGCGCATGGACTCGGCAAGCAGGTCAGCGATTGTCAGCTGGCGAATCTTGCTCACTTCCCGCGCTTTCGCACTCAGGGGAATCGTGTCTGTGACTACCAGCTCGTCGAGCTGGGAAGTCCGAATATTTTCAAGCGCGTTGCCCGACAGCACCGCGTGGGTACAGTAGGCAACTACCTTGGCTGCGCCGCGCTCCTTCAGGGCGTCGGCTGCCTTGCACAGGGTGCCGGCGGTGTCGACCATGTCGTCCACCAGCAGGCAGGTGCGGCCATCGACTTCGCCGATCAGGTTCATAACCTGCGCCTCACCGGCTTTCGGCCGGCGTTTGTCGATAATGGCCAGGTCGGCTTCGTTCAACTGCTTGGCGATGGCCCTCGCCCTGACCACGCCGCCGATGTCCGGCGATACCACCATCAGGTTCTCGTACTCGCTGGCGAGGATGTCGTCGTTCAGCACCGGAGAACCGTACACGTTGTCCACCGGGCAGGTGAAAAAGCCCTGGATCTGCTCCGCGTGCAGGTCTACCGTCAGTACCCTGTCCACGCCGACGGTGACCATCATGTCCGCCACTACCTTGGCGGTGATGGGTACCCTGGATGACCGCACCCGGCGGTCCTGGCGGGCATAGCCGAAGTAGGGGACCACTGCGGTGATCCGTGAAGCCGAGGCCCGGCGCAGGGCGTCGATCATCACAATCAGTTCCATCAGGTTGTCATTGGTCGGCGCGCAGGTCGACTGCAGTACAAAGACGTCCTTGCCACGCACATTCTCGTTCAGTTCCACGGCTATCTCGCCATCACTGAACTTGCCGACGTCTGCCTTACCCAGGGAAAGGTAAAGCCTGCTCGCTACTTTCTGAGCGAGTTCCGGATTGGCATTACCCGAAAACACCATCATTTTTGAGGACACTGTGCGCTACCCCTGGGCCGTTGTTACCTGGCGATTCGAGCCTTCCGGCATCGACAACGCTCCTTTGTGTTCCCGCCTCCGGGGCAGTAGAACGGAGCCTTGCTGTATGGCTGGGGTGGGAGGATTCGAACCTCCGAATGCCAGGATCAAAACCTGGTGCCTTGCCGCTTGGCGACACCCCAATAAACTAGTGGGTCAATCTAATAGTGAAGCTGCTACCGGTGATATGTTCAGCCCTCTGGCCGATACGCCTGTCCACTGGTGCGGCAGCTGCCGAACGACTGCCTCGGCCTGTGCCTCGGTGTCGAAACCGGCAAAAACGCTCGCTCCGGTCCCTGTCAGCCTGGCCTCGGCGAACCGGCCAAGCCAGTTAAACGCCGCGTCCACATCGGGATAGAGACGCCTGACCAGGTCCTGGCAGTCGTTGCCGGAGTACCCCTCAAAAAAGGTCGCCATTTTGATCGGAGAGGTGTTGCGTGTCAATTGTAAGTGGGAAAAAATTTGGCCGGTGGAAACGTGGCAGGGCGGGGTAATAATCACATACCAGCGCTCCGGCAGGTCCACAGGCGTCAACAGCTCGCCGATACCTTCGGCCCAGGCGGTGCGGCCCCCGACAAATACAGGTACATCGGCTCCAAGGCTTGCGCCGATGGCCTGCAGCCGGGGCTGGTCCAGCGCCAGCTGCCACAGCTTGTTCAAGGCCAGCAGGGTGGTGGCCGCGTTGGAACTGCCGCCGCCGAGGCCGCCGCCAGTGGGAATTTGCTTGTGCAGCGCAATATGCACTCCGTGGCCGCCCCTGGCTTCGCGCTGCAGCAGCCTCGCGGCCCGGTAGACCAGGTTGTCCTCCAGGGCAATATCCGGTGTGTCGGAATCGAGGGTGATCTGGCCGCTGCGGTTGGGGGTAAAGCTCAGCCTGTCGCCCCAGTCCAGCAGCTGGAACAGGGTTTGCAACTCGTGGTAACCGTCGCCGCGGCGCCCTGTGATATGCAGGAACAGGTTCAGTTTTGCGGGTGACAGCAGGGTCAGGGTGGCAGGCATCAGTCCGGCGCTACCTGCCAGTTGTGGATAATCAGGCGCACCGTGGTGTCCAGGTGCTGGATACGCAGTTTCACCGGCAGGTTCAGGCCACCAAAGTTGGCGTAGGCCTCATAGCGTATCTCCCAACCGTCCTGCTTCAGAACCTGCAGCAGGGCCGGGTCCGGTCCCGTTTCCATGTGCTGGACCTCAAGGTCCGGTGCCGGAATTCCCTTGATCCAGTGCGGCAGGGCGAGCAGTGGCAGGTCCCAGCCGGTGCTGCGCCGCAGCGCAGCCGGGTCCGCCAGGTCCAGGGTGCTGCTTTCCTCGCCCTGGCGGATGACCAGGATCCTGCCGTTGCTGTACAGGCTGGTCGCCGCCACTCCCAGCGGGCCGTTCAGCTTGAGGCGGGTGGTATCGCCCTGCTGCTGCCACTGGACATTGGCCGACTCCGATTGTGTCGGGGTGCGCAGGGCGAGCTTGCCTTCTGCGTCCCAGCTGGTCAGCGCCTTCATGCGCGCGCTGTGCTCATCCCAGTTGCCCTGGGCCGACGGGGCTGGCGGTTGGCCCGCACAGGCGCTCAGCAGCAGCACCAGGATGGCGCTGACAAGGGATAACGGGCGCTGCACTAGGGGGTGGGCTCCGGAGTTTCTCCAGCGGGGTCCGGGCTACCGGGCGAGCCCAGATCAGTGGCGTTGACCTGCAGGCGCTCCAGGGTTTCGGCCAGCACGGCGTTGTCGGGGTCTTTCTTCAGGCCGCCTCGCCAGATTTCCAGGGCGTTCTCGGTGTCGCCGCTCACCCACAGCACCTCCCCGAGGTGAGCTGCCACCTCCGGGTCAGGGAAGGCGGCGTAGGCCCTGGTGAGGTAGTCCAGCGACTCCTCGTAATTGCCCTGGCGATACAGCACCCAGCCCATGCTGTCGAGAATGGCGGGCTCGCCCGGCTCCAGCGCCAACGCCCTGGAGATCAGCTCGTAGGCCTCGTCGTAGCGCCGGGTGCGGTTGGCCAGGGTGTAGCCCAGTGCATTGATTGCAGTGGCATTATCCGGCTCGCTGGCGATGATTTTCCTCAGCTCTCTCTCCATCAGCGCCAGGTCGCCCTGTTGTTCCGCGATCATGGCCCGGGCGTAGCGCAGGGAGCTGGAGTCGGGCTGTTGCGCCAGAGCCTCATCCAGCACCTGCGTGGCGCTGGCCAATTCGCCGCCGCGGGCCAGCAGGTCCGCCTCGACGCCGTATAGCTGCTCTGCCCGTTCCGGGTTCTGTTGCCGCAGTTCGCTGAACCAGGCGCGGATTTCTTCTGCGCGCCCCTGCTCGATGAGGATTACACTGGCGCGGCTGGCGGCCACCAGCATCTCCCGACCCTCCTCAACCTGTCGGTACTCGTACAGGGCGCCATCCAGGTCATCCGCATCCTCGGCAATGCGGCCCAGGTAGTAGTGGGCCTCATCGACATGCTGCTCCAGCGCCAGCAACTGGCGCAGGTAAGTCTTGGCCGCTTCGTCATCGCCGATTTCGCGGCTGATCAGTGCAAGTGACAGCAGCAGTTCGCCATCCCTGGGCGACTGGGCAGACAACAGCTCAAACTGGGTCCGCGCCGCCTCCAGGTCGGTTGCGGTCAGCAGGCGCGCGTATTGCAGGCGAATTTGCGTGTCCTGGGGGTTCTCCTCCAGTACGCGTTCCAGTCGGGCATAGGGCGTCGGTGACTGCTGTGCCAGCAGTATCCTGGCTTCGAGCATCGCGGCCTGGCTCTGGTTGGGTTCCAGTTCAAACAGCTGCTGCAGGGTCTCCAGGGCGGCGTCAAACTGCTCCTGCTCGGCCAGCACCATGGCCTGGGTCAGCAGTAGCTGGGTATTGTCCGGGTAGTTCCGGGCGAGATCGTTGATGCCCTGGACCAGGGCTTCCCTCTGGTTCGGGGCGAGCTCCTGGAAGCCGCTCAGCAGCGCCGGGAAATTGACTTCCTCGCCCCTCTCCGCCAGCAGGGCCATATGCGGCAGGGCCTCGGCTGCGCGCCCCTTGCGTATCAGCAGTATGGACAGGGTGTTGTTGGCCTCGATATTTTCCGGCTCCAGTTCGATCCAGAGCTGCACAGACTCCAGCGCCGCATCCTCCCGCCCCATGAACTGGGCCAGGTGGGTGGTATGAGCGCTGACCCCGGCGTCGCGCAGTCGCGGGGCCTGCTCCGAGTATTGTTCCAGGGCTACATCATAGGCGCGGCGGCGCAGGGCAAATTCCGCCAGCAGCAGGGGATAAACGCTGTCGTCGGGAAACGCCCGCTCAGGTGGCTTGGCTGCGGTGGCAGTGCTGTCGGGCTCCGGTGAAACCGGCGTATCTGCGGTTTTCACCGGGGCGGTGCTGGCACAGCCCAGCAGCAGCGCGCAGGCGAGGCCGGTGAGTGGTATGCGGAACATAGTGGGCTACAGCACGAATCCAGCTAAATGAAGGCCCTTATGATGACATAGACCGCGCGTGAAACCCACAGCCCGGAAATCGTGCCGAAACGGCGTGACCCGGGGTCGCTGTCATTTGCCCGCCAACTTGTTAAAATCACCAGCTGTCTGTAATGTCCGCCCCCTTTCGGGCGGGCGTTGTGCCGCGGCCACCCGGCCGCCAACTGGATACTGCACTCTGCCATGAACCTGATTGCCCTGGGCATCAACCACAATTCCGCCGCCGTCGAGGTGCGCGAGCGTGTTGCCTTCGCCCCGGAACAGGTTTCCGAGGCCCTGGGTGATGCCTGTGAGCAGGGCGGGGTGGAAGAGGTCGTCATTCTGTCCACCTGTAATCGCACCGAAATGTACGCGATAGTGCCCCAGGGCGTGGACGCCGCGAAAAAGTCCCTCGAGCTCATCGACTGGATGGCCAATTACCACCACCTCTCGGTCGAGGAGCTGCGCCGCTCGGCCTACCACTTTGAATCGCGGCAGGCGCTGCAACATATTGTCCAGGTGGCCAGTGGTCTTGACTCCATGGTGCTGGGCGAGCCCCAGATATTCGGCCAGATCAAATCAGCCTATGCGGTGGCGACGGAGTCCGGCACCGTGGGCACTGAGCTCGGGCGCCTGTTTCCCCGTGTATTTGCCATTGCCAAGCGGGTCCGCACCGATACCGCCATCGGTGAGAACCCGGTCTCGGTCGCCTACGCCGCGGTGGATCTCGCCCGGCATATCTTCGCCGACCTGAAAAAATGCAATGCTCTGCTGGTAGGCGCCGGGGAGACCATTGAACTGGTGGCGCGGCACCTCATCGAAGCCGGTGTCAGCGGAATCGTTATAGCGAACCGGACCCTGGGCCGGGCCCGGGAGCTGGCCCAGAAGTTCGGGGCGGAAGCCGTGTTGCTGGCGGAGATCCCCGAGCAGTTGCTGGACGCGGATATCGTGATCACATCCACCGCCAGCCAGTTGCCCATCCTGGGCAAAGGCGCCGTGGAGCATGCGATAAAGGCGCGCAGGCACCGCCCGATACTGATGGTGGACATCGCCGTGCCCCGGGACATAGAACCCCAGGTGGGTGATCTGCGGGACGTCTACCTCTACAGCGTCGACGACCTGCGGGAGATCGTCGAGCAGAACATGCGCAGCCGCCACAAGGAGGCGCGCAAGGCCGACCAGATCATTGCCGAGGGTGTCCGTCTTTACATGGAGGACGTGCGCAGCCTCGCCGCTGTCGACGTGGTGAAAGACTACCGGCGGATGGCCGAGCAAATGCGCGAGGCGGAGTTGCAGCGTGCGCTGCGCGGCCTGGCCCGCGGCGAGGATCCCCAGCGGATCGTCACCCAGCTGGCCCGGGGCATAACCAACAAGCTGATTCACGCGCCCACCACAGGCCTGCGCCAGGCCAGTGCCGACGGCCGCCAGGACCTCCTGGCCCATGCCCGCAAGCTGCTGGGCCTGGCGGCGGGCCACAGGCCGGAGCCCGCGGCCACCGACGGCGATGACGAGCAGGACTTCGAGCTGCCGGCAGGCAAAGCGGAAAAACCCGGACACACACTGCAATGAAAGCCTCTTTACTGACCAAGCTGGAAACGCTCACTGACCGGCACGAGGAGGTATCGGCGCTACTCAGCGACGGCGAAACCATTGCCGACCAGGACCGGTTCCGCGCCCTGTCCCGGGAATATTCCGAGCTGGAGGATGTGGTCAGGTGCTACGGCCTGTACAGCCGCGTCAAGAGCGACCTCGAAGAGGCCCGGCAGATGCTGGAGGACGCCGACCCTGAGGTGCGGGAAATGGCCCGGGAGGAGGTTGAAGCCGGCGGCGAGCGGATGGCGGAACTGGAACTCGAGTTACAGGCGCTCATGTTGCCGCGTGACCCCATGGATTCCCACAACGTGTTCCTGGAGATCCGTGCCGGTACCGGCGGCGACGAGGCGGCGATTTTCTCCGGCGACCTGTTTCGCATGTATTCGCGCTATGCCGAGCGCCAGGGCTGGAAAGTGGAAGTGCTGTCCGAGCGCCAGGGCGAACACGGCGGTTACAAGGAGATCATTACCCGGGTAGAGGGACGTGAT
Source organism: uncultured Gammaproteobacteria bacterium (assembly GCA_963792815.1). Taxonomy (GTDB): domain Bacteria; phylum Pseudomonadota; class Gammaproteobacteria; order Pseudomonadales; family Halieaceae; genus JARRPM01. The sequence goes on from CAWBXR010000001.1 coordinate 106,038, forward strand.
GTCTACGCCCACCTCAAGTTCGAATCCGGTGCCCATCGGGTACAGCGGGTGCCGGAGACGGAATCCCAGGGGCGCATCCACACCTCCGCCTGCACCGTGGCGATAATGCCCGAGCCGGAGGAGGTCGACGAGATCGAGATCAACAAGGCCGACCTGCGTATCGATACCTACAGGGCTTCGGGCGCCGGTGGCCAGCACGTCAACAAAACCGATTCGGCGGTGCGCATTACCCACCTGCCCAGCGGTATCGTGGTGGAGTGCCAGGACGAACGGTCCCAGCACAAGAACCGCTCCCGGGCCATGTCCCTGCTGCAGGCCAAGCTGCTGACCAGCGCCCAGGACAAGGCGGCGGCAGAGCAGGCAGAGCAGCGCCGCAACCTGGTGGGCACCGGGGACCGCTCCGACCGGATTCGCACCTACAACTTTCCCCAGGGGCGGATGACCGATCACCGCATCAACCTCACCCTGTACAAGCTGGCGGAAATCATGGAGGGTGACCTGGATGCGGTTGTCGGCCCCCTCCGGCAGGAGTTCCAGGCGGACCAGCTGGCGGCCCTGGCCGGCAACTGATGGCCACCGTCCGGGAGCTTCTGCGCAGTGGCGACGACCTGCCCGGAGACAGCGCCCGGCGCGACGCGGAAATCCTCCTCGGGCACTGCCTGGGCCAGTCGCGCAGCTGGTTGTACACCTGGCCTGAGCGCGAGATTCCGGCATCTGAGGCAGACTGTTACCGGCAGCTGCTGGCCCGACGCAGGGACGGCCAGCCGGTGGCCTACCTGGTGGGGCAGCGGGAATTCTGGTCGCTGCCGCTGCAGGTCAATCAGCACACCCTCATCCCCCGTCCGGAAACGGAAACCCTGGTGAGCTGGGCACTGGAGCTGGCGTTGCCCGCGGATGCCCGGGTACTCGACCTGGGTACCGGCTCCGGCGCCATCGCGCTGGCCCTGGCCAGCGAGCGGCCAGGCTGGCGGGTGACAGGCGTGGATGCCAGTGAGGAGGCCCTGGCGGTGGCCCGGCGCAACGCCTTCGAGCTGGGGCTCGAGCGGGTCGACTTCAAATGCTCCGACTGGTACCAGGGGTTGGCCGGGCAAGGGTTTAACCTGTTGGTGACAAACCCCCCGTACGTGGATCCTGTAGACCCGCACCTGGAGCAGGGCGACGTGCGCTTTGAGCCGCGCTCGGCGCTGGTGGCGGAGCAGGGGGGGCTGGCGGACCTGGCGCAGCTGGTGACGGCTGCTCCCGCACACCTGCACCCGGGCGGTTGGCTGCTGCTGGAGCACGGCTTCAGCCAGGGCGAGGCGGTGCGCGGGCTGTTGCGCCGAGCCGGATTCGACCAGGTCGCAACCCGCACCGACCTGGCGGGCGCGGAGCGCATCAGCGGAGGCTGTCACCATGTTGAATGACCAGCAACTGCTGCGCTACAACCGCCAGATCCTGCTCAATGACTTCGATGTGGCGGGGCAGGAGCGCCTGCTGCAGTCGCGCGTGCTGGTGGTTGGCCTTGGGGGGCTGGGTTGCCCGGCGGCCCTTTACCTGGCCGCAGCGGGTGTCGGCACCCTGCTGCTGGCAGACGGCGACGCGGTGGAACTGGGCAACCTGCAGCGCCAGATCGCGCACGGCGACGCGGATATCGGTCACAACAAGGCGGCTTCCGTGGCGGCCTCCATCGCCCAGTTGAACCCGGGCGTGGCGGTTGAGGTCATTCCGCGGCAGCTGGCTGAAGCGGACATGCCCGGGTTGGTCCGGCGCGTGGACCTGGTGGTGGATGCCACCGACAATTACCCGGTACGTTTTGCCCTCAACCGGGCCTGTATCGCCGCCGGGATTCCCCTGGTGTCGGCGGCGGCGGTGCGCAGCGAGGGGCAGGTCAGCGTGTTTGACCCGGTGCGCGGCGGGCCCTGCTATCGCTGTCTGTATCCGGATACGGGCAGCGATACGGCCCTGGGTTGCAGTGAAAGCGGGGTGCTTGCACCCGTGGTGGGCGTGCTGGGCTCGCTGCAGGCCATGGAAGCGCTGAAATACCTGGCCGGCTACGGTGAAATCCTGCGGGGGAAATTACTGTTGCTTGACCTGCGCACTATGGACATTCGCAAATTGGTTCTTACGCCCCGGGCGGATTGCCCCGACTGCTCCCGGCTTCAGCCCTGAGCGCCCTCGGCCTGGGCGGTCGGCAGGGGTTTGCGCAGGGTTCTGTACAGCCGCACGAACACCAGCACCGAGGTCACGGTAATGCCCACGATCAGGCTTTGCCAGAAGGCCACTGTGCCCTCCAATGCGCTGTCCGTCGAAGCAATGCCACGCCAGTACCCCAGCGGCAGGGTGATCAGCCAGTAGGCCAGGAACAACGCGAAGAAAGCGAAGCGGGTGTCCTTGAAGGCGCGCAGGCAATAGCTCGCCGCCACCTGGGCGGAATCGATGGCAATGAATATACCGGCGATACGCACCAGGATGACCGCGAAGGCGGCGATTTCCGGGTCGCTGGTGTAGAGGCCTACCAGCGTGGCGGGGGAGGTGAGCAGCAGGGTCATGCCGAGCAGCCCAACCATGACCGTCAATGTAGTGCCGCAGCCGATGGACAGCCTCAGGGCGGCCCGGTCCCCGGCGCCGATGGCGTGTCCAACCCGGATCGCAAGGGCCGAGCCGAAGCTCATCAGGGGCATGTAAACCACGTCCCACATGTTGAATGCCACCTGGTGGGCGCCCATGGCGACATCGCCCAACGTGGCAATGAACAGGGCGATCACCGAGAAAAACGCCACCTCCATAAACAGGGTCAGACCCATCGGCAGGCCCACCCGGATGATCTCGGCGATGGCCGGCAAGCCGGGTGCAATCAATCGCAGCGGCGGCAGGTAGGGTTTTAGCCGTTCGGCCCGGTTCATGAGGATGCACATGGTGAGCGCGGCCAGCCACATAGATATTGCGGTGGCCCAGCCACAGCCCGCGGCCCCCAGTTCGGGGGCGCCCCAGCGGCCGTACATCATGGCGTAGTTGAGGGGGATGTTGACCAGGAATGCCAGCACACTGGCGATGGCAAAGGGGCGCATGACGCCGACACCCTGGGTGTGGCAGCGCAGCGCCTCGAACACTGCCGCGGCGGGCATGCCGAAGGCCACGGCCCGCAGGTAGGCCAGGCTGCTGGCCTGGGTGGCCGCTTCCAGGTCCAGCAGCTCCAGCAGCGGTTCGGCGTAATAGCACAGTGGGCCGCTGGTGACGCCCAGCACCAGGGCCAGCCAGAGTGATTGGGGGAGGATGTCGCGAACCTGTTTCACCCTGCCGGCGCCGACGTGCTGGGCGATGATGTAGGTCGCGCCCAGGCTGACCCCGATAAAGAACAGGTACAGGGGCAACCAGATGTTGTAGCCGATGGCGATCGCCGCCAGGTCCGTGGCGCTGTAGTGGCCCGCCATGATGGTATCGACCACGCCGGTGCCGATCTGTGCCAGCTGGGCGATCACCATCGGCCAGGCCAGCACCAGCAGGGCGCGGCTCTCGGCCATGATTGCGGGTAGTGTTCCGGGCTTCATGGGGCCATCAATGGTATCGACGCCGGTAGTGCAACCCGCGGGCAGGCGGCCGCAGAAAACTTTATGGCGTTTCGGTTGTCAGAAAAGCCAAGCCTACAGGGGAACGCTTGATGAATACATTGGCACAGCGCTATTACCATACCCGCAACAGCCTGTTTGCGCGCCTGCAGTATTTCGATGGCCTGGGGCCGCTGGCCCTGCGCCTGTTCCTGGTGCCGGTTTTCTGGATGGCGGGCACGCACAAGCTGGCGGGGATGGAGCAGACGATTGAATGGTTCGGCAATCCGGACTGGGGGCTCGGCCTGCCTTTTCCGACACTGCTGGCCTACCTGGCGGCCTACACCGAGGCGATCGGGGCGCTTCTGCTGCTGCTTGGGCTGGCCACCCGCTGGATAACCGTACCCCTGATGGTCACCATGCTGGTGGCGATTTTTGCCGTGCACTGGGACTACGGCTGGGCGGCCATCGCCGATTCAGGGTCCCAGGATATTGCAGTCAGGCTGGGCACCGCCAAGGATCTCCTGCGGGAACATGGCAATTACTCCTGGCTTACCGAAAGGGGCAACCTGGTCATCCTCAACAATGGGGTGGAGTTCGCGGTTACCTATTTCGTGATGCTGTTGAGCTTGTTTTTTACCGGCGGCGGGCGTTATGTCAGCCTCGATTACTATCTGTCGCGCCTGTTTCCCGAGCGGGACTGAAGTCCCGCCCCCGGCGGCAAGCCCCGTGGGCCTTGCGCCCCCCGGGGACGTTTTCAGCACTCACCCTTTTCCCGCCGGGAGTGGTAGACTAGCGCGTTTTTTGAGCAGTCATGGGAAATCAACAATTGATCAAGAGTTTAGTAGGGCGCATCGCCGGTAAGGGCGTGGCTCCCCAGGATAACAGCCCGGCCAATTCAGGCCACGCCACGCCACCACGGCATGAGCCATCGCACAAAGCCTCCTCCGCGGCTTCCGGCGAGGATGGCGACCGGGGCAGGAAGCGCCGGCGGCGCGGCGGCAAGGCGAAGACCGATGTCGCGGCCTGGTCGCTTGACGATTTCCAGGTCGATCCCCAGGAGGGCTCGACCCGCTTCCACGACCTGGGCTTGCGCGACGAGCTGATGCAGGCCATCGCCGACCTGGGCTTCAAGTATTGTTCGCCCATCCAGGCCGCTATCCTGCCGCACACACTGCAGGGCAACGACGCCATCGGCAAGGCCCAGACCGGTACCGGCAAGACCGCCGCCTTCCTGGTGACGATATTCAACGACCTGCTGTGCAACCCGATCGAGGGCGAGCGCTTCGTGGGTGAGCCGCGGGCGCTGGTGATCGCGCCGACCCGGGAACTGGTGATGCAGATCGCCCAGGATGCGCAGGACCTCGCGCGCCACAGCGAGCTGCAGGTCGCGACCCTGATCGGCGGCATGGACTACCAGAAGCAGCTCAACCGCCTGCACACGACAGTGATCGACCTGGTGGTCGCCACACCGGGACGCCTGCTGGATTTCATGAGTCGCCGGGACCTGTACCTCGACCACGTGGAAATACTGGTGCTGGACGAGGCGGACCGCATGCTGGACATGGGCTTCATCCCCCAGGTCAAGCGTATCGTGCGGGCAACCCCCCGTCGGGAAGACCGGCAGACCCTGCTGTTTTCCGCCACGTTCACCCAGGACATCATCAACCTCTCGGAGCAGTGGACCTACCAGCCCATCACTATCGAGATAGAGCCGGATCATGTGGCGACCGATTCGGTGGACCAGAAGGTCTACCTGGTGAGCAGTGAGCAACGTTACCGGGTGTTGAACAACCTGGTGCGCAGCGAGGACGCCACCAGCGTGATCGTGTTTGCCAATCGCCGAGACCAGGTGCGACGCCTGCATGAGCGCCTGCGCAAGTCAGGGGTGGCCGCCGGTATCCTCTCCGGTGAAATCCCCCAGGCCAAGCGCACCAGTACCCTTGAGCAGTTCAAGCAGGGCAAGATCAAGGTGCTGGTGGCGACGGATGTCGCCGGCCGCGGCATCCACGTGGAGGGGGTGAGTCACGTGGTGAACTACAACCTGCCGGAAGACCCCGAGGACTACGTCCACCGTATCGGCCGCACCGGCCGGGCCGGCGCCACGGGCATTTCCATCAGCTTTGCCAGCGAGGACGACGCGTTTCTGCTGCCGGACCTGGAGGCACTGCTGGGCACCCGCCTGGAATGCACCCACCCGCCGGCGGAATTACTGGTTTAGCTCCTCGCACCACAGCAGGGTGGCGCCCACCACGGCGGCGGGCACCACGAAAAAGTTGACGATGGGGATGCCGGCGCACAGCGCCACAACCCCGCCAAACCCCATGCTGCTCAGGCGCCGCGAGCGCACCGCCTCCTTCACATCTCCAAAGCTGAGCTGGTGGTTGTCCATCGGGTAGTCGACAAACTGGATGCTCATCATCCAGGCCCCAAGCAGGAACCACAGCACCGGCGCGACCAGGCTCAGTACCGGGATAAACGACAGTACCAGCACGAACACCGCCATCGGCAGGTAGTACAACAGCTTCGACAACTCCCGCAGGATGCCCCTGGGCATCGCCATCAGCGCCGCACCCAGCCCCTCCAGTGAATCAACCGGCTTGCCGGTAACCAGCTCCTCCGCCTTTTCCGCCAGCAGGGCATTGAATGGCGAGGCAATGATCAGCGCCACCGCGGTAAACAGGTAGCCCGTGATCAGGCTGACAGTGAGCCCGATCACCGGCCAGATAATCCAGCCGATAAAGTCCAGCCAGTCGGGAATTTTCCCCAGCCAGTTGTCCATCAGCGCGTCCAGGTAGCTCAGGCCATACCAGATGAGGCCGCCGAAAATCAGGATGTTAACCAGCAGCGGAATCAGCACGAAATGGCGCAGTGTGGGCTGCTTCAGCAATTTGGCGCCGCGCACAAGATAACCGGCCCCGTGGGCAATATTACCTTTCAATCGAAACATCTCCTTCTCTGTGGGCGCAGGCGGGGCACAGGCAGCGCTTGCCGATCGCATCCGGCGGAATCGCCGCCAGTGCGCCGGCGCTGATGGTGGCAGTCGCGCACCAGCAGGTTTCTGCAGGCCGTCCCGCAGCCATCGCGCACTGGTTGTCACTACCGCACAGAGGGCAGGTCTTCAGCGCTTGTTCCGGTGCTGTCATAAGCTGAGCGTACTCTGTCGCCGTGCCAGGCGCTATAATAGCGGACTCATGGCGGGGTGTAAGTATGGCCAGCGACAAAGACAGTGTATTCAGCGACGAAATGGCCGACGTGGTGCCCCTCAAGCGGGACCCGCGCGTGGCCGTTCGCCCCCGCAGCCAGGCCGAGCGCGACTCCTCCCTGGACCTGCGGCGCCAGGCGGCGGTGCAGAACCCGGAGCGCGACCGCAACATACTGACCGAGGGCGGCATTGTCCCGCTGGACGCCTGGTATGTGCTGGAATTCAAGCGTCCCGGCGTGCAAAACGGCGTATTCCGCCGACTCAAGCAGGGCCGCTACGAGAGCGAGGCCCGCCTCGATTTGCATCGCCTGACCGCCGCAGCGGCCCGCGAGGAAATGTTTGAGTTCATCGAAGAGTCATACAAGTTGGGCCTGCGCACGGTGCTGATCATCCACGGCAAGGGCCAGACCAACGCGGAAAAAGAGCGCAGTTCCATCCTCAAGGGCTGCACCGACCGCTGGCTGCGCGAGCTGGATGTGGTGCAGGCTTTCAACAGCGCCCAGCCCCAACACGGCGGTACCGGCGCGGTCTATGTGTTGTTGCGCAAGAGCGAAGAGAAAAAGCGCGAGAACCGGGAGAAGTTCGCCAAGGGGCGGGTGCCGATTGATCCGGTTTAGCGGTATTTGTGCTGGTGTTTTACAAGCCGGCAGCGTCATCAAGCAGTGCCACCGCTGGACACGCCGTGAATACGTCCATGTAGGCTCGTGTCGGCCATCCATGGCCTCCAACGGTCCAGCGGCGGCACTCCTTGCCGACACTGCCTCTATCGCGCTTATCGATCGGAACCGCAATTCTCGTTATCCCTCTGGATTGAAGGTTTAGTCCCGATCATTTCTGTTGGGTGTTGCACATGCGAGGTAAATTACAAGCAAATCCGCAAAGCTCATTTTAGGGCGCGTTGGTAGGGCTCTGTCCCGGCAGGCCGCCCGAAACAATCAGACCACGCTTAGCTTCGTCGACAAACTCGGGGCTTTCTGCGAGCACTGTCCGAGTCCCAATTTTTGCGCAGCAAAAATGGTCGAGTTGCGCAGCAGCCGAGTTTGTCGACGAAGCTGTGGTCTTTTCGGGCGGCCTGACGGGACAGAGCCCGGCGTGGAGACGAAGCGGGAACGTTAGACAGCCCCAGCAGAAACCAAAATATCAGCGTACTCAACCCCATGTCGATGCGTTTTCACGATATCGAGCACAGAGCGCCCATCGCGCCCGGTGGCATTCACATCGCGGCCCTCAGCCGTAAAAAACCCGACGAACAGCTCGAAATCATCCGCCCGCATACTCTGGTAGGCCTTCAGCAGCATGTGGAAATTCTCATCGGAACCGTCGTGGGGGCGTACCTGCAGAAAGCTGCGGACATGATCCTCCGTCCACACCTCGTCCAGCACCTTTTCCTTGTCCTTTCTCATTACTCGATTCCTAAACCAGCTTCTTTGCCAGTAATTGATTGACCATCTGCGGATTGGCCTGGCCCTTGGATAACTTCATCACCTGGCCGACGAAGAAACCGACCAGTTTTTTGCGTCTGTCCTCATCGGCAGCCAGGTACTGCTCCACCTGGCCGGCATTCGCGGCGATCACCTGGTCCACCAGGGCTTCGAGTTCGCCGCTGTCACTCACCTGCTTCAGGCCGCGGGCCTCGATGATATCGTCCGCGCTGCCCTCGCCCTGCCACATGGCCTCGAAGACCTGCTTGGCAATCTTGCCTGAGATACTGTTGTCCAGGATGCGTGCGATCAGGCCGCCCAGTGCCGGGGCGGATACGGGGCATTCGCCCAGGGCCAGTTCGCCGCGGTTGAGCTGGCCAAGTAATTCCACCTGTACCCAGTTCGCGGCGATCTTGGGGTCGCCGCAGGCGCTCACCACCGCTTCAAAATAATCCGCCAGCTCGCGCGAATCCGCCAGCACATTGGCGTCGTAGCCGCTGAGGCCATACTGCTCGACGAAACGGTGGCGCTTTTGTACCGGCAGTTCCGGCAATTCGGCGCGGATCTCCTCGATGTAGGCGTCGTCTATCACCACCGGCAGCAGGTCGGGCTCGGGAAAATAGCGGTAGTCATTGGCCACTTCCTTGCTGCGCATGGGCCGGGTTTCGTCCAGGTCGGCGTCGTAGAGCCGGGTTTCCTGGACGATCCTGCCACCGTCCTCGAGAATGTCCGCCTGGCGTTCGATCTCGTGGCGAATGGCTTTCTCAACGAAACGGAACGAGTTGACGTTCTTGATCTCGGCCCGGGTGCCCAGGGTTTGTGAACCCATTGGGCGCAGGGAAATGTTGATATCGCAGCGCATCGAGCCCTCTGCCATGTTGCCGTCCGAGATCCCCAGGTAGGTCACCAGGCTGTGCAGGGCCTTGAGGTAGGCGACCGCCTCGGCGGCGTTGCGCAGGTCCGGCTCCGACACGATCTCCAGCAGGGGAGTGCCGGCCCGGTTCAGGTCGATGCCGGTCTGGCCGTGGAAGTCCTCGTGCAGGGATTTTCCGGCATCCTCTTCCAGGTGGGCACGGGTGATCCCGATACTCCGGCTGGAACCATCCTCGAGCTGTATCTCGAACTCGCCACGGCCGACGATGGGGGCCTCGAACTGGCTGATCTGGTAGCCCTTGGGCAGGTCCGGGTAGAAATAGTTCTTGCGGTCGAATACCGAGCGGTGGCCTATTTCAGCGCCGATACCCAGGCCGAACATCACCGCGTAGCGCACGGCCCGGGCGTTGAGCACCGGCAGCATGCCGGGCATGGCCAGGTCGACGGCGCTGGCCTGGGTGTTGGGCTCGGCGCCAAAGGTGGTGGCGGAGCCCGAGAAAATCTTGGAGCGGGTGGCCAGTTGCAGGTGCACTTCCAGCCCGATGACGGTCTCCCACTGCATCACGCCACCTCCCCGGCGGGCGGCCGCTGCTGGTGCCAGTCGGTTGCCAGCTGGAAACGGTGCGCGACGTTCAGCAGGCGCGCCTCGCCAAAATGCCGGCCGATAAGCTGCAGGCCTACCGGCTTGCCGCCGACCAGCCCAGCCGGTACGGACATTCCCGGCAGGCCCGCGAGGTTGACCGCGAGGGTATAGATATCCTCCAGGTACATGGCCAGTGGATCGTCGGACTTGGCGCCCAGGGCGAAGGCGGGGCCGGGGGTGGTGGGCCCGGCTATCACATCCACCTGCTCGAAACAGTCGATGAAATCCTGCTTGATCAGGCGCCGCACCTGCTGCGCCTTCTTGTAGTAGGCATCGTAATATCCCGCGGACAGGGCGTAGGTGCCCACCAGGATGCGGCGCTTGACCTCCGCGCCAAAGCCCTCCTCCCGGGTGCGGGTGTATAAATCATGCAGGTCCACGGGATCCGCGCAGCGATGGCCGTAACGCACACCGTCGAAGCGGGACAGGTTGGTGGAGGCCTCTGCGGGGGCAATCACGTAGTACGCAGGGATCGACAGGTGGCTGTGGGGCAGGGATACCTCGACCAGGGTGGCGCCCTGTGCCTCCAGCTCAGCCAGGGCCGCCTCGATACAGCGGGCGGTCTGCGAATCCAGTCCATCGCCGAAATACTCTCGCGGCAGGCCGATGCGCAGCCCCTGCAGGCTCTCATTCAGCGGTGCGCAGTAATCCTCGGTGGGCAGCTCCGAGGAGGTCGAGTCCAGCGGGTCGTGGCCCGCCATGGTGTTGAGCAGCAGGGCGCAGTCCTCGGCGCTGCGTGCCATGGGGCCGGCCTGGTCGAGACTGGAGGCAAAGGCGACCATGCCCAGGCGGGAAACTCGGCCGTAAGTGGGCTTGATGCCGGTGATGCCGCAGAAAGCCGCTGGCTGGCGGATCGAGCCGCCGGTGTCGGTTCCGGTAGCGGCCGGGGCCAGCATGGCCGCTACAGCTGCCGCCGAACCGCCCGAAGAGCCGCCCGGCACCAGCCTGGTGTCCCAGGGGTTGCATACGGGGCCGTAGTAACTGTTTTCGTTGGAGGAGCCCATGGCGAACTCATCCATGTTGGTTTTGCCCAGGATAACCGCGCCGTCGCGGTTGAAGTGCCTGATCAGGGTGGCGCTGTAGGGCGGCACGAAATTGTCGAGCATGCGCGAGCCGCAGCTGGTGCGCATGCCGTCGGTGCAGAATATGTCCTTGTGGGCGATCGGGATACCCGTCAGCGTCGCGGCGTCGCCGGCGGCTATGCGCTGGTCGGCGGCGGCGGCAAGGCTCAGCACCGCATCCTCATCAACGGTGATGAAACTGTTGTAGTTGCTGTCCAGCCGGGCAATCCTGTCGAGAAAACAACGGCTTAGCTCAACGCTGGAGAACTGCCTGTCTCGCAGTCCGGCTACCAGCTGGGCGACGGATTTGTCATGCATGAAATTGTCCTGTAGCTGGGTCGGCTATTCGACGACCCGGGGAACGAGGTATAGCCCGTTTTCCACCGCGGGGGCTATGGCCTGGTAGGCCTCCCGGCGATTCTCCTCGGTAACCTCGTCGGCGCGCAGGCGCTGTACCGCGTCCAGCGGGTTGGCCATGGGCTCGACATCGCTGGTGTCGACGGCCTGCAACTGGTCCACCATACCAAGGATTTCGGTTATCCGCTGGGTCAGCGCGCCAATCTGCTGCGGCGCTATGCGAATACGCGCGAGTTCTGCAATCTTTTCTATTTCGTCCTGCTCAATCGCCATTGTGTTCCTGACCGGAGATGGCTGCCTCGGGCGCAGCGGGGGCGTAAAGTTATCATATTTGCGCCTTGCCCAAAATCCCCGCGGTTGATACAGTTGCTGGAAAATTTCAACTCCCATAAAACAGCTGTCTCCATAGTCATCTCAGGGCTTTTTCCGGCCCATCCAGAACACCGGTAATTTGCCTGGAGGCAGCCGTAGGGAAGCATGCAGGACTCCACACCGGAGTTCCCCGTTGTACTCAGAAGGTAGTCACAATCAATGTTGAAGAAGCTGCGCGGAGTGTTCTCTAACGACCTCTCCATAGACTTGGGTACGGCTAATACCCTGATCTACGTGCGCGATAAAGGAATAGTGTTGAATGAGCCCTCGGTCGTGGCCATTCGAATCCACAATGGCCAGAAGACCATAGAGGCAGTAGGCACCGAGGCAAAGCGCATGCTGGGCCGTACACCCGGTAACATCACGGCAATTCGTCCGCTCAAGGACGGGGTTATCGCCGATTTCCAGGTTACGGAGAAAATGCTGCAGCACTTTATCGCCAAAGTGCACGAGAGCAAGTTTATCCGGCCCAGCCCCCGGGTGCTGGTCTGTGTGCCCTGCATGTCCACCCAGGTGGAGCGTCGGGCCATCCGTGAATCGGCCCTCAGTGCCGGTGCCAGGGAAGTGCGCCTGATAGAGGAGCCCATGGCGGCCGCTATCGGCGCCGGCCTGAGCGTGGAGGAAGCCACCGGTTGTATGGTGGTGGATGTGGGCGGCGGTACTACCGAGATCGCCATTATCTCGCTCAACGGTGTGGTCTACCGCGATTCCCTGCGGATCGGCGGCGACCGCTTCGATGAAGCCATCGTCGCGCACGTGCGCCGCCGCTACGGCAGCCTTATCGGCGATGCCACCGCGGAGCGTATCAAGCACGAAATAGGCTGCGCCTTTGCCGGCAGTGAGCTGCGAGAGATCGACGTGCGCGGGCGCAACCTCGCCGAAGGGGTGCCGCGCAGTTTTACCCTCAACAGCGACGAGATCCTGGAGTCGCTGCAGGATCCGTTGTCGTCCATTGTGCAGGCGGTAAAGTCGGCGCTGGAGCAGTCTCCGCCGGAACTGGCGGCCGATATCGCGGAGAGCGGGATTGTGCTGACCGGCGGTGGCGCCCTGTTGCGAGACCTCGATCGGCTTATTTCCGAGGAAACGGGCCTGCCGGTGATCGTGGCGGAGGACCCCCTGACCTGTGTCGCCCGCGGCGGCGGCATGGCGATGGAGCGTATGGATCGCCACACGATGGACCTGCTGTCTACCGAGTGACGGCTTGCATGAAAAAGCCCGCTGCCACAGCGGGCTAACGAGGACGCCAAAATCAAGCCGCTATTCGTCAAACAGTCCTCCCTTGGGCTGCGCCTGTTGCTGGCGATTCTCGTGGTCCTCGGCCTGATCACAGCCGATTTACGCTACAACAGCCTGGAAACCACACGTTCACTGCTGGATACGGTCGGTGCGCCCATCTACTGGGTCGCCGACCTGCCCTTGCGCCTGCGCGACTGGAGCCAGACCAATATCCAGTCCAGGGCCGAGGCCCTGGAGGAAAGCGAGAGACTGCTGCGTGAGAACCTCGTGTTGCAGGGCCGCTCCCAGCAGATGGCCGCCCTGCAGGCGGAGAACGTGCGCCTGCGGGCCCTGCTGAATTCCACCGCCATGTTGCGTGACGACGTATTGGTGGCAGAGATCCTGGGTGTGTCGCCGGACCCGGTCAGGCACCAGCTGGTGCTGAATAAGGGCGAGGCGGATGGCGTGGTCGTGGGCCAGCCGCTGATCGATGCGGACGGTCTGATGGGCCAGATAGTTGAAGTCAGTGCCATCAATTCCCGCGCCCTTCTCATCACCGACGCCACTCATTCCATCCCGGTTCAGGTCAATCGCAACGGGGTGCGGGCCATCGCCGAGGGCACCGGCTCCCTGGGCGCCCTGGAGATCCGCCACGTTTCGGCCACCACCGACATTGAAGTGGGCGACCTGCTGGAAACCTCAGGCCTCGGCGGACGCTTCCCGGGCGGCTACCCGGTAGCGGTAGTAACCGAGATAGAGCGGGACCCCGGCAAGATGTTTGCCCACGTTGTCGCCCGCCCCAGTGCGGCGTTGGATCGCAGTCGCCATGTCCTGCTGGTATTTACCAGGCATGACAAGCGGGAACCCTGACAGGTGGTACAGCAGGGAGGGCACGCCTACTGGGTGATTATTGTCTCCTTCCTGGTGGCCTATGTGCTGGCCGTGTTGCCCATGCCGCACTGGCTGTTATGGGTGCGCCCGGAGTGGGTCGCCCTGGTACTTATTTACTGGACCATAGCCCTGCCGCACCGGGTGGGCATCCTGACCGGCCTCGCCCTGGGTATTTTGCTGGACACCCTGGAGGGTGCGGCGCTGGGGCAGAACGCCTTCGCGCTGGTGGTGGTGGCGCTACTCAGCCTGACCCTGTACCAGCGGCTGCGTGTGTTCAGCGTGTTGCAACAGTCCGGCACTGTGTTTGTGCTGGTCGGCATCAACCAGCTGGTGTGCCAGTGGGTGCAAAACCTGGAGGGGGTGGCCAGTACTGAACGGTTGTTCCTGCTGCCGGCTGTCTCGAGTGCCCTGCTGTGGCCATTTGTCCTGCATACCCTGCGCAATGTGCGCAGGCACTTCATGGTGAACTGAGATGGCGGATTTGGTACTGGCATCCGCTTCGCCGCGCCGGCGGGAGTTACTCGATCAGCTCGGGGCCCGCTACCTGTGCGACCCGGCGGATATCGACGAGAGCCGCCTGCCTGGCGAAGCTCCTGCAGCCTATGTGGAGCGTATGGCCAGGGAAAAGGCCAGCGTGGTGGCCGCGCGCTATCGCGACAGGGGCCATAGTGTGCTGGCTGCGGATACCGTCGTACTGGTTGACGAGGATGTGCTCGGCAAACCCTGTGACCACTTCGACGGTCTTGCCATGCTGGCGAAGCTCAGTGGGCGCAGCCATTCGGTGCTCACCGCCGTTTGCCTGCACCACAACGGCAGCGCAGCGTGTGAGGTGGTGGAAACCCGGGTGGAATTTATCCAGTTGACCCGGGAGTTGTGCGAGGCCTACCTCGCGACCGATGAGCCCTGGGACAAGGCGGGAGCCTACGCAATCCAGGGCATGGCAGGCGTTTTTGTCCGCAGTATTCACGGTAGCTACAGCAACGTGGTGGGATTGCCCCTGTGCGAGACCTGGCAACTGCTGCAGGCCAACGGAATTCACACCGGCCTGGTTCCGCATCATGAATGAGACAATCCTGGTCAATATGGGCCCGCGGGAAACGCGGGTGGTGACGCTGGAACACGGCGTCGTGCGGGATATTTACATCGAGCGTGACGCCGGTCGTGGCATTGTCGGCAATATATACCTGGGTAAGGTGGTACGCGTGATGCCCGGGATGCAGGCCGCATTCGTCGATTTCGGTGCCGAGCGGACTGGCCTGCTGCATATTGCCGATCTCTCTGGGCAGAAACAGCGGCGCGGCGCCCGCCGTGCACAGGCTATCGAACACCAGCTTCACGACGGCCAGAAGCTGGCAGTGCAGGTGACCCGCGACCCGCTTGGCAGCAAGGGCGCACGCCTGAGTACCGAGTTATCCCTGTCCTCGCGTTGCCTGGTGTTCCTGCCGAACTCGGACAGGCTCGCGGTTTCCCAGCGGGTCGATGGATCGGGTGAGAGGGCGCGCCTGTTGCTGTTGTTACAGGAGGGCCTTGCGGCTGAGGGCCTCGCCGGTGAGGGCGGCTACATTCTGCGCACTGCGGCAGAGGGGGCAGACCTGGACGGGCTGCGTTCAGACCTGCGCTTCCTCAACCGGCTGTGGACTTCGATTTGCCGGCGTCGGGAGGGAGCTAACGGGTCACAGTTGCTCTACGAGGAGTTGCCGCTGCACCTGCGGGTGGCCCGGGACCTGGCCACGCCCGACCTGGGACAGGTTCTGGTGGACCAGCAGGCAGCCTACCTGGCGCTGTGCAGCTTCTGCGAGGACTATGTGCCGGAGATCCGCAACCGACTGGAATTCTACAGCGGCGCGGAGTCACTCTTTGACCGGTTCGGCGCGGAGGAGGAACTGCAGCACGCACTCAGCCAACGGGTGGAGCTGGACTGTGGCGGCTACCTGGTGATCGACCAGACTGAAGCGATGACCGTGATCGATGTGAACACCGGTTCTTTCCTGGGCCGGCGCAATGCCGACGAAACCGTATTCAGGACCAACCTTGAAGCCGCCGCCGCCCTGGCCCGGCAGCTGCGTCTGCGCAATCTGGGCGGGATCATCGTTGTCGACTTTATCGACATGGCTGACCAGGAACACCGCCGCCAGGTGCAGCAGGCCTTGCAGCAGGCGCTGCAGCTGGACCCGGTGCGGACCACCTGCGGCGAAATGTCGGAGTTGTGCCTGGTGGCGATGACCCGCAAGCGCAGCGGCGAAAGCCTGCAGCATATCCTGTGTGAGGATTGCTCCGTATGCCAGGGCCAGGGAGTGCTGAAGTCGACACGGACTGTCTGCTACGAAATATTCCGGGAAATCGCCCGCGCTGCCTCTGCTTCCGACAGACAAGAGCTACTTGTGGTGGCGGCGCAGCCGGTGATAAACCTGTTGCAAAGTGATGAGGCGAGCGTGCTGGTGGAACTGGAAGTGGCGACCGGCAAAAAGATTCACCTGCGTCCCGAACCCCGTTATGGCCAGGAACACTTCGACATAGCGATGCTTTAGATTTCATAATGGGCGCCTTCCCCGACGGCGCGAATGAAGAGTCCGACACCCGTTGAAGCCATCCATTTTTCACAGGCTTAGCAGCATACTCTGGGTAACTATTGTTGTTTCGATAGTGCTGCTGGCTATCTATGTCAGCGTGGGGAGGATGCTCAGTTCCCTCAGCGGCGCCTACCAGAACGATATCCTGCAGGAGTTGAACCACCGCGTACCCTTCATCATCGATGCGGATCGGGTGAGCGCCGAGTGGTATTCATTCACGCCCGTGCTGGTGCTGGACGGCCTGCGACTGACCCTGCCTGGGGAGGCCGAGCGCTCGGTCGAATTGTCCGAGGGACGGATAGCACTGGATGTCGGCGGCAGCCTGATGACACGCTCGCTGCAAATGACCAGGCTGCAATTGAGAGGCCTGGATCTGGCGGGGCAACTCGGAGCGGACGGCAGCCTGCGAATAAGGGGATTCGACGGGGGCGACACCCGATTGGGGGGGTGGCTGGAGGAATTCCTGGGAAATGTCGAGCGATTGGCGCTGGATGACATTCACCTGGAGTTGACGCTGCCGGGCGGGGAACAGCGCGGTTTCGACCTGGATCTCGCCCTGTCCCGGGAAGGCAGCCGTCGCCTGTTGGCGGGAAACCTGACATCTTCACGGGGCCTGATGGTGACCGCCCTGGCCGAGGGTATCGGCAATCCCTTTGATCCCGAGTCCTTTGCGGGCCAGTTATACCTCGATGCCGGAGCGGGGGACGTCGGGGCAGTTGCGGACCTGCTGGGGGAGCGGTTCAGTGGCTCACAGCTGGATGGCACTGTCAGGCTCGAGTTGTGGTCCAGTTGGGGCAGCGGTGAGCAGGACGTCCTGCTGCGCCTCGATATGAACAATGTAGTGTTGTCGCGGGTGGACTCCTCCTGGCAGGTGCCGCTCGAGCGATTCGCGCTGGATGCCCGCCTCGAGAGGCGACAGGATTCCTGGGCAATCGCTGTGGCGGATCTCGAGATGGCCCGCAACGGGGTCCTGGCGCAGGTACCGCGCCTGCAACTCGACCTGCGCGGCGAAACCCTGAACCTGCGGGCCCAGGCGCTTCCGCTGGAACCGCTCAGTGCGCTTCTGGCCGACATGGACGGCGCGCTGCCGCCGGCGGCCATCGAGCTGCTGCAAACGCTGAAACCCCGGGGCTTACTCAGTGCCGTGCAGCTCGACGTTGCCGACTTCACGACGCCGGTCTCCGGCTGGCAACTGCAGGCCAATTTCGAAGAACTCGCGGTGGATGCCTGGCACGGGGCGCCCGGGGTGTCCGGCGCGCGCGGTTATGCCGAGCTGGTCCCCGGCAGCGGCCACGTCGTGCTGGACAGCCAACAATTCAGCATGGCGTTTCCGACGGTCTACGAGCAAACCCTGGATTACGATGATTTCCAGGGCACGATCCATATCGACTGGGACGCCAGCAGTGTGGAGCTGTCCAGCGGCCTGGTGCAAGTGCTCGGCGCCGAGGGCCCGGTGCGGGTGCTGTTCGGCCTGTCCATTCCCCTGGTCCCGAGCGATACCGGGGTCGAGATGGACCTGCTGGTAGGCCTGGAAGATATCCAGGCGGCGCATCGCGGCAAGTACATACCCTATATTCTCAGCGATGAGCTGCGCCCCTGGCTGGCTGCGAGCATAGGCGGAGGCATGATCGAACAGGGTGGTTTTCTCTGGCGAGGCAGCCTTAATTCCCAGGCCCCCCAGCTGCACACGGTGCAACTTTTTTTCAACATCCGGGACACCGCGCTCGATTATCATCCCGACTGGCCACCGCTGGCCAATATTGCGGGAACCGTGCTGATCGATAATGCCGCCGCCAGCGTCTGGGCGGACAGCGCCAGCCTTCTCGATTCCCGGGTAAGCAACCTGTCTGTGGAAGTCTGGCCGGATGCCAACGAACAGCTGTGGCTGGCGGTCGCCGGGAGCCTGGCAGGCCCTGCCGCCGATGGCCTGGCGGTTGTCAATGATTCGCCCCTGGGCGGGCTCGTCGGCGGAACTTTCAGCGACTGGCGGCTGGCGGGAGAGCTGGCCACCGATATCGAACTCCTGCTCAACCTGACCGATAAAGCGATAGTGCCGGCGGTCGCGGTCTCGGTCCGCTTTGCCGGAGCAGAACTCGATATCCAGCCGGGGAAGCTGCCGCTGCGGGGAATCAGCGGTGTGCTGGATTACGACAGCGAGGCGGGGTTCAGCTCCCGGGACCTGGTGGCTGAGTTGTGGGGGCGACCGCTGCAGGTGGCGGTGGGGCAGCGTCCGCTTGCCGCCGCTGAGAACGGCAGGGAAGAGCCGCGCCTGGTTTCCGTGGCAGCGTCGGGCTCAGTCGCTATGAGCGATATCCGAAAATGGCTGGATCTCGACCTGCTGGCCTTTGCCAGCGGCAGGAGCTCGGTGGCGCTGGAACTGCTTGCGGGCGCAGGCACAAGCCCCGTATTGAACCTGGAGAGTGAACTCAAGGGGATCAGCCTTGACCTGCCCGAGCCCTGGGGTAAGGCCGCCGCGACAGCCAGGGCACTTCAGCTGGAGCTGGCCCTGGGTTCGGATGAGTTGCGGCTGGGCCTGGAACTGGAGGGTGGCCTCGCGCTGGAACTGGGCTTGCCGGGCGGCAAATTACAGGCAGCTGCGCTGGCATTTGGCGAAGCTCCTGCCGGCTTGCGTGCGGGTTTGCTGCGAGTGTCCGGGCGCGCTGCCTTTGCTGATGCGGCGCAGTGGCAGCGCTTCCTGGCGGATTATTTCAACGATGCGGCGCCCCAGCCGGCTGCCGGGGAGCCAATGAAAGCTGCGACACTCGCGCCATCGGTTGAGCAACTGCGGATCGACCAGCTGGTGCTCGGTGGGCAGGATATCGGGAATGCGGTGCTCAGCTTGGCTGAGGAAAATGGCGGCTTGCGGGTGACGGCCGCGACAGACTGGCTGCGTGGTGAGCTTCTTTATAACGATGGCGCCAGCTCGTCGCTGGCCATCGACTACCTGGACCTGGCGGCGCTCGAGGCAATGGAGCTGCCGGCGGGCAGCGCAGGCCGGATCATCGAAGTGCCGGCCCTGGCTGTAACAGTGGACGAATTGCGCCGCGGCGAGACCCTGCTGGGCCAGCTGGCCTTTGACCTGCGCTCGGAGGGGGCTGAACTCAGGGCAGAAAATATCAGCGGCGAAATAGCCGCCCTGCAACTGCGCAAGGACCAGCCAGGTGAGCTGAGCTGGCAGCAGGGGCCGAATAGCAGTACCGCCCTCAGTGGCCGTTTTCATTTCGGCGACCTGGGCCAGACCCTTGAGCAGCTGGGTTACCAGGAAGCGATCGTCACCGACGAAGGCTCACTGGACCTGTCCCTGGAGTGGCCAGGTGCGCCGCAGGCGTTTTCGCTGGGGCAGAGCCAGGGCCGGCTGGGGGTCGATATCGGGCGGGGACATTTTCCCCAGGCGCCCGGGGGCGCGTCCGGCGCACTGCGGGTTGTCAGTATTCTCAACCTGGCGGAGATCGTGCAGCGGCTGAGCCTTACCCAGATGTTTGAGTCGGGCATTCCCTTCAACAAGGTGGATGGAGAAGTGGTATTTCAAGCCGGCACGATCGAGGTGCCGGGCATGAATGTGCAGGGCAGTGCCAGCAGTTTTCAGTTCAGCGGTGTCTCAGGGGTGGAATCCCGGGTCTTGAATGGGGAGCTCGTGGTCACCCTGCCGGTGGCGAACAACTTGCCCTGGGTGGCTGCACTGGCGGGCGGTTTGCCGGTAGCGGCGGGCGTGTTCCTGCTGAGCAAGGTGTTTGAAAGCCAGGTCAACCGTCTGACCAGCGCGGTGTACAGCGTGGGCGGCACCTGGGATGACCCGGAGGTCGAGTTCGACCGGGTATTCGACGACACGGATGCGGCCGTTCCAGCTGCCGCCGAGACCGGGGCCGGGACCGTGCCGGCGCCGTCGATTCCTGAAATGGCGACACCCGCTCAGTCAGAGTCGCCGTAGAGCTCCTGCAACTCCCTGAGGTAGCGGAACAGTTTCCGGCTCGCAACCGGGGGCTTGTTTCTAGCGCTGTCGCGCTGGTGCTGCAGGACAAGCTGGCGCAGCTGCTGGCGATCGGCCTCGGGCCAGCGCTGGGCTACCTGCTCTACCCCGTCGACGCCGTTGGCCAGTAGCTCGTCTCGCATTTGTTCGAGGTGGTGGAAGGCATCCGCCTCACCCTGTTGTTGCCGGTCCATGGCCTTGAGCGCGGTTTCAATCGGCTCGACGTCGGTCGAGCGCATCAGCTTGCCGATCAATTGCAGGTGTCGCCGGCGAGCCCCGTGGCTGCGCATGGCGCGAGCCTCGCGAATAACGGCCAGCAGGCGCTCATCCTCGATCGGTATTTTGCCAAGCTGCTTTTCGCTAAGTCCCACCAGGGCTTCGCCGAGCTGCTGCAGGGCGAGCATCTGGCGCTTCACTGCGCTCTTGCTGGGGCCGTCCCATTGCGGTTCGGCTGACTGGTCATCACTGAAGTCAGGCATAGAACAGGGTCGCCAGTCCGAGGAAAGATACGAAGCCCACCACGTCGGTAACGGTGGTGAGTACCACACTGCCGGCCAGCGCCGGGTCAATGTCCAGGCGGATCATCAGCAGGGGGAGAACCGCGCCTATGAACCCGGCGGTGATCAGGTTTATGACCATGGCTGCGCCGATAATCAGGCCTATATTCCAGTCATCGAACCAGAGCGACGCCGCAACCGCCACTACTGCGGCCCACAGGGCGCCGTTGAGTACGCCAATCATGACTTCCCGGGTTATCAACCAATTCTGGTTGTTGCGGCTCACGTGGCCCAGGGCGATGCCGCGCACCAGAACCGTGAGCGTCTGGGCGCCGGCGATACCGCCCATGGAAGCCACGATCGGCATCAGTACGGCCAGCGCCACTACCTTCTCGATCGTATCCTGGAACAGGTTTATCACACCGGAGGCGATGAAGGCGGTAATGAGGTTGATGCCCAGCCAGACTGCCCGGCGCGGAGCCGAGCGCGACACGGAGGCAAAGGTGTCCTCGTCCTCGTCCAGGCCCGCCATGGACATCAGTGAGTGGTCCGCATCCTCGCGGATAACATCAACCACGTCGTCAATCGTGATACGGCCCAGCAGGCGGCCGTCGGCATCGACTACCGGCGCCGATACCCAGTCGTTGCGCTCGAACAGGCGGGCGACTTCCGAGTCGGGCATGTCGACCGGGATTGGGTCGATATCCGTGACCATCATTTCACGCACGGAAGCGGAGGGGTCGGACACCAGCAGGGTGCGCAGGGGCAGCAGGCCGATAAACTGGTCGGAGCGATTCACCACGATCAGTTTGTCTGTCATCTCGGGAATTTCTTCGTGACGCCGCAGGTAGCGCAACACCACATCGAGGGTCAGTGGTGCACGGATAGTGATGGTATCCGTGTTCATCAGGCCGCCGGCGGTATCCTCGGGGTAGAGCATGACCCGCTCGAGGCGTGACCGGTCCTGCTGGTCCATGGAGTTGAGGACTTCCCAGGTGATGCGATCCGGCAGCTGCTGCAGAATATCCGCGACGTCATCGTCTTCCAGCCCTTCCATCAGGGAGGCGACCTGGGTGGCCTCCATGTCGCTGAGGAACTGGATCCGCAGTTCGTCGCTCAGTTCGTTGAGAACTTCACCCTCGTTCTCGGGCTCCATCAACTGCCACAGAATGTGACGGAACTTGGGCGGGGAAGATTCCAGCAGGTGGGCGACATCGCCGGGGGGCAGGCCGTTAAGCATCCTTCGCACGTCCACGAAGGCGCCGCTGTCCAGGGCAAGGGTCAGCTTTTCAAAGGTCGTCCGGGATGTTCCCTCTGTCTGGTTCACCGCATTTTCCCGCAAAAATCCCCAGCCGGGCACGCGCCCGCTGCGGGGCAATTATCAGGGAAAGCCCGGGTGACAACAACGTGATTAGTTACAGAGCGGGGTTCTGGTGCCCAACGGTGACGGGGAACTCTACTCGGGTTCGTCGAAACGATTTTCGATCAGGGTTTTCAGGGCCTCGAGTGCGGCGTCTTCGTCCCGGCCCTCTATCTGCAGGTCCAGCACGGTGCCCTTGCCCGCCGCCAACATCATTACCGACATGATACTTTTGCCGTCAACCATGTTGTCTTCCCGGCCCGCGCGGATGTTGCTGGAGAAAGCCGCGGCACAGCTGACAAACTTGGCCGCTGCACGGGCGTGCAGGCCGAGCTTGTTGATAATGATTACCTGGGTCTGTATCACGGGCTTATTGCAGTTCCCTGTGTCTGACGTGGATATTCTGGAACCGGTCCCGGTAGTGATGGAACAGGCGATCGGCCAAATATACTGAACGATGTTGGCCGCCGGTACAACCCAGGGCGACAGTCATGTAACTGCGATTGCTGTCCCGGTAACGCGGCAGCCAGGTGTCCAGGTAGGCGCATATGTCGCGGTAGAGCTCGCCGGCCAGGGGTTGCGACTCGAGGAATTCCTGCACCTCGGTCTCCAGGCCGCTTTTCATTCTCAGCTCCTTGACCCAATGGGGGTTGGGCAGCATCCGCACGTCGAAGACCAGGTCGGCGTCCGCCGGTACCCCACGCTTGAAGCCAAACGACTGAAACAGCAGGGACATGGTTCCGCTGCTGTTTTTGAGCAGCCGCTGCTTGATGGCGTCGCGCAGTTCGTAGATCGTCATCTGGGTGGTGTCCAGAACCAGGGATGCGTCGCTGGAGATCGGACCCAACATCAACCGCTCCTTGGCGATCGCGTCCGCCAGGGGGGTGGACTCGCTGCTCAGCGGGTGCCTGCGCCGGGTCTCACTGAAACGTTGCATGAGTGCGGCATCCTGGGCGTCCAGGAACAGGATCTCCGTGTGTACGGTGTCGGGCAGGGCGTCCACGATATCCGTAAAGCCGGCCAGGTCCTTCCAGGCGTTGCGGGCGTCAATGCACACGGCGGTGCCGCGAAAATGGCTGAAGTCCTGCCGGCTGGTTTCCTGCACCAGGGCGGGCAGGAGCGAGATCGGCAGGTTGTCGATACAGTAGTAGCCCTCATCCTCCAGTTGGTGCAGGGCAGTACTCTTGCCTGATCCCGAGCGACCGCTGATGATTACCAGTTGCATCTGTCACTCCTGCTCGGTGGCGATCTCAAACAGGCTGCGGTTATCCCGGGCAGCGCGCAGTTTTTCACAGAAACTGGCCTGGCTGAACAGGCGGGCCACATTGGCGAGGATGTCCAGGTGCTGCTGGTGGGCTTCCCCGGGTACCAGCAGTGCGAACAGCAGGTCTACCGGCTGGTCATCGGGGGCATCGAAGTCTATCGCCTGCTCCAGGCTGATCAGGGTGCCCAGGGGTTGAGGGCAGTCGTCCACCCGGCAGTGGGGTACGGCGATGCCCTGGCCAAGACCGGTGCTTCCGAGCTTTTCCCGCGCGATGAGCAGGGAGAAAACCTCCTCATACACCAGGCCTGGCTGGTCCTCGCTGATTATCCGGGCGATAGTTTCGAAAAGTCGTTTTTTGCTGATGCCCGGAACGTGGCAAACGGTGCGTTCCGGGCTCAGGATTTCGGTCAGGAAGTTCATGGTGGGTAGAGGAGTGTGCCCGCGCGGGACACTAGCGACCTCTGGACTTTTCCTTGTGTTTGATGAGTTGGCGATCAAGTTTGTCGGCGAGGGCGTCGATGGCGGCATACATGTCTTCGGACTCTGAGGCGGCAAAGATGTCGGCGCCGGATATGTGGATGGTGGCCTCTGCCTTTTGTACCATTTTTTCGACGATCAAGGTGACCTGGGTGTTTGTTATCTGGTCGAAATGCCGCTGCAGGCGCTCGAATTTGTTTTCAACGTAATCCCGTAATGGGTCCGTAACCTCCACATGGTGTCCGCTGACGTTCAGTTGCATATACAGCTCCTTTTCTACGTTAGGCCGGGTAACCCGGCTAATGAAATGGCCTGAGTCTCTTCACTACTTGGCCAAAGTCTAGACCACTGGTCGATGGGAAACGAGACATTTCATCCGCGTTGCCCGTCTTATCGCTATACCAAGCGCTTGCGTTCGTTGGAGGGCGGGATCATCAGCGACTCGCGATACTTGGCGATGGTGCGCCGTGCCACCTTTACCCCCTGTTCTTCCAGCAACTGGGTGATTTTGTTGTCGCTCAGCGGCTTGCGGGGGTTCTCCGCCGCCACCAGCTTGCGGATCAGTGCCCGGATGGCAGTGGAGGAGCACTCGCCGCCGGAGGTTGTCGCCACGTGGCTGGAGAAGAAGTACTTGAGCTCAAACACGCCGCGAGGGGTGTGCATGTACTTCTGGGTGGTGACACGGGAGATGGTGGACTCGTGCATCTCCACCAGCTCGGCGATTTCATGCAGGACCAGGGGCTTCATGGCCTCGGTACCGTACTCGAGGAAGTTGCGCTGGTGCTCCACTATCCGGGTCGCGACTTTCATCAGTGTCTCGTTGCGGCTGTGCAGGCTCTTGAGGAACCAGCGCGCCTCCTGCAGGTTGTCCCGCAGGTAGGTGTTGTCGGCGCTACTGTCGGCCCGTTTGATAAGGCCGGCATAATTGCTGTTGATACGCAGTTTTGGCGCGATGTCGGGGTTCAGCTCCACCACCCAGCGCCCCTCTTTCTTGCTGACAAACACGTCGGGTATCACATACTCGGTACTGTCCTCACCCACCGACTGCCCCGGGTTGGGATCGAGGGTCTGGATCAGTGTCAGCACCTGCTTGAGTTCCGACTCCTTGAGACGGGTGCGGCGCAGGATCTGGGCAAAGTCGCCATTGCCCAGCTGGTTGATATGGCGCGAGAGAATCAACTTTGCCTGCTCCAGCCAGGGGGTGGCGGGGGGTAACTGCTGCAGCTGGACCAGCAGGCATTCCTGCAGGTCCCGGGTGCAGACACCGGCGGGTTCGAATTGCTGCAGCCTGTGCAGGACGGCCACCACCTCATCCATTTCGATGTCGATGTCCATGCCCTGGGAAAGCGACAGGTGTATTTCCTCCAGGTCCTGGACGACACGGCCGTTGTCATCGGTGGCGTCGATAATCGCCAGGGCAATCACGCGGTCGACATCGGAGAGGCGGGTAAGGTTCAGCTGCCACAGCAGTTGTTCCCGCAGGGAGTCGCTGGCGGCATTGCGGCTTTCAAAGCCCGTGTCGGTGAGGTCGTCGCCGGAGAAGGATGAAGCTGAGGCCGCGGGCAGCAGATCGTCCCACTGGGTGTCTACGGGCAGGTCTTCCGGGAGGCCGACATCCCAATCCGCATTGTCGTCGGGCAAGTCCGCTGCCGCCCGCTCCAGGTTGTCCGCGGGGCCTTCCGATGTGGCCTGGCTGCTGATTGCGGTATTGTCGTTCTCGGCGCTGAATGCCCCGTCGGGGTCGTTATCCTCGTCCGCCATTTCCAGCATCGGGTTGCTGTCCAGGGCCTGCTGGATTTCCTGCTGCAGGTCCAGGGTCGACAGCTGCAACAACCGGATAGCCTGTTGCAGCTGCGGCGTCATGGTCAGCTGTTGGCCCAGTTTCAGTTGCAGCGACTGCTTCATGGATGTATCTGGCTTCCTCGGGAGGGCCCTGGCCCCCGGTTTTGGTTCAACGAATTCGCAAACTTAGTGTAGTCGCGCCTTGCCGGGAGTGGCAACTTCTTGGCGCGAAATTTGCTAGGTTGTGATTGAAAGTGAGAACGGGGTCGCCTGCTGGGTCGCTGCAGGGCCCGAATTGACTGTAACTACATGCGGAACTGGTCTCCCAGGTAGACCTCCCTCACGCGTTTGTTGGCCAGAACCTCTTCAGCTGATCCCGCCGCGATAATGTGGCCCTCGCCGACGATGTAGGCCTTTTCGCAGATATCCAGGGTGTCGCGGACATTGTGGTCGGTAATGAGTACCCCGATACCCCGGTCCCGCAGGTGGTTGATGATCTGCTTGATATCGCTCACCGATATCGGGTCGACCCCGGCGAAGGGTTCATCCAGCAGGATGAACTCGGGCTCCGTTGCCAGGGCGCGGGCTATTTCCACCCGCCGGCGCTCACCACCGGACAGTGACTGGCCGAGGTTGTCGCGCAGGTGCTCCACGTGGAATTCGGCCAGCAGTTCAGCGCAACGCTGCTGCCGCTGTGCCTTGTCGAGGTCGCCGCGGGTCTGCAGTATGGCCATGATGTTGTCGCCAACGGTCAGCTTGCGAAAGATCGACGCCTCCTGCGGCAGGTAGCCGACGCCGCGCCGGGCCCGCTGATGCATGGTCAGGGGGGTGAGGTCCTCACCATCGATACTGATGGTGCCCCGGTCTGCCCGGATGATGCCGATAATCATATAAAAGCAGGTGGTCTTGCCGGCGCCATTGGGCCCGAGCAGGCCAACCACCTGGCCGCTCTCTATCTCCAGGGAGACGTCCCGCACGACCTCCCGGCCACGGTAGGCCTTGGCGAGACTAGTTGCTTGCAGATGGGCCATCGGCAGTATCTTCTTCTTCCTTCAGTACTTTCGGTTCGATCACTACCTGCACCCGCTTGCCGTCAGGTGCCTGCTGGGAATCTGCCTTTACCAGCTGCTCGGTGATGAAATAGTCGATGGAGTCACCGGTTACCGACGACCCATCCTGGGTGATATGGGCGTTGATCTTCAGGTGCACCTTGTCTTCGATTTTATAGTACTCGATGATTTCGGCCCTGGCCTTGACCAGGGGCTCGTCCACCGCCGGCTGCTGCTGCATTTTGGCGGGTTTGCCCTCCGCCACAATTTTGTCCGCCTCGGCTTTTTCGTGATAGATCGTCAGCGTGTCGGCAACGATATCCATGCTGCCCTGGATCATGTGGACGTTGCCACGGTATACGGTGAACCCCTGTTTCTCGTCCCGGATCGCGGTGTCCGCGGTGATGTGTATGGGCTGGTCACGGTCATCCGGCAGGGCGAAAGCCCCGGCGGGAAGCAGGCAGGTGACCAGGATGGCGACGCAAACAGGTCTCAGCCAGCTGCCGTAACGTCTCATACGCCCTTCAGGGCGGAGTTTAAACATGGTGGTTCTCCATATCTGGTGGCGAACCCGGGAGTTCGCCCCGGTAATGTTCTGACCCGAGTGGATGGTAACCGGTTCGCTGGCGCAGGCACATTATTTTCTGGGGGCCGCATCCGGCCCGGGCCGGCCGGGATATCCCCTTTGCTGCCTGGCACGAATCAGGCAAGTCCCGCGTGCAGCAGGTGCATCAGGTGGATGACCCCGGCGACGGTGTCGTCCTCGTTCACCACGACCAGTGAACTGATCTCGTTCTCTTCCATTATCCGCATCGCTTCCGCGGCGAGCATCCCGGGGCTGGCGGTCTTGGCGCCGGTGCTCATCAGCCGGCCCATCGGTGTTTCGTTGATGTCGATACGGGCTTTGAGGGTCCGCCGCAGGTCGCCGTCGGTGAATATGCCGGCCAGTTGCCCCTGTTTGTCGAGTACGGTGGTCATCCCCAGGCCCTTGTTGCTGATCTCCAGCAGTGCCTCGGACAGGGGGGTGTCCGGTTCGACCCGCGGAATGGCTGCGCCGGAGCGCATGACGTCTTCCACTTTCAGCAGTAGTTTCTTGCCCAGGGTGCCGCCGGGGTGAGAGAAGGCGAAGTCGTCCGCGGTAAAGCCACGCGCCTCCAGCAGGGCGATGGCGAGGGCATCGCCCATGACCAGTGCGGTAGTGGTGCTGGAAGTGGGGGCCAGGTCCAGCGGACAGGCCTCGGTCTCCACCCCGGTGTTGAGGTGGACATCGGAGGCTTTTGCCAGTGCCGACTGGTCGTTGCCGGTCATGCTTATGAGCACCGTTCCCATGCGCTTGAGCAGTGGCAACAGGGTTACGATCTCGGCGACGGCACCGCTGTTGGACAGGGCGATCACCGAGTCCTGGGCAGTTATCATGCCCATGTCACCGTGGCTGGCCTCCCCGGGGTGAACGAAAAAGGCAGGGGTCCCGGTACTTGCCAGGGTGGCGGCGATTTTGCGGGCGATATGCCCGGATTTGCCCATGCCGGTCACTATCACCCTGCCGCGGGTCTGCAACAGCAGTTCGCAGGCGCGCTCAAAGCCCGCGCCGATGCGTTCTTCCAGGGCTGCCACTGCCTCGGATTCCATTTTTATCGTGCGACGTGCAGAGGTGGCGAAACCGGTGTGGGACATGGGGGGTCCTGTGGCTAGAGGCTGGTATACAGCAGGTAATAGTACAGTGCGTAGAATGTGGCGAACAACACGCCGACGGTTCGCCCCAGGTAGGCATAGCCCGCGGGCGCCGCCTTGCGCTTGCCGCCCACGTAGACCGCAGCTGCCAGCAATATGGTCAGCAGCGTCATGGCCGGGTAATCCCGGTTGAACACCGCGGGCGACAGGGTCTGGGTGGAAACGATGCCGGGAATGGCCATCACCACCAGCAGGTTGAACAGGTTGGAACCGACAATATTGCCGATGGCGATCTCCGTGTGACCGCGCCGCGCACTGGTGACCGTGGCCGCCAGCTCCGGCAGGCTGGTTCCTATGGCGATTACCGTCAGGCCGATCAGCAGCTCCGAGACGCCCAGCAATTGGGCAGTGATTACAGCCCCCCATACCAACAGGTGGGAACTGCCGATGAGCAGCAGCAGGCCCGCGCCAAAGGTAAGCCATGCCCGGCCCGGCGCCAGTTCCCGCAGGGGCTCCTCCTCCGTTTCGAGCTGCAGTGTGCTGTCCTTGGTCTGGCTGCGTAATATATAGGTCATAACCACAACCATGGCGCCTATAAGGACCCAGCCTTCCAGTGCGGTGAGGGTGTTATCGGCAAGCATCACGCCGGCGGCCGCGGTCACTGCCAGCAGGATCAGTAACTCCTTCCTGATCGCGCTTTGCAGCACCAGCAGGGGAGTGATCACTACTGTAATGCCCATGACCAGGCCGATGTTGGCGATATTGGAACCGAGCGCGTTACCGACCGCGAGTTCTCCCGCCCCGGACAGTGCGGCGGTCAGGGACACCAGCACCTCCGGGGCGGAGGTGCCTATGGAGACGATGGTCATGCCGATGATGATGGGGGACATGCCCATATTCCGGGCAATGGCGGCGGCCCCCATGATGAACAGGTCGGCACTCCATATGAGGATCGCAAAGCCGGCGATAATGGCGGCGGCAGCTATCAGCATATGGCGTTATTTCCTGTTAAAGTATGCCCCGCGCGGTCAGAGGGAACCGCGGTGAGCCGGTGATTGTCAAAGCAAGGGCCTGGGTCCAGCCAGCGGAAGACGCGGGTTGCCACTGTGCACCGCTGGATTATACAGACCCCCCTTGGCCTTGGAAGTCCAATGTTGAGCAATTTGAGGAGACGGATAGTGTTTAGTGTGCGATCAGCCTGGCTGTTGGGGGTTTATCTGCTGAGTGCAGTGGCGTGGGCGCAGGACGCCGATGGGACAGCCCGCGGGGTGGTGGACGATACCACCCGCCGGGTCATGGCCGCGGTGGTCGAGTCCCGTGATTATTTCGATCAGGATCCCGAGCGCTACTACCGCGCAGGTTCAGGAAATACTGGACCCGGTTATCGACTTCCGCGGGTTTGCCCGCAGTGTCATGGGACCCTATGCCAGCAGCGATCGCTATCGCTCGCTGGACGAGGCGGGTCGGGCCCAGCTGCGCGAGCAGCTGGACCGGTTTACCGAGGTGATGCGGCTTGGGCTGGTGCGGACTTACAGCAAGGGGCTGCTCGCCTATGGCGAAGCCCGGGTCGAGATAGACGCCGCGGCAGACGAGGAGGCGTCCGACAGCAGGGCGACGATAAGGCAGTTGGTCTACGACAACCAGCCCGAGCCCTACGTACTGCTCTATCAGATGGGACGTGGCAAGGACGGAGACTGGCAGTTGCGCAACATCATCGTAGAAGGCGTGAACCTGGGTGAAATCTACCGCAACCAGTTCGAGGCCAGCGCCCGGCAGAATGATGGTGACCTCAATGCGGTCATCGCCAGCTGGACCGCCGTCGACGTGAAGGCCTGAGTATCCCCGGGCGGAGTTAGCAGTCGCCATCCGGGGGGTTTTCTCCTAGAATGGCCGGCTTTTGGCGCCGCCGGGGAATACGTTTTCGCCGCCGGCGACCGGAGTCAACTCAGGAGACACGTCATGGATGCCGCCACCGTCAAGCAGCTGTTGCGAAATCACCTGGACGATTGCGAGTTTCATGTCCAGGGAGAGGGAAACCATTACGATATTACCGCCATCGGCGTCGTGTTCGAGGGTTTGCGCCCGGTGCAGAAGCAGCAGCTGGTGTATGGCGCCCTCAAGGAATGTATCGCTGACGGCAGCGTGCACGCCGTGAATATCCGTACTTTCACCCCGGAACAGTGGCAAGCCCGGTCCGACGGCTGAGCTTTCCCGTGAGCGCATTATGAGTGACCGCTTGACCATTGCCCTGACCAAGGGGCGCATCCTCAAGGAGACCCTGCCGCTGCTGGCCAGCGCGGGAATTACTCCGCTGGAGGATGTGCACAGCAGCCGCAAGCTGGTGTTTGATACCAGCCACCCCGGCGTGCGCCTGGTGATTATCAGGGGCTCCGATGTCCCCACTTATGTTCGTCACGGCGCTGCTGATATGGGCGTGGTTGGCAAGGATATTTTGCTCGAGCATGGGGCGGAAGGCCTGTACGAGCCGCTGGATCTGGGCATAGCCCGCTGTCGGCTGATGACGGCGGGGCGGGTAGGCTGGCGCAGTAACGGCGCCCGCATACGGGTCGCCACCAAGTTCGTGAATATTGCCCGCCGGCACTTTGCCCGGCAGGGTGTGCACGCCGATGTGATCAAGCTTTACGGTGCCATGGAACTGGCGCCATTGATGGACCTGGCAGACCTGATCGTGGACATCGTGGATACCGGCAACACGTTGCGGGCGAATGGCATGGAACCGCTTGAGGAGATCGCGGCAATCAGCTCGCGGCTGGTGGTCAACAAGGCCGCCATGCGCTCACGCTGTGCCATCATCCAGGGCGTGATCGGTGACCTCGCAGCAGCGGTTGGCGAGGCCTGACGGAAGGTTTATGCAACGACTGGATACAAGTCAGGCCGATTTTGACCGGCGCCTCGAGCAACTGACGGACTGGCAAGAGAGCCTGGATCGGGAGGTCACGGCAAGCGTAACCGCTATTGTTGCCGATGTTGCCGGGCGCGGCGACCCGGCAGTGCTGGAGTACACGGCCCGTTATGATCGCCTTGAGGTCGGCTCGGTGGCGGAGCTCGAGGTCTCCCGCAAGCGCCTCGACATGGCGCTGCAGCGGATAGAGCCCAAACATCGCGACGCTCTGGAATATGCCGCCGACCGCATTCGCCGCTATCACGGCCACCAGTTCCAGCAGAGCTGGCATTATCACGACGACGAGGGCAACCTGCTGGGTCAGCAGATTACACCCCTGGAACGGGCGGGAATATATGTTCCCGGAGGCAAGGCCAGCTACCCCTCCTCGGTGCTGATGAATGCGCTGCCGGCCAGGGTGGCCGGTGTGGACGAGATTGTCATGGTGGTACCCGCCCCGGACGGTGAGGTGAGTGAGCTGGTGCTGGCCGCGGCCGCCATAGCGGAAGTGGACCGGGTATTCACCATCGGCGGCGCCCAGGCGGTGGCGGCGCTGGCCTACGGTACTTCCACTATCCCGCGCGTCGACAAAATCGTCGGGCCGGGCAATATCTATGTCGCCACGGCCAAGCGCCAGGTCTATGGCCGGGTGGGTATCGACATGGTTGCCGGCCCATCGGAAATACTGGTGGTTTGCGACGGCTCCACCGACCCTGACTGGGTGGCGATGGACCTGTTTTCCCAGGCGGAACACGATGAAAATGCCCAGTCGCTGTTGCTGTGCCCGGACCCCGCCTACCTGGATCGGGTGCAGGCGAGTATCGAGCGTCTTCTGCCGACAATGGAAAGGGAGGAGATTATCCGCGCGTCCCTGGACGGCCGCGGCGCAATGATCAGAACCCGCGACCTGGCGGAGGCGGTGGCTGTCAGCAACCGACTGGCGCCGGAGCACCTTGAGCTGTCGGTGCAGGATCCCCAGTCACTGTTGCCGCTGGTGCGACATGCCGGAGCGATCTTCATGGGGCCGTATACATCCGAATCGCTGGGAGATTACTGTGCGGGTCCCAACCACGTGCTGCCTACCTCGCGCTCAGCCCGGTTTTCCTCGCCCCTGGGAGTCTATGATTTCCAGAAACGAAGCTCGGTGATCATGTGCAGTGAGCGGGGGGTGCAGGAGCTCGGGCGCATGGCGTCGACCCTGGCCCGGGGCGAGTCGTTGACTGCCCACGCCCGCAGCGCCGAGCTGCGGCTTCACGACGATAAGGGAAGCTGATCGTCAGTTCAACCGGTCGGCGGGTTCAGTACCCCGACAACAGCGCGTAACTCGATGCTTTGCTCACTTCTTCGGATGGCGATGTCGACCGAATCGCCCGGCCGCAACAGCGCTATGCGGTGCATGGTCAGCCTGCCATCCTTTACCGGTTCCCCATCGATGTGAGTGATGAGGTCGCCCGGCATGACGCCGGCTTTTTCCGCGGGGCTGTCTGGCGCCACTTCTATGACTGCCAGGGCCTGTTCGTTCCCGCCATCTCCCCGCGGCGCGCCTATGGGTTCGACGCTGACGCCGAGCCAGCCGCGGATTACCTTGCCGTAGTCGATCAGGTCCTGCATGACGAACACGGCGAGATTGACGGGAATTGCAAGGCT
Organism: uncultured Gammaproteobacteria bacterium; assembly: GCA_963792815.1. Taxonomy (GTDB): domain Bacteria; phylum Pseudomonadota; class Gammaproteobacteria; order Pseudomonadales; family Halieaceae; genus JARRPM01. Next base: position 138,786 of record CAWBXR010000001.1, read on the forward strand.
GATCCCGATCCCTGTGGCGTTGTTCTGCCCCTGGCTGTTGCCGGTATAGATGAGAGTGTTGATGCCCAGCAGTCTGCCGCGGGTGTCGATAAGCGCCCCGCCGGAGTTGCCGAGGTGGATCGTGGCGTCCGTCTGGATATAGTCCTCGTAGGCGTTGGGTTGCAGGCCGTAGCGGCCGAGGGCCGAGACGATGCCCTGGGTAACCGAGTGGCCAAAGCCCAGCGGGTTGCCAATGGCCAGCACGACGTCGCCCACCCTGGCGGCATTGGAGTCCCCCAGGGTTATCGGCTGCAGGTTGGGCAATTCTACCTTCAGTACTGCGAGGTCGGTGGCGGTATCCGAGCCGATCACAATCGCGTTGGCGGAGCGGCCATCCTGCAGCAACACCTGGATGGCATCTGCTCCCGCGATAACATGGTTATTGGTCAGGATGTGACCCTCGGGAGTGACAATCACGCCGGAACCCAGGGATCGCTCAATGCGCTGGCGCTGGGGCTGCTGTCCTGGCCTGGTGAAGCGCTGCAGGAAGTCGTCGTTGAGCAGGGGGTTGGCGCGGGATTTAACCAGCTTGGCGGTGTAAATGTTGACGACAGCCGGTGTGGCAATGCGCACAGCGCTGGCGTAGCTGACCAGTTCGTAACCCTGGGACCCGCGGGAACCCGATTCCGGCAACACCCACCTGTCGAGAATCAATAGCGCGGCCAGCAGCCCGGCGATCGCCGGCCATGTGAGAAATTTCAGGTGCCGCATGCAGCGTCCTGGTGCAAGCTGGTCATCGCGCGGGGGATGCGGCGGCGGCGGGCTTCAGTCGGAAGCCGGAACTGCTTTCGCGCCAGGTTGCTCGGCCGGGGGCTCGGCTTTTTTCCGGTCGATGCCGAACTCCTCGTTGAGCATGCCCTTTTCACTGGGGGAGGTCTTTGGTGCGTAGTCCAGGGGCGGGCGTATATCTGCCAGGTGGGCTGGAATCTCCGACTCATCCCGCGCTTCCCCGAGGCGTTCGAGCGACACCGGACCCCTGCCCTGGCACAGGGCGCTGGCGCCCTTGGCCAGGTGATTGTGCACATCGCGGTACTGCTCGGTCAGGTTGTTCAGCAGGCGGGCGGTATCGGTGAAGTGCTCCACCACCTCGTCCTCGTAGGCCTTTTTGTCCTGCAGAACCTGGTCGAGTTTTAGCTCAGCCTCGCGCTGGCGCTTGGCGGCAGGTGAACTGCGGCGGCCAAACAGCATGCCGAGGCCGGCACCGACCACGAACAGGGCAACCCCGGCGATAATTACGATAGTCTGGCTGTACTGGATAGATTCCACTGGCGGGCCCTCATAAACCGACGAATTCAGAGCCGCGCAGTATAACCCCTGTTGGCGTTGACTGTAACCTGAACGGGCGCCGTGTCCGTTGCGGCGCGGTCTCAAGTCGGTCGTTGCCAAGTAACTGGCCGCTGGTTAAAGTGGCCGCTCGCAACAGCACAGGACCGGGCCGGCGCCCCTGGCAGATAACATGACCACACCCTGGCAGCGCTATCAGGCCGACCTCCAACGGGATGACTTTTCCCACGATCCTGCCCAGGAAGAGGCCGTCAAGCTGCTTCAGGACCTGTACGAGCGGCTTGTGGCAGGCTGGCGCGAGAGCGGGGGCGGGCTGTTGGGGTGGCTGCGGCGGGTGCGCGGCGGGCCTCCCGAGCCCGAGGTGGGCCTCTATCTCTGGGGTGGCGTTGGCCGCGGCAAGACCTACCTGGTCGATACTTTCTACGACTGCCTGCCTTTCAGGCGCAAAATGCGCGTCCACTTTCATCGTTTCATGCGTCGTGTCCACGAGGAGCTGAAGACCCTCGACGGCCAGAAGGATCCACTGGAAAAAGTGGCGGACCGGCTGGCGGAGGAGGCGATCGTGCTCTGCTTTGACGAGTTTTATGTCAGCGATATCGCCGACGCCATGATCCTTGGGGGCCTGATGGAGGCGCTTTTCGCCCGCGGCGTTTGCCTGGTGGCGACATCCAATATCGAGCCGGCCAGGCTCTATGAGAACGGCCTGCAGCGGCAGCGTTTCCTGCCCGCTATCGCCCTGGTGGAAAAATATACCAGGGTGGTGAACGTGGATGCCGGTGTCGACTACCGCCTGCGCACCCTGCAGCAGGCGGAGCTGTACCACTTCCCGCTGGATGCCGCCGCAGACGAGAGCCTGCGCGACAGTTTCGCGAAACTGGCCACCCATCCGGGCATCCACTGGGAACGAATGGAGGTCAACGGCCGCTATATCACCTGTCGTTGCCGGGCGGACGATGTGGGCTGGTTTGACTTTGCCGAGCTGTGCGACGGCCCGCGCTCGCAAAATGACTACATCGAGCTGGCGCGGATGTTCCACGCGGTGCTGATCTCGGGGGTGCCGGTGTTCAGCCCGGATACAAATGACCAGGCCCGGCGTTTCATCAACCTGGTGGACGAATTCTACGACCGCAATGTCAAGCTGGTGCTGGCCGCAGCCGGCCCCCTGCTGGAATTGTACGGGGGTGGGCGCCTCGGCTTTGAGTTCCAGCGGACGATGTCCCGCCTGCAGGAGATGCAGTCCTACGAGTACCTGGCGCGGGAGCACAAGCCCTAGCGGTGTGCCACGCGGCGCCTGCCGGCAGTGCATACCGGAAAAACCGGCGCGCTGCCGGTTAAATCACCTCGCGGGGAGGGCGCTGCTCATGTACTATGGCGGCCCCGCGGCAGGGCGCGAATTTGCTCGGGTTTTTTTTGCTTGAAATAGGCTTCCCCATTGATTAGTATTCGCGCTCTCGAAATTGGGGCCCTCCAAGAGGCTGTTATACATGAAAACTTTTAGTGCCAAAGCAGGTGATATCAACCACGACTGGTTCGTGGTGGACGCCGCCGACAAGACCCTGGGTCGCCTGGCCAGCGAGATTGCCCACCGCCTGCGCGGCAAGCACAAGCCCGAATACACCCCCCACGTCGACACCGGCGACTACATTGTGGTGATCAACGCGGAGAAAATCCGGGTGACGGGTGCCAAGGCCAAGGACAAGATCTATCATCACCATACCGGTTACCCGGGTGGTATAAAGTCCATCTCCTTTGAGAAGCTGATCGAGAAGGCGCCGGAGCGGGTTATCCAGGGTGCTGTGAAGGGTATGCTGCCGCGCAATCCGCTGGGTCGCGCCATGTTCAAGAAGCTGAAAGTCTATGCCGGCACCGAGCATCCGCACACTGCGCAGCAGCCGCAAGTTCTGAACGTTTAACGGATATTATTTATGTCAGCAACGCAATACTACGGAACCGGACGTCGCAAGACTTCCACTGCCCGCGTCTTTATCAAGAATGGTGCCGGCAATATTACCGTCAACCATCGTCCACTGGACTTGTACTTCGGCCGGGAAGTGGCTCGCATGATCGTGCGTCAGCCATTGGAACTCGTTGATCTGAAAGACAAATTTGATATCAACGTCACTGTCCAGGGCGGCGGCAGCTTCGGCCAGGCAGGCGCAATCAGGCACGGCATTACCCGCGCGCTGATGGAATATGACGAGACCCTGCGGCCGTCACTGCGCAGCGCCGGGTACGTCACCCGCGACGCGCGTGAAGTGGAGCGCAAGAAAGTCGGCCTGCGCAAGGCGCGCAAGCGTCCTCAGTACTCCAAGCGTTAAGCGGCCGGAGTTTCCGCGTACCGCGGGAATCTCAGGAGTATCTGAAGCGCCCGGCTGCTGGTTCAGTCCGGGCGTTTTTTTTGCCGGTCTACTGGCTCGGATGTGCTGCCGGGCAGCGCAGAAAACCCTTTCACGTCAAAGGGTTCTCCTTGTAAGAACAGGGCAAAATCATTACCATTCCTACCTTTTTGGGAAGAGCTGAACCGGGGCCGTAGAAGCGGCGGTGCAGTGGCGGGCAATCAGGAGAGAAAAGCATGAGTACCGATGTCATAAACTCCGGCAGGAGAAAGTTCCTGACGGCGGCCACCAGTGCTGTCGGTGTGGCCGGCGTGGTGGGTATTGCCGTACCCTTTGTCGGGTCCTGGAACCCGTCTGCGAAAGCCAAGGCGGCGGGCGCCCCGGTCAAGGCCGATGTCAGCAAGCTCGAACCCGGCCAGATGGTGGTGGTGGAGTGGCGCGGCATGCCCGTCTACGTGGTCAATCGCACCGACGCCCAGCTCGAGGAGCTGCCCAAGCTCGATGGCTTCCTCAAGGATCCCGACTCGCTGGTCTCGGAGCAGCCCGCCTATATCAAGGGAGTGGACCGCTCCATCAAGCCCAACCTGCTGGTAATCGTCGGCCTGTGCACCCACCTGGGGTGCGCGCCGAAATTCCGGCCGGAAGTGGGCGCCGCGGACCTGGGCGGCAAGGACTGGCAGGGAGGCTTTTTCTGCCCCTGTCACGGTTCCAAGTTTGACTTGTCGGGGCGGGTTTACTCGGGCGTTCCGGCTTCGGCAAACCTGGTGGTACCGCCGTACACCTTTGAGGGTGACGATGTCCTGGTAGTTGGCGTGGATTGGGAGGCAGCCTGATGATCAATATGCTTGTTGGATTACGCGACTGGGTCGATGCACGCCTGCCGATAGTGCGAGCGTGGGATACCCACATGGGCAAGTACTACGCCCCCAAGAATTTTAATTTCTGGTACTACTTCGGCTTTTTGTCCCTGATCGTGCTGGTCAACCAGCTGCTGACCGGTATCTGGCTGACCATGAGCTACAACCCCAGCCAGGAGGGCGCATTCGCCTCGGTTGAGTACATCATGCGGGATGTGGACTTCGGCTGGATCCTGCGCTACATGCACTCCACCGGCGCTTCCGCCTTTTTCGTGGTGGTGTACCTGCATATGTTCCGCGCCCTGCTGTACGGCTCCTACAAGAAGCCCAGGGAGCTGATCTGGATCTTCGGCATGCTGATTTTTGTCGTACTGATGGCCGAGGCTTTCGTGGGGTACGTGTTGCCCTGGGGCCAGATGTCCTACTGGGGCGCCCAGGTCATCATTTCGCTGTTTGGGGCCATCCCCGTGGTGGGCGAGGATATCGTAACCTGGATCCGGGGCGACTACCTGATCTCGGGGATCACCCTGAACCGCTTCTTCGCCCTGCACGTGGTGGCGTTGCCTATCGTATTGCTGGCCCTGGTGGTGCTGCACCTGCTGGCGCTGCATGAGGTTGGCTCCAACAACCCCGACGGCGTCGACATCAAGAAGGTCAAGGACGAGAACGGTATCCCCCTGGACGGCATCGCCTTCCACCCCTACTACTCGGTGCACGACCTGCAGGCCCTGGGCGTATTCCTGTTCGTGTTCTGCGCCATCGTGTTCTTCCTGCCGGAGATGGGCGGCTATTTCCTCGAGTTCGCCAATTTCGAGGAAGCCAACTCACTCAAGACCCCGGCCCATATCGCCCCGGTCTGGTATTTCACGCCGTTTTATTCGGTGCTGCGGGCGGTGCCTGACAAGTTCTGGGGCTTTGTCGCCTTCGCCGCGTCTGTCGCCATTCCGTTCATGTTGCCCTGGCTGGATCGCAGTCCGGTCAACTCCTGGCGCTACCGCGGCAATATCACCAAGGTCATGCTGGTGGTGTTTACCGCCTCCTTCCTGATTCTGGGTGTGCTCGGGGTCAAGGCGCCTACACCTGCGAGGACTTCGCTGGCCCAGGTCTGTTCGATCATTTACTTCGCGTTCTTCCTGCTGATGCCCATCTGGAGCTCGCTGGACAAGACCAAACCGGTGCCCAAGCGGGTCACCATGGATGGCGGGATTGGCTTCTGGGGCAGTATGGGGGGGCTCGCCTTGATCCTCGCCCTGACGATCCTGCCGCTGAAAGCGGTGGGGGCCGAGTCCGAGTTCAACTGCGGTAGCATGCCCTGCGACGAGATAGCAATTAACCCGCACGACAAGGCATCCCTGCAAAGTGGCGCCAAGCTGTACATGAACTACTGCATGGGCTGCCACTCGCTGAAGTACGGCCGATACAATCGCGTGGCTGCCGACCTGGGCATTCCGGAGGACCTGTTTGAGGCCAACCTGATGTTCGATCCCAACGCCAAGATCGGTGCGTTGATGACCAAATCGATGGACGATGCCAATGCCAAGCTGTGGTTCGGCGCTGCGCCGCCGGACCTGACCCTGGTGTCCCGCGCCCGCCAGCCGGAGTGGTTGTATACCTACCTGCGGACCTTCTACAAGGATCCCTCGCGCCCCTACGGCGTCAACAACAAGGTATTCAAGGACGTGGGGATGCCGCATGTGCTGCTGGAGCTGCAGGGCATGCAGGAATGCGCCATGGGGCCGGTCAACGCCCACAACGGCGGGGTGAAGCGCGATCCCCTCACCGGGCAGGATATCCTGGAGGATCCCTGCGGCCGGTTCAGCATCAGCGAGGCGGGGGAGATGACGCCCGAAGAGTTCGATGGCGCCATGTATGACCTGGTCAACTTCCTGGCTTATATGGGCGAGCCCATGGTGGCGGATCGCCATCGTATAGGTACTTATGTACTGCTGTTTATTGTCCTGTTTTTCGTTCTGGCTTCCCTGCTCAACCGGGAATACTGGAAAGACGTACACTGATCTCCGAAATGTGTTAACCCAGCGCGGCCTGTTGCCGCGCTGTCTCGTTTTACCCAAGAAATAACTGAGGATTACCCCGATGGGTGTTGTGGCAAAGCGGTCTTCGATGACCTTTTTCTCCGATAACACGAGCCAGTACAGTCACCGTGTGCGCATAGTGCTGGCTGAAAAGGGCGTGACTGTAGACCTGATCGAGGCGGATGCGGCCCATCCCCCGGCGGAGCTGGCGGACCTCAACCCCTATAACAGCCTGCCGACGCTGGTGGACAGGGATCTGGTGCTGTACGAATCCAAGGTGATGATGGAGTACCTCGACGAGCGCTTCCCGCACCCGCCGCTGTTGCCCGTTTACCCTGTGGCGCGCGCTGAGAGCCGCCTCTATATCCACCGGATAGAGAAAGACTGGTGCAGCCTGGTCGACTCGATCCTGCACTCGCGCAGTGACAATGTGGTGAAGAAAGCCACCAAGGAACTGCGCGAGAGCATTATGGGCATAGCGCCGATCTTTGCCGAGAAGCCGTTTTTCATGAGCGAGGAATTCACCCTGGTGGATTGTTGCCTGGCACCCATTCTGTGGCGCCTGCCCTCACTCGGCGTTGATATCCGCTCCAGCAAGCAGTCCAAGCCGCTGCTCGCTTACATGGATTCCCTGTTCAACCGGGACTCGTTCCAGGAGAGCCTGACCGAGCAGGAGCGTGAGATGCGCCTCTAGGGGTGCCTGCGCCGTCGGACACGGATAAGCAATGACGCCCAGCCGCCCCTATATCATGCGCGCGCTGTACGAGTGGATCGTGGACAACGATTGCACGCCGTATGTGCTTGTGGATGCCACGGCGGCGGACGTCATGGTGCCCCAGCAGTTTGTCAAGGACGGGCAGATAGTACTGAATATTTCCCCCGGTGCCGTAATGGATCTCAATATCGGCAACGATGCTATGGCTTTCAACGGCCGGTTCGGTGGGGTGGCAACCGACATCTTTGTGCCAATCATTGCGGTGGTGGGCATTTACGCGAGGGAGAACGGCCAGGGCATGGTGTTTGAGCCCGAAGAAGTCACCGATCCGCCGGACGAACCGCCGCCGGACCCGATCAAGCCCGAAGGCCGCCCCTCCCTGAAGATCGTCAAGTAAGCGCCACAGCGGGCTGCTAGTCGACCAGTTCGAACAGTCGCACTACCCGCTGGACCCCGGAACTGTTGGCTGCGACCTCCGATATGCGCCGTGCCTCCTCCCTTGTCACCAGCCCCATCAGGTAAACCACGCCGTTTTCCGTCACGACCTTGACCCTGGTGCCCTCGGTGTCTGAACGCCCCAGCAGCGAGGTCTTCACCTTGGTGGTGATCCAGGTGTCGCTGGAGCGGGTCATGGCGGAACTGGGGGAGGCGATTTCCAGCTCGTTGTAGATGCGCCGGACTCCGTGGATCTTGCGCACCACGTCGGTGGCCTGGTTCTTCAGTTCCTCTGTGCGGACCTGGCCTGCCAGCAGCACGTAGCCGTTATAACTGACGATAGCCAGGTTGGCATCGAAAAAAGCCTCGTTGGCAGCGTGAATGTTGACCTCGGCCTTGGTCTCGATGCTCTCGTCCTCGATCTGCTGGGCGAGGGTGCGCTCGCTGGGTTCGTCCTGAATCGGTTCCGCATGCATGGTCTTAAGGAAGCTGCCGCAACCCGTCAGCAGCAGGCCGGCGCAAATGGCGAGGGCGAGGTTACGGCATCTCATACGTTATTCCTGACTATAGCTGCCGAAGATACTGTGCTCGATCAGCTGGCAGAGGCAGTGAATAGTCATGGTGTGCAATTCTACCACCCGCGGTCGCCGCAGGCTGTCGATCCGTATCTCGACATCGTCCTGCTGCAGCAGGGTGCCAAATTCGCCGTCCGTTCCGCTCGCCAGCACGACCACGGTCATATTGCGCTCATGCGCGGCCTGTACGGCTCGCAGCAGGTTGTTGGCCTGGCCGGCACTGCTGACACACAGCAGGACATCCCCGGCCTGGCCCAGTGCGCGCAGTTGGCGGGAGTAGATATCGTTGATGCCACTGCTGTCGGCGATGGCGGTCAGGCCGGCCCCGTCACTGCCGAGCGCCAGCGCTGGCAGGGCTGGCCGGTCGTGCTCGAAGCGACTTATCAGGTTGCAGGCGAAGAGCTGCGCCAGGGCGCCGTCCACGCCATTGCCGCAGGCAATGATTTTGTGGTCCTGCAAAAGCGCCTGCACCATTAGCTCGCTGCCCTGACCGATCCGTTCCGCCAGTGAATCCACCGACATGGCAATGATCTCGATGGTGCTCTGGAAGTTCTCGGCGATGATGTCGTAGTAGTCCATGAAATGGCTCTTGGGGTGAGACTGTCACAAGGTGAAGGCCGCGGGTATCCAGCGGATAGCGAGGCTGTCATCCGATTGTCGCGGCTCAAACGCAATCACGTCAAATCGGCAGGGCAGGCGTGCCAGCTCTGGGTGGCGCTGCAGGTACAACTGGGCCGTGCGCATTATGCGCTGCTGCTTGCGCCTGTCCACCGAGCCGGCGGCGGTACTGTAGTTCCGGTTGCTGCGCGCCCTGACCTCGAAAAACACCAGGTGCTCACGGTCGCGGGCGATGATGTCGATCTCCCCGGTTTTACCGCGAAAATTCTGCGCCAGCAGGCGCATGCCCCGATCCTGGAGCCAGCTGGCCGCCAGGCTTTCGTAATGGTTTCCCGGGGATTTCACGCCGGCGTCCCTCCTTTGAAGCGGGTGGAAGCCGGCAGTTTATCTATTGTGGCTTGACAACGCCGTCGTCAAATTCGGCCAGTACCAGTTCGCGCTCGATCTGCAACTGGGGGTCCATGCGCAACAGCCCGGTGCTGCCCCGGAACAGTACATCGGCACCTGCCTGCAGGCGCAGAAACTGGGATTGAACCAGGTAGGCGTCTGCTCCCAGCGCATTGAGGCGGGTAAAGCTGTCGCTGCCCGTTTTGCCGGCAGCAATGGCATTCTTCAGCTCGGCACTGCCGCCCAGCAGCCAGGGCATTTCGACAAAACGGACACCGTCCAGGTCGCGGTCCCTGGGGTCGGCGATGCCGCTGTAAATACTGGAAATGGCGTATACCGGCACCGAGGCGGCGTAGTGGAACGCCAGCAATGGTTTCAGCGAACGCGCCTCGGCCCCGTTGCTGCTGAGCAGGAAGATCGCATCCACGTCCTGGCGGCGGCGGGCGTTGAACTCCAGGTTGGCGCCGAGAGTATTCCTGATTTCCTGCGCACGCTGTTCGCTGGCCGGAATGCCGAGGGCTTCCTTGACGCTGTCCGAGTAGTCCTCGCGACCGCTGTAGGTGACACTGTTGGCAATGTTTCCGCCCAGTTCCTGCCAGCGCCCGATCAGGGCCTCTGCCACCTTGCTGCCCCAATCGCCCGCCGGTCGCAGGATCAGCGCGCTGCGTGCACCCTGGCCGTAGGCGAGGCTGGCGACATCGCGGGCTTCGTCTTCCGGCGCCAGCGCAAACTGGACCAGGGCACTACTGCCCGGGGTGGTGACTTCCTCCGCATCCAGCCGGTTCAGTGCCAGTACCGGAATAGTGCGGTCTGTTTTGCTGCCGAGCTCCGCTACCGCCTCCTTGCTCAGGGGCCCAACCACGACGCTGGCACCCCGTGCCAGGGCGGCATCATAGGCCGCGCTGGCGGACCCGTAACTGTCCTGGTCCAGTATCATGACCTCCATGGGTGGGCTGCCGCTTTCGCGCGCCGCGTAGTAACCGGCCATATAGCCATCGCGGACTGCCCTTCCCGCGGCCGCCAGTCGGCCGCTGAGCGGCAGGATGAGCGCGGCCTTCTGGATGCCGGGGGGCGGGTTGAGCAGGTACCCGAGGCCGCCCGGCAGCGGGTTTGCCGCCGGGTGTTGCGGGTTGGTCTGCAGCCACAGGGGCAGGCTTTGCAGTTGCGCGGCCAGGGGCGCACGGGTCAGCAGGGCGAGTTCCAGCCAGTTCTGCCAGCGCGGGTCGACGGCGGCGGCGCTGGCCGCCTCCTCCAGCTGCACCGTGTTGATTCTCTGGAGGTCGTGCCAGATGCTGCGTTTCAGCGCGGGGGCGTCGGCAGCCGACGCCATGCGCAGGGCCTCGTCGCCCAGGCGGGCGCTCTCCAGGTAATCGCCGGACATCTGCAGGATGTAGCGCCGCAGGTTCAGGATGCGGTAGCGTTGCGCCGGGTCGATGCCCGGGTAATTGAGGGTGTCCAGCATTGCCAGCGCCTGGCCCTGCTTGCCCCGGATAAATGCAATGCGGGCCTGCAGGTAGGTGATGTAGATCCCGTCGCCGGGACTTCTGCCGCTCGTCGGGATGGTTGCGAGCACTTCACTGGCGGCCATCCACTGGTTGTCCGCCAGCAACTGGTCGGCCTTGAGGAACTGCGCACTGTAGGCGCTGGGAGGCAGGGTCAGCGTGTCCCTGACCGGGGCCGGGGGTGGTTGCTCGACGACCGGTGGCGTGGGCGTGGGCTCCGGTGCCTTTACTGGTTCGCTACCGCAGCCCCACAGGCTCAGTACCGCCAGGCAGACGCCGAGTCGGGCAACGCCGTGGAAACGGCTGGTCAGGTTATGTCTCATGCTATGCTTTACCGCTCAATTTGTGGGTCTTTGCGAGTGATGGCGATCCCGTTGATGTTCTGCGACGCGCTCACCCGCTGTCCTGTTGGGAACACATTATAAGGGGAAAATGTGGATTCGGGTCTTTATGTTGTGGCGACACCTATTGGTAACCTGGCCGACCTGTCCGCCCGGGCGGTGCAGGTATTGCAGGGTGTTGATCTTATCGCGGCGGAAGACACCCGTCACAGTCAGCGATTGTTGCAGCATTATGCTATAGCTACGCCGGTTATGGCATACCACGATCACAGCGACGAGCGGGCTGTGAAGAAAATCAGCGACTGTATTGGCGACGGCGGCTCTGTGGCACTGGTTTCGGACGCGGGCACGCCGCTGATATCGGATCCGGGCTATCGCCTGGTGCGCGCGATGCAGGATGCCGGTTTTGCAGTGCATCCGATACCCGGCGCCTGTGCGGCCGTGGCCGCCCTGAGCGCGTCGGGCCTGGCTACGGACCGCTTCCTGTTCGAGGGCTTCCTGCCGGCCCGGGCAGGTGCCCGCGACCGGCGCCTGGCCGGCCTGGTCGGTGAAACCGCCACCCTGGTATTTTACGAGGCTCCGCACCGGGTACTGGAGTGCCTGCAGGCCATGGTCGCGGCTTTCGGCCCGGGACGTGAGGCGGTGCTGGCACGGGAGGTTACCAAGGCATTTGAAACAATCCGCCGCGGCAGTCTCGAGGAACTGGCGGGTTTTGTCGCCGGCGACAGCAACCAGCGCAAGGGCGAGATCGTACTGCTGGTGGCCGGCGCCCGGGAGCAGGCCACCGAGGTGCCGGCGGAGGCGGCAGCTCTGTTGCAGCGGCTGGCCCGGGAGCTGCCCGCCAAAACCGCCGCGGCGGTAGTGGCGGACCTCACGGGGTTGCGCAAAAAGCAGCTGTATGAATTCCTGCTGGAGTTGAAGGGCAAATAGCGGCAACACATCGCGCGCGGTCCCGCCGTGTCGGTAAAAGCTTGTCCTGCGGGCCCGTGGGGGGTAGTCTTCGCGCCGAGTCGGTCAGGCGATCGCTCCAGTTCCGCTTTCGGGTGGTTCGGGGGAGGAAAGTCCGGGCTCCGCAGGGCAGAGTGCCAGGTAACGCCTGGGGGGCGAGAGCCTACGGAAAGTGCAGCAGAGAGTAGACCGCCCAAAAACGGCGTAAAACCCGTTTGAGTGCCGATCTGGCTGGGTAAGGGTGAAACGGTGCGGTAAGAGCGCACCGCGCGGCTGGCAACAGGCGTGGCGATGGTAAACCCCACTCGGAGCAAGACCAAATAGGAATCCGTCAGCTGTGGCCCGCAGTGGATTCGGGTAGGTCGCTACAGGCAGGTGGTGACACCTGTCGCAGATGAATGATCGTCCACGACAGAACCCGGCTTATCGACCGACTCACCTTTTTCCTTTGCGCCCCGTTCGGGGCTGCAAACCTCCTTATTCCCTTAAGCTGCCCCAGTGTGGGGTGCCGGCGCTTCGCCCCGGTCGGCCACACCGGGCCTCTTATATTTTTTCCTGCTAAAAAAGCCCCGGAGAAATAGAAAATTAGACTGTAAGTTAATGTAGAACCTCAAGAACCCCACTTACCAGTCTGTTTTGCAGAGCTATTTCAACTCTGACAGTGTCTGGAATGGTGCCTCCCAACCCGCAAAAGTCGCGCTAATTAGCTGAAATTAAAACGTTTTTTTCTCTGGCCGGGTTGACACTTTCTCTCGGCGAGACCTATAGTGTCGAAAAGTGGGAAGAAGTGGAATTATTTGGCTTTAAGTGGTTTTTAGAGTCGGGTATTTGGGGAAAACCAACATGTTTCGCGGAGTACAACACATCAACATGGACGCGAAGGGGCGGCTGGCTATGCCGGCCCGTCAGCGCGAGCCATTGTTGAGTGAGTGCGGGGGTCAGGTCGTGGTGACCATCGACACCCAGTCCGCCTGCCTCGCCATCTACCCGCTGCCCGAATGGGAGCGTATCGAGCGGGAAATCCAGAATCTTCCCGCCCTCAAGCCCGCCGTGAAGCGCTTCCAGCGCCTGATGCTCGGCTATGCCACCGACCTGGAGCTGGACGGCAACGGCCGTATGCTGCTGCCCCAGTCCCTGCGCGAATACGCCAGGCTGGAGAAGAAGCTGGTGCTGGTGGGGCAGGGCAACAAGCTGGAGTTGTGGTCCGAGGACCTGTGGCTGGCCGAGCGCGACCAGGCCCTGCAGGATTCCGGCCTGGGGGCCGAGCTGCCCGAAGAATTAATGTCGCTGACCCTGTAGGTGAGTGCAATGCATCAGACAGTTCTGTTGCGAGAGGCGGTAGAGGCTCTGGTGACAAGCCCCGCTGGTTTTTATGTCGACGGCACTTTCGGTCGCGGCGGCCACAGCCGCCACCTGCTGCAGCAACTCAATGCGGACGGTCGGGTACTGGGCGTGGACAAGGATACCGCCGCACAGGCAGCGGCCCGGGAGTTGGCCGCCACGGAGCCCCGCTTTGAATTCTTTCACGGCTCATTCGCAGATCTTCCCGGCCAGCTTCGCCGGATGGGTGTGGATGCCGTGGATGGCATCCTGCTTGACCTCGGTGTGTCCAGCCCGCAACTGGATGACGGGGAAAGGGGCTTCAGCTTTTTACAGGACGGCCCGCTGGATATGCGCATGGATACCACCCGCGGCGAAACTGCCGCCCAGTGGTTGTCCCATGCGGGGGTCGACGAGATCGCCCGGGTGTTGAAAGAGTACGGCGAGGAGCGTTTCTCCCGCCGCATCGCCGCGGCGATAGTCGCCGCCAGGACCGAGCAGCCTATTGTCTCCACCGGCCGGCTGGCGCAGGTGGTCAGCGAGGCCAACCCGAAGTGGGAAAAACACAAGCACCCGGCCACCCGGGCGTTCCAGGCCATTCGGATCAAGGTAAACAGTGAGCTGGAGGACCTGCAGGAGTTGCTGGCGGCGGCGCTGGACATGCTGCGGATCGGTGGGCGGCTGGTGGTGATCAGTTTTCACTCCCTGGAGGATCGTCTGGTCAAGCGCTACATGCGCGATATGGCCCGGGGCGAGCAATTCCCGATGGGGGTCCCGGTGCGGGACAGTGCCCTCAACCGGCGCATGCGCCTGGTGGGCAAGGCGGTCCGGGCAAGTGATGAGGAAGTGGCGGGGAATGTGCGATCCCGCAGCGCGATCATGCGCGTAGCGGAAAAAATCAGCTGACCTGGCGGTCGGCCTTTTGGGTGGGTGATTAAACGTATGATGGCAGGCGCATCGACAGTCGAACCAGGCAAGGCAGGCCGCGAGCTGATGTGGCTGAATGCGGGCCTCGTGGTGCTGATTCTCGCCTCAACTTTCGTGGTGATCAGCACTACGCACACCTGCCGTGCCATGTACTCCCGTCTGCAGGAACTTGAGTCTTCCCAGTGGTACCTGCAGGAAGACTATGGTCGCCTCCTGCTTGAGCACAGCACCTGGGCATCGCACTATCGGGTTGAGAAGGTCGCCGCGGAGGAGTTGCACATGCAGCCTCCGGGCCTGGCCCAACTCAAGGTGGTGCCGCGTTGAGGCGAGCCGGCAAAAAAAATCCGGAGTCCGTGCTGCGTTTCTACCTTGTAGTGGCGGTGTTGTGCACGCTGCTGGCACTGTTGGTCGGGCGGGTGTTGTCACTGCAGATCATCGATACCGAGCGGGGTTATGAGTTTCTGCAGGACCAGGGAGACATGCGCTCTGTTCGCACCGCGGAGATCCCGGCTTATCGCGGCGTGATCACCGACCGCCGGGGCGAGCCGCTGGCGGTGAGCACGCCAGTCATATCCATCTGGGGCAACCCTTCCGTGCTGGCAGGCTCAGAACGCCTGCCCGAGCTGGCAGACGCGCTGGGCCTGGAGCTGGCGGCGCTGAACGAGCGGCTGGCGCGCTACCAGGGCAAGCAGTTCATGTACCTGCAGCGGCATATGGTGCCGGCGGACGCCCGGGATATCCTCGCCATGAAAATCAGGGGAGTGAGCGGGGAGCGGGAGTACCGGCGTTTTTACCCGGCCGGGGAGGTCACCGCCCAGCTGGTGGGTTTCACCAATGTCGACGACCAGGGGATCGCCGGGCTGGAGCTGGCCTACGAAGAGTGGCTGAAGGGCGTACCCGGCAAGAAAAAATACATCAAGGACCTGCACGGTGAGGTGGTCAGGGATATCGGCGTGCTGCAGCCGGCGCTGCCGGGCAAGGACCTGACCCTGAGTATCGATCTGCGCCTGCAGTACCTGCAGCACCGCGAATTGCGCAAGGCGGTGACCAGCATCGGCGCAGCATCCGGTTCGGTGGTCACGCTGGATGCCCATACCGGTGAAATTCTCGCAATGGTGAACTACCCCACCTATAACCCCAACAGCGCCAGGGGTGCGGATCCGGCCACCATGCGCAACCGTGCGATCACCGATGTCTACGAGCCCGGTTCCACCATGAAAACCCTGACCCTGGTGGCGGCGCTCGAAAGTGGCCGCTTCACCACCAGCACCATGATCGACACCTCTCCCGGGCGCATCAGGGTGGGCCCCAAGGTGTATCCGGACCCGCGCAATTACGGCCTGATAAGCGTATCCCGGGTGATCGAGAAATCCAGCCAGGTGGGCACTACCAAGATCGCACTGGACCTGGGTCATGAGCCTATCCGTGAAGTGTTCAACCGCTTTGGTATCGGCCATGCACCGGGTACCGGTTTCCCGGGTGAGAGCTCCGGTTCGCTGCCTGACCGGGCGCGCTGGTACGCGACTGAAAAAGTGTCCCTGGCCTTCGGCTACGGTATCAGCGCAACCCCGCTGCAGTTGGCCCGGGCCTACAGCGTTTTTGCCAATGGCGGCGTTCAGCAGCCACTGTCACTGCTGGCGCTGGAAGGCGAGGCCGTGCCCGGTGAGCGTATTATTTCCGCCCAGATTGCCCGGGAGGTGCTGGGCGTCCTGCAGGCCGTGACCGGGGACGAGGGCACCGCGCGCAAGGCCCGGGTGCCCGGGTTTGCTGTCGGCGGCAAGACCGGAACCGTGCGCAAGATGGGTCCCCAGGGGTACAGCGCCGATCAGTATGTAGCCTGGTTTGCCGGGATCGCACCGATTGAGGATCCGCGCATTGTGACCGTGGTGGTAATCAATGATCCCAAGGGAGAGGCCTACGGCGGTGGTGCGGTTGCCGCGCCGGTATTCTCCACGATCACCCAGGGCGCCCTGCGTCTGTTGAATGTCGCGCCCACCGAGACCGAGGAGCTGGCCGCGGCCAGCGCGGCCGCCGCCGGGGGGCCGGTATGATGGCGTCCGCTACCCTCCCGGCAACCCGGACAGTGCCGCTCGCGCAGTTGCTGGGTCGGCCCGACTGCGTCGGTGGCGACACTCTCATTGGCGGGCTGCAACTGGACAGCCGCAAGGTGCAGCGCGGCGACCTGTTCCTGGCGGTGCCGGGCGATGTGCACGACGGGCGTCAGTTTATCGAGCAGGCTGTCGCCAATGGCGCGGCGGCGGTCGCGGCGGAGGCGCCGGTGGCGGGGTTCGTCGATGAGCTTCCGGTGCCGCTGGTGGAGATCCCCGAGTTGCGCTTTGAGGTGGGCTCCCTGGCCGCGGGTTTTTATCGCCACCCAAGCCGTGACCTGCACATGGTGGGCGTCACCGGCACCAATGGCAAAACCACAACCAGTCGCCTGGTTGCGCAGCTGGGCCGTTCGCTGGGCAAGGCCTGCGGCGTGATCGGTACGCTGGGCGCCACCCTGGACGACAGCGTGGCGGATTCGGCCAATACCACGCCGGACCCGGTCTCGCTGCAGCGGCAGCTTGCCCTGTGGCGCGATGAGGGCGTTTTCGCCGTCAGCATGGAAGTGTCATCCCACGCCCTGGTGCAGGGCAGGGTTAACGGTATCGAGTTCGAGACGGCGGTGTACACCAACCTGTCGCACGATCACCTCGATTACCACGGCAGCATGGATGCCTACGGGCGCGCCAAGCTGCAACTGTTTGCCAGCGAGGGCCTGCGCCACGCGGTGGTCAACCTGGACGACGATTTTGCTCCCCAGGTGCTGGCGGCGATCAGCGCCGGTGTCCGGGTTATCACCTACTCGACCTGTGGCGCCGAGGCGGATGTGAGCGTGGTGAATACTTCATTTGCCGGGACCGGTGTCGAGGGCGAACTCCTGACCCCCTGGGGCCGGGGCCGCTTTGCCAGCCCCCTGCCGGGGGACTTCAACCTGGCCAACCTGGCGGCGGCGGTCAGCGCGGTAGTGCTGTCGGGCGAGGACCTGCAGGCAGTGCTTGCGGCGGTTGCCCGGCTGCAGCCGGTGCCCGGGCGGATGCAGCTTATTCCCAATGAGCTGGGTCTGCAGGTCATCGTCGATTACGCCCATACCCCGGACGCGCTCGAACAGGTGCTGGCGTCACTGAAACCCCACGTCGGCGGCGACCTGGTGACGGTATTCGGCTGCGGCGGTGACCGGGACCGGGCCAAGCGCCAGGTAATGGGCCGGGTCGCCAGCCAGTTCTCCGACCGGGTCGTGCTTACCAGCGACAATCCGCGCAGCGAGGACCCAGCCGCCATCCTGGCCGACATTGCCACCGGCTGTAGCGGCAACTTTTCCCTGGTGGTGGACCGGGCCGAGGCCATCACTGCCGCCATTAACGATGCCCGCCCCGGCGACTGCGTGGTAATCGCCGGCAAGGGACACGAGGACTACCAGATCATCGAGGGTGAGCGCCGCCACTTCAGTGACGAGGAGCAGGCGCTGCAGGCACTTGCCCGGAGGGTGGCGTCATGATGCGCCCGATCTCCCTGGCGGAGTTGCAGTCACCCCTGCAGGCGCAGCTGGTCGGCGCAGACCTGGAATTTCTGGGTGTGAGTACCGACAGCCGGCGCCTCGCAGCGGGCGATCTGTTTGTAGCCCTCCGGGGCGAGCACTTCGACGGCCACGATTACCTCGACCAGGTTGCCTCGGCTGGCGCGGTCGCCGCGCTGGTCAGCGCGGTGGCAGACAATACCCTGCCCCAGTTGCGGGTTGCCGACACCCTCGTCGCGCTGGGGCGCCTTGGCGCCTACAACAGGTCGCTGTTCAAGGGGCCTCTGGTGGCGATCACCGGCAGCAGCGGCAAGACCACGGTCAAGAATATGGTGCGCGCCGTGCTGGCGCAGCGGGGCCGGACCCTGGCTACCGAGGGCAACCTCAACAACGAAATCGGCGTGCCGTTGACCCTGCTCGCGCTGGAACCCGGTGTCGAATTCGCGGTGGTTGAGATGGGCGCGGCAAAGTCGGGCGATATTGCCTGGCTGTGTGAGCTCGGCCGGCCCAGTGTCGCGCTGCTGCTCAACGCCATGCCGGCACACCTGCAGGGCTTTGGCGGCCTGGACGATGTCGCCGCGGCCAAGGGCGAGATATTCGACGGACTCGGCAAGGGCGATTGCGCGGTGATCAATGCCGACCTGCCCTGGGCCCGTGACTGGCGCGGTCGCGCCGGCGCGGCAACCGTGCTGGATTTTGGCCTGAGCGCACCCGCGGCGATCACGGCCACCGCCGTGCAGTCCCACGGCGCCACGGGGTGTCAGTTTCACTGCAATTACCCCGGCGGGCGAGTTGCCCGTGAAGCTGTCCCTGCCGGGTGTCCACAACGTGGCCAACGCCCTGGCCGCCGTAGCGGTGGGCCTGGCCTGCGGTCTTCGGCTCGACGAGATCGGTGCGGGACTGGAAACCGTCCAGCCCACCTCGGGCCGGCTGGCGGCGGCTGTATCACCTGCGGGCGCCACTGTTATCGACGACTGCTACAACGCGAATCCGGGTTCGGTACGCGCTGCCATCGATATGCTGGCGGGCTGTGAAGGACGCCGCACCCTGGTGCTGGGAGCCATGCGGGAACTGGGTCCGACCAGCGAGGCGCTGCACCGCGACATCGGTGATTATGCCCGCGCTGCGGGTCTCGATCGCTTCTGGGGCGTGGGACCCGAGTTGCACTGTGCCGTGGCAAGCTTCGGCTCGGGCGGCAGTTGGTTTGCCGATTGCGAAGCTGCGATCGACGCCAGCGGGGGCGAATTCGCCGCGGCTGATACGGTACTGGTCAAAGGGTCCCGCAGCGCCCGCATGGAGAGGGTGTTACACGCATTGCTGGCGGCAGGGCCGGCGGGAGAGGGCTGAGTATGTTGGTGTTCCTTGCAGAGTATCTCGGCCAGTTCCATAAAGCCTTCCTGGTGTTCGGATACCTGACGCTGCGGGGTATCCTGGCCGCAGGTACCGCCCTGGCCATTTCCCTGCTGGTGGGCCCCGCCATGATTCGTCGCCTGAACTATTACCAGGTGGGCCAGTCTGTGCGCAGCGACGGTCCCCAGAGCCATCTCACCAAGTCCGGTACGCCCACCATGGGAGGCGCTCTTATCCTGGTGGCCATCGCCATTGCCACCCT
This sequence comes from uncultured Gammaproteobacteria bacterium, assembly GCA_963792815.1. GTDB lineage: Bacteria > Pseudomonadota > Gammaproteobacteria > Pseudomonadales > Halieaceae > JARRPM01. The sequence goes on from CAWBXR010000001.1 coordinate 158,274, forward strand.
GCTCTGGGGCGACCTGCGCAACCCTTACCTCTGGGTGGCGATCCTGGTAACGGCGGTTTTTGGCGCAGTCGGTTGGGTTGACGACTATCGCAAGGTAGTGGAGCGGGATTCCCGCGGCCTGCCAGCCCGCTGGAAATACTTCTGGCAGTCGCTGGCGGGCCTGGGCGCTGCGCTCTACCTCTACTTCACCTCGGACAACCCGGTTACCACTGCGCTTTACGTGCCGTTTTTCAAGGACTTTGCCCTCGCCATGGGGCCGCTGTTTGTAGTGCTCGCCTACTTTGTCATCGTGGGTGCCAGCAATGCGGTAAACCTCACCGACGGGCTGGACGGGCTGGCGATACTTCCCACGGTGATGGTGGGTACCGCCCTGGGCATCATCGCCTACCTCACCGGGCATGCGGATTTCGCCAAGTACCTCCACATTCCCTATGTGGCCGGCAGTGGTGAGCTGGCCGTCTTCTGCGGCGCCATTGCCGGCGCGGGCCTGGGGTTCCTGTGGTTCAACACCTATCCCGCCCAGGTCTTCATGGGCGATGTCGGCGCACTGGCCCTAGGGGCCGCCCTGGGAACCGTGGCGGTGATCACCCGCCACGAGATCGTGTTTTTCATCATGGGCGGCATCTTCGTGCTGGAAACCGTTTCGGTCATTCTGCAGGTGGCATCTTTCAAGCTCACGGGCCGGCGGATATTCCGCATGGCGCCCATTCATCACCACTTCGAACTCAAGGGGTGGCCGGAGCCGCGGGTCATTGTGCGTTTCTGGATTATCACCGTCATGCTGGTCCTGTTCGGGCTGGCGACGTTGAAGCTGCGCTAACGGGGTGTTGGCAAAAATGACACAGGGTGTGATTGCAAGCAGTGTGAACCGGGTCGTTGTCGGCCTGGGCGTCACCGGCTTGTCCTGCGCCCGCTACTTTCAACGGCGCGGCCTGCCCTTCAGCGTGGTCGACACGCGCGCGGACGCGCCCGGCCTGGACGCTTTCCGCAATGAAATGCCCGGGGTCCCGGTGTACGCCGGTGCCTACCCGCAGTCATTGGTGGCCGGAGCAACTGAAATGGTTGTCAGCCCGGGCGTTGCCATGGATGCGGACATTGTGCGCGAGGCCCAGGCTGCCGGTGTCAGCGTAGTGGGCGATATCGACCTGTTCGTGCGCGAGGCCGCGGCACCGGTGGTGGGAATAACCGGGTCAAACGCCAAGTCGACGGTGACCGAACTGGTAGGCCAGATGGCGCGCGATGCGGGCCTTGATGTAGGCGTGGGCGGCAATCTCGGCACCCCCGCCCTGGACCTGCTCGACCCGGCGCGTTCACTGTATGTGCTCGAACTGTCCAGCTTCCAGCTGGAGCGGGCGGGCGAACTCAAGCTGGCGGTTGCCGCGGTATTGAACGTCAGTCCGGATCATCTCGACCGGCACGGCTCCATGCCCCGTTATCACCAGGCGAAACACCGGATATTCCGCGGCTGTCACAAGGTTGTGGTAAACCGGGACGATCCACTGACCATTCCCCTGGTAGGCCCCGGGGTGGAAGTGACCAGCTGGCGCATGGGCAAGCCTGAGCTGCAGGGTTTTGGCCTGGCCGACGTGGACGGGCAGGAATATCTCTGCCACGGCTTCGAGCCCCTGCTAGCCGTGCTCGAGCTGGGACTGGTCGGTCGTCACAATGTCGCCAACGCCCTCGCAGCGCTTGCCCTGGGTCACGCGGCGGGCCTGCCGCTGGCGGGGATGGCGGCAACGCTGCGCAACTTCCGTGGCCTGCCGCATCGCTGCCAGCAGGTGGCCGAGATAGCGGGGGTCAGTTATGTCAACGACTCCAAGGGCACTAACGTCGGCGCTACCATCGCTGCGCTCAAGGGCATGGGGCAGGGTCGCAATATCGTGTTGATCGCCGGGGGGCAGGGCAAGGGAGCCGACTTCGGCCAGCTGCGCGAGGCGGTTGCCCGGCATTGCAAGTTGCTGGTGCTACTGGGTGAGGATGCACCGAAAATGCAGGCCGCCCTGGCCGACAGTGCGCCGGTCACCCTGGTGTCATCAATGGCGGACGCCGTCTCCGCAGCAGCGGACGCAGCCGGCACCGGGGATGTGGTGTTGCTCTCTCCGGCCTGTGCCAGCTTCGACATGTTTTCCGGCTACATCAACCGGGGCGAAGTGTTTTGCCGGGCTGTGGAGCAGTTGCGGGAGGCGCGGATATGAGCACCTTCCGCCCTGCCAGCGCGGTATCCGTGATACCGGACACCACACTTTCACTGCTGGGCCTGGCCCTGTTGCTCGTGGGGCTGGTAGCCATCAGTTCAGCGTCTATCGAGTATGCCGACTGGCATTACCAGAACCCCTGGTTCCACACCGGGCGCCACCTGATCTACCTGTTATTGGCCCTGGCCGCGGGGGCGGTGACCTATCGGGTTGCGCCGAAATTCTGGTACCAGACGGGCTGGATCTGGCTGTTTGTCGCCCTGGCCCTGCTCATCCTGGTGCTGATCCCGGGAATTGGCCGGGAGGTGAACGGTTCCCAGCGCTGGTTGCCTCTTGGGCCCTTCACCCTGCAACCGTCTGAATTCGCCAAAATGGCTATGGTGGTCTACCTGGCCGGCTACATGGTGCGCAGGCAGCACGAGGTGCGCAATCACTGGCAGGGCTTTCTCAAGCCGATGGCGGTGTTGTTTGCCACCACCCTGTTGCTGATGATTGAGCCCGATTTCGGCGCGACGGTTATCGTTGCCGGCAGCGCCTTCGGCATGCTGTTTCTTGCCGGTGTCAGGCTGGGCCATTTCATGCTGGTGTTGGGAGGCGCACTCGCGGCGGCCCTGGTGCTGGTGATCAGCGCGCCCTATCGACTCAAGCGCCTGACGGCCTATACCGATCCCTGGGCCGACCCCTTTGATACCGGTTTCCAGCTCACCCAGTCGCTGATCGCTTTCGGCCGTGGCGAGTGGTTCGGGGTCGGCCTTGGCAACAGCGTACAGAAGTTGTTCTACCTGCCGGAAGCCCACACGGATTTCGTATTCTCCATCTGGGCCGAGGAAACCGGTTTCGTCGGAGCGCTGGCGGTCATCGGCCTTTTTGTGGCGCTGATCGGGCGGATCCTGTGGACCGGACGCAAGGCGCTGGCGGCGGCCAACCCCTTTGGCGCTTACGTGTGTTACGGCGTGGCGCTGGTGTTTTCCGGCCAGGCCTTCGTGAACATGGGCGTGAGCTGCGGCCTGCTGCCGACCAAGGGGCTCACCCTGCCGTTTGTCAGTTACGGCGGTACCAGCCTGATTGTCTGTTGCAGCATGCTTGCGCTGGTACTGCGAATAGAGCGCGACACGCGCCAGGGGGTACGTTCGAAATGAGCGCCGCCCTGCAACCCCTGGTTCTGATGACCGCCGGTGGCACCGGCGGGCATGTCTACCCGGCACTGGCGGTGGCCACTGAATTGATGGCCCGCGGCCTGCGGGTGGAGTGGGTGGGTACCGCCAGGGGCCTCGAGCACCGGGTGGTGCCCGCCGCCGGAATAAAGCTGCACTGCCTGCCGGTGCGCGGCGTGCGCGGCAAGTCTGCGATCGACAAGCTGCTGGGCCTGTGGTTCCTGCTGCTAGCCGCTGTACAGGCGCTGTGGTTGCTGCATCGGCTGGCGCCGGGCTGTGTGGTGGGTATGGGCGGATATGTGGCCGGGCCGGCGGGGGTGGCGGCCTGGCTGCTGCGCAAGCCCCTGCTCATCCATGAGCAGAACGCGGTTGCCGGCACCACCAACCGGATGCTGGCGCCCCTGGCCCGGCAGGTGCTGGCGGCTTTCCCGGGCGCTTTCAGGGAAAACATCGACGCGGTGGTTCTGGGTAATCCCGTGCGCGGCACGCTGGTACGCGCGGGCGCCGTTAGAACGTACGACTATACCGGCCAGCGGCCGCTGCACCTGCTGGTGTTGGGCGGGAGCCTGGGCGCCAAACCGATCAACGAGGTGCTGCCGGCGACCCTGCGGGCCTTACGCGACAGCGGCGGGCAGCTGGAGCTGTGGCACCAGACCGGGGAGGCACACCTTGGGGCCGTAAGGCAGAGCTATGGCGAGCTGCTGGACCAGGGGGCACGGGTTGACCCGTTTATCGAGGATATGGCGGCGGCCTATGGCTGGGCCGACCTGGTGTTGTGCCGGGCGGGCGCGCTGACCGTTTCCGAGCTGGCCATTATGGGCTGCCCCGCTATCCTGGTGCCGCTGCCATACGCTATTGACGATCACCAGAGCGCCAATGCGCGCTCCCTCAGCGACCGTGGTGCAGCCGTGTTGTTGCGCCAGGATGACATGACTGCCGAGGGGCTGGCTGCCTCCCTGCGAAGCTACATGGCCCACCCGCAAATGCTGGCGAATATGGCCGCTGAAGCCCGTGCCGCCGCCACGCCGGATGCCGCCGCCCGGGTGAGTGACTGTTGCCAGGAGCTTATCCATGGCCGCTGAACGCAATGTCTACGCAGTGCCGGAGATGCGCCGGATCCGCCGCATTCACATGATTGGTATTGGCGGTGCGGGCATGAGCGGTATTGCCGAGGTGCTGGTCAACCTGGGCTACCAGGTGTCCGGGTCGGACATCCGCCCGAGCCCGGTAACCGGGCGGCTGGAGGCCAGGGGTATCCGGGTGTGTATCGGCCACGCCGAGGCCAATGTCGGCAGCGCCGATGTCGTGGTCAGTTCCAGCGCGGTCAACGAGCTCAATCCCGAGGTGGTCGCAGCCCGGGCCGCCCGCATCCCCGTGGTGCCCAGGGCCGAAATGCTGGCGGAGCTGATGCGCTATCGCCACGGCATCGCGGTGGCCGGGACTCATGGCAAAACCACCACTACCAGCCTGATCGCCAATATCTTTGCCGAGGCGGGGCTGGACCCCACTTTTGTCATCGGCGGCCTGGTCAACAGCGTCGGCACAAATGCACAGCTCGGCGCAAGCCGATTCCTGATTGCCGAGGCGGATGAAAGCGACGCATCGTTCCTGCACCTGCAGCCCATGGTTACCGTGGTCACCAATATCGAGGCGGACCACATGGACACCTACGGCGGCGATTTCTCCGTCCTGCGCCGGACCTACCTGGAGTTCCTGCACAACCTGCCCTTTTATGGCGTCGCCGTGCTGTGCCTGGACGACCCGGTCATCCGGGAGCTGTTGCCCGAGGTGACCCGGCAGGTCATCACCTACGGCTTTGCCGAGGACGCGGACTACCGGATAGACGGTGTCGAAAAGGCGGGCCTGGCCACCCGCTTCACGTTGCACCGCCCAGGCGAGCGCGCCCCCCTGGCAATCAACCTGAACATGCCCGGGACCCACAACGTCCTCAATGCTGCCGGTGCAGTCGCGGTAGCCTGTGACGAGGGCCTGGACGACAGCGCGATCCAGCGTGGCCTGGCCGGTTTCGCCGGAGTCGGGCGGCGCTTTACCCGGATGGGCGAACTGGTCCTGGCGGAGGGCAGCGCACAACTGGTTGATGACTATGGCCATCATCCCACCGAGGTCCGGGCCACGCTGGAGTCCGCGCGCCAGGTCTGGCCCGAGCGTCGCCTGGTGATGATCTACCAGCCTCACCGCTACACCCGCACCCGGGACCTCTATGAAGACTTCGTGGCGGTACTGTCGCGCTGCGACGTGCTGTTGCTGCTGGATGTTTACGCTGCTGGCGAAGAACCGATCGCCGGGGCGGACAGCCGCAGCCTGGCCCGCAGCATCCGCCAGCGCGGCCAGGTGGAACCGGTGTTTGTTGAGAGCATTGAAGATGTTCCGGCCCTGCTGCGCGACATGGTAAAGGCCGGCGATGTGGTGATCACCCAGGGCGCGGGGAATATCGGCCGTCTTGCGCAGGAACTCGCCGCGATTGAATTTATGCAGGAGTCAGAACAATGAATGGGGATGCGTTGCGCTCCGCCCCGGTAGCGGTGCTCCTTGGCGGCACATCCGCGGAGCGGGAGGTATCGCTGCAGAGCGGGCGAACCGTCATCGATGCCCTGCAGGCTCAGGGGTTTGAGGTGCGAGCCGTGGACCCGGCCTCACCGGACTGGATAGCGCAGTTGCAGGGCCTGTCATTTGCCTTCATTGCCCTGCACGGCCCCGGGGGTGAGGACGGCAGTATGCAGGGCGCACTGCAGGCGCTGCGGATCCCCTACACCGGTTCCCGGGTGCTGGGCTCGGCCCTGGCTATGGACAAGCTGCGCAGCAAGCAGTTGTGGCAGGGCATTGGCCTGGCCACCGGGGGTTTCGTGCGGCTCGGCCCGGATACCGATTGGCAGGGAGTTATCGATAGTTTCGGCAAGGTCTTCGTCAAGCCCAGCTGCGAGGGTTCCAGCATCGGCATGACATCCGCCAGCAACGCAGCGGCACTTGAGCAGGCATTCGACACTGCAAGCAAGTACGGCGGTGGGGTGATCGCCGAGCAATTCATCGATGGCCCCGAGTACACCGTGGCGATCCTGGGAGACGAGGTACTGCCGTCGATCCGGCTGGAAACCGACAACGAATTTTACGACTACGAGGCCAAGTATATTTCCGATGACACCCGCTACCACTGTCCCAGCGGACTCACGGCGGCTGAGGAGAAGGAGATCGGCGAACTGGCCCTGTGGGCATTTCGTTCGCTGGGCTGCGCTGTCTGGGGGCGGGTCGACATCATGCGAGACAGGGCCGGCAAGTTTCACGTGCTGGAAGTCAACACGATTCCGGGCATGACCTCGCACAGCCTGGTGCCCATGGCGGCCCGGGCCGCGGGGATCGATATCGCCACGCTGGTGGTTCGCATCCTGGAGATGAGCCAGCAGGGATGGCACTCATGAGCATCGGGCTGCGCGGCAGGCCTACACCCGCGGTGCGCCGCAAGGCGCTGCCGGAAGGGCGTGCCCGCAAACCGGTGGCGGGGGCCACCCGCAAGGGGCCGGCCGTCAAGCCAGAGCGCAAGCCCTCGGCCTGGCTCAACCGGCTGATCATCCTCACCGGCGCCGGGGTGGTTATGGTCGCCGCACTGCAGGCCTACATCACCCTGCAGTCGATACCTGTGCAGCAGATTACGGTGACCGGCGAGCTGGAGCACACCCGGACCAGCCTGATTCAGGACATGATCCAGCCCGCCCTGGTGGGGGGGTTCCTGCGAGCGGACCTGCAGCGGATCCGGGCCGAACTCGAGGAACTGCCCTGGATCTACCAGGCCACGGTCCAGCGTCGCTGGCCCAACGCCCTGGAAATTCATGTGGTGGAGCAGTTGCCGATCGCCCGCTGGAGCGACAACGGCTTCCTCAACCACGAGGGGGAGGTGTTCCAGTCAGCGTCCAGCCAGGACTGGCAGGGCCTGCCTCGGCTGCAGGGCCCCCAGGGCAGTGCCAAGGCGCTGGTGGCGGGCTACCAGAGGATTGTGGAAATACTGGCGCCACTGCATTTGCGGGTGGCGCAGTTGACAGTGGACGAAAGGGGCCAGGTGGACGTGGTGTTGGAAGGGGGCATGCAGCTGCTGCTGGGCAGCGAGGATTTCCTGGAGCGGATGCACCGCTTCGTGGCGATCTATCGGGCGGAGTTGGCCGGCAGGGCGGCAGAGGTTGAGCGGGTTGATCTGCGCTACGAGACGGGAATCGCGGTGGCTTTCACCGAAGAGTCGTCCCGGGTAGCGGGAATATAAATCGATAACAAGCAGCACAGGGGAGTCACTGCCATGGGCAGCGCACAGGACAAAAAGATGATCGTCGGCCTGGATATCGGGACATCCAAGGTGGTGGCGATTGTCGGGGAAATCAGCCCGGAAGGCACGATAGAGGTGGTTGGCATCGGCTCCCATCCGTCCAAGGGAATGAAAAAGGGGGTCGTAGTCAATATCGAGTCAACCGTGCAATCCATCCAGCGGGCGGTGGAGGAGGCCGAGCTGATGGCCGGCTGCCAGATCCACTCGGTCTATGTCGGCATAGCGGGCAGCCATATTCGCAGCCTGAACTCCCACGGCATCGTTGCCATCAAGGATCGCGAGGTGTACAGCCACGACCTGGAGCGGGTGATCGACGCGGCCCAGGCGGTGGCGATTCCAGCCGACCAGAAAATTCTGCACATCCTCCCGCAGGAATATGTCATCGACAACCAGGAGGGCATCAAGGAGCCCCTGGGTATGTCCGGCGTCCGCCTGGAGGCGAAGGTGCACCTGGTCACCTGCGCCGTGAATGCGGCACAGAATATAGAGAAATGCATCCGGCGCTGCGGCCTCGAGGTGGAGGAGATAATCCTTGAGCAACTGGCATCCAGTTACGCGGTGCTCACCGACGACGAGCGCGAGCTGGGCGTGTGCCTGGTGGATATCGGCGGCGGTACCACTGATATCGCCATCTTCACCGACGGCTCGATACGCCACACCGGGGTGATACCGATTGCCGGTGACCAGGTGACCAACGACATCGCCATGGCCCTGCGCACGCCCACCCAGCACGCAGAGGAAATCAAGATCCGCTACGCCTGCGCGCTGACCCAGCTCGCCGGCGCAGATGAAAGCATCAAGGTTCCCAGCGTGGGGGACCGCCCCCCCCGGGACCTGTCCCGCCAGGCGCTGGCCGAGGTGGTCGAGCCGCGCTACGACGAATTGTTCACCCTGGTCCAGGCGGAGTTGCGCCGCAGTGGCTACGAGGACCTGGTGCCCGCGGGCGTGGTGCTCAGCGGCGGCACTTCAAAAATGGAAGGTGTGGTCGAGTTGGCGGAGGAGATTTTTCACATGCCGGTGCGAGTGGGCTATCCGCATTCTGTGCAGGGCCTGAACGATATCGTGCGCAACCCGATCTACGCCACCAGCGTGGGTCTGTTGCTGTACGGGGCAGAGCACAGCCAGGAGGCGGGGGCCGCGAGCGCCGGCGAAGACCGGTGGTTCCGGAGAGGGTTTGTTCAGTCGGGCGAAAACCTGGCTGCAGAGCAATTTTTAGCTGTTTTTTTGAAGTAGACCGTCGTGCGTAAGTGCGGCATATCAATACCTAGGGGAGCAAGGCCATGTTTGAACTGATAGAAAATGTACCTTCAAGTGCGGTAATCAAAGTCATCGGCGTCGGTGGTGGCGGCGGTAACGCGGTTAAGCACATGATCGCCAACAATGTCGAAGGGGTGGATTTTATCTGCGCCAACACCGACGCCCAGGCGTTGTCCGACATTCAATCGAAAACCGTACTGCAGCTGGGCGGTGACATCACCAAGGGCCTGGGTGCGGGCGCCAATCCGGAAATCGGGCGGGCGGCGGCGATGGAGGACCGCGACCGTATCGCCGAATCCCTGCGCGGCGCCGACATGGTGTTCATCACCGCCGGCATGGGTGGCGGCACCGGCACCGGCGGCGCACCGGTGGTGGCGGAGATCGCCCGCGAAATGGGTATTCTCACGGTGGCGGTGGTGACCCGTCCCTTCCCGTTCGAGGGCAAAAAACGCCTGCAGATCGCCGCTGAAGGTGTCGCCGAACTGCAGCAGCACGTCGACTCATTGATCACTATTCCCAATGAAAAACTGCTGGAGGTTTTGGGGAAAAATACCAGTCTGCTGGATGCCTTTAAAGAAGCCAATGATGTACTGTTGGGCGCAGTCCAGGGCATCGCCGACCTGATTATCAGGCCCGGAATGATCAACGTGGACTTCGCCGATGTGCGTACCGTGATGTCTGAAATGGGCATGGCGATGATGGGTACCGGCAGTGCCAGGGGCGAAAACCGGGCGCGTGAGGCAGCCGAGAGGGCGATTAACAGCCCGCTGCTGGATGACGTCAACCTGGAGGGCGCCCGCGGTATCCTGGTCAATATCACCGCCGGCCTCGATCTGTCCCTGGGGGAATTCTCCGAAGTTGGCGACACGATTGAAGAGTTTGCCTCGGAAGAAGCCACAGTGGTGGTGGGAACCGTGATCGACCCCGAGATGGGCGATGAGCTGCGGGTGACTGTCGTTGCCACCGGGTTGGGCAGCGAGGCCATGAGGACTCCCCTTCAGGTGGTTGAAGCTGCCCCCAAGGCGGCCTCCACAGAAGTTGACCTCGAGCCGGATTACGCGCAATTTGATCGCCCCACAGCCATGCGCAAGTCGCGTCGTGCTGGTTCGGGACAGGCACTGGCGGTGGACGCCGGCGGCGAGGAGTATTTCGATATTCCCGCATTTTTGCGTCGCCAGGCCGATTAGGTAGTATGCTGTCGTCGGACTAACTATCCACAGCGGCCGTGCTGCCGCTGGCAAAACCATAATAATTAAAAGGTTTTTGGAGAAGTTTGGATGCGACAGCGCACACTGCGTAACTCGATCAAGGCGACGGGCGTCAGCCTGCACACGGGTGAAAAGGTCTATATGACGCTTCACCCCGCACCGATCGACAGGGGCATCGTATTTCGCCGGACCGATCTCGATCCGGTGCTGGAGCTGCCGGCCCGGGCGGAAAACGTCGGCGATACCACGCTCTCCACCACCCTGGTGGTGGGGCAGGAGCGGGTGTCGACGGTGGAACACCTGCTGGCCGCCCTCGCGGGGCTGGGTATAGACAATGCCTATATTGACGTCAGCGCTCCCGAGGTCCCCATTATGGACGGCAGCGCCGGGCCATTCGTGTTCCTGATCCAGTCGGCCGGCGTGGTCGAGCAGCACGCGGCCAAGAAGTTTGTCCGAATCAAGCGCAAGATCACCGTGGAAGACGGCGACAAGGTGGCCAGCCTGCTGCCTTTCGACGGTTTCAAGGTGTCTTTCACTATCGATTTTGACCATCCGGTGTTCCGGGACCGCACCGCCCACGCCGAGCTGGATTTCTCCACCACGACCTTCGTGCAGGAAGTCAGTCGCGCCCGGACCTTCGGTTTCATCCACGAGATCGAGTACCTGCGCTCCCGCGGGCTGGCTCGGGGCGGCAGCGTCGACAATGCCATCGTGGTAGACGAGTACCGGATTCTCAACCAGGACGGGCTGCGGTTCGAGGACGAGTTCGTCCGGCACAAAGTGCTGGACGCGGTGGGAGACCTGTACCTGCTGGGGCATAGCCTGCTGGGGGAGTTCCGGGCCTACAAGTCGGGGCACTCGCTGAACAACGCGACCCTGCGGGCCCTGATTGCCCAGCCGGATGCCTGGGAAATGGTGACATTTGGCGACCAGGCCCCGGCGCCGATTTGCTACGCCATGGCGCCCGCAGCGGTGGGTTGAGCCCCCGGTTGGGTTGGGCGTTTCGTCCATGGATTTTTCACGGCAAATGTGGCATAGTCCCGGGCCACACTGTTGCTCGCCTCTAAATAATGAAAGTAATTCTTATTAGCGGTAAGCACGGCGGCTCCCGATCAATCGAACTGGGGCGCTGGTCCCGTGCTCTTCTGTCCTTCTGTTGCCTGGGTTTCCCGCTCGGTATGCTGGCTGGCTGGCTACTCTGGCCGGGCAGGACAGCGAGGCCAGCGCCATGCGCGGCGTCGCCCTGGATACGATCCAGGAGGGCCTGGACAAGCAGTCCAGCGGCCTGGAAGCCCTGCAGAACGAGGCCGAGCTGAAGCTGCAGGCGCTGACCATCAATCTGGCCGAGCTCCAGGCCAGGATGACCCGGCTGGACGCACTCGGAGAGCACCTTACCGCCATGGCGGACCTCGGTGATGGCGAGTTCGATTTCAGCCAGCCCGCCGCAGTGGGCGGCCCCATGGCCGGTGAATACAGTGTCGATTTCAATTCCATGGACCTGGCCGGCGAGGTGGACACATTCACCACCCGCCTCGACAACCGTGAGCAGCAACTGAGCATTCTCGAATCGCTGTTCCAGAACCGCAAACTCGCCGATGAGACCTGGCTGTCTGGCCAACCTCTGGAAAAAGGCTGGATCTCCTCCCCCTACGGCAAGCGGACCGACCCCTTTACGGGTCGCAAGTCGATGCATAATGGTATCGACTTTGCAGGCAAGGAAGGCTCAGACGTGCTGGCTGTGGCTTCCGGCGTCGTCACCTGGGTCGGCAGGGAGTCCGGTTACGGCAATATGGTGGAAATAGCCCATGGCGATGGCTTCGTCACCCGTTATTCCCACAACAAGCAAAACCTGGTGGCTCCCGGAGACCTGGTACGCAAGGGTGATCCCATCGCCCTGGTCGGTTCCACCGGCCGCGCCACCGGCGCCCATGTTCATTACGAGGTCTATAAGCACGGCCGGTCTGTAGACCCGTCGAGCTACGTCCACCGCACCCGCCGCTAGTCCCTGTCCTTCCTGACTCTAACAGCCGTCGTGGCCTGCGCCCCGGCGAAAGACCCCTATGTGGATAAGTGAAATACGATGATTACCAATAGCCTGAAGAAACTTTTCGGTACCCGCAATGACCGGGAGCTCAAGCGCATGGGCAAGGTCGTCAAGCAGATCAACGCGCTTGCCGACGATATGAAGGCGCTCAGCGAAGAGCAGCTGGCGGGCAAAACCGCTGAGTTCAGGCAGCGGCTCGAGGCGGGCGAGACACTGGACAAATTATTACCCGAGGCCTTCGCGGTGGCACGCGAGGCGGGTGAACGGGTGCTCGGAATGCGCCATTTTGACGTGCAGCTTATCGGCGGCATGGCACTGCACGAGGGCAAGATAGCCGAGATGCGGACCGGTGAGGGCAAGACACTGGTGGCAACCCTGCCCGCCTACCTCAACGCCCTGGCCGGCAACAGCGTCCACCTGATTACGGTCAACGACTACCTGGCCAGCCGCGACGCCAATTGGATGAAGCCGCTGTACGAGTTTCTCGGGGTCTCGGTCGGGGTTATTCGCTCGGGCCAGATGCAGGACGAAAAACGGGCCGCCTACGCCTCTGATATCGTCTACGGTACCAACAACGAATTCGGCTTTGATTACCTGCGGGACAACATGGCCTTTGCCATCGAGGATCGACTGCAGGGAGACCTGAGCTTTGCCATCGTGGATGAGGTCGACTCGATCCTGATCGACGAGGCGCGGACCCCATTGATCATCTCCGGGGCTTCCGAGGACAGCTCCGAGCTGTACAAGCGGATCAACCGCATGGTGCCCCTGCTCAAGCGCGATGAGGAGGGGCAGCAGGGGCATTACACGGTGGACGAGAAGCAGCGCCAGGTGGAGCTGACCGAGGAGGGGCATGAGTACATCGAATCCCTGATGGTCAGGGAAAAGCTGCTGGAAGAGGGCGACAGCCTGTACGCCGCGACCAACCTCAACCTGTTGCACCATGTCTATTCCGGCCTGCGGGCCCACGTCATGTTCCACCGGGATGTGGAGTACATTGTGCAGGACGGCCAGGTGGTCCTCATCGACGAGCACACCGGGCGCACAATGGCCGGCCGCCGCCTGTCGGAGGGCCTGCACCAGGCGATAGAGGCGAAGGAAGGGGTCTCGATCCAGAGCGAGAGCCAGACCCTGGCTTCCACGACCTTCCAGAACTACTTCCGGCTTTACAACAAACTGTCCGGCATGACCGGCACCGCCGACACCGAGGCCTTCGAGTTTCGCCAGATCTACGGCCTGGAGGTGCTGGTGCTCCCGACCAATGTGCCCCAGCAGCGCAAGGACCTCAACGACCTGGTCTACCTCAGCAAGGAAGAGAAATTCGACGCCATTGTCACGGACGTCAAGGAGTGCATGGCCAAGGGTGCTCCTGTGCTGGTGGGCACCGCCTCGGTGGAGACCTCCGAGGAACTGTCAAAGCGGTTCCGCAAGGCTAGCCATCGAGCACAAGGTACTGAACGCGAAATACCACGAGCAGGAGGCGGAGATCATCGCCCAGGCCGGTCGGCCCGGGGTGGTCACTATCGCCACCAATATGGCCGGCCGTGGTACCGACATTGTGCTGGGGGGCAACCTCGAGGCGGAACTGGCCGCCGCCGGCAGTATTGACGATGTGACCCGGGCCAAGCTGCGTTCAGCCTGGCAGGAGCGGCACCAGCAGGTACTGGACGCCGGTGGCCTGCATATCCTGGGCACCGAGCGGCATGAGTCCCGGCGTATCGACAACCAGCTGCGCGGCCGAGCGGGCCGGCAGGGCGATCCGGGCCTGTCGCGTTTCTACCTGTCGCTGGAAGATAACCTGATGCGTATCTTCGCCTCCGATCGGGTGAAGAGTTTTATGCAGGCCCTGGGCATGGAAAAGGGCGAGGCGATAGAGCACCGCATGGTGACCAATGCCATCGAGAAGGCCCAGCGCAAGGTCGAGGGTCGCAACTTCGATATCCGCAAGCAGCTGCTGGAATACGACGACGTGGCCAACGACCAGCGCCAGATCATTTACCAGCAGCGCAACGACCTGCTCGGCGAGCAGGACGTCTCGGACACCATCACCGCGATTCGCCGCGACGTGGTGAACGAGGCGATCGACAGCTTCATCCCGCCGATGAGCGTTGAGGAGCAGTGGGATATACCCGGTCTGGAGAAGCAACTGGAGGCGGAGTTTGCCATCACGCTGCCACTGGCCAAGTGGCTGGAGGCTGACAACCAGCTGCACGAGGAAGCCCTGCGGGAGAAAATCTGTGCCGAGGTTCAGGCTGCCTATGACGCCAAGAGCGAGCGGGTCGGTCCCGGCATGCGCAAGATCGAGAAGCAGATTATGCTGCAGGTGCTGGACACCCTGTGGAAGGAACACCTGTCGACCATGGATCACCTGCGCCAGGGCATCCACCTGCGGGCCTATGCCCAGAAAAATCCCAAGCAGGAATACAAGCGCGAGTCCTTCGAGTTGTTTGAGCAGCTGCTGAAAAACCTCAAGGACGAGGTGGTGAAGTTCCTGAGTCATGTACAGATCCAGCGCCAGGACGAAGCCGAACAGATCGAGCGCCAGCGCCGTGAAGCTGCGGAGCGGGAGAAGCTCGCATTCCAGCACGCCCAGGCCTCTGGTATGGCGTCGCCCGAAGCGGAAGAGCAGGCAAACCAGGGACAGGCGGCCACTCCCCAGACCTTTACCCGGGACCAGCCGAAAGTTGGCCGCAACGACCCCTGCCCCTGCGGCAGCGGCAAGAAGTACAAGCAGTGCCACGGCAAGCTCTGACCCGGAGACAGTGAGATGGCGGTAGGAGACGATACCCTTGGTGCACTGCACCCGGTTCCCGGGCTGCGGCTGGCGACAGTCTCGGCAGGCATAAAGAAGCCGGGCCGTCGCGACCTCGTGCTGATGGAGCTGGCGCCGGGCACGGTAGCCGCCGCGGCCTTTACCCGCAATGCCTTTTGCGCGGCCCCTGTGACCGTAGCCAGGGAACACCTGCAAGCCTGTGCGGGACAACCCCGTTACCTGTTGGTCAATACCGGCAACGCCAACGCCGGCACCGGAGCGGCCGGAATCGAGGCGGCCCGGGTTTGTTCTCGCGCTGTCGCCGGGGCCGGGAATGTGCCTGCCGAACTGGTGCTGCCGTTCTCCACCGGTGTTATTGGCGAGCCCCTGCCGGTACCACGCATCGAAGCCGCTATTCCCGACGCCTTTGCGGCGTTGTCGAGCGACGGCTGGGAGGACGCGGCACACGGCATCATGACAACCGATACGCGCCCCAAGGGCTGCTCCCTGCGTTTCAGCGCCGGGGGCGACGACTACGTGATCACCGGCATCGCCAAGGGCGCCGGCATGATCCGGCCCAACATGGCTACCATGCTGGCCTATATCGCCACTGACATGGCGGTCGACCGCGCCCTGTTGCAGGACATGCTGGGTGCAGCAGTGGAGACAACCTTCAATCGCATCACAATTGATGGCGACACTTCCACCAACGATGCCTGCATTTTGCTGGCTACCGGCGCCGCGGGGAATGCCCCGCTGGCGGACTCCGGCTCGCCCCTCTATGCCGCCCTGCGCGATGCCCTGGAACAACTCTGTCTCGCCCTGGCCCAGGGCCTGGTACGGGATGGGGAGGGCGCCACCAAGTTTGTCACCGTGCAGGTCAACGGCGGGCGCACCGAGCAGGAGTGCCTGGATGTGGCTTTTACCATCGCCCACTCGCCGCTGGTCAAGACCGCCCTGTTTGCCAGTGACCCCAACTGGGGCAGATTGCTGGCGGCCATAGGCCGGGCCGGCCTGGAGGAACTGCGGGTTGAGCTGGTAGAGGTCCACCTGAACGAAGTGCTGATCGCCAGCCAGGGATGCAGGGCGGCCAGTTACACTGAAGAGCAGGGCGTTGCCGCCATGGCGCCCGCCGATATCGTGATCCGGATCGAACTGAACCGCGGGGACAGCGACGCCGCGGTCTGGACCACGGACTTCTCCTATGACTACGTGCGCATCAACGCCGAATACCGGACCTGAGATGGAGCCGGTTCACGTCGCTGTCGGCGTGGTGCTGGACGCAGCGGGCAGGGTCCTTATCGCCCGCCGCGCCGGCGACAGTCACCAGGGTGGCCTGTGGGAATTTCCCGGCGGCAAGGTAGAGCCTGGGGAATCCCTGGCAACAGCACTGGCACGGGAACTGCGGGAAGAACTGGGTATCGACATCGGTCGCACCAGCGCCCTGCTGGAAATCCACCACGATTACGGCGACAAACGCGTGCTGCTGGACGTGCATGTGGTGTGGGAATTCAGCGGCATTGCAACAGGCCTGGAGGATCAGCCCCTGGTATGGGTTGCACCTGCAGAGCTGGAGCAGTATCGCTTTCCGGCGGCGAATGAGCCTATCCTGGGTGCATTAAGCGAGCTGCTGTCCGCTGGCGACAAACGCGCTTAGGCGGTATTTTCGGCGCGCTGCAAAAACTCCTTGTGCAACTCTTCCACGATGGCGTCCAGCTCCGCCAGCGGCTGCGAGTTGTCGATGACGATATCCGCCAGCTCCACTCTTTTATCGCGCGGCATCTGGGCCGCCATGATGCGTCGTATCTGCTCCTCGCTGTTGGCGTCGCGCTGGCTGGCGCGCTGCAACTGGATGGCCTCTGGCACATCGACCACCACCACGCAGTCCACCAGGTCTTTCTGCCCGGTTTCCAGCAGCAGGGGAGAGCTCAGGATGCTGTAGGGCGACTCGGCCGCCTCCAGCTGGCGCCGGATTTCCTGGCCGATCAGGGGGTGGGTCAGCCGTTCCAGCCAGTGGCGCTCGGTTTCATCGGCGAATACCTTCTGGCGCAGGGCGGCCCGGTCCAGGGTGCCGTCAGCCAAGATAACAGCCGCACCGAAATGCTCCGCGATGGCGGCCAGCGCCGACCCGCCGGGTTCCACGATGATCCTGGCGGCAATGTCCGCGTCCACCACTGTTATCCCAAGTGCCTCAAAGCGCCGGGTGACCTCGGACTTGCCGCTGCCGATACCCCCGGTAATGCCCACTACCAGACTCATCAGTTCAACCCCGTCGCGTTGAGGTAGCGACTGGTGATTGCGTCGCCCCATAGCAGGCAGATCCAGCCGGCCGCGGCCAGGTAGGGACCAAAGGGGATGGGGATTTCACGGCCCCTGCCCTTGAGGAACATCAGTGCTATGCCGCACACTGCGCCCACCAGTGACGACAGCAGGATAATCAGCGGCAGGGCCTGCCAGCCCAGCCATGCTCCCAGTGCGGCGAGCAATTTGAAGTCGCCGTAGCCCATGCCCTCCTTGCCGGTAATCAGTTTGAACAGCCAGTAGACGCTCCACAGTATCAGGTAGCCGGCCATGGCGCCGACTACTGCATCCGCCAGGCTCACATACGTGCCGCTGAGGTTGAACAGCAGGCCGAGCCACAGCAGTGGCAGGGTAATATCGTCCGGCAGCAGCTTGTGATCCACGTCGATCATGGTCAGCGCCACCAGGGCCCAGGTGAAAAGCACGGCGCCCAAAAGGGCCCAGGAAATCGGGAAGTACCAGGCGAGGGCGAGTGTCAGCAGGCCGGTGACCAGTTCCACCGCGGGGTAGCGCAGGGAGATTCCCACCCCGCAGGCGGCGCACTTGCCGCGCAGCAGCAGGTAGCTCAGCACAGGGATATTGTGCCATGGCTTGATCGCCGAGCCGCAGTGGGGGCAGTGGGAGTTGGGCGTGGACAGGGTGAGGCGCTGCGCCTCTTTCTCCTGCGGAAGTTCCAGCAGTTCGCAGCAGTCCTTGCGCCAGCGGGTCTCCATCATCAGCGGCAGGCGATAAATCACCACGTTGAGAAAGCTGCCCACAACCAGCCCAAGCGACAGCAGGCACAGGGGCAACAGCCAGGGTAGCAGGTCGAACGCTTCCAGCATCGGGTCTTATGCCCGGCCGCGACAGGGCGCGGCTAGATCACGGAACCGAGCATGAAGATCGGCAGGTACATGGCGATCATCAGGCCGCCCACCAGCACACCGAGAATCGCCATGATCATCGGCTCCATCAACGAACTCAGGCTATCCACGGCGTTGTCAACGGCCTCCTCGTAGTGAGTGGCCACCTTGTCGAGCATATCGTCCAGGGCGCCTGATTCCTCACCGATGGACATCATCTGCAACAGCATGTTGGGGAACAGGCCCGTTGCCTTGGTCGATGAATACAGCGTGTTACCCGTGGTCACGTCGTCCTTGATCCGCCGGATCGCCTTGGCATAGACAGAGTTGCCGGCTGCGCCGGCAGTGGATTCCAGGGCATCCACCAGCGGTACGCCAGCGGCAAAGGTGGTTGCCAGCGTGCGGCTGAAGCGGGCGATTACCGCGTCGTGCACGATGCCGCCGAAGACGGGCATGCGCAATATCAGCCGGTCCAGGAATTCCGAGAATTTTACCGAGCGGAGCTTGGCCTCCCTGAATACGAAGATGGCCGCGATTATCATCAACAGGATCACAAACCACCACTTCTGCACGAAGTTGGAAATGGTCAGCACGAACAGGGTAAAGGCCGGCAGGTCGGAACCGAAGCTGCGGAAGGTCTCCGCAAACTGGGGCACCACCTTGATCAGCAGGATCGCGGTGACCACTATGGCAACCACCACGACCGCGGTGGGGTAGGTCAGGGCTTTCTTGATCTTGGCCTTGAGCTGCTCGGTCTTTTCCTTGTAGGTGGCGACCCGGTCCAACATCACCTCGAGGGTGCCCGAGTCCTCTCCCGAGGCAACCAGGCTGCAGAACAGCTCATCGAACAGGCGGGGATATTTGGCCAGGGACGGCGCGAGCCCGCTACCGGAAGCAACATCATTGCGGATGTTGTTGACCAGTTCCTGCATCTTGGGCTTGTCGGAACCCTCGGCGACAATATCGAAGCTCTGCACCAGCGGTACACCCGCCTTCATCATGGTGGCCATCTGGCGGGTAAATACCGCGATATCGGCGGGCTTGATAGGCTTGCCACCGGTGCCAAAAAGTGGCTTGGCTTTCTTTTTGACTTTCTTCGGCTTGATGCCCTGCCGCCGCAGCTGGGCCTTGGCTATTGCCGAGCTGGCGGCGCGAATCTCCCCGGTGCTGGTGTGGCCGGACTTGTCCGTGCCGTTCCAGATAAAGATATCGCTTTTGTTAGCGGTTCCTGTTGCCATAATCGTTTCGCCCCTGTGCCCGGTGTCCCCGGTTCTTTACACTTTTTGTTTAATCTACCGTTATCCGGTTGGCTTCTTCAAGGCTTGTCATTCCCTGCGCCACCTTTTCCAGTGCTGATTTCCTCAGGTCATTAAATCCCTCGGCCCGCGCCTGTTCGCTGATCTGGATGGAATTACCCTCCTCCATGATGATCTTCGCTATCGATGGGGTCACCTTCACCACCTCGTAAATACCTACCCGCCCCTTGTAGCCCTCATGGCACTGTGCGCAGCCCACGGCCTTCCGGATGTTTGCCCCCGCCAGCTGCTCTTCACCGAAGCCCATCTGCAGCAGCGCCTCATGAGGCACGTCTGTGAGGGGGGCGCTGCACTCCTTGCAGAGGCGACGGGCCAGGCGCTGGGCAATAATCAGGCTGACGGAAGAGGCCACGTTGAACGCGGGCACACCCATGTTCAGCAGGCGGGTAACGGTTTCCGCGGCGCTGTTGGTGTGCAGGGTGGAGAGTACGAGGTGGCCGGTCTGGGCCGCCTTGATGGCAATCTCCGCTGTTTCCAGGTCGCGAATCTCCCCCACCATGATGATGTCCGGGTCCTGGCGCAGGAAGGAGCGCAGGGCCTCCGCGAAATTCAGCCCCACCTTGGGGTTCACATGCACCTGGTTGATGCCTTCCAGGTTGATTTCCACCGGGTCTTCGGCGGTCGAGATGTTGCGCTCCGCAGTATTGAGGATATTCAGGCCGGTATAAAGGGAGACGGTCTTGCCCGAACCAGTGGGGCCGGTCACCAGTATCATGCCCTGGGGCTGGTTCAGCGTGCGCAGGTACATTTCCTTCTGTTCTGGCTCGTAGCCCAGGGCGTCGATACCCATTTGCGCACTGGTGGGGTCCAGGATACGCAGTACGATTTTTTCCCCGAACAGGGTCGGCAGAGTGTTGACCCGGAAATCGATGGCCCGGCTGCGGGACAGCTTCATCTGGATCCGGCCGTCCTGGGGCATGCGGCGCTCGGAGATGTCCATCTGGGACATCACCTTGAGGCGGGCCGACAGGCGCGGCGCCAGGTTTTTAGGCGGCTTGACCACCTCCCGCAGAATGCCGTCGGTACGAAAGCGCACGCGGTAGTTTTTTTCATAGGGTTCGAAGTGAATATCCGAGGCGCCCTGCTTGATGGCGTCGATCAACACCTTGTTGATGAAGCGCACGATGGGTGTTTCGTCTACACTTTCGTTGCCACTGCCTTCCTCACCTTCGGCGCCCTCGGAGACAGCTGAAACATCGATATCATCCAGGTCTGAAGAGTCCAGGTCCGACAGGCCATCACCCAGCTGGTCCTGGGCATCTACCCATTCGGTGATGATCTTGCTGAGGACGGAATCCTCGATCAGGATTGCGTCGGTATTGATCCCGGTGTGGAACTTGATTTCATCCAGCGCCGCCAGGTTGGTGGGGTCCGATACGGCTATAAACAGGCGGTTGCCACGGCGGAACAGGGGCAGGGCGTGGTGCTTGGTTACCAGGGAGACATCTACCAGGCCTTCAGGCAGGTTGCTGCGGTTGAAGGCTTTGAGGTCAAACAGGGGGACGCCGAATTCGTGGGAGGCGACCTCCGCCAGGCGCCGGCCATCCACATTTTTCTTTTCCACCAGGTACTGAACGAAAGGCATCCGCTCCAGTGACGCGTCTTTCTGGGCCTGGCTTGCTGCCTGGGCACTGATCAGACCCTCGGCCACCAGTCGCCCGGCCAGTCCGCTGAGTTGCCCAATTGCTTTTTCGTTCATCGATACCGCGCCCCCGACTTCGGTGCAAACAAACCCTGGGGGTAGTGTCCACCCCTGGGGTTGTCTTACTTATAAGGACGAGTATAACCAGCACAAGACACGTCTCCTAGGGTCTGGGCAAGCCTAATTGACTGAATCTACGTAAATTTTACGAGCTTCGGTGATATGAGTCCGGGGCGCAGCTTGCACTGGCGGCTGCGCACCAGGCCAAAGTGGCGGTTGCGCATGATTGAAGCCCGTGGGCTGGGACCTGCGCCCTGGATGCCTGCGGAGGCCAGCGGACCAACGGCACCCCTGGACCCAAACCATCCGGGTTGTCAGTCTTGTCAGAAGTGCTGACGAGGCTGGAAGCGACAAAAATTGTCACTATCTGGCAGCTAACGGCTGTAACCGATATTCGACGAGTGGCCATGGGATACATAAGGCCGAACAAAAAAATTCTCATAACACTATGAAAAATATAGAGATATATTTTTTCTGCCGAAGAGTTTGGAAGTTGGCACGCCAGTTGCTTTATTACCCGTGCAGTAATTGGTCCAGGGCTAATTCAGGCCGTTGGTACCGATAATCAAACAAACATCCATCACGGGGATAGCAAAATGAATATTCAAAAGAAACAACAGGGTTTCACCCTTATCGAACTGATGATCGTGATCGCGATCGTCGGTATTCTGGCCGCCATCGCGCTGCCGGCTTACCAGGATTACACCGTACGTGCCAAGGTTTCTGAGGCCATGGTGAACCTGGCGGAAGCAAAGACGACTATGGCAGAGTATTATTCAGCTAATAGCAGTATCCCCGCGAATGCTTCACAGGCTGGCATCAGCATCGATCTAGATACTGAAATCGTGGCATCTCTAAGGTATGAAACTGACACAAGTCTGCCTTTGTTGACGGCTATTGTGAAGCCGGCGGTTGTGCCTAACGGCTCTGGCAATTATACCTTTGTACTGTCGGGAGCTACCAAGGCAGGTAACCGGCTGATCTGGATCTGCAAGCCAGATACTGTTGGTTCTAATTCTTTAGAGACCAAATACCTGCCGGCAAATTGTCGCGGATAATAATACCCCCGTTTATACCAGCCCGGCCTGTCCGGGCTTTTTGCGTTTTATGGTATGCCGTTATTTTTCCGAGCAGGTTGATTAAGGTAAGAAGCTAGCATGCTGCGATCCATACATCTGGCGATTTTTGCCGGCATCCTCTTGCTCGCCGGGGTGGTAGGCTATTTTCCAGGTTTGCACGGTCCGCTGTTTTTCGATGACAAGCCGGCGCTTACCGGGAATGAACTCGCCAAAATCGACGGGACTTGTTTGATGACTGGCGGACGGCAGCCTTCAGTTCTAAGTCAGGGCCGCTGCGGCGACCTGTCTCGATGTTGTCCTTTGCTGCCAATCATGTAATTGCCGGGGATTTTTCCCCGTTTGGTCTGAAGCTTGTCAATCTTGCAATTCACCTGCTTATCGCTGGACTGCTGTATTTCCTCTTCCGGGAATTGCTCGACGTGCTGGCTATAGGTGACGATAAAACTTCTCGCAATCTCGTTGCGCTACTCGCCGCCGGTATCTGGTTGCTACACCCCCTGTATGTCTCTACGGTGCTTTACGCGGTCCAGCGAATGGCGCAATTGTCGGCCCTGTTTGTGGTGGCAGGATTGCTGCTATTTACTCGCTATCGCCAGCGCTGGGCACAACGTGGCGCATCAACGGGTGAGGTGCTTGCCGCGGTCCTATGGCTGCTGCTTTCTGACCGTGCTGGCCGTTCTGTCGAAAGAGAATGGGGCATTGCTGCCCTGGTTGGTTGTCGTGCTCGAGGTCTGTGTTTTTCGGGGAGTCTGGGCCGGGCAGTCAAACAGGGTTTTACAGTACTGCGGGTGGATACTGCTGGCACTACCTTTCGCGCTTTTGTTGCTGTTACTTGCGATAACCCCGGAAATCCTTATCGGCGGTTATTCCGGCGGGAGTTCACGCTGGAAGAGCGCCTGCTGACACAAGGCCGCCTGCTCTGGCGCTACCTGGGCTGGATCTGCCTTCCCGAATATCAACGACATGGGTTTCCAGCACGACGATATCCCCCTGTCGACAGGACTTTTCCCGCCGCTGTCAACCTTGCGGGCCCTGCTGGCCTGGTTGTTGGCGCTTGGCTTTGCCTTCCTTTGCGGCAACGCTATCCATTACTGTTGCTGGCGTGCTGTTTTTTCTGGTTGGCCACAGCATGGAGTCCAGTCTTTATCCCCTGGAAATGGTGTACGAGCACCGCAATTATCTGCCCGGTTGTATGGTGGTCCTGGCGATTGCCGTCGGCCTCATTGTGGCTGTCTCGAACAGTAAACGGATCAGCGTATGGTATCCGGTAGGGGGCGTCGTGGCGGTTCTGTCGCTGCTGCTGTTTATTCGCGCCACGTTGGTCCGATGAGCTGACCCTGAGTCGCACTAATGTGGCGCAACATCCGGAATCGTCCCGCTCAAATGCTTCTACGCCAACGCCCTGTTGCGACACTATGAAGAGCGGCAGCAACGGGGACTAGGTGCGCACGAGAACTCTGAAGCGCTGGTTTTGTCCAGGCATTACTTCGAGCGCATGTACCAGATCGACGATCGGCAGGTCGGGGCACTGGTAATGTTGTTTTACCTCGATAGCCTATTTTTCCCGAGCTTCAGCAACGGGTGGACTGGTTCGAAAAATTGCGGGATTTGGTACAGACAAAAACCCTTCAGGCCTCGGATTGGAACGCTCTGGGTACGTTGTTCGAGTGCGTTGAACAGGGAGCCTGCCACCCCGCCGGAGCGGAAATGACCTCGCTTCTCGACACGCTGTCCAAGCGCTATCCCCGTTCCGTGCAGGTGCTGCACTACCGCTACCAGTACCTGCAGGCATGTACTGCCGATTCTACCCAGTGCTGCCCCTGATGGCGCAGGCCCAGGCTCTGGCGCCTGGGGCGCCCTGGATCTATTCCTACCTGCTTCGGGAGTAGGCGCGCAAAAAAAGGATGTGGCGCAAATGTACGAGTCTACCCGGCTCTGGTTGTTGAATGACCGGCAGCGCTACCGGGTCCCTCAGATCAAGGTCATGTTTTTCGAGGCGAGAGATGAACCGGGGCTTTGGGATGAGTGACAGAGTCAATACCATTGCTCGCGCTTATCTTATTAGTGCTTACACTCGCTATGTCGGGCTGGGTTTACTGGCCGGGCCAGGCAGGCCCCGCACTGCTGGATGATCGTCCAGCGTACTGGTCATCGGCGACCTCAAGGAAAATCCGGAACTGGCCTGGGACTATATCCCGGGGGATAACTCCGGACCGCTGGGCAGGCCGGTCTCCATGGCCAGTTTCGTGCTGGAGAAGCTGTTCCTGGATGGCAGCTGGAAACCAGCAAGCGGGTCAATATCCTCCTGCACCTGTTCAACGGCGGACTGGTTATCTGGCTGTTCTGGCTGCTGTTTCGTCATATAGCCGCGCCTGGTTACCGCTGGCTGGCGCTGGTGCTCGGCGCCGCCTGGCTGCTTTCGCCCCTGTATGTCAGCACCGTGCTCTACGTGGTGCAGCGCATGGCCATGCTCAGCACCACTTTCATGCTTCTGCGCCTGTATCTGCTATCGTCTGCTGGCGGGAAAAACTGGCGCGGGGAAGTTTCTCGTCGACCTGTTGGGCCTGCTGGCGAGCTTTGCTGCTGGCGGTGTTCGCCAAGGAAAACGCCATGGTGGTCATTCCCGTCCTGCTGTCTGATCGAGGCCCTGTGGTTTCAGTTTGAGGGAGAAAATGGGCAGACCATCCGCTGGCTGCAGCGCACGACCCTGGGCCTGATTGCTCTGGGTGGACTGGGGGTGGCGCTGTTCCTGGTGGTGGATTACGAGGGACTGGCCGCCGCCTTCCGCCACCGCTATTTCACCCTCGACGAGCGCCTGCTCACCCAGGGTCGGATTCTCTGGGACTATGTCGGGCAGCTCTACTACCCCGATGTGCTGCGCATGGGGCTCTATCACGATGATGTGGTGGTATCGACCTCCCTCAACCAGCCGCCGACGACAATGTTATGCCTCGCTGCGTGGCTGGCGGTGTTGCGTTGCTTCTGCGCTGCTGCTGTTCTGGCGCTGGGGTCGCTACCTGGCACTTGGCATGGCCATGTTCCTGGTGGGTCACAGCATCGAGGCCGACGTATTTTCGCTGGAGCTGTATTTCGAGCACCGCAACTACTTTCCCGGGAATGGGTCTGTTTCTGCTGCTCGGGAGCGTTGTATGCACTGCTTGCCAGGCGCTGGCCGCAGACAAGGCCCCGCTGTTGGTCTACCTCGCCTGTTATGTCCTGTGGCTGGCCAGCCTCACCGGCTCCCAGGTGCAGATCTGGTCCAGCCACCCACTGCTGATCCTCAACAACCTCAATGCTCACCCCAATTCCTATCGCGCCAATGCGGATATGGCGGTACAGCTGGCCAACCTGGGCGCAGTTTGCCGAGGCGCGGGAGTATTCCGCCCGGGCGTATTCGCTGAGCGTGGCCGGCGAGCGCAGCGGCGATCACGATATCCGCGACCTCGCGCTGGCCTGCATTGCCAACCAGCCGGTCGAGCCGGAGCAGATCGAGCGACTGGGTACGGCGAATCCCGCCCGTCCCTTCGGCTCGGTGGTGACGCTGCAGACCATGGTGCACCTGCTGCAGGACGACGCCTGCCCCGACTTCGACAGGGTGGGCTTTGCCGACCGGATGGTGGAGATTTTCCTGGCTCCGGATAGCCCGGCCACCGCTTCGGCCAATATCTATGCCGGCCTCGCCCTGCTGGAAAATACCCTGCAGCGCTGGCAGAACGCCGACGCCTATATCGACCTGTACCTGCAGTTGTCGCCGGCGAATGCCCAGGGCCTGCTGATGAAGCTGCATTTTGTCACCGCATTGGGTAAAGTGGAGGCCGCCGACGCGGTGCGCTCCCGCTTGCTCGAATTGCAGGCCAGGGGCGAGTTGACCGTCGGCGAACAGCAGACCCTGTCACTGTACCTGGAGAAGTAACCGTTGAAATTTTCCATCGTAATCCCGGCCAAAAACGAGGAAGAGGGCCTGGCGAAGGTCCTGCCTTCCCTGCGCCAGCTCTACCCGGAGGCAGAGGTGATCGTGGTGAACGACGGCTCTACGGATACGACGGCGCAGGTGTGCAAGGACGCCGGTGTGAAGGTGATTTCCCACCCCTATTCCAAGGGCAACGGGGCCGCTATCAAAACCGGGGCCCGCGCCGCCAGGGGCGATTTCATCGTGTTTATGGACGGTGACGGCCAGCACGACCCGGCCGATATCGAGCGCCTGCTCTACAAGGTGGAAGAGGGATACGACCTGGTGGTGGGTGCCCGCAGCGGCCTGGCGGCCCAGGCCAATATCGCCCGCTGGAGCGCCAACAGCATGTATAACCGCCTGGCCAGCTGGATGGTCAACCGGGAGATTCCCGACCTGACCTCGGGCTTTCGCTGTGTCAATCGCCGCAAGTTGCTCGATTTTCTCTACCTGCTGCCCAACGGCTTCAGCTACCCGACGACTTCCACCATGGCGTTTTTCCGGGCGGGATACTCGGTCGGCTTCGTGCCGATTACGGTATCCCCGCGGCTGGGGAGCAGCCATATCAACGTGCTGCGCGACGGGGTGCGCTTCTTCCTGATCATCTTCAAGATCGGCACGCTGTATTCGCCGCTCAAGGTGTACTTCCCTGTGGCGGTGCTGCTTTCGGGGTTGGGGCTTATCAATTATTTTGTCGCAGCCATCGACCGCGGGCCACTGGCGTTTCACCAATATGTCCACGCTGCTTATCCTGGCGGGTGTCATCGTGTTCCTGATGGGGCTGCTGTCGGAGCAGCTGACTAACCTGCAGTACAAGGAGTCCGACGCCAGCCACACGTGAACCGCGCGGTACGTGCGAATTCGCCGGACCGTAGGCGGGCCGGCGATCCTGCTCACCGCACGACCGCCATAAATCCGGCAACCTGTATCAGCCCTCGTACTTCGCCTTGGCTTCCTTGCGCCGGGCGTGCAGCACCGGCTCGGTGTAACCGCTGGGCTGTTCCCGCCCGAGGAACACCAGGTCGCAGGCTGCCTGGAATGCCACGTTGTTGTCGAAGTCCGGTGCCAGCGGGCGGTACAGGGGGTCGGATGCGTTCTGCTGGTCCACCACCGCTGCCATGCGCTCCAGCGTGGCTCTTACCTGGGCTTGCGTGCATACGCCGTGGCGCAGCCAGTTGGCGATGTGCTGGCTGGAGATTCGCAGGGTGGCGCGGTCCTCCATCAGGCCCACGTGGTTTATGTCGGGCACCTTGGAGCAACCCACGCCCTGGTCAACCCAGCGCACCACGTAGCCCAGGATTCCCTGTGCGTTGTTGTCCAGCTCCCGCTGTATCTCTTCAGCGCTGAGGCCCGCGGCGCCTTTCAGTGGAATGCTGAGGATGTCGTCCAGCGAAGCCCGCGGTTCGTTGCATGAGTTCGGCCTGGCGCGCAGCCACATCCACCTCGTGATAGTGAATGGCGTGCAGCGTCGCGGCGGTGGGAGAGGGCACCCAGGCGGTGCTGGCACCGGCTTGCGGGTGACCGATCTTGTTTGCCATCATCTCGGCCATCAGGTCGGGCATTGCCCACATGCCCTTGCCGATCTGGGCGCGTCCCAGCAACCCACAGTGCAGGCCGATGTCCACGTTCCAGTCCTCGTAGGCGTTGATCCAGGGCTCCTGCTTCATGGCGCCCTTGGGTGTCATGGCGCCGGCTTCCATGCTGGTATGGATCTCGTCCCCGGTGCGATCGAGGAAGCCGGTGTTGATGAATACCAGCCGCTCACGGGCTACCCGGATGCACTCTTTCAGGTTGACCGTGGTGCGGCGCTCCTCGTCCATGATGCCGACCTTGAGTGTGTTCCGCTTCAGGCCGAGGGCGTCCTCGATGCGCTCGAACAGGGTGCAGGTAAAGGCAACTTCCTCCGGCCCATGCATCTTGGGCTTGACGATGTAGACGCTGCCCTGGCGTGAATTGCGGTTGGCGTCGCCGGGCTTTTGCAGATCGTGCAGGGCGATCATGGCGGTGAACATGCCGTCCATGATGCCCTCGGGAATCTCCTGTCCGCGGCTGTCGAGGATCGCGTCGTTGGTCATCAGGTGACCCACGTTGCGCACGAACATCAGGCTGCGGCCAGGCAATACCAGTTCCCCGCCCGCGGCGGCGGTGAATACCCGGTCGGGGTTCAGGTGGCGGGTCAGGCTCTTGCCGCCCTTGTCGAAGGTGTCGGCCAGGTCGCCGCGCATCAGGCCCAGCCAGTTGCGGTAGACCACGGCCTTGTCCTGGGCGTCCACTGCGGCGACCGAGTCCTCGCAGTCCTGGATCGTAGTGAGGGCGGCTTCGAGCACGAGGTCTTTCACGCCGGCGGGATCGGTGCTGCCGATCGGGCTGCCGGGGTCGATCTGGATTTCGATGTGCAGGCCGTTGTGCCGCAGCAGGACGCCAGTGGGAGAGTCCGGCTCACCGGTATAGCCACGAAACTGATTCGGGTCCGCCAGCGAACTGATGCGGCCATCGTCCAGTACCACCTGCAGCTTGCCTGCCACCACGGTGTAGGACCTGGACTGGCTGTGACTGCCTGTGGACAGGGGGCAATGGCGGTTGAGGAAATCCCTGGCATAGGCGATGACCTTCGCGCCCCGCACCGGGTTATAGGGGCCGCTGCGCTGGGCGCCGTCATCCTCGGGGATCACGTCGGTGCCGTACAGGGCGTCGTAAAGGCTGCCCCAGCGCGCGTTGGCGGCGTTCAGGGCGTAGCGGGCGTTCATCACCGGCACCACCAGCTGGGGGCCTGCCAGGGTTGCCACCTCAGGATCCACGTTTTCAGTACCGATCGAAAAGTCTTCGCCTTCAGGCAACAGATAGCCGATGTCGGTCAGGAAGGCCTTGTAGGCGGCGCGGTCGTACCCCGGCCCCGGGTTGGCCTGGTGCCACGCGTCTATTTTCGCCTGCAGGTCTTCGCGGGTTGCCAGCAGGCTGCGGTTGCGGGGCGCCAGTTCATCGACGATAGCTGCCAGGGATTGCCAGAACTGGTCCGGGGCGATGCCCGTGCCCGGGGCGATCTCTTCTTCGAGCAATGCGCATAAAACAGGGGCAACCTGCATGCCACCGCGCTGGATACGGTCAGTCATGGTGAAATTCCTTTGTGAATTTGATTGGCGGCAAACGAGGCCCCGATAAAGGACAGAGTTTAGGGTCGGGACCATAATTTAGCTAATTTATCGTTTTTATCATCGGCATTCCGGCTGTGAATATTTTGTGGTCCGATGCGAGCCCCCTTGGTTCAGGGGGTGGGGGCCTTGTCGTCCAGTTCCCGAGCGGTATCCGCGATCAATTTGCGCAGCCATTTGTTTGCCGGGTTGTGCTGCAACAGGGGGCTCCAGGCCATTTTGAGCTCCAGCGGGGGGATCTCAAGCGGTGGCTCACGCAGCACGACACGTGGATTGTCGCGCTTCAACTGGGCCGCCCGGGTGGGCAGGGTGACGATCAGGTCGTTTTGTTCCGCCAGGGTCATGGCGGCCTGGTAGTGCCGGGTAAATACCCTTATCTGGCGCTTTTTTCCCAGTTTGTTGAGTGCCAGGTCCACCCAGCCCAGGCGCTGTACATCGTCCGGGTTGACCCCCACCCCGACCCCCATGCCGGTTTTACTGACCCACACGTGGTTGGCCTTGAAGTAGTTGTCCAGGGTGAAATCCTGCAACACAGGGTTTTCGGGGCTCAGCACGCAGGTAAAGGTGTCGTTCCACAGGTGTATCTGGTGAAAGGACTGGGGCATGGAGTCGAAGCGGTTGATCACCATGTCCACCTTGCCCCGCTCCACGTCCAGGAAGCTCACATCGCTTGGGGTCATGATGTCCAGGGTCAGGCCGGGGGCCAGCGTGCGGAGCTTGCCCAGCACGCTGGGGAACAGGGTGGACTCGGCGTAGTCGCTGGCCATGATGCGGAACACCCGGTGTGCGTTGCGGGCGTCAAACTCCGAGCGGGGCTGCACTGCCCGATCGATGCTGGTGAGTACCTCCCGCACTATCGGTTCCAGTTCCAGGGCCCGTTCGGTCGGGGTCATACCCTCGCTGGTGCGCACCAGCAGGGGGTCGTCGAACAGTTCCCGCAGGCGGCGCAGGCCGTTGCTCATGGCGGGCTGTGACAGGTTGAGCTGGTTGGCTGCCTGGGTGACATTGCGCTCGCGCAGCAGCGCATCCAGGTATACCAGCAGGTTCAGGTCGACACGGTTGATGTTCAGAAGTCGCTCCGTATTCATTCAGCGAATGGTAAGAATGATGCCTATTGACGAGGGGAATTATACCCGGCACCGGGACCGGTTGCACCGTGTCTTGAACGACCCTCGCGCCGCCCGGGGGGTGGCGCGGTGACCGCCAGGCATTAGAATAGCCGCTGACCCTCACCGCCCTGCATGGAACCTGACTATGACTACAATCTCCACCCCTGATCTGACCGATGCGCATCCCGAGGCCTGCGCTATCGAATTGCAATTCAACAGCTATGGCCAGGTAAAGCAGTTTGGCGGGGCAGCGGTGACGATCAAGTGCCACGAGGACAATTCGCTGGTCAAGCAGTGTGTGGCAGAGCCGGGCGACGGGCGGGTGATCGTGGTGGATGGCGGCGGTTCCCTGCGCAGGGCCCTGCTGGGAGATATGCTGGCTGAGCAGGCGGCTGCCAATGGCTGGGCCGGCCTGGTGATCAATGGCGCTGTGCGGGACGTGGATGAAATTGCAGTGACTGCGGTCGGTGTCCAGGCGCTGGGCCAATGCCCGTTCAAGACCGAGAAACTGGGGGTGGGGCAGCGCGATATCCCGGTAGCCTTTGGTGGCGCCCTAATAGCGCCCGGGGATTACATCTACGCCGACAATAACGGCGTGATCGTCAGCAAAACGCCCCTTTTATAGCAGCCTCATCGACAGGTCCAGTGCCTTGCAGTCCTTGGTCAGGGCGCCGATGGAAATGTAATCCACACCGGTCTCGGCGATCGGTCGCAGGGTCTCCCCGGTGACATTGCCCGAGGCTTCCAGCTCTACCCGGCCGTCACTGAGGGCGACGGCGCTGGCCATCTGGGCCAGCGAGAAATTGTCCAGCATGATGCGGTCGCAGCCGGCGGCCAGGGCCTGCTCCAGTTCCTCCAGGCTTTCCACTTCCACCTCCACCGGCTTGCCCGGCGCAAATTGCCTGGCTGCCTGAACCGCCCGGGCGATACCCCCCGCCGCGTGAATGTGGTTTTCCTTGATCAGGAAGGCGTCGTACAGACCGATGCGGTGGTTGTAGCAGCCGCCACAGCTGACGGCGTACTTCTGGGCGATACGCAGGCCGGGGATGGTCTTGCGGGTATCCAGCAGTCGAACCCCGGTGCCCCTGACCAGGCTTGCGTAGTGCGCGCAGACGGTGGCGGTGCCGGACAGCAGCTGGAGAAAATTCAGGGCCGAGCGCTCGCCGGTCAACAGGCCGCGGGCGGGGCCGCTCACGGTGAACAGCAGATCTCCGGCGCTGATGGCGTCGCCGTCAGCGGCCTGCCAATCCAGCACAATGGAAGCGTCCAGCTCGGTGAATACCCGGTCTACCCAGGCCCGCCCGCACAGCACGCCGTTCTCCCGGGTGATCACCCGGGCGCGGGCCGTCTCGGCGGCGGGAATCAGGGCGGCTGTAATATCACCGCTGCCCACATCCTCCGCCAGCGCAGCGCGCACGTTGGCCAGGACTACCTCGTCACTGGGCTTGATTTTTTCGGGAGATGGCTGGTTCATAGGGCAGACTTGGGACGAAGGGAGAGCGATTGTAGCAGCTGACGCCGGGGCCTGTTAATCCTCGCTGTCGCGGACATTGAGTGCATCGGCAGCTTGCGACTATCATGGCGTATGGTCCCTGAAAGTACAGTAAAGACATTTACCCTGGCAGAGGGTTGGTTGCAGCAGGCGCGCCGGGCTCCCTCGCCGAATTTTGGCCCCCGACCCGGTGGCTGCCCTCCGCGCTTACTCGTCATCCACAATATTTCGCTGCCGCCGGGCCAGTACGGCGGTGACCATATCGAGCGCCTGTTCACCAATTGCCTTGACTGGGACGAGCACCCTTTTTTCGACGAGATCAGGGGGGCCGAGGTCTCGGCGCACCTGTTGATCCGGCGCTGTGGAGAGCTGGTGCAGTTTGTCGACCTGGGAGAGCGCGCCTGGCACGCCGGCCAGTCGTGTTTCGCCGGGCAGGACAATTGCAATGATTTCAGTATCGGCATTGAACTGGAGGGAACCGACGATGAGGCTTACACTGAGGTCCAGTACCAGGTGCTGGCAGCGGTGACCCGTGCACTCCTGGAATACTACGATGACATGGGCGTGGACCGCATCGTCGGCCACAGCGACATCGCCCCCGGGCGAAAGACAGACCCGGGTCCGGCCTTTGACTGGCACAAATATCGCAGCCTACTGGCTGCCGCAGGGGAAAAAGTATGACGTTTCTGGCAATCATTCTGGCAGTGTTGTTGCTCCAGGCCTGGGGCACGGCAGAACGAGTGCACACCGACGACTGGTTCCACCGTTGGCAATCGAGGGTGTCCGGCTGGGGCCTTTCCGGTGCAGTGGGCCTGGCGGTGCTGGTGTTGTTGCCCGCCGTAGCGGCAGCGCTGCTGCTCGACATGGTGGAGCCCCTGTTGTTCGGTCTGCTGTGGGTGCCCCTGGCGGCCCTGCTGCTGCTCTATTCCTTTGGCAGGGGGGATTTCCAGGCTTCCATGGGGCGTTATCGCGGGCACGCCTACAGCGGCGATTTCGAGGGTGCATACCTCGCAGCCTGTGAGGAGTTCGGCTGGGATGACTCGGTGGAAGCGCCGGATAATGAGGAGGAAGTGCACGCCATGATCCAGCGGGCGCTGCTGTATGAGGGGCTGCAGCGCTGGTTCTGCGTGTTGTTCTATTTTGTCCTGCTGGGACCGGCCGGGGCCCTGGTCTATCGGCTGATTCAGCTGTGCCGCGACAGCTTTGAGCCCCGGACGGTCGAGAGCTGGCTGTTCCTGCTGGATTGGGTGCCCGCTCGCCTGCTGGCTGCGACATTTGCCGTCACGGGGGACTTTATCGCCAGCAAGGACACCCTGCTGGCGGAGTTGCGTGAGCACAGTGAGCAGGCCGGAGCACTGCTCTACCGGGTCGGCTCTGCCGCACTTGGTCCCGAAGCCGGCTGGGCTTCTGGCGAAGACAGCGGCCCCGGCCCCGGTGCCGCGGCGCAAAATCGTGAGTTCGATGCGCTGCTGTCCCGTAGTGCGGTGTGCTGGATCGTGGTGTTCTCGCTGCTGGTTCTGCTGTTTTAAGCCCAGTGTTATAGCGCGCCGAATTCGGCCAAAAATGCTGCAATATAACAATCA
Organism: uncultured Gammaproteobacteria bacterium; assembly: GCA_963792815.1. Taxonomy (GTDB): domain Bacteria; phylum Pseudomonadota; class Gammaproteobacteria; order Pseudomonadales; family Halieaceae; genus JARRPM01. The sequence goes on from CAWBXR010000001.1 coordinate 191,733, forward strand.
GCTGCTAAGCTTTTCCGGGAAGAGCCCAGGATCAGGGCTCGAATAAACAACAGGATATGTCGAGCCCGCCTATGTCGACAAACGCTGATGCCGATCTGACCCTGCCTTCGGTGGTACCGCCTCTGTGTGTCGACGACGATGCGCAGGGGTTGTTGCTCACCATCATCTTTCATCCCGACGTCTCCCGTATAGGCGAAGCGGCGCGGATTCCCGATTTGCTCGACACACCGCCCTGGGTGCTGGGACGACGCAGCCCGGACTTTTCCCTTGCCGGCAACGGTGTTGCATCGGCTCTTGGTGAGCGCGACCTCAGCCGGCAGGCCCTGGCCCTGACTCGCAGGGGGGAAGCACTGGTCATCCGTCGATTACCCGGAACCAGTCGTTGCCGTGTCGATGGCGCCGAGCTGGACGGCGATGAAGAACTCGACCGGGAGCGCTTGCGACGGGGTGTCGCCCTGCTGCTGGGTCACAGCGTGGTGTTAATGCTGAGGCTTGCACCCATTGCAGCATCGACGGCCGCCCCGGCAATAGCCGCATTGTGCGGCAGCAGCCCCTACATGCTGGAGTTGCGACAACAGATCGACCGGATCGGCAGGGCTGGGCTGGACGTACTGGTGCGCGGTGAAACAGGTACAGGCAAGGAGCTGGTGGCGGGGGCAATCCACCGTTTCAGCGAGCGCAGCAGCGGACCGCTGGTCAAGGTCAATATGGCGGCGATCCCACCGGGCCTCGCCGCCGCCACACTGTTTGGTAACAGCCGCGGCGCCTTTACCGGGGCGACCCGGGCGACCGAGGGTTATTTCGGCCAGGCCCAGGGCGGTACCCTGTTCCTTGACGAAATTGGCGATACCCCTGCAGAGGTGCAGCCCCAGTTGCTGCGCGCGCTGCAGGAACGGGAAATACAGGCCGTGGGCGGTGCGCTCAGCAGGGTCGATGTCCGCGTCATATCGGCTACCGATGCACCTGTCGAGGGCGACGGCTGCGACTTCAAGGCGGCCCTGCGTCACAGGCTCGGGGCCTGCGAGATCAACCTGCTGCCCCTGCGGGCGCACCCGGAGGATATCGGTGAGTTGCTGCGTCACTTCCTGGCACAGCGCAGCCTCGACCTCGACTGTCCGGAACTGCTTCCGGGGCCGGAATCAACGGCACTGGAGATCGCATCGTGGGCGGAGTTATTCTACAGTTGCCTGCGCTATGACTGGCCGGGCAATGTGCGCGAGCTGGCCAACTGCGCCAGCCAGGTCGCCGTCGCCGGCAGTCGCTCACTGCCCGACGCTATCCGCCTTTCGCTCCGGCGCGATCCCGTCGGGCAGGGCGGGGAAAAGCAGGCGGATACCAGCAGGCGCAGGATCCGGGAAATCGATGAGAACCAGTTTGAAGGTGCGCTGCGGGCCAGTGCCTACGAAGTGGCCGACGTGGCGCGCCAGCTGGGGGTCTCCCGCCAGGCGGTGTACCGGCGCATGGCGGATTCACCGCGACATCGGCTGGCGGGACAGGTCCCGCTGGATGAACTGGAGCAGGCCCTGGCTCTGCACGGTGGCAACGCCCACGCGGCAGCGCTGTCACTGAAAGTGTCACCCAGCGGTTTGCGGTCGCGCCTGCGCGATTCCGGCCTGGCGTGGTTCTAGCCGTGCGCCGGGCAGGTACCTGAATGGCCGGGGACGCCAGGGTCGGCCCTTACCGTATCCTGCGGCTGGTCAACCGGGGTGGCCAGGGCTCGGTTTACCTGGGCTACGACAAACGCCTGCACCGCAGGGTCGCCATCAAAATCTACCCACTGCCAGCCGAGCGCGGCGCACGCAAGCGCCTTCTGCTGGAGGCGCAGCTGGTGGCGAGCATCCAGAGCCCGAAGGTGGTGCAGATTCACGATGTTATCGAGTCCAGCGAACACCTGGCCATGGTGATGGAGTATGTCCCGGGCTGCGACCTCGAGGAGTTCCTGTGCGCGGTGAGGCCGTCACTTGCCAGCGTCCTGACTATTGCGGCGGACGTCGCCGGGGCTCTCACGGTGGCCCGCCAGCAGCGTATCGTCCACGGCGACCTGAAGGCTGCCAATGTGCTTATCGGAGCCGGCGGCAGGGTGAAGTTGACCGACTTCGGCATAGCCCGGCGCCCCGATGCGGGGGCTCGGGATACGGCCAGCCTGTCGGCGCTATCGCCCGAGCAATACCTCGGCAAGCCCCTGGATGAGCGCTCCGACCTGTTCGCCCTCGGTTGCCTTCTGTACCGCATGCTCGGCGGGGTACAGCCCTTCTTCAAGGACGGCAGGCTCGACAGCCGGGCCCTGCTGACCCTGGCGCCAACGCCGCTGGAGGAGCTTGTGCCGGCCGATGTGGAGTTGCCGCCGGAACTGGTAAAGCTGGTCGCCTCCCTGCTGGAGAAGGCGCCAGGGAACCGGCCCTCCAGTACGCGCGTGGTGCGCCAGATCCTGCGCCGCGTCGCCCGCGGCATTCCCCTGGCGGCCACCAATAGCCTGCTGGAAGAAGCCCGGCCCTGCTTCCGGCCGGAGTCGGCCGATGACATACCGCCTGCCGTGCCAGCCGATCTCGGGCGTGAGGGGCGCTCGACAATGCCGGCGGCGGATCGTGTTGGCGGCGGTGCCTGGTTATCATCCGTGTTGCCGCGGCCGTGGCACTGGCCGGCGGCGTTTGCCGGGCTCGCGGGTCTGGCGTGTCTGGTTTATCTGCTGCAGCTGCCCGCGACAGAGAAGCGGGTCCATATCGACGCACCTGTCGTGCGCCTGGCTGCAGGTGCACAGTTGCCCGGGGAAATATCCGGCCGCTGGCTGGTAGCGGAAGTGAGCGAGGCCATGCGGGAGCGGCTGGGCCCCCTGCGGGTGAGTGGCCCGGTGGGTGCCACGCCGGTCACGACTCTCTACGCCGACCCGGCGCGACGGGAGCAGCAGGGTCCGGCGCCGGAGCAGCTTCAGCTGGATCTGCGCTGCGTTGACCTGCTGTGTGTGTTCGCCGTGACCCGCAATTGGCAGGGGCGCCAGGCCAACCAGCAGGCGGTATTGTTCCCCGATATGTCAGTGCAGCAGTGGCGTGACATCGTACGCACAACCACCCGCGCGCTCTATCCCTGAAGCGGTTCAGCTTTTGCGCCGTGGTTCACACCATGGCAACCGAAGCCGCCAGCAACATTTGCGAGAAGAAGTACAGCGGTGTCCCCCACAGCCCATTCCAGCGGCTGGGCTGGACGAACTGCCGGCGCGCCACCGCCAGGTCAGATACGGCAAAACCCCAGGCGCCGCCGATGATCAGCAGCGCAGCGGGGTGCGCCGCGGTGAGGCCGGCGCACAGCAGCATCACGGTGATGACCAGGGTGTACAGTGTTACCGGAATTTTCATTTGCGCCGGTACGCGGGGCAGTAGCCAGCGCCCGACAAACACCAGCAGCACAAGGGCTGGCAGGGCGGTGGCCGCCACCCCGGTCAGGCTGTGCGGCAGCTGCCAGAAGGCTACTGCGTACAGCAGGTGGCCGCAGAGAAAGGCGACGAGCCCCCCGAGGAAGCAGCGCTCTCTGTCGGGCATCAGCAGCAGGTCACCGAGCATGCAGCACAACAGGCCCGCCAGCAGCCAGCCGCCATAGGTCGACTCCAGGGCGCCCAGTGCCAGCGCCAGCCAGACAAAGGCCAGGGCGGCCAGGGGTTTGAACAGGTAACGGCCGGGTCGATAGTCCAGCAGGTCGCAGGCCACCAGGGCAATGACGGCGGTGACCGAAAGCGTCGCGGGCCACTGCAGCTGCGCGAGTTGTAAAGTCTCAGTGATCAAGGTTGAGGATGCTCCGGTAAACAGCTTCGTTGTGTGGGACGGCCACACCGTGTTGCCTTGCGACCCGCAGCAGGTGGCCCGTGATGTACTCGATCTCGGTGGGGCGCCCGGCCAGCACGTCCTGCAACATCGACGAGCGGTTGCTGGCGGTGGCGCGAATCACCGCCGTCACCTGCCCGGGCAGCTCGGCGGTAACCCCGGCGAAACCCGCCGCGGCGCTGACGCGCATGATCTCCTCGCACAGGGCTGTCACCCGGGGCGCTAGCTGTGGCGATGCGAGCTCGCCATTCTGGCAGCGCTGCAGTGCGGACAGGGGGTTGATGGCGCAGTTGATCGCGAGCTTGAGCCACAGGGACTTGTCGATTTGCGGGTCCCATACGCTGGGATCCACTGCCCGCGACCACTGGCTGAACCAGGCGGGCGGCCGGGCAACTCCGGCCTTGCCAATGCGGGTGAGGCCGCGTCCCGCGTGACAGATATGGCGAGGGCCAAGTCTGTAGGCGCCCTCGGTGGTGGTGCCGTAAAAGTACTCGGGGGCGCTTACTTCCCTGCGCAGATTTTCATCGAAGCCCAGCCCGTTGACCAGCAGCAGCACCTGGCTTGAGGCATCCAGCCGGTGAGCGACGGAGAGCACGGCCTGATGCACATCCGGGGCCTTGGTGGTAACCAGCAGGTGACTGATATGGCCTGCTGCAGAGGCCGTGGAAACCGGCAGCTCCAGCCAGCTGCTCGCGCCCTCGCGCTCCACGCCCACCGGGGTGGCAGTTTCACGGCTGTCCGGGCGCAGCAACAGTGTGGTGGGGCAGCCATCTCGCGCGAGCGCACTGGCAAACAGGCAGCCCATGGCGCCGGCACCGAGTACGTGCCAGTCTGCGGGCTTCACGCCCTGGACCCGGCGCCCGGGATTGTAAACTTGCTGCAGCTCATTACTATGTAGCCCCTGGCCGCTAATGGAGAAATGCACTATGCCATCATTTGATGTTGTTTCGGAAGTTGACCTGCACCAGCTGACCAACGCGGTGGACCAGGCCGGCAGGATTGTAACCAATCGCTTCGATTTCAAAGGTGTCCAGGCCTCCTTCGAGCGGGAGGAGCGCACGGTGGTGATCACCGCCGAAGCCGAGTTCCAGGTGAGCCAGATGGAGGACATGTTGCGCACCGCGCTGATCAAGTGCGACATCGACCCCGGTGCGATGGATTGCGGCGAGCCGGTGACCACCGGTAAGCAGGTTAAGGAAACCGTGGTTTTGCGCCACGGACTGGACAGCGCCCAGGCCAGGTCTATCGTCAAGCAGATCAAGGATGCCAAGCTGAAAGTCCAGACCCAGATCCAGGGTGACCAGGTGCGCGTGACAGGCAAGAAGCGGGACGACCTGCAGCAGGCCATCGCGTTGTTGCGTCAGGCGGAGATCGGCGTGCCCCTGCAGTACACCAATTTCAGGGACTAGTTTCTCCCAGTCGCTTGCCCAGCAGGTCGAGGTTCTGCTGCAACCTTACTCCATCGAGGCCCGGGTGTTGCTGTACCAGGTACCACAGCAGCTCCAGGTACTGGTAGGCGCAGGCGTAGTGTTGCACCCGCAGTGACTCGTCGGCTGTGGCGGGCCTGCCCAGGTAAGCCTGCAGCAGGGTGTCCGTGTCTGCTTCAGGCAGGGAATCGCCGGCGACGACGACTGCCAGGTCGTACCAGCAGTTGCCCATCGCGCTGTATTCCCAGTCGAGGGCAAATAGCCTGCCGCCGCTGTACAGCCGGTTGGCTCGCAGCAGGTCATGGTGACACAGTACTGCCCGGTGTTGGCCCCGGTCGGCACTGGCGAGCGCCTGCGCCACCGCCGTGCGGTAGGGTGCCAGCAGGGCCGCCCGGGTAGGGTCGCGGTGGGCCAGGCGTTTCTCGTAACTGAGCATGCGCTCGGGCAGGTCGAGCCGATGGTGTCGTGCCGGCAGCCCATGAATGCCGCGCAGCAGTCCTGCAAGGTCTGCCATATTCTGTGGCTGCTGTTCATCCGGCGGCAGGTAATCACATACCAGGCTGCCCAGTTCGGGATTGAAGTAGCGCGGTCGCGGGGCCAGCCCCGCCCGGTGGGCGGCTTCCAGGCTATGCCATTCTCCCTGCCGGTTGAGGCTGTGCAGGACGGTGTTGACGCCATCGATACGCACTACGAAGCGCTGTCGCGACTCAACCAGCACACTGTAGTTGCTGAGCCCCGGCGCCAGCACCTCGACCACTGTGGGTGCCGCCTGCAAAGCCGGCCGGCAGTCCCACTGGCGCCACTGGGCCAGGGTTTGCTGCAGCTTCAGCTGGATGTTGCCTGGTAGTGCAGCCACCATTTGCGATATCCGAACAGGACTATGACGAGGTAAAGTGCGAACAGGCCGGCTGTCAGGTAGAGCGCCCTGTCCAGGTAAAGATAAATGGAAACACTGTCTATCACCAGCCAGTACAGCCAGTTTTCCAGGATTTTGCGGGCCACCATCCAGGTGGTGAGCACGCTGCCCCAGGTGGTGAAGGAATCCAGGTAGGGCAGGGCCGCACCGGTAAACTGCTGCAGCAGTGCCCCGCTGGCCGCCGACACCAGCAGCACCGCCGCCACGGCGACCAGGTGCTGGCGGGTATCCCAGCGGGATATTGCCAGCTCGGTATGCCCCTCCCCGCCGCGTTGCCACTGCCACCAGCCATAGACCGCCATCCCGAGGTAGTAAACCTGCAGCGCGGATTCCATCAGCAGGTTTACATTCCAGAACAGGACCAGGAAAATGCCGGTGCTGGCGAACGCCGCATACCAGCACCACAGGCTTTCGCGCATGGCGAGCAGCAGGTAGGCTACCCCCAGCACGACGGCAGCAGCCTCCCAGGCGGACATCGCCTGCGCGGCTTGCAGCAGGGCCGCTGACAAACCGGTTTCGTTCATGCGCCCAGGTCGAGTTCCCAGGGAATAAATTTAACCACCAGTACCTGCTTGCCGAACTGGCGGGTGCTTGCCGCAAGAGTTTCGCTGACGACCGCAAATACCTGCGCGTAATCGCCGCAGACCTGCGTACTCATGGCGTTGGTGACCACCTGCAGGTCGGGGTATTCACGCAGGGCATGGATAAACCCCTCGATTACAGCTATGTAGTTCTCCTGTACCGGGTAAAGGCTCAGCTCGGCTGTCAGTTTCATGGTGTGTCTCCTTGCCTGGAAAGTGTCGCGGGTTCAGAAGGTAAAGCGGGTGCTTACCCCGACCACGCGTGGTTCACCGTACTGGTAATAGGGCTCCACCGCATACTCCTTGCGGGGGTCGTTGCCAAAGGTGCCGAAGCCCCTCACGTAGTAATCCTCGTCGGTGAGGTTGCGCGCCCACAGGGCCACCGACCAGCTCTGCCCGGCATAGCCCAGGCGCATATTCAGCAGGTCATAGGAGGGCGACTTCAGGTCGTGGCGGTCGGAGAAATACGCGCTGTCGCGGCCCTCCACATCCAGGCGCAGGTAGAACCCGCTACCGAAGTCGTAGTGCCCGCCCACCGCGTACTGGTAGTTCGGCGCCTGGGCCTGGTCGCGACCCGACAGGTCGTTGCCGTCGGCGTCGATGTAGCGCTCGAATTCGGTATGCAGCAGGCCGATACTGGCAAACAGCTCGAGCTTTTCGCTGGCGAGCCAGTTGAGTTCAAGCTCCATGCCGTAGTTGTTGCCCTGGGCCGCGTTGCTGGTGTAGTCGATGAAGGCCGTGCTGCCGTCGGGGCGGGGGATGAGCAGTGAACCCTTGACCTGCTGCTCCTCCCGGTCCATGTAGAACACCGCCAGCCGGGCCTGCAGGGTGTCGGCCAGCAGCTTGCCCTTGAATCCCAGCTCGTAGTTGACCAGGTATTCCTCATCGAACTGCTGCAGGGCGCGCAACTGGTCGGTAATCTCGGGATCTTCGCTGGTGTCCATGCTGGCCAGGATTGCGGCATTGACCCCGTTGGCCCGATAGCCGCGGGACACCTCGCCGTAGCCCATTCGATTGTCGTCAAACTGGTATTCCAGGGCGATACGGCCGCCCCACAGGTCCTTGTCCGGGTCGCTGTCCACCCCGTTGTTGTCGCGGTAGTCGGTCAGGCGGCGCTCGACACGCAGGCCGGTGATCAGCGTGAACCCGTTGCCCAGTTGCGAGTCCAGCTGGCCAAACAGGGCGTAGGTGTCGGTGTCGTAGCGGCTGCTGAAGTCGTTCTCCAGGTAGGTATAGCGCCGATCCAGGTTTTCCCGGTCCCCGAGGAAATAGGCCCCGGCCACCCAGTCGGTGCTGCCCTCGAACAGGCGGCTGCCCTCGCCGGAGAGCAGCCTGGCGGTGGCGCTGTAGCTGTCCCGGTCCCGTTTGTAGCGGTCCTTTGAGGAGTACTCCCAGCCCGGCGCGATGCCCACGTAGCTCCAGTCCTCGTCAAAGCTGTAGGTGCTGGCAGTGGTGGCGCCGGTTAGCGAGGTTTCCACCGTCAGGGCATCGAGTTCCCGCTGCCATTCCAGCCCCAGGGCGCGTGAATCCTGCCGATCCTTGCCCGGCTCGTCGGACAGGGTGTGGCGGGTGTTATCCAGGGAAAACGCGTCGTAGCCGTTATCGATGTCGATGTACATGGCGGTGAGGTCAAGCGGTGTCGCGCCCGGTGGGCAGCCAGCGCAACTTGCCGCGTATAGTGGTTTCGTCCTGGCCATTGGTGTCGTCCCGGCCCAGGTAGTCGTTCTCGATGAAGCCGTCACTTTGAAAGCGGTTAACCGCCAGGCGGTAGAGCAACTGGTCGGTCACCAGCGGTCCGGTGCTCACTGCCCCGGCATTCCAGGTGTTGTAGTCGGCGGCCCCGACTTCAAGTTGCAGGCCGGGTTCCGCCTCGGGCTGGCCTGAGCGGACGTCTATCAGGCCCGCCAGGGCATTGGCGCCGTGCAGGGTACCCTGGGGTCCGCGCAAAATCTCAACCTGCTGCACATCGAACAGGGTGCCCGCACCCCCGAGGCCGCTGAAGTCGATACCGTCGATGACCAGGCCGATCGAGGGGTTCAGGGGTTCCTGGAACTGGCTGCGTTCGCCCACGCCCCTGATCTGGAAGAACCTTGCCCGCGAAGTGCCGCCGGCGAAATTGACATTGGGCGCGAGGTTCAGGATCCCCTCGAGATGCTGGGCCTCGCGTTCGCGGATGTCCTGGGCGCTGATGACACTGATACTGCCTACCTGGTTGAGCAGTGGGGTGGGCCGCAGTTCAGCGGTTACCACTACCTCCTCCAACCGGGTCGGCTCCGCCAGCACCTGCGATGCCAGGCAGCAGGCGGCTGCCAGGAGTGTGGTCGGATGTCTCATGTGGTGTGCCTCGCAACGGACTGCTGACTAAATGCCTGGTCGGTTGGGTGCACGGGGAGGGGGATCAAGCGGGCGACACCTCTCCCTACGCCAGTATTAACCGGATCAGGTTCAAAGGGTTCACCATCTTGGTATCTCAGGCCGGATCAGTGATGATTGGGCCACCCCCAGGTTTGCATCGCCAGTATAGGGCGCTTACACTTGGTTGCCAATAAAATTGACGTTCGGGCGCTTCCGGCAGCCCGGCGCGACGTGAGTTGTTTTGATGATCGACGATAAGGGTTTGAACGGGGTGGATGAGGAAATCCAGGGCGCGCCGCCGGCGATTTCACGGACCGAGCTGCGACAGCGGCGCCTCACCGAGACCCTGACGATAAACCGCTATTTGTACCTGCAGGCCCAGCAGCTCGAGCACATGCTACTCGAGGCGGCGGACCTGGAAGCCCTGATGGAAATTCTGCTGGTGAGCATGCCGCGCCACTTCTCGTTCCGCGTGGCCGAGCTTGTGGCTCTATGACCCGGAAAAAATCCTGGCCGAGCTTATCGTCGGCGGCCAGCGCTACGGACACAGCCTGCAGCTTCACCAGGACGCGTTTGCGATGCAGGAGCTGTATGAGCTGGAGCCGGATATCGTTCTGCTCAGCCCCACCGATAGCAGGATGTTCGAAGTGCTGAAGTCCGAGCAGGGAATCGATTACGCCCTGCTGATACCCTTGACCGATAGCGGGCGAATGATTGGCAGCCTCCACCTTGGTCTCGAGGACGACACCCTCGTGGTCGGCGAGCAGGAGGAACAGTTGATCGCCCACCTTGGCACCATGATCTCCGCCTGTTTCAAGAGCGCCGTCTCGCGGCAGCAGATCTCCCGCCTGACCATGCTGGACCCGCTGACACAGATCAGCAACCTGCGCGGCTTCGAAAAAGATATCACCCGGGAGATAGCCAGGGCCCGCCGCGCCGACAAGGCGCTGACTGTCCTGATTCTGGAAATCGACGAGTTCGATGACCTCTACGACCACTATGGTGAGCGCAGCGGACACTTCGTGGTGAAGAAGGTCTCTGAGAGGATATCCTCAGACCTGCGTGCGACGGATATGATGGCGCGCCTGTCCCGTTCCAAATTCGCCCTGTTGATTCCCGGCAGCGGCGAGATGCTGGGGCAGGAAATCGCAGAGCGTATGCGCGATGATATAGAAGGCTTCGCCGTGGACGATGGTCGCGGCGCGGTGCTGCAGGTGACAGTGAGTATCGGGATGGTCACGTGGGAGCCCCAGCAATACCCGGCGGTGGATATGCCGCACCTGGCGCGACAGATGGAGAACGTTGCAGGCAAGGCTCTGGCGCAATCGCAATCCAGGGGCGGGAACCAGATCTCCCTGTCCCGCTTGAGCACCCTGATGGTATGAGTGAACGCCCTATGAGTGAAGGCAACCCGAGGAAGCTGGACGCCCTGTTCGAGAACAACCAGCGCTGGGCAGACCGGATCAGTACCAGTGATCCCGAGTTCTTTGCCAAGCTGGCAGCCCAGCAGAGCCCGGAATATCTCTGGATAGGTTGCTCCGACAGCCGCGTGCCCGCCAACCAGATAGTGGACCTGTTGCCGGGGGAGATTTTCGTCCATCGCAACGTCGCCAATATGGTCGTCCATACTGATTTCAATTGCCTCACGGTCCTGCAGTACGCGGTGGACGTGCTGAAGGTGAAGCACGTTATTGTTGTCGGGCACTACGGCTGTGGCGGTGTGCGCGCCGCCTATGAGAACGAGGACAACGGCCTGATCGACAACTGGCTGCGCAATATCAAGGATGTGCTGCACCGGTCCCGCGCGCGCATCAACGCCCTCGCTGACGAGAGTGCCCGTATCGACCTGCTGTGCGAACTGAATGTCATCGCCCAGGTGGCCAACGTCTGCCACACCACTATTGTCCAGAATGCATGGCAGCGCGGGCAGAACCTGACGGTGCACGGCTGGGTATACAGCCTGGAAGACGGCCTGTTGAAAGACCTGGATTGTTCCATCGACAGCATCGAACAGATTCCCGAAGTCTACCGGGTGATGCCCTGACACCAATGAACCTGTTGCTCCTGCTGCTGGGTATTTTTGCCGGGGTCGCCCTTATGGCAATGGTGGCGAAGCGTTTTGCCGGCCCCACGGATGCCCGCCGCATGCAGCAGCTCCAGCGTTGGTTGATGCCGCTGGTAGGGCTCATGCTGGTGCTGTCGCTGGTCAAGTATTATGTCTAGTACCGAGCTGCCGGTCGCTCTGGTGAATGGCACGCTCTGGCGCCAATTCTGCGATGATCTCAAGAGCGCCGGCGAACAGGTGCTGGCTGCCGATACTCCGACCGATGCGCTGACCCGGGCCGAGGGTTATCGCTACCTGACCCGGCTGCTGCGCCTGGGCCTGGAGAAATTCGTCGAATTTGGTGATCCCGACTTTCCCGAGTTTTATTCCCTTTCTCACGAGACTGCCAAGATCGGCAATGACAATCCCGATAACTTTTACCTCAACTGCGCGGTGGACGGCGGGCGCGACTACCTGATCACCGGCAACCGGGGCACAGTGGCTTACCTGAGCATTGAAACCAAGGCGGGCTCCTTCGCCGGCGGTGGCGACATGGCGCCGACGGGGCATGTGGATGTGGACCAGCTGGCAGTCACGGAAAATGGCGACTTTGAACTGGTGGTCAGCGCCCGGGAGCATCCCGGCAACTGGCTGCCGATGACGCCCGACTCCGACAACATACTGGTGCGGCAGACCTTTCGCCAGCGCGCAGCGGAGCAGCGTGCGCGGTTGCGCATACAGTGCCTCAATCCGCGCGGTACCGCGGGCCTCGACCCATCCGGCTTTGCCGCCGGCCTGGCGGGCGTGGTGCCTTTCGTCGAGGGCACCGCCGGCCTGTTCAGGCAGTGGATGGCGACCTTTGCCAGCCATGTGAACGAACTGCCGCCCAATGACCAGCAGATGTGCCTGCGCGCCGGTGGCGACCCCGCGATTTACTATCACAACAGTCGCTGGGAGCTCGGGCCGGAGCAGGCCCTGCTGATTGAGTTTACTCCGCCTGCGGTTTGCCGGGCCTGGAATTTCCAGTTGTCCAATTACTGGATGGAGTCCCTGGACTATCGCTACCATCCCATCTGCGTGAACAACCACAATGCGGTACCCGAAACTGATGGCAGCGTGCGCATCCTGGTTTGCCATCCCGGCTAAGGATGAGCTGCGCCTTGCGGCGGGAGATCCGCCCCGGCGCTTCCGCAATTGCCTGAGCACCGCCGGCCACAGCAATGGCGCCATGTTGCTGCGTTATGTGGGTGCCGCGGAATATCCGCCGGTGCGCACGTCTGTGCGGCCGCTGGCGGAGCTGTTGCAAGAGACTGGCGAGGGACTGCCGTGAACGATACGACCTTTGACCCGGACGCGGTGGTGGCGGCGGCCCGGGCGGCGGATGGCCTGGAGGACTTTGGCGATGACAGCTACCGCCAGCCGCTGGAGCAGCTGCTGTGGTCCCTGGAGCACGAGGCCCGGCTCAATGCAACCGGGCGCGCCGTGCTGCGCCAGCGGATGGTCGACATCCTCGCTACTCGCCTGCGGGTGCAACACTACCTGCAACGGTTTCCGGAAATTCGCGACGAGGAGATCACCGCCCCCCTTTTTATCGTCGGCCTGCCGCGCACCGGCACCACGATGCTGCACCGCACTATTGCCGCGGACCATCGCATGTATGCGCCACTGTGGTACGAGGTACGCTATCCCAGCCCGGCGCCGGACTGGGACTTTACCACCGCCGGTGACAGCCGGATCGCCGCCGCCAGGGCGGAGATGGCCGCCATGCTGGAGGCCAACCCGGACCTGCTGGCGATTCACCCCATGGACGCGATGGGGCCGGACGAGGACATCATGCTGCTGGAGCAGTCCTTCTACAGTTTCAATACCCAGGCCTATGCCAACATCCCGACCTTTGACGCCTGGATCGAAGGGCAGGACCACACGCCGGGTTACGCCTACTTCCGCCTGCTGCTGCAGTTCCTGCAGTGGCAGAAAAAGCGTACCGGACAGTCCGGCGAGCGCTGGACCCTGAAGGCCCCCCATCACCTGCATTACATGGATCTTGTGTTCAAGGTGTTTCCGGACGCGAAAGTGGTACAATCCCACCGCGATCCGGTGGAGACCCTGCCTTCGCTGACCAGCCTGATAGCCGGGGTGTGGACAATCTACTCGGATTCAGCTGACCCTGTCGAAGTCGGCAGGCAGTGGTCGCGCAAGTTCGCCAGGGGCATGCAGCACACCATGGCGGTGCGCCAGCAGGTCGGTGATGGCAGGTTCCTCGACCTGTGGTTTGAGGATACGGTGAGCCAGCCGCTGGTGGAGATCCAGAAGATCTATGATTTCCTCGGCATGGAGCTGACCCCGGAGGCCAGGGAAGAAATGGCGCGCTGGCAGGATTTCAACCGCCGCGAGTTGCGTCCCACCCATGACTACACCCTGGCCCAATACGGTTTTACTGAAGACGGCCTCAAGCAGCAGTTCGCTGCTTACCGGCAGCGATTCATGAGGGAATAAAGAACCGCGCGGCGGTTCGACTGCTTGTTACAACAGCTGATTCTGGCAATAAAGAGAGGAACAACACCATGGCTGAACAAAAGGCGACCAACGTGCACTGGCACGAAGGCGATATAACCCGGGAGCACCGGGCAAAAATTCTGGGCCACAAGGGTGCGACCCTGTGGTTTACCGGGCTCTCCGGCAGCGGCAAGAGCACGGTAGCGGTCGAGTTGGAGGGTGTCCTGAGCGAGATGGGCGTGCTCGCCTACCGCCTTGACGGCGACAACGTGCGCATGGGAATCAACAAGAACCTGGGCTTCAGCGCCGAGGACAGGACTGAAAACATCCGTCGTATAGGCGAGGTGGCCAAGTTGTTCGTGGACGCCGGGGTCATCGCGCTCAGCAGCTTTATCAGCCCTTACGCCGCGGATCGCGACCAGGTGCGGGCACTGCACGAGGCAGCGGGAATGGACTTCATCGAGGTGTACGTCGACTGCACCCTGGAGGCCGCCGAGGGCCGGGACCCGAAGGGTCTCTACAAGAAAGCCCGGGCCGGCGAGATCAAGAATTTTACCGGTATTGACGACCCCTACGAGGCACCGCCCAAGCCGGAAATACACCTGCACTCCGACCAGCAGAGCCTGGCCGAGGAAGTGGACCAGATTCTCAGCGTGCTGCGCGAGCGCGGCATTATTACCTCATAAGCAGGAGACCCCGATGATCAAGCCACACGGTTCCGACGAACTCAATCCATTATTCGTCTATGACAGCCAGCAGCGCCACGCACTTATCGAGGAAGCCCAGACGCTGCCGTCCCTGCTGCTGAACTCCGCCGCGGCCGCCAACGCCGTTATGCTCGGCGGCGGGTATTTCAACCCCCTTACCGGTTATATGAACCTGGCCGACGCGCTCAGCGTCGCCCAGAAGATGCACACTGTCGATGGCCTGTTCTTCCCCGTGCCCATTCTCAACCGGACCAGCGAGGAGGGCATCAAGGCCGGTAGCCGCATCGCCCTGCGCGACCCCAATGTCGAAGGTAACCCGGTGCTGGCGATTATGGATGTCGAGGCCGTTGAGACTGTGAGCGATGAGCAGGTCAACTTTATGGCCGAACACATTTTCCGCACCCTGGACCCGAACCACCCGGGGGTGGCCACCTTCACCAGCCTGGGCAATACCCTGCTGTCCGGTCCTATCCAGGTGCTTAACTTCTCCTATTTCCAGGCCGATTTCCCCGACACTTTCCGCACCGCGGTGGAGATTCGCAACGAGATTGCCGAGCACGGCTGGGAAAAGGTCGTGGCCTTCCAGACCCGCAATCCCATGCACCGGGCCCATGAGGAACTGTGCCGCATGGCCATGGAGCAGCTCAAGGCGGACGGTGTCCTGATCCATATGCTGCTGGGCAAGCTCAAGCCGGGCGACATTCCTGCAGAGGTGCGCGACGCATCGATCCGCAAGATGGTGGAAATCTATTTCCCGCCCAACACCGTGATGGTGACCGGCTACGGCTTCGATATGCTGTACGCGGGCCCCCGGGAAGCGGTGCTGCACGCCGTATTTCGCCAGAACTGTGGTTGTACCCACCTGATAGTGGGCCGCGACCACGCCGGGGTAGGGGATTACTACGGCGGTTTCGACGCCCAGACCATTTTCGACGATGAAGTGCCGCCCCACGCCCTGGAGCTGGAGATCTTCCGGGCAGACCACACCGCCTACAGCAAGAAACTGAACAAGGTGGTGATGATGTGCGATGTGCCGGACCATACCAAGGATGACTTCGTGCTGCTCTCCGGCACCGCGGTGCGGGAAATGCTGGGCAAGGGTATCGCGCCCCCGCCGGAGTTTTCGCGCCCTGAAGTGGCAAAGATCCTCTCTGATTACTACCAGACGCTGGACGCCTGAGGACACCTGCCCGGTCGACCCGGCCTGCTGCGAGGCACTGCCTTGCAGCGGGGTGGACCCAGGTAGCCACTGTATTTCCGGGGAGGCGATAAGTGGCTCTTTTCCCTGTTGGCGCGGTTTTAACTTTCAATCCCGGCCCCTATAATCGGGGCCAGATACCACCCGGACTTCGCTGTAATGCCGTCGGGTAGATGAATGGGAGAGCCCCTTGCCGGCCAAATGGCTAAGTAATTCCAGTGACGTGCCGCGGCGAGCGAGCGATGCCCTTGAGGATGTGCTGCGCTCACTCGCCCAACCGGCCCGGGCGAAGCGCCTGCGGCAGGTGCTCACGGTGCTCTTTGCCCTCTGGGCCGTGGTGGCCCTGTCCCGTTTTATCTGGGCCCTGCTGCCTGTGGGGGACGCGGAACTCCCTGCAGATAATGTGGTCATTAATCCTGTCAACGTGTCGACATCCGCTGTCAGTAAAGAGCGGGTGGATGTGGGACGATTGCAGGCCTGGCACCTGTTCGGCGAAGCCGACGCCGCGGCTGCAGTCGGTCAGGAGGTCCAGCCCGAGCCGGTTGCCGACACTGCCCGCGACGGTATTGAGAAAGGCGCGCGCGAGACCCGGCTTGCGCTCAAGTTAAGGGGCGTTGTGGCCTCCAGCGAGGACGGCCTGGGCTATGCCGTGATCGAATACCAGTCGCAGCAGGATATCTATGCGGTGGAAGACAAACTGCCCCTGCCGGGCAGGGTGTCTCTGGCCAAGGTCTTGCCGCGGCAGGTGGTGTTGGATAATGCCGGCACTTACGAACTGCTTGAACTGTTTGAGGAGTCGCCGCTGGATTCCCAACTGCCGTTGCAGCCACCTCCGCAAAAACGGCAGCCCGCCGCCGCACAGGCCGTGGACGGGGTCAGCAGCGGCGGCGCCTCGGCCGTAGCGCGAGCATACCGGGAGCGGCTGTACCAGAATCCCCAGTCGCTGGCAGAGGTGGTGACCATCAGCGCGGTGAGGGAAAATGGCGAATTGCTGGGATACCGCATTGCCCCGGGGAAAGAGAAGGAACAGTTTGAACTGCTGGGTTTCCAGCCGGGCGACCTGGTGACCGGCGTAAACGGCATTGCGCTCAATGATCCCGCCAATACGCTGCAGCTCTACCAGACCATGCGCTCTGCCAGTGAGGCCGTTTTTGATCTGCAGCGCGGCGATCAGCCCCTGACGATCAGTGTCACCCTCGGCGACGACCAGGCGGGACAGTGATGCGACCACCGGCAATAACAGAATCAAATTACAGGAATACAGTTGAGTGAATGTTGTGACCCGATCCGCCCGGAACGCCCTGCTCGCAGCCCTGTTCGCCCTGACCCTGGGGACGGGGACCGCGCTGGCCCAGGATTTCACGGTTAACCTCAAGGAAACCGATATCCAGGAACTGATCAAGTTCGTGGCGGAGGCCACCGGCACCACTATCGTGGTCGACCCGTCGGTCAAGGGCAAGGTCAAGGTGGTATCCAGCAAGCCGGTATCGCGGGAGGAGCTGTACGAACTGTTCCTGTCCATCCTCGAGGTGCACGGCTATACGGCGGTGCGTTCCGGCGGGGTTATCCGGGTTATCCAGAACAAGGACGCCCGCTCGGCGCCGGTGCAGGTGCGCGATGGCAACACCGGCAAGCCCAGCGATGAGTATGTCACCGAGGTGATCAAGCTGGACAACATCTCTGCGGCCAAACTGATTCCCGTGTTGCGTCCGCTGGTGCCGCAGCAGGCGCACATGGCAGCCTACGCGCCCAGCAACGCGATTATCATCTCCGACCTTTCCTCCAATATCGATCGCATCCGCAACATTATCGAGCGCATGGACAAGTCCGCCGTACAGCAGACGGATATCGTCAAGCTGCGCTATGGGGTGGCCGAGAATGTGGTGAGTATGCTGGACCAGTTGGCCAAGTCCGAGGCAAAACAGAGCGGTGGCGAATCCGAGGTGTTGCTGGTGGCGGATGCCCGCACCAACAGTGTACTGGTCAGCGGTGATGAACTGGAGCGGGCCAGGATCCGCACCCTGGTGGAATACCTGGACACGCCGCTGGAGCAAAGTGGCAACGTCAAGGTGGTCTACCTGGAATACGCCAACGCCACAGATATAGCCGATGTCCTCACCCGGGTGATGCAGAACATCAACCGGCTCGACACTACCGAGGGTGCGAAGAAACCCCGCTCCGACAATTCCGCCACCATCGAGGCGGACGAGGGCACCAATTCCCTGATCATTACCGCTGACACCGACGAGATGGCCTCGATAGAGGCGGTTATCCAGCGCCTCGATATCCGCCGTGCCCAGGTGCTGGTGGAGGCGATTATCGTCGAGATGGAGGTGATCAACGGGCAGGACCTGGGCATCCAGTGGCTGTTTGCCGACAACAGCGGCGCCTTCGGCAGCAATATCAACGCCAGCGATGCACGGGCGCGCAATATCGCCGATGCCATCCTGCCGGCGGATGATACCGACACCGACATCAGCCTGGGCGGCCTCGCGGGGGCGCTGGCCGGCACCGGCGGCACCACCCTTGGCTGGGGCCAGATCAGTGACGGCCTGACCATGGCGGTGATCCTGAGTGCCCTCAACGAGCAAAACAACGCCAATATCCTGTCGACGCCGAGCCTGCTGACCCTGGACAACCAGGAGGCGTACATCACGGTTGGCCAGAACGTGCCATTTGTCACCGGCTCCTACACCAATACCGGGGCGGGAGGCGACGGCGCCCAGAACCCCTTCCAGACCATCCAGCGTGAGAATGTGGGCATCACCCTGACGGTGACGCCTCACATCAACGAGGGCGACTCGGTGGTGCTCGACATCGTGCAGGAGGTATCCAGCCTCAGTGGCCTGAGCGCGGTAGCCTCTGACCTCATTACCAACGAACGCAAGATCCAGACCAAGGTGCTGGCACAGGACAACCGGGTGGTGGTGTTGGGGGGACTGATCAAGGACGATATACAGGATGGCAGCCAGAAAATACCGCTCCTGGGGGATATTCCGTACCTGGGGCGCCTGTTTCGAACCGACGCGGT
The DNA here is from genome assembly GCA_963792815.1 of uncultured Gammaproteobacteria bacterium. Taxonomy (GTDB): domain Bacteria; phylum Pseudomonadota; class Gammaproteobacteria; order Pseudomonadales; family Halieaceae; genus JARRPM01. The sequence goes on from CAWBXR010000001.1 coordinate 210,300, forward strand.
GCAGACGACCAAGACCAACCTGCTGATTTTTATTCGCCCCACTATCATCCGGGACAATGAAGCCCTGGCCGGCGCCTCCGCCGAGAAATATCGCTATATCCGCGAACAGCAATTGCTGCGGCGCGAGCAGGGCCTGCAGTTCTTCGGGGACGACCAACTGCCGGTACTGCCCGAGTGGCAGGAGCAGTTGGACCAGCTCCAGCAGATCAGGGATAACCAGGCGCCAGCGAATCCGGGGGTCCAGTAATGGTGGAGCCGGCTCCCGTTTCGCTGGCCGTTCCCGAGGGCACGGTGGAAAGCCTGCGCGGCCTGCCTTTCACCTACGCCAAGCAGAACGGCGTGCTGCTCGACTTCAGCGGCGCTGGCCCGGTAGTCATGCACCAGTGGCCGCCGGGTATCGAAGTGCTGACGGAGCTGCGTCGCTACCTGGGCCAGCCCTTCACTATGCAGGAAGTGTCCGAGTCCGATTTCCAGCGGCGCCTGACCCTGGCCTACCAGCGCGACAATAACGCGGCCGTGCAGATGGCGGAGGACATCGGCGCAGACGTCGACCTGAGCCGGCTCGCTGACGATATTCCCGAGGCGGGAGACCTGATGGACGCTGAGGACGACGCGCCCATTATTCGCCTGATCAACGCGATTCTGTCCCAGGCGGTGCGGGACCAGGCCTCGGACGTCCATATTGAAACCTTCGAGGACCGCCTCAGTGTGCGCTACCGCATAGACGGGGTGATGACGGAGGTGCTGTCGCCGAAGAAAATGCTGGCGCCACTGCTGGTGTCGCGCCTCAAGGTGATGGCCAGGCTGGATATCGCCGAGAAGCGGGTGCCCCAGGATGGTCGGATTTCAGTCAGGATCGCCGGCCACGCCGTCGATATCCGTATGTCCACCATACCCTCGGCCCACGGTGAGCGGGTGGTGCTGCGTCTGCTGGATACGGCGGCGGGACAGCTGAAATTGTCCCAGCTGGCTATGAATGAACAGGTATTGGGGGCTTACCAGAAATACCTGCACAGCCCCCACGGCATTATCCTGGTGACCGGTCCCACCGGCTCGGGCAAGACCACCACCCTGTATGCGGGCCTGTCCCATATCAACCAGGCCAGCCGCAACATCCTCACCATCGAGGATCCCATCGAGTATATGCTGCCAGGCGTGGGCCAGACCCAGGTGAATCCCAAGGTCGAGATGACCTTCGCCCGGGGTTTGCGCGCCATTCTGCGCCAGGATCCCGATGTAGTGATGGTGGGTGAGATACGCGACCTGGAAACAGCGGAAATCGCGGTACAGGCGTCACTGACCGGTCACCTGGTGTTGTCCACGCTTCACACCAACACCGCCATCGGCGCCTTTACCCGTCTCAAGGATATGGGAATAGAGCCGTTTCTGCTTTCCTCGAGCCTGCTGGCGGTCATGGCCCAGCGCCTGGTGCGCCTGCTGTGCACCCACTGCCGGGAGCCGGTCGCGGCCAGCTCGGCCGAGTGCGAGATTCTCGGCCTGGCAGACGGATGGTGCCGAGGTCACGATATACAAGGCCAAGGGCTGCGACAAATGTAATTACACCGGCTACCGCGGGCGCACCGGTATCTACGAGATGATCGAGGTAGACGAAGCCATGCGGGTGATGATCTACGAGGGTCGCAGCGAACAGGTCATGCTGGCGGAAGCGCGCCAGCGCTGCCCGGGTATCGAGGAGGATGGCAGGCGCCGGGTGCTGGCGGGGGAGACCAGTATCGAGGAAGTCCTGCGGGTGACCGCGGTCGCCTGAGTGCCCGTGACTGAATCATGACAGCCTATCGCTATCGCGCACTCAATCCACAGGGAAAACTGGTCCGCGGTGTGCTCGAGGGGGACTCCGAGCGCCAGGTACGCTCGCAGCTGCGGGTGCAGAGCCTGCGCCCGGTGGAAGTCGCGGTGGCCAACCGGGCGGAGCCCGCCAGTTCGTCGGGCTGGCGCATACCCCTGCTGCGACCGGGCATCAGCGCGGGAGACCTCGCGCTGCTGACTCGCCAGCTGGCAACCCTGGTCCAGTCCAACCTGCCGCTGGATGAGGCGCTGCAGGCCGCGGCGCAGCAAAGCCGCAGCGGTCGGATCAAGGGGACCCTGTTGCAGGTGCGCTCCCGGGTGGCGGAGGGCCACACCCTGGCCTATGCCATGGGGGAATTTCCGCAGGTGTTCAACGAGATGTATCGGGCGATGGTCAAGGCGGGTGAGCACGCCGGTTTTCTCGGCCCGGTGCTGGAGCAGCTCGCGGACTATACCGAGCAGCGCCAGTACACCGGGCAGAAACTGAAAATGGCGATGATCTACCCCTTTATCCTGGTTGGGGTGGCGATCGCGGTGGTGGTGGCGCTGATGGTGTTTGTGGTGCCGGAACTGGTTGGCATATTTGCCCACAGCCGGCGCGAGCTGCCGCTGCTGACCAAGGGCCTGATCGCCGCCAGCGATTTTTTCCGGGATTACGGCATGTGGTTGCTGGTGGGCCTGGTGGCGCTGGTGCTGATCGCCCGGCGCCTGCTGCGCAATCCCCGGCGGCGCAAGCGCTGGCACAGTTTCCTGCTGCGGGTGCCGGGCCTTTCGCGGCTGGTGATTGCGCTGGATACTGCGCGTTTTGCCTCCACCCTGAGCATTCTCATGGCCAGCGGGGTGCCCCTGCTCGAAGCCCTGCGCATTGCCGGGCAGGTGTTGACCAACCTGGTGTTGCAACAGGACACCAAGCTGGTAGCCGAGAGCGTGGAGGAGGGCAGTAGCCTCAACCGCGCCTTGCAGCAAAGCGGCCATTTTCCGCCGATGATGGTACATATGGTGGCAAGCGGCGAGGCCAGCGGCGAGCTGGAGACCATGCTGGAGCGCTCGGCCACCAACCAGGAGCGCGAGCTGGAAATGACCCTGGGTACCATGATGAGCCTGTTTGAGCCGCTGATGGTGGTGTTCATGGGCGGCATGGTACTCACGATCGTGCTCGCCGTGCTGTTGCCTATTTTTGATCTCAATACAATGGTGAAGTGACATTATGAAATATTCAGTGCAAGCCGCAGGCGCCCAGCGAGGCTTTTCCCTGGTGGAAATCCTGGTGGTGCTGGTGATTATGGGTCTGCTGATCAGTATCGTGGCCCCGACGGTGCTCAATCGCGCGGACGAGGCCCGGGTGCAGAAAGTCTACGCCGACTTCAAGGCGATCGAGACCGCGCTGAAAATCTACCGGCTGGACAACTACGTTTACCCCACCACGGAACAGGGGCTGGAAGCGCTGGTCGAGCCCAGCAGCCTGGATCCGGAGCCCCGCAACTTCAAGGCTGGCGGTTACCTGCAGCAGGTGCCGATAGACCCCTGGGGACGACCCTACCTCTACCTGAGCCCCGGCGAGAACGGGGAGATCGATATCTACTCCCTGGGCGCCGACGGCTTGTCCGGCGGAGAGGGGCAGAACGCGGACGTCGGCAACTGGCGGGAGGAGCAGTAGACCTGCATGCCGGGGTCGCGCCAGGCAGGCTTCAGCCTGCTGGAAATGCTGGTCACCCTGATCGTGATCGTGCTCATTACCTCGCTGGTCAGCCTTGCCGTGAACTCCGGCGGGCAGGAAATCCAGCTGGAGGCCAAGGTGCGCAACCTCGGGGAAGTGGGCGCCTATGCGGTTGATGAAGCCCAGCTGATCGGCCGGGATTACGGCCTCTTGCTGCAGCAGGAAGTGGTGGAGCGGGACACGGTTTACAGCTACCAATGGCGCGAACGCCTGCCCGAGGGCTGGCGTGCGCCCACCACGGGGAAGGACGTATTCGCCGGCCAGACCCTCCCCCCGGGAATCGAACTGGAACTGGAACTGGAGGGCGCCCCGGTGGCCGAACTGGGCCTGGAGGGCGCGGAGGAGGAGCTGCCTCCGCAGGTAGTGTTTTACTCCAGTGGCGAAACCACGCCCGGCACTATCGACGTGCGGCGCCGGGCCGACGGCGAGTTGCTATGGCGCATCGAATGGGACCTGCTGGGCCGCTTCAGGCTGCTGCCCCGCGGGGAGGACCCGGAACTTGAGTAGCGCTGCGCCGAAACGGCGCCGTCGGGGGTTGTGGTCGCATCGCGCGGGTGGAATGCGCGGCTTTACCCTGGTCGAGGTCATGGTGGCGCTGGCGGTTGTCGCCATAGCGCTTCCCGCGCTGCTGGTGGCCCTGTCCCAGCACGTGGATGGCACCGGCTATCTGCGCGACAAATCCCTGGCCCAGATGGTGGCAGCCAACAAACTGGCGGAATTGCGTATCCTCTCCCGGGCCAGCCAGAACCTGCTGCGGGGTGAGGACAGTGGCGTCGCGCCCATGGCGGGGCGGGAATTCAACTGGTGGATGGACAGCCAGCCCACCGAGGCAACCAATTTTTTTCGCGTGCAGATTGACGTGGCCGCCGGGGAAGACCAGCGCGAGCAGCCCCTGTTCACCCTGGTGGCGTTTCTCTCTTCAGACCTGCGGGCGGATCCGGGAGCGACGGATGAGGGCGGTTAACCGCAGCGCGGGCTTTACCCTGGTGGAGGTGCTGATTGCCCTGGCGATCACCGCTTTTATATCCGCCATTGCCTACAGCAGCCTGTCCAGCGCGCTGGCGGCGGTGGAGAGTATCCGGGTTACCGCCCAGCGCACCTACGAGGTGGACCGGGCCTGGATGATCATCTCCAGGGACCTGGGCCAGTTTGTCGCCAGGCCGGTGCGCGATGAATTCGGCGAGGTCGAACCGGCCATGGTGGGCGGGGCCGCAGCTCGCTTCCCCCTGAGTTTTACCCGCACCGGCTGGCACAATCCTGTCGGTAACCAGCGCAGCAACCTGGAGCGGGTCAACTACCGGCTCGAGGACGGCGCCCTGTGGCGCGATACCTACCCTGTGCTGGACCGGGCGCCAGACTCCGAGCCCCGGCAGGTCCGCCTGCTGGAGAATGTGGAAGTACTGGAACTGGTATTCCTGGGTTCGTTGTCGGAAGTCGAGCCCGCGGGCAGCGGCATAGCGCTGGATACCCGGGGCTGGCAGGGCAGCTGGGTATCTGATACCAGCGACCCGAATACCGCACTGGCCCCACCCGTCGCGCTGGAGTTAAGGCTGCAGCTTGGCGACCTGGGAGAGATGAGGCGGATATATGCGCTACCTCCGCTCTAGGCAGTCACAGGGCGGCGCCGCACTGATCGCGGCACTGCTGGTATTCGCCCTGTGCACGGCCCTGGTAGTCGCCATGGAGCTGGAGTTCAGCCGGCTCTACCAGCGCGTCGCCAATATCCTGCTCGCCGAGCAGGCCACTGCCTACCTGCGTGGCGCCGAAGAGCTTGCGACCCTCGCCCTGCTGGCGGATTACGATGCCGACCAGGGGCTTGAGCAGCCGCGCGATGACCTGCTGGAAATCTGGGCGCAGACCCCGGCGCCCTATGCGCTGGATGAGGGTGGCTGGATGGCCGGTTGCCTGCGGGACCTGCAGGGGCGCTTCAATCTCAATGCCCTGGCCCAGGGTGTGGCGCCGGTGGAGGGCGAGCAAGCGGGGACCACGCCGCGTTTCACGCCGGCCCAGGCCCAGTTTATCCGGCTGCTGCAGACCTTTGAGGAGCCCCAGCTGAGCGAGCAGGAGGCGATCGCCGTGACCCGGGCAGTCACCGATTGGCTTGACCGGGATATCGAGCCCGCCCTCGAAGGCGCGGAAGACGACTACTATTTCGGCCTGACGCCGGGCTACCGCACTGCCAATCGTCCCATGGCGAGCGTCAGCGAACTGCGCGCGGTCGCCAATATCACACCGGAGATTTACCGCGCGCTGGAACCCCTGGTCAGCGTCTGGCCGGAGCAGCCCCAGCCGCTGAATATCCACACGGCTTCCGCCACCGTGCTGCGCTCGATCAACGCCGACGACGATCTCAGTCCCCTGGGCGCGGCGGAGGGCCAGGCCCTGGTAGAACAGCGCCAGGCCGCCGGTTTTGCAGACATCGACGATTTTCTGGAAAACCCGGTATTTGCCGGCAAACAGGAGCAGATGCAGAAGGTAAAAGCCCTGCTCGGCGAGTCCACAGCTTACTTCCTGCTTTCGGCGGAGGTGGAAGTTGCCGACCGGAGGATGCGCTTGTACAGTGTGCTGCAGCGCAGCGGGCGACAGATCAACGCCCTGGCTCGCGCCAGGGGCAGCCTGGATAACAGCCAGGCAATACGGGGAGAAGAAGACACTTGCACAATAGCACCGTCATTAGACTGGTAAACGGCCGCCTGGCCTGGTACGCCCCGGGCGCCAGCACCGAGCCTCGCTGGCTGGATGAAGGCGACGCCAGGGAAAGCCTGTACGCGGCCATGTCGGAGCAGCGTATGGCACCGTGTTTTGCCGCTCCCGGGGCTGAGGTGCGCCTGCTCCGTCTGAGCCTGGGCAGCGAGGAGAAAAAGCATATAGGCAAGTCGCTGCCGTTCATGCTGGAAGAGCGGGTTGCCGAAGACATTGACCAGCTGCACTTTGCCAGTATATGCGCTGGACAAGCTGGACCTGGGCGTTGCGGTTTGCAGTATCGAGCGGATGCAGGCCTGGCAGGCGGAGCTGGCGGACTTTCCCGGTATCAGGCAGTGGCTGCCCGAGCCATTGCTGCTGCCCTGGCGCAACGGCGAATGGTGCATCGTGCTCGAGGGCGACGATGCGCTGGTGCGTTTTGACCAGTGCGGCGGCTTCACGGTGGAGCGAGCCCTGTTGCCGGCAATGCTGGCGGGTCTCTCGGTAGACCAGCCCGAGCCCGGCGCGGTGATATTCTACGGTCGCGATCAGGCGGCGGATACCGCGCTGCTGCCGGAGCAGTTACAGGCGAAAATCCAGTGGCGTCGCGGCAACCTGTACTCGGCGCTGCTGTTGGGCGAGGCGCCACAGCCCGCCCTCAACCTGTTGCAGGGCGCCTTCGCGGTGCGGCTGCCGGTGGCGCGCTGGTGGCGTGAATGGCGCACAGTCGCCGCAGTTTTTGCCGTGGCCTTCGGCCTGCAGCTGGTCGCCACCTACACCGACTATCTCAAGCTCGAGCGGGAGAACCTGGCGCTGCGAAGTGCCGTGGAAAGCAGTTACCGCGAGGCCAACCCCAGGGGTAACGCCCCCGAACCTGAAAAACAGTTGCAGCGCCAGCTTGCCGCGATGCGCGGTTCCGGCCAGAGCAGTGGCTTTGTTCAGCTGATGGAGCAGGTGGGCGCCATTATTGCCGGCGACAGCGGCACATCCATCGACGCCATCAACTACAACTTCAGCGACCGCGGCGGTGAAATGCGGATGAATATTGTGGCGGCTGATTTCGAGGCGGTGGAGCGGGTGCGCGCGGGGATCAACAAGGCCGGGCTCGAAGCGATCATGGAGAGCAGCAGTGCGCAGGGAGACAAGGTGCGGGCCAGGCTGCGGGTGGGAGACAAGTCGTGAAGGAATGGTTTGCCGGGCTCAACCAGCGCGAGCAGCTGAGCCTTCTCGCACTCGGGATCGCGCTGGTGCTTTACCTGCTGTACATGCTGGCCTGGGCGCCCCTGGCCGAGCGGCGGCAGGAACTGGCATTGCAGAACGTGAGCGTGGCCGAAAGCCTGCAACGGGTCGATGCCATGGTCTCGGAGATCATCCGCCTGCGCGAGGGCGGGGTTGCCAGTACGGCCCGGCGGAACCTGACATCCCTCGTCAACCAATCCACTGGTCGTCACGGCTTGCAGGTGAGTCGCCTGCAGCCCAACAGCCGTGGCGACATACAGGTGCGGCTGGAAAACGCGGTCTTTGACGACCTGCTGGCCTGGCTGGACGACGTGGAAAACCGCGAGGGTCTGCTGGTAACCGAGATTGCCATTACCCGCTCTGGAAGCTCCGGCAGGGTCAACGCCACCATCCGCATAGCCCAGTCATAATATGTCCAGGATACTCGGGGCGTGCGCCCTGTTAGTGTTGCTGCTGATCTGCCTTGTGGCCACCAGCCCCGCCCGGCTGCTCGGGCTGGTACTGCCCTCGGGGCAGGTAGTTATGCAGGGCTTCAGCGGGACCGTGTGGGACGGTAATGCCAGCCGCTGCCTGGTGCGCACCCCCGCAGGCTATCTTCATCTCGGCGCCGTGAGTTGGCGGCTCTCACCGCTGTCCCTGGCGCTGTTTGCACCGCGCTTGACCCTCGAGTCCCGCTGGGGCAGCCAGATACTTGAGACCGGCCTGGTGCTGCGAGGCGGTGAGGATGTGGATCTGGATGCGTTCGAGGCCACTATCCCGGCGGACCTGCTGCGACAATTCGTGCCAGTGAGCCTGGCCGGAGTGCTCTCGGTGCAGTTGGAACAGCTGAAACTGCGCGCCGGCCGGCCGGTGGAGGGCGCGGGTCGGCTGGTGTGGCAGAGCGGTGGCTGGAACTCTCCCACGGGCCCGATCGCGCTGGGAAGCTACGCCCTGGATTTCAGCCAGCCGCCCGGGTCGGCGCTTGTGGGTGAAGTGGTTACGCTGTCCGGCGGGGTGAGCGCGGAGGGTTCGGTGCGGCTGGAGGATACATCCTATGACGTTGATATCACGCTGCGCGGCGAGGGCGGCCTGGACGAGCGCCTGCAGCAGGCGCTCAGCCTGATGGCGCGCCCTGTCGACGGGGGTTACAGGATCAAGCTCGACGGTGAAATAAAAGACTGAGACCGGATTGGTTCAGCTGTACCGACCAGGCGCTACCTGCACCCAGGCAAAGCTGTTTTATAATCCGACCGTTAATGTGTTCACAGGGGAAACAGGCGATGACAGAAGGCGGCTACAGAAAGTGGGAATGTGTGATCTGCGGATTTATTTACGACGAGGCGGAGGGCCTGCCGGAAGATGGTATTGCCGCTGGTACCCGGTTCGAGGACCTGCCGGAGGACTGGGAGTGCCCGGACTGTGGTATTTCCAAGGCGGACTTTGAGCCGATGGAGGCCTGAAGGAATGAAAAGCTGCCCCCTGCCCATCCTGCTGTCTGCCCTGTTTGGCCTCACCCTGGCTGCCTTTGCCGGCGCCCAGGACAAGGTGGTGACGCCCATGCAGGGTGTGCCCGCCAGCAGGGAGTCTCAGGTCACCATGGCCAACTATCGCGATTACCCCATGAGTATGTGGGCGTTTCGCAATGCCGGGGCGGTACTCAATACGGTGACTGTGCCCAGGGAGGGCGACATCCGGCCGCTGCCGGGTCCCCTGCGCCCCGAGCTCGGGCGATCGCATCGTCACCGGTCCGGCTGGCGAGCAGCTCGGTTTCGACGCGCTGTTTGCGGCGAATTACGCCGACGCCGTGCTGGTGATGCAGGGCGGCCGCCTGCTGCATGAGGCCTATTTTCACGATTTCACCCAGCGCAGCCACCACATCTGGTTTTCCATGACCAAGTCGCTGGTCAGCAGTGTATTCGGCCTGCTGGTAGCCGATGGCAAGGTCGAACTCGATGCCTCGCCGGCGAAGTATATTCCCGAACTGAAAGGCAGTGGGTTTGAGCGGGTGACGATCCAGCAGGTGCTGGATCACGCCACTGCTATCGATTTCAAGGAGAACTATACGGACCCGGAATCGGAGTTTTTCCGCTTCTACGCCCCGGCCCTGAACATGGGCTGGATGCCCGGCGCTGCCGATGTGCAGCCTCAGGACGCCGAGATTTATGGCGTGCATGATTTTCTCGTGCGTTTTATCAAGCCCGACCCGGCGCTGATGCCAGGGGAGGCCTTCGACTACAACTCAAGCAATGCGGACGTGCTGGGCTGGCTGATCGCCAGGATCTCCGGCCAGTCCCTGCAGGATTACGTTCAGCAAAACCTGTGGGCCAAACTGGGGGCGGAGCACGACGCCTTGCTGGTGGTGGATCGGGCCCTGGTGCCGGTTGCCACCGGTGGTATGAACACCACACTGCGCGATGCGGCCCGCTTCGGCATGATGATCCGCGACCGGGGTGAATTTGCCGGCCAGCAGGTGCTTCCGGCCCAGTGGGTCGATGCAAGCCTGGCAGTCGACGATAAGCTCAGGGCCAACATGGCAGCCAACCCAAAGTATGGTGAAGAGCCCTGGTCCGCTTACCACAACATGTGGTGGATTCTGGACGAGCGAGCGGGAGAGTACTGCGCCGTCGGCATCCACGGCCAGGTTATCTACATCAACCGCAGCGCCGACACGGTTATGGTCTGGTTCTCCAGCCAGCCGGTGGCCAGCGCCGCCCGCAGTCCCGAGTTCCGCGCCAAACTGCAGGCAGCCAGGGAGCTGGCAGTATCACTGATCCGTAAACCGACCCTGCAGTGATCGCCGGCGCCTGCAGTTGCGGTACACTGGCGCCCTCGAATTGAAACAACAGGAAAAAGTGGTATGAACGTGATTGCGGAGCGTCTCGAGGCTGTGCGTGAACGGATGAAAGCCGCCGGTTATGACGCGTTGGTAGTGCCCCGGGCCGACGAGTATCTGGGCGAGTATATCCCCGCCCACAATGAGCGCCTGCGTTGGCTAAGCGGGTTTACCGGCTCAGCGGGTTTGGTCCTGGTTACCGCGAGTAAGGCAGCGATTTTCGTCGATGGCCGCTACACGGTGCAGGTGCGACAGGAGGTCTCCCGGGACCTGTTCGAATATTGCCGCCTTGGCGAGGATCCCCACGCCGACTGGCTGGCGGCGCAGCTGCCCAGCGGCGCCGTGGTGGCCTGCGACTCGCGCATGCACAGCCTGCGCTGGTATCGCGACAGCGAAGCCGCCCTGGCTTGTGCCGGGCTGGAACTGGTGGCGGCGGAGCAGAACCTGGTGGATGCCTGCTGGCAGGACCGACCCGCCCCGCGGGTCAGTCCTGCGCTGCTGCTGGCTGAGCAGTACACCGGTGAGTCCAGTAGCGCCAAGCGCGAGCGCATAGGCGCGCAAATCGCCGCTAAAGGCGCCGAGGCCGCCCTGGTATTTGCCCCGGACTCCATCAGCTGGCTGTTCAACGCCCGCGGTACGGACATTCCGAAATTGCCGGTGGTGCAGGGCCTGGCCCTGCTGGAAGCGGACGGGCAGGCTACCCTGCTGGTTGACCCCGGGCGGGTCCCGGCGGGTTTCGCGGCCCACGTGGGGGCGGGCGTGACGGTGCTGCCCGAAACCGATGCCGCCGCAGTGCTGGCCGCTTACCGGGGCCGGCGCATACTGGCAGACCCTGATACGGCCAACGCCTGGAGCCAGCTGGCACTGGAACAGGGCGGTGCAACCCTGGTGGCGGGCAGTGACCCGGTGCTATTGCCCAAGGCCTGTAAAAACAGCGTGGAAGTGCAGGGCAGTTGTAATGCCCATGTCCGCGATGCGGTAGCCGAGGTTCGGTTCCTGGCCTGGCTGGATGGTGAAGTGGCCGCCGGTCGACTCTACACGGAGGCCGAACTGGCGGACCGGTTGCTGTCATTTCGCGCACTGGGTGAGGACTTCCAGGAAGTGTCCTTCGATTCGATTTCCGCGGCGGGGCCCAACGCCGCCATGTGCCACTACAATCACCTGAACGTCGCTGAGCCCGCACGCCTGCCCATGGACAGCGTCTACCTGATAGACAGTGGCGGCCAGTATCTCGACGGCACCACGGACATTACCCGCACAGTGGCGATAGGCGACCCCGGCGACGATGTCCGCCGCATGTTCACCCTGGTACTGAAGGGACATATCGCCCTGGACCAGGCCCGCTTCCCGGTGGGCACCACCGGTTCCCAGCTGGACATCCTGGCCCGCCAGTTCCTGTGGCAGGAGGGCTTCGATTACGACCACGGCACCGGGCACGGTGTCGGTGTTTTCCTGAGTGTGCACGAGGGACCACAGCGGATTGCCAAGGCGCCCAATACCGTCGCCCTGCAACCGGGGATGATCGTGAGCAACGAGCCAGGCTATTATCGCGCCGGGGCTTTCGGGATCCGCTGCGAGAACCTGGTGGTGGTGCGCAAGTCCACCCGGGACAGCGAAGAGCAGACCATGCTCGAATTCGAGGCAATTACCCTGGTGCCCTTTGACCTGCGCCTGGTGGACGCAAGCCTGCTGAGCGCCGCTGAGCTGCACTGGCTGGACAGCTACCACCAGCGCGTGGCCGCGGTTGTCGGCCCGCTGCTGGAGGGCGCCGACCGGACCTGGCTGGAGCAGGCCACCCGCCCGCTGGCGGCCTGAACCCGAACCCTGTCGAGACATCGGCTGATTCCAGCCGGCGAATTGTGTAGACTACTTCGATAACAACAATGACCGGGGATACAACGATGTCTGCAGCAGGTGGCGCCCAGTCGCACTGGTCTTCCCGCTTTTCCTTCCTTATGGCCTCGGTGGGTTTCGCCGTCGGCCTGGGTAATATCTGGCGCTTTCCCTATGTTACCGGGCGAGAACGGTGGCGCCGCCTTCGTGCTGGTATACCTCGCCTGTGCCTTCGGTATCGGGGTCCCGATCCTCGTGGCAGAGATGCTCATCGGCCGGCGGGGCCAGGGCAGCCCTCCCTCGGCAATGGCCAATGTGGCCAGGGAGAGCGGCCGCTCCCGTGGCTGGGCCGGGGTGGGAGGCATGGGCCTGCTGGCGGCCTACACTATCGAGATCGTCTATGCGGTGGTGGTGGGCTGGGTGCTCTGGTACCTGTTCAAGGCGATTACTACCGGCTTTGTCGGGGTGGATGGCATAGAGGCCAGTGCCCAGTTCAGCGCCGTGCTGGATGACAATATCGGCATGGTTTTCTGGACCCTGGTGGGTCTGGCCATTACCGGTTTTATCATCTATTCGGGCGTCAAGGACGGTATCGAGCGGGCTGTCGTGGTGATGATGCCGCTCATGTTCCTGCTGTTGCTGGCGCTCGCCACCTACAATTATTTTGCCGGCGGCTTCGAGGAAGCCGTTAACTGGCTGTTTACTCCGGATTTCAGCAAGATCGGTCCCGCCACGGTACTGGCGGCAGTGAGCCAGGCGTTTTTCTCCATCGGCGTCGCCATGGGCGGGATGATGACCTACGGCTCCTATCTGCCCAGGTCCATTTCGATTACCCAGTCGGTATTGATCATCGTGGTGGCGGATACCGCGGTGGCACTGCTTGCCGGCCTGGTGATTTTCCCGGCGGTGTTTCATCACGGCCTCGACCCGGCGGAGGGCGCCGGGCTGATCTTCCACACCCTGCCTGTCGCGTTTGCCCAGATGCCCGGGGGCTACCTGTTCAGCATCCTGTTTTTCCTGATGCTGACCGTCGCCGGCATCACCTCCATGGTGGGCCTGGTAGAGTCAGTGAATTACTGGGTTGAGGAGCGCTACGGCATTCCCCGCCACAAGAGCGCCCTGCTGGTCATCGGTTCCGTCGCGGTTCTCAGTGTGGTCAGCGCCCTGTCATACAACATGATCAGCGACCTCACCATCGGCGGGAATAACTTCAACGATAGCCTGGACTACTTTTCCACCAAGGTACTGTTGCCGGTGGGTGGCCTGTTGATTGCGGTGTTTGCCGGCTGGGCGGTTAACAAGGCTGCCAGCCGCGATGAGCTTACCGGCCTCAACGCCGTAACCTACGAGATCTGGCATTTCCTGATCCGCTTCGTCGTACCCCCCGCGCTGCTGGTGATTTTTGTCGTGGGCGTTATCGGCTAGAGCAGCTGGAACAGTGCCGGGCTTTACAGCATCGGTGAGAACAGGCGGGCAATCCCCATCGCCAGGGGAAACCAGACCGGCTTGTTGTCCATCTCCTGGGTGCTCACCTGGCGGCTGCGGCGCATGTCCGCTTGCAGCATCTCATCCACCTGGGTAGCGAATGCCGGGTCGTCCACCAGCAGGGTAAGCTCGAAATTGAGGCGAAAGGAGCGGTTGTCAAAGTTGGCGGTGCCAACCCCCGCGATACGGTCATCCATCAGCAGCACTTTCTGGTGCATGAAGCCGCCCTGGTAGCGGTAGACTTTCACGCCGGTGGGTAACAGGTCCCGGGTATAGGACCAGTTGGCCATGGCCACCACCGGCCCGTCGGGCTCGTCGGGAATCAGCACCCGCACATCCACGCCGCGCAGTGCCGCCAGTTGCAGGGCCGAGACGATACCGTGGTCCGGCACGAAGTAGGGGCTCGCGATCCAGATGCGCCGGGTGGCCGCGGCGATCGCCTGGTGGTACATGAGCCCCGCCTCATCGTATTCACTGGCCGGGTCGGACGGGAACACCAGCACGGTGCTGTCACCCTCGGCGGAGTCGGGGAATTCCCAGTCTATGTTCATCGCCGAGCGCGTCGCCCAGTGCCAGTCGGTGGCGAAAGCGAGCATGGCGCCCAGTACGGCCGGCCCCTTCACTCGCGTGTGGGTATCGCGCCACTGGCCGTAGCGCCTTTTCAGGCCCAGGTACTCGTCGCCGACGTTGTGGCCGCCAATCCATGCGTACTTGCCATCCACCACCACGTTCTTGCGGTGATTGCGGAAATTGAGCTGGAAACGGTTGCGCCGCCCCTGGGTGGTGTTGAAGGGCGCTACCTTGACGCCGGTCATCTGCAGCTGGCTGCAAAGACGCGTGCCGGCAAATTTGCGGCTGCCTATCTCGTCGTAGAGCAGGAACACCTTGACCCCGGCCCTCGCCCTGTCGGCCAGCGCCCGGCAGATGCGCCGGCCCAGCTTGTCATCCCGGATGATATAGAACTGGAAGAAGATATATTTCCGGGCGCTTTCAAGCCCGGCCACAATGCTGTCGAAGGTCTGCCTGCCATCTATCAGCAGCTCTACCCGGTTGCCACTGGTGGCGGGCATGCGCGCCAGGTTGTAAAGGCTGGCGTACAGCGGCGTATCGCTGGTCACCGGCACGATATGCTGCTCGATCATACTGCTGGTCCGGCGGATCAGGCGCAGGGACTCCCGCTCGATCTCATCGCGCTGGTCCAGGTAGCCGTCGAACTTGTTGCGCCCGAACACCAGGTACAGCGGCACGGTGATGTAGGGCAGGGTTAGCAGGGATATAGCCCACGCGACGGCCCCCTGGGAGGTGCGCGCATTCAGTATGGCTTCCAGCGCCGAAACAATGGCTATGACATAGACCAGTACCAGGGCGACGGCGATGAGCGTAGTAAGCAGTTGCGCGTCCATGGACCCGAGTCTAGCAGGCGGTGACTGCCCGCAACAGCTTCCGCTGTGCGGGCCGCAACCGGGTGAAGAGTATCAGCCGGGCGAGACCTTGTTTGCCACAGCCATGCCGACCAGCATGGCCACCACGAACATCCCGGTCTGTTGGTCCAGGTAGGTGAGCGCGGATATGGCCGGGCCGGGGCAGTAACCGTAGACGCCCCAGCCGATTCCGAAGATGGCAGCGCCTCCCAGCAGCCGGCCATCGATGATCGTGGTGGCGGGCAGGTAGAAGCGCGGGTTCAGCACCGGCCGCTTCATTTTGGGCAAAAAGCGGAAGGCGATCAGGGTGACCAGTACCGCGCCGCCCATGACAAAGGCGAGGTCCGGAATCCACTGGCCGGTGATATCGAGAAAACCCAGAACCTTGGCCGTGTCCGTCATTCCGGACATCGCCAGGCCGACCCCGAATACAATGCCGCATAGCAGATCCCACGAGGGCCTTCATACCAGCACCCCCGGCAGCAGGTGGCGGATCACGTAGACCGTCGCGATTCCGGTCGCCATGAATGTAACGGTAGCCGCCAGCGAACGCGGCGAAAGGCGGCCGATGCCGCAGACCCCGTGGCCGCTGGTGCAGCCACTGCCCATGCGAACACCGAATCCCACCAGCAGGCCGCCCGCGACCGCCTGCCACCAGGGCAACTGGCTGGGCGGGGGGTTGGGGACGCCTGCCAGCAGGTGGTAGAGCACGGGGCCGACCACCAGGCCGACAATAAACAGCCAGCGCCAGGCGTTATCGGGCTGCGCCGATACGGCGCCCCAGACAATGCCGGCAATGCCGGCAATGCGCCCCAGTAAATACATCAATGCGACCGAGGCCGCGCCGATCAGCAGCCCGCCGATCAAGGGTGTGGTATATGCAAACATGGGTTACCTCCGGGCTGGGATTATAGCGTCCTAATGGCGTTGCCGCGATTGCTCTGGATCAAAACTGGCGGCTCCAGTTGCGCTTGCTTACTCCAGCAGTCCTTTGCCAGGCACGAAGTTGGCCTCCAGCCGGATACCCTCCGGGTCCTCGAACAGCACCGAGTAGTAACCGGGGGCCCAACCGTCTTCCTGTGGGGGGTGAATGATACGGGCCGGGGTGCTTTGCAGGAAGCGGTGCAACTCGTCCACGTCCGCGCGCTCGCGCAGGCGAAAACAAAGATGGTGCAGGCCGCTGCGATTCTGGTCGAAGCGGTCTTGCGAATCCTGCTGAGGGCTGGCGCGAATGCCCACCGCGGTCCTGCCCCCCACGCAGTAGTACATGACCTCGTCGTCCAGCACCGGGGTCAGGCCCAGGAAGGGCAACAGCTGGCCGTAAAAACTCCTTGCGACGGGAAAGTCGCTGACCGTCAGCATGGTATGGGCAATACCGTTGATTTCCATTATCGCACCTCCGCATGTACTCTCAGGTCTTAATATTCTCCGGACCCCAATAGGCCTTCATGCTGGCGACCTTGCCGTCCCCGTCAAACTCGAAGACGTCGATGACATCGATAACCATCCCGGGCATTGTCACCTGGAAGGGAAATGCAACGGCGTTACCGGTGCAGCGCGGCGTACCCGTCAGGGCCAGCCTGGCGCCCGACTTCAGCGCTCCCTCGTAGAAAGTACAGATGGCATCGAGGCCCTCGTGCACGGGAGTCCCCACGGGATCTTCCACCCTGGCGTTGCTTGCATACATGCCGCGGATGATGTCCATATCCGCATTGGCAAAGGCCTCAACATACTGTTCGACTACCCTGATCTTGTCACTCGGTTCCATATCGTCCTCTCGTTGTTGTCTTCCAGCAGCGTTTCAGTAACCACAGAGCGTGGCGTAGCGGTCCTTGTGAAACCCGGTGTCCCCGAAGATCTGCATCGTGACCCGGGCCCGCTTGAGAAAAAAACCTATCTCCAGTTCGTCGGTGACACCGATACCGCCGTGCATCTGCACCGACTCATTGGTCACTCTCTTTACCAGCTCATTGAGTTTCGCCTTGGCCAGGCTGGCCAGTATCGGCAGCTGCTCCGGTGTATCGTCGACGGCGCTGAGCGCCTGCAGCAGGACTGATCGGCACAGTTCGAACTCGGCCTGCATCTGCGCGGCCCGGTGTTGCAGTGCCTGGAAACTACCGATCGGTGCACCGAACTGCTCCCGTACCTTGAGATATTCCACTGTGCGCTCAAAAGCTTCCAGCGCGCAACCCATCATCTCCGCGGCGATGGCGATGCGGGCGCGATCCAGCACCGCTTCGAGAATGTCCCAGCCCCTGCCCGCTTCACCGATAAGCGCATCTGCGGCCACCCTGACATTGTCAAAATCCAGGTTGGCCGCGTTGCGGCTGTCGGCCATTACCGTGCGCCGGCACGTTACCCCGCTGGCCTCGCGATCAACCAGCAGCAGGGTCAGCCCCCCGGGGCTGTGCTCGTCGCCGTCGCTGCGCGCCACCACGATGAGCTGCCCGGCGCTGTGCCCGTCCAGGACGAAGGTTTTGTTGCCATTGATGATGAAGTCCTGCCCATCGCGTCGTGCGGTGGTGGCAATATGGCTGGGCCGGTGATGGCAGGACTCTTCCAGGGCGAGGGCCAGGGTCAGTTCGCCGGTGGCGATTGCAGGCAGCATTGTCGACTTTTGCGCAGCGCTGCCACCCAGCAGGATGGTCGAGGCGCCCACCACAGCCGACGCAAACAGGGGCGACGCGGCCAGGGTGCGTCCGCATTCCTCGAGTACCACGCCGAGGCCGGTAAAGCCGAAATCGAGGCCGCCATATTCCTGAGGCAAAATAATACTGGCCCAGCCCAGCTCCGTCATCTGCTGCCACAGTTGCGGGGCGTAACCCAGCGGGTCGCGCTCATCGCGCAGCTTGCGCAGTGCCGCCACCGGCGCATTGGCCGCGAGAAAATCCCGGGCGGTGTCCCGCAGCAGTCGTTGCTCTTCGTTCAGGACCAGTGACACTAGCTTTCTCCCGGCTGCGGCAGTGCCAGTACGCTCTTGGCAATAACATTCAGCTGTATTTCCGAGCTGCCCCCGGCGATTGTCATCGCCTTTGACATCGCCCACAGGCGCAGCGTGTCGAGTTCCTCGGAGGTGAATTCCTCGCCCTCCCAGCCCAGGCCGCGGCTGCCCATGATGGCCAGCAACAGCTCGCTCTTGGTTTTCTCCGCCTCGGTGCCAAGGTACTTCATTACCAGGGGCGCCGCGCTGCGCAGGCCGCTGGCTTTTTCCTCGAAGCCGCGGAAGTGGGTCAGGGCAATCGCGTGCATCTGCATGTCGTACTCGACCAGGTCACTGCGCAGCTGGGCATCGCTGATCTTGCCGTCCTTGAACTCCAGGTATTGGCGCGCTGCCGCGTTGGGCGCCATCACCTTGCGCGGGGAGTCGCTGCCAATTTCCGCCATGAGCTTGCGCTCGTGCACCAGCAGGGCCTTTGCCACGGACCAACCCTTGTTCAATTCCCCCACCAGGTTCTCCCTCGGCACCTTCACGTTTTCGAAAAAGGTCTGGCAGAACTCGGACTCGCCGCTTATCAATGCTATCGGCGTGGTGCTGACTCCCTCGGAATCCATGTCGATCAACAGGAAGCTGATGCCCTCCTGTTTCTTGACCTCGGTATTGGTGCGAACCAGGCAGAATATCCAGTCGCACTTGTCCGCCGCGGTAGTCCAGATCTTGCTGCCGTTGACCAGGAAGTGATCACCCTTGTCTTGTGCCTTGCACTGCAGGCTGGCCAGGTCGGAGCCGGCGCCCGGTTCCGAGTAGCCCTGCGCCCAGCGGCTCTCGCCGTTGATAATGGCGGGAATGTGCTGACGCTTCTGTGCCTCGTTACCGTATTCCAGCAGGGCCGGGCCGAGCATCCACAGGCCTATGCCATAGAGCGGGGTGCGCGCCCTGATTTTTTTCATTTCCTCCTTGATCACCTGGCCCTGGCGGTCGCTGAGGCCTCCACCGCCGTATTCCTCGGGCCACTCCGGGGCTATCCAGCCCTTGTCTCGCATGCGCTGGAACCAGGTCCGCGCATCTTCCGATGGGAAAGTGCCGCGGCGTCCGCCCCAGTATTGTTCCTCGGCCGTGATGGGCTGGCGCTGGGACGGTGGGCAATTGTCTTCCAGCCACTGGCGTACTTCCTGGCGGAATTGCTCGAGATCCTGCAAAAGCGTTCTCCTGTTGGGTTTGCGGCGCGAATGCTGGGTCACGCAGCGCTACTTTCTGACGGTCGCCCATGGTAAGGCTGCCGGGGCGCCGGTTAAAGAGTCACCATGTTAGCGCCG
Organism: uncultured Gammaproteobacteria bacterium; assembly: GCA_963792815.1. GTDB lineage: Bacteria > Pseudomonadota > Gammaproteobacteria > Pseudomonadales > Halieaceae > JARRPM01. The sequence goes on from CAWBXR010000001.1 coordinate 229,549, forward strand.
CCGCGCCGCAGGACAATGGCTTAATAAGTCAGCCTGTCTGACATAATGCGCCAGGCGGTGGCGCGCAGGCACAGTCGGTTTACCGGTCCATACCCAGCCGGTTGACCGCGGTTTATGGCGCGGGCATGCTGAGCGCCGGCTGAATCAAGAGGTGGCATATGCAGAGATTTGAAGACCAGGTGGTATTGGTGACCGGCGCCGGTGGTGGCATCGGTAGAGCCAGCGCGCAGCGCATCGCAGCGGAGGGAGGGGCGGTGTATTGCGTTGACCTCAACAGCGAGGCGGTGCAGTCGACGGTAGACCTTATTGTCGCCGCTGGGGGCGAAGCCAGCGGCCGGGTCTGCGATATAGGCAGCGAAGAGGATGTGCGCGCCTGTGTGACAGCCTGCGTGGCCCGGTACGGGAGCCTGAACGCCCTGGTCAACATGGCGGGCGTGCTGCGCTTTGACGACACCGAACAGCTGCAGCTCGGCCAGTGGCAGAAGGTTATCGACGTCAATCTTACCGGCACCATGCTGCTGTGCCGTGAGGCCCTGCCTCACCTGGTGGCAAGCAAAGGCGCTATCGTCAATGCGGCCTCCACCGCGGCCCTGGCGGGGCTGCCCTGCGGTGTGGCTTACTCGGCCAGCAAGGGTGGGGTGCTCGCCATGACCCGCAGCATCGCCATCGAGTACGCCAAGCGCGGTGTGCGCGCCAACTGCGTCTGTCCCGGCGAAATAAAAACGGGTATGACAGATGGTGTGGCCTTTCCCGAGACTATGGACTTTGAGCTGATTTCCCGGGTCATCTCTCCGACCGGCGCCCGTGGCCCCGAGGTGGTAGCCAGTGTGATCGCCATGCTGGCTTCCCAGGACGGCATTCATATCACCGGCGAGGATATCCGGGTGGACGGCGGTACCCTGGCCTGAGCGGCCAGTGGTGAGAGGCATGGACGAGTCCAGAATAACCTTTGTGATCAATGGCAAGCCATTCAGCCTTCGCGCCAGTGATGGGGAGGGCATCGGTGCCATACCTGCCGCAGAGCGGCAGCAGTTGATCGATCTGCTGGAAGCGGTGAGGCAGCAGGAAAACCGCGCCCGGGAAATTGCCCGGCGTGCAATGGACAAAGCCTCGAGCAGACCTGGCGGCATCGTGGGAGCGGCCGCGCCGAACTACAGCCCGGGCGGGGGCGAGCGCCTGGGCACAGGGGATGTGGATGCGCTGATGGCCAGGCTGGTAGCCGAGGAAAGCCGCAATAGAAAACCCGGCCTGACCCGGGAGGGTTTGCTCAAGTGGGTGCTGGGTGCGGTAGCGGTGATAATCCTGCTGGTGCTGATTTTCTAGGCGCGGGCGTGCGCCGCGCTACTGGGATTCGATGAGTTTGAGCTTGAAGGTTTTCTCCTGCTTGTCGCGCCGTGTGCTGACCTGGACAGTGTCGCCGGGTTGTTTTTTCTCCAGTGCGTCAAGGTAGTCGTCGTTGCTTCGGACGGGCTTGCCGTCTATCGCCGTAATGATGTCCCCCAGTATCACTTCCCCGCGTGAACCGCGGTAAGCTCCTGTGATTCCGGCCTTGTGGGCGGGCAATCCGGGATATACCTGCACCACCGGCAGGCCCTCGATCCGGTAGCGCCGGATCCAGCGATCGCTGGCCAGTTCCACGCCGATGATGGGACGCAGGATACGGCCGTAGCTGATCAGCTGTGGCACCACTTCTTTCACGGTGTTCACCGGTATGGCAAAGCCTATCCCGGCGCTGGCGCCACTGGGGCTGTAAATCGCGGTATTGACACCGACCAGTTGGCCCAGTGAGTTGAGCAGCGGCCCACCGGAGTTGCCCGGGTTGATCGCGGCGTCGGTCTGGATCACGCCGCGAATCCTGCGGTTGTCCGGCGCCTGGATCTCACGTCCCAGCGCACTGACGATCCCGGTGGTGAGCGTGGTATCCAGGCCAAATGGATTGCCGATAGCCAGTACCTTGCGGCCCACGGTCAGTTCGGAAGAATCACCCAGCGGCAGGGTGACAAGATGGTCGGGCGGGTCCTGTATGCGCAGGACGGCCAGGTCCTTTTCCGGCGCCAGCCCGATAACCTCGGCCTCGTGCTCGCTGCGATCGTGCAATGTCACAGTCAGCTTGTGAGCGCCGGCGATGACATGGAAGTTGGTAACGATCAGGCCGCTCCTGTCCCAGACGAAACCGGTGCCCGCGCCCTGGGGAATCTCCTGCACATTCGGGCTGAAGAAGTTGCGGCGCAGTGCCTTGTTGGTAACGAAAACGACTGATGGACTGGCCTTGCTGAATATCTCGGTACTGTTGGCCTCGTCGTCCGTGGCGAAAGTGAGATAGTCAGGTTCCGCAGCCGCGGCGCCGAAAGAAATCAACAGCAACAGCAGTACTGCGACTGCCGCGAGGTGCTCGGATGGGTGTGTTGTTGCCCGGGTCATACAGGTTTACTGTTGCTGCAGCCCCGCCAGGAAAGCCTTTATGCGTTTGGCATTGGCTCCCAGGTCGCCGACTCCCACCCTCGACACGGAGCGCAGGTCGACCAGGGTGCCCTGGGCATTGGTGCGCACGCGGATAATGATATCGTCCTTGAAACCCATGACCGTCGTGGTGTCCACCGCCTCGATGACACCGGCGTTGCGGTCCTGCAGGTATATCTCCCACCCCATGTCGGTGGCGACTCGCACCGCCGTGTCGAACAACTCGTCGTAGCCCATGGTGGTGCGCAGGGTCTGGAGGTCCGGATAAGCCCCTGCCTGCAGCTCCAGTGTGGCCGGGTCGGTTTCCAGGCTGTTGCTGTCTGCCCCGCGCTGTTGTGCCGCCGCAGTAAATACCGGGGGGTCCTGCAGGTCGGTCGAGATGTCATGGATGCGTGGGTACTGCCCGGCTCCCAACAGTGAAAACATCAGCAGGGCGCCCGGCAGCGCCAGCAATGCCCGCCCGCCCAGGGCCTTGCGCCAGGGTGCGAAGCGCGGCAGCAGCATTAACAGAACAGCCAGCAGCAGGGCCAGCACCGCTCCGGCACAGGCTATGGCATAGATCAGCAGCCCCTGCTGCCAGGCACCCGCCCGCACTGTCAGCACCGCGGCCGGCAGTGCCAGCAGTAGCGCAAGGCTGAGGTAACCCAGCCAGTCCACCAGGGCAGGCCTGGGCCCGGTTTGTGTCGCAGCGGTCTGGTTCATGTCGGTCTCCTGTGGGCTGGAAGTTTACGCAGTCACAGAATACTAGCTGGCAGCTGCACATGCGAGTGGTGGGGCGGTTCAATTGGGCAGCCCTGTCGCCAGTTTAGCCGCGACGCCATTTGAGCTGGGGGGCGGCATCTGTTTAACTCTCGCGCTGACAAAGCAGGCCGTGCCGCAGATTCGCGCGCGGTCGATAACAGACAGGGAGTAAAGGGGTTATGGGCAGAGTTGCCGGTAAGGTTGCAATTATCACAGGCGGTGCCAGCGGCATGGGCAAGGCAGACGCGATCTTGCTGGCGCGTGAAGGCGCCATTGTGGTGGTTGCGGATTTGAATGAAAAGGACGGCCAGGCAGTGGCGGACGCCATCGGCGACAGTGCGACTTTTATGCGCCTGGATGTGACCGACGAGGACAACTGGCAAGCAGTGGTCGCGGCCACAGTGGAGCAATTCGGCCGCCTCGACATCCTGGTGAATAACGCCGGCATGATCGCCCTGGGCACTATCGTTGATACCGAGCTCGCCATGTGGCGCAAGATCAACGCGGTCAACAGCGACGGCGTGTTCCTGGGGTGCAAGCATGCGATTCCCGCCATGGCCACCAGCGGCGGCGGCTCCATCATCAATATGTCCTCGGTAGCGGCGATTCACGGCCAGTCTTTCGTGGCGGCTTACACAGCCAGCAAGGGCGCGGTGCGCTCCCTGACCAAGAGCATCGCCATGTTCTGCAAGGAGCAGAAAAACGGCATCCGCTGCAATTCCATCCACCCCGACGGGGTGAAGACTCCCATGGTGGTAAAGGTAGCCATGGGCAAGGACGTGGCCACCGCCGAGGACATCGAGGAGGTCGGCAAATACGGCAATATGTGCGACCCCGAGGATATCGCCAACCTGGTGCTGTACCTCGCCTCCGATGAGTCCGGTTTCGTCAATGGCTCGGAAATGCTGATAGACAATTGCGCAACTATTACTCCGCCGCTGGGCGTGCAGTAGCCAACTGCGGGAGGGCTCCAGACCGTGGAAAAACTTGTTTACTCGCTCTGGCAAGGCGCCCAGCCAACTGTCGATGACTTCCGCGACGAGCTGTTGCAAGCGCTGTGCCCGCAGTTGGAGCGGTTGCAGGGTATTCACGGGATACGCCTGGCGGTCGCGGACAGCGCGGTGGCGCCGGCAGCGGGACGCAGGATGGAGAGCCATCCGCCGCTGCCCGGGGCTTTTCTCTCCCTGTGGGTGGATAGCGCTGCTGCGGCAGACGCCTGGGAGCCGCTGATCGATAGACACGTGGCGCGCCGCGGTGCCTACCTGGTGGCCGAGGCAGAGCCACTGGTGAGCCAGCGCACGCACCCGGTTGCGCCGGGTGAGCGGGTGCCCGGCATGTGTCATGTGGTATTCATGCGCCGGCCGGCGTCCATGGCAAGGGATGAATGGTTCGCTGTCTGGCAGGGCAGCCATACCCGGGTAGCCATCGAGACCCAGTCAACTTTTGGCTACCGCCAGAACGTGGTAGTGCGCGCGATTGGCGCTGACACACTGGCCTGTGACGCCATCGTCGAGGAGAACTTCCCCGAGGGGGCCATGGTCTCAGATCATGTGTTCTACGATACGGGTGGCGATGACGGCCTGCTGCAGCAAAGAGTGACCGCCATGCTGGAAAGCTGTGCGCGCTTTATCGATTTCGAGCATATAGATGTGATACCGATGAGCGAGTACCTGGTCAGGCCTCTCGCCCGAGTCTGATTCCGGCGCTGTCCTGCAAGGCCGGGTGACTCGCCCCGGCGGATCAATGCCAGCGGTTTACCCGATGATCTCCGGGACATATTCTGAACGATCGGGCACTGCCGATGTTTGTCCGGCCACGGATTGCTGCGGAAGAATCTTGCTGAAGAAATTTCGAGAGCAGCGGTAGCAGCGAAATTTCGGGTTCCTGCGGCAGATTTTTTCGAACGTGGAACGGTGTATGCGCTCGACATTCCGGCACTTGCATACAGGGCACTTGAGTTCATACGGGCCATATGGCATGGGGTTCCTCCCTCAGGCAAATGACGAAAGGTCTGGTCTCCATTGGGTCAGTGGTCTGTCATTTCACAAAGTTACGCGACGCAAACGGCAGTTTCCAGCATCGACGGGACTCATTAGACATTAATCTTAGCGCTTGGTTCATGAACATGCGCTACCTCGAACACCGGAATTTTGGACCCATTCGGCAGGTTTTTCCGAACCTGGAGCTGTATATGGGCCCGCCAATCCGGCGGTGAAGAGGTCAGGCGCCCTGCAGCGCCCTGATCCTGTCCTCCAGCGGCGGGTGCGAGCTGAACAGGCTGCTGAAACCCTGCTTCAACTGTTCGCTGATCCCGAAAGCTGTCAGCTCACCTGGCAGGTCCTGGGGCAGCCCCTGCTCCTGCCGCAGGCGCTCCAGCGCCGCGATCATGCTGCCATTGGTAGTCAGGCCGGCGCCGGCGGCGTCAGCCCGGTATTCGCGCCAGCGGGAGAACCAGAACACGATCATGCTGGCCAGGATACCCAACACCAACTGGGCCACCATGGTCACTACGTAGTAGCCAATGCCATAGCCGCGCTCGGTCTTGAACACCAGCCGGTCTATGGCATGGCCGATGATGCGGGCCAGAAACATCACGAAAGTGTTCACGACGCCCTGGATCAGGGTCAGCGTGACCATGTCGCCGTTGGCGACGTGGCCGATTTCGTGGGCCATGACGGCCCGCACTTCTTCCCTCTGGAAGCGTTGTAACAGGCCCTCGCTGACGGCGACCAGCGCGCTGTTGCGGTTCCAGCCGGTGGCAAAGGCATTGGCCGCCTGGGAGGGGAAGATGCCCACCTCCGGCATGCCGATACCCGCCTCACTGGCGAGCTCCCTGACCGTGGTCAGCAGCCACTCCTCGTCGCGGTTGCGGGGCTGCTCGATGATGTAGGTACCGGTGCCGCGCTTGGCCATCCACTTTGACAGGAACAGGGATATCAATGCGCCGCCGAAGCCGAATACGGCGCACATAACCAGCAGCGCCTGAAGATTCAGGTCCACGCCGTTGGCCGCAAGGACGCCGTCCAGTCCCAGTAGGCTGAACACGATGCTGACCAGCAGCAGTACCGCAATATTGGTCGCGAGGAACAGGATAATTCTCATCGGGCGTCTATGGCTCCTTCAGTCAGTATCAATAAACCCATGCACACCATGAATGCGCGCAAGTGAGGATATGGTGGTGCCGGGGGTGGTTTTTCAAGTCACCGCAAGTCGGCAGCTGTGGCCGATCAGGCGACAGGTTCCGTCTCTTCAGGGCTGTCGGAGGGGCTGTCCTGCACCTTGTCGGAGGCTTCGGGCGCTTCTTCTTCAAGCGCGGTGTCCATAGGCAGGGGAATCTGGCTGGGCTCGATAACGGGCTCACCGCGCTCCCCCAGTTGGGTTGCCACCACGTCTCCGCGCAGTTCGAAGTCCTTCGAACTCAGCTCGAACAGCGTGTTAACTGCCTCGTCACGGTGCTTGGTACGCAGCACCAGTCGGGGCTGGGAGCCGTCGACCCAGGCCTTGCTCTTGCCCCAGAAATGCCCAAGTTGGTTGCGGATAACAAATACGTCAGTCATGGCGATACAACAGTCCTGCCTGGTTTGGGCGCAAGTGTAAGCATTTATCAGGGGGCCCGCCACTGGTTCGCGCCGCCCGCTTTCAGTCCAGCAGAAAGTCCTTGGCCTGGTTGATTTTGGCCGCCAGGTAATCGTTGCCGCCCCGGTCCGGGTGCAGCTTCTGGATCAGGGCCCGGTGGGCCGCGATGATCTCCTCGCGACTGGCGCCATCGGACAGGCCGAGTATGGCCAGGGCTTCCTGGCGGTTCATGTCGCCATTGCCGCCACCGTTGCCGCCACCCCCCGGCTGGCCCTGGCCGAAGGGCCCTTCGCCGGGAAATCGCTGCTGCAGGTAGCTATCGAGCAAGCGGGCAGATTCGGCATCCTCGTGCAGACAATAGGCCATCAGCTCTTCCAGTTGCTGCCGGTCCATATCCACCAGCCGCCACCCCGCAAAGCTGCCCTTGAGAACCTCCCCCTGCAGGTCGCCGCTGTCGTGAGCCAGCTGCATGCGCAGCAGCACGGTTTCCACGGTAGAGGTTTGGCCCTGGGCCTTGCCCGAGGCCTGGGCGCGATGTGCCGCAAACATGGGAAACAGGCGGATCAGGGCGGGCAGGAGCTGTCGCGCGGCGACCAGCAGGCCGGTAGCGGCGATGCCGAGCCAGTGCATGCGACCGGTGACGGTCAACACCACCACGACAGCCACTGCCACCGCCAGCCCCAGTTTTATGTATTCCGCCCGACGTTTGTGGGGCGGCACGGTCTGTACCCGTCGGTACATGATGTAAATGACGGCGGTGACCGCCAGCAGCAGAATCAGTCGGGGCACAATGATCTCAGTAGTTTACTTGCCGAGTTGTTGGAGCAGCAGTCTAGCACTCTCGCCGGAACTGTTCTCCAGTGCCGCGCGCCCGCCGGTCGCGTAGCGTGCGACCGCGCCCAGCAGGGCGGCGAGCGCGCTGGCGCTATTGCTGTCGAAGTGCGCGTAGGCCCCGCCGCTCAGTTTTGCCATGGTGCGAAAGGTTGTTTCCACCGAGCGGTTGCGCCCTTCGTGGAACAGGAACAGCGGCAGTTTCAGCAAACCGCACTGGCCCGCCAGGTTGCCCAGGGTGTCAGGGCTCTCTTCCACCGCGTCACCGATGAAAACCAGGGCGCGGATGGCGCGTTTGCGATGTTCTTCCAGCGCATGGCGCAACAGCCGGGCGATCTGGGTATGCCCGCCCTCGCATTGCACCTTCGCCATCAGGCGTCGCAATTCCTGGCTGTCGGTCAGCCAGGGGCTGGCTGAAAATGTCTGGAACCCCCGGTAGTAAGCCAGTTGAACTGCCAGTGACGCGATTTCGCCCGTGGCCAGGAACATTTCCTGCTGGACATGGCTGGCCCGGTCCCAGGTGGGCTGGCGGCTGGCGGTGGCATCAATGGCAAACAACAGCCGCGGTTGCTTCGCGACGAACTCGGAGATATTCCTGCTCTGCTGCAGGAAGCGGTCTATATCCTGGGAAGAGGAGCGGCGGGCGGGAGGTTTGGCCATGGGCGGGAACGGGGGCTTGGCGGGTGCTCAGGCACCCGCATTGTGCCCCTTGATGGCGCCAATCTGCTGCAGTTGCTCCAGGTAGTGGCGGCGGTTGGCGAGCTCGGCGATGGCTTCCCTGAGCTCCCTTTCACTTACCTGCTCCTCGGTTTCGGTGCTGACCAGCTGCCACAGCTTGCGGCTGCACAGCTCTCTTGGATCAAATTTCAGTGTGTTCATAGTGTTACCACGTCTGTTGCGTCCGGTGGGTCCAGTGCCCTGGTGGGCCTGGGTTCAGTTACCGGTTTGATTGTAATTTTTAATTATGACAGCCGCGTTATGTTCCGGGTTCCGTCGGCTGTTTTGCAAACCAGCTTACACGTTTGTAGGCCGGAAGGGAAAGGTCGCTCCGATTCCGGCTGTAGTACTGTCCGCCGCATTGCGGGCCTTTGGCGCGTGCGGTTGCGCCTCGGCTGGCGTGCTGTTGTCCATCCGGATTTTCCGCCGGGGCGTTGCAGTTCCCTACCAGCTGGCCTACATTGCCTGCAGGTCGCACCTGCCACTGCCGGACCTGAGTGGCCGGGCAGCGACACCCCGAACAACGAGGAATCCCGAGGACATGAGTATTTTCAGCGCTGCCAGCAAGACCCGATTACCCGACGCGAAATCCGCCCTGCCCGGGCGGGAACAGGCCATGGCGGTACCCGCGGCCCACTACGTGAATGGCAACCCGCTCAAGGGGCCTTTTGCCGCGCCCCTGCGCCAGGCACTGTTCGGCATGGGGTGTTTCTGGGGCGTGGAGCGCAAGTTCTGGCAGGTGGATGGCGTATTTACCACAGCTGTCGGTTACGCGGGCGGCATCACTCCCAACCCCACCTACCAGGAAGTCTGTACCGGCCAAACCGGCCACAACGAGGTTGTGCTGGTGGTCTTTGATCCCGCCGCGGTGTCTTACGCGACGCTGCTGCAGTTGTTCTGGGAGGGGCATGACCCGACCCAGGGAATGCGCCAGGGCAATGACCGGGGCACCCAGTACCGCTCGGGCATATATGTGTTCGATGAAGAGCAGGGGCGCCAGGCCAGGGCCTCACAAACCCTGTTTCAGGAGGCCCTGGACAGGGGAGGCTACGGCGCTATCACAACCGAAATTCTCGACGCCCCGGCGTTTTACTACGCCGAGGAGTACCACCAGCAATACCTGGCGAAAAACCCCGGGGGTTACTGTGGCCTCGGCGGTACGGGCGTCAGCTGCCCCGCGGGTATCCCGGAAGTGGTCGGGTAAGCGCTGACGAGTCAGGAAATTTCCTCGTCCTCCTCGTCGAAATCGTCTTCATCCGGCTCCGCCGACTCCAGTTGTTCCATCAGATTGATGGCGATGGCGACAAAGTCGGAATCGGTGATGATCCCTACCAGCTTGCCCTTGCGCAGTACCGGAAGGCAGCCGACTTTATGTTTTTGCAGGTGCAGGGCGGTGCCCCGCAGGCTGGCGGATTCGTCCACGGATTGCACCGGGCTGGACATGATCGAGGACAGCGCCACGTAGTTTTCTCGGGAGTTCCCCCCCTCCCGGTTCAGCACGCTGGTATCACCGGCTGCCAGCACATCCCGCTGGGAAACCAGTCCGATCAGGCTGCCGTCGGCGATGACGACGGGTATATGCCGAATGTGGTGCTCCGCCAGTAGTTGTCGCGCTGTGGCCAGGGTGTCGTCCGGCCCCAGTGTGTAGGGTTCCCGGGTCATGATTTCCGCAACCGTCAGCATATCTGGTTCCTCGTCTGGGCGCTGTAGCTGATCGGCAACGATAGCCCTATCACCGGGCCAACTCCTTGACCCTCATCAAGGGATTACTTTGTCTGTGGGTTCCGCCCGGTTAAAAAAGCCTGCCGACCAGTGCTGTCAGCGCTGTTTCCACCCGCAGGATCCGCGGCCCCAGCGAGACGGTGTCGCACCCTGCGAGCTCCAGTTTTTCCACCTCGTAGGGAATGAAGCCGCCCTCGGGGCCGATAACCAGCAGGGTCTGGCGATGGGGCTCGGCCAGGCAGGGAGGGTAGTCGCCGGGGTGGGCCAGCAACGCGCGTCGCCCGGCGGCCATGGCGGGTAAGTCATCCTCCACGAAAGGCTTGAAGCGGCGGTGGCAGGATACCGTCGGCAGCAGGGTATCGCGGGACTGTTCCAGGCCCTGCAGCAGGTAGCCCCGCAGGGTGTCGGCCTGCAGTGCCGGCGTATGCCAGTAGCTTTTGTCGACCCGGTAGGAATTGATCAGGTGCAGTTCCGCAACACCCAGCTCCGCGACGGTGCGAATGATGCGGCGCAGCATCTTGGGGCGCGGCAGTGCCAGTACCAGGCACAGGGGCAGCTTCGGGGGGGGAGGCCGGTCCAGCTCAACGGCCAGCACGGCCTGTTGTTCGTTGATTTCCAGCAGGCGGCCGGTTCCGGCCATCCCGCCCACTTCACCGACCCGCAGCTCGTCTCCCACCTGGGATCCCAGCACCTGCACCATATGTTGCAGGCGCTCACCCGCCACCCGGATGCGCTGCTGGTCGAGGCGATCCGCCGCGCTGAAGAGCAGCAGGTTCACCGGTGGCTCAACCCGCCCACAGGTCGTATTCGTCCGCGCCGGTGACTTCGGCTTCGACCAGGTCACCGGGGGAGAGGCCGGTAATGCCGTCCAGGTAAACCTTGCCGTCGATTTCCGGCGCATCCGCGCTGGAACGGCCGATGGCGCCCTGCTCATCCACGCTGTCGATCAGGATTTCGATGGTCTTGCCGATCTTGGCCTGCAGTCGCGCCGCGCTTATATCCTGCTGCAGGGCCATGAAGCGGTCCCAGCGCTCCTGTTTGAGCTCTTCCGGCACCGGGTCAGGCAGGTCGTTTGCCGCGGCCCCCTTGACCGGGGAGTACTGGAAACAACCTACGCGATCGAGCTGCGCTTCCTGCATGAAGTCCAGCAGCTGTTCGAAGTCGTCCTCGGTCTCCCCGGGGAAGCCGACGATAAAGGTGCTGCGCAGGGTGATGTCCGGGCAGATCTCGCGCCAGCGTTTGATGCGCTCCAGGGACTTTTCCGCCGCCGCCGGGCGTTTCATCCGCTTGAGTACTTCGGGACTGCCATGCTGTAGCGGCACGTCGAGGTAGGGCAGGATCCTGCCCTCGGCCATCAGCGGAATGACCTTGTCCACGTGGGGGTAGGGGTAGACGTAATGCAGGCGCACCCAGACGCCCAATTCCCCCAGGGCCTCGCACAGGTCCTGCATGCGGGTCTTCAGCGGGCGGCCCTCCCAGAAGCCGGTACGGAATTTTGTGTCCACCCCGTAGGCACTGGTGTCCTGGGAGATCACCAGCAGCTCCCGCACACCGGCGCGCACCAGGCGCTCCGCCTCGCCCATCACATCGCCGATAGGGCGGCTGACCAGGTCGCCGCGCATGGACGGGATGATGCAGAAGCTGCAGCGGTGGTTACAGCCTTCGGAAATCTTCAGGTAGGCGTAGTGACGGGGCGTCAGCTTGATTCCCTGGGGCGGCACCAGGTCCGCGAAGGGGTCGTGCACCGGGGTGTGGGGCACAAACTGGTGGACCGCGCCCACCACTTCCTCGTAGGCCGCGGGGCCGGTAACGCTCAGCACCTTGGGATGCAGTTCCATGATGGCGCGGGCATCATCGCCCTTGCCCATGCAGCCGGTGACGATGACCCGGCCGTTTTCGCTGATGGCCTCGCCGATGGCGTCGAGGGATTCCTGCTTGGCGCTGTCGATAAAGCCGCAGGTGTTGACCACCACGATTTCCGCGTCCTCGTAGCTCGGCACGATCTCATAGCCGTCTATCTTGAGCTGGGTGAGGATGCGCTCCGAATCCACCAGCGCCTTGGGACAGCCGAGGCTGACGAAGCCGACTTTATTACTGGACACTGCAGGTACCGGGCATAGGGTTGGCTCACGGGAAGCTGGCGAAAGGGCGGCGGATTATACCTTGGCGGCGCGGATCCGTGAAACAGCACCGGCCGCCGTTGCATAGCCGCCAGCCTGGGCTATAGTGTTGGGGCGCCACAGCTGGATTGGCGCCACAGGTGCCGCTGCGGCCGCGGACTGAAGCGCGCTGGCACACCCGACTATATGCAAGCAGGAGAGCACAGAACAATGGGATTATTTGACTTTATGTCCGACGCGGGCGAAGACAAGGTAACTGAGACGGTTGAGGTGTCGGCCGCCCGGGTCAACCAGCTGCGTGAGGAGAACATCGCACGCATGGTGACACAGCTGGAAGATGTAGACGGTGCGCAGGTGGGGATCAGGGTTGATGGTGAAACTGCCGTACTTACCGGCTCCGCACCCAGCCAGGAGGCGATGGAGAAAATTGTCCTGTGCGCAGGCAACCAGTACGGCATCGCCCAGGTGGATTGCCAGATGCAGGTGGATGCCCCCGCAGGTGCCCCCGCAGGCGCCGCGCCCGCCGCAGAATCAACCTTCTATACTGTCCAGCCCGGCGATACGCTTGGCAAGATCGCCCAGGCGCATTACGGCGCTGCCAACAAGTACATGGTGATCTTCGAGGCCAACAAGCCGATGCTCACGGATCCGGACAAGATTAAAGTGGGCCAGAGCCTGCGCATTCCTCCTCTTTAATCCCCAATCACCCCGGTGATTTTCGCCGGGGGCTTACCAAACCGGCGATGACCAGGCGTGTTCCTGCAGGCCGCTGTGTGCCGCCCTTTAACCTGTTATTCCCGTCACAATGATGGGCGACACTGCATAGCCACCGGATGGAAGGCGAGGGGAAATTATGGATTCAGTCACGGTAGAATTGCGGGATCGTATTACCATCGTGCGCCTTGCCCGACCCCAGGCGCGCAATGCGGTGGACGGCGCGACTGCAACAGCGTTGGCGGATGCTTTCAGGGACTTCGATGCGAACCCGGACAGCGACGTGGCTATCCTGCACGGGGAGTACGGCACGTTCTGTGCCGGCGCAGACCTGAAAGCGGTGGCGGCCGAGCAGGGCAGTAACCGGCTGTCGGCCCAGGGGGACGGCCCGATGGGTCCCTCCCGAATGGTGCTGGGAAAGCCGGTGATTGCAGCCATTGCCGGTCACGCGGTGGCCGGTGGCCTGGAGCTCGCCCTGTGGTGCGACCTGCGAGTGGTTGAGCGAAGCGCGGTGATGGGGGTGTACTGCCGCCGTTGGGGCGTTCCCCTGATCGATGGCGGCACCATCCGCTTGCCCCGGCTGATCGGCCACAGCCGGGCCATGGACCTGATCCTGACAGGCCGTGCAGTGGATGCGGAGGAAGCCCTGAACATGGGGCTGGCCAACCGGCTGGTGGAGGAGGGGGAGGCGCTCAGCGGGGCCCTCGAACTGGCGGAGCTGCTCTGTCGTTTTCCCCGCAACTGCCTGCGTTCAGATCGCCTGAGCGCCTTTGAGCAGTGGGATTTATCCCTGGAGGAGGCCCTCGCCAACGAGTTCAGGCGCGGTATGGAGGTCATCGAGAGTCGTGAAACCGTGGCCGGGGCCACCCGGTTCGCCCAGGGCAGGGGGCGCCACGGGGACTTCGGTGATATCTAGAACGCCCTGTGGCCCTGCGAGCTGTGGCTGCCTACCCGCATTTCTTTGCGCAGCAGTTCGGCCAGCTTGAGGCTGTCGTCCCGGTTGAGGAACTCACCCACACTGACGGATTCCCCGGTGCGCTGCAGTGACAGGCCTGGGCCGTCCCAGGGATGTTGTTCCGGCACAATGGCCAGCCCCGTGTCCTGGCGCGGGAACTGCCAGCTCTGCCGGGGTGCATAAAAACCCTTGTCTATGCGTACGCTGTCCTCGCTCAGGGTAATGACGTGCCGGTACTGCAACTTCCAGTTCACGTAATAGAGCGCGGAGCCCACCGCAAGCAGTTCCAGCCCGGCAAGCGGCAGAATGGGCCAGGCGCCCATCATGGCGAAGCCGGTGGCAATACCCAGCGAGGGTATCGCCAGTGCCAGCAGCACCAGCTTGTTGGCCCGCCAGGTGGCGGAGCAGTTAGGCTGGGCTATGATCATCAACCTTGACGCGGTGCGGGCGCTGGTAACCACGGTGAGATTCCTTCAAACGACCTAAGGAAGTCTAGTGAATTTTTCTTCACTCGCCTACTCTTCTCGGGGGGCTGGGCAGCAGCCCTATACACCCATTGGAGGAGGCTTCCGCTCATGCCAGACCGGATGTTGATCGAGGCGCAGGAACTGATTGAATCCCCGCCGGCTGTGGTTTTCGATTGCCGTTTTTCCCTGTCGGACCCGGGCGCGGGCCGCGCCCTGTACCTAAAGGGCCACGTTCCCGGGGCCTGGCACCTCGACCTTGATTGCGATCTCGCCGGGCCGAAGGGGAAATACGGTGGCCGCCACCCCCTGCCACAGGCCGATGCCTTTGTCGCACTGCTGACCAGCTGCGGTGTGACTGCGGACACCCGGGTGGTCGCCTATGACGACTCACGCTGTGCGTTTGCGGCGCGCCTGTGGTGGATGATGCGCAGCCTCGGGTACCGTCCGCCGCGCCTGCTCAATGGCGGGTACCAGGCCTTCCTGGCGGCGGGCGGGCTGCCCGACACCGGACTGCCCCGGCCCGATCACCGGGCGCCCGCAGACTGGTTACGCCTTCTCGGGGGTCTGTGATATCACCGGGCTGCGCGAACTGCAGGACGCCGCTGCCCTGCTTATCGATTCCAGGGAAGAGCGCCGTTATCTCGGCCTCGAGGAGCCCATAGACCCCGTGGCCGGCCACATACCGGGCGCGCTCAACCGCCCCTGGCAGGGGGTGACCTCCGACGACGGTCGCGTGCGCGATGCGGCGGGGTTGCGGGCTCACTGGGGTGATGCCCTGGAAACGGAGCAGCTGGTGGTGTACTGCGGCTCCGGGGTGACCGCCTGTGTCAACCTGTTTTCCCTTGCCCTGCTGGGCAGGGAAGACGCCACTCTTTACTGCGGCAGTTGGAGCGACTGGTGCAGTTATTTGGCAGATGATTAAAAAGCGGCCGCCGCCTGTAGCCGATGCAGTATGCGGCGCAGTAATATATATCTTGTAGCCGGCGCCATGCTTAATGGCCCACTGATTTCGATACGCGTTTAACAGGATCAACTTCAATGACAATAACAACTTTGCGCTCTTTTGCCCTTGCCGCGCTGGCGTGTGTCCTTACCGCAGCCTGCTCAAACAACGATAACGACGACAAGAAATGCCGGGGGGTCGAGACCCCATCGGAGCGACTGTTCCTGCAGCAGCTCAGCGACACCAGCGTTGTTATCAAGTGGCGTGGCGAAGCGACTGCCGCCTGTATCGGCACATTGCAGGATAAATTGAATATCTATGGCGAGGCGAACGAGACAGAGAGCGGCGATAAGGAAGTCCTTTTCACCGACCTCAAGCCGGAAATACAGTACTGGTATTCCATCGGCGCCGCCAGGACCGCGCCTGACGACCAGTCCTTCGTTACTGCCCCTGAAGTCGGTGCGCTGCCCGCGGATCGCAATACCCGGGTGTGGCTGATCGGCGACTCTGGTACCGGCGGCGACGACGAACGCGAAAGCCACGAGGGCGAAGCGGCCGAAGTGCTGGCGGGCATGCAAGCCTACATTGCCAAAGATGGCGAGCCGGTGGATGTTTTCATGATGCTCGGAGACAACGCCTACTACGTGGGCAGTGACTACAATTACCAGCAGGCCGTATTCGAAACCTACCCGCAGTTGCTGAAACAGGTGTCGGTCTGGCCGACAATCGGCAATCATGAGATGGGTATAGGGGATACCTGTGCCCGTAGCGGGCTTCAGCCAGTCGGCGGACCCCGACAGCTATGTGGCGGTCAATGGCGAGGCTCCCTCGCGGATGCCTTACCTCGATATTTTCACCCTGCCTACCAATGGCGAGGCCGGGGGTGTTTCCAGTGGCAGCGAGCAGTACTACTCATTCGATTACGGCAACGTACACTTCGTCAGCCTGGATTCCCAGCTCTCCGCCCGCGACCCCGACCAGCTCGCGGCCATGAAGGCCTGGCTGATCGATGACCTGTCCACTAACACTTCCGACTGGACTATCGTCATTTTCCACCACCCGCCCTATTCTAAAGGCGCGAATCACGATTCCGACGATACCGAAAAGGTGGGCGGTTTCGATATGCCGCAACAGTGGATGCGCGAGGAGTTCGTGCCGGTGTTCGACAGTTACGGCGTCGACCTGGTCTACAACGGTCACTCCCACTCCTATGAGCGCAGCTTTTACCTGACCGGCCTGATCGGCAAGTCGGATACCTATTCCGCAGCCCGCAATGCCGAGCTGGTGGACGGCGATCCTGACCGGCCGGCCTCCGGTCGGGGAGAGGAGGCCTACGAGCAGCTCAGCCCTACCAGCGGCGGCGTCGATGACCGGGTTGTCTATACCGTGGCCGGCAACGGCGGCAAGGCCGACTCAGGTTCCGGTATTACCGCCCCGGACCAGTGGTTGCGGCACCCCGCCATGGCGGGGCAACCTGCCGATACCGTGACCCCCAAACGGCGCGGCCTGGCGGTGATCGGCTCTGGTGATCGTCGATGCCGGCGAAAACAAACTCGTTGCCAGTTTCATCGATGCCAATGGCGAGGTTCTGGACAGGTTCACGATCAATCGCTGAGTCGGTATTCGCTTCAGGGTCACCGCCGGTGATCCGGCTGTCCCGGGCCCGGTGACGTCGCCATGATCTCGCGCACCGCGCTGGCTTGCCTGGCAATGTGCCTGGCGTCTGTTTGCCTGGGGCATCCCGGGCAACACGATCAGCTGGAGGAGATCAATCGTCATCTGCTGCAAACTCCCGCAGACCAGGCGCTACTCATCCAGCGCGGCAGGGTCTACTCCGAGGGAGGCCAATACGAAGAGGCATTGGCGGATTATGTCCGCGCCGGCGAGTTGGGCCCGCCTGTACTGGTCGCCTTCGATCTCGGGGTGCTCTACTACAGAACCGGGGACTACGAGCTCGCCAGCGGTCACATGAACCGGTACCTGGAGCGCTTTCCTGACTACCCGCCCGCCTATGATTACCTCGCCCGCATTGCCCGTGATGCAGGTGATTACGACCTCGCTATAACCTACCTCGAGGACTATCTGCGCCTGCAGGATAGCCCCAGTCCGGGGCACTACCTGTCGGCGGCCAGAATGCTGGCCGAGACAGAGCGCTACCCCCAGGCGCTGTTTATCCTTGACCAGGGGCTCGCCACGCTCGGGGTCGTACCGCAATTGCAGCGCTATGCCATAAGCCTGGAACTCGCACGGGAACAACCCGAGCTCGCGATTGCGCGCCTTCAGACCCTCAGGCAGACGCTGCGGGACAGCGCCGAATGGAAGCTCGACATGGCCGAATTGCTGTTGCTGGTGGACCGGGAGGAGGAGGCTCTGGCATTGGCTGTCGCAGCGCAAGTCGAATTGAAAGGGTTGCGGCCCACCCCCGCCAGGCTGGCACTGCAGCAGCGGGCAGCGCAGCTGATCGCCCGTTCCAATCAGGACCAGGCCGCGTCCACCATCGCAGAGTGACCCGGGGCCCGCAGGCGATCAGAAATCCGGCGGACACTCCCCCATGAGCCATTCCCCTGTGGTCGGGTGCTCAAAGGCGAGGGTTGTGGCGTGCAACATCAGGCGCGGGGCCATTGCCAGCGCCTCGGGGTGGGCGTACATGTCGCAACCCAGTATGGGATGCCCCAGCTCACGCATGTGAATGCGCAGCTGGTGGGAGCGACCGGTAACCGGCTTCAGCAGCACCCGGGTGCGATCCGTGCCGCGTTCTAGCACCTCGAAGCGGGTCAGGGCGGAGCGGCCCCGTTCGTGGCAGATGACCTGCCGGGGCCGGTTGTCCCAGTCACAGGCGATGGGCAGGTCGATCTCCCCACGGTCATCGCGCACCAGCCCGAAGACCACGGCGTGGTAGGATTTTTCCACCTGCCGCTGCTGGAACTGGCGGCTGATATGGGCGTGAGTGGCTTTATTGAGGGGGATGACCATGATGCCCGAGGTATCGAGGTCAAGTCGGTGAACGATACTGGCGCCAGGGTAAGTCTGCTGCAGCCGGGTGATAAGGCAATCCTTGTTGAGGGGATGGCGGCCGGGGATGCTGAGCAGCAGATCCGGTTTGCGCACCAGCAGCAGGTCGCCGTCCTCGTAGAGGATGCGGATTTCTTCCTGGCTGTGGGGCACAAGATAGGGGGGTGACGATTGCATGGGACGGTATTCTATAGGAGCCCGCAGCCGTGGCATACGATGGCGCCGTGATGACTGAAGAGAAGCTGTTGGGAGATTCCCTGCGCAGCATACTGCCCGATGCCGGGCTGGAAGAATGTGCACTGCCGGCCACACCCGGAATCCGGCTGTTGCTGCTGGAAAGCGCTTACCCCCAGGAGGCGCTCTCCCCCGAAGCGGTGCGCCGGGTTATGGACAACCCGCTGTACTGGTGCTTTTGCTGGGCCTCCGGGCAGGTGCTTGCCAGCTTCCTGCTGCAGCAGCCGCAATGGGTGCAGGGCAAGCGAGTACTGGATTTCGGCTGCGGCTCCGGGGTGGTGGCCATCGCGGCGGCCCAGGCGGGCGCCGCCCGGGTGGTCGCCTGCGATATCGACCCGTTGGCACTGGCGGCAACCCGGCTCAACGCCCGGCGCAGCGGGGTGTCGCTGGAACTTGCCGGGGACTTTTGCGCCGTGTCCGGTGAGATCGACCTGATTATCGTCGCGGATGTGCTCTATGACCGGGCCAACCTGGGCTGGCTGCAGCGTTTCGTCGAGCGGGCGCCGAAGGTGTTGATAGCGGACTCACGGGTCAAGGACTTCAATCACCCGCCCTACCGGCAAATCGGCCGTTATTCCAGTTGCACCCTGCCGGACCTGGACGAGTCTGCGGAGTTTCGCGATGTGCGGTTATACCTGGCGGATTGACGGTTTTGCGGGTTACCTGCGCGGCGACGGGGGCGCAGCTGTGAAAGGCAACCCCCTGTCTCGATCTGCTGTTGGTCTGCGCCGCATTATTTTTGTACACTGGGCGCCCACCGTCCTCGCCGAGTTTAGCCCAGCATGAACCCAAACTATCTTGATTTCGAACAGCCAATCGCCGATTTGGAGGTCAAGATCGAGGAGCTGCGCCTGGTTGGCTCGGATAACGAGATCAATATCAGCGAGGAAATCGACACGCTCCGGGCCAAGAGCACCAAGCTGACGGAGAAGATTTACTCCAATCTAAGCCCCTGGGACATCGTCCGGGTCGCGCGCCACCCCCTGCGCCCCTACACCATGGATTACCTGCCGCTGGTGTTCGAGGAATTCGACGAATTGCATGGCGATCGCCACTTCGGTGACGACAAGGCGATCGTCGGAGGTGTCGCGCGGCTGGAAGGTCGCCCGGTGATGGTGATCGGCCAGGAAAAGGGACGGGCAGTAAAGGACAAGGTGCTGCGTAACTTTGGTATGCCCAAGCCCGAGGGCTATCGCAAGGCCCTGCGCCTGATGGAAACCGCGGAGCGTTTCAAGTTGCCGGTGATCACCCTGATCGACACCCCGGGAGCCTATCCCGGTATCGATTCGGAGGAGCGCGGGATCAGCGAGTCCATTGCCCGCAACCTGGCAGTGATGTCGCGCCTGGCGACGCCCATTATCTGCGTGGTGATCGGCGAGGGAAGCTCCGGCGGCGCGCTGGGGATCGGCGTGGGTGACCACCTGGTGATGCTGCAGTATTCGACCTACTTCGTCATTTCGCCGGAGGGTTGCGCGAATATCATCTGGAAGAGCACCGAACATGCCCCCGAGGCCGCCGCTGCGATGGGGGTGACGTCCTCTGTGTTGCAGGAACTGGGCATCGTCGACGCCACCATCCCGGAACCGCTGGGAGGCGCCCACCGCGACCCGGAAACCATGGCCGAAAGGATCAAGCTTCACCTGGTAGAACAGCTGGAGAAGCTGGAAGAGCTGCCCCTGGAAGACCTGCTGGCGAAGCGTTACCAGCGCCTGATGTCCTACGGTAACTAAGCGCCCTTTTAAGCGCCAGCCAGAGCGACAACATGGCTGACGCCCCCCTTACCTGCAGCGACCTCGACGACCAGCTCACGACCCTGCTCGATGCCCCCCGCTGGTACGTGGGTTTCAGCGGCGGCATCGATTCCACCGTGTTGCTGCACCTGCTGCACAGCTGGTGCCGGCACAATCCCGACGCTCCCGCCCTGGGTGCGATCCATGTCAATCACGGCCTGCACCCCGCGGCCCTGGAGTGGCAGACGCATTGCGAGTGGGTGTGTCGCCTGTTACAGCTGCCACTGGTCTGTCGTGCCGCCGAGGTACTGCCGTCCGCCGGCGGGCTCGAGGATGCGGCGCGAGCCGCCCGCTACGCGCTGTTCGACGAACGGCTGCAGGCCGGGGATGTCCTGTTCCTGGGCCACCACGCCGACGACCAGGTAGAAACCTTTTTCCTGCGCCTGATGCGCGGCGCCGGGGTGCGGGGCCTGGCGGCCATGCCCGCCAGTCGCCCCCTGGGGCGCGGCCGCCTGGTGCGGCCGCTGCTGCAGCTGCCCCGCTCGCGCCTCGAAGAGTACGCCACGGCCCACGAATTGCGCTGTATAGAGGATCCCAGTAACTGCGACACCAGCCTGGACCGCAATTTCCTGCGTCGGGACGTGTTGCCGCTGCTGGCGGCGCGCTGGCCGGGTTATCGCCAGACCGTGAGCCGGGCCAGCGGGCATATAGGGGCCGCCGCCGGGATGCTGGCACAGGCCGTACCCGCGCCGGCCACGCGCTACAGCGCGATGGGGGACCCCGGGGTGGCGCTGGCGGACCTGGACCTGGACTCGCCCCCGGAGGCCGCGCTGGCCCTGCGCCACTGGTTGCAAAGGGCGGGGCTGCCGGCGCCGGACCAGGCCGCCCTGGCGGAGTTCCTGCGCCAGCTGGGGGCTGTGAGCGCGCAATCCAGGCCCCTGCTGCAGTGCAGTGCCTACTCCCTGCAGCGCTACCGCGAAGCGCTCTACCTGCTGCCCGGGTTCGCGGCCGGGGAGCCCCCGGCCCCCCTGTTCCTTGAGCCCGGGGAGGTCCGGCAGCTGCCTGGCCCCGGCGGGCGTTTCCAGTTGGCCCCGGCGCCTGCCAATGGCCTGAGGCTGGCGCCCGGCGAGCGCCTGGAGCTCAGCTGGCGCGGTGGGGGAGAGCGTTGTCGGCCCCGGGACCGCTCTGGCAGCGCGAGCCTGAAAAAGCTGCTGCAGGAGCGGGATATCCCGCCCTGGTGGCGCGATCGGGTGCCGCTGCTGTACCTCGAGGGCGAGCTGCTGGCGGTGGGCGACCTCTGGTTGTGCGAATCCAGCCGCTTTGCGTCCGCCCCGGCCCCGGGGGAAGCCCTGTGGCAACCGCGCTGGGAGCGCAACATCACCACTGCTTTCGATTGAGCTGGCGGCGGCTTTCTGGTAGCCTGACTTCCCATCTTTTCGCAGGACTCGCACCCGTCGAAATCGCTCCCCACGGGAGTGGCGTGCGCGTTTTTTTGTCTGGCAATACAGCATAGTAAAAAGGCTATTATGACGCGTTACGTCTTCGTCACTGGTGGTGTGGTTTCGTCTCTTGGCAAGGGGATCGCAGCCGCCTCCCTGGCCGCCGTACTGGAGGCGCGGGGAATCAAGGTTACCCTGCTGAAGCTCGACCCCTATATCAATGTCGACCCGGGCACCATGAGCCCGTTCCAGCATGGCGAGGTCTTCGTCACCGAGGACGGCGCAGAGACCGATCTGGACCTTGGCCATTACGAGCGCTTCACCCACACCACCATGAAGCGCACCAATAATTTCACCACCGGGCGCGTCTATAACACCGTGCTGCGCAAGGAGCGTCGGGGTGACTACCTCGGCGGCACGGTCCAGGTCATTCCCCATATCACCGACGAGATCAAGCGCAGGGTGATCCTGGGAGCCGGTGACGCCGAGGTTGCAATTGTCGAGATCGGCGGCACGGTCGGCGACATCGAGGGCCTGCCTTTCCTGGAAGCGGCGCGCCAGCTCAAGGTTGAGCTCGGCTCCAGCCGGGCCCTGCTGATGCACCTGACCCTGGTCCCCTATATTGCCACCGCCGGTGAAATCAAGACCAAACCCACCCAGCACTCGGTCAAGGAGCTGCGCTCAATCGGCCTGCAGCCGGACATCCTGCTGTGTCGTTGCGCGGTGGAGATCGAGGAGAGCGCCCGCAAGAAAATTTCCCTGTTCACCAACGTGGAGGAGCGCGCGGTCATCCCGCTGCTCGATGCCGATTCCATTTACCGCATCCCGGGCATGTTACGCGACCACCACCTCGACGACTTTGTTGTTGAGCGCTTTGGTATCCAGTGCAAACCCAAAGCCGACCTGTCGGACTGGGAAGATGTGCTGGAGCGCGAATTCAGTGAAACCACCGGACAGGTGCGGGTCGCCATGGTGGGCAAGTATGTCGACCTGCTCGATGCCTACAAGTCACTCAACGAGGCGCTCAAGCACGCCGGCCTGCAGAACCTGACGGAAGTGAAGGTCGAGTACATCGACGCGGAAGATATCGAGCGCAAGGGCACCGGCCTGCTCGAGGGCGTGGACGCGATCCTGGTGCCGGGGGGCTTTGGCGACCGCGGTGTCGAGGGCAAGATTACCGCTGTCCGTTACGCCAGGGAGAACAGGATACCGTTCCTGGGCATCTGCCTGGGCATGCATGTGGCGCTGATAGAGTATGCCCGCAATGTCTGCGGGCTGGATCGCGCCGACTCCACCGAGATGAACCCGGCGACACCGCACCCCATCGTCGCACTGATTACCGAGTGGATGAACGTCGACGGCAAAACCGAATCCCGTGACGAGACCTCGGACCTGGGCGGCACCATGCGCCTGGGCGCCCAGCCCTGCCACCTCGACGAGGGCAGCAAGGTGCGGGCTGTCTATGGGGCGGAGACAATCATGGAGCGTCACCGCCATCGCTACGAGATCAATAACAACTACCTCGACCGCTTGCGTGACGCGGGCATGGCTGTGGTTGGCTGGTCCGCCGACCGCTCCCTGGTGGAAATGATCGAGCTGCCGGATCATCCCTGGTTTATCGCCTGCCAGTTCCATCCGGAGTTCACGTCGAATCCCCGCAGTGGCCACCCGCTGTTTACCAGCTATATCGATGCCGCCATGGCCCATGCCAGGGGCAAGGCCGGGTAGCAGAACCACTGTTTTTTTACACAGAGAATGAGGAACGGCCATGACTGACCAGACTGTCTCGTTGGGTGATATACGCATCGAGAACTCCGCGCCCTTTGTGCTGCTGGGCGGCGTGAATGTGCTGGAGAGCCGGGATTTCGCCCTGCGGGTTGCGGAGCACTATGTGCAGGTGTGCGCACGCCTGGGTATTCCCTATGTGTTCAAGGCGTCTTTCGACAAGGCCAACCGCTCGTCAATCCACTCCTACCGGGGGCCCGGGCTGGAAGAGGGGCTGTCGATCCTCGCGGCAGTGAAGTCTGCTTTTGGCGTGCCCGTGATTACCGACGTGCACAGTCCCGAGCAGGCCGCGCCCACCGCCGAGGTCTGCGATATCCTGCAGTTGCCGGCGTTCCTGGCGCGCCAGACCGACCTGGTGGAGGCTATGGCCGCCACCGGAGCCATTATCAATATCAAGAAACCGCAGTTCCTCAGCCCTTCGCAGATGGCCAACGTCGCCGAGAAATTCGCCGAGTGCGGCAATAACCGGATTCTGCTTTGCGAGCGCGGCAGCAACTTCGGCTATGACAACCTGGTGGTGGATATGCTGGGCTTCGGGGTGATGAAGCGGGACTGCGGCAATGTCCCCCTGATCTTTGATGTCACCCATGCCCTGCAGTGCCGTGACCCGGGGGGCGCAGCCTCCGGTGGCCGTCGCTCACAGGTGGCCGACCTGGCCCGGGCGGGTATGGCGGTCGGCCTGGCGGGCCTCTTTCTCGAGGCCCACCCGGAGCCCGACAAGGCTCTGTGTGACGGCCCCAGCGCGCTGCCGCTGGACCAGCTGGAACCGTTCCTGTTACAGGTCAAGGCAGTGGATGACCTGGTCAAGTCCTTGCCGCCGCTGGAAATCGCCTAGGGTTAAGCACGGTTATGCAGCTATCACAGCGTCAAATGGAGTTACACCAATGAGCACTATCAAAAACGTACAGGCCTTCGAAGTCATGGATTCCCGGGGCAACCCCACGGTGATGGCGGAAGTGAGCCTCGAATCGGGTCACATCGGCGCTGCCTGCGCGCCCTCCGGCGCATCTACCGGCTCGCGCGAGGCGCTGGAGCTCCGCGATGGAGACGGCGCCAGGTACTTGGGCAAGGGCGTCCTCAAGGCCGTCGCCAATGTCAACGGGCCGATCCGGGATCTCCTGATCGGGCTGGACGCCACTGCCCAGCGCGAGCTTGATGCCGCCATGATTGCCGCCGACGGTACCGACAACAAGGCCAAATTCGGTGCCAATGCGATACTAGCGGCCTCCCTCGCCGCGGCCAGGGCCGCGGCCCAGGCCCAGGGCATCCCGCTGTACCAGCACATCGCCAACATCAACGGCAGCACGCAGCTCAGCATGCCGGTACCGATGATGAATATCCTCAATGGCGGCGAGCACGCGGACAATAACGTGGATATCCAGGAGTTCATGATCCAGCCGGTGGCGGCCCCCAGCTTCGCCGAGGCGCTGCGGGCGGGCGCGGAGATTTTCCACCACCTGAAGAAGGTGCTGGCGGGACGGGGTCTCAGCACCGCGGTGGGTGACGAGGGCGGCTTTGCCCCGAACCTGCCCTCCAATGAGGCGGCGCTGGAGGTTATTGCCGAAGCCGTGGCCAACGCCGGTTACAAGCTGGGAACCGATATCACGCTGGCCCTGGACTGTGCCGCTTCCGAGTTCTACCGGGACGGGATCTACGACCTGGCGGGGGAGGGCAAACAATTCAATAACGAGGCCTTTACCGACTACCTGGCGGCCCTGGCCGCCAACCACCCGATCATTTCGATCGAGGACGGGTTGGATGAATCCGACTGGGCCGGCTGGAAAATGCTGACTGACAAGATCGGCGACAAGGTTCAGCTGGTGGGGGACGACCTGTTCGTTACCAATACCCGCATTCTGCAGGAAGGTATCAACAAGGGCGTCGCCAACTCCATCCTTATCAAGTTCAACCAGATCGGCAGCCTGTCCGAAACCCTGGACGCTATCGCCATGGCCAAGGCTGCGGGCTATACCGCGGTAATCTCCCATCGCTCGGGGGAAACCGAGGACACCACGATTGCCGATCTTGCGGTCGCAACCGCGGCCGGCCAGATCAAGACCGGTTCCCTGTGCCGTTCGGACCGGGTCGCCAAGTACAACCGCCTGCTGCGAATCGAAGCGGAGCTGGCGGGTCGGGCACCCTACCGGGGCCTGGCGGAATTTTCCCGCCAGGGCTGAACCTTGCGCTGGCTGCTGGCAGGACTCTTACTGCTGCTTGTTGTACTGCAGTACCGCCTGTGGATTGCCGAGGGCAGTCTGGCGGAGCGTCACCGGCTCGAACGCCAGATCGAGCAGCAGACCCGTATCAATGAGGAGTTGCAGGTGCGCAATGCCGCGCTGGAGCGCGAGGTACTCGACCTGCAGACGGGCAACAAGGGCCTGGAGCAGCGCGCCCGGGAGCAACTGGGTCTGATCCGCGATGGCGAAACTTTTTACCAGTTCGTCGAGGGCGCTGCGGTCAACCCTGAAACGCCCGCCGCGCCGCCCCCGGCCAGTACCCCGCCGCCTGCTGTGGAGCAAACGCCCTGATGTCAGCTCCTGAACGCTGCTGGGCAGTGGTGCCGGCCGCTGGCGTGGGCAGCCGCATGGGTGCCGAGGTCCCCAAGCAGTACCTCCGGCTCGCCGGGGCGACCGTGCTGGAACACAGCCTCAACGCACTGCTGGTCAGCCCCAGGCTCGCCGGGATCGTGGTCGCGCTGCACCCCAGTGACCGGCGGGCCGCTCGCCTGCCGGTATTCGGCGACGAGAGGGTCCAGCGGGTTGTCGGGGGTGAGCAGCGCAGCGACTCGGTGCAGGCCGCGCTTGCCGCCCTGCTGGAGCAGGGCGAACCGATGGATTGGGTACTTGTGCACGATGCCGCCCGCCCCTGCCTGCTGGCGGATGACCTGGGCCGGTTGATCGAGAGGGTCACCGCCTCCGGCGTCGGCGGGCTGCTGGCGGCAGCCATTGTCGATACGGTCAAGCAGGCGACCGACGCGGGCCTGGTGGCCCGTACCCTCGATCGCAATGCGTTGTGGCGCGCCCAGACCCCCCAGATGTTCCGGCTTGGCGAACTGCATGCCGCTATGGAGAGCGCCAGGGAGCAGGGCCTGGTTATTACCGATGAGGCGTCCGCCATGGAACTGGCGGGACACCCGGTGCAGCTGGTAGCCGGTTCGGCCAGGAACCTGAAGGTCACCCTGCCCGAGGACCTGGAACTGGCGGCATGGTACCTGGGCGAGGGGATAAACGAATGAGGGCGACGGCCTGGCGGAGCGGGCAAGCATGCGAATAGGCCATGGTTATGATGTGCATCGCTTCGGGGAAGGCGACGAAATCGTGCTGGGGGGAGTGCATATTCCTCACCACCGCGGTCTCGAGGCCCACTCCGATGGCGATGTACTGATCCACGCCATCTGCGACGCGCTGCTGGGCGCCGCGGGGCAGGGTGATATCGGCCGGCACTTCCCCGACACCGATCCCGCCAACGCGGGTATCGACAGCCGCCTGCTGCTGCGCCGGGTGGTGGCGCTGGTGCATGTGGCCGGTTGGCAGTTGGCCAACCTGGACGCCACCCTGGTGGCGCAGGCGCCGCGGATGGCGCCGCACATCGACGCCATGCGGGCCAACCTGGCCGCCGACCTGGCGGTTGCGCCCGCCCAGGTGAATGTGAAGGCGACCACGACCGAAAAGCTCGGTTTTACCGGCCGGGAAGAGGGAATTGCCGCCCACGCCGTGGTGTTGCTGCAAGCCGCCAGGCCATGACGCCGGGCTGGCCCCGCGCCTGGGGAGATCCCGCTGCCAGTGCCCGCATCCGCTGTCGCCCCGAGGATTTCCGTGTCAGCGAGGAGCTGGGTTTTGATCCGTCCGGAGAGGGTGAGCATGTCTTCCTGTTCCTGCAGAAGCGCAACCTGAACAGCCTGGAACTGGTGCAGCGCCTGGCGGCGCTAAGCGGTGTGCCCGAGCGGGATATCGGCCTGAGCGGACTCAAGGACCGCAATGCGGTTACCCGGCAGTGGTTCAGTGTCGGTATGGCCGGTCGCCAGGAGCCTGACTGGCAGGCGCTGGAGGCGGACGGGGACGTGCAGCTGCTGGAGCGGGCCCGGCACAGCCGCAAGCTGCGGCGCGGGGTGCACCGGTCCAATCGCTTCAGCCTGGTGCTGCGCGGCGTCAGCGGTGATCGCGAAGACCTCGAGCGGCGCCTGCAGCTGGTGCGCCAGCAGGGCGCGCCCAATTATTTCGGCGAGCAGCGCTTCGGGCGCAACGGCGCCACCCTGGAGCAGGCTTTGCGCTGGGCCCGGGGCGGCCGCCGCCGACAGACCCGGGCCAGGCGCAGCCTGTACCTGTCCGCACTGCGTTCGTTCCTGTTCAACACCGCGCTGGCGGCCCGGGTGACAGCGGGTGACTGGAACAGTATCAGCGCTGGCGATGTGTGCATCCTGAACGGCACGCGCAGCCTTTTCGCCTGCGGGTCGGTGGACGACGAACTGCGGGCGCGGGTTGGCAGTGGCGATGTCCACCCGGGGCTGCCGCTGTGGGGCAGGGGGGTTTCCCCGGCATCGCCGGAGCGGGCTTTGCAGCAGCGCGAGAGCCTGGCGGAACATCGCGACCTGTGCGAGTTCCTCGAGGGTGAGGGTCTGGAGCTGTCCTGGCGGTCGACCCGCCTTCTGGCTGATGACTTTTGCTGGCAGTTTTGTGATGATGGCGACCTGCAACTGGACTTTGCCCTCGGTGCTGGCGCTTATGCCACCGCGCTGCTGGCTGAGCTTGTGCAGTACGAACAGGGGACGCATGAGGGGACATAAAGGGGTGGTAAGGGCGGTGAAGAGTGTCGATGTAAACGGCATCGGAATGACCTCGCAGCGTACCCGTGAGCGCCTGATACAGCGGCTGGTGGAGCAGGGCATATCCGATGTGAAGGTGCTGGATGTTGTCCGCAGCACACCGCGGCACCTGTTCCTGGATGAGGCCATGGCCCACCGGGCCTACGAGGATGTCGCCCTGCCCATCGGCTTCCAGCAAACCCTGTCACAGCCCTACATAGTCGCCAGGATGACCGAGCTGCTGCTGGCGGCGGGGCCCCGCCATCGGGTGCTGGAAATCGGCACCGGCTCGGGTTACCAGACGGCAATCCTGGCCCGGCTGGTGGATGAGGTCTACAGTGTTGAGCGCATCAAGCCCCTGCAGCAAAAGGCCAGGCAGCGTCTGCGCCAGCTCAAGCTGCGCAACGTCCACATGAATCACGCCGACGGCGGCATGGGCTGGGAAGAGCGCGGCCCCTTTGACGGTATTCTCGCCACGGCCGCCCCCGAGCGCATACCGGAAGAACTGTTAAAGCAGCTGGCGCCCGGCGGCCGTTTGGTGATTCCAGTGGGTACCGAAAACCAGCACCTGCAGGTTGTCACCCGCACCCACGAGGGTTTCGAGACGGAGATAGTGGAGGAGGTCAACTTTGTCCCCCTGCGTCCCGGCACGGTCAAGTGAAAGCGCTTAAACCTGCAGGGGTGTTTCTGCGCGGTATGTTGATGGGGGCCGCGGATATCGTGCCCGGGGTCTCCGGGGGCACTATCGCCTTCATCACCGGCATTTACGATACCCTGCTGGCCAGTATCCGCGCCTTCGACCTGCAGTTTCTCACACTGCTCGGTCGGCTCGACATAAAAGGGGCCTGGCAGCATGTCAACGGCGGTTTCCTGCTGGCGCTGTTGCTGGGTATCGCCACCAGTATATTTTCCCTGGCCCGCGTCATTTCCTGGGTACTGGAAAACCATCCGGTACCACTGTGGGCGTTTTTTTTCGGGCTCATCCTGGCCTCGGCAGTGGTGCTGCTGCGCCAGATCGAGGGCTGGACCCCGCCCCGTGTCCTCTGCCTGCTGGCCGGTGGCGGCGCCGCGGGCTGGATCGCTTTTGCCCCCGCTGCCAATCTGGAGTTCGGCCTGGTCGGTGTCTTCCTCTCCGGTTTCCTGGCGATATGCGCCATGATCCTGCCGGGCATCTCGGGGAGCTTTATCCTGGTCTTACTCGGTATGTACGGCACGGTGCTGGCGGCAGTCAAGTCGCTGGACCTGTCGTTCCTGCTGGTTTTCATCCTTGGCGCCGGCGCCGGCCTGTTGTGCTTCTCCCGGCTGCTGCACTGGCTGCTGCACCGTTTTCACCAGGCGACCATGGCCCTGCTGACCGGCTTCCTGTTCGGTTCCCTGGTGATAGTCTGGCCGTGGAAACAGGTTCTGGACTGGGTGCAGGGCAGTCACGGCCAGTTGAAAGCCGCCCGCCAGGTGCCCGTGTCACCGACGGAATACCTTGCCCTCACCGGCCAGGAGCCAGCCGTTGCGCTGTGCCTGGCGTTGATGCTGGTGGGCTTCGCCGTGGTTTGGCTGATCGATTACAGCTGGGGGAGAGACTAGCTGGCCCGCGCGCCACAGTCAGGGGATGATGTGTTTAGAAGGATAGTCATTATGCTGCTGCTTGCCGCCCTCGTCGGTTGCGGCAGCAGCGGCAGCAGAGCACCGCTGGAAGACCGCTACGGGACGGGCGAGTCGGCGGTGTCCGTCTATAATGTCCAGCGTGGCGACACCCTGTACTCGATCGCGTTCCGCTACGGGCTGGACTACCGCAAGGTGGCTGAAGTAAACAGCATTGCCGATCCCTATATTATCTACCCCGGCCAGAACATCTACCTGTGGAACGTGACCCCCTCGCCGGTAATCGTTGCGCCGCCCCCGGATGCCCCCGCCCCGGTTGCAGCGGCACCGGCTGCAGCGGCACCGGTGGAGAGCACGGTTCCCGCAATTACCGGCACGGCGGCCGGGTCATCGGCTGTTATCGTGACGGCGGTACCGGGCATAGCTGCGGCACCGGTGAGCCAGGTATCGACCCCGACCCCTGTCTACCAGCGTTCGGCTCCGCCGACTCCGGGGGTTTACCACCCGGGGCCCCAGGCGACCGGGACGCCGCCCGTCGCGGTTGCGCCTGCTGCGGATGCCGCCGCCGTGACCCAACCCGAGCAGGTTGCCATCGCGACTCCAGCGGCGGCACCCGCGGAGGTGGCTATGCCTGCCCCTGTAGTTGCCGCGGCGCCCGCCCCTGCCCCTGCCCCTGCCCCTGCCCCCGCCAGGGCCGCACCGCCGGCGAAAGCCCCGACCCCCGGAGCCCGGGTGACAGCCTGGCGCTGGCCGGCCAGTGGGCCGGTGACCCGGGGCTATTCGTCCAGCGTCCACAAGGGCATCGATATAGCGGGGAACCGGGGTGACCCGGTGTACGCGGTAGCCGATGGCACGGTAGTGTATGCGGGCACGGGAATTGTCGGCTTTGGCGAGCTGGTCATCGTCAAGCATAACGATATTTACATAAGCGCTTACGGCCACAATGACCGCCTGCTGGTCAGGGAAAATGACGTGGTGGGCGCGGGCCAGATCATCGCTGAAAAGGGCAGTTCAGGTACCGACACTGTGAAACTTCACTTCGAAATTCGCAAGGAGGGGAAACCGATCGACCCGGTCAAACTGCTGCCGGCCCGCTGATTTCCAGTCCCTCAGCCGCTGGGAATGCAACTTTTTGCAAACCTCGAGGCCTGACCCAAATAGCCACATCCCCCGCTTGAATTTCAGCTGAACTTCAGGTTAACCTGATCGGCCCAGTGAGAATTGCACCCGGTTCTCGCATAAAAAAAACGAGGGTAACGGAAGTGGAAGCAACCCGCGCGAAAAGGACTTCAAAATCGGGCAAGGTTGCGGGCGTTGTGAAATCCCGTAACCAGGGCGGTGCGGAAGCGCGTCCCGGGCCCGGCAAAGCCGCAAAGGGTGAAGGCCTCCCGGTCGAGCCAGATGGGCTGATGGGGTTGTCTGAGGAAGAAGAGGAAATGGAGCTCTTTGACCAGGCCAAGGCCCGCACAGCCGGCAGGGTAGAGGCCTCGCTTGATGCCACCCAGCTTTACCTGAATGAAATCGGCTATTCCCCGTTGCTTACCGCAGACGAGGAAAAATATTTTTCCCGCCTCGCCCTGAAAGGCGACGCCAGTGCCCGGCGCCGCATGATCGAGAGTAATTTGCGCCTGGTGGTGAAAATCTCCCGGCGCTATATCAACCGCGGCCTGACCCTGCTGGACCTGATCGAGGAGGGCAACCTGGGCCTGATCCGGGCGGTAGAGAAATTTGATCCCGAGCGCGGTTTCCGGTTTTCAACCTATGCCACCTGGTGGATTCGCCAGACGATAGAGCGCGGTATCATGAACCAGACCCGCACCATTCGCCTGCCCATTCATGTGGTCAAGGAACTGAATGTATACCTGCGGGCGGCGCGTGAGCTGCGCCAGAAACTGGATCATGAGCCCAGCGCGGAAGAAATCGCCGACCTGCTCGACAAACCCGCCGCGGACGTCAAGCGCCTGCTTCGCCTGAACGAGCGCGTCACATCTATGGACACCCCTGTGGGTCCGGATTCGGACCGCTCGGTGGTGGATACCATTGCCGACAACCAGGAGTCCGACCCCTCCCAACTGCTGCAGGACAGCGATATCCGCGACAGCATCGCCGACTGGCTCGAGGAGCTTTCGGAGAAGCAGCGCGAGGTATTGTCCCGGCGGTTCGGTCTGCGGGGTTACGAGAGCAGCACCCTCGAGGAAGTCGGTCGAGAGATCGGCCTCACCCGGGAACGAGTGCGCCAGATCCAGGTGGAGGCGCTGCGGCGCCTGCGCAGCATCATGGAGAGCAATGGCCTGAACAGCGATTCCCTGTTCAGCTGATTCCTTTCCGGCGAACACTCGTCCCTTTCAGCCTGGCTCGCCATTGCGAGCCCCTATCGCATTTGAGGAGAATGTTTGAATGCCGAAAATCACCCTCGTCGAGTACAGCGGTACCAGTCACAGTATTGATGCCGAGGTTGGAAAATCCCTGATGCAGAATGCCCTGGATAACGGTGTGCCCGGCATTGACGCCGATTGCGGTGGCGCCTGCGCCTGCGGTACCTGCCACGTATTTGTCGATGAGGACTGGCTGTCCGCCAGTGGCGAACCCGACGCGATGGAGGAGGCCATGCTGGGCATGCGCCCCGACCGTACCGGGCAATCGCGGCTGAGTTGCCAGATAGAGGTTACCCAGGAGCTGGACGGGATGGTCGTGACCCTGCCCGAGTTTCAGATGTAAAACGGGACCAATGCACATATGTGAACCCGGAAACGGGAAACCAGGAGGGTGAGTCGATGAGCGAATCCGCGCTACTGCCTGATGCCATGACCGTGCCACTGGCGGACATGGATGTCAGTGACCCCCGATTGCTGGAACAGGATGCCTGGCGGCCATTTTTTGCCCGGCTGCGGGATGAGGACCCTGTCCACTTCCAGGCCGACAGTCCGTTCGGGCCGTTCTGGTCGATTACCCGCTTCGATGACATTGTTGCCGTCGAGAGCGATACCGATACATTTTCCTCCGAGCCGGCCATTGTTATCGATGATCCGCCCGAGGATCTCCCGGTAGAAATGTTCATCGCCATGGACCCACCCAAACACGACGTGCAGCGTCGGGCTGCCCAACCTGTGGTAGCGCCGCAGAACCTTGCGGCCATGGAAGGGCTTATCCGCGGTCGCACTCAGGAGGTGCTGGACGGCCTGCCGCTGGGTGAGACTTTCGACTGGGTGGAGCAGGTGTCGGTCAACCTGACTACCAAGATGTTGGCTACCCTGTTCGATTTTCCCTTTGAGGAGCGCAGCAGGCTCACCTACTGGTCTGATATCGCGTCGGGCACACCGGAAATGACCGGTGGCGAACTATCCGAGGAGGAGCGCACTGCCGGCCTGAAGGATTGCCTTGCGACTTTTACCCGTATCTGGCAAGAGCGCAAGGACAGGGAACCATCCTTTGACCTGATCTCCCTACTGCAGCGCGACCCGAATACGGCAGATATGGTGGATCGCCCGATGGAGTTCCTGGGCAACATGATGCTGTTGATCGTGGGCGGTAACGACACCACCCGCAATTCAGCCAGTGGCGGGGTGCTGGCCCTGAACCAGAACCCTGCGGAGTACGAGAAACTGCGGGCCAACCACGGCCTGATACCCGGCATGGTGTCGGAAATCATCCGCTGGCAGACGCCGCTGGCCCATATGCGCCGGCTGGCCACCCGGGACACCGAGTTCCGTGGCAAGCAGATCCGCCAGGGCCACAAGGTGGTGTTGTGGTACATCTCAGGCAATCGCGATGAGGCTGTTATTGAGAATGCCGACCAGTTCATCATCGACCGTAAAAACCCGCGTCACCATATCTCCTTTGGGTTCGGTTTACACCGCTGCATGGGCAACCGGCTGGCGGAAATGCAGCTGCGCATCCTGTGGGAGGAAATCATGCAGCGCTTCCACACTGTAGAGGTGATGGGGGAGCCGGAGCGGGTGCGCTCAAACTTCGTGCGCGGCTACAAAACGCTGCCGGTGAGGTTGCATCCGGCGTAGGGCATGACGGGTTGACGCCGCATCATGCGGCGCTCTCCTGGCATAATTGCAGCCAGCGCTGCAGGGCGACGCCATGAAACTTCCGGCGGTGGGTGATCAGGAACAGCTCACGGCTGAAGTCCCTGACGCTGGCGTGCAGCTCCACCAAAGAGCCCCGCCTGAAGGCGTCAGCCAGACTGATGCGGGACAGGCAGCCCACACCCAACCCGGCCTCCACGGCTCGCTTGATCGCTTCCGTATGCTGCAGTTCCATGGCGATGTCGAGGTCCGGCAGGAGTCCGTGCATCGCCCGGTCGAAGGTCTGGCGGGTGCCCGAGCCGCGCTCCCGCACGATCCAGGGCAGGGATAGCAGGTCGCGATCGCCCAGCTCGCCAGCCCCGGCCGCAGGGTGACCCGGGGCGGCAAACACCACCAGTTCATCGTCGCGCCAGTGCAGGGTCTCCAGTTCCGGGTGCTGGAATTCGCCCTCGATCATGCCCATGTCCAGCTCGAAACCGGCGACACCCTCGGCGATGGTTTCCGTGTTCGCGACCGTGAGGGCCACATCGGCATCCGGGTAGCGACTGCGGAAGTCCGCGATCATGCCGACCGCGAGATAGTTGCCGATCGTCATGGTGGCGCCGATATGCAGGCGCCCCATGCCCGTCTCTCCCGCGAGCGCCTGCTCGAAGCCCCGCGCCTGGGCGAGCAGGGTTTCGGCCTGGGGACGCAGTTGCCTTCCCAGCTCGTTCAGTTGCAGGCGCTTGCCAACGCGGTCGAACAGCTTGACACCAAATTGCCCCTCGAGCTCTTTCAGGGAACCGCTGGCCGCCGACTGTGACATGGCCAGGTCCCGGGCTGCACGGCTGATATTCTCGTGCCGGGCGGTAGCGAGAAATACCTCGAGCTGGCGCAGGCTGTAACGCATGGTCGAAACCTATATTGATTAAAACGATATATATTATCAAATAAATCCGCTTAGACGATATAGCGTGCCCCCTTAGACTGTTCACTTCAGAGACCGCTACCCGGAGTATCTTTATATGGCGACCATCATGCGCGAGCAGGTGACCTCGGTGCACCACTGGACAGACCGCCTGTTCAGTTTCAAAACTACCCGCAACCAGGGCTTTCGCTTCAAGAACGGCCACTTCACCATGATCGGGCTGGAGCAGGAGGGTAAGCCCCTGATGCGCGCCTACAGCCTGGCCAGTGCCAACTACGAGGATGAGCTGGAGTTTTTCAGTATCAAGGTGCCCGATGGCCCGCTGACCTCAAAGCTGCAGTCCATCAAGGTGGGGGACGAGTTGCTGGTGAACAGCAAGGCCACCGGCACCCTGGTACAGGACAACCTCCTGCCCGGCAAGAACCTTTACCTGATCGCCACAGGCACCGGCCTGGCCCCGTTCCTCAGTATCATCAGGGACCCGGAGATCTATGAGCAGTACGACAGGATAGTGCTGACCCATGGCTGCCGGCACGTGGAGGAGCTCGCTTACCGCGAGTTGATTACCGAGCATCTGCCCGCCCACGAGTACCTGGGTAAAGATGTGCGCGACAAACTGATCTACTACCCCACCGTGACCCGCGAGCCATTTCGCAACAACGGCCGGCTCACTGACCTGTTGCGCAGTGGCAAGCTGCAGGCGGACGTGGGCCTGGGCCCGATCGATTCCGCCAACGACCGTTTCATGATCTGCGGCAGCCCCACCATGCTGAAGGAAATCTGTGAGCTGCTGGACAGCCGTGGCCTGCACGAGGCGCGTCACGGCGAGGCCGCCCACTATGTGATCGAGCGGGCTTTCGTCGAGAGTTGATTGATTGCGGGACGCGTTGCCGGGATCATTCCAGCGCGCGGGGTTGCCGCCACATCAGCCACACCGGTGGTGCGCCGGCAGCAAACTGGATCTCGTCGACCACCTCGAATCCGTGTCCACGGTAGAATGCCAGATTGTCCGGCTTGGAGTTTTCGAGATAGGCCGGGAGGATCTCGTCATCGCATTTTCGCAGCACATGAGAAATGAGCGCGCTGCCAATACCCTGTCCCTGGCATTCGGGCAGGGCCCCGAGCAGAAACAGGTAGTAGTGAGGCTCACTGGGATGGAACCTCGCGGTAGCGAGCCCGCTGCGACCGAAGCGGTAAAGACCCCGGGGACCGCAAACCTTCGCTATCCGCCAGAGATTGGTTGGGGTGACCGGCCAGCGCAGCTTGGTTTTGGGCCCCAGCCAGGCGGCGGCTCCCCGGCCGCCGGCGTCTGTGTAGGTAAGGCCTTCCCGCAAAAACACCGGCAGCGTGATATTGAAAAACGTGCGGATAAAATCCGGGTTGGAGGACATCCAGTTCATCACCGGGTCGTCATGAAAAGCGCGCGCGAGGATATCCACCGCCCGGTGCGCTTCCTGTTGTACCTCGATGCGAGCTGTCACGGTCCTGCTCTTGCATAGTCGGGTGGTCAGCGGCAATGCCCATGTCCATCCCCTGACTTGCGCTCAGTAGATTTTGATATGTGATTGAATGGTGGGCCATTCCGGCACCCCGTTGCGCACGGTTTGCTCCACGGCTTCGGCCAGCAGCGGCGCTGAAAATCCGCAGGTCACTGCGAGGATCGTAGTGCCGAGGAGCGCCTTGACTCTTGTCAGTTGGAGCATTTTTCGGCTCTCCGTTAAGTGGTTGTTTAATAGCCAAACAGTCATGGCCGGCGCGCTCCGCTGCAATCTCACCCAGCTCAATATACCGATCCTGAAAGCTTAGCAGGAAAACCGAAGTTGCGGCGCACCTTTGGGCGAGCCTTTTTGCTTATGTCCGGGCGACTTGGTTTAATGAGCACCAGACCGAACGGGCCATGCCCGTGACAATAAGAGTCCGGGTGTAACGATGAAAATAGTGATACTTGTTCTGGTGGTGCTGATAGTCCTTGTCCTGGTGCGAACGCTGTTGTTCTCACAGCGCGGCGGGAGCAAGCGGGTAGCGCCGCCGCGAAAGCCAGGCGGCAAAGGGGGCGACTGGCGGGGGGCAGCAGGGACAAAATGCCTATCGTGCGGTTTCCGTCAAATGTGGGCCCGGAGCCTGCGAGCAGGCCCTGGAGCTGAGCAAACGCCGCTTCCTGTCCGGGGAACTGGTCAATTTGCCACTGCCCGACTGCACCTCGACCGACTGTACCTGCAAGTTCGTACATTACCCCGACCGCCGGGACTCCGACGGTGACCAGCGCGCGCCCACGGCCCTGCGCAGTGAACTTTATATCGCCTCCGGCAAACCCGAGCGTCGCAGCCGAAGGGTTCGGCGCAGGGATGATTTCGGTTAGATGGCCTTTCGCCCCGCAGGCAAAAACCCCTGTGCAGGGCAGTGTCCCAAATGCGGCATCGGGTTCGCCTGGCCCTGCAATGCAGCGACTGCGTCTGCTATGCTTGGGTGGCGGTCAATGCCGGTTGGGAAAGGCTGGCGGGTTTACGCGCGATAGTCAGGAGCGACAATAATGAAGGCAGTTCGGGAAGACAGGCTGGAAGGCGACAGCGGGCGGGGCGGGTTCCCCGTCGGCAGGGTCGTATTGGTGCTGGCGATTTTAGGCGCGGCTTTTTTGCTGTGGCGATCGATGGGCGACAAACCGGTGGAAGTGGTGGCAGAACCCGTGGCCATTGAGGAAGTCGCTTTTGAGCCACCGCCGTTGCCGCCGGCGGAGGATATCCCGCCGCGTCCTGAGCCTGTTGTCGAGGTGGTAGCAGAGGCTCCGGTGGAGCAGCCACCGGCGCTGCCGCCGCTTACGGAAAGCGATGACGTGGTGCGCGTGCAGATGGGCGCTGCCGGGGTCGGCGGTGTGCTCACCCCGCTGGAGCAGCAACAGAACCTGATCCAGCAGGGCACGGCGTTGATCGATGGATTGAGCCGGGGCGTGGTGCTGCGCAAGCTGCTGCCACTGGACCCGCCCAAGGGAGCCTTCACCGCGATAGAGGAGGGCGATCAATTGTATATGAACCCTGTGAGCTACCAGCGATATGACGGCTACGCGGAGACCATCGCGTCGCTGGACACCGCAACCATGGTTGACAGTTTTCACACCCTGCGTCCGCTCTATGAAGAAGCCTACGGCCAACTCGGCCTCAACCCGGACGATTTCGACAATGCGCTTATCCGTGCACTCGATCGCGTACTCGCCACGCCGGAGATAGAAGATCCCATCGCCCTGACCCGAAAGTCGGTTATGTACAAATACGCCGACCCGCAACTGGAGCAGTTAACCCCTATGCAGAAACAACTGCTGCGGATGGGGCCAGACAATATCCGGCGGATAAAGGAGCAGGCCAGGGCGCTGCGGGAGGGTTTGTTGAGCCAACAATAAAGAGGCCGCGCTGTTCCTGTCGGCTAGCGCTCCAGGTACTGCAGCTTGTTGGGCTTGCCGGCCCACTCCTCGGCGTCGGGCAGGGCTTCCTTCATCTCGGTGATGCAGGGCCACACTTCTGCCAGCTCGGCATTCAATTCCAGGAAGATCTGCTGGTCTTCCGGCAATTCGTCCTCGGAGAAGATGGCGTCTACCGGGCACTCCGGCTCGCACAGGGCACAGTCGATACACTCGTCGGGGTGGATCACCAGGAAATTCGGGCCCTCGTAAAAACAGTCTACCGGGCAAACCTCGACACAATCCGTGTGTTTGCACTTGATACAGTCTTCGCCTACAACAAATGTCATTCCTGAAACGCCTCTTGAAATAATCCCGGCCCCGCGCAGGGGGCGACAGTTTACCCGTACAGGGCGGGAAATTGAAGAGGGCTATTCAGCCCAGGCGCGCCTTGTATTCGTACAGTTTTTCCAGCGCTTCACGGGGTGTCAGGCCGTCCACATCCAGGGCCTCCAGGGCTGTCACCACTGGGTGGGGCGCGGGAGCGCTGAACAGGTCAACCTGGGCAGGAGAGTGGGCAACCGGGGTGCCGGGCGCCGGGCCGTGGTCGCCGCGCTCGAGCTCCCGCAGTTTCTCCCGGGCGGCGTCCAGTACCGGCGCGGGGATACCCGCCAGCTTCGCCACCTGCAGGCCGAAGCTGCGATTGGCCGGGCCCTCCTGGATATTGTGGAGAAACACCACGTGGTCCTGGTGCTCGGTGGCATCCAGGTGCACGTTGGCCATGGTAGGGCACAAGCCAGGCAGGCTGGTCAGCTCGAAGTAGTGGGTAGAGAACAAGGTGAAAGCGCGAACCGAACGGGCCAGTTCCACCGCCGCCGCCCAGGCCAGGCTGAGGCCGTCGAAGGTACTGGTGCCGCGGCCCACCTCGTCCATCAGCACCAGGCTGCGGGGGGTGGCGTTGTGCAGGATATTGGCGGTTTCGGTCATTTCCACCATGAACGTGGAGCGACCCGAGGCCAGGTCATCGGAAGAACCGATACGGGTGAAAATACGGTCCAGGGGCGCCAGTTTCGCCGCGGTGGCGGGTACGTAGCTGCCGATATGGGCCAGCAGGGCGATTACCGCGTTCTGGCGCATATAGGTGGACTTGCCCCCCATGTTCGGCCCGGTAATCAGCAGCATCCGGCGCTGGTCATTGAGCAGGGTGTTGTTGGCGATGAAGGGCTCCTCGAGAACCTGCTCCACCACCAGGTGGCGACCCTCGCTGACCTCGAACACCGGTTCAGTGCAGAACGCCGGACAGCACAGCCGCAGGCTGTCGGCCCGCTCTGCGAGGTTTGCCAGCACGTCGACTTCGCTTACCGCTGCAGCGGTATCCTGCAGTGCCGCCAGTTGTTCGTTGAGGCGCTCCAGCAGAGCCTCGTAGAGGGCTTTCTCGCGGCTCAGCGCCCGACTTTTGCTGGACAGGGCCTTGTCCTCGAATTCCTTCAGCTCCGGCGTGATAAAACGCTCGGCATTTTTCAGGGTCTGGCGCCGGATGTATTGCGCCGGTGCCCGGTCGGACTGGCCGCGGCTGATCTCGATATAGTAGCCGTGTACCCGGTTGTAGCCGACCTTGAGGGTGGAAATGCCCGTGGCCAGGCGTTCCCTCTTTTCGATCTCCAGCAGGAACTCGCCGGCGTTGCTGCTGAGTTCCCGCAGTTCGTCCAGCTCGCTGTCGTAGCCATCGGCGATGACCCCGCCGTCACGGATGACCACCGGCGGGTTTTCGATGATAGCCCGGCCCAGCAACTCGCACAGCTCCGGATAGTTCCCGACGCTATCGCTGAGTTCCGCAAGCCGTGGGGAGTTCGCCTGTGCCAGGGCGGCGCGTAGCTGTGGCAGGGCCTCGAGTGAGCTGTGCAGTCGAGTGAGGTCCCGGGGCCGGGCCGAGCGCAGGGCCACCCGGGTCAGGATCCGCTCCATGTCGCCGATAGGCTTGAGAGCCGAGCGCACCGCCTCGTAATCGTAGTTGCTGCAAAGCGCGCCAATCGCCCCGTGCCGGGCTTCAAGCACAGGAATATCGGTGAGTGGGCGATGCAGCCAGCGCCTCAACATGCGGCTGCCCATGGCCGTGACACTGCGGTCCATAACGGAGAACAGGGTATTGCGCTCACCGCCGGCCAGGTTGGTGTCGATCTCGAGGTTGCGCCGGGTGGCGGCGTCCAGGATCACGCTGTGAGCCCGGTTCTCGTGGCTGATACTGCGAATATGGGGCAGGTTGCCGCGCTGGGTGTCTTTCACATATTGCAGCAGGCAGCCGGCCGCGCCGATCGCCAGCGGCAGGTTATCGCAGCCAAAGCCCTGCAGGTCGTGGGTCTGGAACTGGGTGTTCAGGCCGCGTCGGGCGCTGTCGATGTCGAATTCCCAGGCCGGTTGGCTGCGAGCGCCATTGCGGGCCGTGATCTCGGGCAGGAAGATATGCTCGTGGTAGAGCGTCTCCGCCGGGTCGAGGCGCTGCAATTCACTGACCAGGGCTTCCTCGCCGCTGACTTCCAGCACCCGGAAGCGCCCGGTGCTGAGATCCAGGTAGGCGATGCCATAGTTATGGTGCTGCTGGCACACGGCCAGCAGCAGGTTGTCGACCCGATCGTCCAGCAGCGCCTCGTCCGACAGGGTCCCGGGGGTTACCACCCGGACCACCTGTCGGTCTACCGGGCCCTTGCTGGTAGCCGGGTCGCCGATCTGTTCGGCAATGGCCACGGATACCCCGGCCTTCACCAGTCGCGCCAGGTACCCCTCCGCGGCGTGGTAGGGCACCCCGCACATGGGGATGGGTTCACCGGCGGACTTGCCCCGGGCGGTGAGGGTGATGTCCAGCAGCTCCGCCGCCTTCCTGGCATCATCGTAGAACAGTTCGTAGAAGTCGCCCATGCGATAAAACAGCAGGTCGCGGGGGTGCTTGGCCTTGATGCGCAGGAACTGCTGCATCATGGGAGTGTGGTCGGGGCTAGGTGTTGTAGCGGGCGTCTTGTTCAATGTGGATTCTGGGTTTTGGGGGTGGACCGGGAGCCTGCGGGGCGTTGGCACGTTACTTTATCTGTTTCCCGGTACCTTATACACCTCTTTGTCATCTGCGTGTGGATGGGCCCCGCCCGGCTTGCGAATAGTTTCCCGTAAAGGACACCAGCCGGCCTTTTTGATAGTCGGTATTTACGAATACTCGGTCGTAAAAATTCGAATTGTCGGAATTATCCCGATGTATATCCTAGCGCCTCATGACTATCCCGAGACACAGTGCTGACACTGCGCAAATTAAGTCTACTGCTCGCCCACCCCGGTTCGGCTGGACCAATTGGTTGGTCCGCTCCGGGGTTTTCGCAGCCCTGTGGTGGGTGCTTACGGCAGGTGACGGCGGTAGCTGGTTAATCGGTGTCCCCGTGGTGTTGGTGGCCGCCTGGTTAAGCATCTCGCTGGCTGGCACTGCCGCGTTTCGCTTTTCCTTTGCCGGGCTCGCACGATACCTGGTGTTCTTTGTTATCGAGTCGGTACGCGGGGGTGTCGATGTCGCCCGGCGGGTCCTGCTGCCCGGTGGGCAGGTGGAGCCCCACCTGCTGCAATATCGCACTGGCCTTGCCCAGGGGCTGCCGCGGGATATGCTGGTTTACACCGTAAGCCTGTTGCCCGGTACGCTGGCTGTGGATATCGAAGGTG
Organism: uncultured Gammaproteobacteria bacterium; assembly: GCA_963792815.1. Classification (GTDB taxonomy): domain Bacteria; phylum Pseudomonadota; class Gammaproteobacteria; order Pseudomonadales; family Halieaceae; genus JARRPM01. The sequence goes on from CAWBXR010000001.1 coordinate 271,417, forward strand.
ACTGCCTGACCCTGCATGCCCTGAGCCGCGATATGGAACCGCTTGCAAGCGTCGAAACCTGCGAGCGACATGTGGCGGCAGTGTTCGATGAATCCGTGCCGATGGCGGCTGCTCGCTGATGGCCGTGTACCTGGGCGTGATCGCTATTGTCCTGCTCGGCACCCTGGCCCTCGGGCTGGTGAGGGTCTGGCGCGGGCCCACCCCGGGCGACCGGATGGCGAGTGTGCTGTTGGGCGGCACCACGGGCGTCGCCCTGCTGCTGATACTGGCTGCCATCGAAGGCTCCGGCGCCACCCTCGACACTGCGCTGGTGCTCGCTGTACTGGCTCCAGTGCTGACTGTGGCATTCGTCGCCGCGCGACGGCAAAGGTCTTCGGGCGAAGCGGACCATGGCTGACGCTTTCACCATAGTGTTTACGCTCGCGGGAACACTGTTCTTCCTGGCGGGCTCTATCGGGCTGCTGCGCTTCCCCGACCTGTACAGTCGTTTGCATGCGCTTACCAAGGCCGACAATCTCGGCCTCGGCTTGATTGCCCTGGGTGTGCTGGCGCAGGCCGACAGTCCTGCTTTCGTGGCCAAGGTGGTTCTGGTCTGGCTGGTTACCCTCGCCACCAGCGCGGTTGTCGGCCACCTGATAGCCCGGGACGCCCTGCCTGGTAACCCGCAAAGCGTTGGTGGGAACGATGATTGACTGGTGGTTGGACGGCCTGGTGGGACTGATGATGCTGTGGCTGGCCTGGCAGGCCCTGTCATCTGCCGATTTATTGCGGGCTGTTGCAATGTTCGTGACATTCGGACTGCTGGTGGCAATCGCCTGGATCCGGCTGGGGGCGCCCGATGTGGCCATCGCTGAAGCCGCCATCGGAGCGGGGCTTACCGGCGCGCTATTGCTGATCACGATTCGCCGGATGGAAGACCAGCGCAAATCCGGGGACCTGGAGAAGCGGCGTGCCAAAGCTGATTGAACGTTGCCTGCCCGCGCTGGTGGTAGCGTGTGCCATTGCACTGGGCGCACTGATCGCCGCCGCCCTGGTGCTCACGCCCGCCAATGACGGTGCGATGGCGCGCGCCGCGCTGGAGGCTCTGCCTGACAGCGGTGTCAGCAACCCTGTCACCGCAGTGCTGCTCAATTTCAGGGCCTTCGATACGCTGCTGGAGGTCGCCGTGCTGCTGCTCACCCTGGTCGCCGTATGGGCGCTGGATTTGCACCTGCCCAGAACCGAGGCACTGCCTGCCTCGCCGGTATTCAACAGCTTGCTGCGCTTCAGTGGTCCTGTACTGGTGGTGGTCGCAGGCTATCTGCTCTGGGTCGGCGCCAGCGAACCGGGTGGCGCATTCCAGGCCGGGGCCGTGCTGGCCGGTGGCTGCCTGCTGCTGAGACTCGCGGGGCAATGGAATCCCGGCGCCCGGTTTGTGCGCTGGGCCGTGTCAGTGGGGCTTTTGGTGTTCCTGCTTACCGCTATCGCGATGCCGGGCTTGACCGGTGGGCTGTTGCAGTACCCGCCCGCCTCGGCGGGGATCTGGATACTGCTGATTGAAACTGCCGCCACCGTGTCCATTGCCGCCATCCTTACCGCGTTGTTTGTCGCCCGGGAGCCCGGGGAGTCGCGTCCGTGACTGCCGCCGATTTTTATGCCCTGGTGGGGGTGGCCCTGTTCGTGATGGGCCTGTCCGCCCTGATCCTGCGCAGCCGGGATCTGCAGCGTATTCTCGGCCTCAACATAATGGGCACCGGCGTTTTCATGGTGCTCGTGACGAGTGCCCTGGGGGATGGCCAGGCGGCGGACCCCGTGCCGCATGCCATGGTTCTCACCGGCATCGTGGTTGCAGTCAGCGCCACCGCCTTTGCCCTGGCCCTGAGCCTGGCCAGGGAGCGCCATCGATGACCCTGTGGTGGAGCACCCTTTGCGTCGCCGCGCCGCTGCTGGCTGCCGTGGCTGGTTTTCTCCGGCCGAAATGGGCGGCCGGCATCGCTCTGGTCGCCGTGACCCTGGTGTTGACCGGGGCGCTTGGCCTGGTCTCCGTGCTGCACGCCAGCGGCCCCCAGTTCATTGCCATCGGCGGCTGGGGTGCACCGCTCGGCATCGGTTGGCGGATTGACGGCCTGGCGGTCTCGATGTTGCTGATGGTGGGTATCGTCGGGTGGCCGGTAACCCTCTACGCCCATGGGTATTTTAGCGGTGCGGCTGCCGGTCGCCATTTCTGGCCCCTGTGGATGTTGCTGCTGAGCGCGCTGTGCTCCCTGTTTCTCAGTAACGACCTGTTCAACTGGTATGTCACCCTGGAGCTGCTGGGTTTGTCGGCGGTTGCCCTGGTGGCCCTGTCCGGCAAGAAGGCGGCCCTGGATGCGGCCCAGCGCTACCTGTTTACCGGCTTGGTCGGCTCGCTCTTCTACCTGATGGGGGTCGCGCTCATCTACAATGCCCACGGGGTACTGGACCTCGCCGTGCTGCGGGAGGTGACCGAGCCCACGCTGGCGCTGTGGGTGGCATTGGGGCTGATGGCGGTCGGCCTGCTGGTCAAGAGCGCGCTGTTCCCGCTGCATTTCTGGCTGCCGGCGGCCCACGGTTCGGCGCCGGCGCCGGTGAGCGCGATTCTCTCGGCCCTGGTCGTAAAAGGGGCGTTCTATATCCTGTTGCGCCTGTGGTTTGATCTGGTGCCGGCCGAGTTGCCGGGCGCGGTCCCCCTGATCCTGGGTGGACTGGGCGCCGGGGCCATCATCTGGGGTTCGCTGCAGGCGATCAGGGCTACCCGGCTGAAAATGCTGGTGGCGTATTCCACCGTGGCGCAGCTTGGCTATCTCGCACTATTCTTTCCCCTGAGCGAAGCCGGGGAGTGGGGTGATGCCGCCCTGGCAGGGCTGGTCTATTTCATGTTTGCCCATGCCTGTGCCAAGGGCGCCATGTTCCTTGCCGCCGGGAATCTGCAGCGAGCGGCAGGGCACGATGATCTGGTTTCCCTCGGCCCCACCGCGCAGGCCCTGCCGGTATCGATGTTCGCCTTTGCCATCGGCGGGGTCAGTATCATGGGTTTGCCTCCCAGCGGCGGTTTTATCGCGAAGTGGAGCCTGTTGAACGCTGCGATCGGCAGCGGGGGCTGGATATGGGTAGTGGTAATGGTTGCCGGGGGCCTTTTATCAGCCGGCTACATCTTTCGCGTCCTCTCCCTTTCATTTGCTGAATCCGGGCTCGAACCGGAGCCGCAGCGTGCCCCGGTGGCCAGGAGCAGCGAGTGGGCCAGCCTGCTGCTGGCCTCGATCGCCCTGCTGCTTGGCCTGAACGCACTGCCTATGCTGGATCTGCTTGGCATTGGCCTGCCGAGGATCGGCTGATGAGCTGGAGTGCGGCGCTGCCACTGATGATTCTCGCCAGTTCGCTGGTGACGGGGCTGATCATTTTCTTCCTGAAAGAACAATCCGTGCTGCTGCGCACGGTCCTCAACCTGTCCGGTGCCGGCGTCAAGCTGATACTGGTCGGTGTCCTGATGTGGGGTGTCTACCAGGGCCAGACCTTCGAAGCCCGCCTGCCTTTGCTGCCCAACATCGAGCTCGTGTTGCATGCGGATGCCCTGTCGCTGTTGTTTGTCAGCCTGTCGACGGTGCTTTGGTTCGTTACTACCGTGTATGCGATCGGCTACCTGGAACACTCGCCACACAGGAGTCGCTTTTTCGGATTCTTCAGCCTGTGTGTTACCGCCACTGTCGGTATTGCGCTGGCGGGCAATCTGATTACATTCCTGATCTTCTACGAACTGCTGACCCTCGCAACCTATCCCCTGCTGATGCACCGAGGCACGGCCGATTCGCGCCGGGCCGGCCGGATTTACCTTACCTACACCCTGGCCGGTGGCGCCCTGTTACTGGTCGGCGTGGTCTGGCTGAAGTCCCTGGCTGGCCCGCTGGACTTTACCGCCACCGGCATACTGGCAGGGCGCACCGACCTGAACCCCGATACCCTGCGCTGGATATTCCTGCTGCTCATTGTGGGCTTTGGCGTGAAAGCCGCGCTGGTGCCGCTGCATGGGTGGCTGCCCATATCGATGGCCGCGCCGGCGCCCGTCAGCGCGCTGCTGCACGCGGTGGCGGTGGTCAAGGCGGGCGCGTTTGGCATTACTCGCGTTGTCTACGACGTCTATGGTGTCGAATTCGCAGCCAGCCTGGGTGTCCTGATGCCGCTGGCCATAGCGGCCTCGTTCACCATCGTCTACGGGTCGGTGCGCGCGCTGTTCCAGGACAAGCTCAAGCCGCGGCTTGCCTATTCAACCATCAGCCAGGTGTCTTACATCATCCTCGGCACAGCGATTGTCGGCCCGGTTGCCACTATCGGCGGCATTGTCCATCTGGTGCACCAGGGACTGATGAAAATCACCCTGTTCTTCTGTGCCGGTAACCTGGCTGAGACCCTCGGTATCCACCGGGTGAGCGAGATGAATGGGGTGGGCCGGCGGCTACCGAAAACCATGGCGGCCTTTACCGTGGCTGCGCTGGGTATGATCGGTGTTCCGCCGGTCGCGGGGTTTATCAGCAAATGGTATCTCGGCGCGGGCGCCCTTGACGCGAACCTGCCGTGGATCCTGGTTATCCTGGCCGTCAGCAGTGCGCTCAACGCCGCCTACTTTCTACCCATTCTGTATCGCGCCTGGTTCAGGCCGGCAACCGCCGCCTGGCAGGAAAGGCTTGAGCCCGGTCGCTTTGAAACCCACTGGATGCTGTTGATGCCGCCATTGGTGACTGCGGCCCTGGCGCTGCTGTTTGGCCTGTTCGCCAATATGGATGGCAGCCCGCTTGCATGGGCCCGCCTGATCGCCGAACGGGAGTATCTGCGCTGATGGTTACCGTCGATATGCCGCGCCTGCTGCTGCTGATCCTGTTGATCCTGCCCTGGGTGATGCTGTCTTTGACCACCGTGAGCCGCTTCACCTATTGGCTGCGGCGCTGCCTCGTGGTCGTCCCCGCCGTTGGTCTTGTGCTGGCGTTTTTTCCCCCCGCCGGGCAGCTCGAATTGCCCGGATTGCTGCTGGGAAGCCAGTTTGGCGTGGATGGCGTCAATCGGGTGTTTCTTGTTGTCACAGCGCTCGCATGGTTGGCCGCCTCGGTGCTGGCGGTATCCTTTCTCGGCACCACCGAGCGTCCCGGGCGTTTCCTGGCCTGTTTTGTGCTCGCGATGGGCGGCAACTTCGCCCTCGTGCTCAGCCAGGATGCGGTCAGTTTTTTCACCGGGTTCGCGGTGATGAGCCTGGCCGCCTACGGGCTGGTCAACCACCGTGGCGATACCGAATCCACCTATGCCGGGCGGGTCTACATGGTGCTGGCCATTGCCGGAGAGGTACTGCTGTTCGCAGCGTTGATAGGCCTGGTGCACGGGGCGGGCCAGATCCAGTTTCCGCTGGATTTCGACGCGCCGCCACCGGACTGGGCTATCGCCTGCGCGGTGCTCGGTTTTGGCGTCAAGGCCGGCATGTTGCCGCTGCAAATGAGTATTCCCCTGTCCTATGGCGCCGCGCCCCTGGCCGGAGGCGTGGCGCTTGCCGGCGCCATGCTGAATGCGGGACTGCTGGGCTGGGTGCGATGGCTGCCGCTGGGCTCGGTTGAATTGAGTGGCTGGGGCCTGGTGTTTGCAGGCACGGGCTTGCTCGGCGCGGCGTGGGGGGTGGTGCAGGGGTTGCGCCAGAGCTCTCCCACGGCGCTGCTTGGATACTCGAGCATAAGCCAGGTAGGCCTGATGATGCTGTTCATCGGCGCGGGGTTTATGGCGCCCGACCAGTGGCCGCTGTTCCTGCCCCTGCTCGGCTACTTTGTGCTTCACCACGCATGCGCGAAAACCGCCCTGTTCTGTGCCAGCTCGGGCCATGTGCCCGCAGTCGGTCCACGCTGGTTGTGGTTGGCAGTCTTCAGCCTGCCCGGGCTGGCGCTTATTGGTGTTCCCCTGAGCACCGGCTACCTTGCCAAGGCGGGCCTGGTGGAGGCCGTGACTTCACCCGGGGTAGGGCTGGCGCCCGTTGCGCCATGGCTTACCCTTGCTACCGCAGGCACAGCATTGCTGATGGCCCGCTGGCTCTACCTTGTTATTCACGCGCGGCAGCCCAGAGCAGCCCTTGCGCCCGCCCCCTGGGTGGCACTCGCGCTGGCGATACTTGTGGTTGCCGGCCCCTTGCTCGCCGCGCTTCTCGCATTGCCAGTACCAATGCCTGGGGCTCAAGGGGGGCTGTCCGCCCCCGGCTGAGGGGTTGGCCCCCGCTAACTGCCCCGGCCCTGTCCGATCGCCCCGGGGCTGATCCGAAGCATCGACAAAAACGTAGTTTTACCACCCAAAACACGAATTGTCGGAATATTCAGGGTCTATATGCTGTTGCCATTAGACAAGCTGGACATAATCACGGCAAAATTCGGGGTACAGCGCGGTAATTCAAGGCGCAGGATCTTCTGGAGGGGCAAACATGAGCACACGGCTGGGTATCGTCGGTGGTGGACAACTGGGACTATACCTTTGCAAGGCGGCCCAGGGGCTGGGCGTGACCGTCACGGTCATTGCTGAATCCGCCGACGATGCGGCGCTGCGCTACGCAGACCGCGCTGTGGTGGGCAGTCTGGACAGCGCCAGCGACATAGAGCAGTTCCTTGGCAGTTGCGACGTAATCACCTTCGACAAGGAAGCCATACCCGACGAAACCCTGGGCTGGCTGATCGATGCCCAGGCGCAGGAGCGCATTGCGATCCACCCAGGCGCCGACACGCTGTTGATGCTCAAGGACAAGGCTCTGCAGAAAACCTGGCTGCAGCAGCAGAATTTGCCCACCCTGCCGTTTCACATCCTTGCGGGACGGAAGGCATCCCTGCCATCCCTGACCGGGAAGCTGGGCGCGGCGGTAGTGCAGAAGGCGCGCTGTGGCGGCTATGACGGTCGTGGAGTCCAGATACTGCGTGCCCTCGAGTCCGAGGATCAGTTGTGGGATGTGCCCAGCATAGTGGAGCCGTTCCTGCCGGACTGCAGCGAGATTGCGGTCATCAGTGTGCGTGACCAGGCGGGCAACATCCAGACCTACCCACCGGTGAGCATGGAGTTTGATTCCCAGCTGAACTCGGTGAAAGCCGTGGCGATGCCCGCGGCTGTCAGCCCTCGCGTCAGTGCCGAGGCAATCGCGCTGGCACAGAGGGTGGTAACCGAGCTGGACGGGGTGGGGGCATTTGCCGTTGAAATGTTTGTCACCGCCGATGAGGAGCTGTTGATCAACGAGATTTCACCGCGGGTGCACAATTCCGGGCATGTGACCCTGGACGCCTGCAACGTGTCACAGTTCGAACAGCATGTGCGCGCCGTGATGGGCTTGCCGCTGTTGGCTGTGGAATACAAGTCCCCCGCCGTGATGCTGAATATTTTATACACTGAAGCGATCAGGAAGCGATGTCCCTGCCGAGCCGGAAACCGACAGGACGACGCATCCCGGTGCCGCGCTTTACTGGTATGGCAAAGCGCCGGGTACTGAGGGCAGGAAAATGGGTCATATCAATGCATTGGGTGACAGCGTCAGCGCAGCGCATGAGCTGGCTGATCGCGCCCTGCAGAAGTTGTCCGGCAATGGCAGTGAGCAGGCAGCATGAGCGCACTGGTCGGAATTATCATGGGTAGTGACTCGGACCTGCCGACAATGCGGGCCGCCGCGGCGATGCTCGATGAACTGGGCGTCCCTTACGAACTGGATGTCGTAAGCGCCCACAGGACCCCTGACAAGCTGCACGATTATGCAAGTTCAGCCGAAGCCAGGGGCCTCAAGGTGATAATCGCGGGCGCCGGGGGAGCAGCGCACCTGCCGGGCATGGCGGCAGCCGTTAGCGTGCTGCCGGTCATAGGCGTGCCGATCGGGATCACCCGGCTCGAGGGCATGGACGCCTTGCTGTCCATCGTGCAGATGCCCGCCGGTGTGCCAGTGGCGACGGTGGCTATCGATAACGCCGCCAATGCGGCCATTCTCGCGGCGCAGATGATTGCCACGGGTGACCCTGAGCTGAGGGAGCGGCTGCGGGAGTACAAACTTGGCTTGCGTGACAAGGTTCTGCAGAAGTCCCTGGCCGTGAAGAGTGAATTCCCCGGCTGATGTCGGCTTTCCTGAGCAATCTGGGCTCACCTCCACTACTGTTTTTCTTCCTCGGCGTCATGGCCGTGGTGGTTCGGTCCGATCTGGAGATACCCGCCCAGGTAGCCAAGGCGCTGTCGCTTTACCTGCTGTTTGCCATAGGCTTCAAGGGCGGGGTGGCCCTGGCCGAGTCCAGCATCGACGCTGGCGTGCTGCTAACCCTCCTGGCGGCGATCGGGCTGTCAGCCCTGATCCCCGTGTACACTTTTTTCCTCATGCGCAGGCGTATGTCTACCGCGGATGCGGCTGCCATCGCAGCCACTTACGGGTCGGTCAGCGCGGTCACCTTCGTCACTGCCGCGGGTTACCTGGATATCCAGGGTGTCAGCTGGAATGGTTACCTGGTGGCCGCGATGGCCCTGATGGAATCGCCGGCGATCATCGTGGGAATCCTGCTTTACAATCATTTCGGCAAGCGGGACAGCGCCTCTACCGGGTTGTTTTCATGGAAACAGTTGCTCAACGAGTCCCTGTTCAATGCCTCGGTGTTCCTGATTCTGGGCAGTATGCTGATTGGCTGGATTACCGGCCCGGCCGGCATGAGCCAGGTGGAACCCCTGGTCAAGGGCCTGTTCCTGGGTGTGCTGTGTCTCTTTCTGCTGGATATGGGCATCGTTGCCGCCCGGCGCTTCAGGAGTTCCCGACAATCGGCTGACGGGATGGCCACGGGCCAGCCCCTGCGACTGATGGTACTGGCGGCGGTAGGTATGCCACTGGTCAATGCCATGATTGGTCTCGGCGTTGCCTGGCTGCTGGGGCTGGGTGAGGGCGATGCCTTGCTGTTCCTGGTGCTGGTTGCCAGCGGTTCGTATATCGCGGTGCCCGCAGCGATGCGGCTCGCCCTGCCCGAGGCGAATCCGGGCACTTACCTGACGATGTCACTGGCGATTACCTTCCCGTTTAACCTGTTGATAGGCATCCCGACCTACCACGCCATGATAAGGTGGTTGCTATGAAGCCGTGCAAGCGTATCGAGATCGTCATCGAGGCACCCCTGGCGCAGCGCCTGGCGGAGCGTTTGCGACAACTGGGGGCGCCGGGTTTTACCCTGGTACCGGAAGTGCGCGGTGCCGGTGACCGTGGTGAGCGCCGGGCGGATGAGCTCTCGGGCGAGTCGAGTAACTGCCTGATACTGATCGCCTGCGATAACCAGGAAACGGTTGACCGGGTACTCGATGCTGTGCGCCCGCTGCTTTCCAGCAGTGGCGGCATATGCCTCGTCTCTGACGCGCTGTGGTTGCGACACTAAAAAGCGGGACTGCCATACCTGTTCCAGGACCCTTGCGCTAACCCTTCTCCCTCAGTTCCATGGTGCGCTTGAGGTCCTGGCGCAAGGCGCGAACTTCCAGCAGCAGCTGCTCACGCTCGTCGTGCGCAATCTCCTCGGCGCTGGTTGCGCTTTCCCTGTCCTGCATGTGGATCATTTGCATGGAGTTGACGATCAGTGCGATGAAAAGGTTGAGCACCGCAAAGCTGGTGACGATAACGAAAGGTACAAAGAACACCCAGGCCAGTGGATAAACATCCATTACCGGTCTAACAATTCCCATCGACCAGCTTTCCAGTGTCATGATCTGGAACAGGGTGTACATCGATTCCCCAATGCTGCCGAACCATGCGGGGAAAGCAGTGCCGAACAGGTTGGTCGCCATCACCGCGGCGATGTAGAACACCAGGGTCAGTACGGCAATAATTGCCGCCATGCCGGGCAGCGAGCTGAACAGCGCGCCAACCACCACCCGCAACTGCGGCACCACTGAAATCAGTCGCAGTACCCGTAATATGCGCAGGGCGCGCAGCACCGCGAGGGGCCCGCTGGTGGGTAGCCAGGCGATAGCTATGATAGTGAAATCGAAAATATTCCAGCCGTTGCGGAAAAAATGGAGGCGATATACCCAGAGCTTGAGTGCTATTTCACAGCTGAAAATCAATAGTGCAAGTCGATCTACGATGGCCAGTAACGAGCCTGTGGCGGCGACAAAACCCGCGGAGGTTTCGAGTCCAAGGCTGACTGCATTGATGACAATGACAGCCGTGATGAACAGGGTGAAAACGCGGGACTCGACAAAGTCCCGCAACCTCGTTTGACCCACCTCGGCCGGGGAGCCGCTCGCTTCGGCCTGCACGGAGTAGAGTCCTAGCCGGGCAGGTAGTCACCGGGGAACTGGCGCATCTCTCGAAGTTCCGCCTTCTCTATTCTCTTGTGCCTGCGCAGCGTGCGCTTGACTGATCGTCTTGCCTTGCGCGAGGCGACGGTGACCGCCCGGTACAGGTCGCTGTGAATCGCTTCAAATCTCACTGCCAGGCGTGAAGCCAGTTGAACGCAGACCAGTGCCTTTTTGTCCATTCCGCCTTTCGGCCCGTTTATGTCGCCCAGGAAAACATCAACCGCGATGATATTGTCTTCAGAGCCGGCCAGATTGCGCGCAAGTTGTCTGCGCACATGCGCATCTATTGCTTTGGTAAGTTCGAAGCCCTGGGTCTGTATATAGGTTCTCAAGTGTAGTGTCGCTCCTGTGTGGTGACAGTTGCATCTTACATTCGCTGCTGTTTTCGTATAGTCGAAGTATCCGAGAGCCCGATAAGGAAAATGCGAAGTGAGAGCAGTTGGTTCCAGGTCAGCATCAGCCGATCTCGATTGTATTGATTGATCGGAAATGACGAATCCGGGCAACCGGAGTTCCGGATAGTCGCGCAGCCGGTACTGCATCAGTATAGGGGGTCTGGAACTGGAGGATTTCAATGGCAAGGATACTGATCAGGGACGAGTCGGAAGACAACTGGACGCCGGTAATCGAAGCGAAGCTGCATGTGATGCTTGGGTCGATGCTGGCGCACATCAGTCGTATTGATATCGAGTTCAGCCAGATCGCGGGATACCGCGGTGGCCGGGAGACTTACCTGTGCAAGCTGGAGGTGACGGAGCGCAATGGGGAAAGTTATCTGCTGTACAACTACCAGCCGGATGCCAACCTGGCCATAGAGGGCGCTATCGCCAGGGCCAGGCGTGGGATTACCAGGCTCAGTCGGGCCCGGGTAAGCGGCTGGGGGCAGGTGTCAGCCTAACAGTAAGGTGTTCCTGGCATTCTCGATAATTTTGAGGACGGCGGGGTGTTTCAGTTTTCGTTCCGGAGAGATGGCATAGTATTTCTCCACCACGGGGATGGCCGGGCCGATACGTCGGCACCGGTACATTTGCTCCACTTCATCGGTGATGGCCGCGGGTGCCGGGAAAATCCCATTGCCGGCCTCACCGAAGGCTTTCATCAGCGCACTGTCCTCGAATTCGGCCACCATCGTCGGTGAAATACCCTCCTGGTCAAACCATTCATCCAGCGCCCTGCGGATGGGGTTGTCCATTGTCGGCAGCAGGATCGGGGCCTTGTCCAGCGATTGCGGGAAGTCTTTCTCGTATTGGCGGGTACTGCCCTTCTTCGCGAACATGGCGATCTCGCTGGAGCCAAGCGCATGGCTGAACGCCTTGACCGAGAGCCCTGACGGGATCGGTCGGTCCGACAAGACCAGGTCCAGCTGATGCACGGCGAGATCACCGAGCAAGGCCTCCAGCGCGCCCTCGCGGCAGACCAGGCGAATAGCGATCTCTGACTCCAGTACCGGCTGCAGTATGCGCGAGGCTACCAGCTTGGGAATCGAGTTCACTATCCCCACTGCGAGCAGTGCCGGCACCACCACCCTGCCGGTTTTGACGCGGGAGGTCAGTTCTGCCCCGAGGGTAAATATTTCGTCGGCGTACTGGTACACCATGTGGCCTGTTTCCGTCATGGCCAGCCCGCGCCCCACCCGGTGGAACAGCGGCTCCCCCACCGACTCTTCGAGCAGCTTCAACTGGCCGCTGATAGTCTGGGGCGTAAGGTGCAGGCTCTGGGTTGCCTTGGCGATACTGCCTTCCCGGGCAACTGTCCAGAAGTAGAGAAGATGATTGTAGTTAAGGTGTCTCACCGGCTTGATGTTGTCCCGTTTCTGTTATCCCTGAGCTGCAATGTCCTGGCCCTGATCGCCACCAGTTGCTGCGTCTTCTGTCTCTCTATAGCGGCGGACAGGACTGCGGCCGCATAGCCGAGCGCGATAAGCGCCAGTGTCGTCAGTGCCAGTGTTGCCAATAATGGTGTCATAGAGCTCTCCCGGGTTTATTCATCAGTACCAGACAGAGCGAGTGTCGGTGTATTGGAGGGCATGAAAAAGCCGATTTATGCTGAGTTAATGTTCGTAAATACCGAATTATAGTACATCGGTAAAAGCGCTGTATCCACCAGAAATATTCGAATAGACCTGATCTGCGCCGAACCGGATACTCGGCCCAACATCCACAGGAGGTCTTTAGAATGTATTCCGATATCGACAAGCACCCCGCTGCCAACACAGCTCAGGACATTTCGCAGGTGCAGTCCGCGGCCGGCCAGAAAGTGTTGCGCGATACTTACCGCTTGCTGTCCGCGACCCTGCTGTTCTCAGCAGCTGTCGCCGGCACAAGCGCCATGCTGAAGCTGCCCGCGCCGGGTATCTTGCTGACACTCGTCGGCTACTTCGGCCTGCTGTTCCTTACCTTCCGCTTGCGCAACAGCGTTTGGGGGCTGGCCTCTGTTTTCGCACTGACCGGCTTCATGGGATATACCCTCGGCCCGGTGATCGGTCACTACCTGGGTATGGCCAACGGTTCCCAGCTGGTCACGACTACGATGGGCGTTACCGCGGTAGCCTTTCTCGGCTTGTCCTGGTATGCCCGCAGCCCCACAGCGGTAAACACCGCAAATTGGGGGTCGTTTCTGATGATCGGCATTCTCACCGCCTTTGGCCTGGGACTTGCCGCCATCTTCTTCCAGATGCCGGCACTGTCCCTGGCGGTTTCCGGCCTCTTCGTGTTGTTGATGAGCGGCCTGATCATGTTCGAGACGCAGAACATCGTGCGCGGCGGCGAGACCAACTACATCATGGCCACCGTCTCGCTGTTTGTGTCCATTTACAACCTGTTCGCGAGCTTGCTGCACATATTCGGCTTCCTCGGCGGCGACGAGGGGTAGAGACAGCGGACTTTCACCGACTATCCGATAGACAGAGGAGTATGCAATGGTTGATTTCAACAAACTGATAGGGTCAATAAGCGGCAGTGGTGTGGGAGCCGGTCTGGCCGGCGGCGTGGCAGGCGGCGCGCTGGTGAGCGCGCTGACCACCAAGTCGGGGCGAAAGGCAGCCAAGTCGGTCGCCCAGATCGGTGGTCTGGCGGCGGTTGGTGCGCTCGCCTGGAATGCCTACAAAAAGTACCAGGGCGATAAACCTGTGGAAGTGCCGCCGCAACAGGCGGTTGAGCAGCAAGTTCACACCCCGGCACAGTGGCAGCATTTGTCCCGCCAGGAATTTGACGCACTGGCCACCACTGAGTCAGCCTCGGAAGGGCTGCTGGTGCTGCGCAGCATGATTGCCGCGGCGATGGCTGACGGTCGCCTCAGCCCGCGGGAACAGGCGCTGATTTTCGAACGCCTGGATAAACTCGGCCTCAGCTCCGAGGAGCGGGACACGCTGTTCGATGAGTTGCGCAACCCACTGTCCTGTAAGGTACTGGTGGCCCAGGTCAGCGACCCGGTGCTGGCTATAGAGGTCTATACGGCGGCGGTGATGATGGTGGAATCGGGCTGTGCTGCGTCCGGAAACCATCTCAGCCAGCTTGCGACCGGCTTGAAATTACCCGAGCCGCTGGTGCTATCCATCCACAGGAACATGGCGGTACCACAGCTGGCGGACGCATCGTAGCTGCCGCTCCCAGGTCCTGTGTATCCGGCCCTCCCCGGGGGTCCGGAATGCTGATCAGAAGGCAAAGTTGAAAGGCGTTTTCCCGCTGGGGGAGGCTAACGGTCGCGGGATATGTGGTGGGCCTCAAGTGCCTGCTGAATCCGGATCAGCTCCATCATATTTTCGAGATTGAGCAGGCCGACTGGCTTCCCGGAATCGGTCACACAAAGCATCTGGGCCGAACTGCCCTGCATGCGTTGAAGTAGCGCCTCCAGCGGTTCATTGACCTCAGCAGCCATAATCGGCCGCAGCGGCAGGTCGCAGAGGCGCGCATGTTCCCCTTGTTCCTGTAAACCACGGATGAGATCGCCGTGATACAGGACTCTTTCGAGTTTGTCCGGGCTGCCAACCGGAAAGTCCTTCTGGCTGCCAGACAGTGTTAACTCGACAGCTTGCGCAAGCGTGTCCTGCGGGGACAGTATATGAAACTCCCTTAGCATGGCGTGCCGCACACTGGCATGGCTGAGTATGGAATGGAGCTGTTCCGCGCTGTTTTCCATTGAAGCGCCAAACCAGATAAATATGGCGATAAACAGCAGGAATGGGTTGTACAGCATGCCCAGCAGGCCCATGCCGATGGCCAGGAACTGGCCAACGCGCGCGGCTTTTTGTGTGGCCAGGGCGTGGTCCATGCGCAACGCCAGAACTGCGCGAAGAACCCGGCCACCGTCCATCGGGAATGCCGGCAGCAGGTTAAAGCCACCGATAAAAAGATTCACAATCATCACGCGATAGGCAAAGGAACCCCCGGCCAGGCTGAGTTCTTCCGCGGTGGGCTGGGCGTGGCCAACATGGAGGTAAAGATAAAGCAAAATGGCGATAACGAAGTTTACGGCGGGCCCGGCCAGTGCAACATTGATCTCCTGGCGCGGATCTTCGGGCATTTTCTCCAGCGAGGCGACACCCCCGATGGGCAACAGTGTGATATTCCGGGTGCCAATGCCGTAGCGACGAGCGGTCAGGGAATGGCCGAATTCGTGGAGCACCACGCAGCAAAACAAAACCAGAATATAGGCGACACCGGAAATGACGGCCTCGATAGTACCTTGCTGGTTCCAGTAGCTGATTGCCACCAGGTAGATGAGCAGCAGGAAAGTGGCGTGGATGTAGACATCAATCCCCGCGATGCGGGCTATTTTCCACGACCATTTCACAGTCGCAAGCGCCGCCGGCTGCGATCAGCCAGTGGTGTCGTCACCGCAGCGGCTGCTGGCACCGGGGTGTTACTGGAACCCCACCACGGCATGCGGGACATAGGGCGCCTCCAGGCGGCTGACTTCTTCCTCGGACAGCACCACATCCAGCGCCGCCAGGGCATCGCTCAGGTGGTGGTCTTTGGTTACACCGATAATCGGCGCGGTGACATCGGGGTGTTGCAATACCCAGGCGAGAGCCACCCGGGCCCGGGGCAGGTCCCGTTCCCGGGCGATTTCGGCCACGACCTCTACTACCCTGCGATCCGCCTCGGCGGTGGCGGCATACAGGTAGTCACCGAAAAAGTCGTTTGCCGAACGCTCGGTGGCCGCGTCCCAGTCTCTTGTCAGCCGGCCCCGGGCGAGGGGGCTCCAGGGAATGACCCCCACGCCCTGGTCGCGGCACAGGGGCAACATCTCCCGCTCCTCCTCGCGGTTGAGAAGGTTGAGGTGATTCTGCATGGAAATGAAGCGCGTCCAGCCGTGTCGCTCGGCTGTATGCTGGGCCTTGGCGAATTGCCAGGCGTACATCGACGAGGCCCCCAGGTAGCGCACTTTTCCCGATTTCACCAGGTCGTGCAGCGCCTCCATGGTTTCCTCGATGGGTGTATCGTGGTCCCAGCGGTGAATCTGGTAGAGGTCGATATAGTCGGTGCCCAGGCGCTGCAGGCTATCGTCCACTGCGTGGAATACGGCCTTGCGTGAAAGTCCGCCGGTGTTGGGGGCCTGGCGCCAGGGTATGTACAGCTTGGTGGCAATGACCACTTCATCGCGTTGGCAAAATTCTTTCAGCGCGCGACCGGTAATCTCCTCGGAGGAGCCGTCCGAGTAGGCGTTGGCCGTGTCAAAAAAATTGATTCCAGCCTCCACCGCCTGCCTGATCAGGGGCTGGCTGGTTTTCTCGTCAAGGGTCCAGGGATGCATGCCCCTGGCGCTTTCGCCGAAACTCATACAGCCGAGGCAGAGCCGTGAGACCTTGAGGCCGCTGTGTCCCAGATTGACGTATTCCATGGGCTTTCCCTTTTTGGTTGTAGGTCGCGACAGCGATGGGCCCAGGCCACCCGACTATCGCCGGGCGGCCGGGCGAGACCCTAGATGCGCTCGATGATGATTGCCGGGGCCATGCCGCCGGCGGCGCACATGGTGACCAGCCCGAACTGCAGGTCGCGGCGTTCCAGTTCGTCAAGAATAGTACCGATCAGCACCGAGCCCGTTGCGCCGATAGGATGTCCCAGCGCCATCGCGCCGCCGTTGACGTTGACCTTGTCCCGGTCGAGGTTCAGGTCGCGGATAAATTTCTCCGCCACCACCGAGAACGCCTCGTTGATCTCGAACAGGTCGATGTCCGACAACTGCAGGCCGGCCTTCTTCAGCACTTTCCTGGCCGCGGGCACCGGGCCGTTGAGCATCAGGGTTGGGTGAGTCGCCCATATTGGCCATCGCCACGAAGCGAGCCCGCGGTTTCAGGCCGTGCGCCTTGGCGTAGTCGGGCGAGGCCAGTAACACGGCAGCTGCGCCATCCACCACGCCGGAGGAGTTGCCCGCATGGTGGACGTGATTGATGACCAGGTCGGGGAAGACGCGGCGTATCTCCGAGCCGAAGGTGACCCCGCTTTCGTTCAGCGGGTAGTTGGCCATCGCCTCAAAGGAGGGCTTCAGTTCCGCCAGGCTCTCGAGGGTGGTCTGGGGGCGGGGGAACTCTTCGCGGTCGAGAGCCAGGCTGCCGTCCAGGTTGTATACAGGCACCAGGCTCTTGGCGAAGTGGCCGTTCCTGATGGCGTGGTCAGCGCGCTGCTGGGATACCACTGCCAGTGAATCTACCGCCTTGCGGTCGATACCCTCGAGGGTGGCAATTGCATCGGCACAGACGCCCTGGTGGGGCTGGGGGTACTGCTCCCGCAGGTGGAGGTTGTCGCTGTCCAGGAACGGAGACTGGTTCGGGTCCTGGCCGAAGGTAGACATCATTTCGCAGCCGCCACCGATGACCAGGTCTTCCATGCCCGCCAGGATATTTGCCGCCGCCAGGTTGACCGAGGTGATGCCCGAGCCGCAGAAGCGGTCGAGTGTCACGCCGGAGGAGGTGACGTCATAACCCGCATCGAGTGCCGCCATACGCGCCAGGTCGCCGCCCTGCTGGCCGCGCTGGGAACTGGTGCCGAAGATGATGTCGTCCACGTCCGCCGTATTGAGCTTGTTGCGCTCGGCGATAGCCTTCAGTACGGTCGCACCCAGGTGCTGGGGGTGCAGGTGGGCGAGGGCGCCCTTGCCTTTTTTGCCAATGCCGCGGGGTGTGCGGCAGGCGTCAATGATCCACGCTTCTTGCATAATCCGGCTCCTTATTTTCCTTTCCAGTTGGGGGCGCGCTTCTGGGCGAATGCCGTCGCGCCTTCGATGGCGTCCTCGCTGGTCAGCACCGGCATGACGATTTTCTGCTGTTTGGCAAACATTTCCCCGCTATCCCAGTCCTGGGCCCGGGCCACTACCTGTTTGCTCGCTGCTACCGCCAGCGGGCCATTGGCGGCGATTTTGGCGGCCAGGGCTTTGGCCGCCTCCAGCGCCGTGCCAGCCGGCACGACCTGGTTGACCAGGCCCAGCTCGTAGGCGCGCCCGGCGCTGACAAAGTCGCCGGTAAGGGCCAGTTCCATCGCTATGCGCGCCGGAATCTGCTTGGGCAGCTTGATCAGCCCGCCACCGGCTGCCGCCAGGCCGCGCTTGACCTCCGGTATGCCGAATTTCGCCTCCTCGGAAACCACGATCAGGTCGCAGCTGATAGCCACTTCGAAGCCGCCCGCCAGGGCGTAGCCCTCGACAGCGGCAATCACGGGTTTTTTCACCAGGTACTCGACCAGGCCGGCGAAACCGCGACCTTCCACGATGGGCAGTTCACCCGTGACGAAGGCTTTCAGGTCCATGCCGGAGCAGAAGGTCCCGCCGGCGCCGGTGATGATGGCCACGCGCAGGTCGTCGTTGCTTTCCAGTTCGTCGATCGCCGCGGAGATACCATCGGCCACAGCTTTGTTGACCGCGTTTTTCGCCTCGGGGCGGTTGATCGTGATGGTCATTACACCATCGGCTACATCTACCAATACGACATCGTCTGACATTTTATTTCTCCTGTGGCTTGTTGGCAGTGAGGTGATTTACGGGGGGGATTTGCATGTGATCCCGCGAATAAAACGCCCATCTTTATACAGCTTCAGCTGCGCAGGCACAATGCCACCGGTGTGGCTGGGCACGCCCCCCGACCCAGCCGATCACGATCTCAATCCGCGTAGGCGTTGATGACCTGCTTGCCCAGCGCCATCTGGTGTACCTGGTCCGGTCCGTCCGCCTGGCGACACCAGCGCGCGTAGTTGAAGGCCTCCGCCATAAAATAATCGGAGGTCAGGCCGCCCGCACCGTGCACCTGCATGCAGCGGTCGATGATGGTCTGCACCATGATCGGCACACTGATCTTGGCGGCGGCGATCATATCCCGTGCCTCCTGTGCGCCCACCTCATCCATGCGGTGACAGGACTTCAGCACCAGCAGGCGCGCCATTTCAATCTCGGCAAAGGACTTGGCAATATCCTCGCGTACCGACTGGTGCTGGCTCAGGGTGCGGCCGAAGGTGGAGCGGGTGGTCACCCGTTTGCAGGCCAGTTCCAGTGAGCGCTGGGCCGCGCCGATCAGGCGCATGCAATGATGCATCCGGCCCGGGCCGAGCCGCCCCTGGGCGATCTCAAAACCGCGGCCTTCCCCCAGCAGCATATTCTCCAGCGGGACCCTGACATTATCGAAATCTACCTCGGCATGACCCAGTGGGGCGTCGTCATAGCCCAGGGTGGTGAGCGGGCGCAGCAGGGTCATCCCCGGCGTGCCGCGGGGCACCAGCACCTGGGATTGTTGCTTGTGGCGGTTGGGGTTTTCCGGGTCTGACTTGCCCATCACGATGTAGATCTGGGTGCGCTCGTACATGGCGTTGGTGGCAAACCACTTGCGGCCGTTCAGCACCCACTCATCGCCATCGCGCACGATGCTCAGTTCGATGTTGGTGGCGTCGCTGGAGGCCACCTGGGGCTCAGTCATCACGTAGCAGGAACTGATCTCCCCCGCCAGCAGTGCGGGCAGCCACTGTTCCTGCTGGGCCGGGGTGGCGTATTTCATGAACACTTCCATGTTGCCGGTATCCGGGGCGTTGCAGTTGAACACCTCCGGCGACCACAGCACCCGGCCCATCAGCTCCGCCAGGGGGGCGTAATCAAAATTGCTGAGGCCGCCGTGGTCGCTGAAGCTGGCCAGTTTGGGGGGGATGAACAGGTTCCACAGTCCCGCCTCCCGGGCCTTTGCTTTCAGCTCGTCCATCAGGGGCAGCGCGGCGAAACGGCTGGGGGAGTTTGCCAGCTGTTCCTCGTAGGCATGCTCGTTGGGATAAATGTGCTCATCCATGAAGGCCTTGAGCTGGGCCTGGTACTGCCTGGACTTCTCGCTGAACTGGTACACGGTTTAATCCTCTTGAAGGGGAGGGAGAAGACTAGCGAGCTTACCCCGGATAGTACAGCCTCTTTCGCCGCCCTTCCGGCGGGGCGTTGGCCGCCTCCCGGCCCGCCGCCATGACAGGCGCTGCGACTTCCCGGCCTACCGCCCGTCGCCGCCAGCGTTTACACTATGGCGCCCTCCTGTCAGCGCTTTTGATTGTTCAGAGGCAGGGTCTGGAAACAGCAATGCACAGCGTGGACAAGCAACCTTCCCGGATCGTCCCGACGGTACTGATACGGCATCACCTGGTGTTTACGCTCGCCAGCGCCCTGGCTGCTGTGGCTGATGTATACGCTGCTGCGCGCGGGCCTGCTCTGGTACAACCTAGAGCTGGCCGGTCCCACGCCGGCAGGGTCCCTGGCCCAGTCTTTTACCAATGGCGCGCGCTTCGACCTGCGGTTGGTCGCCTATATCTGTATACCGCTCGTGCTGTCGATACTGGCCTACAGGGCGATGGCCGCGCGCGGATTCCATGTCGTCTGGCTCACGGTCCTGGGCAGCGCGACGCTGTTCCTTGGCCTGGTCGAACTGGATTTTTATCGCGAGTTCCAGCAACGGCTGAACTCGCTGTTCTTCCAGTACCTCGCGGAAGATCCAGCCACGGTCACCAGTATGCTGTGGCATGGCTTCCCCGTGCTTCACTACCTGCTGGCCTGGGCTCTTACCAGTCTGGGTTTGTTCTGGTTGCTGAGGGCGCTGGACCGCCGGGCCAGGTCCGGCATCGCCGGGGCTGGGGTCGTCGGTTTTGCGCCCTGGTATGTACGCCTGGCTGTTTGCCTGCTCTGCCTGCTCCTTACCGCCGCACTCGCCAGGGGCACCCTGCGCCAGGGTCCGCCCCTGCGCTGGGGGGCGGCCTACACCACGGACTCCCTGTTTGCCAATCAACTTGGCCTCAATGCCACCCTGTCCCTGGTCGATGCGGCCAAGGAGCACTTTTCCAGCCGGCGAGACAATCACTGGCGGGATAAGCTCGTCGACGCCGACGCCCGCGACACAGTGCGCGGCATGTTGCTGGCCAGCCGCGAACAGCTGGTCGATCGGGATACTGCAGCCGTACGGCGGCTGGCAGAGCCGGCGGCGCCAGCCCGGCCGGCGATCAAAAATGTCGTGGTGATCCTGATGGAGAGCTTCGCCGGCCACTATGTCGGCGCCCTGGGCGGGGCGGGTAATATCACCCCGTATTTTGACGCCCTCAGCCGGGAGGGCCTGTTGTTCAGCCGATTTTTTTCCAATGGCACCCACACCCATCAGGGCATGTTCGCCACCATGGCCTGCTTTCCGAATCTACCCGGGTTTGAATACCTCATGCAGCAGCCGGAAGGATCACACCACTTCTCCGGCCTGCCACAGCTGCTGAGTAAAAAAGGGTTTGATGACCTCTATGTCTATAACGGTGATTTCGCCTGGGACAACCAGGCCGGTTTCTTCCGCAACCAGGGCTTGCGCAACTACATCGGCAGGGACGACTTTGTCGATCCGGTATTCTCGGATGCTACATGGGGCGTATCCGACCAGGATATGTTTGCTCGGGCGGCGCAGGAACTGGCTGATAATTTCGGCTCCAGGCCGTTCTATGCGCTGCTCCAGACCCTCTCCAATCACACGCCCTATGCGTTGCCGGAAAATTTGCCGGTGGAGCCGGTTACCGGTTTTGATCACCTTGATGAGCACCTCACCGCGATGCGGTATTCGGACTGGGCACTGGGCCAGTTTTTTGCCAGGGTGAAGCAACTGCCCCTGTATCGGGAAACCCTGTTTGTCGTGGTCGGCGATCATGGCTTTGGTACCCCCGAACAGTTGACGGACGTGAACCTGTACCGGTTTTATGTGCCGATGCTGCTGATCGCCCCGGGCCTGCAAGAACAGTTCGGAAGCGCAAGTACTGTCGTGGGTACCCAGGTGGATATCGTTCCCACCATCATGGGGCGTCTCGGTATGTCCTATACTCACCAGTGCTGGGGTCGCGACCTGCTTGCGCTCGACAGCGCGGATAATGGCTTCGGCGTTATCAAACCCTCGGGCAGCGACCAGACGGTAGCCATCATTGCTGACGACAAGGTACTGGTGCAACCGCCGGGACAGGCCTCTTCCCTGTTTCGCTATCGCCTCGGCGGAGCTGGCGGGGCCGAACGACTCGACGACCGGCCGCTGAGCGACAGCCTGCGACACAGGCTTGAGGCTTACATCCAGGCCGCCACCGGGAGTTTGCTGCGCAATTCCGCCGGCGCAGAGTAGTGACATATAAAGTGCCATTAGCTTTTGGGGGTGGTAACATTCCCACCCCGTAGCATGGTTGATTTCACGCGGTATGCGAGCGTGACCAGCACAGACCAGGATCCACGGAAATGCCGGTGTTTTGTCACCCGGCACAGGAGGAAGGATATGACCCAGTGCACCGAATTGTGGGTAGACCGCAGCGACTACAGGAATACCCGGATTGTAAACGGCGAGCTGCCGACACCAGGGGAGGGGGAGGTGCTGGTGGCTATCGATCGCTTCGGCCTCACCTCGAACAACGTCAGCTATGCCGTCTCGGGAGACATGATCGGCTACTGGGGTTACTACCCGGCAGAGGGCAACTGGGGCAAGGTGCCGGTGTGGGGTTGCGCCAATGTGGTCGCATCCAATTGCGCCGAGGTGCCTGTGGGTGAGCGGCTCTGGGGTTTTTTCCCCATGGCGAGCCACGCGGTATTGCGTCCGGGCAAGATTCGCGACGACCAGTTTCTGGATGTCGCCGGACATCGCGCGGCCCTGCCGGCGCTGTACAACGGCTACCGGCGCACCCGGGCTGAACCGGAATTCCTGCAGGCCATGGAAGTAGAGCGCTGCCTGCTGTTTCCCCTGTTCGCCACCTCCTGGTTGATTTATGACTACCTGGTGGACAATGACTTTTTCGGCGCAAAGCAGGTATTGATCGGCTCGGTGTCCTCCAAAACCGGCTTTGGCCTGGCCCAGATGTTGCACCGCGATCCCGGTGCCACCCAGCGCATCATCGGTCTGACCTCAGCCGGCAATGTGGCCTTTGTCGAGCGGCTGGGCTGTTGCGATGAGGTGGTGGTGTACGGCCAGGAGGCGAGTATCGACGCTACCGTCCCTGGCGCCTATGTGGATATGTCGGGTGATGCCGGCCTGACCGCCACGCTCCATAAGCTGTTGGGTGACAATATGGTGGAAAGCGCCATGGTGGGCGCCACCCACTGGGAGCAGCGCGGTGACACCGGCACCCTGCCGGGGGCAAAGCCCACCTTCTTTTTCGCACCGGCACAGATTGCCAAGCGCGACGCCGAGTGGGGCCCGGGCGTGGCGATGATGAAAGCGATGACCGCCAGCGCGGAGGTCGCGAAAATAGCCGGGGAAGAGTTACAGGTGGAGTGGATACGGGATGCACAGGCCCTGGCGTCGGTGTGGAATGAGCTGCTGGATAACAGGGTGTCGCCGAACCGGGGCCTCATGGTATCCCTGCTTTGAGTGTCGCCGCCCCGGATATTACCGGGCAGTGATGGATGATCGAGGGCTACTGAGGCCAGAATGAAGAAACTGCTTGTTGTATTGCTTGTACTGGGTATTGGCGCTTATATCGGCTGGCAGAACAGGGTCAACCTGTTGGTCTGGGGAATACCCGTGGTAAGCGCGGTGATGCAACCCATCGGGCCGAATATTCCGGTGGAGTGGCCCGCGGGCCCGGCCACCGCCAGCCAGCCGCCGGATCAGCGCCCCCCCAATATCGTCTTCATCCTGGCCGACGACATGGGTTTTAACGATATCTCCCTGTATAACGGTGGCGCCGCCGACGGCACCGTGATGACGCCCCATATCGACGCCATAGCCCGACAGGGTGTGCTGTTCGAGGACGGCTACGCCGCCAATGCCGTCTGCGCGCCGTCCCGGGCATCCCTGATGACCGGGCGCTACTCAACCCGTTTTGGCTTTGAATTTACCCCCTTCATGAACGTCGGCACCACGATCTTCCAGTGGATGGCTGATCTTGATCCGCCGCCGCTGCCGATTTTTATCGACCACGCAACGGCGAAGACCCTGCCGCCATTCCAGGACCTGGGCATGCCGGCCTCGGAGATCACCATTGCCGAGGTGTTGAAGCCCCGGGGCTACTACAGCGCGCACATCGGCAAGTGGCACCTGGGCTCCCTCGAGGGCATGCGCCCTGAGGACCAGGGTTTTGACGACAGCCTGAATATGGCTGGCACCCTGTACCTGCCGGAGAACGATCCGGAGGTGGTGAATGCCAAGCAGGAAAACGAGGGCATCGACCGGATGGTCTGGGCCACCGCCCGCTACGCGGCCCGGTTCAACAGCGGCGAGCGCTTCGAGCCGGACGGCTACCTGACGGACTACTACACCGACGAAGCGATAAAGGTGATAGAGGCCAACCGCAACCGTCCCTTCTTCCTGTACCTGGCTCACTGGGCGATTCACAATCCGCTGCAGGCGTCCCGGCAGGACTACGACGCATTCCCGCATATCGAGGACCACGCCCTGCGGGTCTACGCGGGCATGATCCGCGCCCTGGACCGCAGCGTCGGTCGCATCGTCAAGGCGCTTGAGGACAACGGCCTGAGCGAAAACACCCTGATCGTATTTACCAGCGATAACGGCGGCGCGGGCTATATTGGCCTGCCGGATATCAACAAGCCCTATCGCGGCTGGAAGCTCAACCACTTTGAGGGCGGCATCCATGTGCCCTTCATGGCCAAATGGCCAAATCGCATAGAGCCGGGTTCGGTGGTGTCAGACCCGGTTCACCACTTCGACCTGTTCCAGACTTTCGCCGCCGCGGCGAACGCCCGGGTGCCGACGGACCGGATGCTGGACGGTGTCGACCTGCTGCCCTTTGTGCGTGGCGAGGCCAGCGGTGTCCCCCACCGGACCCTGTTCTGGCGCGAGGGTTACCAACAGAGCGTGCTCAGTGACGGCTGGAAGCTGATTCGCTCTGACCAGCCCGACAAGCCCGCCGGTAGCGGCCAGAAAAAATGGTTGTTCAATCTCGCCACTGACCCCACGGAGCAGACTAACCTGGCCACGCAAATGCCGGACAAGGTAGCGGCCCTGGAGGCACTGCTGGCGGAGCACAATGCGCAACAGGTCGAGTCCATGTGGCCCAGCGTGATCCAGAGCCCGCAACGCATCGACAGGCCCGGCGGTGTGCCCTTTGTGGAGGGCGAGGAATATATTTACTGGCCAAATTGAGGCGGGAGAGGGAATATCGGGTGACGGAGCCAGTCTACGATCCGAAATACTATCGCCGGTAGCGAGTACCGCAGCGGGGGCAGGGCCGTGCGTCCCCGGGACGCGGCTACCCTGATAGTGGTGCGCAATGACGGCAACCAGCCGCGGATACTGATGGGCCAGCGCGCTGCCGGGCACAAGTTCATGCCCAACAAATTTGTATTTCCCGGTGGCAAGGTGGACGCCGGTGACCACCGGCTGCGTCCCCCCCACGACCTGCACCCCGCGGTGATGGCCCGACTCACGCGCGACTGTAGCGAAACCCGGGCGAGGGCCCTGGCGATGGCGGCGATCCGTGAGACCTACGAAGAGACCGGACTGGTCCTGGGCGAGCCCCACACCCCGACACTGAAAACCCGGTCGCCCCACTGGCGCGACTTCCTGAAATATGACGTCAATCCTCGGCTCGACAGCCTGCACCTGGTAGCCCGGGCCATCACACCGCCCTATCGCAACCGCCGTTACGACGCGCGTTTCTTCATGGCGGATGCCGATCTCATCCAGGGTGACGTACACGAGGCGCCCCAGGGTTCGGGCGAATTGCTGCGCCTGCACTGGGTTTCCCTGCAGGATGCCCAGGAACTGGCACTGCCCAGCATTACCCGCATGGTGCTGGCAGAGGTCGAGCGGCGGCTCGAGCGCGGGCACGAGCCCGCGGAACCCGGGCCTTTCGTCTATTTCCGGCGAGGAAAAACCGTCGTCGACCAGATCTAGCATCGCCACACATAACAACGGGAGGAGAACAGATGATTTCCGCCAGGATGCCCTACCAAAAACAGTACCAGGATGTGGACGGCAAAAAAATTGCCTATGTCGAGTCGGGGGAGGGTGAGCCTATCGTGCTGTTGCACGGCAACCCCACCTCCTCGTACCTGTGGCGCAACGTGATACCCGAGTTGGAGGGCCGGGGCAGGGTAATCGCCCCGGACCTTATCGGCCAGGGCGACTCGGAGAAACTGCCGGCCAGTGACGGCCCCGGGCGCTACGGTTTTCTCACTGCCTACCACTATCTCGAGGGCTTGCTGACGGCCATCGGCGCCGACCGCAATGTCACCCTGGTCATCCATGACTGGGGCAGCGCGCTCGGGTTCTACTGGGCGCAGCAGCACCCGGATGCAGTGCGCGGTATCGCTTACATGGAAGGGATTGTCTGCCCCGTGACCTGGGAGGACTGGCCCGAGGCGGCGCGTGGAATCTTCCAGGGCTTCAGGTCGCCCAAGGGAGAAGACCTGGTACTGGAACGCAATATCTTCGTCGAGTCCGTGCTGCCCGGTTCCGTGATCCGCAAGCTGGGCGAGGAGGAAATGCAGCACTACCGGGCCCCGTTTTCGACGCCGGAGGACCGCCAGCCCACACTTAACTGGCCGCGCGAGATTACCCATCGACGGCGAACCCCCCGAAGTGGTGGAACTCGTTGCCGGCTATGGCCACTGGCTTGCAGGCAATGCCGATCTGCCCAAACTGTTTATCAATGCGGACCCCGGGTTCCATCCTGACCGGCAGGCCCCGTGAGTTTTGCCGCGGCTGGCCCAACCAGACCGAGGTCACGGTGAAGGGCAATCACTTTGTCCAGGAGGACTCCCCCCGGGAGATCGGCCAGGCTGTCGCGCAATGGATGGACACCCTGGGCTGAACAGCTGGCATTGAATTACCGGCGTGCTTCAGTTAACGCTATTGCGAATTTACGCAAGAATGCAGGGCGGAATTGCGCTGTTTCAGAATGCGCATTGACGAAAAAAATCAAATCAAATTCACATCAAAGGAGAAGAACATGGCCGATATACCCGTCTACATGGTGGTAAACCTGGTAGTCACCGACGCCGATAAGTACCGCAACTATGAAAAAGGGTTCTTCGGTATCCTGAAAAGATACGGCGGCGAATTCATCACCTTCGACGACAATCCGGTCACGCTGGAAGGCGACGCGCCCCGTGCGGGGCGGATGATTATTTTCCGCTTTCCCTCTGAACAGGCGGCGCAGGACTGGTATGCGGACCCGGAGTACCAGGCCCTGTCCGAACACCGCAGGGCGGGAACAAAGCTGGAGTTCCTGACCATCGTGCACGGTATTCCCCCGCGCGGATGAGCTATCGCTGAGCCGACCAGCCCTTGCGCGAGGCGCCTAGGATACCAGCGTCGTGCCGCCATCCACCACGATGACCTGTCCGGTGACGAAGGCGCCGGCAGCGCTGCACAGCATGATCGCAACCCCGGCGATATCGTTTTCCTCGCCCCACCGGTGTAGCGGTATCATTTCGATTTCGGCATCGTAGGCCGCCTTGTCCTTGCTGGCGTACTCGGTCAATTTGGAGAAGAAGCGGCCTGGCGCGATTGCGTTTACCCTGATGTGTTCTTCTGCCAGGTCCTTTGCCAGGTTGCGGGTCAGCTGGTGTATCGCCGCCTTGCTCGGGCCATAGCTGTAATTCAGTAAACCGTCGCCGATAATGCCCGCGATCGAGCCGATATTGACCACGCTGGCGGTATTGTCGGCGCTGCCTGCCTCGCGCAGCAGCGGCAGCATGGCCTGGGTCAGGAAAAACGGGGTCTTTACGTTGAGGTCCATCACCTTGTCCCAGCCTTTCTCCGGGAAGGTGTCGAGTTCAGCGCCCCAGCCGGTGCCGGCATTGTTGACCAGCACGTGAATAGCCGGTTCGCGCCGCGACAGTTCCGCGACCAGCGCTTTCATTTCCTCCATCGAGCTCAGGTTGCCGGGCAGCGCGATGCACTCACCGTACTGCGCCAGGTGCTCGGCGGTAGCCTGGCAGTCTTCGGCATTGCGGGCGGTAATATACACGCGGCTGGCACCCGCCTGCAGAAAGCCCTTGGCCATGAACTCGCCGAGTCCCCGGGAGCCGCCGGTAACAACACAGATCTTGCCTTGCATGGAAAACAGGTGTTCTAACATCGGTTTTAACCCTCCGGTCTCAGTCAGTTCATTCGATTATAGGCGCTCGGCATGTAAACTGCGCAGCGGACTATCAAGCAATACGGGGGGTAAGCATGTATTTCATTGAACCTGGTCCAGGTGCACTCGAGGCATTTACGGCGCAGTTCCCGGCGGATAAGGCGGTAGTGATGCTCAACCTGCTGAGGTTCAGGGACCAGGCGCAATACCAGGCGGGGGACAAGGCGCAAGCCTGTACCGGTTTCGAGGCCTTTATGCGCTATGGCGCCGGGGTCACCCCACTGATCAGCGCCGCCGGTGGTGAGCAGGTCTGGCAGGGGCGCCAGGCGGTCGATGTTGATCGGTCCCCAGGACAAGGACTGGCACCTGGTGGTGCTGGTGCGCTACCCGAGCGCGCAGGCGTTTGTCGAGATGGTGGCATCGGATGAATACCGGGCCGTGGTCATGCATCGCAGCGCCGCGCTGGCAGACTCCCGGCTGATCGCCATGGAAGAGTTGTGAGCGCGCCGGGGGCGGCTGACGGTTAGCCCCGCAGTCGCTCCAGGAAGCGGCTGAAGCGCCCGATTGCCTCTATCAACTGGTCCCTGTCCGGCAGGAATACGATTCGGAAGTGTTGTTTGTCTGCCCAGTTGAAGGCGGTCCCCTGGACCAGCAGCATATGCTCCTCCTTGAGCAGCTGGAGCACCATTTGCTGGTCGTCCGCTATGGGATACATATCCGGGTCCAGCCGCGGGAACAGGTACATCGCCGCCCGGGGCTTGACGCAGCTGACCCCGGGTATGGCGGTAATCAGCTGGTAGGCCAGGTCGCGCTGCTCCTTCAGTCTTCCGCCGGGTAAGATAAGGTCGTTGATGCTCTGGTAGCCGCCCAGCGCGGTCTGCACGGCCAGCATGGCCGGTACATTGGCGCACAGGCGCATTGAGGCGAGCATCTCCAGCCCTTCGATATAACTTCTGGCGCGCGCCTTCGCGCCGCTGAGCATCATCCAGCCGGAGCGAAAGCCGGCCATACGGTAGGTCTTGGACAGGCCGTTGAAGGTGACGCAAAGCACATCGCTTGCCAGCGCGGCCAGGGGCGTATGCTGCGCGTCGTCGTACAGGATACGGTCATAGATTTCATCGGCGAAGATGACCAGCTCATGGCGCCGGGCGAGATCGACAATTTGTTCCAGTGTCTCCCGGCTGTAAACCGCCCCGGTGGGGTTGTTGGGGTTGATCACCACGATGCCGCGGGTGCTGGCCGTGATCCTGGACTCGATGTCCTGGAGATCCGGTTGCCAGTCATTGGCCTCGTCGCAACGGTAATGCACCGGCCTGCCGCCGCTGAGGGACACCGCCGCGGTCCACAGGGGGTAGTCGGGGGAGGGTATGAGCAGCTCGTCGCCGGTGTTGAGCAGCGCCTGCATGGCCATCACGATCAGTTCGCTGACGCCGTTGCCGAGGATGATATCTTCCACGTCGACGTCCCGGACACCCTCCACCTGGTAGCGCTGCATGATGGCCTTGCGCGCGGCAAAGAGGCCCTTGGAGTGGCAGTATCCCTGGGCCTCCCGCAGGTTGTGGATGACGTCGCGATAAATCTCGTCCGGGGCATCGAAGCCGAAGGCGCCGGGGTTGCCGATATTCAGCTTGATGATCTTGTGGCCCTCGTCCTCCAGGCGGTTGGCGTGGTCCAGCACCGGACCGCGGATGTCATAGAGTACGCCGTGCAGTTTCTGGGACTTCATCAGGTCGGTCATCGCTGGATCTGCCTCCGGGCAGTCGAATCAGAGGGCGCTATTGTAGCCAAACGCCGTGGAAACACTATGGTTCCCGGGCCGCGTTGCAAAATTACCAGTGCCGGCCTGGCTGGCAAAATGGAAAATTATGTAGCCTGGTTGCAAGCGCGTCGCCGGCCGGTATGACAAAATACCGGTCGCTGGAGGGAAGGTCTGTGAGAAAACTGTTCAAGTACTTAACGATAGTGGTCCTGGGGGTCGCCCTGGGCGCTGGCAGTCTGTGGGGCACTATTCGCTATATGTCGGACTCGCAGTTTGTCATGAACGGGCCCTGGCGCACCTCCCTGGCGACGGGCTCTGCGGAGGCCGGGCCCTACCTGCGCCTTGTTATCGCCCTGGCGGGGCTGCTGGCACTCAACCGGGAAGAAGCCATCTATTTCGTCGCGGCCACGGACAGCAGCGGCGAGCTCCTGCGCGGTGCCTGTACCTACAGGGTCTCCGGTATACAGCCCCGGGCGCGGTGGTGGAGTATCACCGCCTACGGCGATGACTTTTATCTGATCCCCAATGAGCAGGGGGTGTATTCAGCGTCTCCCGCCAACCTGTCGTTGGCTGGGGAAGAACGCTTTGTCCTGGACGTGGGACCGAGTCCCACAGGGGGAAACTGGATCCCGACCGGCGCTGCCCGGCACTTCGACCTGACCCTGCGACTCTACAACACCGGGCCGGAAGTGGCGGCGGATCCCACGGGTATCGAACTGCCGGCTATCGAAAAGGTGGGATGCTGATATGCGCGCATTCGGCAAATATGTCGCCGCTGTCCTGGCCGTTGCCCTGGTAACCCATGTCGCGCTGTTACAGTTTGCGCCCGGCCTGATCATGCACAGGGTTATGGATGCTGTCGAGCAGCGGGTAATGTCACCGGGCGCCGCTACCGGGTCCATTGGGCAGCCATCGCCGGCAGTGCAGTATTTCACCGACCCGCGCCAGCAAAACATAGAAGCCAGGGCGGGATGGAACGTGGCCTTGCCCTCGGCCCGCCCGGACCACAAGTCCCGCGGGATAGTGCGTCCCAGCCCCGACCTGCTCTATACCGTTTGCCTGTTCGATCTGAGCAAGGGCCCGGTTATCCTCACGGCCCCGCTACAGGACAGCTATGTATCACTGTCGGGTTTCGCGTCGAACACCGATAACTTCTTTGCCATAAATGATTCACAGGTCACTCCGGATGCGGCTGGCCGGAAGCGTTTTAACGTGGCCCTGCTCGGTAGCGTCAAGGGAAGTGCATCGATTCCGGAAGATGCCACCGTGATCCATGCGCCCACCGATCAGGGTATTGTGTTGTTTCGCAGCCTGGTGGGCGATGAAGGAACACTGGACGGGCTTTACAGGGTTCAGGCCCGCCAGCTCTGCACACCGCTGTAGGCGGTGCCACTGCGCGCCAGTGGATCACAGGCCCGCGGCGATGGAGACCAGGGCCTCGTGGCTCTGCAGTTGCGCCCGGTCGTCCACACCCGGCAGTCCACCCCTGGCGATCAGGTGGCTTATGTCCAGCCGCTCCAGGTATTCGCAGAGTTTGTCCTGGACGTAGTCGCGATCGCCGATGATTGCCCAGTCTTCAACCGCCACGTCTTCTGTTCTCATGGCCGCAGGTACAGCGCTGGCCAGTCGCGAGCGCAAGTCGGTGGCCTGGCTCCGGCTGTCGGTAACAAAGATCGTGCGCATTACAGGGACCGTGGTGACGGGGGGCTGACCAGCCTCCTGCAGGGCGCGGTGGTAGTTATCGTAGTTCTGTGCAAGTACTTGCAGGGGCTCGATCGGGGAGGCGAGATAGGGCAGGCCCAGGCTTGCGACCTGCTTCAGAGCCAGCGGGCCGAAGGCGGCAACCCATATCGGGGGGTGGGGGCGCTGCACCGGCAGGGGGGCAAGCACTACCGGCTTACCGTCCGCGCCCTGCAGGATCGGTTCGCCCCGCCAGGCGGCGAGCATTACCTCTAGATTGGCCTGGAACAGTTTGCGCTTGTCCCCGGGGCTTATGTTGAAGGCCTCGAATACGGCGCCCTGGATGCCGCGACCCACCCCGAGGATCACTCTGCCGTTGGATAACTGGTCGAGCACCGCCACTTCCTCGGCCGCCAGCAGCGGGTGCCTGATTGGCAGCAGGTACGAGGTAGAGCCCAGCCGTATTTTATCCGTGCGCGCTGCCACAGCGGCCAGCAGTGTCAGGGGCGAGGGAATCGAGCGCTGGTCACCGAAGTGGTTTTCAGGCAACCAGAAAGAGTGGAAGCCCATGGCCTGGGCCGTTTCCGCCTGGCGGCACAGGGCTTCGGCACGCCAGCCCGAAGCCGGGGCCCAGGCGGTGACTGCCAGCGCCATATGCCTGTCCACGCGGTTAGCCCAGGCACATCACGGCAGGCCTGTTTACAGCGGCCCGGCTAATTGACTTTTACCACCAGCTTGCCGAAGTTCTCTCCGGAAAACAGCCCCAGGAAAGCCTCCGGCGCGCGCTCCAGCCCCTCGACCATGTCCTCGCGGTACTTGACCTTGCCGGAGGCCAGCCAGCCGCTCATGTCTTTGACAAAGTCGGGTATGCGGTCGCGATAGTTGCCGACGATAAAGCCCTGCATTTTCAGGCTGCGCTGCAGTATCAGCGCCTGCAGCTGGCTCATGCGGTCCGGCCCCGGGGGCAATTCAGTCTGGTTATAGTGGGCTATCAGCCCGCATACGGGTACCCTGGCGAAGGTGTTGAGCAATGGCATGACAGCTTCCCATGAACTGCCGCCGACATTCTCGAAGTACACGTCGACACCGTCGGGACAGGCAGCGGCCAGCTGCTGGGCCATGTCCTTGTCGTAGTGGCTGACACAGGCATCGTAGCCCAGCTCCTCAACCGCATAGCGACATTTTTCCGCCGCGCCGGCGATACCCACCACCCTGCAGCCCTTGAGTTTGGCTATCTGGCCGACCACGGAACCCACTGCCCCGGTGGCCGCTGCCAGTGCCACCGTATCCCCGGGCTTGGGCTGGCCGATATCCAGCAGGCCCACATAGGCGGTCAGGCCCGGCATGCCGAGCACGCCCAGCGCATAGGAAGGTTGGGCGATGCGAGGATCCAGTTTCATCAGGTCACTGCCGTCGGAAAGTGCGTAGTCCTGCCAGCCCGCAAAGGCCGTCACCAGGTCCCCGGGAGCAAAGTCGCTGTTGCGGGAGCTGACCACCTTGCTGACTGTGCCGCCGACCATGACCGCGTCCACTGCGACGGGGGGTGCGTAGCTTTCCCGTGCACTCATCCTGCCGCGCATATAGGGGTCGAGGGACAGATAGAGGGTCTGCAGTAACACCTGGCCTTCACCGGGCTCTGGCACGGGGGCACTCTCAAGGCGGAAATTCTCCGGGGTCGGCATGCCGCTGGGTCGCGACGCCAGCACGATGCGGCGGTTGGCCGCGGGGTCCGCTGCCCGGGCCGGGTTGAGTGCAAGAGCGGTTGCCGATGCCAGAGCGGCCATGCTGAATTCCCGTCTGTTCATTGTCATATTCGAGTCCCCTGAAGTCAGTTTGCAAACCAGTATAGCCAACAATGGGCGGGTGAAGGGCGAATTCGCAGCCCGCACTGTGCAATGGGTGATGCCGGCGCGAACCGCGAGCCGGTGCGGGCGACCGATTCCAATTAATATGGCATTATGCATGCCAACATTGGCTGGTCAACGGAATGACTTGCTTGAAGTATTGGTATTTCGGTACCACAATGAGCCGCCGCGTTTGCGGGCAATGCAGGCAGCATGAGCGGGCTGCAGGGTGTTGGCTATGGCGGGAGAATTAAAGAGGATTTCCTATGAGTGATGCAGAGCTGCTGTTCGACCTGACCCCCACGGATGAGCAGCAGATGACGCGAGAGGTGGTGCGACGTTTTGCCCGGGAGGAAATGGCCAGCGCGGCGCGCTCCGCTGATGAAGCGGGGGCCTTGCCCGAGGGCTTCCTGCTCAGGACGGTCGACCTGGGGCTGAACTTCATGCCCATTCCCGAAGCCCTGGGAGGTGTCGGGGCGGGTCGCAGCCCGGTCTCCAACGTGTTGAATATCGAGGATCTCGCCTCGGGCGACATGGCTATGGCCATTGCCGCCCTGGCCCCGCTGTCCGTCATCAATTGCGTGATGGATTATGGCTCCGATGCCCAGAGGGAGCTGGTGAGCCATACCCTGGCCAGCGCGGACTTTACCCCGGCAGCCATGGCGCTGATGGAGCCGGGTATCGGTTTTGACCCGCGGGCTCCCGCCACCACGGCCATGCTGCAGGACGACGGCAGTTACGTGCTCGAGGGCGTCAAGAGCATGGTGGCCTTCGGGCCTGAAGCGAAGCTGCTGCTGGTTTTCGCCGATACCGTGAAAGAGGGCGTCCAGGGCTTCCTGGTCAGTGGCGACACCGTCGGCATCAGTTTCGACAGGGAAGACTATATGGGGCTGCGGCCCCTGCCCCTTTACGCCATGACGCTCGATAATGTCGCGCTGCCGGCGTCGGCGAGGCTGGGGGCCAGCTTCGACCTCAGGCGTACCCTGAGCCTGGGCAGAATTGCGACAGCGGCGCTTGCGGTGGGCACCTGCCAGGCAGTGCTGGACTATGTCGTTCCCTATGTGAATGAGCGCATCGCCTTCGGTGAACCGGTGTCCAATCGCCAGGCAGTGGCCTTCATGGTGGCCGACATGGCCACTGAGATCGAGGGCCTGCGACTGATGGTTTACCGTGCGGCGGCACAGGCGGAGCGGGGGCTCGATTGCACCCGCATCGCGTTTCTGGCACAGCGCAATGCTATCAAGTACGGCATGAAAATCGGCACTGACGGTGTGCAGCTTCTGGGCGGGCACGGCTTTACCCGCGAACACCCGGTGGAAATGTGGTACCGCAACCTGCGGGCCCTGGCGACGCTTGACGGCATGTTGCTGGTTTGAAGCCCCGCGTGGGATAACAGGGAAATTGGCAAGGGTGACACTATGATTAACCTCGAATTACCGAAAAAAATTGAAGATACGCGCGCCCTGTTGCGGCAGTTTTCAGAGGGCGGGCTGCGCCCCATTTCGCGCAAGTACGACCTGCTGGAACAAAAAGAGATGCCGCAGGAACTGTACGACCTGGCCAAGTTGCTCGCTGGTGGCAGGAGTCGTCGGGAGGCCGCGGCCGGCCCTGAAGGTGTAAATCGCAACGCCAGCAATATGAGCATGGTCGTGTCTTCCGCGGAAATATGCTGGGGCGATGTGGGGCTGTTCCTGGCGCTGCCCAATGTCGGCCTGGGTAACGCCGCGGTCAGTGCCGTGGCCACCGAGGAGCAAAAAGAGGAGTGGGGCGAACTGTTTGCCTCCATGGCCATCACCGAACCCGGCGCCGGCTCCGATTCCGCTGCGATCAAGACCACCGCCGTGCTGGATGGGGATGAGTGGGTTATCAACGGTGAAAAAATCTTCGTCACCGACGGCTATCGCAGCAAGCAGGTTGTGGTGTGGGCATCGCTTGACCTGAAGCTGGGCAAAGCTGCGATCAAGTCGTTCCTCGTGCCCAAGGGCACACCGGGAATGACCGTCACCCGGGTTGAGCACAAACTGGGTATTCGGGCTTCGGACACTGCGCAGATCGTGTTCGATAACTGCCGGGTGCCGAAAGCCAACCTGCTTGGCAACCCCGAGATCGCAAAGACCGCCGAGGCCCGTAAAAAGGCATTCGGCGGAGTGATGCAAACCTTCGACAACACCCGGCCGATGGTGGCGGCGCAGGCCCTGGGCGTCGCCCGGGCGGCGCTGGATTTGACTTATGAATTGCTGGCGGAAAAGGGCATCGAACTGGACTACGACAAGAACTATCACCAGATGAGCGCGGTGGAGAACGACCTGTACGAGCTGGAAGCGGAATATGAAACCGCGCGCCTGCTGGTATTGAAGGCAGCGTGGATGGCCGACAACAAACAACCCAACTCGAAAAACGCGTCCATGTCCAAGGCCAAGGCCGGCCGCATGGGCAACCAGGTGGCATTGAAGTGCGTGGAAATCTGCGGCCAGCTGGGATACAGCAAAACCCACCTGCTGGAAAAGTTCGCCCGCGACTCGAAGATTATCGACATCTACGAGGGCACCCAGCAGATACAACAACTGATCGTTGCCCGGCAGGTGCTCGGCAAGAGTTCCAGTGAACTGAAGTAAGCCAAACTGAACCACAGGAGAAAGACATGAAAACGCGTATTACGGAAATGCTTGGCATCGAGCACCCGATTATCCAGGGCGGTATGCACTTTGTCGGCTTTGCCGAACTGGCCGCCGCCGTCTCCAATGCGGGGGGGCTCGGCATTATCACCGGCCTTACCCAGGGTACGCCCGAAAAGCTGGCCGCTGAAATTGCCCGCTGTCGCACCATGACCGACAAGCCGTTCGGGGTCAATATCACCTTCCTGCCCACACTGACCCCACCGGACTACCCGGGGCTGTTCCAGGCTATTATCGACGGCGGCGTCAAGGTGGTGGAGACCGCGGGTAATAACCCGCAGAAGTGGATGCCCATGCTGAAAGACGCGGGTATCAAGGTGATTCACAAATGCACGGCGGTGCGGCATGCCCTGAAGGCCCAGTCCATCGGTTGTGACGCTGTTTCCGTCGATGGCTTCGAGTGTGGCGGCCACCCGGGTGAAGACGACATCCCGAACTTTATCCTGCTGCCGCGCGCCGCGGACGAACTGTCAATCCCCTTTGTCGCCTCCGGTGGAATGGCCGATGCCCGCAGCCTGGTGGCCGCCCTGGCCATGGGCGCCGAGGGCATGAATATGGGCACGCGGTTTATCGCCACCAAAGAGGCCCCGGTGCATGAGAACGTCAAGCAGGCGATCGTAGCGGCTTCCGAGCTGGACACCCGACTGGTCATGCGCCCCCTGCGCAATACCGAGCGCGTGATGAACAACGCCGCCGTGGAGCGGCTGCTCGAGAAGGAAAAAGCGCTGGGCGCCGATCTCAAGTTCGAGGATATTATCGAGGAGGTCGCGGGGGTTTACCCGAAGATCATGCTCAACGGTGATATGGATGTCGGCGCCTGGTCATGCGGCATGGTGGCGGGGCTTGTGTACGATATCCCGACGGTCAAGGAGTTGATCGACCGCATCATGTCCGAGGCAGACAGCATCATCCACAAGCGCCTGAACGGGCTGTACTGACAGGCCGGCCCCCGGATGGCCGGCCCCCGGAAGGCCGGCCCCCGGAAATGCGCAGGGTACTGCAGGGCGGAATAAATCCCGCTCCGCAGCTGTCATGGGAAAATCCGGCTGTCGTTCCCTGCCGGGGGTTACAGCTAAACAGCGTCGAAGTATTCAATCTCCGGCGCCGCTGCCATACACGGAGCAAGCTCGGCGCCGGCGCTGCGAAAGTATTCGGTTTTACCGTGAAGCGCCAGCGCCTCTTCGTCGCTGTACTGTTCCAGTACCACATAGGTCTGGGGATCGGTGCGGGACTGGTGCAGCGCGTAGAAGTTACAGCCGCTTTCCTTGCTGTTCACCTCGGCTGCCAGCCGGGAAAAGACGCTTTCGAACTCCGCGTTCTTGCCTTGCTGGATCTTCAGTTTTGCGGTCACTCCAATGGGCATGTTTTTCTCCTTGAGTACTTCAGTCAGTAGTGTTGGTTTGGCTGGAGATATACCGCTCTCCGGGTGCGGGTGCTTACTCTGCTTCGCCGGGCGGGCGTCGGGGCGCTACCATGGCGCGTTGCCGACGGGGTCCTTGAGCAATTGCCGTGCTACGACCATGCGGTGAACCTCGTCCGGGCCATCGTAGATGCGGGCGAAGCGCGCTTCCCGGTACATATGTTCCAGTGGGGTGTCGCTGGTGACGCCCAGGCCCCCATGTACCTGTATGGCGCGGTCGATCACATTGTGCAACATGCGCGCGCCCCAGAATTTGATCAGTGAAATCTGCACCCGGGCTTCGTCGCCCTGGTCCATCAGTCGGGCCGCATCCAGGGTCATCAGGCGCGCTGCCTGTATCTCCGCCGCGGACTCGGCGATATAGCGCTGGATCTCGCCTTTCTCAGCCAGCATGGAGCCGTGAGCGTAGCGCACTTTTGCGTATTCGCACATCAGTTCGAATGCTCGCTGGGCCTGCCCCAGCCAGCGCATGCAGTGAAAAATGCGTCCGGGGCCGAGTCGCTTCTGGGCAATCACAAAGCCCTGGCCGCGACCGCCCAGCAGGTTTTCACGAGGTACCCGCACGTTGTCCAGTTCCACCTCGCAGTGGCCCCCCAGGGTGCTGCCCATGGTGGGCACAACCCGCTTGATAAGGTAGCCGGGGGTGTCGGTTGGAACGATGATGGATGAGAATTTTGCGTGCTTTATCTGGTCCGGCTCGGTCTCGCAAAAGACGCTGGTAAACGCGGCGACATTGGCGCCCGTGGTGAACCACTTGTGGCCGTTGATCACCCACTCGTCGCCGTCGAGAACCGCGGTTGTGCGCATCAGGGTCGGGTCCGACCCTGCCACCTCGGGTTCGGTAAGGCCTACCGAGGGGTAGATCTCGCCGTCCACCAGTGGTTTCAACCACTGCTCTTTCTGCGCCTGTGTACCGTAACGATGCAGCATGATGGAATCCTGCATCGATAATGAACCTACCGCCTGCTGGCCGTGGTGGGAGCGGCCGATGATTTCATTCATGTAGACAAAGGTCATGAACGGCAGGCCGCCCCCGCCGATCTCAACCGGGTGGCCCAGGGCCCACAGGCCCAGTTCCCTGGCGCGGGCCTTGAGTGCGGCCATGGCCTGCTTCGCGGCGGCATCGCCCTGGTCGAGCAGCGGTTCCTGCGGAATGACCTCGTCATTGATAAACGAGCGAAACCGTTCTTTCAGTACTGCCAGCTCGCCTTCATCCTGCCGCACAGTGCTGTTAGCCGGCATCCGCCAGCTCCAGGCTGTCCTGCAGGGCGCGTTTGACGAATTTGCCGCTGGCATTGCGCGGCAGTGGCTCATCCAGTATCCAGATGTAGCGGGGCGCCTTGTAGGCCGCCAGCTGGGTCTTGCAGAACTCGCGAAGCTCTGCGGCGGCGGGGTACTTGCCCTGGGCGGGAAAGATGGCGGCGCCTACTTCCTCGCCGAGGCGTTCATCTGGTATGGAGAAAACCGTACATTCCGCAACATCCGGGTGCTTGTACAGCGCAGTTTCGACCTCGGAGCAAAACACGTTTTCGCCGCCGCGCAGTACCATGTCCTTGGCGCGATCGACCAGGTAGATGAAATTATCCTCGTCGATATAGCCGATATCCCCGGTGTGCAGCCAGCCGTCGACAATGGTCTCAGCGGTGGCCTCAGGGCGATTGAGATAGCCCTTGATAACCTGTGAACCCCTGACGCAGACCTCACCGGTCTCGCCCACTGGCAGCGTATTGCCCTCCTTGTCGATGCATTTCACGTCGTAGATAGGTATCACCATGCCGGCGCTACTGGGTTTGTTGGAGAGGAAAAAACCGGTCGAAGTGCTGATGATCCCGCACACCTCTGTCATGCCATAACCCTGCCCCGGTTGGGCGCCGCGCCCGCCCTTGTCGATCTTGCCGACCAGGTCGGGTTGCACCGCGGCGCCGCCGCCGTTGAGCGAGGTCAGGGTCGAGGTGTCGCGGGTGGCGAAGTCCGGGTGGCTGATAATCTCCCTGCTCATGGTCGGCACGCCGCTGAACACGGTGATTTTCTCTTCCTCGATAATGCGCAGCGCCTCGCCCGCATCCCACTTGTGCATGTGCACCAGCTTGCCACCGGCGATGGTCGTTGTCTGTGCCAGGCAATTGTTGGCGGTGACATGGAACAGGGGTGTCGCCACGATCGAGGCCATTTGTGCCTTGCTGCCACCGAGCAGGTCGGGCGGGGCCTTGCCCTGGGCCTTGGCTTGCGCCGTTGATTGCGACATGGTGCCAAAGACCACGCTTAGCAGGTTGTTGACGCAGCCGCGGTGGGTCAGCTGGGCCCCTTTCGGTGCGCCGGTGGTGCCAGACGTGTAGAAAATGCAGGCATCGTCGTCCGGGTGGATGCTGGCCTCGGGCACGAGTGGCGCTGTCGCCAGCACGTCGCGCCAGGGCGTGGCCCAGGGCGGTACGTCGTCAACCCGGACCGCGACGACTTTCAGGTCGGGAAAATCGCCGCGTATTTCATCGAAGCGTGCCAGTCGCTCGGTGTCACAGATAAGCAGTTTGGTCCCGGAGTCCTTCAGGCCATACTTTAATTCTTCAGGTACCCACCAGGCGTTCACCCCCACCGACACGGCGCCGATGCTGGCGATAGCCCAGTAGCACAGCATCCATTCCGGGTAATTGCGCATGGCGATTGCCACGCGGTCGTGTTGGCCGATACCGTTGGCCACCAGCCAGTTGGCGATGCGGGCAACCTCCTCGTGGGCCTGGGCGTAGGTCCAGCGCTCGTCCCGGTAGACCAGGTAGTCCTTGTCGGCGTGACCGGCGGTGCTCAACCAGATGTCGCGCAGGGAGCCTGGCGCCATGGCCCAGGCCTTGACTGTCTGGCCGGCCACTTCCACCTCGGTGATGTTGAACATCTGGCCCGGGGCGGTCATCTCGGCGATGGTTTCCTGAAGTTCTTTATACATATTATGGTTGCTCCTGGGTATAAATCAGTCATGCGTGAGAAGCGCCCATTCTGCACGTCTTGCGGCAGCTTGCAAATAGGCCCGCCGGCCGTCAGGTCGGATGAATATGGCATAGCGGGTGACATTATGATCTAATCCTGGCAGAGACGTTTTTCAGCGGGTTGGTGCGGCGCACGATGGAGGCCAGGCCCCGCCCGGGAGGTTCCAATGGCAGATTACATTTTATACGGTGCTGATCACTCCCTTTATACCGGTAAGGCGCGGGCCTATATGCGCTTCAAGGGACTGGACTGGGAGGAAGTGACCGCGACCCGCGAAGTTTACAAGTCGATTATTGTGCCTAACATCGGCGCCGCGATTGTGCCTGTCCTGGCAACGGCGGACGGCCGCTTCGTGCAGGACACCACCGACATTATTGATTACCTGGAGGCGGAGCACCCGGCTGTTTCAGTGTATCCCGACACGCCGCTGCAGAAACTGGTGGCCCTGATGCTGGAACTTTACGGTGACGAGTGGCTGGTGATTCCCGCCATGCATTACCGCTGGAGCGTGCTGGACCAGCAGCACGACTTCATTATGACGGAATTCGGCAGAATGAGTGCGCCCGATGCGACTGCGCAGGAGCAGGTGGCAATCGGCGAGCAAACCTCAAAGATGTTCCGGGGTTCGGTGCCGATGCTGGGCATTACAGAACAGACGATGCCGGCCATAGAGCAGACCTACCTCGAGCTGCTGGAGCAGTTGGATCGTCATTTCAGCCAGTATGATTTTCTGCTGGGCTCCCGCCCCTGTATCGGGGATTTTGGCCTGATGGGGCCGCTCTACGCCCACCTCGGCAGGGACCCCGTGCCGAAGGCGCTGATGCAGGAAAGCGCGCCCAATGTCTACGCCTGGGTGCAACGGATGAACAATCCCGCACCGCTGTCCGGCGAGTTCCTGGCCGATGACGAAATCCCGGCAACTCTGCTGCCCATATTGCAGACCATGTGCCGAGACCAGCTGCCGGACGTGCTGGATGTCATTCGCCACAATGCGGCATGGCTGGAGCAGAATCCGCAAGGGGATATACCCCGTTACCTGGGCATGCATTCTTTTCGCATCGGATCGGCCACCGGAGAACGGGTAATCCACAGCTATGCCCAGTGGATGTTCCAGCGTCCATGGGCGCATTATCACTCCCTGTCAGGTCGGGAACGGACGGCGGCTGATGCCCTGTTGAACGCTGTGGGCGGTTTCGATGCGCTGAATACCGATATCACACACCCGGTGGCGCGCAAGCGGGGCCAGCTGGAGCTGGTGGCGGTGGCCTGATGCTTGAGCAAACTTGTAATATTGTGGCGCCTGCCCTTCCTGTTGTACCTGCTTTTTGTCGCCTGGTATACGGACCTGGGTGGCCCGCTGAAACCCACTGAGATTACAGCCTATAGCGAACAGATGCGTGAAAACGGCGCCGGCGAAGAACGTATCGCCAAAATCCGTGAATTCATGCAGGCAGCTGCTGGCGCTATTTTTGCTCGCTCTTACTGCCCTGGTGGACCTGCTGTTTTTTCGGCGGTCGCCATCACGGCGATATGCGTTGCCAGCGCCTTGCAATGGACAGTTGATCATTCGCTGTTCTATGATCCGGCACAGATGATCACGCGGCCCGATAGCATGGGAAACCCGATTAAATGAGTAAGAGCAATAAGCCCGGCCGCGGTAAAAGTCCTGCTGCAAGCAGTCAATCGGCCCCCGCGAAGAAACCCGACGGACGGTTGCTGCGCACCGAGCGCAGCCGTCAGCAGATTATCGATGCCCTGCAGGACCTTGTTAATGAGGGTGTCCTGGTTCCCACGGCGCAGATCGTGGCGGAGCGCGCCGGGGTCGGTATTCGCACGGTGTTTCGGCACTTTGCCGATATGGAAACCCTGTTTGCCACCATGGATGTGCAGCTGCGGGAGAGCTACGAAGGCCTGTTCGCCGGCGGCGACCGCGCCGGTGCCCTGGCCGATCGTATCCTGCACGTTATCGAGCGTCGGGCCAGGGCCTATGAAAAATTATCTTCGCTGATGTTATCGACCCGCGCCCAGATGTGGCGCTCGCCGGTGTTGCAGAAAAACTATGCGAGAAACCAGCGCGGTCTGCGCAAGGACCTGGCCGACTGGCTGCCGGAGATCGCCGGACTGTCTCCCGTAAGGCGAGAGGCGGTGGATGCCGCCACCTCATTCGAAACCTGGAATCGTTTGCGATCGCAGCAGGGACTCTCCGTAAAAGCCAGTATGGATGTAGTCTACGAAACACTGCGGCTTTACTTCGATATCAGCTGAACCTTATTTTCGACCCCAGACCCCAACTGCATCCTGCACCCGCTCGGTGTAGGCGTGCAGACCCTCGTATTGCATTGCAATGTCGGTAAGCCAGGTGGCGGGTTTATTGTCATAGATACCTGCCATCATCGCGGCGACGGTGAAATCGAATAGCTTGGCCTGATCACCGAACAGGAATCCCCTGGCGGGTACCACGCCGGCAAGTGACTCCAGGTCGCGCCGGGCAAAGCCCTGTTGCTCTTCCAGCTTGTGCCTTCCCAGGCCATGCAGCTTATAGGTCTGGGCTATCCGGCGGCGAGCCGTGCCGGCGACCACCTGGCGCAGGATGGGGGGCAGTGAGCCGAAAAAGTCTCGCGCTACATTCGGCCACCAGTTCTCGTCCAGCCAGCGGCCGGCGATCAGCAGCCAGTACAGATGGTCCTCCACCAGCCGGGTCAGGGCATAGCCCTGGCCTATCTGCCTGTCGGTGAGTCCTGCGAACACCTTGCCGCCGGTAAGCCCGTCCAGATACTGGGCGATGAGTTCGGAGTCTCCTATCCTCTGCCCGTCGGCGACCAGGAAAGGCAGTTTTCCCTTGGGGGCCTTAGCTGGGTTACTGATATCGCTGAGCGTGAATTCCAACTCCAGAGAGTTCAGCAACATTTCAATCTTCAGGCAAAATGGGCTGACGTTGCGCATGCCGAAAGCGGCGGGAAGGGTGACGAGCTCCAGCATGTTGCCTCCTGTTCGGGCCAAAAATGGGGTTTTGGGCGAGGCTTACTCTATGGGCTCACAGACAAAGATCGGTATGTCGCGGTTCGTGCGCGCGCGGTAGTCCGCATAGGGCGCATAGGCGGCATCACACAGTGGCCACAGGCCGGGTTTTTCCTCGGTGGTGGCCAGCCTCGCCCGGAGGTTCATCTGCTTGCCGCGATACTTGACGCCAATGTCGGGGTTCTTTGCGATATTGTAGTACCAGACGGGGTTTTTCACCGCCCCTCCCATGGAGGCCACCAGCAGGAGGCCCTCGTTATAGGGAACATACATCAGCGGCATGGTGATGCTGCGACCCGACTTTGCGCCGGTCATGGTGACAAAGCACACCTCGTCCCCTGCCAGCGTGTTGAACATTTTGCCGCCGGTAATCTTGTTCAGGAAGATATGCGTTCGCGACATGGTTTTCAGAATCCACTTTGGTGGATTCAGGCCTGTCACTTCTTCGCCGGTCTGGTCAGCCATTACTTGTTCCTTGTTTCAATGAGTGCAGAGTATTGCCAATCCGGCAGTGTCGACCCCGGAAGGTTGCACTGTCAACACCACCTCTGAGAGTAACGGGATTGTAACCTGTGCGCATGTATGACGCGCTGCCGAGCTGTTACGACTACAGAGGGACATTTTTTGACCCTGCGCCGGATAGCTCGATAACACACTCGTGGTTCCGGGAGTGAGTGCTCCCATTTCTTTTGAGGTCAGTGTGGCGAAAGTTCAGGTCTGCGGCCAATTCGGCTATCCTGCACGAATACTATTGCGGCACTGCTGGCAAGGGAAGGAGACCTGTATATGTCGAATAGCGTACGCTACATTGCTGTTTTTTTGTTCTGCATCTCGCCCGCTACATTAAACGCGGCTCCAACGGAAGCAACTGGGGCGGCTGCAAAGGTGGAGTCAGCTGTGCTCGAACCGGCGATGGACATGGGCCAGGTTATCGCGCTGCTACAGCAACAGCAGCAGGAATTGGCGGAACAAAAGAGATTGTTGCAAGCCCAGGCCCTGCAAATAGACAATTTGCGAAGCGAACTTGATGTGCTGCGCGCACCCAGGCCACCGGTAAGTGATGTCGGGCGAGTAGCCGCCAGCGAAGCGCCACGGGCGACTGGCGGGGAGCCCGTTGCTGGACCGGTAGCGACAAGCGATCCTGACAAGGGTCCAGCCGTCGCAACCAACGGCGTTCCTGAGGCGCCAAAGACCACCCGGCAAAAACAGGCAGAGGTAGGAAAATCCGTTGCCAAGGCTCAGGTGGATGACCCCACCCAGGCTCTGCTTTCAGATTTTAAGGGTGCCTGGCGATTGCCCGGGACAGACGCCGCGCTGCGAATCGGCGGGTATGTCAAAACCGATATTGTCTATAATTACGATCCCCTGGAAATCCCTGACCGATTTATCGTCGGTTCTATACCAGTGGGGCGTGACAACGCATCGACGGCCGAGGCGGAGAGCAGTATCACCGCCTCCCAATCGCGACTGAACTTCGATCTGCGCGAGCCCACTAATGTTGGTGTCTTGCGCGCCTTTATCGA
Source organism: uncultured Gammaproteobacteria bacterium (assembly GCA_963792815.1). Lineage (GTDB taxonomy): Bacteria > Pseudomonadota > Gammaproteobacteria > Pseudomonadales > Halieaceae > JARRPM01. Next base: position 316,109 of record CAWBXR010000001.1, read on the forward strand.
GGGTGACTTTGCTGGAAATGGTGATACTTTCCGTCTGCGTCACGCCTTCGGGCAGTGGCATCGCGTGCTTGCGGGTAAAACCTGGTCGGCTTTCATGGATACCGACGCCAGCCCGGACGAGGTCGATTTCGAGGGCCTGAACGCTCGTATCAATGTGCGCCAGGCCCAGGTGAGGTTAATGCCTGCAAGAGGCGCCGAGTATGGTTTGGAAGTATCTCTTGAAGACCCCAATCCCGAAATACAGAATGGCGAGGGCGTAACACGGGCACCTGATGTTGTGGTGGCCGGCCGCTTCAGTCCCAACGACAGGCTGCACCTGAAGCTCAGCCTGCTCGGGCGCCAGATTCGCGGCCAGGCGGATCCGGGATTCGGGTCCGGGGTGTCCAAGCAGTACGCCTGGGGTGTGTCTGCAAGTGGGCGATTTATTACCCCCTATTTTGATAAGCGCGACAATCTGGTGTTCCAGCTCAGCCAGGGCGATGGTATCGGCCGCTACGTCAATGACCTGGCCAGTGTTGGTAACTTTGACGGCATATTTGATCCGGTAAATGGGGACCTGCAGTTGTTCGATGTGTTTGCCGGTTATGCTTCCTGGCAGCACTGGTGGGCAGGCCAGAGAAGTTTCAGATCGAATTTCACGTTTGGGTATGTGGACGTCAACAACCCCGGGTTCATTGCAGCTGATGCCTACAAGCGCACCTACCGTCTTTCCGGCAACCTGCTCTGGTCACCCACCAACCGCATTGATCTGGGCGCGGAGTATCTGTGGGGTCGACGCGAGAACGAGAACGGGGACGAGGGGGACGCAACCCAGATCCAGCTGATGTCGCGGTATCGGTTTTAGATGCAGTCATTCTATAGCCCATCTTGCCGGCGCAGCTGTCGCCGTATACGTATTCCGCATAGGCCTGCTCGATTGCACCATAGCTGATGCCGTCGTCATCCAGCGCCAGGCGCTGCCTGCCCCACGAACAAGCTATTGTTTTACCGCAAGGTGCAGCAGCAGTAGCTTGTTCCAGTCGTCAGTCACCATTATTTTCAACATCGCGCGATTGATCGATTCGCGCAGCGGGCTGTTGTTGGTTACGCCCATGGTGACGTAGTAGTGTTCGAACGTCTGAGGCAGTACGTAGATGCTGCCGGCAAATTCGCGTGCCGTAACGCTTTTCAGGACGGCTTCGTCGAATACAAAGGCGTCGAGTTTATCGTCGACGATAGCGCGCAAACCCTCTTCGATTGAAGGAAACGTTGACGCGGTTATCCCGCGTTGGCGCAACCAGGCCACGAGGTTTGAATCGACCAGGGTGCCGACAGAGACATTGGGCAGGTCTTGTAATCCATGCACCTTGGTGGCCAGTTTTTGTACCGTCAAGGAAGCGGATATGGACGCGGTAAATGACGAAACCACTACTATCGATGCAAACATCCAGGCAATCGCGATGACTCGTCCGGCCGGCGTCACCGGCGCCTTGTCCCCATAGCCGACGGTTGACATTGTAACGGCGGCCCACCAGATCCCGTGTCCCAGCCCGGAAATCGGGTCACCGCCGAACATTGCCTTATTGCGGTGTCTTTCGACCAGCCAGATTGCCAGGCCGGCCAGCAGCCAGAGCAGGACCAGCGCACCTATAACAGAGAAAATCTGTATAAGTTCCTGGGAGCGAAAAAAACTTGTCCAGCCTCTCCCCGTATCTTTGCCAGACACTGCAATGGCATAACCCGAGCGATAGTAGGGTTGCGTCAGGTCAAGCACCTTCTCGGCTTCCTCGGTCGCCGCCATTGCTGGAATGATATCGATTTCCCCAGTGCTTACCGCTCGCTGTAACTCCTTGATCTCGGTAAACTCCCGCACCTCGTATTCGCGACCCAATTCGGTTGAGATCATGTCCAGCAGGTCTATGCTGAGGCCATTCCAGTCACCGCTTGCATCTTTCATGGCGAAAGGCGGCATACTGATTGTGCCCACTACCAATCTGGTGGCGTCGAGTTTCCGGTGGCTGGCCGAATGCAGCCAGCGACGAAAGCGCGCAGCTGGCAACGAATATTAGCAGTGCAAGTCTCTTGAGCATGTTTCTCCAGGCCGGCGAAAAAGAGGAGCATTTCGCGATATCAAGTAAGTGGCGAGCCGCAGCCCGCCGTGCATAGCAGATGCCGGTTCGCGCGGATTCAGGTCTGCAGCGAACTGCGGGCGTTCCTGGCGAACTCTTCCGCCTTTTCCTTATCCTCGATAATGCTGTCTATGGCAATCGGCACGGTGACGCCGCGCCGCAGGCCGGGTTTTTCCTTCATCACGTTCAGCCAGCGATCGAGGTTGTCGAGGCCGTCCCGGGAAATCCCGGACCACTTGTAGGTCCTTACCCAGCACCAGTTGGCGATATCGGCAATGGAATAGTCGTCCGCCAGCCATTCACTCTGGCCGAGGCGGGTGTCCAGCACCTCAAACAGCCGGCGACCCTCGTGCTGGTAGCGGTTAATGGCAGCTTCAATTTTCTCGGGGAAATAGCGATAAAAAACGTTGGCCTGACCCATCATCGGGCCGATACCGCCCATCTGGAACATCAGCCACTGGATCACCCTGGAGCGTCCCTTGACGTCGGTCGGCAGCAGTCTGCCGGCCTGCTCGGCGAGGTAGATCATGATGGCGCCTGACTCGAATACCGCGAAATCCTCATTGCCCCTGTCGACAATCACCGGGATACGGCCGTTCGGGTTCAGGGCCCTGAACTCCGGGCTGTGCTGGTCGCCTGCACGGATATCCACTACCTTGACTGAATACTCCATGCCGAGCTCTTCCAGGGTGCAGGAAGCCTTATAGCCGTTGGGCGTGGGGGCTGTGTACAGGTCAATCATTGATTCTCTCCTTGGTCTGGTCTGTCGCCGGGTCCGTTAGTGTCTTTCGACTGGTGTGGCAGCGTAATTCGCCCCCCAGTCCCCCCGGAGAATCTTGAGAGTATAGTGCGGGTATGCCACGTCAAGCCCCAACGCGATCGCTGCTGGCGAGTTCCGGCACCGCGCTTGCAGCAATTGAACGACGCCCGGCCCAGGCGGGGTGGGGAAGAAAGTGTGACATGGTGGCATTCAATATGCCAATATAATGCCGGGCAGGTCGCACTGCGATATGAGATGCCTTTGAGCGACGCACAACCAACGCCCCCGCGCATGATGTGTAAAACCGCCAAGTCGAGGAAAGTACGCATGAAAATACCGCAGCCCGTGGAGCTGATCGGGTCTCCCGGATCGCCCTATACCCGCAAAATGCTGGCGCTGCTGCGCTACCGCCGCATTCCGTACCACATGATCTGGGCTGACCCCAATGCTGAACTGGGAAAAAGGAATATACCGGCGCCCAAGCTGGTTTTCCTGCCCACTTTCCTCTACCGCGACGACGCCGGCAACAGTGTGCCGCGCAGCGACTCGACCCCGATCATTCGGGAACTCGAGCAGGCTTTTACCGGGCGCAGCGTGCTGCCGGGCGATCCGGCACTGGCGTTTATTGACTACGTGCTGGAGGATTTCGCCGACGAGTGGTGTACCAAGTACATGTTTCATTATCGCTGGCACTTTGCCGCGGATGCGGACAATGCGGGTAGCCTGCTGCCGACTTATATGGATGTCACCCTGCCCGCTGACAAGTGGCGGCAATTCAACACTGTGTTCTCCGAGCGCCAGGTGGGACGCCTGCGCTACGTCGGATCCAACGATGACACTGCGCCGGTAATCGACGCCAGCTACCGGCGCCTGCTGCAGGCCCTCGAAAACCACTTTGCCAATTTGCCGTTCCTGCTGGGGCGGCGCCCCGGAGCCGGTGATTTCGCCCTGTTCGGCCAGTTCAGCCAGCTGGTGGGATGTGATCCAACCCCCCGCGCGATCGCCCACGAGCTGTCGATGCGGACCGTGGGTTGGATGGGCCTCGCAGAGGACCTGTCGGGACTGGAGCCCGTCGATGGCGACTGGCGGACCCCTGAGGACCTGCCTGCCAGTCTCCGGGAAATCCTGACCGAGATCGGCCGGGTGTACGTGCCCGCGCTGCTGGCAAATGCCCGGGCCGTGCAGGCCGGGGAAAAGCACTGGCAGGCCGAGATCGACGGCAGCCAGTGGAGCCAGCAGGCGTTTCCCTACCAGGCGAAATGCCTTGGCTGGATCAACCAGGAGTACCATGGGCTTGCCGAGGCAGACAGGGCGCGGGTCGATGCGCTGTTGGCGGGCACCGGCTGTGAGAATATGATAATCGCCCCGGGCTGAGCCCGGCAGATCTCCCGATAAGGAATTAGTAAATGGCAATTGATAACCGTGTGACCAGGTTGACCGGCACCCAGTACCCGATAATACAGGCGCCCATGGGCTGGATTGCCCGTTCGCAGCTGGCCTCGGCGGTCAGCAACGCCGGCGGGCTGGGAATCATCGAAACCTCATCAGGCGAGCTGGACAATATAAAGCGCGAGGTTCAGCTGATGCGCGAGTTGACCGACAAGCCCTTTGGCATGAATGTCGCGCTGTCGTACGTCAAGGGCGGCAATATCATCGATTTCGTAATCGAGCAGGGCATCAGGTTTGTCACCACTTCCTCGGGCAGTCCCAGTGTCTGCACGAAGGATTTCCAGGCGGCTGGAATCACCGTTTTCCATGTGGTGCCCACCCTGGAGATGGCCATGAAGGCCATCGACGCCGGTGTCGACGGACTGGTCGTGGAAGGCGGTGAGGGCGGCGGTTTCAAGAATCCCAGTCCGGTGTCTACCATGGTGCTGCTGCCGCTGATCCGCTCACGGGTAGATGTGCCGATCATCGCCGCCGGCGGTATCAGTGACGGCCCGTCGATGGCCGCCGCCTTTGCCATGGGTGCCGAGGGCGTGCAGATGGGTACGCGGATGCTATCCTCACTGGAATCGCCGGTACACGACAACTGGAAACGGGCGGTTGTGGCGGCCAGGGAAACCGATACCGTGTTCCTCAACCAGCAGTCGCGCCCCGCCCTGCGCGCCCTGCGTACCAGTCGTACGGCGGCCCTGGAGCCGTTGGGCAAGTTCAACGTCATGGAAAATATGGCCGGAATTCCCGAGCTGTACTTTGGCGGTGACATGGAGGCGGCTATTCCGCTGTCGGGCGAGGTGTGCGGGCGCATCGACGCGGTGCTCAGCGCCAGGCAGATCATTGATGAAACCATCGCCGGTTTCTACCAGTCTGTCAGGGGGCTGTCACAACAGTACCCGGGCTGAATGGCAGCCAGACGTGTTGAGGATAAAGCAACTTTTTGAGGAGAAATCAGTGGTGCAACTAACGAGCATGGTCGATTACGACGTCGAGGATTCAGTGGCAGTCCTCACCCTGGATAATCCCCCGGTTAATGCGCTCAGCCAGGGCGTGCGCCAGGGCCTGAAAGAAGGCGTCGCCAAAGCGCTGGCCGACGATGCTGCCCGGGCTATCGTAATTCACTGCAAGGGCAGTACCTTTATTGCCGGCGCGGACATTACCGAGTTTTCCAGCGGCCTGGTCGAGCCGGGGCTGCATGAAGTCCTCGAGGCGATGGACAACTCCGCCAAGCCGATCGTCGCCGCCATCCACGGCACTGCCCTGGGCGGCGGCCTGGAAACAGCCTTGAGCTGTCATTTCAGGGTAGCTGTGGCCAGCGCCAGGCTTGGGCTGCCGGAAGTCAATCTGGGTCTGCTGCCCGGCGCCGGCGGTACCCAGCGCCTGCCGCGGGTGGTTGGAGTGGAAAAAGCCCTGCAGATGATGACTTCGGGGGTACCCATAAGCGCCACTGAGGCGCTGGAAACAGGGCTTGTCGATCGCATCGTCGATGGTGACCTGCGTGAGGGTGCCCTGGCGTTTGCACAGGAAAAGATTGCCGAGGGCGGCAAGCTGACCCGGATTCGCGATCGGGATGACAAGCTTCTCGAAGCCAGGGAGCACCCGGAGGTGTTTGACCGGTTCCGTCAGGCCATAGCGCGCAAAACCCGGGGTTTTCTCGCGCCGGAATACAATATTCGCTGCATCGAAGCGGCGGTCAAGCAGCCTTTCGACGAGGGGATGAAGACCGAGGGCAAGCTGTTCATGGAGTTGATGAGCGGCCCCCAGTCGGCGGCCCAGCAGTATTTCTTCTTTGCCGAGCGCCAGGCCGGCAAGATACCCGACGTACCCAGGGACACCCCCGAGATCCCGATTGCCAAAGTCGGTGTCATCGGCTCCGGCACCATGGGTGGCGGTATCGCCATGAACATGGTCAACGTGGGTATTCCGGTGACCATCGTGGAGGTGAAGCAGGAGGCGCTGGAGCGCGGCCTCGGCGTTATTCGCAAGAACTATGAAAACACGGCGCGCAAGGGCCGCATCAGCGAGGCCGACGTGGCCAGCCGAATGGAGCTGATTACCGGTTCCCTGGCGTTGGAGGACCTGGCCGACTGTGACCTGATCATCGAGGCTGTATTCGAGGATATGGGGGTCAAGAAAGATATCTTCACCCGGCTTGACGCCATTGCCAAACCCGGCGCTATCCTGGCTTCCAATACCTCTGCCCTGGATATCAACGAGATAGCCGCGGTTACGAAAAGGCCTGAGTCGGTGATCGGCCTGCATTTTTTCTCGCCGGCCAATGTGATGAAGCTGCTGGAAGTGGTGCGCGGTGACAAAACCTCGAAAGCGGTGATAAAGACCTGCATGTCCTTCGCCAAGCGCATCAAAAAAGTAGCGGTGCTGGTCGGGGTTTGCCATGGCTTCGTCGGTAATCGCATCCTGTTTGCACGCCAGTCCCAGGCGGAACAGCTGGCGCTGGAGGGTGCGCCGCCGCATCGAATCGACAAGGTGCTGTTTGATTTCGGGTTTCCCATGGGCGCCTTCCAGATGTCCGATCTGGCTGGGCTGGATATAGGCTGGAACGCCAAAACCTCAAAAGGCGCCACTGTCCGGGAGCGACTTTGCGAAATGGACAGGCGCGGGCAGAAAACCGGTGCCGGCTTCTACGACTACGATGAAAAACGCACGCCGACACCGGCGCCCGTCGTGCAGGAGCTTTATGCGGAGTTTGCCGCCAAAGCCGGTATCACACAGCGCGAGATTACCGACGAGGAGATACTGGAGCGCTGCATCCTGCCCATGATAAATGAGGGTGCGAAGATACTGGAGGAGGGCATAGCCATACGCGCCAGTGACATCGATGTGGTTTACGTCTACGGCTATGGCTGGCCGGTCTACCGGGGTGGCCCCATGCACTACGCCAACAGCCTCGGCCTGGACAAGGTGGTCGAGAAACTGCGCGGCTATCAGAAAAGCAGTGGCAGTGACTTCTGGCAACCCAGCCAGTATCTCGTCGAGCTGGCCCGGAAGGGTGGCCGTTTCGGCTGATGCGACTGGATGTATGGGGCGTCGAGGCTTCGCCGTTCCTGCTGAAACTGGAGGCCCTGTTGAACTGTCGCGGCATCGGGTTTCGCCGCTTGCCGCGGGACGGTAGTCGCTGGGAAAACATGCTGATGGCCCTGCGCCTGCAACGCGCCCGGCGGCGACGCGCGGTGCGGCGGTATCCAGAGATGGATGCACTGGACGAATACCCCGCGGTACCCTACCTCATCATTGACGGAAAGGCTTTCCAGTACGACAGCTCTGCGATCGCCTTGTGGCTCGACAGCCAGCAACCAGCTGAGCCGCGGCCTTTCTTTCCGGCGGATCCGGTGGCAGGCTTCCTGGCCAGACTTATTGACGAGGCGTTTGACGAGTTCGGCCTGTACATGGTCCATCACCAGCGCTGGGTCTGCTCTGCGCTGGATAACATCATGGGGGAGGTCACCGCCGGCGAGATGTCGCGACTGTTGCCATCACCCTTTGCCTCCCGCCTCAGTATCAATTTACCCCGCCGCCAGGTACGTCGCTGTCCCTACCTTTTCAGTGTTGCCCCTCCGGGCTACCAGCTTGCAATAGAACCCGCCCTGGTGCCGCCGTCCCGCCCCGGCTTCCCGCCTACCCATGGGTTGCTGGAAGCCGGCTGGCGGCGCTACCTGGCCGCGATGGAGCAAGTGCTGGCGGAGCAGCCCTGGCTGCTGGGAGGTCGCTTCACCATCGCCGATGCCAGCGCCTACGGCCAGTTGAGCATGAACCTTATCGATCCCACCAGCGCAGCTGAACTGCAGCGTCTTGCCCCGCGCACGTTTCGCTGGCTGCATGCTGTTCGCGATGGCGACCATCGCGACAGCGCCGGGGAAGTCGCTGTGACGGGCGCGCTGCAGCCGCTGCTCTCGGCGATCATGGCAAGCTTTGCTCCCCTCATGGTACAGAATGAGCGCGCTTATGCGCAGTCCGTCGAAGCGGGTGAAACGCTGTTCAACGAGGCCGCCTTTGATGCCGGCGCAGCGCTTTACGACGGTGAACTGCTGGGCCACCCGTTTCGCTCTGTCGCCAAAACCTTCCAGGTCAGGGTATGGCGTGATCTGCGCGGCCGCTGGCGGGCACTGGACGGCGCCTCGCGGGATCAACTGGAGCGGATCCTGCCCGATGCCTACCTGCTGCAGGGCAGCGGGGGGTGACGGGTTCAAATTGCTGGTCTGCTTGCGCATGATCAGATCCCACCTTGGACCTTCATACCAATAGGTGTGAAACTCGTCGGCAAAAAACTGGGACAGTACCATGCTGGAAAACAATCAGCTGCGGGTTGCCATTATCGGCGCCGGCCCCGCCGGTATTGCCGCCGGGCGTGAATTGCTGCGCAAGGGCTTTGAGGGCTTTACCATCTTCGATGCGCTGGACGCCCCCGGCGGCACCTGGCGCCTGCATACCTACCCGGGCCTTGCCTGCGATGTGTGGGCGCACTCCTATACATTTTCCTACGCCCCGAATCCGGACTGGACCGCCAGCTTTGTCGACCAGCCTGAAATCCAGGCCTACCTGGCGCGCTGCGCCACGCAGTTTGGGCTGGATCGCCATTTCAGGTTCAATACCCGGATCACCAGTGCGCACTACCGGCAGGGCGGTAGCTGGCAATTGCATACGACGGACGGCGAGCAGTTTGAGTTTGATGTGGTAATCAATGCGATGGGCAACCAGCACACGCCGCTTTACCCGGACGTGCCGGGGATGGACCTGTTTCAGGGGGACAGTTGGCACGGCACACGCTGGAACCACGACGTGGATCTGCGCGGCAAGCGGGTGGCAGTGGTCGGCTCCGCGGCCAGCGCGGTACAGATCGTGCCGGAAGTTGCAAAACTTGCGAGCCAGCTGACGGTGCTGCAGCGCTCCGCCAACTGGATCATGCCTCGTGGTAAAAAGCCCTATAGCGAAAAACAGCGTGAGCGCGCCCGGCGTTTTCCTTTCCTCATAGCGCTGACGCGAAAATGGCAGGGCGCGCTGATGGGGCAGGTACAGTACGCGGTAACCCTGGGCCACAAGCGCATGGAGCAGTTCGAAAACGTGGTCCGCAAGTATATTGCGCGCAGTATCGACGATCCGAAATTGCGCGAGATGCTGATTCCCGACAGCCGCTATGGCTGTAAGCGGGGCCTGGTGTCAGACGACTTCTATCCAGCCCTCAACCGGGACAATGTGGAGCTCATTCCCTCTGGCCTGCGGGAGGTGACGGCCACCGGACTGGTGACACAAAGCGGCCGTGCAATTGATGTGGATGTGATTATCTATTGTACCGGTTACCGCATCCTGGACTTTGATCGCATCGACGTGGTGGGCGCAACAGGCGCGTCACTGGCGCAGGTGATGGCGGATGACCCCAGGGCACATAAGGGGATCTCAGTGCCGGATTTCCCCAATTACTTTTTTGCAGTCGGCCCGAACGGCCTGCCATTGACTGTGTCCTACTTCGTTACCGCAGAAAAAAATGTCGAAACCATTGTTCGCCTGCTGGTCGAAAAGCAGTCGGCGGGAGCCCGCCAGATGGCGGTTAAGCACGAGGCCTTCGAGCGTTACAACGACTGGCTGGCGGAGCGCTTTGCAAGGTTTTCCTGGGGTTCACAGGATTGCCAGAGCTATTATCGCAATGCCGCGGGTCATGCCCCCTTTCTGTTTCCCGGTAACTTCAAGGAATACAGCCAGCTGCAGGACCGCAGTGGCTTGCATGAATATGACATCGCCTAGCCCGGATCACCGATACAGATGCCGATGACCACAGATATCCTCGAGCTGCGGCAGGTGAGCGATGCGGGCGCCGGCGGCAAGGCACAGGGCCTGGCCCGGCTGCTGGCCATGGAGCTGCCTGTGCCCCCCGGGTTCGTTATTCTCAACGCGAGGGTTGGTGAGTACCCGGCGGATCTCGAACGCCACTATAGTGCGCTGGGTGGTGGCCCTGTGGCCGTGCGCTCCTCGGCGCTGGGGGAAGACGGCAGCGATGCCTCCTTTGCCGGCCAGTACGATACCGTACTCAATGTCCAGGGGCTGGCGCAGTTGCAGCGGGCAGTCGATAACTGCGCCGCCTCTGTCGTCAGTGAGCGCGCGCGGCAGTACCAGCAGGACCAGTCGGGCGGCGACCAGCTAGTCATGAACGTGGTGGTCCAGCGCATGGTGGACGCCAGGGTCGCAGGAGTGGTATTCACCGCGGATCCGGTCAGCGCACGGCGGGACCTGCTGGTGATCGACGCCGTGGCGGGCCTGGGCGAGGCGCTGGTCAGTGGCGAGGCCACCCCGGACCACTATGCGGTAGATGCCCGTGGCCGGGTCGTGCGGCGCCAGCTGGTGGGAGACAGCGCCCTGCTGACCGATGCGGAGATAGCGGCCATTGCGAGCGGGGCGAGAAGCGCCGCTCAACACGAGGGCTACCCACTGGACCTGGAGTGGGCGATAGACCAGGACGGCAGCCTGTTCTGGCTTCAGGCCCGGCCCATTACCACATTGCCGGCCGACCCGAACGAACTCGACACGCCGTTGCCGCGCCCGGACGATGTGCTGACCATCAGTAATGTCAGCGAGATGATGCCCGGCGCAGTTTGTCCCCTGACCGGTTCCTTTACCGGCTGGGGCATCGATTACGGCCTGCAGTTCATGCAGGTGGCGGTGGGAGCCAGGCCAAGGATCGAGAGGGACTGGCAGGTCACCGCCCAGGCCTACGGGCACCTGTTTCTGAACCTTACCGGTAACGTGGTGATGTCGGCGGCAGTGCTGGGCTCCAGCGCCGACCAGACCGCCCAGACCCTGTGTGGACGCCTCGTGCCTGAGCTCAAGGAGTTCCCGCCGTTACCGTTCTGGCGCCGTTTGCTGAACACGGTAAAGCTGCTGCGCTTCGCCCTGACAGCTCCGTCAGTGGTCGATCGCTTCGGGGAGGAACTGGCGCAGTTCGGCATAGCGCACAAGTCCGACTCCGCCGCCATGTGGGCCGAGCTGGCATCAAAATCCTGGTTCTTCGAGCATTGCATGGCAGTGCATATCCAGTCCTCGGCCCTGTCCGGTTTTTTATGCGCGGTAGTGGAGAACATGGTCTCGGGCAAATCCAGCGACAGCAGTGGCGAGGATCAGGGCGAGGCGGTGCGGCTACTGGCAGGCGCCAGTGGAGTCGAGAGTGCCGTGATGCTCGAACAGCTGGACACCCTGCTGGATCATATCGCGGCTCACCCCGGTGCGGTCGCATCCTTTCAGCAGGCGCCAGTGGAGCAGGCCCTGCAATGGATGCGCGCAACCTCGCCCCTGGCCGGCGAGTTTGCGGAATTTATGGACGCTCATGGCCACCGGGGCTATCGCGAGTTATGCATGCGCGACCCCTCCTGGGGAGATGATCCCGCGCCGCTGATCCAGAGCATGCAGGCCGCTGTGCACGCCCGCCTGGCTACCGGGGGACACCGCCACCTGCACCCTGCGGATATCGACTGGTCGACCCTGGACCGGGGACTGCGCTGGATTCTGCCCAGGGCACACAACGCCATCCGGCGCCGGGAGCACACCAAGTCGCAACTGGTACAGGTCGGCCATCACTTCAAGCTGGCGTTCCGCCATCTTGGAAAGCTGCTGGCGGGGGAGGGCAGCCTGCCAGAGGCGGACCTTGTCAATTTTTTCACCTTCGAGGAGTTACCCGGGTTTGTTGCCCGCCCGACCGCCACGGCAGTGTCCCGGGCGTTCGCCAGGCGCGACGCGCTGCCCCATCAGCAACTGTTTGAATTCCCCGAAATATCGGTGGGCAGCCCGCAACCGCTGGAGCCGCGGGAAGTGGATATGTCCGACGGCATCCTGCAAGGACGCCCCGCCTCCCGCGGAGTGGTGGAGGGTATCGTGCGGGTAGCGCATACCCTGGCAGAGGCGGCGCAGCTGCAGCCCGGTGAAATACTGGTTACCCCGATCACCGACATTGGCTGGACGCCCTATTTCAGCATGATCGGCGGGCTGGTAACCGACCTGGGCAGTTCGGTTTCCCACGGTGCGGTCATCGCCCGGGAATACGGCCTGCCCTGTGTGGTCAACACCCGCCAGGGCACCCGCTTCTTCCACACGGGAGACCGGGTTCGACTCGATGGCGACAGCGGCAGGGTCATACTGCTCGATTCCGGTTGACGATTCCAGTGTCCGGTGTAAGCTTGGCGGCCCTCTCCGACGATAAGAACAAGTAATGAAACAGCGCTTGGCCCGATGGTTACTGCACCTGGCAGGCTGGCAGATAGAGGGCGAGGCCCCGGCCCTTGACCGCTACGTTCTGATCGCCGCTCCCCATACCTCCAACTGGGATTTTCCGCTGATGCTGGCCTTCGCCGCCGCCTTCGATATGAAGGTCAGCTGGATGGCCAAGCACAGCCTGTTCTTCCCCCCATTTGGCTGGATCATGCGGGCCATGGGTGGGTTGCCGATCGTGCGGCATGAAAACCGCAACGTGGTCGATTCCATGGTGGACGAATTCGACCGCACCGGTCACCAGGTGCTGGTGGTTCCCACTGAGGGTACCCGGGAGCGTACCGAGTACTGGAAATCCGGTTTCTATCACATCGCCCGCCAGGCGGGTGTACCGATTGTGCCGTCATTTCTTGATTTCGGTCGCAAACGCGGCGGCTTTGGCCCGCCGCTGGCTGTTACGGGAGACGTGCGCGCTGACATGCAGTACTTTCGCGACTTCTACGCCGGGATGCAGGGCAAGTTTCCTGAACGGTTCGGCCCTATCCGTCTCAGGGAAGAAGCCTAGGCGCGATCGCGCCCTCGACACCCGGGTGGATTCCGGCCAGCGATTTTGGCCCCATCAATCCTCTTTTCCCGTGCCCGTGCAATCTATAGTCAACTGATATCAGCAGCCTGGCGAGTCAGTCTCGGCCCGACTGTTAATACAGCAAGCGATGGTGCGGCCAATGGCAAGAGTACTGGATGTCGCCCTCAACTTCCCGCTCAAGCATTTTGTGTTCACCAGTACCTTTGCAACTATCGGTCTCAACCCCACCGGAATATCCACGGAGGACGACAGCTTCAACTGGTGGGAGCGCGCACCGGACTATGTGAAATGCCGGGTACAGGCGGAGGACTTGTTCCTGGAATACTGGCGTGCCAAGGGGCTTCCGGGTGTTGCCTGTTGCGTGGGCAACACCTATGGAGCTGATGATGTTGCGCCCACGCCCCACGGTAAAATGGTGAAGGATGTGGCCACCGGCCGGATGCCTTACTACTGGGATGGCGGAGGTCCCTGTGTCGGTATTCGCGACGCGGCAAGGGCGCTGCTGCTGGCGGAAAGCCGGGGGCGACCGGGGGAGCGTTATATCGTGGCCGAGCGCTGGCTGGATTACCGGGAGTTGTTTGCGCTGGCCGCGCGCCGGGCTGGTATCCCACCGCCGCGCAGGAGAGTTCCACTGCCGGCCCTGTATGCCATGGCCGCCGTGGCGGACCTGGCGTCCGCATTGACGCGCACGGACAATCGTTTAAGCATCGCCTCATTGCGCTGCTCCACCATGTTACCGAATGTGGACAGCGCAAAAGCCCGCCGCGAGCTGGGGTGGCAACCACTGCCTGTAGAGCAGTCGATAGCCGGGGCAGTGGATTACTACCTCGCCAATCCCTGAGCGCCAGGGTCGACAATTGCAGTGCTAGCAAGCGGTTTGGCTGCGGGTGACGTTGATAGGGTAGAGGGCGCCCCCAACCGAGTAGGCCGCGCCGCCAATCGGTCTAGCGAGGGGGTGTCGATATCGCCGCCGTGTAAGCCCACGTCGTTCCAGCCCGGCTGATACCAGATTGGGGAAGTCCAGGCCCGCTCCTGGATGACAGGCGAGTAAAAGGCCTGCTCATCGGCCTTTTTGCAGCAGTTACCGTAGACGTTCCCCCTGGCGCCGGCTGCGTCCTGTAGTTTTGCCGTGAGCGCGTCAGCCTGGGCCGGGCAGTCCGGGGCGAAGGGATTCACGCCCGCCGCCAGGCAGTGGCGGGTGCTCCAGCGACAGCTGGGATTCTCCAGTACCCTTGCGTAGTAGAACGCCCGTTGCCCTGGATCGAACTCGGGATCGTCCCACACTGCGCACAATCCCCGGGAGCCGCTGCCGATCGGGTTGCAACTGGTGGTGTCTACCCAGGCGCCGTTGTCACTGTCACCGGCCACATCGTAAACCCGCTCGCGCGTATTCCCCTGCGCATCCAGCCAACCCTTGATGATCTGGATACGCTGCAGGTCATTGCCCTCGCTGCCGGGTACGCCGGGGTCTTTAGCGGCGCTCACAACGAAGCTCGGCCTGGCGCCGGGAGCGCCCTGGCTCAGTGTCCCGCCCATGGGCACACCCCCATCGTAGCCCCTGGCCGCAAGGTCATTGGCCTCACATATATCAGCGTCCAGGTTGTAGCCGCCGAAGAAACGCACGATCGGGCGGGTGCCGCTGGTGGCATAGGTTTCCTTGCGCCGGATCGCCGCGAAGATCGAGTCCCGGGAGTTTTCCTCTGCCCAGACCACCGCGAGGCCACCGGGATTATCAGCAAAATGATCCTGGACGTTGCGGTAGCCGCCATCGCGCTGGCCCAGGTGACCGATAAATCGGTCTTCCTCGGTCCCGCCGGGAGTGGCGTTGTGAGTGTCGGTGCTGCCGATAAAGCCCATTTTGAAGGGGTTTACGCCACTTTTTGCATGCAGCGCCAGGCCGTCCTTGAGCGCGTTGCGCAACATATTGCGCGGGGCGAATTCCTCCAGGCTTTTCGGCCGGCCGCCCTCGGAACGCAACTCGCCGTACAGTACTCCCATAGCCTGCAGGTTGTCAGACTCATACTGCTCGAAGGTACACAGTTCATCGGTGGTGCCCAGTCCCCGCCCGGCCAGGCGATCGAAGCGGCACTCGGAAGAGCCCTTGTGCTGGGTGATCTCCACCACGGGTTCGAAAAACAGGCGATCCTGTGCTTCCTTCCTATTGGGAGGGTCGCGGAACATCAGGCCGCCGGACAGGTTGGGGTTATGGGGTATCACCATCGCGTCACAGCGGCCCTGGCCGTCGATGCACTGCTCGCGCAGTAACTGCCAGAGGCGGGGGAACTGGTAGCTGCCGGTGGCGTAAACGCTGAGTGCATGCAGTGTGACCTGGTCGTTGCGAAAGATAACATTGCGGTGCATGTTCCTGAATTCCGGGGCATCCGTGTATTCGTAAGCGACGAAGGTAGTGAAGCTGCAGTCTGAGCTGCGATCGTAATGATCCTCCGCCGCCCGCTGGATATCGTTCCAGGTATCCAGCGCCGCCGCCTTGCAATCCGCGCCTGGTACGCTGCAGATCAGCGATCGGTCCGCGTCCGACTCCCTGCCCGCCGCACCCAGGCCCGACCAGTAGCGCGCCGCCAGCAGGCGCAGGAAGAAATTGTCGGCGCGACCGAGCATGCACTGGGGCATCCAGTACGCGAGCATTGACGGGTCGCGGGTACAGAGGTTCAGTTCGCCGAAGTACTCGGCGTGATCGGTGACCGCGGCGAAGTCCAGCGGCCTGCTGATCTGCGCCTCTACCGTCAACCCGCCATCGGCATCGGGCTGTGACAGTGGCTCCCCTTTAGCGAAACGGTAGGCGTCCCAGGGGTCGTTGCGCTGGAGGGAGACCCAGGCGTCGTGGGAGTAGCTGGTATGTACGTGCAGGTCGCCAAACAGCGGCTGGCGCAGGGGTGAGTAGCCCTGGCAGTCATCCCGTTCCTCAGTTCGCTCAAAGCCCGCAGGGGCGCCCGCTGCGGTAGCCGCCTCTGTCGGGCCAGCGGCGCAGGCCAGCCAGCCCAGGGCAATCAGGGCATGCAGGATTCTTCCCGGTTTCGCCGACTGCACCGTGCGCCTCATTACAAGCCCTTTTCCGACCTGTACCAGATGGGTGATGACCAGGCCCGCTCCTGGATAAGCGGCGAATAGAACGCCTCCTTCGCCGGGTCGGTACAGCATTTGCCGAATACATCCCCCGACGCGCCCATGTCCAGGGCCCTCACGGTGGCAGCCTCAGCCTGTGCGGCGCAGTCCTTGGCAAAGGGATTCACGCCTGCTGCCTGGCACTGCAGCGTGCTCCAGCGACAGGTCGGGTTTTCCAGTATCCGCACGTAGTAGAATGCGTCCTCCCGGGGATCAAAGCCGGGATCCTCCCACACCGTGCAGGACTGCTGCATGCCGCGTCCCACCCGGGCGCAATTTTGCGGATCTACAGACGCGCCATCGTCGGCGGTGCCTGCCACGTCGAACACTTTCTCCCGGGTCTGGCCGCTTGAATCGACCCAGCCCTTGATGATCTGTACCCGCTGCAGGTCGGTGCCCTCCGAGCGGAGGGTGCCCGGATCCTTGTGGGCACTGACCAGAAACCGGGGCGGGTGTTCCCCAGTGGTTATCGTGCCGCCCATGGGTACGCCCTGCTCATAGGCCTTTTGGACCAGGTCCGGGGAATCGCACAGCTTCCGGTCGAGGTCGCCGGCAAAGAAGCGCAGGACAGGCCGGGTACCGCTGGTGGCGTAGGTCTCCTTGCGCCGGATGGCCTCGAAGATACTGTCGCGGGAGTTCTCCTGTGCCCAGACCACGGCAAGTCCGCCGGGGTTGGAGTAAAAGTGATCCTGCACATTATTGTACTGGGAGTCCCGCCGACCCAGGTGGCCCACGTAATTGTCTTCCTCGGCGCTGCCCGGGGCGGCGCTATGGGTGTCAGTACTGCCGATGAATCCCATCACGAAAGGGTTGACGCCAAGCTTGTCTTCGAGCAGCAGACCGTCCTTGAGGGCATTGCGCACCATGTTGCGGCGCGCGAAGTTCTCCAGCGGGACCGCACTGGCGCGCTCGGTGCGCACCTTGCCACGCACCGAGCCGAGCATATTGAGATTGTCCGCCGCGATCTGCTCAAAATCGCACTGTTCGTCCACCGTATCCAGCCCCATACCGCGCATGCGGTCGTAGCGGCACTCCGAGGCGCCCTTGTGCTGTACCAGCTCTACGACCGGTTCGAAGAACAGGCGATTTTCAAGTTCCTCACTCGATTCAGGATCCCTGAACATCCGCCCGCCGGAGAGGTTGGAGTTATGCGGTATGGCCATCACGTCACAGCCGTTATCGAGGTCGGTACAGCGCTCGCGCAATTGCCGCCACAGGCTGGGGAAACTGTCGTATCCCGTGTCATAGACCGACACCGGTGAAGCTGTGACGGTCGAGTTACGGAATATCACATTGCGGTGCATGTTGTTCTGGTCAAAGGCCTCGGTGTACTCGTAGCCCACGAAGGTGGTGAATTCGCAGGCCGCGCTGCGATCGTAATTTTCCTCAGCTGCCTGTTGGGTGCTTCGCCAGGTCTCGGCGTCGGCCTCGTCGCAATCCGACAGGGTGCAGGCAAAGGACTTCTGCGGCGGATCCTCCAGCTGCCCCCCCAGGTCTGTCCACCAGGTGGCTGCCAGCAGTTGCAGCCAGATGTTCCGGGCCCGGGTCATCGCACAGTGCGGCCACCAGTAGCCCGCCTTACTGCTGTCCAGGGTGCAGATGTTGATCTGGCCGAAAAACTCGGCGTGATCAGTGACCGCGGTGAAGTCCAGAGGGCGACCTATCTTCGCCCTGACGGCCTGTTCCCCGTTTGCATCCGGCAGGATAATCGCCTCTCCCCGGGCGTAGCGATAGGCATCCCATGGGTCCCGTCGCTGGCTTGAGAGGTAGGAATCGAAGGAGTAGCTGGTATGCACGTGGAGGTCGCCAAACAAGGGGCGGCCGGTGCTGTCGTAATCGGTGCAGGGCTCGCGCTGCTCGGTGCGCTGGAACGGCGCGGGGGTCTCAGCCGCCGCGGCGGTTTGCGCCTGGGATGAGAGGCTGTGGCCGGTACCGGCAAGTGCAAGCAACAGGGCCGATAGCGGTAGATATCGGGTACGAAGGCGCGACAACATTATCTTTCTCATTATTGGTCTCAGTCAGTGGAACCCGGCGCCCGCGCCCCTTGCCTGCAGGTTGTGGGCCCACCCGATGCCCGCCAAATGCACAGTGGTTTACACTGTAAACCAGGCTTGCTAGGATGCCAAGCTTCGATATCGGGCGGTCGGCAATGTGTACAGGGTGAGCAAGCACCGAGGGCAACTTCCCCCTCCCCACAAGGGCGGAGCAGACTGATGGCCGGAAGAGCCGCCCTGAACCGCGGCGCCTATGTCGATGCCGCACTGGAGGTGATCGCCGAGGTGGGCGTCGACAAGCTGTCGATGAGGAATGTGGCGTCGCGCCTGAGCGTGAGCCCGATGGCCATGTACAAGCATTTTCCGACCAAGGACGACCTGCTGGCCGCCTCGCTGGAAGAGTTCATTGCGCGGGCGAATGTCGTTCCCGACACCTCGCTGCCATGGGAGCAGTGGGTCGAGCGCGTCGCCGCCGGTATGTACCAGGCCCTGTGCCGGGAGCTGAGCTGGGTGCCGCTGCTGGGTTCGTTGCGCGTGGGCGAGCAGGCCATAGCGGTCACCGAGGCATTTGTCACCAGGCTGTGCCAGGCGGGCTTTACCGTTGAACAGGCCCTGCAGGCCTATTTTGCGGTTATCCAGGTGGTTGTCGGGGCGGTCTGCCTGCGCTCCTCCCTGGATGCAAGGCCAGCGCCCAGGACACATGCCCGCAACAAACAGGGTGCGCGCGCTATCTCAGGTGAGCTGCAGGCCTTTCTGCAGCGGGACCAGATAGCGATCGGCCTGCCGCTGATCATCGATGCCCTCAGGGCACAACTCGGGGATGCAAGTATATGACACGCAAGGTGAGCACACAGTTGGTGCTGGATATGCCCCGCGACCAGGCCTGGGGAAAGCTTCGGGATATTTCCCTGGCGCACAACTATGTCCCCGGCATCATCAAAACCGAGATCGTCAGCGAGCAGCGCGAGGGCGTGGACGCCAGCCGTTATGTCTACCGCAATGCAAAAAGTTACATCCAGGAAACCGTTGTCGAGTGGGATGAGGGGCAGGGCTTCCTCATCCGACTGCACCGGGGAGACAAGCCGGCGCCACCGTTTCGCAACGCCTGGTTTCGCTACCGGCTGGATGACGAGGGCGCGAACAAAACCCTGTTTACAGCCAGCCTCGAGTACGAACTGCCCTGGGGCGCGCTGGGTACCTGGCTGGAAAAACGCATGGAGAAGGTGGTTCAGGCAACCATCGACGATGTCGCTGTCGCGATGAAGCTCTTTTACGAAACAGGACAGCCCACTACCGCGACAGCGTTGAAAGCCTACAAACGCCGCGCCTGATCTGCACCGGAAACGATCAAACTGACTTTTACAGACATTACCGGAGGCAGGGAGTTGTTCTCGATCAGCGAACTGGTTAATAAGGACGCCAGTCTCGTCAGTCGCCGCTGCTGGACTGACCGGGGTGTGTATGAGCTGGAGAAACTCGGCATCTTCGGCAGGGCCTGGTTGTTCCTCGGACATGAATCCCAGATTCGTTGCGCCGGGGATTTTGTCCAGGCCTATATGTGCGAAACACCCATCATCCTGTCCAGGGGCGAGGATTTGCAGGTGTATGCCAATATCAACAGCTGCAGTCATCGCGGCCTGCCGGTATGCCGTGCCGACCACGGCAATACCCGGCGTTTTATCTGCCCCTACCACAACTGGTCCTATACCGTTGAGGGAGAACTCACCACTATTCCCCAGGAAAGCGCGCTGCTCGGCAAACCCGACAAAACCGCGCTGGGATTGAAGCGGGTACCCCGGGTGGAGTCCTGGCGCGGCTTGATTTTTGGCAGCTTCGATCCGGACATCGTCCCGCTGGAGGACTACCTGGGCGACATGCGTTTTTACCTCGATGCTTTCATCGGCCGCTTTCCCGGTGGTATAGAGTTCATGGGCGCCCCACACCGCTGGCTGCTGGATGCCAACTGGAAGCTGCCGGTGGAAAACCAGCTGGGCGACGTGAATCACGGCGCATTCCTGCACAGTGCGATTATTCCCCGGGAAGCCCAGGACCTGATCGAGGAGCTGGGCTATAGCGTGGTTACCCGACCGGGTCACGGCGCCACCTTCCGGCTGATGCCGGAGGGCGCCCCGGTGGACGATGTGGCCTGGGGTATGGAAGGTATGGGCGGTATGTTCGGCGGTGCCGAAGTGCAGGACTACCTGCGGGAAGTGCAGGCTCGAGCCAGGGAGCGGGTGGGAGCCCTGCGGGCTCGGATGAAGGGGCTCACCTACGGGATCTACCCGAATCTCTCTTTCCTGTGGTCCAATGCGTCGTTCAAGGTGTCGCACCCCAGGGGGCCCGGCAAGGTGGAATACTGGTCCTGGGCCGTGGTGCCCGCCGATGCCCCTGACGCCGTCAAGCGGGTGCTGCGTACCAATTACAGTTCCTTCTTTGGCCCGGGGGGTATCCTCGAACAGGAGGACTCGGAAGTCTGGGTGCAGCAGTTCAAGGGCAGCAATATCGATTTTGCCGACGACCGCCCTTATTTTTACGGCCTGGGCCTGGGTGAGGAAGCGCCGCACCCGGAGTTACCCGGGCTGGTGAGCGTTACCGCCAACGAGTTTTATGCGCGGCACTTCTTCGCGCGTTGGCGCGATGACCTGCAGGCTGCAGGGGGCGGGGTATGAGCAGCGCCACCGCGACCACCAGCCCCGATCAGCAGCGCGCACTGGAGGCGTTCTATTACCTCGAGGCCCGCCTGCTCGACAACCGCCAGTACCGGCAGTGGCTGGCCCTGCTGAGCGAAGACATCCGCTACCTGCTGCCCGCCCGGGTCAATGTCCAGGTGGACAACCGCCAGCGTGGCGAGGAGGACATGATCAGCGTGGAGCGTGAGCTGGAGGGTGCCGATTCCATGGGCTGCCCCGTCCGCGAAGAGGGTTACATGCACCTGATGTTGCGGGTGGAACGCGCCTACAAGGTCAACTCCTGGTCGGAAAACCCGCCGGCACGCACCCGCAGGATAGTGGGCAATGTCGAATTGATGGCGCGCAGCGATGACAACTACTCGGTGGTGAATAACTTTCACCTTTACTATGCCCGGCCTGGCGGCGACAGTTTTATCTACAGCGGCCAGCGCCGCGACCTGTTGCTGGCGACCGGGGACAGTTTCAGGCTGGGCCGGCGCGAGGTGATCCTGGACTATGCCGATATCGATCTGCCGACCCTGGGCCTGTTGTTCTGATCTGGCATAATGCTGCGGCACAGCGCCACCCATTCACTCTCTTTGCAAGGAAATACCGCATGACGACTTTCGATGCCAACTCCACCACCGATGATGTAATCGCGGGTATTTCACTGGCGGGTAAGGTCGCGGTGGTCACGGGCGCCTCCGCGGGCCTGGGGATTGAAACCGCCCGGGTGCTCGCAAGCGCCGGTGCAACAGTCCTGCTGGTGGCCCGTGACGGCGAAAAGCTGGCACCGGTGCTCCAGGCCCTGCAGCAACAAGTGCCGGGCGCAACGCTGGAGAGCGCCCTGATGGATCTGGCCGACCTCGACAGCATCAGGGCGGCGGCAGCAGATATCCTGGCGCGCTTCCCGCACATTCACCTGTTGGTCAACAATGCCGGTGTGATGGCCTGTCCCCTGGCGCGCACCGCCCAGGGCTTCGAGCTGCAGTTCGGTACCAACCACCTCGGGCACTTTCTGTTTACCGGCCTGCTGGCGCCGGCGCTGGTGGCGGCGGCAGCCGAGTCCGGGCAGGACAGCAGGGTGATCTCGCTGAGTTCGGCGGGCCACCGTTTCGGCGAAGTCAACTTCGACGACCCCAATTACGAGCAGCGCGACTACGACAAGTGGGTGGCCTATGGCCAGTCCAAGACTGCCAATGCCTTGTTCGCAGTGGGCCTCGATACCAGGCTCAGGGCCCGGGGGGTGAGGGCGTTTGCGGTGCATCCGGGGGTGATCATGACTGAACTGTCGCGGTATATGGTGCCGGAGGATTTTGAATTGCTGCGGGCCGCAGCGCCCCCCGGCGAGGAGATGACGTTCAAGAGTGTGGAGCAGGGGGCCGCCACCAGTGTCTGGGGCGCAACCTCGGCGCAACTGGCCGGTCGCGGCGGGCTGTACCTGGAGGACTGTCATATTGCTGAACCCGCCGCTGCCGGCAGGAGCGGGGGTGTCGCCGCCTATGCGACAGACCCCGTGTTGGCGGATCGCCTGTGGGCCCTGTCGGAAACCCTGGTCGGCCCGGCCTACGGAGACTATGGTGCGAGGTAACAGGCTCGCGGCTGCGGTTGGCGAGTTCCGGTCGCTGCGTGGCTTGCGCTGTCCTGCCACCAGCCTGACCCCGAACGGGAGGCCATGAGGTGCCCGAAATAGCCGCCCCTGCGCAGCCCTATAACGAAACAGTACCGATGGAATTCACCCGGGCACTGCTGGTGCAGGCCCGCGCGAGCGGGGTGGATGTGGACGCCATTTTGCAGGCCGCCGGCTTCCCCTTCGATCCGTTGCGGCAAAGCGTGCAAACCCTGTTTGTTTCCCGGGAGCACTACAGCCGTCTCTGCCTGGAGCTGTTTCGCGCTATCGGCGACGAGTCCGGCGGCATAATGCCCGATGTCCAGACGCCGCCCGGGACCATGCGGCTTATCGCCCTGAGCATGCTCAACAGCCGGTCCCTGGCGGCTGCGCTCAAGCGGGCCATCGAGTTCAACGCGGTGTGCCGGGTCAGTCAGGGGACACCGCTCATCAACCGGGTTGAGGTGGATAAGGAACGTAAGGAAGCGGCGCTGTGCTACTACAGTGGCGGCGATAACCCCGCAGACCAGCACAAGATCCTGTGTGGCCTGGCCATGTGGCTGCGCTTTTGTGGCTGGTTGATTGGCCAGCAGATCGACATTACGGAGGCCGCCTGCGCGGGACCACAGCCGGAATTCATGGCCGGCATGCGCCATTTCTTTCCGTGCCCGGTGACTTACCACCAGCAGGTCAATTCGGTCACTTTCAGTGCTCGTCACCTCGACGCGACCATTTCCCGCACAGAGGATCAACTCGAGGCATTCCTCAAACTGGCGCCCTACCATGTCGTCATCGACCCGACGGCGACCACCCCGGGTATCACCCATCGGATCCGCGAGATCCTGGGGGATGATTTTCGCCGGGAGATGCCCAGTTTCGAGGAGCTTACCCGGCTGCTCAATATGTCCGCGCGGACCCTGCGCCGGCGTCTCGAGAAAGAGGGCACCTCCTACCAGCGGATCAAGGACAATGCCCGGCGCGATGTCGCCATCACCCTGCTGAGCCGGGACGGCCTTACAGTGAGTGAAGTGGCGGAACAGACCGGTTTCAGCGACCCCAGTGCCTTTCACCGCTCCTTCAAGAAGTGGACAGGCCAGTCTCCGGGCAGCTATCGCTGACCCCCTGAACCCGGGCTCGGACACCGGCTCCTTTTCGGTCGCCGTCATCGTCTGCCCGAGAGTTGTGACTTATTGACAGCTTTGGTTTATAAATTGGCTGGTTTGGTCATGTATATGAACTTGGTTCGTGTTTAAAGTGCCGCAGTTACAGGTATGATAACAGTATCAGGCCGATGGGATCGCAAGCCCCGGCCGGGTGGAGAATCTAATTATAAACGCGCTCCGGTGGTGGCCATTTACGGGCTGAAACCGAGGGCCATAACCCAAGGTAACCCGTTATGTCGCAAGAGAAAAAAACTGCCTTTCCTTTTCCCAGGACAGCCATCGCTGCCACCCTGGCCCTGTTGTCAGTGCCCAGCCTGGCAGACGACCTGGTGCTGGAGGAAGTGATTGTGACTGCGCAGAAGCGGACCGAGAATGTTCAGGATATAGCCGCCACCGTTAACGTTCTCAGTGGACAGGATATCGACAAATTCGCCGCCTTTGATTTCAATTCAATCCAGCAGCAGACGGCGGGCCTGACCCTGTCGCAGCCTAACGCGCGCAACAATACCATTTCCATGCGCGGCGTCAGTATCGACCCCGAGGCAGGTGTTTCCGCCGCGGTGGATGTGTACTGGAACGACGCTATCGTACGCGCGGATGTCGCCTTCAACCAGATGTATGACCTGGAGCGGATCGAAATCCTGCGCGGCCCCCAGGGCACGCTGCAGGGTCGTACTTCGCCGGGTGGCGCTATCAACATGATTACCAAGCGCGCGTCGTTGGATGAGTCCAGCGGTTATGTCCAGGGTTCCGTATCGGATAACGACGGCTACAACGGCCAGGTCGCCTACGGCGCAGCGTTGATACCTGATACCCTCGGGGTGCGGGTGGCAGGCGTATACGACACCAACAACGCCAACAATATAACCAATATCAGTACCGGTTTTGATGACCAGGAGGCGAGGGCCTATTCCGGTCGCCTCAGCACCATATGGCAGCCGATAGAGACGCTCCAGACCGAGCTGATTTACCAGTATCTCAAGCGCACCACGGATGACCCCAAGGCCATGAGCGGCACCGATGCTTTGGGCGGGCGCCCGACCCTCAAGCCCGATGACCGCAAGGCGCTGGGCAACAGCAACGATTTCGGTGACCTGCACTTCAACCTGGCCAACCTGAACACCGACTGGGAGGTGCTGAATCACCAGGTCACCGGTATTATCGCCTACCAGGAATCCACCAAGACCGCCCAGACCGAAAATGACCGGGCCTACTCCCTGCAGTACACCGATACCCAGGCGCCGAGCTTCCAGGATACCCAGACCAAAACTGACAGCATATCCTATGAATTGCGGGCGGCGTCGATGGACAACGATTTCTGGAACTACATGGTGGGCCTGTACTACCAGGACCAGAATACCAAGACCAAATTCAACTCCAATGGTGTGACGGCTCGATGTTTCCGGGCTCGGGTTCCTCACCACCGGCGTGCTGCCGGTAAATTCCAACACTTTCGCGGTGTTCACGTTCAACACCCTGGACGTGACCGATACCCTGCAACTGGAGCTCGGGCTGCGCTGGACCAGGTACGAAAATTACCGTCGCTCCGACATCTATTATGGCGGCTTGAACTGGGTGCCGCCTGCCCTGGCGCCGTTTGAAGACGCCATCAACGCCGGCTTTGCCGCCAATTTCCCGATCGAGGCGGTGCCTGATGATAAGGACTCCTCCAACGAGGACGCCTTCACCGGCTCCGTCGCCCTGCGCTGGGACTGGCGCGATGACACCAATCTCTATGTGTCCTACAACCGCGGTTACCGTCCGAGCGGGATTTCGATTGTTCCCAGCCCGGATGTCGAGTTCCTGCCCAACGGCGTGGACGACCTGCTCTACGATGACGAGACCAGCGACGCGTTTGAAATCGGCTCAAAGAGCCGCCTGTGGGACGGTCGGGCCATCCTGAATACGTCGCTTTACTACCAGACTTTCGATGGTTACCTGGGCTTCGTGCGCGGCGTACAGGTACTCAATGACCAGGGCCGGCCAGTGGACCTGCCAGGTGGTATCGTCTTCAATGGCGACGCCAATATCTGGGGTGTGGAGATCGACGGCCAGGTGCTGCTCACCGAGACCTGGAACCTGGGCGGTATGATGAGCTACAGCAAGGGCGAATGGGACGGCGCCTCACAGCCCTGTAACGAGCGGGCGCCGGGCCAGGTGCTTGGCAGCTGCGACATCGATGGCGAGCCGCTGGGCGGCGAACCCGAATGGTCCTTCTCACTGAATTCGGAGTACTACTACCCGATCGACGACACCGAGGTTTACGTGCGGGGCCTGTTCAAGTACACCGATGACCGTATCAACACCGAGGCCTCCGCCGGGACCTACAATGTTGACACGGACTTCGAGTCCTACCAGATCCTCGACCTGTTTGTGGGCTGGCGCAGCAGCACCTACCAGTGGGACGTGTCAGTCTGGGCCAAGAACGTGACCGATGAGGACGCCGTGATATTCCAGCAGGGTCCGGACCAGTACGATATCGCCATCAGTGACGGTTCCTACACCCAGACCAACACTCTGCGTGAGCGCGTTTTCGGCATGACTGCCCGCTATAACTTCTAGCGCGCGGCAGGCTTCCTCCTACTGCAATTTCCGGTGAACACCCGCGAGGGTGTTTACCGGGTAATTCTGCGCAATCCGCCTACTTTCGACCGTCTTGCGGCACAAGCCGGACCCTGCCCCAGGGCGTGCCGTAGTGAACCCGTCCATCCTCATCCAGCAGGGTGCCGGAAAACAGCACGTTGTAGCGCTGGCCGCCGATGATGTAGTGAAAACGGGCTGCGCCGCTGCTCCAGTCCAAGGCTTCCAGGGTCCAGCTGTTATCGCGGGCACCGATCAGGTAAACCGTGTCGGATCCCGCTCCCACGATCGGCACGGAGCTTGGTGAGCTGACCTGCGCATTTACCCAGCTTTCACCCAGGGCCTTTGTATCCGGGTCCCATGCAAATTTTTGCACACCATAGGGCTGGTACTCCGGGTTGCTGCCCAGGTAGCTGATCAACAGGGTGGCGGCCTGCTTCGGCAGGTACCAGGGAATATTGCGCGGGTGGTTGTTCACCACCAGCGCACCGTAACCAGCCACCACCACCGACTGCTCCGACTGAATCCGGCTCAGTGCCGGATTATTCATGGTAACCGGCAGCTGGCCGGCGATGCGCCGGGTGGGGGTGCCGGGCAGTTGCCGCCAGCTTGCCGGAATGGCGTTGCGCCAGAACAGCACGACGTTCATCTGCGGCTGGCCATCGGTAATCACCACGAACTGGTCTTCCTCGCCAAAGCCCATCAAAGAGGGGGTGGCGCCGGTACCATGCCCCCAGTCGTTGAGATAGGGCACCGACCAGGCGCCGTCTTTCTCGTCGGTGCTGAGCCGGTCGCCGGTCCAGATTACTTTGTGCATGTGCCGCTGGGAGGCGATGTAGATGCCGCCGTCCTTGTCTATCGCGTAGCCGTTGCGTATCCAGCCATAGCCGGTGCGCCCTGTTGCCTTGTTCTCGGCGCCTTCGCTGTGCCTGATGCGGATCAGGCGATAGTCCGAGAAATCGCGTTTGATTGCCGCCAGGTAACCGTGTTCCGTCGCGACAATGAGCCAGCCATCGAAGGTGATATTCAGTCCCATGATCGGGCCGGTGGCCTGTGGGGGTAGCTGGAACCGTCGCAGCTCGACGATGGCCGAGCGCGAGTTGCCCGGATCCTCGTCGCCATAGGCGGTAATCAGCCCGGACTTGTTGCCCACGTAGTAGGTGTTTTCGCTATCCAGCAGGGTGTACAGGTTGGACAGGTTGCGCAGTTTCTGCGCCTCCCGGTAGGCGTTATACAGGGCGAAAATGCCGCTGTTGCCGGCATCGAATGTGGCGATTGCGCGTTCCGACTGTGCCTCGGTGTAGTGTTGAACATCGGGGAAGAATTTCTCGGCGATGGTTTCGTAGCTGTCGTAGTCCAGCTTCACCAGGCGATCGAGCCCGTTGCCCCAGAACACGCGCTTGCCATCTCTATAGACACCCGAGGTGTTGATGCCGAAAAAGCCGGGTCCGGTAAAGGTATACTGCAATTCCTCGGGGGCCAGTACTCGCGATGGCCCCATGGGCCCGCCCTGGGGTACCGCATCCTGCTGGGCCGAGTCGCCGTGACCCATGGCATAACTTGAATTGGCCAGCCAGGGATTGCGCGGTGGCATTTCGAAAGCGGCGGCGCGCTGCCAGGGCAGTGCCGTTATTGCCAGCAGCGCCGCCAGGGCGGGGGTGATCAGGGAGGCGGGTAAAAGGCGCCCGGATCTACCAGTAACGGACGTTACCCGTATCCACATGGATGAAATTGGAGGCCGTGTAGAGCCCTACGCCGCCCGACTTCAACTCTTTTGCGGCGCCGTGTAACGCGCCGAGACCTGTGCCGGGCAGGCGGATATCAATAGCCCTGCCCTGCATGTGCAGGCTGCGCTTGGCAACGCCGCTGCTGTTCTTGTGCAGCATGGCGTTGCTGGCGGGAGAACGATAGCCGGATATCACTTCATAGCCGTGACGCGACCCCACCCGCTGTTGCAATGCCGACAAAAGGTCGAGAAGGCCCGGGTCCATCGGGTATACTTCTCCGCTGCGATGGTCGCGCAGCACCGTGTTGATAGCGGAGAGTGATTCGGGCAGATAGTTGCCCGCCATCCAGTAGGGCTGGCTGAGCCGTTCACCGGTATGGAGATTGTACAGCGAGAGGCTGCGTTCGTTCGCCGCCCACACCTTCGAAAGTGGGGCCATGGCAAGTACAGAGCCGGCCAGGGAGGCTTTCAGGAGCCGCCGGCGGCTGGCATTGATGGGGTTTACCAAAGAATTTTCATCAGACATGACGTCGCTGCTGCCCCGCAGATAACACCTTTTATAGCGAATGAATTTACAGGAATAACGGTGCGAATTACAGCAGAATATTTTTCCGGACGCGGCCTGGCACTGGCCGGACTGTGGTGTTTGTGCAGCATGGCGCTGCAGCCACTGCCCTCGCTGGCGGCTGGGGAGGAGCCCATGCAACCCCTGCTGCGCCAGCTTGCGAGTGAGGGGCAACTGGAGATCGCGGCTGCAACCATCTACGACCTGCGGGTGACGCAACAGTTCTACCAGCGCAAGGACTGGGCGCCGGCCTGGACACGTCCGGAGTCGATTACCGAGCTGGCGCTGGCGATCGAGCAGGCCGGGCGTGAGGGGATGAATGGACAGGACTACCACCAGCGGCAGGTACAGGGCCTGCTCGATGGTTCGCTGAGCCTTGATATACCGTCGCGGGATTTGTTGTTGAGCGACAGCCTGGTCCGCCTGACCTATCACTACGCCCTGGGCAAGGTGGACCCCAGGGAGTATGTCAACTCCTGGAATTTCGATAGGGAGCTGCCCGATATCGACCCGGTGGCGTGGATGGGTCAGGTCATCGGCAACGGCGGTATCGGCGCAGGACTCGACAGGCTCAAGCCGGCTACCCCCCTGTACGGCAATATGGTGCGGGCACTGGCGCGCTACCGGGCGCTCGCGGCCGAAGGCGGCTGGGGCAGCGTCGCTGAGGGGCCAACCCTGCGGGTGGGCGACAGCGGGGCGCGCGTTGCCCAGATGCGCCTGCGGCTGCAGGCTGAAGGGGACCGCGAGGCCGCGGCGGCGCCGGGGGGAGACCCGCAGTCTTTTGACGCCGGCCTGGAACAGGCGGTCATACGCTTCCAGCGACGCTACCGGTTGGATGCGGATGGGGTTGTCGGCAAGCAGACAGTGGCGGCGATGAATGTATCGATAGAGCGCCGGGTGGGCCAGTTGCGGGTTAACCTGGAGCGCGCCCGGCTACTGCGGGACATTCCAGATACGGCAGTCGTGGTTGATATCGCGGGTTTCGAGGTGTCGATGTTCCGCGATGGCCAGCGCCTGTTCAATGGAAGGGCGCAGGTCGGGCGTCCCTACCGCAGCACGCCGGTTTTCAGCGACACAATTACTTATATCGAATTCAATCCGACCTGGACGGTACCACCGACGATCTTCAAGAACGATGTACTGCCCGCGATCAAGCGTGACCCCGGTTACCTCGCGAAGCGGGATATGCAGGTACTGACTATGGACGGTAGGGAGGTGGACCCTGCAGCCGTCGACTGGGAGCTGTATCCGCGCCAGGGCTTCCCCTATATGATCCGCCAGCGACCGGGTCCGGCAAACGCCCTGGGCCGCCTCAAGATCATGTTTCCCAACGAGCACATGGTCTACCTGCACGACACGCCCAGCCGCGAGCTGTTCAGGCGCAGCGAGCGTACTTTCAGCTCGGGCTGTATCCGGGTGGAAAACGCCGAGCAACTGGCGGCGCTGTTGCTTGATGATCCCGACCAGTGGAACGTGAGCGCTGTCAACAGCGACCATTGCCGGCAAGCAGACCAACCGGGTCTCCCTGCGCGAACCCATGCCCGTATACCTTGTCTACTGGACAGTCCAGGTTGCGGACGACGGGGAGGTGGAGTTCAAGCGCGACCCCTACGGGCGAGATGCCCAGATGCTCGAAATACTGGATAAGCCGCTGGTGCCCGATGCCGGCAGGATGGACCAGGCAGTCGGGGGCTAACTGCTCAGAACGCGACGCCGGCAGCGATAGTGTAGGTGTCCTTATCGCGAGCCGGGTCGTAGTCCGTGTTCGACCCGATCCAGGTCCGCCCCAGTTCGATAAACCAGGCGCGCTGGAAAATTATCTGCAGGCGCAGGTTGATCAGGCGTCGCCCCTCCACAAGAGTGCCGTCAACCGCATAGCCGTTTACATCGTGGTTCCAGGCCAGCAGCGTCTTCAGGTCCACACCGCGGGCGGGGCGGGGCAGGGAGATGGCGGCAAACATGCGGTAGCCCCAGCTGTAGTCGGTGGCAAAGCCGTCGGTCTTGCAACCGCCCTCCGTGCCCTCGCTTAGTGTCGGGCAGACCCCGTTGCTTGCCGCCGCTCCCCAGTTGCCGTTGCGGGCTATCCGCTCTTCATCCGTGCCCGGCAGGTTGCTCACCCACTGGCCGGACAGTTCCGCCGCCAGTGATACATCGACAAGCCTCACCGCAGATGACAGGTCCAGCTGGCCTCCCAGCAGGAGCTGGCTGCGGTTTGCTTCCCAGCCGCCATCGAACAACTGGCCATTACCGGTGGCCGCCATCCTGTCGGCGTAAATGCCCTGGTTTTTTGTCGCGCCCTCGATCAGTTCCGGAAAGTTGCGCTGTACCGGCAGGTCCCTGAAATGGCTCAGTTCCGCCGACAGTGCCAGGTTGCGCACCCCGGTTGCGGCGGATATGGCGAAAGCCTCGACGCCTTCATGATAGTTAAGGGGCAGAACCAGGCCGTCCAGGGCGGAGCAGCCTTCCGGCCCATTGTCGCAAAGTGATAGATCGAGCACCGGGGTGGTGGCGTGGAAATTGACGTAATACAGGCCGAATTCGGTGTCCAGGGCCTCGAGGAAGTAGCGGGTA
Source organism: uncultured Gammaproteobacteria bacterium (assembly GCA_963792815.1). Classification (GTDB taxonomy): domain Bacteria; phylum Pseudomonadota; class Gammaproteobacteria; order Pseudomonadales; family Halieaceae; genus JARRPM01. The sequence continues at coordinate 347,211 of CAWBXR010000001.1, forward strand.
GACAAACCGTACTGGCTCCCATTGCCCGGTTTTTGCAATGACGCTCGGGGAGTGACGAACGGGTTTTGCCCGGGCGGCGCGAAATCATACTGCTGTTGGTCGCTAAGGGGCGCGGCGGCGGTGGCCGCATTGCACCCCGGATCCGCTATCGCATCGACTGGCTGGCCCAGCGTGCCGCAGGGCGGTAACCTGGACTCCTCCCAGCCCAGTGCGTAGAAGCCCTCTATGCTCACGCCGTTGCGGGTAATCAGGTTGGCGTAGATACGATTCACCGGCATCAGCGCATCGTCCTGGCGCACCCCGGGGCGACCCAGGGCCGAGAAGTTGATGGGGTTGAAGGCGTTGATGCCGGTGTGCAGCAGGCTCTCTCCCCAGTTGATGGACTGGTGGCCAAGACGCCCGGTCAGCCTGGTCGCCCCGAGATTCCAGTTGCCGTAGACATAGCGGTCCAGCAGCTCATAGCTCGAGAATTCGTTGTAGTCGTAGTAGTTGCTGTCGTCGAGCTTCTGGTCCGGGACGTAGCCGTTGGCGATGCTGCCATGCTGGACGTGGTTGTTTTCCCCCGCATAGTCAAACCAGGCACGGGCCTTGCCGTAGATGCCAAAGCGATTGCGGTAGCGCAGCTCGACGTCTGTGGTATAGACCAGCGGGGCGCTGAGCACATCTCCCTTGCTGTAGTTGAGATTACCGTCATCGCCCACGCTGATCGCGCCCTTCGCGCCGGGATACTCCGCCGCGTTGTTGAAACCGACCAGTTGTTTGTCGGCGTCCTTTGCCCGGATCGCCGTACCGATGACTACCCGATTGTTCCACACGCCGCGAATATCATCGCTGATCTCAAACGGCATGGCCTGGACATTCATGGCCCCCAGCACAAAATATATCGCCACCAGCGGGGCGGCGCGCCAGCAGGGCCGGGTGGGCCGCACTGTCATGGCTGTTGAGCCCATCAACGGGTGCCGAGGCGGCGCAGGTTCACCGGCAGGAAATCATTGATGTCTCCCTTGAATCCCCACTTGCGTGGCAGCCCGGACTCGTTGTCCAGGTCACTGGCGAGGTAGGCTCCGGATTTGAAATCGTGATGGATCATGGCCCGGTACCAGGGCACCAGGACATCGTAGAACTGCATGGCGGGGTGATTGCCGAAGCGCCAGAACCGGCCTTCGCTGTCGTAATCCTCTTCCATCGACACCTGCCAGGTGTCTTCATCCAGGTAAAATACCCGCCGGTGGTAGCGGTGCTGCTTGTCCGGCCGCAGTGTGGCTTCGATCACCCAGACGCGGTGCAGTTCGTAGCGCAGCACGTCAGGGTCTATGTGGCCTGGCTGGAGAATGTCGGCGTATTTGAGTTTTTTTGAGCTCAGCTTGTAGCTGTTGTAGGGGATGAACATCTCCCGCTTGCCCAGCAGCTTCCAGTCATAAAGATCGGGGGAGCCGTTCCAGCCGTCGTATTGGTCAGAGGTGCGCAGGCCCTGGGTGCGCTGGTCCAGGTCGTCATAGGCAAGGCTGGGTACCCTCACCACCCGGCGCGAAACGGTCTCGTATTTCCAGGTCTGGCGACTGTCCTCGGTCTCGTCCACGGGCTCCCAAAGCAGGGTAATCTGCCCCTCGATATTAGCGGGTGCCAGATAAACGGCCAGGAAGTTCGCCAGTCGGTTGGGCCGTGACTCCTTCATGTAGCCCTGTTGGTCAAAGACGACGATATCCAGCACGCTTACGGTAAAAAACCGGCCACGTGCATCCACTGGAAACCAACTGTAGACCCGCCTGACGGAGCCACCGCGCCAGCGCAACGAGTGGTTCCACATCATCTGCAGCGGATCGTCGGTAATCGGAAAAGGGACTGCGCTGCGGCCCACATTGCGCAGGGCGTAACCGTCCGTGGTGGCAAGCGGCGCCTGTTTCCGCACTTCGGCGAGCACATGCTCTGGCCAGTTGGCGCTGCGGCGGGTGGGGTAGACGTGCATCCGGTAGCTGTCGGGATACTGCCTGAACAGCTCCTGGTGACCCGTGGAAAGCTGCTCGCTGTACTGAACAGCACTGGTCGCGTCAATGGTGAAGAGTATGGGGTCGTCTGCATAGGGGTCGAGGTACCCGACTTTGGGGTCAATCGGCTGTTGTGGCAGGCCGCCGGTCCAGGGAGGGATGGTGCCGCTGGCATTGCCGGCGCGCTCCGCGCCGACTGGTGTGAGGTCGCGCTCCAGTCGCTGCAGCTCCTGGGTGGTGACGCCGGCACCGCTCACCTGGCAATGCAGCATGCCGGTCAGCAGGGCGAGCATCGTGAGCTTACGCTGAAGCGGGCGCATGCAGGGTGTAACCAGCCAGCAGGGCCTTTCGCTCAAAATATCTTGCCGGGGTTGAGTATGCCCTGCGGGTCCAGCGCCGTTTTCAGGCTGCGCATCAGCGCAAGTTCGGGCTCCGAGCGGCTGATATGCAGGTAGGGCTTTTTCTCCAGGCCGATACCGTGCTCGGCAGATACTGAGCCCTGGAAGACTGCCAGTGGTGCGTACACCTGCTGTTCGACAATGGGGCGCAGGCGCAGGTAATCCTCGGGCGGCACCTGCACGGCGACGTGGAGATTGCCATCCCCGAGGTGGCCGAAAATGAACAGCCTGTGCTCGCCGATGGCCGTGCCCAGGTTCGCGCGCAAACCCTCGCTGTATTTCTTCATTTCCTCAACCGGCAGCGAGATATCAAAAATCACCGGAAGACCGCCGTGCATCACCTGTTCCACGTCGTCGCGAAGTTCCCAGAAATGGTGGCAGTCTGTTTCCGACTGGGAGATTGCAGCATCGACGATCAGGCCTGATTCATAGGCGGACTCCATCGCGTTGTTGAAGCGCTGGGTGTCGAGTTCGCGGTCGGCGCCCTGGCTTTCCACCAGCGCGTAGTAAGGGTAGTCCTGGGCGATCGGCGGGTTGCCCTTTGCCGGTGGGGTTGTGACCAGCTGGTAGAATTCCTGCCACATCACTTCAAACGCGGACAACGTGCCGCCCAGGGCGCGATCCATATGGCGCAGGAAGCCCGCCAGGTGGTCAAAGTTGTCCAGCCCCACGAAGGCCATATTGCGGGTGACCGGTTGTTCCCGCAGCCGCAACACCAGCCGGGTGATGACACCCAGGGTGCCCTCGGAACCCATGAACAGCTGCTTCAGGTCATAGCCCGCGTTGTTCTTGATCAGGTGATTCAGCGAGGACACCACGGTGCCGTCCGCCAGTACCGCCTCCAGGCCCAGCACCATGTCGCGCATCATGCCGTAGCGGATAACGCGGTTGCCGCCGGCGTTGGTGGCGGCGTTGCCTCCGAGCGTCGCGGTGCCGCGAGCGCCCAGGTCCAGCGGGAACATCAGTTGATGTTCTTCCACGGCTTCCTGCAGGGCCTGCAGGGTGACCCCCGCCTGTACTGTGGCAGTGCGCTGCCGGGGGTTGATGTCCTCGATGGCCCGCATCCGTTCCATCGACAGGATGAGCTGGTCTGGAGCCGCATCACCGCCGTGGACCAGGCCGGTGAGTCCGCCCTGGGTGACTACCGCGACATTATTGGCATGGCACCAGCGCAGAACCTGCGCCACTTCGTCGGTATTGGCAGGGCGCGCGAGGGCGCCGGCCTGCAGGTTATCAGGGCGCCATACACCGGCGGAACGGGTGGCGACATCTGCGGCGTCCAGGACAGCCTTCTCGCCAATGAGGGAACGCAATGATTCGACCAGGTTCATTTGCTGTGCTCCTGTTAACTGCTGTTATTGTCGACACCAAACTTCGGTGTAACGCTAAGCCAGTGCCGCCACGGGCGGGGCCAACAGGAATAACATAGCCACAATTTGCGGCCCTAACAATCGAATCAGTCAATAAAGCGTTTGACGATATTCTGGTAGGCGTCGACCCGGCGGTCCCGCAGGAACGGCCAGATGCGCCTTACATCCTCGCTGCGCCTGAGGTCCACGTCCACCAGCAGTGTGGTGGCCTCGTCCGCCGGCGCTTCCGCGAGTATCTCCCCCTGGGGTCCGGCCACGAAACTGTGGCCCCAGAAATCGATTTTTTCACCATTGGGTGACAGCTCGGTACCGGTGCGGTTTGGCACGATCACCGGCAGGCCGTTGGCAACGGCATGGCCGCGCTGCACGATCTGCCAGGCCGCCAGCTGGCGTTCTTTTTCCGCCGGTTCATCCTCCGGGTTCCAGCCGATGGCGGTGGGGTATATCAGCATATCGGCACCCGCCAGCGCCATCAGCCTGGCGGCCTCGGGGTACCACTGGTCCCAGCACACCAGCAGACCGAGTTTGCCCACCCGGGTCTGGATCGGCCGGAAGCCCTGCAGCTCGCCGCCGGCGTCACCGGGGGTGAAATAGAACTTCTCGTAGAAGCCCGGATCGTCGGGGATGTGCATCTTGCGGTAGTAGCCGGCGCAGCCGTTGCCGGCGTCCATCACCAGCGCCGTGTTGTGGTACAGGCCAGTTGCGCGCTTTTCGAAGATTGAAATGACCAGCACGATATCCAGTTCCGCGGCCAGCACCTCGAAGCGTTGCCGGGTCGGGCCGTCCAGCGGTTCGGCCAGGTCGAACTGGCCGGTGTCCTCGGTCTGGCAGAAATACAGGCCTGAGTGCAGTTCCTGTAGTACCACAAGTTGCGCGCCCTGACTGGCCGCCTGGCGTACCTGTTGTTCGGATTCGGCCTGGTTTGCCGCAACATCGGCGCTGCAGGTTTGCTGGACAAGTGCGACTTTAAGCATTGGCGAGGGCTCCTTCGGGTAGTTGCATCGTCAGGCAGTGCAGGCTGCCGAATTCCTCGATCGGGGCGCGACAGTTGACGGGCACCACGCTGCGTTCGCCCGATACGGTGCTCAGCGCGGCGATTGCCCGCTGGTCTTCGGGGTCGCCGTACACTGGCAGCAGGATGCTGCGATTGGTGATCAGGAAATTGGCGTAGGTGGCGGGCAGGCGGTCCCCGCTGGCACTGGTTATGGCAGAGGGCAACGGCAGCGGCAGCAGGCGGTAGGGTTTGCCATCCGCTCGCCGAAAGCCCTGCAGTTCCTCCTCCATCGCTGCCAGGGCGCTGTAATGCTCATCCGCGCTGTCGCTGCACTGGACATAGGCGATGGTGTCCGCATCGACAAAGCGGGCCAGGGTATCGATATGGGCGTCGGTGTCATCCCCGGCGAGGTGGCCGTGCTCCAGCCACAGGAAGCGCTCAATTCCCAGGTGCGTCCGCAGTCGGCTCTCTACCTCCGGCAGAGACATTCCGCCGTTGCGGTTGGGGTTGAGCAGGCAGGTTTTGGTGCTGAGCAGGGTACCGAGTCCATCGGTTTCGATGGAGCCGCCTTCCAGTACGAAGTCCACCTGGCGCAGGGGCACGCCGTAACCGTGCTGGCTGTCGATTTCGCGGTTGATCGCATTGTCGAGACTGGAGCCGTACTTGTCACCCCAGGCATTGAACTGGAAGTCGAGGAGTTCAGTGGTAGTTGCGTCGCCGACGGCTATGGGGCCGTGGTCCCGTGCCCAGGTATTGTCGGTTGGGACGGTGAACCAGCGCACGTTGCCCAGGTTGGCGCCGCGTCGGGACAACTCACCCTGAATGCGCTCGTTGTCCAGGCGGGGGTCGGCGGCGATCACGACCTGCTGCTGGTGGCTGAGGGTATTCACCAGGTCGTAGTAGAACGCCTCGATGTCCGGCAGTAGCCGGGCCCAGTCGGTACCCGCGTGGGGCCAGGCTATCTGGATGGCGTCCTGGGGATACCACTCTGCCAGTAATCGTTTGCTCATCGGTTTCTGATCTTTTTAAAAAGGGCTGGGGATGATAGCGTAAAGGAGTTTCACATAACCAGAGTGCGTCCCGCATTCATTCGGCAAAAATAGGTGGATATATGTTTAAGATAAATCGATTGCTCGCGCTCGCTTGCAGCCTGCTGGCGGTGGCCCTGGTAACGGCATGTTCTAATGATAATAACGGCGGCCCGGTGCAGGAGCGGCTCCCTGTCGTGTTTGTCCACGGCCAGTTCGGCTCTGCGCAGCAGTTCGAGAGCCAGGCGATGCGCTTCACCAGCAACGGTTTTCCGCAGGACCTGCTTTATGCGTTTGAATACGATACCAGCAAGACTGACAACCCCCTGGCTGATCTGGACAGCTTTATAGACGAGGTGCGCAGGGAAACCGGTGCCTCCCAGGTATACGCCGTGGGGCATTCCCGTGGCACCAGCTTGTGGACACAGTACCTCGATGATCCCGCGTTCAATGGCTCGGCCAAAGTCGCCAGGTACGTGAATATTGATGGGCGGTCAACGGAAGAGTTGCCTGGTGGCGTGCCCACGATCGGGATCTGGGGAGAGTGGAATTCGGCCAACAGTGGCTACAACCGGCGCGAGGACAATGGCAATGCCCAGATCGGCCCGGACCCGGCGGCTAACTACTATTTTCCGGACAAGTCACACTCGGAAACAGCGACTTCGGCTGAGGCCTTCGCACTGATGTACCGTTTTTTGACGGGCGTGGAAGCCAGGACCACCGCCGTGAAATCTGCCAATTCGGGTAAGGTCAACGTCGCGGGAAGGGCCCTGTATTTTCCCGAAAACATCAGTTTCGCCGGTGCCACACTGCAGGTCTGGAAGATCGATGATGCCAGCGGGCAACGCAGTAGCGACAAACCTGTGGAAACAATTACAACCGGTTCTTCCGGAGAATTCGGACCCCTCAAACTTGACCCGAAGCAACGCTATGAGTTTGCCCTGCTGCGCCCGGCCACAGACACGTTTCCTATCGATTCGGTGCACCATTTTTATCCCGAACCGTATACCCACGACAACTACTTCGTGCGGCTGCTGTCGAGCCAGCCCGGGCAGGGTATCGAGGAATTCATCCCGGTTGATGACGCCAGCAGTGGGATGGTGGTGTTGCGGCAGCGTGAATTCTGGGGCGACCAGGGCGCCGCTGGCGACGAGCTCTTTATCGACGGGCTGAATGTCCTGACCCCCGCCATTGCCCCGCGCACGGGGGTGAATCTCGCGCTGTTCCTGTTCGACGAGGGCAGCGACCAGGCCACCGACCTGGACAAGGGCGAATTATTTCCCCTGAATCTGCTCGCTTTTCTCACCGGTGCAGACGTTTTTATTCCCGCGATGTTCGAGGGAGGCGGCACTGTGGAGGTGGCCCTGGTGACCCGCGGTGGTGAGACAACCCGGCTGAATATTCCCAACTGGCCCTCATCAAGCAATCGGGTCAGTGTCATGTTCCGCGACGATACGCCCTGATCCCGGCTATTGCGGCGGCGCCAGGCTCATCCCGAACAGCTGCGCGAGGTCCGGACGACGCTCAGCCAGCGCCTCGAGCGCTGCCCGTGCACACCGCCTGGTCGCGGGGTGTGTATGGGTCTGCACGAAGGGGCGCAGGTGCAGCGGTAGGCCGGCCAGGATATCCGCCTGGGAGAGCGCGCCGCCCCGTTGGTGTTCACGCGTCCGGCTGCGCTTCGGGAGCCGCGCGCTCGAATGCTTCCAGCGAGTTGCAGTGTTGGTTCACCTGGCGGATATTGGGATAGTCTTCCATGGGAACCTTGAAACGGTAAGCATTGTACACCTGGGGGATAAGGCAGACATCGGCCAGTGTGGGCCGGTCGCCAAAACAGCAGTCCCCCATGGTCTGGGCCAGGCTCAGCTCGATTGCACTGAAACTGCGATCCACCCAGTTGCGGTACCAGGCCTGAATCGCCTCCTCGCCCGCCCCCATGTGGTCCCTCAGGTAGCCCAGCACGGAGACGTTATTGAGCGGGTGAATATCGCAGGCAATATTGTTGACCAGGGAGCGCACCCTGGCCCGCAGCAGCGGATCCTGCGGCAGCAGGGCCGGAGGCGGGGAGGTTTCTTCCAGCCATTCCAGGATCGCTATGGACTGGGAAAGTATCTCACCGCCATCCAGTTCCAGCGCCGGTACCAGGCCCTGGGGATTGCGCGCCAGGTAGGCCTCGCTGTTTTGCTCGCGGGTGAGGAGATTTACCGGTACATAGTCGTAGGGCAGGCCTTTGAGGTTAAGGGCAATGCGGATCCGGTATGCGGCTGAAGAGCGGTAGTAGGAGTACAGTTTCACAGTCTCTCCGGTGTCGGTGTGGCCGGGTACATTTCACCACGATCCGGCCATACAAGCCAAAACTGTATCGGTATGTTTGCTTATAAGCAGGATCTGCGCTAAACCCAAAGCAGCTAAGCGGGTATTCGGCGCGGTGTTGATGTCGCTTGGGCAGCCTGGGGGAATATGATGATAAAACGATTTTGCAACAACTGCGGCATCGCGCTGGCGCTCTCGCTGGTGCTCATGGTTCCCCGGGTGGGAGCGCAACAGTGCCAACCCTCCCGCTGGGGTGCGGAGGATGAAATTGGCGCGGCCAACCACATGTCGCCCGAGCAGGTGCTGATGGCGGTCAAGCTGGTCAGTAAGGGCGAGAGTCATCCCCTGGGCATTGTTGTAGATCCAGCCATGCCCGCCTTTCCGCCGCGTTCCTTCTCCTTGCAGGTGGTGCAGCCGGGCCAGCATAACGGCCGTTCGCTGCGGCCCCAGTTTGGCTGGGACCTGGTCTACAACGACGACATGGCCCAGTTGTGGTTTGGTACAGGCTCCCAGCTCGATGGTCTCGGCCACATGGGAGAGGCAGGTACCTATTACAACTGCAACGAGGCGGTGGACTTCATCGATATCGGCGGCCTGAAGAAGCTCGGTACCCACAACGTTCCCCCGCTGGTGGGCCGGGGAATTCTGCTGGATATGGCCGGATATTTTGATGTCGCCGTGATGTCTGCCGGGCAGGGTATCACCGCGGCGGATATCAAGGCTGCCGCAAAAGCCCAGGGGGTCGAGATACGTCCGGGCGACGTGGTGCTGCTCCACACGGGTTGGACAGACGGGATGCTGCAGTCGGATCCGACGGCCTGGGCGGCCGGGGAGCCCGGCCTTACCAACGAGGCGGCGCGCTACCTCGCGTCCCTGGATCCGATGGCGGTGGGCGCGGACACCTGGGGTGTGGATGCGGTGCCACCGGTCGAGGGGGACAAGGTGTTTTACGGCCACATCGAGTTTCTTCGCAACAACGGCATCTACCTGCTGGAAACCATGAACACCGGGAGGCTGGCCCGGGAGGGAGTACACGAGTTTATGTTTGTAATGGGGCAGGCGCGTATCAAGGGCGCGGTGCAGATGATCATCAACCCGGTGGCGCTGTGGTAGCGGCGTCCGGCTGCGGCCCTTCACCAGTAACGCATATTGCGCCCGCCCCCGGGTGATTGAAGTTGTAAAGGCGGTTTCCCTGGGCTAGGGTCGTGCGATGCCAGAGACTACACACGAGACTTTGTTCAGCGTCGGCGACAACTGCTGGCGCTGCGAAACGACACAGCAGGCTGCTATTGCCATCGACGGTGAGCGCTATTTCCGCGCCGTGCGGGAGGCGATTATTGCAGCCCGACACCGGGTGATGATCCTTGGCTGGGATATTCACAGCAAGCTCAGGCTGGTGCGAGACGAGACCGACGACGGCCTGCCGGTTGAGCTCGGCGCGCTGCTCGACCATGTCGCCAGCAAGCAGTCAGTCGACGTATACCTGCTGAGCTGGGACTTCGCGATGATTTACCTGCTCGAGCGCGAAGCATTCCCCTCCTATACGTTCGACAGCAAGACTCATTCCAGGGTGCGATTCAAATTGGACGGGGCTCATCCCAAGGGTGCTTCCCAGCACCAGAAGCTGGTGGTGATCGACGATTCGGTGGCCTTTTGCGGCGGTATCGACCTGAGCCAGTGGCGCTGGGACAGCAGCGAGCACCTGCCCGACGATGAGCGCAGGGTCGACCCTGCCGGTAACACCTACCAACCCTTCCACGACTTGCAAATGGCAGTGGATGGAGACGCGGCTGCTGCCCTTGCGGTACTGGCGCGTGAGCGGTGGCGGCGCGCGACCGGTGAGGAGCTTTCGCCGCTGCCCGAAGGGAGGCAGGGCAGCCCCTGGCCCGCCTCGCTGGATCCGGTAATCCGTGATGTACCGATCGCCATAGCGCGTACCGAACCGGCACACGATGGGCGCGACGGGGTGCGCGAGGTGCAGCAACTCTACCTCGACATAATCGCCGCGGCGACCCGCTATATCTATATAGAAAACCAGTACCTGACGGCCCATTGCATAGCCGCAGCGCTGGCGGAACGACTGGGGCAAAGCGATGCGCCCGAGGTGGTGATCGTGATGCCGCAGAAAACCGGCGGCTGGCTCGAACAGCAGACCATGGACGTGGTCCGGGGCAGGGTCGTCAGCCAGCTTGTCGAGGCCGATACCGGTGACCGCCTGCGGCTCTACTATCCACAGGTGTCTGCTTCCGGGGATGTTTTCACCATGGTCCATGCGAAGCTCATGATCGCGGACGACCAGTGGCTGGTGCTTGGCTCGGCCAATCTCAGCAACCGGTCCATGGCGCTGGACAGTGAGTGCAACCTGGCGCTGCAGGCGCCGCCGGGCTCGGATACCTTGCAGGCGATTCGCCAGTTGCTGGACGCACTGCTGGCCCAGCACCTGGCGTGCGAGCCTGCGGAGGTCGCCCGGGTACTGCGGCGGGAGCGGTCGCTGATCGCTGCGATCGAAGCACTGCGGGACGGTGAACACACCTTGCAGGTGCTGGATGCGAAAGTGGATCCCACTGTTGATGAGCTGGTCCCCGACTCGGCGCTGGTTGATCCCGAGAAACCGATGGACGCTGAGCTTTTTGTCTCCAATTTTGTGCCGGATGACTATCGCCCCCACTCCGCCCGACGTATCGTGTTGGCGGTCATTACCCTTGCCGCCCTGCTTGGTCTGGCCGCCGCGTGGCGCTGGACTCCCCTGGGAGAAATGCTTGACCTGAACCAGCTGGTGGAGCAGGCCCGGGAGTTGAATGCTCGCCCCGCGGCACCCGTACTGGTAGTGCTGATCTTTGCCATTGCCTCGGCACTGGCGATACCGCTGACGCTGCTGGTTATCGCCTCCGTCCTCGCTTTTGGCGCGACAAGTGGATTCCTGTATTCGCTTGCGGGGGCCGAGCTGGGCGCCCTGATCAGCTATGGCATCGGTCACACTGTGGGGCGTGACCTGCTGCGGCGCTACGCCGGTCAAACACTCAATGCGGTCAGCAAGCGCCTGTCCCGCAGGGGAGTTCTGGCCATTCTCACACTGCGCATCGTGCCGGTGGCGCCATATTCCGTCATCAACCTGGTGGCGGGGGCCTCGCATATTTCACTGCGGGACTTTGCTCTCGGCACGCTGCTGGGTCTGGTGCCGGGGCTTGCCGCGATTGCCCTGTTTGCCGATGGCGTCGCCCAGGCGCTGCGCGAACCCGACCAGGGTGGCGTTACCTGGTTAGCCGGCCTGTTATTGATACTGTTGGTTGCCGGGCTCGGGTTGCGCAAACTGTTGCAACGCCGCCAGCGCGCCACGGAAACCCGGTCAGGCGACCGCTGAGCCCATGGTGAGCACAGCCAGTTTCAAGCTTGCCACCTGGAATATCCACCGTTGTATCGGCTCGGATGGTGTGATGTCGCGCAGCCGCTGCGCGCAGGTGTTAGGGGAAATAGACGCGGATCTTGTGGTACTCCAGGAAGTCGAATCGACGCCGGGTCAGGCAGATGATGTGCTGGAGTACTTTGCCAGTGCGACAGCCAGTTGCGCCGTCGCTGGCCCGACCATGATGTCCGGTGACGCGCACTACGGCAATGCCCTGTTGACCCGGATCCCGGTAGAGGCGGTGCGGTGTCACGACATCAGCCTTGCAGGGCGCGAGCCCCGTGGCGCCCTGGACGTGGATTTACGATTTGGGGGGGAGAGTATCCAGCTGGTGGCAACTCACCTGGGTTTGCGACCCTCTGAACGACGAGCCCAGGTAGAGGCGCTGGTGCCGCTTTTTCGCGAGGAGAGCCGGAAGCTGGTGTTGTTGGCGGGGGACCTGAACGAGTGGTTCCTGTGGGGGCGGCCGCTGCGCAGGCTGCACAGGATATTTTCCGACACGCCCCACAGGCGCAGCTGGCCCGCCCGCTGGCCATTGTTTGCGCTCGATCGTATCTGGGTAAACCCCAGGCGATGTCTGCACCGGCTGTCGGTACACGAGACCCCTCTATCCAGGGTCGCCTCGGATCACCTGCCGTTGGTAGCTGATATCCGCCTGGACTAGCGGCAAAGGTACTGCCTGTTGGCAGAGTGTCCCTACCCGCACAGCAGCCAGTAGAAGCCGAAGGCCGGGATGACTATCTGGTCGTTAAAGCGGGTGGGGGATACGCCACTCACCGCGTCCTGCAACTCCCCCAGCTCGAAGCGACCCCGGTTGCGCAGGTCCTGCAGGTTGAATTGCTCGGGCCTGTCAGCGAAATTGGCTACCACCAGCACCGACTCCATCGGGACCACGGGGTTAGTGCGGGTGAAGACGAACAGGTGCGGGTTGCCAACGTCTATCAGTTCCCGGTTGTTGAAGTCCGCCATGGCCGCCAGTGACTTGCGCGCCGCGATCATCTGTTTCAGGCCGTCGAAGATACGCTGTTCAACACTGCCCCGCTGGTGGCGCTGTTCCGCGCGCTGCCAGTCGTAGCGGGGACGGTGGAGCCAGCGATTGTCAGCGGCCTTGGTGGCATCGCTGGCATAATCGTTGTTGTTGAGGGTTCCCAGTTCATCCCCGTAGTAGAGCAGGGGAATTCCGCCGAAGGACAGGATCAGGCTGTGCAGCAGCAGTATCTGGTCGATGCTGCCCTGCACCAGCGATGGATCGTTGAGCTCCAGTGCCGTTTCCAGGCCGACCAGTGAAGCCAGCGAGCCCGAGATGCGGGCATCCCCGGTTTTATCGTTGCGCCCGAAGGGTCGTCCCCTGGCCGGGGAATCATCGTAGGCGCCGGTGTAGTAATCGATGATGAATCGTCGGTGGGCGGCGGGTTCGTAGCCGACGGCGCGGATATCCGCATCGTCGAATCCCAAGCCGATATCGTCGTGGCAGCGCACATAATTCAACCAGGTGGCCCGATCCAGTTTATCCGGCAGGCTGCTGATGCCCTGGTAGAGTAGTTTGGCATTCTTGGTGGCAGCGGCGTCCCAAAGCAGGGCCATATAGGTGGCGTTGTAGGCAATCTCGCACTCCTTGGCGATGACCGCGTCCTCACCGAAGTACTTGATGATCTCCACCGGGGCCACGATTGCCTCGGCGATAAACAGGACCCCTGGCGCAGTGACCTGGCAGCAGTCCTTGAACAGCTGCAGAATCAGGTGCGCCTCGCGTTCGTTCTGGGAGGTAGTACCGATTTTTTTCCACAGGAATGCCACCGCGTCCAGGCGCAGGATGTCGGCACCCCTGTTGGCCCAGAACAGTATGATATCGAGCATCTCGATGAATACCGCCGGGTTACTGTAATTGAGGTCCCACTGGTAACTGTTGAAAACCGTCATCACCCATTTGTTCATCTGTTCGTTAAAGGTGAAGTTGCCCGGAGCAGTCTCCGGAAAGATCTCCGGCATGGTCTCTTCGAACAAATCCGGGATGTCCCGGTTCTCGAAGATATAGTAGTAATCGCCATAGGCCTGCTCCCCTGCGCGGGCACGTTGCGCCCACTCGTGCTGGTCGGAGGTGTGATTGACCACGACATCCAGTGTCAGCAGCATGTTGCGGCGGCGAAACTCCGCTCCCAGGGCCTCCAGTTCTTCCAGGCTGCCGGCGCGCGCATTTATGTTGCGAAAATCGCTGACGGCATAGCCACCATCGCTGGCCCCAGCAGGGCATTCAAGAATGGGCATCACGTGCACCATATTCACGCCCAGTTCCTGCAGGTAGGGAAGCCTGCCCTCGAGCCCCGCCAGATTGTCGGCAAAACCGTCCAGGTACAGCGCCATGCCGACCCACTCCTGGCGGAGAAACCAGTGGTGATCCTGCTCCCGGGCGATGTCCAGCAACTTCAGGGCAGGGTCGCGGGCGATATACTGGGTCGCCATTACGCTAACGAGTTTCAGCAGCTGCTGCTGGAAGTCCTCTCGCTGCCCGTATAGCCGGCTGAACAGGCTGTGGATGGCGTAAAAGTTGGCGCCTAGCCGGGTATAGAAGTGCCGCAGGTCACGCTTGCGGATCTCCGGCTTGAGCTGGTCGAGAATGTTGTTGAGCAGGTAGTGCGCCTGTTGTTCGTACATCGACTCTCCATGATCTCCTCAGTCGGTCAATTGCCATTGACGGCTGAAATTCCTGTAAAACGCCCGGTCGTTAACCGTGGCCCCCCGTTGCCCGACCACGGCGCCGGCAAACTGCTGGGCTCGCTCCAGTACAACAGGCAAGGCCCAGTCATTGAGCAGGCCCAGCAACATGACCGCCGCGAAGGCGTCTCCCGCGCCGACGGTGTCCACCACCTCGTTATTGGCCACCGGCGCCACCTGCAGGCGCTCTCCGCTGGCGAGTAACAACTCGGCACCCCGGGCGCCGCGGGTGACCAGCAGACCCCGCAAGTCGTAGCGCCGCAGGAAATCGCCTTCCAGGTCCGCCGATGTGTCATTGCCCGCAAGCAGCGCCAGTTCATCGCCGTTGAGTTTGACCCAGTGCGCCCCCTGCAGCAGCTCATGCACCGCCCCCGCTTGCCACCAGGGCGGCCGCAGGTTGACGTCGACGAATATCGTTTGCGGCTCGCTTGCGCGCAACTCTCGCAGTGCCCTGGCCGAGCCGGCAGCGCGGGTCGCGAGGCTACCATGGTAGAGTAAGCGGGAGGAAGCGGCACTTATCGGTTCGATATTGTCATAGGCGCAGTCCGCAACGATGTCATAGCCGGGCTCGCCATCGGTGAAGGATATCGCAACTCGGCCGGTGGGCCGCTCCGGGTCGGTTTGCAGGTCACCGGTTGCGAGCCCCCAGGCTTCCATGGCTTCGCGAACCTGTCTCCCCTCGGGGTCTCGACCTATCCGACTCACCAGGCGCGGTGACTGGCCAAATGCCTGCAGGTGCCATGCGACATTAAAGGGGGCTCCGCCGAGTACCCGGTTGCCGTCCGGGAAATGGTCAAATAGCACCTCTCCGAAAATATAGACGCCTTTGTCCTCGTTCATTCCGTCACCTCCGTACCCACCTGCTGCAGCAGTGTCGGGTGATAGTGGGCAATGCCCTCTAGGATGCCGGCACTGTAATTACCGTTCATCCCCTGGAATCCACCGCGGGCAATGTAGAGCCGGGTACTGTAGCCGTTCGCCGCGGCCTCGCTCAGGGCCTGCTCCCTGACCTGCACCTCGCAATTGGCAACCAGTACCGCGGGTACGGGGCTGGCCAGCACTTCGATATCGTTACCGCTGTCACCGCTGAAAACCGTATTTTCATCGCCAAAGCCCAGCTGGCGTTGCAGCCAGGCCACCGCATGGTACTTGCTCGCCGCCCGCGGCAGAATGTCGAGCAGGCCGATGGCCGCCGGTTCGTCCACGCTCCACACCAGCCGGGCTTTTATACCATGCGTTTGCAGACGTGTTTCGATAGCGCTGGACGTTGCCTTCCGATCGCTGTCCAGGGCGTGGTAATAGCTCAGCTTGTGACTGTTCTGCTTGTGCACCTCCTGCAGGCGCAGGGCACTGATGTCATCCAGCAGCCGTTGCAGATCCGGGTTGCTCATGTCGTTCCAGTCACTGCCGATCTGCTTGTCCCAGGAGGTGTCGAGCTGCCAGTTGCCACCGGGCTCCATCCGGTAAATGGTGGTGCCGACATCGCCGATAACGAAGTCCGGTTGCGGCAGGCGGTATTGTTCCAGCGCCTCTTCCACCAGCTGGCGGTGCCGCCCGGTTACATAAGCCAGCACCACCCGGTCATCGGCTACCAGCTCGGCGAATGCGGCGCGGGCCCGGGGGGATTCAGGCTGTGGCCCGTTGGGAATAAGCGTGCGGTCCAGGTCGGTGCACAACAGCAGGCGTTCAGGCATCGGGCACCTCGCACCTGCCGAAAAAGTCATAGTAATCCATTGCCTCCAGGATACCGGCGGCGTAGGACTGGCGGGCGAAGTAAATCCTGTCCCTGCTCGGCAGCAGGGACAGTTCCTCGTGGTGCCGGTTAGCCACTACCACCGCCAGAGTGTTGCCGCGCATCATGTCTTCGTCGGCGCCGGAGCCGCCGGCCACCAGCATCTGCTCCAGTGGAATTTCCATGCGCTGCGCCACATAGCGCAGTGCCTGGCCCTTGGAAGCCCGAGCCGGTATCACATCGAGGAACTGGCCGAAGGAGACGACAGTATTGGCGGCGATTTCCTGCTGCCTCAGCGTGGCTGTGAGCTCCTCCGGAGAGGGTGCATTCTGCGGATCGTAATAGTACGAGATCTTGAAGGTGGTTTGGTGTCTTTGCTCCTGTGGCAGCAGCCCCGCGATGCTCGACAGGGCTTGCCTCACCCGGCGCACCGACCAGTCGTAATCGATATGGTCGGCCCACAGGTCGTCCTCGGTCAACTCCTGCCCGTACTGGATGCGGGTGCCGAGGCTGGTAATAAGAATATCCGGGCTGGGAATGCTGTGCTTTTTCATCAGGGCCAGGGCCGAGTCGACCCGCCTGCCGGTGGCAATAGTAAACGACACGTCTTTGCGGTTTTTCCGCATGAGCTGCAGGAATTGTTGCAATGCCTGGCTATCGCCGAGCAAACTCTGGTCGAGATCGGTGACGATAGCGCGGTCCCGGTAGCGCATTTTACGTGACAGCGGCGGCGCACTGGCCAGCGGGGTGTATTTCCCCGATAGCTTGCGGATATTGCCAAGATAGGCATCCGCATGGGTTTGCCAGGAATAGAGCGCGCGGACCTGGGTAATGCCGTTGTCGGACGCCCGCTGCCATTCCTGGGGGTCACGCAGGTACTTCAGCAGGGCGCTCGCTATCTGTTCCCTGTCCAGCGGGTCCACCAGCTCGCCGCAGCGGCAATTACGGATGATATCTACCGGCCCACCGTTTTCAGTCGCCACCAGGGGCAGGCCGCTGGCGGCGGCCTCCAGCAGGGTAAGGCCAAAGGGCTCAGTCAGCGCGGGATTGATGAATACGCCGTGGCCCGCGGCGACCATGCGATAGATCTGCGACACCTGCTCCGGGGAGTGGTGCTTGGGCATCGCCACCCGCCCATAGAGATCGTAGGCATCGATAATCAGCAGCAGGTCCGTCAGCACTGCCTGGGGTCCGTTATCCAGATCCCGTATGTCGGAGCGATTGCCGGCGATGATCAGCAGATTGGCGGCTTCCTGCAGCTCAGGTGACTCACCGAAAGCCTCGATCAGGGCGGCGATATTCTTGCGCTCATCTGCCCTCGACAGGGCCAGGATCAGCGGCTTGTCGGGGTTGGTCAGAAAGCGATCCACCTCGGCGCTGAAGGGGTAGTGCTCACCGGCCCGGACCGGATGGAATTGCTCGAGGTCCGTGCCGGGTGGAATGACCACCATGCGAGTCGGGTCGTAGTAATTGTAAAGTTCGTACTGTTGCTCGATTTCGTTGTGGGTACTGGTGATCACAAGGTCCGCATTGGCGAGCACGTCCTCCTCGGCGTCGATGCGGCGCTCGATATTATAGGTCTGCTCGATCTGTTCGCGGCTGATGCCCCTGGCCAGCAGGCGTTTTCGCTTGTCCCGGCCGAGGGAGTGGCCGGTATGGATCAGGGGCACGCCCAGCAGGTTTGACAGCCTCACGCCGACATAGCCCGCGTCCGCGTAGTGGCTGTGAATGACACCGGGCATATGCTGCTGGTTTTGCAGCCAGTGCATGAGGTTGTCGGTAAAGCTGTCGAGGTGATCCCACAGCTGTTCTTTCGGAAGGTACTCGTCCGCGCCACAGGGTATGCGTATGATGCGAGCGCCATCGCCCAGCGGTTCTTCCTCGCGGGCATAGTCGGGGTCCACGCCCTGGTCGACAATGAGCCGGGTGACCAGCAGCACTTCGTGAACGTCCGGATGCCGCGCCAGGGCCCGGGCGAGGTCCACGACATACTTGGTCTGACCCCCGGTGTCGGGATCGCGACCCAGCTCGAGGTCGTCTGCGCGAATAAGCCCGTGGACGCTGAGCAGGCAGATATTGATCCTGGATTGTTCGCTGTTCTTGAGCGAGATGGCTCGACCTCCTTGCGTTTATCCCAGGCCGTAAGTTTACCACCTATCGCCGCGACGTTCAGAACATGCAGCTCTGGCCCTGCTAAGCCTGGCGGGCGTTATACGTCATTATTGACGCTTCCTGGTAACGGTCAACCAGTCCAGCACAACACCGGCGCCGGGGGTGAAACGCGCCACCCGGTAGACCACCTTGAGCAGGTCGGGGCGATGGCGTACCCGCAACTCCACGGAGCGGGGCAGGAACCAGGCGGCGATGCCCGCGCGCAGCAGGGATGAGGTGGCGAATATCAGTATCACCGAATGTTCCAGCTGCCAGCTCTCGGGCAGCAGGTCTACCAGGTGGGGTAGGGCGCTGGCCAGGTAGCCGCCCAGCAGGGCGCCGAAAAAAACCCCGATTGCACTGAGCGAGGATTGCACTGCAGCGTAGCTGGCGAAATCGGCCCTGGCGGGCCTCAGGTCGTACAGGTAATTCGAGGTGCTCAGGGTAAAGCCGCCCCAGGCCAGCCCCGACATCACCTGGACGCACAGCAGGTAATAGAAATCGTCGGAGAACAACCACAGCGCCGGCAGCAGCGGCAGGACAGAGCAGCTGGTTACCATAACGAAGCGGTTGCCCCAGCGGTCACACAGGTAGCCCCAGGTTGAGAGTGTGAAAAACTGGGTCAGGATAGAGACGCCGACGTTGGCGGTGAATTGCCAGTAGCTGTAGCCGAGATCGTTCAGCATATAGACGCTGAAAAACGGCCCGGAGATTGCTACCGCCCCCTGCATCGCGGCAAAAAACAGGCTGTATTCCCGGAACGCGCGGTCGTGGAAAGACTCGCGCACGCGCACCAGGGTGTCCACGAACGTGGTGCCCCCGGCAAGGTTATGCTGGTCGGGGTCATGCATAAGATGCAGTTGCCAGGCGGACAGCCCGCGCCCCACAGCCGCCAATAGCAACAGCAGGAAGAAGCCGAGCCAGGCCAGTTCAAAGCGCTCGAACCAGCCCAGCAGGGCGCCCCCGGCGGCGAACACCGCAAAGCTGGTAATCATGGTCAGGCGGGTGCGACCGGCGAAGAAAGCCCCGCGCCGCCTTGCGGGGACAATGCTGCCCATCCAGCTGCGCCACTGGGGCTGCACAAAGTTGGCACAGGCGTGGTAGATCACCGCCAGGCCGATCAGCCAGGCAACACTGTGCGTCGGCCTCAGCAGCGCCACCATGGCCATGCCCAGCACGGCGGCGGCCTGCAATGCGACTCCCACGACAATGGCATGGCGGCGACGGAAGTGGGAGCACAGCCACACGGACAGCAATTGGAAGGCGGCGCCCGCCAGCTGGGGAAGGGCCGCGAGCAGGCCCATCTGCGGCAGGGACGCCCGCAGCGAGATTGCGAAGGCTCCGAGATAGTTATCACAGATGCCCGTCATCGCGGAACTGGCGACGGCTTCCTTGCGGGAGACCGAGAGCGTATCTCTCAGCCAGCTGTTGCGGCGATTTGTTTCAGTCTTTTTCACACTTGGGCGGCGGTGACTCTGGGAATGGCCTGATTATGCCTTATAGTGACGGCCGAAGAACCGGGAAAAAGCCACATGCCTTCTGCTGCCCGGGACTTCTCCCGGTATCTGACCCCAAAGAGGTGTGAAGTGAAGAAGTTCTGTCTGGTCCCGACCGGTCTGCTGATTGGCTTTGCCATCCTGCTATTTGCCAGCCCGGGCCGGGCGGGCTTCGGCACCACCGTGCCGGTTTCGGCGGAAACGGCCACCAACATTGCCCGCAGCTTTTTCCCCGTGTCCCTGTCTGTGGGGGCGGGCAAGCTGTTCCTGACCAATCCCGTGATCATCTTTATTGATGACAGGCGAATCGGGTTGCAGGCGCACCTGCAGGCCTACGAGCACCGCCCGGAGGAGGGCATTGCCGTCAGCGAGGAGGGCCAGGTGCTGGTCTCCGGCGAGGTCGGCTATGACCTGAAGACCAGGGAGGTTTTGCTTTATGCGCCCAGGATAGACAAACTTACCTTCAACAATGAGAGTGAGGTGACAAGGCGCCAGCGGGCCGAAGTGCAGGGGGCCTGGGAGTCGCAGGTGACCAACCCGATTCGGGCGCCGGTGCCGCCCCACCCGTTTATCCTGCCTTTCAAGGACGGCATCCAGGATGTCACCTACGAGAAGCGAAGTATTTTTATCCAGGTTTGGTATCCCTAGGCAGTTGGACGATGGATATGGAGCAGCGAAATAAGAGAGTAGTGGTCATCGGCGCTGGTATGGCGGGCATTCTCGCCGGCATCAAGCTGCGCGAAGCGGGTTTTACCGACGTCAGCATTTATGAGAAGGCCGACCGTGTTGGCGGCACCTGGCGCGAAAACACCTACCCGGGCCTCACCTGCGATGTCCCTTCCCATCATTACACCTACACCTTTGAGCGCAACCCCGATTGGACCCGCCACCTGCCACCGGGCTCCGAGATCCAGGACTATTTTGAACGAACTGCCGGCAAATACGGCATCGACCGGCTCATCCGTTTCAACTGCGAGGCCACCAGCGCCGAGTTTGTGGACGGGCGCTGGCAGCTGGGTTTCAGGGACGGGGGGACAGATGTAGCCGATATCCTGATTGCCGCCACCGGTGTGCTGCATCGGCCCAAATACCCACAGATCGAGGGTATGGCGTCATTCGGCGGAGCTGCCTTCCACAGCGCCCGCTGGGACCACAGCCTCGCGCTGGACGGCAAGCGGATCGGCGTGATCGGCAACGGCTCAACCGGCGTCCAGCTGGTCTCCGCCCTCGCGGGCAGGGCTGCCCTGGTCGAGCACTACGTGCGCACCCCCCAGTGGATCATGCCGGTGCAGAACGGCTATTTTTCCCCGCAGGAGCGGGCTGCATTTCACGATCCGCAGGTACTCGAAGCCGCGATGAATTTCGCCGAGTACAACGCGGCGGTAGAACGTTACACGATGGCCATCATCGATATGGAATCCGAAGGGGCCAGGGAGATGGGCGCCGCCTGCCTGGCCAACCTCGAGCATGGCGTGACCGACCCTCAGCTGAGGGAAAGGTTGAGGCCGGACCACATACCGCTGTGCAAGCGACTTGTTTTTTCCCAGATTATTACCAGGCGATCCAGCACCCCGCCGCCGCGCTGGTGACGGACGGCATCCAGCGTATCGAGGAGGCCGGGATCCGCACGGCGGACGGCCGCCTCCACGAACTGGACATGATCGTGTATGCAACGGGTTTTCACCCGGATACTTTCATGCGCCCGATGACCTTTCGGGGGCGCAACGGGGTCACCCTGGAGTCGGCCTGGGCAGACGGCCCCTGCGCCTACCTGGCGATTACCATCCCGGAATTCCCCAACTTCTTTATGCTGAACGGGCCTAACGGTCCAGTGGGCAACTTTTCCCTGATCGATATCGCCGAGCACCAGTGGCGCTACATCGCCCAGCTGATAGACAGGCTGTGCCGCGGTGACTGTGACGAGATATCACCCCGCCACCAGGCGCTGCAGGAATTTGAGGCTGAGCGGGTTGCCGCCGCGAAAGAGACAGTGTGGTATCGCGGAGGTTGCAACAGCTGGTACCTGGGCAAGGACGGCGTACCCAGTAGCTGGCCCTGGAGCTACTCCCGCTTTGTGCGGGAAATGACAGAACCAAACTGGCAGGCCTTTGATTGCGTACAAAGGGGCTGAGCCAGGTGCGCGTTTCGGTGGGAAATCCTTTGCCACAGAAGGGGCGACCCTGGATGAGGAGATGGGAAGTATGAATTTCAGCAGATTGGAAAGAGAATTTTTTCGCAAACTCAACGCCGTTGTAGAGCCCGCAGTGCGCAGGGGGCTGGGCTCGCCTCGCATCGCCCCTGCGGGTTTGATTGTACTGGAATCCGTCGGCTTCAAGACCGGCCAGGTGCGCCGCACCCCGCTGGCGGGCCGTGCGCCTCGGGGAAATATGTGTTTGTCAGCACGGTGCGCGGTCGAGCGGTCGTTCTGGGTCAGGAACCTGCAGAAGCAACCGCGCACACGTTTCTACCGCGGCGGCAGCTTGCAGCGAGACCCGGGCTTTCGTGGTGCCGCGTCCGCGCGGGCCTGGCAAGCAGTGACCGCCGTCGCCCCCAAGTAGATTGCGACTGCCGCCAAGTCGCCTTGCCTCGATTGGCAGGCTCACAGATGCCTTTCGCGCAGCTGCGCTCCCCCGCAGCCTGGAGCCTATCGCCGGTGCTGATGCCGCTCAAGTCGGAGCGCGGCGCAACGCCTCACTGCCCCTGCGGGGCCGAAATCATATTTTCCGCCTTTTTTCAGCGCCCTTTGGTAGGCCGGGCGTTGCTGGAACCTTGCGCGCATGGCGGCGAGGTTGGGAAAGGAACCGTTCGGGTGCAGTAGTGGCGTAATTTCCACCACAAACGACAGCTGGATGTCGGCGCCGGAAAAAGTGTTGCCGACAAACCAGTCAACGCCCTCCAGCGCCCTGTCCATATAACCGAGGTGGCGGTTGAGTTCATCGTCAATGCGCGGGTTGCAGCGCGGCGCCGCCGTCCGGCAGGCGCGCGGTGTACATGCGCAGCATCAGCGGCAGCATGGCGCTGCCCTCGGCGTAATGCAGCCATTGCAGGTATTGCTCGTGTTCGGTGCTGCCGGGTTCGGGCAGGAGCCGGCCGCCACCGTGCCGGCGCAGGACGTAGTCGATGATGGCGCCGGACTCGATCACGGTATTGTCACCATCGGTAAGCACGGGGGATTTCCCAGGGGATGTACCGCCTCCAGCTCCGGTGGGGCGAGGTTGGTGCTCGCATCTCGCTGGTAACACTTCAGTTCGTAGGGCAGCTCCAGCTCTTCCAGCAGCCACAGGATCCGCTGGGAGCGGGAGTTGTTGAGGTGGTGTACGGTTAACATGGCAGCTGTCCTTGTCGATGAATTGGTTATGACGGCGATGTAACCAGCCTGATGCCATCGTCATGCAGGGTAATGCGTCGTTGTTTGTACAGGGCGCCCAGCGCCTGCTTGAACACTTTCTTGCTCACACCAAAGGTAGCATAGATCTCCTCCGGCGGGCTTTTATCAGTAAGCGGCAGCTCGCCGCCGCCGGCCCGAAGCCGCTCGACAATCTGCTCCCCCACCGAATCCAGTCGGTTTCTGCTGAAGCCGGGCTTTTCCAGGGTGAGGTCAATTTTGTCGTCGGCGCGAATTCGCTTGATATAGCCGGTGACCTGCTGGCCCTTGCGCAGGTCCCTGAACAGTTCGTTGCCGTACAGCAGTCCCCAGCTGCGATGGTTGATCACCGCTTTCAAGCCGAGCTCGGTGCGCTCGGCAATCAGCAGCGCTACCTCGTCTCCCTCCTGCAGGCCGCTGGCATCGTCCTTTACCCAGTAATCAACCCGGGTCGATCCGGCGAGGCGGCCCTGCTTGTCGAGATAAACCCTTACCAGCGCACGCTGTCCCTTGCGCAGGGGATGGTGCTGCTCGGCGAAAGGGATGAACAAGTCCTTGGGGAGGCCCCAGTCCGCGAAGGCACCCAGTTGGTTGACCTCGACCACCTCGAGCCAGGCGACCTGGCCTACCTCCGCGAGGGCGTGACTGGTGGTGGCGACCGGCTGGCCGTCGGCATCCACGTAGATAAACACTTCCAGGCTCTCGCCACTGCGGTAGTCGCGATCCACCTGTTCCACAGGCAATAACAGGGACAGCGCCTGGCCTGCGTCCAGCAGTAGCCCATTGGCCCTGGTTTCTATAATCCTGAGCCGATTAACCCGACCTGGTTCGAGCATGTGGGGACCGCCTGGTAAATGGATTGCAGAGGCGCAATTGTACGACAAATCCCCGGCAAAACCCGGCGAAACTTGCCAGGGGCTATTTCCTTGATTCAGCTCAGGAAACGCAGGTAGTTCCGCGGTACAATCGCCGCCACCCAAAAGACCCTGTTGCGATGGAGAAGCCCGGATGACCCGTTTTATCACCCTGCTGCTGGGAATGCTCGGCTCCACGGTCGCGATGGCTTCCGGGCCCGGCGTGGAACGCCTCGACCTGACTGCCAGCTGGGTTGGCTACGCCGCCATAGTGGTACTTCGCGCCTGTCCTACATCCTGGTGATCCTGGAGGAAAAGATCCACCTGCGAAAGTCAAAGCCGGTATTGCTGGCCGCGGGTGTGATCTGGATTCTTATTGCAATTGCCTATAACTCCCACGGCCTGACCCATATGGCGGAGGAGGGCATTCGTCACAACTTCCTGGAATACGGCGAGCTGTTTTTCTTCCTGTTGGTGGCGATGACCTATATCAACGCCATGATAGAGCGGGGGGTGTTTGACGAGCTGCGCAACTGGCTGGTGGTGCGAGGTTTCAGCTACCGCGCCCTGTTCTGGATAACGGGTATTCTCGCGTTCCTGATTTCACCGGTGGCGGACAACCTCACCACGGCCCTGATCATGTGTGCCGTGATTCTGGCGGTGGGGCAGGACCACTCCAAATTCATCGCCCTGGGCTGCATCAATATCGTGGTTGGCGCCAACGCAGGCGGGGCTTTCAGTCCCTTCGGCGATATCACCACCCTGATGGTGTGGCAAAAGGGGATTCTTCCGTTCTGGGCCTTTTTCCAGCTGTTTATTCCCTCCGTCGTCAACTTCGTGGTGCCGGCCCTGATCATGCATTTTGCCCTGCCGGCAGGTAAGCCACCCGCAGTGGAGGACACCGGTGGCTCCGCGCTCAAGTTGGGCGGCCTGACCATCGTCGGCCTGTTTTTCCTCACTATCGTCACCGCGGTGAGTTTTCATAATTTCCTGCACCTGCCACCGGTATTCGGCATGATGCTGGGGCTTGCCTACCTCAAGTTCTTCGGTTTTTACCTGCGCCGCAAAACCCATGCATCGGTGGACAGTACCGAAATTCCTCCGGGTAGCCACGAAGTGCAGGGCTTTGATGTGTTTGACAAGATCGCCCGGGCCGAGTGGGACACGCTGTTTTTCTTCTACGGCGTCATCATGGCGGTGGGCGGCCTGGGCTTCATCGGCTACCTCGGTATGTCTTCCGCGTATATATACGGCGAGCTGGGCGCCACTACCGCCAACGTGCTGGTGGGCCTGATGTCCGCGATCGTGGATAACATTCCCGTGATGTTTGCGGTGCTGACGATGAATCCCGACATGTCGGAAGTGCAGTGGCTGCTGGTCACTCTAACGGCCGGTGTGGGCGGCAGCCTGTTATCCATAGGTTCGGCGGCGGGGGTCGCGCTAATGGGGCAGGCCCGGGGGCATTACACCTTTTTCGGTCACCTCAAGTGGGCGCCGGCAATTGCCCTGGGCTATTTCGCCAGTATCTACGTCCACTTCCTGGTAAACGGCTGAGGGCAGCCCCCGCGCCGACCGGTCTCAGGTGCCGGGTGCGGTCGCGCTCTCGGCGCTGACGTTCCTTAGCTCAAGCAGCTGCTGGTACTCCGCGAAGGCCTCCCTGAAATAACCGATCAGTTCCCAGCCATCGGGTAACAGTTTTTTGTCAGCCAGTATGCAGACATTGAACTTTCCCGCATAACTCCAGACGGTCGTGTTCAGCCCCAGACCGTGGGCGATCATGCCCATGGAAACCCAGTTGTTGAGTTTCATCGCGCCCATGTAAAGCGGCTCTCTGGGCCCCGGAACGTTGGATATGGCGGCGTTGCCCCAGATCCCGAACTTGCCTTCCTTGCGTTTCACTATCCAGTCGAGCAGGCGGATAAAAATGGGTGGTGTCACTTCCACTATGTTGGAAAGGTCGGCGCCCTCCGCCGCTGCAAGGTGTTCCTTCATGACATTGCCGGCGTGGGCTGCGGCTTTGAGCCTCGCCTCCGGGTCCGCCAGGTGTACCGGCATGGCCAGGTAGTCGGTAGATGTCTTGTTGCCGATCATATCGTCCAGCTCGGGAGGAGGGCGCTTGGAGACAGGGATCGCGGCAACCAGCGGCCCTGTGTCCGGGTCGTAGCCGCGGGTTTGCATGAACCTGCGGTATGCGCCCGCCGCCGCCGCGACAAACAGGTCGTTTATGGTGACACCGAAGCCCTTGCTGATGGCTTTTATCTCGTCCAGGGACAGGGTGTCGAAGACAAAAGTCCGTCCCCGCCCGACCATTATATTGAAGGGAGAATCCCGGGTGTCGCGAAACGCGCTGGGGGGCAGTTCCGCCCCGGATTCCTCGTATTTTTTCTTCATGGCCCGGACATTGGCCATACCCTGCCTGATCTTGGGGAAACTGGTCATCCAGGTGCGCGGCAGGTCAACCAGTGCATGCAGCAGAAGGGACAGCTTACCGGGGGTTTTCTCGGGCACCCAGGTCATCTGCTTTTCCGGCTCTGCCGCGTTCTGCGAAACAGAGTAGACCTTTTGCAGCAGGCGGGCGGCGCCGCTGCCGTCGGTGTAGGCGTGGTGCACCAGGGTAACCATTGCGACCTCATCATTCTCGAGGCCTTCCACCACCCAGCTGATCCATAACGGCTTGGTCATATCCAGGGGCCAGGCGTAAACCTCTGATACAAGTTCGCAGAAAGCCTTGCGGTCGCCGGGAGCGGGACAGGCTATGCGCCGCAGGTGGTAGTCCAGGTCGAAGTCGGGGTCATCCACCCACACCGGATGGTGCAGGCCAAAGGGAACTTTCAGGGCTTTCCAGCGAAACATCGGCAGCAGGTGCAGGCGGTTGGCCGTGCTGTTGCGGAACCGCTCATAGTTCCAGCCTCCCGGGATTGCCGAGGTATCCATTATCGATATTTTCAGGGTGTGCATTACAGCGCCCGACTGTTCCTGGTGAAACAGAAAAGCGCTGACACCGTCCATTCTGCGCATGGGATTCCCTCCGGCTTTTATTATAGTAGACGCCACGGTGCGAACTGCATTCGCGGGGATTCATGGTACTGCTGCAGTGGGGTGTTGTCATTGCCCGCGAGCTTGCGGCTTGAAGCTTGAACTCCCTCGCGGCGCGAGGGAGTGCGGTTGCTGCGCTGGCCATTGCGGCCGGCGGCAACATGGCGGCCCGGGACCACCCGGGCTTGCTATACTGGCGCCCGGTGAGTCGGGCCCGGGGGGCATGGATGAATTTTTTTCCAGGGTGGTTGGTGCTGGCTGATGGCGGGGCTGGCAGTGGCAGCGTGCAGTGAGAAGACAGAGGTGAGCGAGGTGATGGAGGAGCAGTCGGTAGTGACCGAGGCGGGCCTTTCCGAGGACCTTGCCAGGAGCCGGGCGCGACTGCTGGCGAACCTCGAATACCGTTTGCACTTTGATATCCCGGCGGATGTACATGTCCCCATAGCGGCAACCGCCTCGATCGGTTTCGACCTCAAAAATCCCCGGGCGCCGCTGCAGCTTGACTTTCGCCAGGACGAAACCAGTATCCTTTCGCTGCAGGTAAACGGCGAAGCTGTCGAACTCGATTTGCGCGATGAGCACATAGTCCTGCCCGCGGCCGCGCTGCGCCAGGGGCGCAACAGCGTCGCTATCGACTTTATCGCGGGAGACGATTCCCTCAACCGCAACCCGGACTTTCTCTACACCCTTTTCGTTCCCGACCGCGCAAGAACCGCGTTTCCCCTGTTCGACCAACCCGACCTGAAGGCGCGCTTTGAGTTGTCCCTGGTGCTGCCTGCGGACTGGCTGGCGCTGGCCAATGCGCCGCTCACCCAGTCCCGCGAGTTGGGGGACGACCGGGTTGAACATCGTTTTGCCCTCTCCGACCCCATCAGTTCCTACCTGTTTTCCTTCGTGGCCGGAAAGTTCGAGTCGATTACGCGAGAGGTCGGCGGACGCCGGATGACGATGCTCCACCGGGAGACGGACCCCGCGAAAGTGGCGCGCAACGTGGATGCCATCTTCGAACTGCACGCTCAGGCCCTGGAGTGGCTGGAGCAGTACACTGAAATAGAGTATCCCTTCCAGAAATTTGATTTCGTGCTGATACCCGGGTTTCCCTACGGCGGTATGGAACATGTGGGGGCGATCCAGTATCGCGCCTCCCGCCTGTTGCTGGAAGAGGAGCCGCCGATCACGGATGTGCTGCGCCGCGCACAGCTGATCGCCCATGAGACAGCCCATATGTGGTTTGGCAACCTGGTCACCATGCGCTGGTTCAACGATGTCTGGACCAAGGAGGTGTTTGCCAATTTCATCGCTGACAAGATCGTCAACCCCGCCTTTCCCGGGGTGGACCACTCGCTCAATTTTCTCGTGAGCCACTACCCGTCAGCTTATGCGGTGGATCGCTCGGAAGGCGCCAACCCGATACGGCAGGAACTGCCCAATCTCGACCAGGCGGGGCAGCTGTACGGCAGCATCATCTATCACAAGGCGCCGATCATGATGCGCCAGCTGGAGTTGATAGTCGGTGAGGAGGCCTTGCGACAGGGGCTGGCGGAGTATCTGCAGCGTTTCTCCTACAGCAATGCCACCTGGCCCGACCTGATCAGCATCCTCGATACCCATACCGATATTGACCTGGCCGGCTGGAGTGAAGTGTGGGTGAACACCCGGGCAGGCCCGAATTCCGCCTGGCACAACAGCAGGCGGGCTGACGGAAGCGCTGGTGCAGCAGGACCCGGCGGGGCTCGGTCGTGTCTGGGCCCAGCAGTTCGACCTGCTCACCCTGGCCGGGGCAGAGCGGGCGAGCGCGACACTGATGGTGGCGGGCCCGGTGACAGCCCTGCCGCCGACGGGTGCAGGGGAGCCCGGGGCATTAACCCTGTTCAACGCGGACGGCCGCGGCTACGGCCTGTTTCCCGCCGGCACTGAACTGCTGTTCGCATGGGATGACCTGCAGCCGGTGCAGAAAGGCTCCGCCCTGGTAAGCGCCTACGACAATGTGATGGCAGGGACGATTGTCGACATCCCCGGCTACCTCGAACTGCTGCTGGGAATCGTGGAGGTCGAGCAGGATCCCCTGCTGCTCAAGCTGGCACTGGAGCAATTGCAGTACGTCTACCAGAGTCTGCTGGGTGATGCCCGGCGCGGCGCGCTGGCGCCGGCCGACGGAGAAGCGCCTGTGGGCGACCGTGGCAGCGCAGCCGGACGGCAGCCGCACCAAGCTGGTGTTCAGGTACTTTGCGGCCATGGCGGCATCGCCCCGGCAGGTGCAGCAGTTGTACGATATTTGGGCCGGCACCCTGGGGGTAGACAGACTGGTACTGGAGGAGGACGACCTGGTGGAGCTGGCACAGATCCTGGCGATTCGCCTGCCGGCAAAATCGTCCGCGATCATCGCCACCCAGCTCGCCCGTATCGACAACCCGGACAGTCGCCGCCGGCTCGAATTCATCGCGCCGTCAGTCGCGGCGGACGAGGGGGAGCGGGACGCGTTTTTCGAGTCGCTGAGCGATGACAAAAACCGACAAACCGAGAGCTGGGTGAGCGACGCACTGGCCAACCTGCATCATCCGTCCCGGATACGGCAGTCGGAAAAATACCTGTTACCCAGCCTCGAACTGCTGCAGGAAATCCAGGTGACTGGCGATATCTTCTTTCCCACCAAGTGGCTGCAGGCAAGCCTCGCCAATCATCACTCCGCCACCGCGGTCGCCACCGTGCGCCAGTTCCTGGCCAGCAGGCCGGATTACAACCCGCAACTGCGGATGAAAGTCCTGCAGGCGGCGGACCCGCTGTTCAGGGCGGCGGTGATACAGCAAGGACGGCGAGTCACTGCCCGGTGAGATACCGCACGAGCCAGCGGCGGCCGGACTCGGGCAGTAACTTGTCCAGCCAGCTCCAGACTTTGGTCGAGCCTCCCAGGACGTAGCTGATACGTCTGCCCTCGGCAGCCGCCTGGATGTCCCGTGCGACTTCCTCTGCTTCCATATTCACGCCCATCTTCTCGGTCAGGCTTGGGTGCAGCTGGCGCCCCATGGCCGTATTGATAACCGGGGGCTTTACCGAGGTGACGCGAATGTCATAAGGCGCCCACTCGATGTGCAGGGCCTCGGTCAGTCCGTTGACGAAGTATTTGGACGCGCTGTAAACCGCCAGCATCGGTACCCCGTGGATACTGGAGGCGGAGCACAGATTTACCACGCAGGCGCCGGGGGTCTGGCGCAGTAGCGGGAAGGCCAACTGGGCCATATTGGTCAGGCCCTTTATATTCACCTCTATGATCAGCTCGTGGGCCTGTGGGTCTATCTCCTCGAACTTGCCGCTGCTCAATACGCCTGCATTGTTTACCAGCAGGTCGAGCCTGCCCCCGCTGTGGCTCGCGAAGTGCTCCAGGGCCGCCGTGATGGATTCCCGCCGGGTGACATCGCAGGCACAGCCGCAGGCGTTGGGGAACTCACCCGAGGCGAGCAGGCTCTCCAGAGCCCCGGCATTGATGTCGTACAGCCCCACGAACCAGCCCTGGGCTGCAAAGCGCCGGGCGGTCGCCAGGCCGATGCCCTGGGCCGCACCGGTGATGAGTGCCGACCGCATCAGTCGCACAGCGCCTGCATTTTCTTGTAGGCGATATTGGTTTCCTGCTCGGTGGTGGCCTTCAGCAACAGTTGCTTGGCTGTGGCGCAATCCGCCGAAATCTGCTGTACCGATGCATTCATCTCGGGGTAGGCAGGGTGAGAGGCGGGGGTGTTGCACATGGCAGAGGAGACCCTGCGGATATTGGTGTGGTCGCCCTGTTCCACCGAGACACAGTCACCGGCGTCGATCTGGCTCTGGTCTGTTACCACGGACACCGTGCTGCCATTGACCAGCAGGATAGTGTACTGGTTGGCGGTACCCGCGGTTTCCTTGGATATCAGGGCGCCGATGCCTGCCCCGGCGGCGGCGCCCAGGGCCTGGCTACCCGCGGAGTAGCCGCTTGCTGCCAGCAGACCCAGAGCGCCGCCGATCAGCGAGCCCTCGGCGTAGTCGGGTTTCATCTTCACCTGCTGTACGTTCTGCACAGTGCCGTAGGCAACTGCGATCAGGGAGTTGCGTGTCGAACCGGTCCCCGGGTCCGTGCTCATGTTGGCACAGCCAGTGAGGACGACAGCCAGGAAGGCAGATCCGTATATTTTCAATGACATCTGGAATATCTCCTGTAGTTATCGCGCCGCTGGAGCGACCCTTTTGGGTCCTGGCGTGCAGGGCGGAAGCATAACCGTA
Organism: uncultured Gammaproteobacteria bacterium; assembly: GCA_963792815.1. Classification (GTDB taxonomy): domain Bacteria; phylum Pseudomonadota; class Gammaproteobacteria; order Pseudomonadales; family Halieaceae; genus JARRPM01. The sequence goes on from CAWBXR010000001.1 coordinate 378,292, forward strand.
ATTTGTGTGTTCGTCAGCCGCCGGCGAACCGCGCTTGCGCTGCTGCGCGGGCGCAATGTTTGCTGCACTGTGGCCCGGGTAGTACCATCCGAAAAGAGTTCCAGCCCGACCGGCGTCGCCCCCTAATATCACCATGGCGAGGAATCAGCACCGTGGCCCTGCACGACAAGGATTCTGTACGACACACGCTGGAGGGCGATATCTGCGCGTCGCTGGTGGGCGCACCGCTTTTGCAGCCCGCTGACCGTGCGCTGAGCCCGGGCTGATTGCCATGGAACTCGTATGGATGGCGTTTGGTGTGGGCATCATCAGCGCGTTGTCACTGCCGCTTGGGGCGGTAACGTCCTTCCTGTGGCGCCTGGAGGGCCGGGTGGTCGCCGCCATGATGGCCTTCGGTGGCGGCGCCCTGCTGGCGGCCCTGACCCTCGACCTGGTGGCGCCCGCCCTGGCCCAGGGGCATCACAAGGCCCTGTTTTTTGGTTTTCTCTGTGGCGGGGCGCTGTTCATCGGCCTGAACCTGCTGGTCAATGACTTCGGTGGTTTCAGGCGCAAGATGTCAACCACCTTGCATCACTCCCGCCACCAGACCCGGCGCCGACTGCGGCAGGGGCTGGTGGATCTCGACCATACCCTGGAGTTGCAGCACCTGTCCCGCAGTGAAACCAGGGCCCTGGCGGAAGACATCGAGCCGATCTACTACCCGCCCGGTACCCACATTTACCGGGAGGGCGACCCGGCAGATACCCTGCACGTTGTAATCCGGGGTTGCGTGGAGCTGCGCGATGCAGCCACTCGGGGCGGTGACGCCCAGGCGCTGACCAGGTCGGTCGGCGGCGGCGAGGCGTTTGGGGCGATCGCCCTGTTTACCGGCTCGGCGCACTCGGTGACTGCCGTCGCGGTCGAGCCAACCCTGGGATGGCGCATCCCCGAATCCAGCCTGCGTCGCTTGCTGGCCGAGTCGAGCCGTTTCCGGCAGGTAGTCGGGGACTGGCTGCAGCGGCCGCAGATTCGACAGTACCTGGTCATGCAACAGGGCCTGGGCGAGGACCACGCAGATGCCTGGCTCGCCGAGTCCCTCGTCACGCTGGCGGAGGATGGCCGGCTACCGGATGCGCGGCCGGTCGAGCGTCGGGCCGATATTTTTCGCGCCCTCGCCCCCCGGCTCGATCGTATGCCCTGGTTCGAGGATCTGTCGGCGGAGGAGGTCGACTGGCTGTCACTGCACCTGGTGTATCGCCGCTACTCAAGTGGCGACACCCTGTTTCGCGAGGGCGAGCCCGCTGACCGGCTGTTCATCCTCGAGGACGGCGGCATCATGGTCTCCGATGCGGCTCACCGGGTGCTGCCCAGCCGCTACGAGGCCGGCGACGGTATTGGTGTGCGCTCGTTCCTGACCGGTGTTCGTCACACGGTGACCGCCAGGGTGATGCGCGAGTGTGGCGCGTGGACCCTGCGGCGGGAGGATTTCGAGCGCCTGCTCGACCACTACCCGGATATTCGCGATCGTCTCACCGCCTATTTGCAGGGGCCGATGCTGGGGGCCTACCTGCAACAGCGTCACAACCTGGACGCGGGCAAGGTGGGTGACTGGGGCAGCAGGGCTTTGAAGGCGGTGAAGTGTGGTCACGCGCCGCCGTCGCTGCTGGCCAGCGGGGCGGAAGCCAGCCAGTCCAGTGGCGCGTCCCTGGCCATCTGGCTGGGTATCCTGCTGGACGGGGTGCCGGAATCACTGGTTATCGGCGCCAGTATGACCCCCGAGGGGGTCAGCCTGTCGCTGGTGGTGGGGCTGTTCCTGGCAAATTATCCGGAAGCGCTGTCCAGCTCCCAGGGTATGCGCGACGAGGGCTTCGGGCGTGGACGTATCCTGTTGATGTGGACATCGATCATGCTGCTGACCGGTATCGGAGCGGCCCTTGGCAAGATTCTCATCGACCTGTCCAATCCCCTGTTCCTGGCCCTGCTGGAGGGGCTGGCCGCCGGCGCCATGCTGACCATGATCGCCCAGACCATGTTGCCCGAGGCCTACACCCGGGGTGGGCCCATTGTTGGTTTCTGTACCCTGATGGGATTCTTCTGCGCCATGTTTACCAAGGTGCTGTGAAACTTTTCCCGACATCGCGTAGACTGTGCCGCTGTTCGCCTGGTTGAGCTACACTTTGGCAGGCACAGCAGCAGGAACTGCGCCCAGCTGCACAAGCAATCATAATAGTGAGGTGATCTGATGAATTATTTTGTAACCGGCGGTACCGGGTTTATTGGCCGATTCGTGGTGGAACGGCTGCTGCAACGACCCCGGTCCAAAGTGTATGTCCTGGTCCGCAAGGAGTCGAAGGACAAGTTCGAGAGCCTGCGCGATTCTCTCGGAGCCGATCCCGCCCGCCTGCTGCCGATGTGGGGGGACATCACCACTCCCGGCCTGGTCTCCAAGGCAAGCCTGGCCAAGCTCAAGGGCAAGATCGACCATGTCTATCACCTGGCTGCGATATACGACCTCAATATGTCCGACGAGCAGGGTGACCGGGTCAACAATGAGGGCACCCGCAATGTGGTGAATTTCGCCAACGCGCTGGGTGGCAAGGTGACCCTGCAGCATATGAGCTCCATCGCCATTGCCGGAGGCCATTTTCGCGGCGTCTTCAAGGAGAGCATGTTCGACGAGGGGCAGGACACCTCACACCCCTACTATCGCACCAAGTTTCAGTCCGAGCGTATCGTCAGGGAAGAGTGCAAGGTGCCCTGGCGGGTCTACCGCCCCGGCGCGGTGGTGGGTTCCAGCGTCACCGGTGAGATGGATAAGGTAGACGGCCCCTACTACCTGTTTCCCACTATCAAGACCATTGTCGACACCGTGCCCAAGTGGCTGCCCCTGCTGGGCGTCGAGGGCGGCAAGATCCCCATCGTGCCGGTGGACTACGTGGCGGACGCCACCATCGCCATCGCCCATAAGCCCGGCCTCGACGGCAAGGCTTTCCAGCTGCTGCAGGCGCCCCAGGACAGCACCGGCAAGATCATGGAGATCCTGTTCGACGCGGCCCACGGCCCCGGCTTCGCCAAGCAGTTCGAGCTGCCGAAAATGCCCAGGCTGGTGAGCAGGGGTTTGCGTGAAACGGCCAAACTACTGCCACTGAAAGTGGCGGCAAAGGAGATGTCAAAAGCCACCGGCATCCCCGCCGCCGCCCTCGGTTATATCACCAGCCAGGTGTCCTTTGATGACAGGCAGGCCAGGGAGGCCCTGAAGGGTACGGGCATCAGCTGTCCCAAGCTCAAGGATTACGCGCCGGTACTGTGGTCCTACTGGGAATCGCATATGGATTACCCCAAGCCCGCGCGCGGTGGCAAGGCCAAGCTGGCGGGCAAGGTGGTCATGGTCACCGGTGCGTCCAGCGGAATCGGCCTGGAGTCGGCGCGCAAGTTCGCCGCCAACGACGCCGCTGTCATTCTCGTCGCCCGCACTCTGTCCAAGCTCGAGGAGCAGGTGGAGATTATTCGCAAGCAGGGCGGCGAGGCCTATGCCTATTCCTGTGACCTCAGCGACATGGAGGATATCGATCGCCTGGCAAAGAAGGTGACCGCGGATTTCGGCCGGGTGGATATCCTGGTCAATAATGCGGGGCGCTCCATCCGGCGGGCGGTCATGGAGTCGCTGGATCGTTTTCACGATTACGAGCGCACCATGCAGCTCAATTACTTCGGCTGTGTGCGCCTGATCAATGGCTTGTTGCCGTCGATGGTGGAGCACAAGAGCGGCCAGATCATCAATATTTCCAGTATTGGCTGCCTGGTCAACGCACCGCGGTTTGCCGCCTATGTGGCCAGCAAATCCGCCCTGGATGCGTTCTCCCGCAGCCTGTCCTCAGAGGTGAAGCAGGACAACGTGGACATCTCCACGATCTACATGCCGCTGGTGCGAACCCCCATGATCGCGCCGACCAAGATCTACAACTACGCCCCGACCTGGTCGGTCGACAAGGCATCCTCACTGGTGGTCGATGCCGCCATGCACAAAACCAAGCGCATCAAGACCTTCCTCGGGCAGACCATGGAGATGAGCTACGCGGTTGCGCCGAAGCTCAACGACAGCCTGTTGGCCCGCGGTTTCCAGTTGTTTCCCTCCTCTGCCAAGGCCCGCGGCAAGAAGGACGACGAGGCGCCCAGTGGCGAGACCATGGCCCTGGCTTACCTGCTGCGAGGTACACACCTGTAAGGTCGAAGAGCCAGCCCCACTTTATCGGGTATTTATCAGACCGGTACGGTGCAGCGCCCGAAGCAGGGTGGTGAGTGGCTGGCCACCGCGCGCTGGTTGGCCGAATGAATACCCGCTTGATCGGGTATTTATTCGGCCAGCCCCGCTCCAGGTCAATTCGCCGTCGGCCATATCAATTGTCGCCGCAATAGAGTAGGATGCGGACCCCGCCATGCGCCTGTTTCGGTTCGGCGCACTCGCATACACCATCAATCATCAAACCAAGAGATATACCATGACATTTGAAGAGCTCGGCTTGTCCGCGCCCCTGCTTCGTGCAGTTAAGGAAAAGGGCTATACCGAGCCCTCCCCAATCCAGGTTGAGGCCATACCCGCCGTGCTGTTGGGCCGCGACATTATGGCCGCTGCCCAGACCGGTACCGGTAAAACCGCAGGTTTTGTCCTGCCTATCCTGCAGTTGCTGAGTGCAACCGCCCCGGCGCACCCGCATCGTATACGGGCCCTGATCATCACCCCGACCAGGGAACTGGCAGCCCAGGTGGCCGACAGTGTAGAGACCTACGGCAAGCACCTGCCGCTCAAGTCAGCGGTGGTGTTTGGAGGGGTCAAGATCAACCCGCAGATCACCGCCCTGCGCAAGGGTGTCGACATTCTCATCGCCACACCCGGGCGCCTGCTGGACCTGCACCAGCAGGGCGAAGTGCGTTTCAACGAACTTGAAATCCTGGTCCTGGACGAAGCGGACCGCATGCTGGATATGGGATTTATCCACGATATCCGCCGTATTCTCAAGGTCCTGCCGGCGCGCCGCCAGAATCTGCTGTTCTCCGCCACCTTCGCCAACGAGATACGGCAGCTGACCAGGACCATCCTGCACGAGCCGGTGGAAGTCGAGGTCTCGCCGCCGAACGCCACCGCGGAGCGGGTCGAGCAATGGGTTTACCCGGTAGACAAGAAAGACAAGGCGGCCGTACTGCGGCAGCTCGTGGTGGACCAGGACTGGCAGCAGGTGCTGGTATTCAGCCGGACCAAGCACGGCGCCAACAAGCTCGCACAACAGCTGGAGAAGGCCGGTATCAATGCGGCGGCTATCCACGGCAACAAGAGCCAGGCCGCCCGCACCAAGGCCCTGGCCGGCTTCAAGGCGGGCAAGATTCGGGTCCTGGTAGCCACGGACATCGCAGCCCGAGGACTGGATATCGCCCAGTTGCCCCAGGTGGTGAATTTCGACCTGCCGAATGTGCCCGAGGATTATGTTCACCGCATCGGCCGCACCGGCCGGGCGGGCGCAGCGGGCAAGGCCTATTCACTGGTGAGTGCGGATGAGATCAAGCAGTTGAATGATATCCAGCAGGTGATCCAGCGCCATCTTCCCCGGGAGTATGTCGACGGCTTCGAGCCGGACCATGAAGTTCCACCCAGCGCTGCCCTGCGCAAGCCCCAGGTGCACGGCCAGGCTCGGATGCAGCAGCACCACAAGAGACCGGCGGGCGATGGCCAGCACACGTCCCGCGGCCGCGGCAGCGAGGGCCACAACCGGCCCCAGCAGCGCAACCGGCGCCCGGGAAACCGCAGTGCGCGTCCGGCCCAGGGCGGCAACACCCGTTAGTAGCTGCCCGGCGCGCGCCTTGCGATAGCCTTGTCGCCAGCTGAAACAGCCACCGCCAGTTGCGGGGCTTGTTCAGCCGGCTGTCAGAATCCCCCCTCTCCGGCGCGAATCTTCGCGCCATAAGCCGCGTCCAGCAGTTCGTACTGGCTTGCACCGGGCTTCATCACGTACACCGTGTCTTTTACCTGCTCAAGGTCATAGCCCTGGTTGCGCAGCTCGCCCTTGACCAGCTTGAAGGTGCCGGTGGTGTCCAGTTCACGCTGGATGCGCAGGAACACGGGCCGGGCGTAGGCGGGAAGGCTGCTGCATACGTGGGCCGAGAAACTGGCGATATCCAGGTGCTCCACGTCCTCGGCCAGGGCCAGGGCCGCCATGCCCGCGCGACCGTCGGCCCGGGGAATCTCCACCCCGTACACGTTGCAAAACGCAACCTGGGGGTGACTGTTGATAATCTCGCCGACCTCGTTGGTGGAGACGTTCTCCGACTTCCAGCGAAAGGTATCGCCTACCCTGTCCACAAACTGGTAATGCGGCAGACCCATTGCGAACCCCACATCCACCGTTTTCAGCAGGTCGCCGGTGTTGAACCAGGCATCCCCGTGCCTGAAGACATTCCGCAGAATCTTCTTTTCCGTGGCCTCCTTGCTGGTATAGCCCTCGAAGGCAGTCATCGGCGTGATCTTGCCCAACAGCAGGCCGGGTTCCCCCTGCGCCACCTTGATGCAGTGCCCTCTGCCGTCCCGCACGATCTCGTCGGCGTCCACGTCGTACCGCACCAGTGCGATTGGCAGGGTGGTGGCGCCGACAGTACAGTCCTTGTTGAGAAAATTGAGGAATGCCACGTTGCCCTCGCTGGAACCGTAGAACTCCGAAACCCTGCTGACGCCGAAGCGCTCCTTGAACTCGTGCCAGACGTCCGGCCGCAGGCCATTGCCCATCATGGTGCCCAGGGGGTTTTTATAATCGTCCGCCTTGCGCGGGGTATTCAGCAGGTAACGACACAGCTCGCCGATATAGATAAAACAGGTGGCGCCGTGCTCGCGTACCTCCGGGAGAAAGTTGCTGGCGGAAAACTTGCGCCGGATAAACATGGTGGCACCGGTGCAAAAGGCCGCGCCAACCCCCAGGAACAGGCCCGTGCCATGGTATAGCGGCAGGCACAGGTAAATGCAGTCGTTGGCGTCGCAGCGCAGCCCGGCCTTGTAGGATGAGACCGCCGTCAGCAGGAAGCGCCGATTGGACAGGACCGCTGCCTTTGGCAAGCCGGTTGTGCCGGATGTAAAGATATACAGGGCGGTGTCGCGCAGGGTCATCTGCGCGGTCTCTGGCGGGTTGTTACAGTCTTCATCCGCCGCCTCGCCGGCGAGGTCCGAGGCCCAGTCCGGACACGGCAGCTCCCCGGCGTCAGGTACAAACAGGTAGCTGTTGACAGCCGCAAGCGCGGTATCCTCGCGCACATCGGCAATGGCGCTCAGGCGCTCCTCACCAAATACGACCAGGCTGGAATCGGTGATGCTTATACAGTGCACCAGCGGCGCACCGGTGAGGTTGGTATTGATCAGCGCGGCGGTTGCGCCGAGCTTGTTGAGGGCAACCAGGATCGCCAGGTACTCGATACGGTTTTCCAGCATCATGCTGACGGTATCACCGCGTTTGAGTCCCCTGCCGCGCAGGGCGCCCGCGTAGCGGTTGGCCTCTTCGTTGAATTCCCGCCAATTGAGTTCCCGGCCCTCGAAAATGATCGCCGTGTTCTCAGGATGTTTTTCAGCGGTGGATTCGACCCGGGCCGCGAAACAGTCGCGAGTAGACATGGGGCGCGGTTTCATTTCCCGGGCGAGCCCCAATAGGGACGGGACTTCCGCCAGGGTGGCTTTTACTTCTGAGATACGCATTGTGACTCCCCGTATTGGGTAGGATCAAAACTGCACGATAGCCCCTCCGTCGGCAGGCGGCAAGGCGGGCGCTCCAGAAGGTGATGGGCGCGCGTTTCAGGGACCCAGCAGGTTGGAGACTTTGCCCGCGGACAACTGGGAAAACCATGCGGCGTCGTAGGAGCGCTGCAACAGGTTGATGGCGGACAGTGCGCTCACCACCCTTTGGGCGTAGTCCTCACGGCGGGACACAAGGTCGCTGCTGCCGGTCAGGAGGTCGAGGTGTTCCACCAGTCGCAGGCCGGTGGAAAACAGGTCCTGGGACACCGAGGATTCGCAGCTGATCGTGCGTCGCAACAGCATTTGCTCGCCCTGTGCCATCAGCCGGGTGATAAATTTCTTGCGGTCCGGCACCGGCTGGGCGCCCAGCTCCAGCAGCGCCACCGCGATTATCAGGTAGGACTCGGAGATCGAGCGCAGGATGGCGTGACCGAAGCGAGGCGGTCTTTCCCGCAGCAGTTTTTGCAGCGAGTGCTCTCCGCTGGCCCAGTTGGGGTAGCGCTGGTCCGCCTCGAGCTGCACCTCCTTGAGGAACTCATCGGTGGGTTTATAGAAAAACTCGAACTTGTAGAGGTCGCGCAGGCTGAGCACGTTGCGCTCCAGCAGCCGGGCGCTGGGGGCATCGATACCCAGGGCGCAGCTGGCCAGGCCGATTTCCGCCAGGGCGGCGCTCAGGAAATAATGGGTAATGGTGTTGCGGTAGTAGGCGGCCGCCAGCTTTTTCGCCCCGGGAATATAATAGACCGGCGCGTTCGCCTTGTCGTAGCAGCGGATCAGCCCCGAGCCCTGCAGGGCCAGCACGGCGCCCCTTACCTGTTCCTCGTCTTCCAGCTTGAACCCGGAGGCCGCCGGCAGGCCGCGCTGGCGCACCAGGCCGGCTATATCTCCCGCCTGTGCGTGAATCTCGGTGGCGGTCAGGGCGCGTCCGTTGGCGCCCAGCAGTACCATGGTCAGCACGTCGGTGGATTTGATCGGGGTGATCTGCTCAATGCGCGAACACACCTCGAACCCCATGCGGGTAACCATCCCGCCATCGGGTCCCTGGCCACCGCTCACATCCTCTGACAGGGTGGTGGTCTCGCCCAGCGCAATGGGCTGTGCGAAGCGCACATACACCTTGCCATAGGGTTGTTTCATTCCGAAAATGTAATTGAAAAACCAACCCAGGGATTCCTTGCGCTTGGGTTCGCCGCGCTGGATGGCCACGTAGTCATCTATCTCGGCGATGCGGTCGAAGGCAATTGATACCGGCACCAGCAGCACCTTGTCGACCTGTTCCTTCTGGCAGGACTCCACCACCCAGTTGAGGATGCCCAGCTTGGGCGGCGACAGCTTGCCGGTGCGGGAGCGGGTGCCCTCGATCGACCAGGACAGGGGCATCTTGTTGCGTATCAGGTAGTCGATGTAGCTGCGAAAGACCAGTTTGTAGATCGGATCTTCCTGGAAGGTACGGCGCAGGAAAATGGCGCCCACCCGGCGGGCCAGGCTGCCGAAGCCGAGGAAATTCATATTGATGCCCGCGAAAATCAGCGGCAGCGGCCTGAACCTGTTTTCATACAGCGAGAGCAGGAAAACGAAGCTGTCCATGTGGGACTTGTGGGACCACAGGAACAGCAGCAGGTGGTCTTTTGAGCGCTCCCGCAATTCTTCCAGCGCTTCAAGGTTGATATCCAGCTCCCGCTCGTAGCTGCGGGTGTAGATGAAGCGCGCCATTTTTGCGGCGGGCCTGAGCCACGATTCCTTTGGGGTGGCCTCTATTTCATGCAGGCATTTAGCGGCGTACTTTTGCGCCTGTTCCAGGGTTTTTCCGCTGGCCTGCGCCGCCTGTTGTAACTCAGTGACAAAGGCCGGGCTCTGCAGCAGTTCACCGGCGCCGTTCGTGCTTATCACAGGCTGAATACTCCGAATAATGCCGCGTGGTCAGACAAGTCCCGCCAGGGCCCCTTGTACAGGCGTTGGCAGGCATGGGGCCGCAGGCCCCGGTAGTATATTCGATCAACCGACAACATCGGCGCCCATACCGGGAAGGTGCGCGCGTGACGGCCCTCCATCTTGACGAACAACTCCTCCAGGCCGAGGTCCTGGTGCAGGTGGCGCTCCGCCCGGCGCCGCCAGTCGTTGAAGTCGCCGGCGATGATCATCGGCTCGTCATGCGGCACGTGCTCGTTGATCCGGTCGGTGAGCGCCTGGAACTGCTCGCGCCGTTCCTGTTCCAGCAGGCCCAGGTGAACACAGAGCGTATGCAGGCGAATGGAACGTCCGGGTATCTCGATTATGCCATGCAGGATGCTCCGGCTGGAGCGCTTGAAAATGGAGACATCGATGTTCTCCCAGCTGGCGAAGGGATACATGCTGAGGATGGCGTTGCCGTGATCGCCCTTGCGGTAGATGGAATTGCGACCGTAGGCGTAGTGTGGCCAGCTCTGGTCAGCCAGGTACTCGAAATGGGGCTGGTCCGGGTAGGAAAAGCGGCGGCGCTTGGCATCGCTCTTGAGGGCAGTGCCGTGGATTTCCTGCAGGAACACCACATCGGCGCCCGACTCGTCGATTCGCTCGCGCATGGAATCGAGCACGAAGCGGCGGTTGCCGGTACAGTAACCCTTGTGGATGTTATAGGTCAGTACGTGGATCTTGTTACTCACGGGAATCCTTGATTGTTGCGGCAGGGACCATCCTGTTACTGTTTGTCCCTGTGTTGCTGTATGGCCTTGGCCGACCATTTGAAGACGTAATCACTGCCACTGGCGCCGGCGATAAACAGTACCGCCAGGGAGCCGGCGGTAATGGCCAGCGAAGGTATCCAGGCGGCGACCTGTGCGGCCAGCACCAGCACGCAGAAGCAGATCTGGACAAACATGTTGGCCTTGCTCAACGGGGTGGCTGAAAACTCGAATGGGCCGACCAGCCAGTGATAGCAAACCGCCCCCAGCACGATGACCAGGTCGCGGATGATAACCGCCAGCGCCAGGTACCAGGGAATGAGTCCGGTGGCGGCGAAGCAGACAAACGCGACAGTGATCAATACCTTGTCAGCGATGGGATCCAGGGCGGCTCCCAGCCGGGAAAGTGCGCCCAGGCGCCGGGCCAGGAACCCGTCAAGGCCATCGGTCAGCCCTGCCAGCATGCCCGTCGCCAGCGCCCATTCAAACTCCTGGTGGAGGATGAAATAACCCAGTGGGCCCGCCAGCAGCAGGCGGGAGAAGGTCAGGGCGTTGGGCAGGTACTGCAGCACCTAGGGGGTACCCTGGTTCCTTCCCGGGCCGAGCAGGTACACCGCCAGTTCCCGTCGCTCGGTTTCGCTCAGGGGAAAAATCGGCATGGGCGACTGGGGTGACTTCAGTACATCGATCACGGCATCGTAGCCGAGGCGGTCCGCCAGGCCAGTCAACAACTTGGGATTTTCGCCGGCTTCGTGGCAGCTCGCGCAGTCGTAATAAAAATACAATTGCGCGCCGCTCTCGGCCATGGCCGACAGGTCGGCTTCAGCCAGCCACTCCGGTGTCGCTTCATCCAGCCGGCTCGTTGCCGCTGCCGGCTGGGCAGCCTGCTGCCAGTCGTGGCCGTTGTCACCATAGCTGACCCGGTAGATCGCGCCGGCGTAATCATCCGAGATGTAGATGGCGCCGTCCGGGCCCTGTGCCACATCGACCGGCCGGCCGACGATGTCGCCGTCCTGGTTGAAGCCGGTGAGAAAGTCCCGCTCCTCGATACCCTTGTCGGTCCAGTGCAGGGAGACGACCTTGTAGCCGTCCGGCGTGCTGCGATTCCACGAGCCGTGCAGCGCCACAAGGGCCGCTTTTTCATAGCCGGCCGGCCAGTTGCGACTGTCGACAAAGGTCATCCCCAGGGGGGCGTTGTGGGCACGAAACCCGTGGGCCGGGGCGGTGGGCTCGTGTTCGCCTGCCAGTGGGTCGTTCCCCATGTCCGGGTCTGGCAGGTTGGCGCCGTTAAAGTAGGGCCAGCCGTAAAAACGCCCCTGCTCGACCAGGTTCAGTTCGCAGGGCGGGAAGTCGTCTCCCAGCAGGTCGCGGCCGTTGTCCGTGGCGTACAGGGCGTCATTCCAGGGCGCCCAGTCGAAACCGACACTGTTGCGCAGGCCGGTGGCGAATATTTCCGCGCCACTGCCGTCGAGCTGGAACCTCATCATGGTGGCGCGCCGTTCGTCTTCCTCCACGCACACATTGCAGGTGGAGCCCTGGGCGAGGTACAGCAGCCCGTCGGGGCCTACCCGCAGGGTCTTGCTCCAGTGGTTGCCCTCATCGGTGAAACCCTCCACCAGGGGTTCGTACCTCCCGGCCAGCTTTCCCCGGGCACTGTCGAAAGCCACCTGGCCGATCCGGTTCGATTCAGCGACGTAGAGGGTGTCACCGGCAAAGTCCATGCCGAGGGGGCGTTTGAGACCGTCGAGCAGTGTGATCACCGCGTCGGGCTGGCCGTCGCCATTGGCGTCACGGCGCAGCAGGACGATGTCGCCCGAGTGGGGTCGACTCAGCAGCAGGTCGCCACCCGGGGTAAAGCGCAAAAAGCGGGCTTTCGGTAAATCGGAGGCGTACAGCTCCAGGTGAAATCCCGGCGGCAGCTGGAAGCGTTGTTTCACCTGGGTCGCCGTGGCGGGCGGGCCGCCCATTCCGGTCATGACGTTGAGGATCATCTTCAGGCTGCTGATGTTGATAGTGCCGGTAGCGATCAGTGCCAGTGGTATACAGGCGAGCAACACAAGCGTTGCCAGTAGGCCGATAAATAGTTTTCGCAAGTTCGTTGTCTCCCGTTTCAGGTGACGCTGTGAAATCGCCACAGCGCGCGAGCGGCAGACTATAACATAGGCAGCGCCTGCGGAATCAGTGCGCTTTGCCCCACCAGCGGCGCAGCGCCTTGTCCGTCTCAATGGCGATGAAACTCGGCAGGAAACACAGCAGGATAAGCGGCCACCACTGCGTGGGGAACGGCGCGGTGCGAAAGAGCGCGGCAGCCTCGGGAATCCAGGTGGGGATAAACCGGATGGCAATGCTCAGGACTATCCCGGCGAGCAGCCAGGGATTGGAAAAAGGGTTGAGGGTGAAGACGGAACCGTAGATCGAGCGGGCGGATACCACATAGCCGAAGTGCGCCATGAGGATCCCCCAGAATGCAGCGGTCTGGGCCTGGGTCAGCAGCAGGGCATCGGAGACCTGGCCATCCACCACGGCGCCGGCGCCCAGGTGGTAGTACAACAGGAAACCCGGCAGGGCGATCGCCAGCCCCATCACCACGACTCGCTGGATAAACAGGGCGTTGATGATGCGGGCTTTGGGTTCTCGCGGCGGGGTGCACAACAGGTGGGTTTCTTTGGGCTCCATCATCAACGGCATGGTCAGCAATACTGAATCGAGGAGGTTGATCCACAGAATCTGTACCGGCTCCAGCACAAAGCGGGCGCCAAACAGGGGCACGAAGGCGGCCAGCAGGATCGCCCCCATAATCAGCAGGGCCTGGGCTGCGTTTGTCGGCAGGGTGTATAGAATGGCCTTTTGCAGGTTGTTCCAGGCGTGGCGGCCTTCCTCCACCGCCGCAACGATGGTGGCGAAATTGTCGTCTGCCAGCACCATGTCGGAGGCCTCCTTGGCCACTTCGGTGCCGCTGATCCCCATGGCGATCCCGATATCCGCAACCTTGAGCGCCGGCGCATCGTTGACGCCGTCGCCGGTCATGGCGACCACGTGGCCATTGGCCTGCAGGGCCTGGGCAATGGCCTGCTTGTGCTCCGGGGCTACCCGCGCAAAGACCGACACCTCCTCTGTCACTTTGCGCAGCGCGGCCTCGTCCAGTTCGCTGAGCTCGGCCCCCGACAGTACCTGTTCCGCCTCGATTCCCAGCTGGCGCGCCACCGCCTGGGCGGTATCGGGGTGGTCGCCGGTGATCATGACCGTGCGGATGCCCGCCTCCTTGCACTGTGCGATGGCCTCGATCGCCGACTGCTTGGGCGGGTCGATCATGCCCTGCAGCCCGGCGAAACAGAGCCCGTGCAGGTCTTCGTGACAGAGGCCGTCGTGACCCGGGGGCAGCTCCCTGTAGGCGAAGCCCAGGGTGCGCAGCGCGTTGCGGGCAAACTCGCGGGCTGTGGCCAGGGCCCCGGTGCTGTCGAAGGGCCGCAGCTGGCCGCAGGCATCGTGTTCTGTGCTGCACATGGGTACGAGCATCTCCGGGGCGCCCTTGACCAGGACCAGGCGCCTGCCCTCGGTCTCCACCAGCACCGCCATGTATTTCGCCGAGGAATCGAAGGGGATTTCCACCAGCCGCTGGACACCGTCCACCACCAGCTCCGCCTTGGCCCCGGATATTCTCAGTGCGAGCTCTGTGGGGTCCCCGGTGCCGCCCATGCCGCTCAGGTGCGCATTGTTGCAGTAGAAGCCGCAGTTGAGGAGCTGCAGCAGGGCGGGCTGCTGCCGGGGCGGGACGGGGCTTTGCTCGTAGCGAAAAACGCCCTGGATATCATAGCCGGTGCCGCTGACCTCGTAGGTCCTGCCGCCGGCGTACACCATGGTTACGGTCATCCGGTTTTCCGTCAGGGTCCCGGTCTTGTCCGAACAGATGACCGAAGTGGCCCCGAGTGTTTCCGCCGCCGGCAGTTTGCGGATAAGCGCCTTGCGACTTGCCATTACCACCCCGGACAGGGCCAGGATGGAGGTCACCAGTGCCGGCAGCATTTCCGGTATCGCCGCCACAACCAGGGATACCGCCCCGAGGAAACTGTAGGCGGTGTCATAGCCCAGGTAGACCCCGTAGGCGAAATTAAAGGCACCCACGACCAGGATCGCGACGATCAGGGTCTCGATGAATTTCTTCATCTGCCGCTGCAGCGGCGTGAGCCCCTTGTCCGCGGCCCTGACCATATCGGCGATCTGGCCGAACACGGTGTTGCGCCCCGTCTCCACCACGATGGCGCGGCCCGTACCCTGGGTGAGAAAGGTGCCCGAGAAGCCCATGTTCGTCTGGTCCCCGGGCACCAGGTTGTCGCCCTCCTGCGTGGCGGTCTGTTTCTGCACCGGCACCGACTCGCCGGTCAGGGAGGACTCATCGACGTGGATATTGCTGATCTCGATAAACCGGACGTCCGCCGGGATCTTGTCGCCCCCTTCCAGCACCACGATATCCCCGGGTACCAGTTGGCGCGCGGGTATCCGGCATTGCACGCCTCCACGCAGCACCAGGCATTCCTGCACCATCATGCTGCGCAATGCGTCCAGCGCACCCTCGGCCTTGCCCTCCTGCACGAAGCCGAGCACCGCATTGAGCAGCACCACGCTGGCGATAACGATGGTGTCGGGCAGCATATGGCTGCCCATCGCGGTGAGAACGCCGGTAACCGCAGCGGTTGCCAGCAGGATTATCACCATGGGGTCGTTGAACTGGCGCAGGAAACGCAGCCAGGCGGGGATCTTTCTGAAAGTTATCTCATTCGGTCCGAAGCGCTCGAGGCGCGCGGCCGCATCCTCAGCGGTGAGTCCGTCGGGGCCGCTCTCCAGTGCCGCCAGGATCTCGTCCCGCGACTGTCCGTACCACGCTTTTTCCACCGGCGACTTTAGACTCCGTAACGCCTGTTGCTGCCTCGTCAGGGCAACAGGGCAACCAGGATGCCGATGGCGACGATACCGATACCCTCAACCAGGAACACCAGGCTGTAGGCCTGGCCCCGGGCCCGCCCCTCGGTTTCATGCACCATCTGCACACCCGCTCCCGCAACACAGCCTTGCGCATAAGCGGCACCCAGCAGGATAAGGCCGGTAGCCAGCCCTGTCGCGATGCCCAGATAGCCGTACTGTGGATCTTCAAACAGGTGTGGTTTCATGAACTGGGGAATAAAGGGGTAAAGGACCTGGGAGGCTGGAAACATGGCAAAAGCTATATATTCCATGGAGAGTTTTCCCTCCGGGCTGCGAGCCTGTTGCGCCCACACACCCTGCACTGCCACGCCGGCGCGATAGATTCCCAGCGTACTGCCCATAGCCGCAAGCCCCCACATGACATAGCCCAGCGCACCGATACTTGACGTTTCTACCATACTAGCGTTCCTCTACACCCAGGGGTTGAAAGCGGGCCAGGGGCTCGAAGGCGCGCCCCGACCAGATGACGCCCAGCTGACGGGCAAATTCCAGCGTATTCAAGCGCAGGCCGTGGACAAACAAAGCGATAATGCCCAGGCCCAGGTTGATAGTGTGCCCCAGCAGGAGAATCAAGCCGCCGAAGAGCAGCGAACCGGTCTGCTCGGCCATCAGGTTGGTGGTCATGGCCAGGCTCATACTGGCAAAACCCACCGCCATGATGCGTATGTAGCTCATCATATCCGAGAACAGGGTGGTGGCATTGCCCAGCAATAAACCCAGGCCGGCCAGCCCGCCGCGCCAGGCCCCCAACTCGGTGCGAGACAGGAATATCACCAACAGCGCACCCAGCCCCAGCAGGGGGCCGCTGACAGCGGGAATCGGTTTGCCGGTAAATACATTGAAGATACCCAGGAAGATAGCCCAGAGCATGGCCAGCCAGCCCAGCTCCGCGACCATCTTCAGCGACCAACCCAGGCGCCGAATCTGGATTATGCGTCCCAGGCTGAGGTGAAATATCCCGAGCCCAAAAGAGAGCTTGATCATAGCGTCGGTGTCCAGGGACAGGAGCGGGATACCGCCCAGGGAGTCGAACTGGAGGCCAAAGAAAGAACCCGTCAACGCCCCGTATATAGTGGTGGCGGCCGCCACATACAGACCGAGCTGCACGGCGCCACTACCCATCGATCGCGACAGGCGGCGGTAGCCGAGACCCAGCACCGCCAGCATCAGTAATCCGTAGCCACCGTCATTGATCAGCAGGGCGCTGAACACTGTGAAGAAGACAATAACCAGGTGCCCCGCGTCATACTCGTAGTAGCCCGGCCGGTAGCCCATGAATTCGAAGATCGATTGGATGGGCCGCGCCCAGGCGGGGTACCGGGTCAGGGTGGGCGGGTCCTCCTGCGGCAGCGGGTCGCGAAAGCTGGCGTTGACACCCGCCAGGTGCCGCAGGCGCTGCCCGATCTCATCCAGCCGGTCCGCCGGAATCCAGCCGGACAACACAAACACATGCTCGTCGGCATGGGACTGTACGCGCCCGGCCTCGATGCTGAGGGCATCGATTTGTATTGCTATCTGGCGGCCGAAGTCATCGATGCGCTCCCGGGCCAGCCAGCGCAAGGCGCCCTGCAGCGCCCCGATACGGGCCTGCAGGCGGCTGACCTGGGTGTGCAGCGCGGCCGGTTCCCGATCGGGTGGTGCCAGGTTGCTGGCCCAGTCCAGGGCCAGCGGCTCGCCCCGGGTGAAGGTACAGAACAGCAATTCATCTTTTTTCCGTGTGCGCTGGCCCCGCCAGAGCAGGCTGCCTTCCTGTGCCAGCCACTCGAGACGTTCCGGATCGTCGGTGCGCCAGCACTGGATGTAGACGCCCTCGTGGGCCAACTCGGCCAGTTGCTTCGGCGATACACCGCCCCACAGCTCCTGCCGCTCGGCAATGGCCAACAGTTCATTTTTTTCTCGGGAGAGGGTGTCGGTCTCTTCCAGCAGGCGCGCGGCCAGGCCGACCAGGTCGTCCGGTACCGTTTCGGGGGGCAGCTGGGGTACCTCCAGCTTGCTGCACTCGCGAACCTTCTCATACAGCCTGATCAGCGCCTGCCGTTGGGCGCGGCCGCCGGTGACGGCGCTGAGACGATGTGGTTCCAGTGCACCCAGGTCCAGCAGCGCCGCCAGCACTTTTCCTCGTTGCTCGCGCGCCCCGCAGACCAGGGCGTATTTCATCCCAACAGTGGCCATGTCTCCAGTTCCTGGTGCTTGCCCGCCTCGCGCTCGCGCAGCAGACGGGCTATGGTTGCGGCCATGCCGTTTTCTTCATCCATGGCCCGGGCCAGCCGCGCCAGTTCCTCCCGCAGGGGCGGCAGGCGCACCTGTTCGCTGCCGTTGATCAGGAAGACGAACTCCTCCTCGGCATCCTCCAGGCGTGTCACATTACGCCGCTCTATCTTCAGCCGCTCGGCCAGTTGCAGGCGCTCGATCGCCAGATCCGTAGTCGCCGCGGATGACGCCGACTGGCAGACCAATACCTGGCTAAGGCGACAGTGTGCCTTGACCGCCTTCACCTCCTCGATGTCCACGCCAACCAGGTTTTCCGAGCGGGTCAACACCTCCGCCTCCAGGGATGCCTCGATAGTCTTGCAAAGCGCATGCTGTTCGCAGGTTTGCCAGCGCTGTTGCAACTCTTGCTGATGATGCTCCAGCTCGACTATGCGTTCCTGGTAGTTGCGGATCTCTGCCCGCAGCATGGTGAGGACGCGCTTCATTACCGGCAGGAAACGCTCGATTCGACCGATATCCTCCTTGACCTGGCGCAGTCGCTGACCTGAGGACATCAGTTGCCACCCGCCGTCTCTGGGGGACGGTAGTGGTGAAATTGCGCTTTGATCGCGGCATCTATATCGAGGTTTTCCGGCGGCACCTCTCCCAGGGCGTGCCAGCATCGATCCAGTGCCTTGTCGACCTCCAGGTACTCATCGGTCCTGAGTACCGACTGTTCGAACAGGGCGGCAAAGCGCAGGTAGGCCAGGTCGATAGACGCGGTTATTTTCAGCCCCAGGGATTCCTGTTCCCTGACCTCCAGCGCGCGGGAGTAGGCGGCGGTGATCGCACGTTGCAGCGCCTTGTGGTCGGCGCGGGAGGCGCGGAATGCCTCGCCCTTCAGGCGCGACAACGCCGCCAGGAAATCCAGCGAGCCGTTGGACCAGGGAATGTGGCCCTCGGTGGAATACTTGGTGAGATTGACGCCTATTTCGCTGTGGTCCAGGTTGGGTACCGACATGACGACGATCTCGGTCAGGCTGCCGCTTTCCTTTATAAAGGCCCGCTCGTATATCCGCGCGGCCTGGGAGTAGAAATCCACCGGCGAATTGTCCTTGCCCGGAGGCGCTCCCTGGATTCCCCGCACCTCGGCGAGGGCGTTGTAGAAAATGCGCATATCGTGGATGACCAGCAGCACTTCCTCGCCCTGCATCGCCAGGCGCTCGCCGATCTGGCAGGCCGTTTGCGGCGCGATCAGGGCACTGATGGCCGGGTCCGAGGCGCCGTGCAGCACGAATACAGTACGCCCGATGCGGGGGCGGATACTCTGGAAATACAGAATCGAGTCCCGGGTCAGGCCGAGTGCGCAGAAGATGACTGTCAGCGGCCTGAGCGGATCCTCGCGGCGCCGGCGATAGCGCGCTCGCATCATGGTGCGGGCCACGGCGTAATCCAGGCTCTCCTCCGGGCGTTTCATCCACAGGATCTTGATGCCCTGGGGGATGGGTTCCTTGGCATCCAGGGCGGGAAAACCGGTCTGGATAAGCCCCTCGGCGAGGGTGCGACGGGTGGGGTTGAGGATGCCCCCGTAGACCGGCAGGGCCTCGCCGACGACCTCGGGGCGGTTATCCAGTGGCCGCCCCAGCGGGTCGAGGGTGCGGCCGATAATGCCGTGCCGGTCGTAGTTGAAGCTCAGTACGCGGTTGGTGAAGCGCACCTTGGTGTCGCGACTGATGTTGAGCGGTGTGCCCAGGTACTGCACAGTGGTCTTGTTGCCCACAGCGGTGACAATACCCATGCCGCCGTCGGGAAAACGTGCCTCAGTGCCGACCTCGAGACCGGCTATCGGCCCGAAGGTGATCAGCGGCAGGGAAATGCCATGAGGCTTAAACTGCAGCATGATCTGGCCTTGCCTCCCCGGTGTTGTCCTCGGCGGTGATGGTGTGCAGCCAGTCCAGGATGGCCTGGTAAGCCTGCTCGTAGCCCTCGGGTAAAAGCGTCACCTCGTAGGCCTTGCCGCCCAACTGGTCGGCGAGATTGCGGGCGCGTTCCTTGTCCTGCAGCAGGGGGAAGGCGTCATCGAGTTCCCGGCAAAAACGCATCATTACCAGCATGCGCTCAGGGGATGTTTTCTGGTCGATGACGTGGCCGGAGTCCTGGACAAAAAAAGCGCGCCGGTAGACATTGCCCAGTAAATAACGCCGATAGTCCTCCGCGCTCATGCGCTTGGCGGTGAGCACCTTGATCTGGTCTGTCAGCGGCCCTTCCGAATCCGCCACGGTGGCGGCTATGTGATCGCCCAGGTCGATCCAGTTCCGCAACTTGCGATCCTCGAAGAACCTGCGCAGGTCCTCGCGCCGCTCCATGCCGGTGGTTTTGCTGGTGGAAAGACCGGCGCCGAAGCCCACCGCGGGATAGTATCCCCGGTGCGCCACCTTGTTGGTCAGGATCACAGTGCCGTCGGCATATTGGCGGGCCACCTGGGCGATAGCGTCCCCCTCGTAGTCGTCGCCATCGGGAGACACGGCCATGACGCCGGTAATAGAAGCATCGAAGCCACCCAGGCAGGTGGCGCGGCCGCAGCGCTCGAAGGTGGCGGCCATGACCGAGGGCATATCCACCGGGAAGCTCTGTTTCCCCGGCATTTTGCCCAACATACCCGATGTCTCGCGATCTCCCTGGCCCTGCCGCGACAGGGAATCCACGATCATCAGCACGTTCATGCCCATATCGCGCAGCCCCTCGCACACGGCGGCGCCGAAACGTACCGACTGGCCCCGGGCCTGGGCACTCTGGGCGCTGGTGTTGAGAATGACCACGGTGCGATCCATCAGTCCCATTTCCTGGTAGTTGATGACTACCTCCGTGGCCTCCCCGGAACGCTCGCCGCACAGCACCAGCACTACCAGGTCGACGTCGCTGTACTTGGCCAGGTCCTGGGTAAACCAGGTCTTGCCGGTGCCGGCTCCGCCGATGACTATGAACTTGCCACCTTCCAGCAACACCATGCCTGAATCGATAGTGCGCTTACCGGTGAATAACGGCCTCATCGCCCGCAGGCGGCGCAATACCGGGCGCGGTTGACGCACCGGGTACTGGCTGACCATGGAAACCTCCCGCAACTCGTGTTGGCTGTAGCGGATGGTGGCTATCGTCTCGCCGACACCGTATTCGCCGGGCGCTGCCAGCCACTCGATCAGGCCGTCCCGCTGCAGGCGATCGTGGGGTGCGTTGATGCGGTAATCCAGTGTGCCCACGTGGGCGCGCCCCAGCAGGGACCCGGCAATTACCCGGTCGCCGGCGGCGGCGGAGGCCTGGAATCCGGCGCGCATATTGTCCAGCGGAGAGAAGTGTTCGCCCCGGGGAATGTGCTGGCCCGGCATACTGTCCAGGGAGGAACCTACTCCGGACATGCGGATGCCGGGCATACCGGGCGCGACCTGGCAGATAGATGGCTCACCGGTAGGCAGGGCGATACCGCCTACCGCCAGCGCTTCGGCTCCCTCGTATAACTGGACGGTGGCGGTATCGCCGTCGATCTCGGTAATTTCTCCCAGCAATTCGATGTTCCGCCCGCCGATCTCCAGGGGAAAGCGAACCATCTCGTAGACCGCCGGTGTCTGCCTGGCAGACAGGCGGATCTCCGCGATGCCCGCGGTACTGGCGCTGATGATTTTCGCGGCGAGTTCAGGCTGCATGCTGGACCTCCAGCGGCACACCCAGTCGCGCCAGCAGCAACAGGCGGACGGCATAGGCGTATAGCCGCTCCGGGGCGTCGGTGGTGCTGCCGTAGAGAAACTGGTCGAGCCGGGCAAAGCGCAGTGCCAGCAGGCGCCGGTCCTGTTGCTCGGCCTCCGCCGGGGTCGCGGGCGTGGTTTCAATCAGGCTGGCAATTTCCGTGCGCGGTGTCTGGTGTCGCACGAGGGTCGATTCCGTGCCCCGGTAGCTGGCCCGGTGGACGATGCTGGCCGCGTCCTCCCGCGCCCAGCGACGCAGCAGCGACGGGGTACCAATTTGGCTGAGGTGGCGATAATAGCTGTGCCAGGGATTCATGGAAGCCTCCGGGTCGGGAGGTAGCTCGCCGGCATCGGGGAACGGCAGCGGCAACTGCAGCGAACGGGCCTCCCGGTTGGCAATGCGCAGCCATTCCAGCACCGCCGCACACCAGTGGCGATGCTGCTGATCGCCAATCAGGCCGAGGAATTCGCCCACTCCCACCGGCCGCAGGCGGCTGTCAGGGTAGAGCGCCGGCAACCGCGCCAGAAGGTAGCCCAGTTCAGACATCGCGAGCCGCTCCGGGCAGGTGCTCCGTGGCCAGTATGCGAGACAGCACCTCACGAAATTCGTCCCCGGCCCAGGTCTCCGCCATATGTTTGAGGCTTTCTTCGGAGATCTCAATCTCGCGACCGGGGCCCCTGGAAACCCTGAAACCCGCGATGCCCTTGCGAAATTCGAAGCCGAGGCCCGGTTCAAGGTCCGGGTCGGCGACAATCTTTGCCAGTCGCGATTGCAGCCCGGCATCGATCTGGAAGTGAGCGTAGCCCTCGCCATCGGAATAGAACACGATAGCCAGGATCAACAGGGCCTCGAGAAAACTCTGGGGATCGGCCCTGTCCAGCCAGTCTCGCAGGCGCTGGACCTTGTCGCCGTCCAGCGTGTCGACGAATTGGCGCAGGGTATCGGCGCTTCGCTCGCTGGCAAAACTGCGCTGATAAATGGCCTCCAGAAAATCCGAGGCGCGGCGCTTGAATACGTCCGCCAGGGATCCGAGGAATGCGCGCAGTAACTGCTCCGCCTCCGCGTTGGCCGCGTCAACCAGTCGCGCGGCTTCCCGGCGGCCCTCTTCGGTCAGGCTGTCCCTGCGGCCTTCCGCCTCCGCGATAATACTGGCCGCCTCTTTGCGCGCCTCGGCAACCAGGCGCTCGTATTCGAGTTCGCCTCGTTCGACACCCCTGCGGTGCAGCTCCGAGACGACTTCTTCTATCGCAATGGCGCTGTCTGCATGTTGGTTGGCCATATCCGGTATTCCTCGATAGACGGTCGAATCTGAGCGGGCCTGCCTGGACAGGCAGTGCTATCGAGATCCGCTCGGCCGGTGCGTTTGTCAAAGACAGCATCGGCGCTGGACTCGGGACGCGGCGCCCTCGCAGCGCCGACATCGCTTGAGTGTAGCGCAAGCGCAGCGGTGCTTGAGTTGCAGTAGATCAATTTTGGCTGCGTTGGCAGACGGCTGCGGGCGCCGTTCAGGCATAGTGGGGGTAGATGGGCTCGAACATGTGCTCGCGCACGTCCGCCAGGATATCGGCTGGCGCATCCCGCTGGGCGAGGCCCTCGCGGTAGGCAATGGCAGCGACCTCCGCGGCGATCAGGGCCGACACCTCGCGTATTCGCGACAGGCAGGGGTAAACCCGCCCCGCAGCCAGGTCGTCCTCGCTGACCAGGGACGCCAGCACCCGCGCCGCGGCCAGGAACATCTCGTCAGTCACCCGGGTGGCGTGGCTGGCGACGACTCCCAGCCCTACGCCGGGGAAAATGTAGGCGTTGTTGCCCTGCCCTGGTATCAGTGTTTTGTTGCCCACGGGGACCGGTGCAAACGGGCTGCCGCTGGCGAAGATTGCCCTGCCATCGCTCCAGCCGTAGGCGTCCGCGGCGGAGCATTCGGAGTTCGCGGTGGGATTGGACAGGGCAAAAACGATAGGGCGCTCATTCAGCCCGGCCATGGTTGTTACCACCTCTTCGCTGAACACCCCGGCCTGGCCTGCGCAACCGATGATCGCGGTGGGCTCGAGCGCGCGCACCGCCTCGGCGAAGTCGTCGACCGGGGCGTGGGGGTGGGCGAAGGGCAGCTTCTGCTCGGCGATGGCGTCACGCCCGGCGACCAGCAGTCCCTGGCTGTCGAAAAACCAGCAGCGCTGGCGAGCCTCCTCCGGGGTCAGGCCCTGTTCGACCAGGGCTGCGACAATGGTGCTGCCGATACCGATGCCCGCCTGGCCGGCGCCGTAGAACAATATCCGCTGCGCGGCCAACTCGGCGCCGGAGATGCGCAGGGCGCCCAGCAGGCCCGCCAGCGCGACCGCGCCTGTACCCTGGATATCGTCGTCAAACAGGGGCAGCTGCTCGCGGTATTGCGCCAGCAGGCGAAAGGCGTTGCGATTGCCGAAATCCTCGAGTTGCAAGAGCGCCCTTGGGAACGTATCCCTGACCGCCTGCACAAACTCCGCCACCAGTTCGTCATAGGCGGGGCCCCGTTCGCGCCGGCGCTCCAGCCCGAGATAAAGGGGGTCGTCGAGAAATGCCTCGTTATTGGTACCCACGTCCAGCATGACCGGCAGGCACTGGGTGGGGTTGATGCCCGCGCAGGCGGTGTAGAGCGACAGTTTGCCGATAGGGATACCCATGCCAGCCGCGCCCAGGTCCCCGAGGCCCAGGATGCGCTCGCCGTCGGTGACCACGATGATGCGCGGGTCCCGGTGGGGCCAGTGGCTGAGAATTTCCGCCACCCGGCCCCGGTCCTGCAGCGAGACGTAAAGCCCGCGGGGGCGTCGGTAGATATGGCTGAACTGCTGGCATGCCTTGCCCACGGTGGGGGTGTAGATCAAGGGCATGATTTCTTCGATGTGGTTGGTCACTACCCGGTAGAACAGGGTCTCATTGCGGTCCTGCAGGGAGATCAGGGCGATATAGCGCTCCAGGTCCGAGTCCTTGGCGCGCAGGTTGCCGAGTACCCGCTGTTCCTGTTCCGCCGGTGAGCATACCTTCGGCGGCAACAGGCCGCGCAGACCCAGCAGGTCTCTCTCCGCCTCGGTGAAGGCGGTACCCTTGTTGCGCACCGGGTCGTGCAGCAGCTTTACCCCCCGGGCGAACTCCTGCTCTGGCTGGCTGCTCACTGATCCCTCCTGGGCGATGACGCAGTGGTTTCGACGTGCGCCAGTCTAGCGAAAGGGTGGGATGGGGGTTTTGAGGTTGATCAAGGAAGGCCCATAAAAAAACACCCGGCCAGGCCGGGTGCAAAGTTGCCTGGCGGGGGGGCCAGGACTTAGTGGATGAATTCTGCGCGGGTGCTGGGGTCAGACTTGAAGGCGCCTCCCAGGGCGGTGGTACGGGTGGTGGAATTGGTATCCATCACCCCGCGGGATTTGACACAGTAGTGCACGGCGTTGATGGTGACCGCCACGTCCTCAGTACCGAGCAGGGTTTGCAGGGCAACCAGTATCTGCTGGGTCAGGCGCTCCTGCACCTGGGGCCGCTGGGCGAAGAAGCGCACTATGCGGTTGATCTTGGACAGGCCGATGATTTTCTCCCCGGGAATATAGGCGACCCGGGCGCTGCCATCGATAGTGACGAAATGGTGCTCGCAGGTGCTGACGAGGTCGATGTTATCCACCTGCACCATCTCCTCTACCTGCATTTTGTTGTCGATGGCGGTTATCTTCGGGAACTTGCCATAGTCTAGCCCCGAGAAGATTTCGTCTACGTACATCTTGGCAATGCGCTGTGGGGTTTCGCAGAGGCTGTCGTCGCTCATGTCCAGGCCCAGGGTGCGGGTGATGTCGCTGAAAGCGGCGGTAATGCGGCGGTACTTCTCGTCCCGGCTGAGGCCGTTGGGAACCATGGGCGTCTCCAGCCCGCGGGACAGCAGCGCATCGCGCACCAGTTGGGCCTCAGCAGACAGCTGGCTGGGGAAGGTCAACATTTTTTCAGCGACAGAAGATTCCATGATGTTCTCCATTCGATTGTTACGGGTAGTTACGCCCCTCCGCCGGGAACGGATTTCCGACGGTGTAATTTTTTTTTGCGGCCACCGGCGGGGCCTGGCTTTACTGTGGCAATCTGGCTCGCAGCAGCAGCTCCAGCCGGCTTTCCGGCAACAGCACGCTGCGGGTGATCGAGAAGCAATCCAGCGCTCGCTCCAACTGACCCTGGTTGCAGGGGTTGTAGCCGGGCAGCGGCGCCGGCCTGGGCCGGGTACTGATCTGGTCCAGTTCCCTGATCCCGTAGAGCTTGCCGCTCTGGGGGGTCTTCAGGCTGTGTACTGCAAAACCGTGGCCGAGGGTGGTCTCTTTCAGGTGGGGGGCCAGCGTATGGGCCAGGGCTGCGATGGCGTCGCGCTCGAGAAAATTGAACAGGTCCCAGAACAGGCACAGATCGAACCGCGTTCCCGTGGGAATCTGCATCAGCTCGAGGAATTTCTGGGCGAGTGAGGCGGTAGCGTCCTCGGCGGGTGCAAGTCCGGGAAGATCGCCGAACAGGTCGATAAAGTGGAGCTTGCAGCGATAGCCGGAAAAGAACGTCACGGTATCCGCCAGGGCGGGACCTATATGAAGTACGGTCAGGCGCCGGCCCTCGTCGATGTGCTCGAACAGGGTCGGCAGCAGGGCCGAGGGCTGGCTGGGGATCACGGCAGGGCGGTCGTGTCGCGCTCCATGCGACAGCTAACTGGCCTAGCCGCTCTTCAGGTCAAGCCGCGGCGCCTTGTTTTCCGGGGCGGGGAAAGCGGTGGGTTCCTTGGTCGACTGGGGCGCAGCCTTCGCCGAGGTGTCGCCCGGGTCCATATCGATGCTGCCCTTGAAAATGGCGCCGTCCTCCAGCAGGACTCTCGGCGCGATGATATTGCCGCGCACATTACCCAGCTTGGAGATCACGACATTTTCCGTGCCGGTGATATCACCATTGACCTTGCCATCGATCCTGATGGTCTTGGCCACGATGTCGGCGGACACCTGGCCCGATTCGCCAACGACTACCTGGTGGGCCTTGAGGTTGATGGTACCTTCCACCTGCCCCTGGATCAGCAGGTCTTCATCGCCTGACACTTCGCCTTTGATTTTGATACTTGGTCCGATCATTGCGGCACTCCTGGCTGTCGTATGGGAAACGGGGGTAGGGGAGGGTGGGGTGGCGGCGGGCTCCGGGGCTGCAGGAGCCGTGGGCTCCGGGGCACTGGTGGCTGCCGGTTTGTTCTTGTGTCGATCAAACATGACAATCGCATCCCTGGTACGGAAATGGCAGCTAAGGGTAGCAGCCCTCCCTGCCTTTGCCCAGTGGCCCCGGGACGCTAAGTACACATTTTGGGCATTTCCCCCTGGGTGGGTCGCCGGGCGTCGGACTGCGGCGCCCGGCCTGGGCCTGGCCGTCGTCCGAAACGGTGTAAACCGACCCGTGTTGGGGTAATCTCCGGGAACCGCGCCGCCGCACTGCCCCGGTGTTTTTGCCCGCCAACCTGATTCACGAGACCGTGTATGGAAACTGCCACAGCCCTGCTACCCCTGGCCTTTGCCATGCTGCTGACCGGGGTGGTGGGCGGGCTGCTGGCGGGCCTGCTCGGCGTCGGGGGCGGCATTGTCATTGTGCCGGTGCTGGACACCGCCCTGGGGATATACGGCGTCGATCCGGCTGTGCGCATGCACATTGCGGTGGCCACATCCCTGGCGACGATTATTCCCACCTCCATCTCCTCGGTTCGCGCGCACCGCAGCAAAGGCGCCGTGGATGATGCACTGGCGCGCTACTGGGGTCCCTGGGTTTTCGGCGGTTCGGCAGTGGGCGTGGTCCTGGCTGCACAATCCGCTGGCGGTGTACTGTCCGCCCTGTTCGGTATTGTGGCCCTGCTGGTGGCACTCAAGATGATGTTGCCGCTGCAGCACGTGTTTATCCGCGATGGCGTGCCCGGGGGGGTGTTGGGCCCGGCGCTACCCCTGGGTATAGGAGGGCTGTCCAGCATGATGGGCATCGGCGGCGGTACCCTGAGCGTGCCCGTGTTGACCCTGTTAAACCAGCCGATCCACCGGGCGGTGGGGACTGCCGCGGTCTTTGGTTTGCTTATCAGCCTGCCCGGTGCGCTCGGTTATGTACTTGCAGGCTGGGGCGACAGCCGGTTGCCGCCGGGAAGCCTGGGGTATGTGAACCTGTTGGGCCTGGCGCTGATCGCGCCCCTGACGGTGCTCACCGCTCCACTGGGGGCACGACTGGCGCACCGCCTGGGCCAGCGGCAGCTGAGCCTGGCCTTCGGTGTATTCCTGCTGTTGGTGGCCACCAGGATGCTGTACCGATCCTTCGCCGGCTGACTGTCATACCTTTGTTGTCATTTGCGGCTACACTACCGCATTGAAGTGAAGCCATAGTATTGATTCTGGAGCGAGGCCCCGTGCTGCAAACAATTCTGGAAGCCTGCCGGGTGCTCCCGGTGGTGACAGCGATCGACGTCGACTCCACCGTGGCCCTGGCCCGGGCCCTGCAGCGCGGCGGCATGCGGGCAATCGAGATTACCCTGCGCAGTGGCGCGGCGCTGGAGAGTATTCGCGCTGTGAGGGACGAAGTTCCCGGGCTGCAGGTGGCAGCGGGTACCGTTACCGAACCGGGCGAACTCGAGCGGGCGCTGGCAGCGGGGGCGACTCTGGTGCTCAGTCCCGGCGCCACCCCCCGGTTGCTGCAGGCCGCGAGGGAGAGCGGCGTCGATTTTGTGCCCGGCGTGGCCACGGCTTCCGAGATTATGCGCGGCATGGACCACGGTTTCGATATTTTCAAATTATTTCCGGCGGAGGCGGCTGGCGGCATGGCGCTGCTGAAGTCATTTGCCGGGCCTTTTCCCTCGATCCGTTTTTGCCCTACCGGTGGCCTCCACCCGGGTAATTTTCGCGACTATCTGGCTCTGCCAAACGTGATTTGTTGCGGTGGATCATGGATGGTCGCGTCCGGGCTGGTCCACAATGGCCACTGGGAAGAGATCGAGGCCCTGGCCCGGGAGGCCATGGCCGATCCCTCGTCAACCTGAACAACAAACACGCCGAGTACCAGGCAAGGAGATTACGTATGTCACAAGCCAGGCCCATCAGGGTGGGTATTATGGGTTTCGGCCAGACCGGCCGCCAGATTTATGACCTCGCGTCCCGCAGCGACGACGTCGAGGTGGTGGCGATAGCCGACATCGGCAAGCCGGAAATACTGCACTACCTGCTCGGCGCCGAGATGGATGAGCCGGCGCGGCATGAGCTGCAGGGTAATTTCCTGGTCAACCCGCGATTTCGCTCGCGCCTGATGCAGATCGACCGGCCGGCGGAAATGCCCTGGGATGTATTTGGCGTGGATATGGTTATTGACTCCACCGGCAAATACCGCGAGACCTGTTACATGCAGGACCACCTGAACAATGGGGCCCGGCGGGTTCTGCTGCGGACCCTGCCGGCGGACGGCATCGACCGCATCGTGATTCCCGGCATCAACGAAGCCGAGGCCCAGGCCACCGACTGCATGGTCTCCGCCGGTTCGGCGACCACCACCGCCCTGTGCCTGCTGCTGCACGTGCTGTCGAAGACCTTCCAGATCGAATGCGGCAGCATGACCACCATTCACTCCTATACCTCCGACCAGGCCCTGCAGGACTACGCGGGCATCGATATCCGCCGCAGCCGCTCCGCGGCCAAGAATATCATTCCCAACAGCCATGAGGCGGGCGAGTGGCTGGGCAGGATACTCCCGGATTTTGAGGGCAAGTTCCTCACTTCCGCGCTCAATGTCCCGATCCACGAGGGTTGCCTGCTGGATGTAAACCTGGTGTTGGAGGATTCAAAGGTGGGCGTTGAGGAGATCAATGAAGCGATGCGCGCCGGCGCCGCCGGCCTCGCCGGGATCGTCGGAGTGGTCGAGGACCCGATTGTGTCCTCTGACGTGATCGGCAACCCGCTGTCCCTGCTGTTCGATACCAAGGGGACGATCAAGGCGGGTAACAACACCATCAAGACCCTCAGCTGGTACGAGAGTCTCGGCCATGCCGCCCGCCTGCTGGATGTGGTGCGGATTTACAGTCAACTTGATGCAAGGCAGGAGGCAGCCTGATGAAAATCGGAATTAATGGTTTTGGCCGCATAGGCCGCTCAGTCTTCCGTATCCTCGAGAATGTCGAGGGTATCGATGTCGTCGCCATCAATGACCTGTTCGACTATGAGGCCCTGCGCTACCTGCTCGATTACGACACCATCATGGGGCCCTTCGGCAAGGCCCTTAGGCTGGAGGGCGACCAGCTGATCACTGACAAGAGCCGGGTGAAGTTGATGAGCGAGCGCAACCCGGCGGATATTCCCTGGGCGGAACTGGGTGTGGACGCAGTGGTGGAAGCCACCGGCGTATTCCGCAAGCGCGAGCAACTGGAGCAGCACCTGGCGGCGGGTGCGAAATACGTGGTGCTCACCGTGCCGGCCAAGGATCCCGTGGATTACACAGTAGTACTGGGGGTCAATGATGAGGGCCTGCGCCCGGAACACCGGATAATCTCGAATGCCAGTTGCACCACCAATTGCCTGGCGCCCATCGCCAGTGTGCTGGACGCCGAATTCGGTATCGAGGAGGGCGTGATCAACACCGTGCACGCCTACACCAATGACCAGCGTCTGGCGGATGTACCCCACTCCGACTGGCGCCGCAGCCGGGCGGCGGCGGAGAACATCATTCCCACGTCCACCGGCGCCGCCAAGGCCGTGGGGGAAGTGCTGCCGCAGCTCAAGGGTAAGCTGCACGGCATAGCGGCCCGGGTACCCGTGCCGGATGGTTCGGTGGTGGACCTGTTCTGCAAGCTTGGTAAAAGCGCCAGCGTGGGCGATGTCCATGCGGCGGTCCGGGCGGCGTCGGAGAGTGATCGCCTGCGGGGAATCCTGCAGTTCAGCGACCAGCCCATCGTCTCCTCTGATATCATCGGCAACTCTCACTCCTCGATCTACGACGCCGGCTTTACCGGGATAACCAGCGGGCGTTACCTGCGGGTTCTGAACTGGTACGACAACGAATGGGGTTACTCATGCAGGGTATGCGACCTGCTGGCCAGGCTGAACAGCGCCTGATGCAAGCGTGAACGACGACGCCACCTATACATCCCTGCGTGGCAACGTCAGTTTCCTCGGCCGGCTGCTAGGGGATACCATAGCCGCCGCCGAGGGCCAGGGTTTCCTGGATCTGGTGGAACAGATACGCCGCTTGTCAAAGAGTGCCCGGGAGGGTTCGGGCGGGGCCAGGGAGGAGCTGCAGGCAGTGCTGCAGAACCTGCGCAACGAGCAGCTGGTGCCGGTGGCGCGGGCCTTCAGCCAGTTTCTCAACCTGGCCAATATCGCCGACCAGCACCACAATGTGTCCCGCGGGGCCGACCCGTTATTGTCCGCTTCCCGCAGCCTGGCTACCAGCCTCGGGGAGTTGCTCGAGGAGGGCGTGGCGCCGGCGGCGGTTATTGCGACGGTGCGGGAGCTGCGGATTGAACTGGTGCTCACGGCGCATCCTACCGAGATTACCCGGCGTACCCTTATCCACAAGCACGGCGAGATCGGTCGCTGCCTGGCCCAGCTCGAGTTAAACGGGCTGACCGAGCGCGAACGCGACCGCCTGCACCTCAGATTGCGGGAGTTGATCGCACAGATCTGGTTCGGCGATGACTTTCGCAGCGAGCGACCCACGCCGGTGGACGAGGCAAAGTGGGGTTTTGCGGTGGTGGAGGATTCCCTGTGGCGGGCGGTGCCGGAGTTTCTGCGCCGGCTCGACCGCATCCTGTTTGACAGCTGTGGTGAGCAGCTGCCCCTGGATGTCTCCCCGGTATCATTCGTCTCCTGGATGGGGGGCGATCGCGACGGCAATCCCAACGTTACCGCCCCGGTCACCGCCGAGGTGATG
The DNA here is from genome assembly GCA_963792815.1 of uncultured Gammaproteobacteria bacterium. GTDB lineage: Bacteria > Pseudomonadota > Gammaproteobacteria > Pseudomonadales > Halieaceae > JARRPM01. Next base: position 409,513 of record CAWBXR010000001.1, read on the forward strand.
TTGCTCAGCCGCTGGCAGGCCGCAGACCTGTACCTTGGGGATGTAGTGGATCTCGTTGAAGAGCTCTCCATGACGCGCTGCAGCGAATCCCTGCGGGAACTGGCCGGCGGCGCCCACGAGCCCTACCGGGTTGTACTGCGCCAGCTGCGGGACCTGCTGCGTCATACGCGGCTTGCCATCGAGGCGCAGCTGGCAGGTGAGACCGTCCCGGAAGGGGAGGTGCTGCACTGCAGTGACCAGTTGTGGCGGCCATTGCACGCCTGCTACCAGTCCCTCGTCGAATCAGGAATGCAAATAATTGCAGACGGTGCCCTGCTTGACCTGCTGCGCCGGGTGCGTTGCTTCGGGGTGCACCTGGTGCGCCACGATGTGCGCCAGGACAGCGCCCGCCACACCCAGGCCCTGTCGGAGCTCACCACCTGGCTCGGCCTGGGGGATTACGCCGCCTGGGACGAAGACAGCCGTCGCACCTTCCTGCTGCGGGAGCTGGCAAGTCGCCGCCCGTTGGTGCCGCATCGCTGGCAGCCATCGGCCGATGTACAGGAAGTACTGGATACCTGCGCCGTGGTCGCCAGCCAGCCTCCCGAGGCACTGGGCGCCTACGTGATCTCGATGGCGCGGCAGGCTTCGGATGTGCTGGCGGTGCATCTGCTGCTCAAGGAAGCGGGCTGCAGCCACAGCCTGCCGGTCTCCCCCCTGTTCGAGACCCTGGACGACCTGTCCAGGGCGCGGGAAGTGGTCACCGCCCTGCTGCAGGACAGCTGGTACCGGGACCATATCGAAGGCCGCCTGATGGTGATGATCGGCTACTCCGACTCCGCCAAGGACGCGGGTGTGCTGGCCGCCGCCTGGGCCCAGTACCGGGCCCAGGAGGAACTGTTGCAGACCTGCCGCGACCACGACACGCGCCTGACCCTGTTTCACGGTCGCGGCGGCACCATAGGCCGCGGCGGTGCTCCCGCGGGGGAGGCACTGCTGTCCCAGCCCCCGGGCTCACTGGAGAACGGCCTGCGGGTGACAGAGCAGGGCGAGATGATTCGCGCCAAGCTGGGTTGGTCGTCGATGGCGGTGAAAACCCTGGCCCTGTACACGGGGGCCATCTGCCGTGCCAACCTGCTGACCCCCCCGGCGCCGAAAAGCCCAGTGGCGGGAACTCATGTCCACTCTGGCCGCCGACTCCTGCGAGGCGTATCGCGCGGTAGTGCGGGAGGAAGCGGATTTCGTGCCCTATTTCCGTCACGCTACCCCGGAACAGGAACTGGCCAAGCTGCCGCTGGGTTCACGCCCCGCGCGCCGCGCCGGCGGGGGTGGTATCGAGAGCCTGCGAGCCATTCCCTGGATATTCGCCTGGTCGCAGAACCGCCTCATCCTGCCCGCCTGGCTGGGCGCGGGGGCAGCACTGCGGCTGGCGCTGGATCGCGGCCAGGGCGATATGCTGCGGGAAATGGTGGCGGTGTGGCCGTTTTTCGCTACCCGCCTGTCGATGCTGGAAATGGTGTTCGCCAAGGCCGACAGCGGTATTTCCGCCTATTACGACGAGCGCCTGGTGCCGGCCGAACTGCGAGCCATCGGCGCCAGCCTGCGCACCCAGCTGGCTGACGACAGCGCCACCGTGCTGGAAATCAGCGGAGGCCGGGAGTTGCTGGCGAGCCAACCCTGGATCCGGGAATCGCTGCGGCTGCGCAATATTTATACCGAACCCCTCAATATGCTGCAGGCGGAGTTGCTGCAGCGCAATCGCCAGGCGCCGGAGCCGGTGCTGGAGCGGGCGATAATGGTGACCATAGCCGGGGTAGCCGCCGGTATGCGCAACACAGGCTGAAAAGGCCTCATGTGGCACGGCACAAGGCCTGTTCCCCCGGGCAGCGCGGTGACATTGCCTTGACCCCGTGTGCTCACCAACTCAGAATAGCCGCAGTGGTCTAACTGACTATTCAATTTCCCTAGTGAAGGTGTACTGATATGCAAAAACTATTCAAGGCCGGTCTCCTCCTGCCCCTGCTGTCCCTGCTTATGCTGGCCGGTGTGCCCGCCCAGGCCGACGAGTACAGCGACACCATCTCATCGTTCAGGAATGCGGGGGAAAGCGGCAAGTTTTTTGACAGCGCCTATGGTTACGCCGTATTCCCTACTGTCGGCAAGGCGGGCTTTGTCGTCGGGGGTGCCTATGGCGAGGGGCGGGTCTACGCCGCCGGGCAGTATGTGGGTAACGCCTCTATGACCCAACTTACCGCCGGCTGGCAGCTGGGAGCCCAGGCTTTCAGCCAGATTATCTTTTTCCAGAACCAGACCGCCTACCAGGAGTTCACATCCGGCAACTTCGAGTTCAGTGCCCAGGCTGCCGCGGTGGCGATCACGGCGGGTGTGTCTGCCGATGCCAGCACCACCGGCGGCCTCGCAGCGGGCGCCAGTGGTGGCCGCAATGACGCCACCACCGCTCACGGCGGCTATCGCCGCGGCCTTGCGGTATTTACTATCGCCAGGGGAGGCCTGATGTTTGAAGTGAGTCTCGGCGGGCAGAAATTCAAGTACACGCCGATTGCGGCTGCACCCTAGCTCATTGGCCCGCTAGCGCGCGGGCATCCTCCAACGCCGTTGCGGGTACGTCTCCGATCAGGATGACGTGCCACTGCCGCGGCCCGTGGGCGCCGTAGACCAGCTTGCCCTCTATGTCAGCAGTGCTGGATGGGCCGGCAATAAAATTGATTCCCCTGGGCCACCCCGACTTCGCCGTCTCTCGCCGGATCCGCTCCCAGGCACCCTCCATATCCCGCACCAGCCGGCTGCTGTCCACCATTACCAGATGGTGCTCACTGAGCAGGTTGTTCGCCGCCGGATTGGCCTTGCCCGTCACGGTGACGACAGCGCCGATTTCCGCCACGCCCAGCAGGGCGTAGCTCAGGGAGACGGCCTCACCCGGTTCAACACTGCCAAAACGCGGCAACACGCCCGCTTCGCGCCAGGGCATTGCTGCCAGGTGCGGGTCGTTACCGGCGACCAGGCGGTGGCTGCGAAAATGCCGGTACAGGTAGTCGGCTACACACTTCACCGCGCTGGAGCGATTGGCCGCGCAGTCCACGCTACCCTGGTTTTTCAGCACGTTTGCCAGGAACGCGGTGCCGATGTCCACAGCCGGCAGGTCCGCGGTGGGCGCGCTGCCCATCGACTCCAGCTCCCGCCGGATGGTTGCCGGGTCGGCTTCGCCTTCGCCCTGGGCCCGGCCGACACGAGCAAAAATTCGGGAGCGTGGGCTATCAGTCATGGTCCCGCCTCCGTCTCGGTTTTTTGCCGCGTGGCCCCCCGGGATGCGCCCCGGGCTTTTTGCCGCTGGCCTTGCCGTCTTCCCCGGCGGGAGGGCGAACACCCCCCGGCCTGCGCGGATCGGGCTTGCGCGGCCAGTCCACTCGCAGGCTCGGCTCGATACGTTCTCTCGCGCTGCGTCGGGCCTGGCCGCGGCCCGGCGTGCCTCGCTCGGGGGAGACCCGGCTCGCTGTGGCGTCTTTCTCCAGGGCCTGCGCCGCCCGGTGCGCGCGGGCTTTTTCCTCACGCTGCCTGGCGGCGTACTGGTGCATGAAAGTTTTGCCCTGGGGCGCGGGGAAATCCCGCTGGCTGGTCCATCCGGCTGCAAGCGGCAGGCGGGCAAAACTGCCCTTGCGGCCTCCCAGCAGGTGCAGCGTGAAAATGCCCAGCCCGGTGACAGCGTGGTAGAGCGCAGGATGGCGTGCCAGCCATCCATGGAGCCGCAGTCCCATGCGCCAGCGGGAGGAGGACAGCTTTTGCCGCGTTTCATCGTGGCGCAGGTCCCGTAGCAGGTCCGGCAGTGGAATGTCCGCTGGGCAGACCTCCGCGCAACGTCCGCAGCTGGTGCAGGCGTTGGGCAGGGCGTTGCTCTGTTCGAGCGAGGTCAGCAACGGCGTGAGTATTGAGCCCATCGGCCCCGGGTACACCCAGCCGTAGGCGTGGCCACCGACGCCCGCATAGATCGGGCAGTGGTTGAGACAGGCCCCGCAGCGGATGCACTGCAGCATTTCCCGATAGTCGCTCGCCAGGATTTCCGTACGCCGGTTATCCAGCAGTACGATGTGCGTTTCCAGCGGGCCGTCGATGTCGTGTTCGCGCCGGGGCCCGGAATAAAAACTGGTGTAGCAGGTTTGCGGCTGGCCCGTCGCTGAGCGCACCAGCAGGCGCAACATGGCGGTGGCATCATCGAGTCTGGGCACGACCCGGTCAATAGTGGTGCAGATGATCAGGACATTGGGCAGGTTGGCGCACAGGTCACCGTTACCCTCGTTGGTCACCAGCATGGTGTAGCCGTTCTCGGCGACAAGCGCGTTGGCGCCGATGATGCCGACCTCGGCCTTGAGGAAATGCTCGCGCAGTACGCGCCTCGCCTCGCTCACCATGTCCCCGGTCTCCGCCAGTTCGCGCTCCCCGAGGTCGTGTTTGGCAAAAAACAGGTCGCGCACTTCCGCGGCGGATTTATGCAGCGCCGGGCCGACGATGTGGCTAGGGGTTTCGCCCGCCTGCTGGATAATGTATTCGCCGAGATCGGTTTCCATTACCTTGAGACCTGCGCGTTTCAGGTAGTCGTTGAGACCGGTCTCTTCTGTCACCATGGACTTGCCCTTGGCGATACGGCGCGCGCTGTGCTGCTGGCAGATATCCAGCACTACGCTGTTCATCTGGTCGCCATCCTCGGCAAAGTGCACATGGTCGCCGTTCAGCAGCGCTGCCTGTTCGAACTGGTTGAGGTAATAGCCGAGATGTTTGAGGCTGTGCTGTTTGACCTGCTTCACATGCTCGCGAAGTTCTTCGAAGTGACCGAACTTTGATATCGCCGCGTCGCGTATGAGGGGCGTGAACAGTGCCATCAGGTCGCGGCGCTCGGCCTTGCCTGCATCCTGCAGCGCCTCGTGGGCATTTTCGAGAAAAGTGTCGCTGGTTTGTTTCAAGCTGGCGGTTCCGTCACTGCTTGCCGTGGCCGATAGGGGGGCTGTCGAGCTCTCCGCTGAGCAGCTCGGCGATGTGTCTCACCTCGATATTGGCGCCGTTGCGGCTGGCGCGACCGGCGATATTCAGCAGGCAGCCCAGATCCCCACCGGCGAGTATCTGTGCTTTGGTGGCAAGGGCGCTGGCGAGTTTGTCTTCCACCATCTTGCCGGAAATTTCCGGCATCTTGGCACAAAAGGTGCCGCCAAATCCGCAGCAGACCTCGGTCTGCTGCAGCTCGTTGACCCGGGTGTTGCACAATTTCTCCAGCAGCGCGCGCGGCTGGCTCTTGACCCCCAGCTCTCGCAAGCCCGCGCAGCTGTCGTGGTAGGTCACGTCGGGCAGCTCTACCGGGGCACGGTCGCCGCGCTCCAGGTGGGCGATATCGTTGAGAAACGTGGTCAGCTCGAAGGTTTTCGCCGCAAGCCGCAGTGCTCGCTCGCGCCACTCGCCCTCCAGCAGTCGGGGATAGTGATGGCAGATCATCCCGGCGCATGAGCCCGAGGGCACAACCACGTATTCAGCATCCTCGTACTGTTTTATCAGTTGCTGTGCCAGCGGCACGGAAGACTCGTAATCCCCGGTGTTGTAAGCGGGCTGGCCGCAGCAGGTCTGGCCCAGGGGCACTGTCACTTCGCAGCCTGCCTGTTCCAGCAGCTTGATGCTGGCGAAGGCGACCGAGGGGCGAAACAGGTCCGCAAGGCAGGTGACGAACAGCGAAACCCGCAGTGCTTGGGAAGGGCTTGGCTGATCGTTGGGGGGGGTAGTCATGCAACCGTAGTCCCTGATGGTTGTCGCTGGATGGCTGGTCTTTTGCGCCACAGTATATCGAATACAGGGAAGGCCTGTCGCCCTGTACAGCCAGCAGTTGCAGGCTAAAAAATACCCTGCAGTGACAGTAGCGCGACAGCCGCGGCGGTACTGGCCAGGATCGCCGCGGCACCCAGTGCCAGGGGATGGCGTCCCTGCAGCAGTTTGACCGTGACGATCTTGCGGTCAACTTTCACCCCGTCCCGCGCGGCGGGTATCACCTGCCGGGCGATACCGGCGTGAGCAAACGCCGGCAACAGGGGCGCACCGGTGAACACGACCACATCGTCAATCATCAGGAAGGGGCCGCGCCAGTGAATTCGACTGCCGGCGCCGAGGTGGTACATCCCCCGGTGGTCCACCAGCAATAACTCCCGGTCCCGGGTGCCGATATGTCCGGGATCGCTGCGTTGCAGCAGTAGCAGCGCCGCTGCCGGCCCCGTCATTGCCAGCAGCAGGGCCGCCAGCTGCAGGCTTGAGGCTCCCACGCCGATAGCCCCCAGGATGAGTGCAAGCGCCAGCACGGTGCAGGTTATAGCGGTCTTGCGGAGCCCGGTGCTGCGCTCGGGGGCCAACTCCACCCAGTCTATAGTGTCGTCAAACTTGTCTATCGGCTCGGCGCCGCGCCCACGGCAGGACCGGTACACCTGGCTGCGCATCCGATGCAGGCTGCCGACGCAGAGGCCGGCGATGGTTGCCAGCAGGCACAGTGCCAGGGCCGAGCGCCAGCCGAGCAGCACCAGGCTGGCGCGGTGGGCCTGCCCTTCAGCCAGTTCGACCAGTGTCGCTGAAACCAGCGCTGCCTCCGGCACGCCGGCGCTGCTGAAGCGCTGTATCGGCAGGCGTGCAGGGTCGGTGATTATTACCCGGTTACCCCAGCTTGCCAGTTGGGTCGGTCGGCTACCCGGGGCCAGAGCCAGGCGGTCGATGAATTGCCACTGGTCGTCAAAGCGATAGAGCCCGCTGGCGCCGTCACCTGCCTGTTGCAGCAACACCCACCAGTGCTCGCCGTTCCAGATAAAGTCCCGCACTCCGGTGAAGCCGGTCGCGTCGGCGTCGGGCGGCAACAGCACAATCTCATCCAGTTGCTGGCCGAAAGCCTCGTCCTCGTAGCGCAATACACGGATGCCCGGCGCCGCCGGGCTGTTGGTCAGCAGCAGGCCCGAATCCAGCTTCAACACCGGGTGTTCGGGCAGGTCGAGCGGAGCCCTGGCAAGGAGTTCGCCAGCGGCGCTGAGTTTCAGTAGCTCCCCGTTGACGCTGTCGGCCACAAAGAGGGTTCCGTCCAGAGGGTGGACAGTGAGCGCCGAGACTTGCGTGGCCTCGGCTTGGCCCGGAAATACCTCGCAGCCGGGCGTGTCGAGATCACATTGCAACAGCCTTGGCTGCACTGGCGTGGGGGCCGCGCTGGCCAGGACACCCGACAGCAGCAGCTTGCCGCTGCTGTCAAATGCCATCGGCGCCTGTAATGTTGCAAGGCCGAGGTCTGCCGGTGTCAGGTCCGCCGCACTGACGCCGGCCCGGTCGTGCAGCAGCAGACGATCGCCAGCCAGCAGCAGCGGCCGTTCCTGCGGGCTGACTGCGATACTGGCGGCACCGGCGACGGGGGACTGGGCCGGCAGGGTGAGCAGGCGCACAGCCAGCAGCAGCGCGAGCGCGAAGGCGATGGCAGAGCCGATCAAAGCGGTTCGCATGATTCGTTCTGATTGCGCGGGCCTCGCGCGAACTTCGGGCGTATTGCGAAACGGTGTAAGGCTGTACAGGTTGGGCGCGCCCGGCTGGCGTTTGCGCCTGGTTTCATCTGCCGGACCGCGCCGGCGCGAGGGGGTTTCCAGACGGGTCCTGACCCTTGCCTCAACCGGTTTGAGCGTGGTTTTTTGCGCTAGTTCACCGGCGGCGCGCGCTATGGCTTGCTCTTCCATAGCGCGCCGCTGGGCCTGTTGCTCTTCCAGCTCGGCCTGGGCTCGCGCCCGCTCCTGGGCGGCCTTGCGCTCTCGCTCGGCTCTTTCTGCCGCCTGCCGGGCGCTCGCCTGCGCTTTCGCTTCCTCCTGCGCGGCTTTGAGCTTGGCGGCTTCAAGCTTTGCCTTGTGCTGCGCCTCCCGGGCGAGGGTTTTCTGCCGCGCCCGCTCGGAAGCTTTGGCACGTTTTGCGGCTTCGCGTTCCTTGGCTTTGAGGGCTTTCCTCAGCGTTTTTTCCTTGGCGTCGAGCAGGGCGGCCTCCTCCGCCTGCAGGTGCTTCTGGGCCGCCCGGTCAGCCCTGCGGGCCTCTGCCGTCGCTTTGGCTGCGTGTTGCGGGGCAGTGGCCGCGGGCGGGATACCGTTTTCGACGGCGGGTTTGGCCGGGGCAGGATCTGCGACGACGGGCTCCCGCCGTTTGGCCGGCTGCACCGGCTGTTCTACCGGGCTGGTAGTTTGCGGGCCGCCCCCGGTGTCAGCCTGTTGGCGTGTGGGGGAGCCGACTTTCTCGCCAGCGTGCAGGTCGCCCCGCTCACCGATCTTGACCAGTTCAGCGTGTATCCCAATGCGCCGCAGGCGCGCGTAAAGCTCCGCGGCCTCCCTGCGCTCAAGGTTGCGCCGCAGTACCACGGTGTTCCCGGAGAAGCAGCGCTGCAACAGGTCGGGGTCGTCCATATCCAGCACCTGGGCCATCCGGGCTTTCGCCAGCTCAGGGTCATGGCCAGCAACAAGCTCGCCGCTGAAGGTCAGGTTAAACCGGTTCACGCCTGTGTTTCTCGCCTCCCTGGTGCCATGTTGATGTCTCGCGCAGCCCGACCGATGTTCGCGCCGGAACTCCGTTGCGGTCAGTCTGTCTCGACGAACTCGAAATCGAGGCCTGCATTGCTGGCCAGGCGTTGTTGCAGCGGCGCGCCCATGGCAGAGGCGGGGGTCCAGAAACCGCCCCCTGTGAGCGGCTCATCCTGGGCCAGGCACACTGCGGCCTCGCCCAGCATTTTTGCGGTGGAACCATAACCCGGGTCCATATCTCCGGTGACTTTGAGTCGCAGGTCCAGGCTGCGGTCATCGGGGTGCACGCCGTGGAAATAAACCTCCCAGTAACCGTTTTCACGCTGGCGCCGGGAAGGGCCGTCGCCGGGAGATGGCAACAACTTCTGCGCGATTTTGCGCGCGGGGCCAAAGCCCAGCGCAAGCATGCCGGCACCGGCGCCGACAGCGGCTGCGGTCGCCTGGCCCCGGGAGCGATTCAACACCGCCTCGCCGTACTGGAAGTCCTCGCCCCAGGGCAGGCCGAGCAGGGCATGGGTGCGCCGTACCACACGGGTATTGACGGCGGCCATGAGGAAGGGTGAGGTCCACTGGTCAAAATCCGGGTCAAAGCGGGCATCGGTCTGGTCGGGGCCGTCCCTGCCCGGCGCTACCGTGGCCGGATTGAGGGCATAGGGATTATCCATCACCTTGCGGATAGAGGGGTCCCGCTTCATTTCCTCCAGCATATTCAGCATGCTTGCAATGGTGCCGCCGCTGGCGCCGCCGCGGGTGCGGCCGACCCGGGTCTTGACCTCGCGGGCGGGTACACCGTAGCGCTCCAGCATCGCTTGCTGCAGGTACCAGGTGCCAATATCGAAGGGTATGGAGTCGTAGCCGCAGGTGTGGACAATGCGCGCGCCGGATGCGACGGCGGAGCCCTGGTAGTCGGGAATCACCCGCGCCATCCACTGCACCTCGCCGGTCAGGTCGCAGTAGTCGACGCCTTCCTCGGTGCAGGCCGCTACCAGCGGCGTGCCGTACTTTGCGTAGGGGCCGACCGTACTGCAGATCACCTGGGTGCGGGCCACCATGCGCGCAAGGCTTGCGGGATCGCTGCTGTCTGCTATCAATATCGGCAGGCTTTTACGCTTGTTTTTCGGCAGGCACTCGTCGCGCACCTGCTCCAGTTTTTCCGGGTTGCGCCCGGCGATAGCCCAGTGCAGGTCGCCCCCGGTCCCGTAGGTCCGCGTCAGGTACTCTGCGACCAGGTGGCCGGTGAAACCGCTGGCGCCCCAGACGACCAGGTCAAATTCGCGTTCTGCCATAGTATTTACCTCTATAAAGCCGCTTCATTTAGCCACTTCGGGCCGCGTTGTCAGAACCTGCGCCACACCAGAGCGCAATGCAATGCCCGTGGCAGTGGTGATTCAGTGAATGCCGTGCATCATTTTCTTAAGCACTGGTGTTGCCAGCAACAATAGCGCGGCGCATCCCAGACCGATATAGCCCAGATTCGTGAACAGCTCGGTATAGCTGGCCAGTGCGGTGCCGGTGTCCGCCACCGCCCCATCGACAGTCTCGATGGCCGCCAGCTTGGCCAACTGGACGGCGACAAATTCCGAGTAGGCAGTGGCCAGGAACCAGGCGCCCATCATGACGCCGACTACGCCCGGCACCGCCAGTTTGGTGACGGCGGAAAGCCCGACGGGAGAGAGGCACAGCTCCCCCGTAGTGTGCAGCAGGTAGGCCAGGACCATCCAGTAGGCGGCGACCAGGCCGGCCTCGTTGGGCGAGGCCGCGCCGAACACAAGGGCGCAGAAGCCGAGCCCGGCCTGGGCGATACCCAGTGAAAATTTCAGGGGGGTAGACGGCTCCAGCCCGCGCCGGCCCAGTACCGTCCAGAGCCAGGCAAAAATCGGCGCGAACAGGAAGATAAAGAAGGAATTCATGGCGCCGAACTGTGAGGCCGTGAGCTCGACCCCCAGCAGGGTGCGATCCATCACCCGGTCGGCAAACAGGGTCATCGAGGCGGCGCTCTGCTCGAACAGGGCCCAGAAAACCACGGTGGACATGGTGAGAAGCACCAGTACGATCATCCGGCTGCGTTCCACGGGGTTGCACTTTGTGGTGATGAACCAGCCCAAACCGACCAACACTGCGACTGACATGATGTGCAGCAGGTGGCCGACGGCGCCGTGGAACTGCAGCATCTGCCAGGCCGCTATCACCCCCAGCAGGCCGCACAGGTAAATGGCCAGTTCCTTGCTGATGCCCAGGGGCGACTGCTGCAGCAGCAAGGCCGGGTCCCGTGGCTCTGCCTGGCCGTGGAGGTGGCGTTGCCCGGCGAGAAAGGAGGCCAGCCCCACCAGCATGCCGATACCGGCGACACCGAAGCCGTAGCGCCAGCCGAAGGTCTCACCCAGGTAGCCGCACAGGAGGGTGGCGCTGAAGGCGCCGAGGTTGATGCCCATGTAGAAAATTGTGAAGCCCGAATCCCGGCGCGGATCATCCTCGCGGTACAACCTGCCGACGATGGTGGAAATGTTGGGTTTTAGAAAGCCCACCCCGATGACTATCAGTGCCAGCGAGAAGTAGAAAACCTGCAGGGCGCCCTCGTCACGCAGGACCTGCCCACCCTCGCTGCGGGCCTGTTCCCCCTCGATGGCCATGCCGAGGTGGCCCAGTACCAGCAGGATACCGCCGAACACCACGGCCTTGCGCATTCCCAGGTAGCGATCGGCCAGCAGGCCGCCGATCACCGGCATGGCGTATACCAGGGCCGCGTAGCTGCCAAGAACCTCCAGTCCACTGCTGTCAGTGAACAGGTGATATTTGGTGAGGTAGAGCAACAGCAGGTATTTCATACCGTAGAAGGAAAACCGCTCCCACAGCTCGGTGGTGAAACATACTAGCAGTCCCCGCGGGTGGCCGAAGAAGCCGGTGTCGGTGGCCGAGTCGGTTTGGGGAATGCTGACTGTTGCCATAGATCTGATTGTCCCGCTAGAACGGCTGCTTCATGGCAGGCCAGCGCGCTATTATAGGGACAGAAGGGGGGCGAGGGCACTTATTGCCTGCAAATTCTGTGAACCCGCCCGGCATACCGCCATTGGGGTACTGGTCCTTGCAAGCCTCACAGGGTATCCTTGCGCGCTCGCAATGGGAGCTCTGGCATAGTGCCAAACCGAAATAAAGCTCTGGCAACCGGCCGTAAGCGTCGCGCTGTCGTCTTTGGAACCCTGGCACTGCTGGCAACGCTGCTGGTCGGGTGCGGTGCGCCTCCCTGGAATAACCCCAATCCACAGTACGAGGGCGATTTCGTCACCTACCAGTCGGTGATGAGCCCGGCGCCGCCCAAGCACCTTGACCCAGCCACCTCCTATGCCTCCGATGAAAGTCTTTTCATCGACCAGATTTACGAGCCCCCCATGGGCTATCACTTCCTCAAGCGGCCCTACGAGCTGGTCCCGCTTGCCCTGGACTCCCCGCCCGAGCTGACCTTCCTGGATACGGATGGCAATGAGGTGGCGGAGGATGACGAGGCGCTGGCGTTTTCCCGCTATACCATGCGGGTACGTGAAGACGAAATCTACCAGCCCCACCCGGCCTTTGCCCTGGACGCGGACGGCAAGCCCCTCTACCTGTTCGCGACGGCCAGCGAGGGTTCACGCTACCGGCAGGTACCGGACTTCCCGGAAACCGGCAGCAGGCCGGTGCGGGCCAATGATTTTGTCTATGCCATCAAGCGGCTTGCCGATCCGGAAATCGGTTCACCGATGCTGGGTTTCATGGCGCATTATATTGTCGGCTGGGAAGCGTTCTCCAAAGAGGTCGGGAAGGTTCCCCGCAGCGGCTGGCTGGACCTGAACGACTACGCCATGGACGGGCTTGAGGTGCTGGACGAGCGCACCTTTTCCATCACCATCAATGGCCGCTATCCCCAGTTCAGTTACTGGCTGGCCATGCACTTTTTTTCCCCGATAGCCCCCGAAGTGGATCGCTTCTATCACAACCCCGGTTTTGCCGAGCGCAACCTTACCCTGGACTGGTGGCCGGTGGGGGCGGGCCCGTTCATGATGGTCAAGAACGACCCCAACAGCGAGATCGTGCTGGAGCGCAATCCCAACTTCCGCGAGGAGTTCTACCCCAGCGAGGGTGAGCCCGGCGACCGGGAAGCGGGCCTGCTTGATGACGCCGGCAAGCGGATTCCCTTCATCGACCGGGCCGTTTATCGCCTGGAAAAAGAGGTGCTGCCCCTGTGGACCAAGTTCCTGCAGGGCTATTATGACCGCTCCGGCGAGGTGCACGGCAATACCAACGGCGTCTATGACCAGGCTTTCGTGGTGGGCCCCGACGGGGTCGAGATGTCGAAGGAACTGGAAGACCACAATATCACCATGTCCCCGGACGTGAAGCCGGCTGTTTATTACTACGGCTTCAATATGCGCGACCCTGTCATCGGTGGCTATACCGAGGACAAGCGCAAACTGCGCCAGGCGCTGCAGATTGCCTTCAACACCGAGGAGTACCTCAATATTTTCTACAAGGGCAACGGCATCGCGGCCCAGTCGGTGATTCCCCCCGGAATACCCGGCTTCCTCGAAGGCGAGGCCGGTATGAACCCGTATGTCTACGACTGGGTGGACGGCGAGCCCCGCCGCAAGTCGCTGGACTATGCGAGGCAGTTACTGGCCGAGGCCGGCTATCCCAACGGGCGTGATGCCCGCACCGGGGAGCCGCTCAAAATATTCATCGATGTGCAGTCCCAGGCCATCAGCAATACCTCGATGAACTGGATGGACCGCGCTTTTGGCGAGATTGGCGTGCAGGTCGAGTATCGGCCCGCCGACTGGAACCGCACCCGGGAGAAACTCCTCACCGGCAACACCCAGATTTTTTCCCACGGCTGGCTGGCGGATTACCCGGACCCGGAAAACTTCCTGTTCCTGCTCTACGGCCCCGAGAGCCCCCTGGACTGCAAGTGCGATGGCGCCAACAATGCCAATTACGCCAGCGAGGTCTATGATGAGGCCTTTCGCAAGATCCGTATGTTGGCACCGGGACCCGAGCGCGACGAGCTGGTTGCGCTCGCCGTGGAACAGTATCGCAAGGACGCCGTCTGGCTGTTTGCCTACTACCCCAAGGACATCTACCTGAATAACACCTGGGTGCACAACAACAAGCGCCACGGGGTTTCCAAGGCGAGCCTGATGTATACGCGGATCGACGCCCAGGAGCGGGCCCGCAAACAGGTCGAGTGGAACCAACCGATAACCTGGCCCCTGTACGCCGGTGCGCTGCTGCTACTCAGCCTGGTGTTGCCCGGTGTCATCGCCTACCGGCGGCGCCAGAAAGCTACCGCTCGTGTGCCCAGGAACAACTGATGTTTGCCTATATTATCCGCCGCCTGATTTACGCCATACCGATTCTTATCGGGGTCAACCTGCTCACTTTCACCCTGTTTTTCGTCGTTAATTCGCCCGACGATATGGCGGCGTCCCAGCTGGGCGACAAATACGTCACCCCCGAGGCGATAGCGAACTGGAAGCGCAAGAACGGCTATGACAAACCACTGTTCGTCAACGACGATGCCAGTGGGGTGGCCGCCCTTACGGACACAATTTTCTTCACCAAGTCGGTCAAGTTATTCGCCTTCGACTTCGGCCGCTCCGAGAGTGGCCGCGATATCACCACCGATGTGTCCACCCGCATGTGGCCCAGCCTGGCGGTGGCCCTGCCCAGTTTCGCGATCGGCATCTGGGTAAATATCTGCGTCGCCCTGATGGTGGTCATGTTCCGCGCCACCGCGCTCGACCGCTGGGCGGTGTTTGTGTTCGTCTCGCTGATGTCCATCTCCTACCTGTTCTATATCATCGGCGGCCAGTACCTGGTGGCCAAGCAGTGGATGCTGGTGCCCATTTCCGGCTTCGACCCCGATTTCCAGCCCTGGAAATTCCTGATCCTGCCGGTGCTGGTCAGCGTGGTGTCCGGTATCGGCTCCGGGGCGCGCTGGTACCGCACCCTGTTCCTGGAAGAGGCCGGCCAGGACTACGTGCGCACAGCCCGTGCCAAGGGAGCCAGTGAAATCAGCATCCTGTTCAAGCATATCCTGCCCAATGCACTCATCCCCATCCTGACCGGTATCGTTGTGCTCATTCCCTCACTGTTCATGGGCAGCCTGCTGATAGAGTCCTTCTTCGGTATTCCCGGGCTGGGCAGTTACATGCTCGATGCCATCCGTTCCCAGGATTTCGCCATCGTGCGCACCATGGTTTTTATAGGCTCAATCCTCTATATCATCGGCCTGATACTGACCGACATATCCTATACGTGGGCCGACCCCCGGGTGCGGCTCAGCTGATGTGGGAGCTCGACGCAAAGCCGGTCCTGCTCTGGTCCGATGCGCTGGTGTTCATGCTGGTGGCGGTACTCACCACGTTTTTCTACCGCCTGCGTAACGACCCGCAGTCCAGGGAGCGCTGGAGCCAGGTTTTTTCCTCACGCCTGGGTATGGTCACTTTCACGGTCATCATGGTCTATGTGGGTATAGCCCTGCTCGACTCCCTGCATTTCCGTCGGGCGCTGCCGCCGCCGGATGGCGTGCCGACAAATGAAGTGTTTTACGACAACAAGGTGACCAGCGTCCTGGACGTCATGCTCGATGGCATGGGGGATCGCTTCGAGCGCACCTACTCGGCGCCGTTTGCCCTGAAATCCTTTGAAAAGAGCAATATGAAGGATGAGCAGGGCAACATGGTGCGGGATTTCGACTGGCTCGAACACGCCGGGCAACACCTGGCCGAGCCGGCCCACAAGTGGCGGGACGTGCTCTACCTCAGCGCCATTGCGCTGGCCTGGGGCCTGCTCGCCTCCGCTGCTGTGGTCGGTTTGCAGTGGCGGCTGCTGCGCAACAGCGTCTATCCCTGGTACGCGTCCTGGTCAGTGCAGGCGACGGTGATCTGTTTCATGGTCTGGCTGGTGTATATCAGCCACTACTACCATGTGCTGGGCACCGACCAGGGCGGTACGGATGTGGCTTACCAGAGCATAAAGGGCATCCGCACCGGCGTGTTGCTGGGCACCCTGTCCACCCTGGTGATGCTGCCCATCGCCGTCACCCTGGGGGTGATGGCGGGCTACTTCAAGGGCTGGGTGGATGATGTGGTGCAGTATCTGTATACCACCCTCAGCTCGATCCCCGGCATCCTGCTGATTGCGGCCTCGGTACTGCTGTTCCAGGTGTATATCGACCTCAACCCGGACTTTTTCTCCATCGGCATGGAAAAGGCCGATGCCCGCTTTATCGCCCTGTGTTTTATTCTCGGGCTGACCAGCTGGTCCAGCCTCTGCCGGTTGATCCGCGCCGAGACTCTCAAGATAAGCCAGCTGGGCTACGTGCAGGCGGCCCACGCCTTCGGGGTGAGCCATACGCGCATCCTCGCCCGGCACATCCTGCCCAACGTGGTGCATATTATCCTTATCACCTTTGTGCTCGATTTCAGCGCACTGGTGCTGGCCGAGGCGGTGCTGTCCTATATCGGCGTCGGCATCGACCCGTCAATGGGCAGCTGGGGCAATATGATCAACGGGGCCCGCTCGGAGCTGTCCCGCGAGCCCGCGGTATGGTGGACCCTGACCGGCGCATTTTTCTTCATGTTCGTGCTGGTGCTTGCAGCCAACCTGTTTTCAGACCTGGTGCGCGATGCCTTTGATCCGCGCAGCAGCAACGGGAGGTCGGAAGCATGAGTACCTCCTCTGACGTACGCATGCAGGTGCGGGACCTGAAAGTAGTGCTGGCGGAAACCGGTGAGCAGATACTCAAGGGTATCAGCCTGGAGCTGCGGGCCGGCCGGATATTCGCCCTGGTGGGCGAGTCCGGCAGCGGCAAGTCGGTGACCTCCCTCGCCGCGATGCGCCTGCTGCCGGAGGCTCTGCACATAACCTCTGGTGCGGTACTGGTCGGCGAACAGGACCTGTTTGAGCTGCCCGAGGCGAAGATGCAGAGCGTGCGCGGGCGCCGGGTAGCGATGATTTTCCAGAATGCCATGAGCGCCCTCAACCCGGTGCAGAGCGTGGGGCAACAGGTGGCGGAGACCCTGCGCCTGCATACGTCCCTGCGCGGCGATGCCCTGCGCAAGCGGGTAGTGCAATTGTTTACCGAAGTGGGGATTCCCGAACCCGACAGCCGCTTCAGTTTTTATCCGCACCAGCTGTCCGGAGGGCAGCAGCAGCGCATCATGATAGCGATGGCGCTGGCCTGCGAGCCCGACATCCTGATTGCCGACGAGCCCACCACAGCGCTGGATGTGACCATCCAGGAGCAGGTGCTAAAGCTCATCCGCGACCTGACCCAGTCGCGGCAACTGGCGGTACTGCTGATCACCCACGACATGGGCGTGGTGCGCAACACCGCCGACGAGGTGGCGGTGATGTACCGCGGCGAGA
Organism: uncultured Gammaproteobacteria bacterium; assembly: GCA_963792815.1. Lineage (GTDB taxonomy): Bacteria > Pseudomonadota > Gammaproteobacteria > Pseudomonadales > Halieaceae > JARRPM01. Next base: position 426,459 of record CAWBXR010000001.1, read on the forward strand.
TTATCGAGCAGGCGAATGTCGATGACTTTTTTCACAACCCCAAACAGGAATACAGCCGTCGCCTGATAGACGCGCTGCCCGATCTCACCCGGTTCCAGAGCGTCGCGGTGGAGGAGCCCCTGCTGCGCCTCGACGACGTCAAGGTCTACTTCCCCATTCGCAAGGGCGTGCTGCAACGGGTGGTGGACTACACCCGGGCGGTGGACGGTGTTTCCCTGTCGATCGGCCGGGGCGAGACCTATGCCCTGGTGGGAGAATCGGGCAGCGGCAAGTCGACCCTTGGGCGCGCCATTCTCAACCTGGAAGAGATCAGTGGTGGCGAGATTCACTTCAAGGGCGCCGCCATCGGCTCCCTGGCGCGGCGCGAGATGCTGCCCTATCGCAAACTGATCCAGGTGATTTTCCAGAATCCGTTCTCGTCCATGAATCCGCGGATGACTGTCGGTGAGATCATCGCTGAAGGCATGGTGAGCCTGGGTATGGGCCTGTCCATGCAGGAGCGGGAGGAGCGCATTGGCCTGTTGCTCGACCGGGTGCAGCTGCGTCGCGAATACAGCCAGCGCTATCCCCACGAATTTTCCGGGGGGCAGTTGCAGCGTATCGCGATTGCCCGCGCCCTGGCGGTTGAGCCCGAGCTCATCATCTGCGACGAGCCAACCAGTGCGCTGGACGTGTCCATCCGGGCCGAGGTGCTGGGTCTGTTGCAGGAGCTGCAGCGTGAGTTCGGGGTGTCCTACCTGTTCATCACCCATGACCTGTCCATCGTGCCGAGCCTGGCCCACCACGTGGGTGTCATGCAGGCTGGCAAGCTGGTGGAGCAGGGCAGCGCCGAGCAAATTCTCACCGCGCCCCAGCACCCCTACACCCGCGCCCTGCTGAATTCCGTCCCCAGGCTGGACCCAGCGTAGCAAGTCCGGTAGCTGTGTCCTATGCTTGTCGGACACAGAGACCTTAATAAATAAACAAAAAACCGGAGCACGAGCCATGAACGGCGCTGAAAGCCTGCTTACCACCCTGGTCAATAACAATATCGATGTGTGCTTTACCAACCCCGGCACCTCGGAAATGCACTTCGTCGCCGCCCTGGACGAAGTCGATGGCATGCGCTGTGTGCTTTGCCTGTTCGAGGGCGTGCTCAGCGGGGCCGCAGACGGCTATGCGCGGATGGCTCGGAAACCCGCTTCCACCTTGCTGCACCTGGGGCCGGGCCTGGGCAATGCCCTGGCCAATATCCACAATGCGAAAAAGGGACACGTGCCCGTGGTCAATATTGTCGGCGACCACGCCACCTACCACCTGGAGTACGACGCGCCGCTGACCGCCGATATCGAGGGCATCGCGGCTCCGGTTTCGCACTGGGTATACACCTCGAAAGCGCCACAGGATATCGCCCGCGATGCCGCCGAGGCCGTGCGGCAGGCGGGAACCGGCCGGGTGGCTACCCTGATGCTGCCGGCGGATGTGTCCTGGGGAGATAACCCCGGCGGAGCAGAGCCCGCCGTGGTGGTTGCACCGCCCGCCCAGGTGCCGACTGCCCGGGTTGAACAGGCTCTGGCGATGCTGAAGTCCGGCGACAGGTGCATGATCATGATCGGTGGCAGGGAAGTCGATGGCCAGCGCGGTCTCATGCTCAGCCGGATCGGCAAAGCCGCCGGGGTGCGGGTCTGCACCGAGGTATTTCCCGGCCGCATCGCCCGGGGTGCCGGTACGGCGGTCATTGACCGGCTGCCCTACCTCGCAGAACTGGCTATCGATCATATCAAGGACATCGAACACCTGATCCTGGTGGGCGCGCCCGCTCCGGTGTCGTTTTTCGCCTACCCCAACGTGCCCAGTGCCATCGCCTCACCCAACTGTGAGCAATTTTTCCTGGCCGGCCCCGATGACGACATCGACCAGACGCTGGAAGATTTGCTTGAACAACTCGATGCCGTGGATGCAGCGCCCGATGTGCACCCACTGACCATACCCGACCTTGGAGTCGGCCCCCTGGATGTCAGCAAGGTGGCGCTGGCCGTAGCGCACTACCTGCCGGAAAACGCCATCGTGGTGGACGAGTCCATCACGTCGGGGTTTGCGCTGTTCCCGGCGACTGCGACGGCCCAGCCCCACGACTGGCTGAACCTTACCGGCGGCAGCATAGGCTGGGGGCTGCCTGCCTCGGTGGGCGCGGCGGTGGCCTGCCCCGAGCGCAAGGTGATCTGCCTGGAAGGCGATGGCAGCGCCATGTACACGATCCAGTCCCTGTGGACCATGGCCCGGGAGCACCTGGATGTAACGGTGGTGATTTTCAACAACACCAAGTACAGCGTGCTGGAGATGGAGTTCGCCCGCACTGGCGCCCGCGGCGGCAAGCCGGGCCCGAACGCCGCCAGTGTGCTGGATATCGGTCGCCCGGATATGGATTTTGTCGCTATCGCCACCGGCATGGGTGTGGAGGCGAGCCGTGCCACCACCGCCGAGGAGTTCAACGAGCAGTTTGCCGCGGCAATCGGGGCAAAGGGGCCGCGGCTGATCGACGCTATCGTTCCAACGCTGTTTTAGTTCACCGCCTTGTAAGCACGGCAGGCAGCATCCAGCGCTTTCAATCCAGGGCACGGCGGCGACACCACTGTGAATCTCGATGCCTGGGACTTTGGTCTGGGGGCGGAGCGCCGACTCGGCCACAACATATGGTTTTCAGTGGAGGCCGGTGTGGGCGGTTTTCGTGGCCTACGCTGAGCGGCAATATTGACCTGAACGTTCAGGCGGCGCCTCTGGAATCGTCCTCAAGTTCGGCCATCGCTGCAATTGCGCCGTCTCGTGACTCCGCCAGCAGCACCGTGTGCAGTTGCGCGGGATCACGCAACCGCTTGACCCGCTCGAACAGCAGCGCCGCCTGGGGAAAATACGCGCGCAGGTAGGCCAGCCACTGCTTGACGGTGTTGGGGGCGTACTTTGCGTCGTAGTGCGCGAGGTTCAACTCGAAAAAGTGCAACAGCAGCGGTGGAATCTCCGGCCAGTGCAGGGAAGTGCGGGCCACTCCCGCCGCCGCCGCGACCACCAGCCGTGGCAGGTCCGGCCGGCACAGGGCGCCGCGCCCCAGCATCAGGTCGTCACAGCCGGTGACCTCGCGGCAGCGCAGGGCGTCCGCCGGGCTCCAGATCTCACCGTTGGCGATGATATTCAGTGAGGCCACTTCCCTGGCCCGGGCAATCTCTTCCCAGTAGGCGGGCGGGCGGTAGCCGTGGCGTTTGGTGCGGGCGTGCACGGTGAGTTCATTGACCCCCGCGGCCTCCACTGCGCGCACGATGTCCAGGAACAGGCTCTGGTCCTCGTAGCCCAGCCGGGTTTTCAGCGTGACTGGTACCTGTGCAGGCACCGCCGCGCGCACGGCACTGGCGATCGCGTGAACGCGGTTCGGTTCGCGCAGGATGATCGAGCCGCCGTCCGAGCGGTTGACGGTTTTGGCCGGGCAGCCGAAGTTCAGGTCGATGCCGGCGGCGCCCAACTCGGCGGCGCGCGCTGCATTCTCCGCCACCACTGCGGGCTGGCCCCCCAGCAACTGGAGGTAAACGGGCACCCCTGCGGCGGTCCTGCCGCCGTTGGCGAGTTCCGGGCAGAGGCGATAAAACACCTTGGGCGGCAACAGGCGCTCTGTGACCCGCACGAACTCCGTGACGCAGCGGTCGATGCCGCCCAGGGAGGTCAGCATGTCGCGCATGGTATGGTCGATCACGCCCTCCATCGGGGCGAGCATCAGCCGCATGGACGATCCTCTAACAGGGTCATTCGAGCGTCAGTCGAACTTGCCGAGGCGCTCGTCCCATTTATGGATGATCGCCTCCAGGGAGCCGTCCTTGCGGGTTTCCGCCAGGGCGCGGTTGAACTGCTCTATCAGTTTTTCGTAACCGGGCAGGTCGCGGCTGGCTGCCAGGTGCCGCTGGACATCCGGCAGGGGCATGTCGACCACGGCAAAGTCGGTGATCCGGTCTTCCATGTATTCATTCAACTGCATGATGATGGAGCGGCGATCACCGATGACCACGTCAACCGAACCATTTTGCAGCTTGAGCAAATTCTGGATCAGGTGATTTTCTTCCACCAGCGTCAGGTTGGGAATTGCCGCGAAATCGATGCCGTAGGCGTAGTCCACCCGGACCCCGAGTCGCGCCCCCGCCAGGTCCTGCAGCTTGCCGTAGTTGCGCGGGTTGCTGCGCAGTTTGAGGATCATCAGTTTGCTGCTGAGGTAGGGCTCGCTGAACTGCAGGTCCTTGCTGCGGTCTTCCGAGTACCAGGCCGCGGCCAGGCCGTCGTAGACACCGATGCGCGCGCCCTCGACAGCGCGAGACCAGTTCTCGATGGTGATCTCGGGTGTGTAGTCCGTGCGCGCGAAAATGTGGTTTACCAGCTCTATCGCAAGGCCGCGCTCGGGCAGTTTCTGGTCGGCGTAGGGCGGCGATGTATTGGCCATCAGGCGCACCGTCTGCTCGGCGCTGGCCGCGCCTCCGTACAGCCCTGTCGCGATAATCAATAGCCAGGCAAATCTCATCATCTGCACACCTCTTGTCGATAATAATGGGGGGGAAATACCAGGAAGCAGCAGGATAAACTGCATGTTGGCGAATATCTACGCATTTGTGGGAGCGGCGGCAGCGCCATAGCCGTGCCACCGCCGTCTCCGGTGCAGATTCCAACCATACCTCAGCTGGCTCCTCTTTTACCTGTACCCTGGCCATCGGCATGGCGCCCTTCACTTTACTGATTTAAAATAAGTGACTCAGTGCTCGCGCAATGTGCGGGCCGTGCCAGCGGGTGAAGATATGCAGGGCGATATTGTTGCGCAGGGAATGGAGCTGATGCTTTATGGCATGGGCACGGTAGTGTTGTTCCTGGCCCTGTTGGTGCTGGCCACAACCGCCATGTCCGGGCTGATCAGCCGCTATTTTCCCCAGCCGGAACCCCCGCCCGTCACCGCTCGGGAGCGCGGCGCTGGCAAGGCTGTCGCCCCCCAGCTGGACCCGGGCGTCGTGGCCGTGATCAGCGCGGCGATTCACCAGCATCGCAAGACAGAAGACTAGACCGCCCGCAAGGCGGTTCCCCCAGGCAATAGAGGCTTGACAGCAATGGACCAGAATAACCGCCCGCTGGGTATTACCGACGTGGTGTTGCGTGACGCTCACCAGTCCCTGCTGGCCACACGGATGCGCCTGGACGACATGCTGCCCATTGCCGCGCGCCTGGATGAAGTCGGCTTCTGGTCCCTGGAAACCTGGGGCGGGGCCACCTTCGATGCCTGCATCCGTTACCTTGGCGAGGACCCCTGGGAGCGGATTCGGGAGCTTAAAAAAGCCATGCCCAACACGCCCCAGCAGATGTTGTTCCGGGGCCAGAATATCCTGGGCTATCGTCACTACGCCGACGACGTGGTGGTGAAATTTGTCGAGCGCGCTGCCCATAACGGCGTCGACGTGTTCCGTGTGTTCGACGCCATGAACGATATGCGCAACCTGGAAGTCGCGTTAAAGGCGGTGAAGGAAGTGGGCAAACACGCCCAGGGTACTATTTCCTATACGCTCAGCCCGGTCCATACGGTAGAGACCTGGGTGGAGATGGGTAAGCGTATCGAGGACACGGGGGCCGATTCCATCGCCATCAAGGATATGGCGGGGCTGCTGCACCCCTATGTAGGCTATGAACTGGTAACCCGGCTCAAGGCGGCCTGCGCCATACCGATTCATATGCAGTGCCATGCGACCACCGGGCTATCCACGGCCACTATTCTCAAGTGCGTGGAGGCCGGTATCGACAACGTGGACACTTCCATCTCCTCCATGTCCATGACTTATGGCCACTCGCCTACCGAGTCGGTGGTGGCAATGCTTGCGGATACCGGGCGACAGACCGGGCTGGATATCGTCAAGCTGGCTGAAATAGCCGCGTATTTCCGCGAGGTGCGCAAAAAGTACGCGGCCTTCGAGGGCTCCCTGCGGGGGGTGGATGCCCGTATCCTGGTGGCCCAGGTGCCGGGCGGCATGCTGACCAACATGGAAAGCCAGCTCAAGGAGCAGGGTGCGGCGGACAAGATGGACGAGGTGCTGGCGGAAATTCCGCGGGTACGGGAGGACCTGGGGTTTATCCCGTTGGTGACACCCACGTCGCAAATCGTCGGTACCCAGGCGGTGATCAATGTGCTCACAGGCGAGCGCTACAAGTCGATTTCCAGGGAGACAGCCGGCGTACTCAAGGGTGAGTACGGCGCCACTCCGGCGCCGGTCAACGCCGAATTACAGCTGCGGGTGCTGGAGGGGAAGCCCGCCATCACCTGTCGCCCGGCGGATCTGCTGGAACCCGAAATGGACAAGCTCACTGACGAGTTGCGCGAGTTGGCCCGCGAGAAATCCATTGCACTGACACCGGGCGAGGGCGAGATCGACGATGTGCTCACCTATGCCCTGTTCCCCCAGATCGGGCTGAAGTTCCTGGAACACCGGGGCGATCCGTCGGCGTTCGAACCCGCCCCCGGGCCGGTCGGGGCCGCGCCGTCCGCGGCACCGGCGGCGGCAGTCGCACCCGCGGCCGGTTCATCCGGCGTTTATACAGTCAAAGTGAACGGCCAGAGCTACGTGGTAGAGGTTGCTGACGGTGGCGATATCTCCGGCATAAGCCCGGCGGCAGCTGCCCCGGCAGCGGCGGCACCAGTCGCGGCGCCTTCCGCCGCGCACCCGCTGTCGGCGCCGCTGGCTGGCAATATTTTCCACGTCAACGTGATCGCCGGCGACGAGGTCGAGGCGGGCGACGTGATCGTCGTGCTCGAAGCCATGAAAATGGAAACGGAGGTTCGGGCCCAGCGCTCCGGCACCGTCGCCGAAGTGATGGTAAAAGTGGGCGACAAGGTCGCGGTCGGCGATCCGCTGATCAGCGTGGTTTAAGCCGCGTGGATAACTTGCTGCTGCTGTGGTACTCCTCCGGCATCGCCCAGATCCACACCGGGCAGGCCTTTATGATAGTGATAGGCCTGCTGCTGTTGTTCCTGGCGATTCGCAAGCGGTTCGAGCCGCTGCTGCTGGTCCCCATCGGCTTTGGCGGCATCCTGGCCAATATCCCGGGGGCGGGGCTGGCCCTGTCCGCTGTGGAGAATGCCGTGAACGCCGGCGACCCGGCGATGCTCGCAGAGTTTGCCGGTGTGCTGGGACTGTCTGTCACCGCCAGTGCCGCGGAATTGCTCGCGGCCTACCACGGTGCCGGCGCACCCCTGCAACTGGCACTGACACAGCTGGCCGAGCACGCCACCTATAGCAATGGCATGCTATATAACTTCTACACAGTCGCCATAGCCAGCGGCGTGGCGCCGCTGGTTATTTTTATGGGCGTCGGTGCGATGACCGACTTCGGGCCGCTGCTGGGCAATCCCAAGACCCTGTTCCTGGGGGCTGCCGCCCAGTTCGGCATCTTCGCCACGGTGCTCGGTGCGGTGGGGCTGAGCAGTATCGGCCTGATGGATTTCAGTCTCAGCGATGCGGCGGCCATCGGTATCATCGGCGGCGCCGACGGCCCTACTGCCATTTATGTTGCCAGCGTGCTGGCGCCGGACCTGCTGGGGGCCATAGCGGTTGCCGCCTATTCCTACATGGCGCTGGTGCCGCTGATCCAGCCCCCCATCATGCGCGCCCTCACCACCGAGGCGGAGCGCCGAATCGTCATGGTGCAGCTGCGGCAGGTATCCCGCCGCGAGAAAATCGTATTCCCGCTGGTGCTGTTGATCCTGGTAGCCCTGCTGCTGCCAGCCGCCGCGCCCCTGCTGGGTATGTTCTGCTTCGGCAACCTGATGAAAGAGTGCGGGGTGGTGGAGCGCCTGAGTTTTACCGCGCAGAATGCGCTGATCAATATCACCACCATCTTCCTGGGCCTGTCGGTGGGCTCCAAGCTGGTGGCGGACAAGTTCCTCGACATCAATACCCTGGGCATTCTCGGCCTTGGCATTGTAGCGTTTGCCATCGGCACTGCCTCGGGAGTGCTCATCGCCAAACTGATGAACAAAATGGGGGGCACGCCGCTCAACCCCCTGATCGGCTCGGCCGGGGTCTCGGCAGTGCCAATGGCGGCGCGGGTGAGCAACAAGCTGGGGCTGGAAGCTGACCCCCATAACTTCCTGCTGATGCACGCCATGGGCCCCAATGTGGCCGGGGTGATCGGCTCGGCTGTGGCGGCGGGCGTGATGATCAGCCTGGTGGCTGGCCGCTGACCGTTTTTCGCCCGCAGTATTCCAATATCATTGCGGTATTTTTACCCTCGAGCGGAGCTTGAGTCGGATCCTGACGGGGTTAAGCTGGCGTCGCAGTGGTTCCTTGGGAATGCTGTCGACGTGAAACCAGCGGGCCTTTGTTGGCGCCGCCTTAACCGGGCCAGACCAGGCCAGACCAGGAGAGTGAAATGAACAAATCCATGCTTACAGGCACCGTTCTCGGGATTGCCGCGGCGACTACCGCGGGGGGATACGCCGGCTACAGGATGCTCTCATCGGAGCCGGAATTTGCCCAGGTGCTGGCGGTAACACCCCTGACGGAGACTGTGAAAACGCCGCGGGAAGAGTGCCGGGATGTGGTGGTCACCCGGCAGAAGCCGATCAAGGATCAACACAAGATTGCCGGCAGTGTGCTGGGCGCCGTTGCCGGCGGCCTGGCGGGCGACGCCATCGGCGGCGGCGGTAAGAACACCGGCGCCAAGATAGCCGGCGCTGTGGTCGGCGGCATTGCCGGCAACAAGGTCCAGGGCAGCATGCAGGAAGGCGATACCTACCAGGAGACCGAGCGTCAGTGCAAGACCGTGACGGACACCAGCCAGCACACGGTGGGCTACCAGGTGCAGTATCGCCTCGGTGAGGAAACCGGCAAGGTGCGGATGGATTTTGACCCCGGTACGGTAATTCCAGTGCAGGATGGCCAGCTGGTGCTGTCGCGGTCAGCTCAATAAGCGTAAAGACCAGCCCTCGTGGCTGAAGTGCGCTAAGTAGCTGCGGTGGGGTGATGATCAGCCTTGTTGGCGGGTAAATCGACTACGTGGTAATGTTGTCGCGAATTGAATCCCGGTGTTTGTTTCATGGATAAAATCGCAATAATTTCCCTGTTTCTGATTTTCTTTTCGGTGGTCACCATCATCCTGGGAATTGTCAAGATCCACACCTACCCGGGTAAAGTCGCAGAGCAGCGCGGCCATCCGCAAAAGGACGCTATCGAAGCGACCTCGCTGATGGGGCTGCTGATTTTTCCCCTGTGGATGTTGGCGTTGATCTGGTCCTATTCAGGTGCCGTGATTGGTAACCTGTATACACCTCCTGTGAAAACCGGGGCTGATGAAAGCGACGCAGAGAGTGCGCCGGCAACCGGGCAGGAGGAGAGCTAGCCAGTGGAACTCCTGATCTCTATAGCTTACTTCTTCCTCGTTCGGCTGATTTTTTTTGATTACAAGCTGCTGCGTTTTTCCCTGTTCTGGAAATTCATGGTTTTCGGTATCTGGATTGGCGCACTGCTGACCGAGGTGCTGGCACTGGGGCAGTTTGCGCCCTACAGCAAGAGTGCGTTTGTGCAGACCTACGTGGTGCAGATGGCGCCGGAGTGGGGCGGGAAAGTGGCCGAGGTGTATGCCAAACCGAATGTACCCATCAGGAAAGGCGACCCGCTATTCCAGATGGATACGGAGGAAAAACAGTACAAGGTAGATCTTTACGCAGCACAACTGGCAGCGGCCGATACCCAGGTTGCGGAGCTTGCCCAGCAGCTGAAGCAGGCGAGTGCCCAGGTGGCGCAGGTGCAAGCTGACCTGAAGATTGAGAAAGTGATGTATCAGCAGGTCAGGGATGCAGCCAGTGATGGTGCAGCTTCAACCTACCGACTGGAGAGTGTGCGCCAGAAGGTCGCGAGTCTCGAGGCACAATTGCTGGCTGCCGAGGCAGAGCGGGAGGCTGCCCAGTTGGCGCTGGATTCCAACGTCGACAACAAGCCAACCGCAGTGGCCGAGGCCCTGGCTAATTTGAATGTAGCCCGCTACTACCTTGAGCAGACCACGGTGCGCGCACCTACGGATGGCTATGTATCCAACCTGCAGTTACACCCGGGCGGTTTTGTGCGGCTGAAGACGCCAGTGATGACCTTCATCAGTTCCGAAGAGCACTGGATTGTCGCCAAAACGCTGCAAAACGGCATCCAGCGGGTAGCCCCGGGTGACGCCGCGGAAGTGGCGTTTGCCATGTACCCGGGCAAGGTCTTCGATGCCGAGGTTGTCAGTGTGGTCTGGGCAAACGGTAGCGCCCAGGGAGTGCCCAGTGGCGTGTTGCCCCAGGAGCAACAGATTCATCCCGGCATGGAGTTTTTTGTCCGCCTGCGCATGACCGAGAAGGACCCGGATTATCCCCTGCGCTTTGGCGCCAGGGCGATCGTGGCTATTTACAGCAAGGATTGCGCGGATTTTCTCAAGCTGCTGCGGCAGATCGAGATCCAGTCTGAAAGCTTCCTGAATTACCTGTTTAACCCGTTCTAGGCGATGCGACTGATGTCCCGGCAGAAGAGGGTGAACCACCGCAATTGGCTTGTTGCACTGAGCCTGCTTGTTTTTACCGGCTGTGCTGCGGTCGGCCCCGACTATGTGGAACCGGAACTCGCTGTTCCGGATGCCTGGCATATGCGGATAGTCGATCAGGTAAATAAGGGTCCCGACGCTACGCTACAGACTTGGTGGACGGTATTTGACGACCCTGTACTCAACCAGCTTATCGACCGCGCCCACAGTGGCAACCTCGATCTGCAAACCGCTGCTGCCAGGGTAAGGGCGGCGCGATCCAGCCTGGCGATCACAAGTGGTGAGCGCCTGCCCGAGATGGATGGTGTAGGCCAGGCATCACGCACCCGGCAAAGTGATGATGGCTGGCTGGCCCAGGTGGCGCCGGAAAACGGTTTCGATGCACAGAATTTGTATGAACTGGGGCTGGATGCAAGTTGGGAAATCGACCTGTTCGGACGTATTCGCAGGTCTATAGAATCGTCTGAGGCGCAATACCAGAGCACAGTGGAATCCGAGCGCGATGTCATGGTGACACTGTTTGCGGAGGTGGCCCGCACGTATATTCAGGTGCGCGAATTTCAGGCGCGCCTGGTTTATGCCCATGAGAATATCAAGGTGCAGAAGCAGGCGCTGGGCTTGGCGCAGGAACGTTTCGCCACGGGTTTGAGTTCGCAGTTGGATGTGGTGCAGGCCCAGGCTACCCTGGGTATGACGGAAGCGGCTTTACCGGACATTGCCACGGCCAAAGACCAGGCCTTGTATCGGCTGGCGGTATTGCTCGGTGTTGAGGCGGGAAGTTTACAGAACGAATTCGTAGCCGTAGCGGCCATTCCGCAACCGGCGGGGCGTATTGCACTGGGCTTGCCAGTGGATGTGCTGCGCCAGCGGCCGGATGTGCGGGCCGCTGAGCGGCGCCTGGCAGCCCAGACCGCGCAGATCGGCGTCGCCACAGCGGCCTTGTATCCCGACTTCACCCTCAGCGGCTTTATCGGCCTGCAGTCGCGATCTGTGAATGATCTGTTCAACAGCAACAGTGATATGTGGGGCCTGTCGCTGCCAATCAGTTGGAACCTTTACGACGGCGGACGGGTGCGTAGTAATATCGAGTTGCAGAAAGATCTGACGGAACAGCGCCTGCTGGACTACCGGCAGGCGGTACTGGAAGCTCTGTCTGAAGTGCAGAGCGCCCTGGTGGCCTATAACAACGAGCACCAGCGGCTTGCGGCCTTGCGGCGCGCCACAGAAGCGACCCGGGAGGGTGTGCGCCTGGCGCTGGTACAATATGGCACAGGCTTAACCGACTATAACAATGTCATGACCATGCAGCGTGACCTGTTCCAAGTGGAGGCGGAGCTTGCAGCCAGCGAAGCGCAGCTCGATTTTGAGTTGATCGCTCTTTACAAGGCAGTGGGCGGAGGCTGGTAAATCGCCCGGTCACTTACTTCAGGGAAAGTACATTGCAGAACTTTGGCATAACGATAGTTCCGAGGTTCTATGAGACCGATGCCCTGGGGCATATCAACAATGCCTCCATTGCCGCCTGGTTTGAGGTAGTGCGGATGAAGTTTATTGAATCCCTGGCGGGTAGTGATCCTGCTCTTGCAGTGCACTGGATACTGGCATCCATACAAATCGATTTTGTCGCCGAGACCTTCTTCGGGAGTGATGTCAGCGCGCGGGTCACCGGGGCAGAGGTGGGCAACACTTCATTGACGGTGCTGTGTGAGATGTACCAGGGCGGAAAGTTGACGGTAAAGGGCAAGGCCGTGCTGGTTTATATGGATGGGCAAACCAAGGCGCCGGCCAGGCTCCCCGATCACCTGCGTGAGCAGCTGATTACCGACTAATTCCCCAGCGCTTGCTGGTAGGCCGCCACCGCATTGGCCAGGCCCATGCGGATGGCATCCACGGTCAGGGCGTGACCTATAGACACCTCCAGTAACCCCGGGATGGTTGCGAAGCGGGGCAGGTTGTGCAGGTCCAGATCGTGACCCGCATTAAGGCCCAGGCCTGCCCCTGCTGCGGTTTCCGCGGCCTCAACAAATTGCCCGAAGATGCTGTCGAGGTTTACTCCACTGGCATAGGCGCGAGCATATGACTCCGTGTACAACTCGATACGGTCGGCACCCATCTGGGCCGCCAGGCGGATCTGCTCGGGCTCGGGGTCCATGAACAGGCTGGTGCGGATACCCAGGGCCTTCAACTCGGCCACCAGGGGAGCAACCTTGTCGCCATCTTTCTTCAGGTCGAAACCGTGATCGGAGGTGAGCTGATCGTCACCGTCGGGTACCAGGGTGCACTGGGCCGGGCGCAGCGACTTTACCAGTTCCATGAACCCCGGGTAGTCGCCGACACCGGCCCGATCGCTGCGGCGTGGGCCCGCCATAGGGTTCCCCTCGATATTGAACTCCACGCTCAGCATTGCCGCCAGGTCGATGCAGTCCTGGGCGCGGATGTGGCGTTGGTCGGGCCGGGGGTGAACAGTGATGCCATCCGCGCCCGCCGCAATGCACATGCGGGCGTGCTCAGTGACGCTGGGATTGGTGGTATCCCGTGAGTTGCGAATCAGGGCGATTTTGTTGAGATTGACGCTGAGTGCGATCATAAGGCCTTGGCGCGCACGATTTCCTTGATCACGATCGGTTGCAGCGGCACGTCGCCCATCATGCCGACTTTACCGGTGGGCGCCGTCGCGATGAAGTCCACAATATTCATCCCCAGGATAACTTCGCCGAAGACCGTGTAACCATCGCGTCCCGGGGCCCAGTCCAGCGACAGGTTGTTGCGCTGGTTGATGAAAAACTGTGCCTTGGCTGAATCCGGGTCACTGGTGCGCGCCATGGCGATGGTGCCGCGGGTATTGTGCAGTCGGTTTTTCGATTCGTTTGCCACCGGGTCATTGGTGGCTTTTTCCGTCATATCCGGGAGAAGGCCGCCGCCCTGTATCATGAAGTTGGGTATTACCCGGTGAAATATCGTGCCGTTGTAAAATCCCGCGTCGACGTAGGCGAGGAAATTGTCGACGGTGAGCGGAGCCTTGTCGCGGAACAGTCGCAGGGTGATATCTCCCTCGCTGGTCTTGATCATCACCTGGGGGTTGGGCAGCGTGGTTTCCTGCGCAGTGGCCAGCGGTGCCAGCACCATGGCAAGGCAGATAAACAGATTCTTCAGCACGATAGTTTCTCCAGGGAATGGCAGGCCTAAGCCCAGCTCGAACTCTTGCGGCGCTTGGGCCACAGCCGCGGCACTACCAGGGTGATGATAACCCCGAGTAAAACCGCCAGCGCGCCGTTGAGGAAATCCTCGCTGTTGACCTTGTCCTGCAGGCGCTGGTTCTCGGCTTCCAGTGTGTCAAGTTGCGAGCGCAGCTGTTCTGAGCTGACCACCAGGCGGCGGTTGTCCGCGTCCAGTTGCACGGCTTTCCCCGAGACCTGCTTGAGCTGGCTCAGCTCATCGTTGACCGTGCCCAGTTGCAGTTCATACTCCGCGACCTGGCCCAGTAGCGAGTCCCGTTCGGCCTCCAGGGTCGCCACATCCTGCTGCAGGGCCTCGGTCAACCCGCCCGCCTGCTGGGCCTTCCTGGTGAGTTCGTCGAGGCGTTGCTGGGCGGGGGCCTCATTCATCAGGTACTGGGCCCGGATCCAGCCGCTGGTGCCGTCGTCAGTGGTGATTTCAGCCCACTCGCCGTTCTCGGACACCTGCGACACCTTCAGGCGGGTGCCCGTGGGCAGGCCGCGGTGGATAATCTTGAAGTCGTTACCGGCGCCGCGGCGCACGGGAATGTATTGCTTATCGCTGATATAGCGTATGTCCTGGGCCTGGACCTCGAGGCTGGGTCCCAACAGGCCGGCGAGCAGTAAAAATGGCAGTGCGAATTTCAAAACGGATTCCTTCTTGATGGCCGGATCGTTCCCCAAAGCGGCTGGGCTCCGGGAAGGGCCGATAGTGTAACCCCGTTTGCCGGGAAATTTAAGGCACCTGTGGGTTCAGGGGAGCACCAGCTTGTAGGGTTTGACGATCACCCGGCTGAAGACACCTGCATCGACATAGGGGTCCGAGTCTGCCCAGGCGGTGGCGGCTTCCAGGCTGTCGAACTCGGCGATGATCAGGCTGCCGGTAAACCCCGCCTCGCCCGGGTCGGCGGTATCCAGGGCCGGATGTGGTCCGGCTGCCAACAGGCGACCCTTGTCTGCCAGCTCCTGCAGCCTTGCAAGGTGGGCCGGGCGGGCGCCCTGGCGCATGGGCAGGCTGTTCTCGACGTCTTCACACAAAATGGCATAGTACATAATAAAACCTTAACTCATTGATATTAATTAATTAAATAGCCCGGCCGGCGGCCGGGTCAGGCTGCCGCTGGTCCTAATGGTACCACCCGCCACTATCGCGGGGCAGGCTCCCCGTTATTGCTGTGCATAGACCGAATGCCCAGGCTGTCAGGTCGGTGAAAAGACAAAAAAAAGGCCCGACCTTTCCGGTCGGGCCTTTTTATCATCACTGGATGGTGATTGCGCTTACACCCCGAAGCGCAACCGCTATTTCACTGGGGCACTGACTGCAGATGGTGGATAGGATTGCCGTCCACTGCGGTAGCCGTCGCGTTATCCAGCTTTTTGATGTCCTCCTCAGTTAATTTCGGGCGATCGACCGTGAGGGTCAGCTTGTTGAGCTTGGCCGTGAGGGGAAACGGCGGTTTGTAGTCGGCGTCGTTCACGCCGGTCAGCGTGTCGGAGCCGATATCGAAGCTCTCGTCCCATTGCAGGATCATTGGCAGGGTTCGCTCCATGGCCTGGGTCTGCACGACCTTGCCGTCTACTTTTAGGGTGCCTGTCCCTGACCTGCCCAGTCCGCTCATGTTGTTGAATGCGAGTGTGCCAACTCCGAGTCCATCGTATTTGAAGTCAAACTCGAGCGTATGCCTGCCCGGCGACAGAGCCTCCGGCCCCTCCCACTTGATGCGCTTCAGATCTATAAGGTTCCACAGGAAAGTCGGTTTGCCCTTGAGCAGGTAGAAACCGTAGCCGGCAAAGCGTCCGCCCGAGGTCAGTATCATGCCCTGCGCACCACCTTCGGGCACGGTGATATCAGCGGTGATAGTGTAGGAGCTGTTGAGCAGGAAGGGTGAGTCTCCCTGGGGCAGCCCGACCATGGGGTAGGTGTAGACGAACTCCGTGCGCCCGGCGGTGATATTGGGCCGCGGGGCTACAATGCGCGCAGCCACTGAGGCATCCAGCGGGAAGACCTGGTATTTGGTTGCCTCGGCGATGAAAAGTTCCTTCATCTCCTTCACCTTGTCGGGGTGTTTGTCGGCAATATTCTGCGACTGGCTGAAGTCTTTGTTCAGGTCGTAAAGTTCAAGCACCTGGTTGTTGAGCGGGTCCGGGTTGGCAGCGCCGAAGGCCTCCCAGGGTGCGCGGTTGACCTTGGTACTGAGCAGCCAGCCATCGTTGTACAGAGCCCACTGGCCCATCATCTCGAAGTACTGGATTTTGTGGCGCGACTTCTCCCTGGCGTTTTTGCCGTCGAAGGTATAGGCGAAACTGGTTCCTTCGATCGGCGCCTGTTCGATCCCATCGACCAGTGCGGGGGCGGGAATGCCAGTGACCTCGAGTAGCGTCGGTACCACGTCAATGATATGCATGAACTGCTCCCGCAGTCCGCCCTTGTCCTTGATGCGTGCCGGCCAGGACACCGCCATATTCTGGCGGATGCCGCCAAGCTTCGACGCGTTCTGCTTGAACCAGGTGAAGGGGGTGTCAAACGCCCAGGACCAGCCTGCGGACATGTGGTTGTAGGTCTCTTCCGTACCCCATACGTCATACCACTTCATCTGCACGTCCACCGGCATCTCGTTGACGCCGTTGAAGAAAGCGACTTCATTGGGTGTGCCCAGGGGGCCGCCCTCGGCGCTGGTGCCATTGTCGCCATTGATGTAGATGACAAGGGTATTGTCGAGTCTGCCCATCTCCTCGATCGTGTCGATGATGCGGCCGATCTCGTGGTCGCTGTAGGCGGCGTAGGCGGCAAAAACCTCCACCTGCTTGATAAACAATTTCTGGGTTTCAGGTGTCAGTTTGTCCCAGCTTTTGAGCACGTCATCAGGCCAGGGTTCCAGCTGGGTGTCCGCCGGTATAACGCCGAGGCGCTTCTGGTTCTCGAAAATCTGCTCCCTCAGTTTGTTGTAGCCCTGGTCGAACAGGTGCATCTTGCTGATTTTATCCACCCACTCCTTCGTCGGGTGGTGCGGCGCGTGGGTTGCCCCGGGTGCGTACTTGATAAAAAACGGCTTGCCGGGCATCGTCTGGTTCATGCGATTGAGATAGTCGATGGCGTCGTCCGCCATACCCGTGATCAGGTTCCAGCCAGGCTTGCCCTCGAATGGAAATATCTGGGTGGTATTGCGAAACAGGTTCGGCTGCCACTGGTTGGCATCCCCGCCGATGAAGCCGTAGAAGTACTCGAAGCCCATGCCCGTCGGCCACTGGTCGAACGGACCCACCTGGCTCGCGGCAAACGCGGGGGTATTGTGGTTCTTGCCGAACCACGCGGTCGAGTAGCCGTTATCGAGCAGCATTCGACCGATGGTTGCCTTGTCATCGGCGATGATGCTGTTGTAGCCGGGAAATCCCGTGGACTGCTCGGAGATCACGCCAAACCCGGCAGAATGGTGGTTGCGCCCTGTGATAAGGGCCGCCCTGGTCGGTGAACATAGCGCGGTAGAGTGGATGTTGTTGTAGCGCAGGCCGTTATTCGCCACGCGGTCCAGGGTAGGTGTAGGTATGACTCCGCCGAAGGTGCTTGGGACGGCGAAACCGGCATCATCCGTGATGATAAGCAGGATGTTCGGTGCGTCCTGGGGCGGTGTGATACGCGGCGCCCACCACGCCTTTGAACTGAGCGCGTCATTCTTGATGTCGCCGCCGAACTTGGGCTCCGGCGCCGGCAACTGCTTGCCGCTGATGGTTGTCGTGGCGCTGGGCGCGCCCATCGTCCCTGTTACCTGCTGGCCGTTCGCCGGCAGACTGGCCAGCAGGGTCAGTGCCATGCCAAGCCGCAGGACTTGTCCGCATAATTTCCCGTTTGTCATTTTGTCTCTCCGAAGTAAAAACCAGCAAACCTGTCACCCGACTTGCGCTGGCGCAATGCATCTCGTGCCGAAGTATAGCTCCGGTTTATGTCGCCGGCGTGAACCCCGTCCGTGGCTGATAAAATTCTCTTCCGGCTTGTGCCCGTTAGTGCAGTTCAATTCTCGGAATTCTGCCGCCTTCAGGATGACTTTCGCTCAATACCTGCCGCTCCCTCCGGTTTCAGCGTTTCCATTGCACCCCGGTGACGGGCAGTTTCCAGACCGGATACAAAGGCAATTGGAAACAGTGTGAGTATGGCTCGGGTCCATTCAGGGCGCATTGTTAGCGCGGATCAAAATGTTGTTTAATTAGGCCACCTGCGAACCTCACCGGGAAATAGTTGATCTGGCTCATGCCAACCCGAGCAAACACAAAGGCGCCGTTCACGGTAAGTACTCCGCCATTGCCCTCGCCGGGCAATATTCGGCTGGCGCCATTTATGGCAGTACCCGCGGTCCTGCGCGAACTCGGCCAGGATCCGCAGCCCGTGCTCAAAGGGGCCGGCCTGTCCCTCAAGGATATTGCTGATCCCGACAAGATCGTGCCCTTTGCAACAATAGACCAGCTGTTGCATCGTGGCAGGCAAGCCACCGGGTGCGAGCACTTCGGTTTGCTGGTTGGGCAGAGGGTCAGCCCCAGCTCCCTGGGTGTCGTGGGTTTCACCATGACCTGCGCCGGGACTGTCGCAACGGCGCTGGCAAACCTGTCGAGGTATCGCACGCTCAACGACCAGGCGGCGCTGATCACACTGGAACCCAGTGGCAACATGGCATCACTGCGCTACTTCGCCATACAAGCCGGCATCATCGCCCCCGAGCTGGTCTATGATTGCGCGCTTGCGATAGGTTGCTGCCTGATGCGGGCGCTGTGCGGTCCGGGTTGGAATCCGTCCAGGGTCATGCTGGGCAGGGCGAGCCCGGCGAAGCCGGAGCCCTATGAAACGTTTTTTCGCAGCCCGCTGGTTTTCGGCAGCGAATGGTCCGGCCTTGAATTTCAGCCGAGCTGGCTCAGCAGTGCCCCGGTCGGGGCAGACCCCCTGTTGTACCGCCACATGCTGCGGGAGGCCCGGGAGCTGGACGCCGCGGTGCAGGAATCCGCCGGGAACCTGATATCGTCCCTGCGCATGCTGTTGTATACGCGGCAGTGTAAGCAGGTCGAGGCGGCAGCGCTGCTGGGGGTCAACTCCCGCACACTCAGGAGACACCTGCTGGGAGCGGGTACTACCTTCAGGGGTGAACTTGAGTCCGCGCGTTTTGCCCGGGCAAGGACAATGCTGTCCGAGTCCGGCCTGAGTGCCCTGGAGATAGCCGGAAGGCTTGGCTACGCCGACGTAAGCGCGTTCAGCCATGCTTTCAAGCGCTGGTCGGGCGTGAGCCCCGCGCACTGGCGCAGCTCGGTTGTTGGAGAAGCAACTTTCCCGGCCGGGTAATTTTCCGCTCCGATAAACGCCGGCCGGGAGTCTTAATGCCTGAGACACCACTGAATTGATCGAAGTGCCTTAGGTGTTTGCTTTAAACACTAGCCGAGAGGTGATTTTACCGCTATTAATGTGATCTAGGCAGCGGGGGAGAGGTAAAGGTATGCCAGAGTTTTACCGTCCAGCATTCATCGTGCTTCCCCGGCCCGGCCCTGAGAGGTCTGGCATGTCGCGCGCAAAGTATATTGGGCGGGGCGATGCTGACTAGTTTTTCCCGACTCATCCAGTGGGCCTACTTCGCCCCACTGGCGACCGGTTTGCTACTGCTCCTGAATGTGATCATGGGCTATATCTTCTTGCCCGACACCGCCACCACGCCCCTGCAATACCGCGATATGGGCGCAGCGCTCGCGCTGCCTCTCATCAGCGGCCTGTGTATGTTCTTCCTGCCGGTACTGGGTCGCAAGGCGCAGGCATCCATACTGAAGGCGGCAAAACTTTCCGGCTCCTCCATGCGCCACGCGAAACTGTACGCCCGCCATATAGAACGGGCGCCCTTGCGCATGCTGCGCTTTGCGATCCTTGTCGGCGCCACTATTGCGATTGTCTATCTCGCCGCTGCGGGCCTGCTGTACAGCGACGGTATGGATACCGCGGCCAACCTGAAGAGAATTCCCTTATTGCTGCAGTCAGTCTATTTCTGGATCGCCATCGTTCTACTGCTGAGCTCGCTGTCGAGGATCACGGTACTGCTGACCCGATTCGCCACCAATGACCTGCGCATAGAGCTGTTCCACATCGAGGAGTTGGTGCCGCTGGCAAATACGGTCCTGTGGAATATCGTTTCAATATCAGCAGCCCTGGCGCTCACGCCGATTCTCTGGCTGGGTCGCGGTGTACCCAAACTGGATATCCCGCTTGTGTTGGCAGTGATGGCGGTGACTCTTTACCTGCTTTTCTTTCCAATCTTCAAGGTGCGCCAGGCTGTTGTCATGAGAAAACAACAGGCGCTTGAACGTATCCGGGATGCACTCAAGTCTGCGACCAGGTCTGACGACCTGAAGAAACGGCGCTTGACCGACAATGTGAAACGCCTGGAGGAAATCAATAACCTGGTCGGTGTGCGCGAGGAAATCTCCCGTACCAGGGAGTGGCCGATCACTCTTCCGGTGGGTCTGCGCGTGGCTCTGATCGTGCTGGTTCCGCCGACCAGCTGGGTGGCCGCCTCGCTGGTTGAGTGGATGGTGCAACAGGTAGTCGCCTGATGTTCAGCTTACACTCAGGCAAGGTCGGTACGCTGTTCACCGCGAAGCATCAGCCCGCGATGCAATCAGCGTTTGCGAGTGACAACCGCGGCTCCCAGCAGCACTCCCAGGGTATTGGCCAGCAGGTCGTAGGCCGACATGTCCCGGCCCGGGATGTAGGATTGACCCAGCTCCAGCAGCCCGCCGTAGGCAATGATGCCAAGGCACAGGTAGGGATAGTAGCGCTTGTCTTTCAGTGCGCGATAACCGAACACAGCAAATATGTAGTAGACCAGCAGGTGAACGACTTTATCCAGCGGATCGATGCTGACGTCCCCGCCCGGGCGCAGGGAGGTGAGGGCCACTATGCCGGCATAGGCGAAAAAGATAAGGTTTTGCATGGGTTCACTCCTGTTTCGTTTGCTCTCTCGGCCTGCGATACATTCAGTGTCGCGCACTTTGTGACGGCAGTAGATCACAGGGAGGACACCGGGGCACCGACCAAATAGTATCTTTTCACCTGCTGGAAGGGCCAGACACTGCTGGCAGCATATGACAGGGGCTTACATATGTATCGCGGCGCCGGTCAAATCCCAGGGCAGCCTCCATCACCCCTTCTGACAGGGTCGGGTGGGCGTGAATCATCCGGGTAATATCCTCGGGCAACAGCTCGGCGGTTTTCGCCAGCAGGATCTCATGCAGGATTTCGGTGGCGTTAAGGCCCACTACATGGCCTCCGAGGATTTCGCCGGTTTTCGGGTCGGCGATCAATTTCACCAGGCCGCCGGACTTGCCGACAGCCACCGCCTTGCCAATGCCGCGGTAGGGGAACACCGACTTGCGTATCTCGATACCCCTGCTTTTTGCCTCGTCCTCCCGCAGGCCGAAACCGGCCACCTGGGGTTCGCAGTAGATCGCTGACGGCACTTCCATCGGGTCAATCCGTTTCATCTGCCCGCCGTGGCCCGCGATGAATTCGACCGCCAGTTCGCCCTCGCGGGAAGCCACGTGGGCGAGCAGTGGAGTGCTGGTCACATCGCCAATCGCGAAGACGCCACTGGCTGCGGTCTGGTTGTAATCGCCCACGGGTATGAAGCCGCGCTCATCGGTTTTCAGCCCCACGGTCTCCAGGCCCAGGTCTTCCGTATTGGGGCGCCGGCCGAATACTACCAGCGCTTTCTCGGCCTTCACCGCGGTCTCGCCTGCAGGTGTGGTGAGGGCAACGCTTACGCCCTTCGCCGAGCGGGTCAGGCCCCTGGCCCGGGTCTTGGTATGCACCGTAATCCCCGCTTTCTCGAATTCGGCCTGCAGTACTGCGGCGCACTCGAAGTCCTCGGTGGGCAACAGGTGTCCGGCCATTTCAACCAGGGTCACCGCTACCCCGAAGGCGTTCATCACAAAGGCGAACTCACAACCTATCGCGCCGCCACCCAGGATGACCAGCGATTGCGGCAGGGATTTCAGGTCGAGGATGCCGGTGGAGGAGAGCACCTGCTTTTCATCGAACTCAAAGCCCTTCACCTCCATTGGGCGCGAACCGGTGGCTATCAGGATGTTTTTCGCGCTGAGGGTTTCCCCGCCCTCGATCGCCACCTTGCCCGCACCCGCCAGCCGCGCGCGGCCCTTGATCACCTTGACCTTGTTTTTACGCAGCAGTCCGCTGACGCCGCCTGCCAGGGTGTTCGCTGCGGCGCGGGAGTTTGCATGCACCTTGCCGTAGTCCAGGCCCGAGCGGTCCACTTTTACGCCCAGCTTTTCCAGAGTGTGGATTACGTGGTAATCCTCCGCCTGCTGGATGAGGTTTTTCGACGGTATGCAGCCCCAGTTCAGACAGACGCCACCCGGGGTGTCCATTTCGATGACGGCCACTTTCAGTCCAAGTTGTGCGGCGCGGATCGCTGCCACGTAGCCGCCAGGGCCCGCGCCGATAATGGCTATATCAAGTGTCGGTTCGGACATGTTCTGCTCCCACAAGGGTTATGGTTTGTGTTGTGCGCCAGGCTGAAAGTCATCGCGGAAAAGCCCGCGCTCGATACCCAGTGACAGCGCCTGCTGGACATCGACCACCCGCGGCCCACGGGGGTCGAAGACGACTTCCCAGCAGCGCTCGCTGTCGATGGCCATTTCCCGTTCGCCATCGAAGGCAAAGACTCCCTCGGGGGCGTTAACGCTCACCCGCTGGCTGAAGCGCGCGAACTCGCTCACCGCTATGCGCACTACCAGGCCCGGCGCCATGGGTGCAGTCACATGGGTGCAGGCGGGATCACCCACCTCACCCAGTTGCAGGTGCAGGCCTGCTCCACAGCCGGGTTCCAGTGGGGCCAGGCAGCCACCGATCGCGGACAGGCCGATACTGTCGGGCCGGGCCTGGGCGAGAAATAACTCGCGTATCGAGTGGCCTTCCCACACCGCGAGTGCACCCCGGTCGAGGGTGTCGATCACGGCGATGTCCACCAGCGCGTGCGACACATCCTCGCCATCGGCCAGCAGCTTCAGTAGCGGCGCCCGCACGAGTGCCTCCTCGCCTGCCAGGGCGCGAACCACGCAGGCGGCCGCCATTCCGGCCAGGGTGCCCTCGAGCATCCGTGGGAAGGCGTTATTGGTTCCGGTAGAAATCGGTATCAGGGGCACATCGCCGCAGTGGCTGGCCACCGCCCGGCTGGTGCCGTCGCCACCCAGCACCAGGATGCAGCCGAAATCCTGCTCGCGCATCAGTGTCGCTGCGCGCTCGGTATCGCTGCGGCTGCCCAGCAGCCAGGGCAGTTCCAGGCAGGCGGCATCGATCGATGGCAGCTCATCGCCGCTGGCCTCGATCGCGCGCTGCCCGAGGTTGGTAGGGTCTGGCGCGATTCGCACCCTGCGCGACACCCAGCGCATCGAGCGCGCGGAGTATGCGCACGACAGTGTTGACCTTTTCGCTGTGGGTGGCGGTGGAGCCAAACGCACCAGGCGCCGCAGGTCCTTGCCTGCAGCGGGGTTGACGATAATGCCGACGCTTTTCAAAAAAGAGCCTGTATTGCTCAGGCCAGCATCAGCTCGGGGGATTGCAGGCAGCGGCGCAGGATGACGACAAAACTCGCGACCGGGTCACCATCGAGAATACGGTGGTCGAAGGTGATGCTCAGGGGCATCATATCGCGCTTTTTGATCTTGCCATTGTGCACCGCTGCGCGCGGCATGATCATGCCCGGCTGGACGATCAAGGCCTGGGGCAGGTTCAAAACCGGCGTCGACCAGGCGTACATGGCCTCGCCTCCCATGGCCGCGGTGGGCGACAGGGTGATGGTGCCGTCCTCGGTTTCCCCAAGGACCAGCCGCCTCCCTGGCCCGGGTAGCCAGGTCCCGCAGTTCCTTGTCGATCTCTACCAGGCCCTTGCGCTCCGCGTTGCGCAGTACCGGCGCGATCAGCCCACTGTCCCACTCGCCCTGGCCGGGAAGTGATACGGCGATGCCGACGTTGACCTCGTTCCAGCAGTACAACCTGGTCATCGACGATGGCGGAATTTGCGATGGGCGCAGCCTGGCAGGCCACGGCGATGGCTTTCACCACGAACGCGTTGACCGAGACCCGGGTACCGTAAGCGTCGGCGTTGGCGATGAAGACGCGCGCGAGCTTTCAATAGCCCGGTGGCGTCCACCTCGGAAAATTGTGATAACTGGGCGGCGGTCTGCAGGCTCTGGGTCATACGCCGCGCTATGGCGCCACGCATACCCTTTCAGGGGCAGCAGTGGCTTTGGCGGTAAGCTCGCCCGACTGCGACGGCGGTGCTGCCGCGGTGCTTGCAGGCGCGCTGGTCCTGGCTGCCAGTACATCACGCTTTACGATGCGTCCCTCCGGACCGGTCCCTGTCAGTGCGGCGAGATCGATCCCGCGGTCCCTCGCCAGCTTTCGGCGCCAGCGGCGAGGCCTTGATGCGGCCCGCCGGCGGCGGCTGCTGCCGGTGCGCTCGGCACGGTGCCCATCACCGCTCCGGTGGAGGTCAGTTTGTCATTGAATTCTCACAGCCGGCGCAGCCTGCGGTGCAGGCACTGCCAGCCGAGCTCGGCATACTCTTCCGCGCTGGCCGCGAACTGGCCTATCACCGATTCCACCGGCACGGTTTCGCCGGCGGGCGCCAGTATGTGAAACCAGCCCGCCACGAGCGCCTCGACGTCGTAGGCGACTTTCTCGGTTTCCACCTGCGTCAGCGGAGCGCCGCGCTCGATCTGCTGCGCCCTCGGACGCCAGCCATTCGACCACGGTGCCCTCGTTCATTCCCATTGCCAGTTTCGGCATTACATAATTGGTCGGCATGATCCCGTGCTCCTATCGGCAGACGTCGCGAACCGCCGCCTCGATGGCGTCGGGATTGGGTGCCACATAGGGTTCCATGTGCCCGCCGGGCAGCGGCATGTTGGGAATAGTGACCCGGCGGATAGGTGCGTCGAGCAGGTCGAAGCCGAGGTCGACCACCTGCGCCGCTATCTCGCTGGCGGTGCTGCGGCTCTCCCAGCTCTCGTCCACTACCACCAGGCGGCCGGTTTTCTCCAGTGACTTGAGTATGGTGTCGCATGTCCAGCGGCGAGAACGTGCGGGGGTCGATGATCTCGACGCTGAACTCGCCCGCCAGTTTGTCCGCGACGATTTGTGCATTCTTGTACTGGAAACCGTTTGCCACCAGGGTGACATCGCTGCCCTCGCGTTTTACATCGGCCACGCCCAGTGGCACCACGTAGGGTTCTTCCAGCACGGGTCCGCGGTCCATCATGGTGCCCAGGTGCCAGATGAAGGCCACCGGGTTGTCGTCGCGTATGGCCGCTATCATCATGCCCTTCGGCATCGTAAGGGGTGAGGGCATGCAGACCTTGATCCCCGGTACCTGCGCGATCATGTTGTGCACCAGCATCGCGTGTTCGTTGCCCAGGCGCATGCCCGCGCCGCAGGCGCCGGTAATCACCATCGGCAGGGACATCTGGCTGCCGTGGATAAATCGGAACTGGGCGGTCTGCGCCAGGATGGGGAGGCCGCGTTCAGGAAAAAGCCGGCGAACATGAAGTCGACGATCGGGCGAAACCCTCCATGGCCGCGCCGAAGGCGGTACCGTACATGCCGATCTCCGCCAGCGGCGTATCGACGATGCGGTCGGTGCCAAACTGCTCCACCAGGCCCTTGGTGTGGGGGAAGATGCCGCCGGCGATATCCTGGCCGACCATGAACACGCTTTCGTCGCGCTCCATCTCCTGCCGGTAGGCTTCCTTGATGGCCTCTACCAGCGGTAATTCACGTACTTCGCTCACAGTGATTCTCCTCGACTCAGGCCAGCGTAGACGCCGGCTAACAGTTCTTCGATGCTGGGTTGCGCAATGGGGCTGTCGTCGGCGAATTTCTCCACCGCGGCGACTTCCTCTTTTGCCTCCTTGTTGATCTTGTCGATCTGCTTCTGGGTCAGCACCTTCTCCGCCAGTACCCGGGTGGTGGCCAGCACCACCGGGTCCCGCTTTATTCAGTTCCTCGAGGTACTCGGCGTCCCGCGGCTGGCCCGCGCCAGGTCCGGGGTGCCCACGTCGTGTTCGCGCAGGCGCAGGGTCTTGGCCTCGACGAAGGTCGGGCCCTTGCCTGCCAGGGCGTGCTCGCGGGCGGCGATCACGGTCTCGGCCACGGCGAATACGTCCTGGCCGTCGATCACCACCGCGGGCATGCCGTAGCCCTGGGCCAGGCTGGAGATGTCCGGCATGGGATGCATATCGGAGATCGTGGAGTGAATCGCCATGCCGTTGTTTTCGCAGAAGAAAACAATTGGCAGCTTCCAGTTCATGGCGAACAGCATCGCCTCGGGCCTGCCCTGGCCGTAGGAGTCGTCGCCGGAGGCCATCGGCACCATCTGGTTGCCCTTGCGCTTTGACGCCCAGCCCCAGCCTACCACCGGGCAGAAGTGCCAGCCGATGAAGCCTGAGGCGCCGTACATCTTTTTTTCCGGAAAGGACCAGTGAAAACTGGAGCGGCCGCCGCAGCATCCCTCTTCCTTGCCCGTGTGTTCCGCCAGGTAGCGGCCCACGTCGAGCCCCGGCCCGCGGCTAGGCCGTGGTCGCGGATGAATGTTTCGCCGTCAGCAAGGTGATTGCGCCCCGGCGCATGTGCTCTATCGCGGGGTGCTAGAAGCCGATGAGATTGCCCTGAATGATGCGGTTCATCAACATCTTGTCGAAATGATCGACCGTATCAGGTGCCGGACGTCCCCTTTGAACCGTTACCAGACCAGGTTCACGCCGGAACTGCGCCTGCATTACGTCGATGAAGGACCCGGCGACGCGCGGGCCTGTCCCTCGCTGGTGCCGATGGAAGCCGATATCCCGGATGTGGCCGAGAACAAGCGGGCCTGGGAGGTGCTCGGGCAGTGGCACAAACCCTTTATCTGCTGTTTCAGCAACGGTGACCCGATCACCCGCGGTGGTGATGCCCAGTTCCTCAGCAGGGTTCCCGGCATCAAAGGGCAAGCTCACACCACCCTGCGGGGCGGCCACTTTATCCAGGAGGACGACCCGCAGAATTTCGCCAGGCTGGCCATGGAGGCCTGCGGGCTTCAGGCGGGAGCGGACGTATGAAGCAGGTATGGATTACTCAAAAGGGCGCACCGGAAACCCTGCAGTTGCAGGAGGCACCCGACCCCCGGGCGGGCGCCGGTCAGTTGCGCATACGGGTCGCTTTTGCGGGTATCAATTTCGCGGACATTCAGGCGCGCATGGGACAATACCCGGATGCGCCACCCCTTCCCTGCGTGGTGGGCTATGAGGTCTCGGGGGTTGTCGACCAGGTGGGTGACGATGTCAGCGGTTTCAGGGAAGGCGACCGTGTCCTGACGTTTACCCGCTTCGGCGGTTACAGCGATACAGTAGTGGTCGACGCCTCCTGGGCCCATAAGGTGCCTGAGGGAATATCCCTGGAGGCTGCCGCAGCGATTCCGGTGAATTACGCCACCGCCTGGACCATGTTGATTCGCCTGGGCGCTCTGCGGCCCGGGGAAACCGTGTTGGTGCATTCCGCCGGCGGTGGGGTAGGCATTGCCGCCCTGCAGATCTGCCAGTGGCGGGGCGCCATCGCGATCGGCACCGCCAGCGCCGGCAAACACTCGCGCCTGAAAGAACTGGGCTACGCCCATTGCATCGACTACCGCAGCCAGGACTTCGAAAAGGAAACCATGCGCTTTACCGCTGGAAGGGGTGTGGACGTGGTGCTCGACCCCCAGGGCGGTAACTCTTTTCGCCGCAGTTATCGTTGCCTGGCGCCCCTGGGTCGCCTGTTTATGTTCGGCATGGCGGACAGCGTGCAGGGAGAGAAGCTGAACGTTCTGGCGCTGCTGCGCTCACTGGTCACCACGCCTGTGTTTCACCCGCTGTCCCTGCTCAATAATAACCGCGGAGTGTTTGGCACCAACATGGGCCGCCTGTTCGGCGAATTTGATCGCCTCATGCCCGATATGGCTGAGATCGTGCGCCTGCTGGGAGAGGGCACCCTGGCCCCGGTCGTGGACAAGGTGTTCCCTTTTGAGCAGGCTGCTGCGGCCCATCATTACATCCAGGAACGCAGGAATTTTGGCAAGGTGTTGTTGCGGGCGTGGGAGGATGCGGCCGCTACCGCCGATTGAGCGATGAATTGAGTTCGGACCCATTGCATAAAAAATAAAAAAAAAAAAAAAATAAAAAAAAAAAAAAAAAAAAAAAAAAAAAAAAATAAAAAAAAAAAAAACACAACACGGAAGCACGCGGACGTTTCTCCAAAGTCTGGTTGGGGTGCATCCGTACTTCTGTTCAAGAGATATTCATGATCAATAGCCGTTCAGGAAAATTCTGGATCTTTGCCGCGGTGCTGATAGTGGCTGTGCTGGTCGTTATCGCGCTGAATTTCAATCTGGCTTCAGTCGTGAGTTCCCGACAGAAAAAGAACGACGAGCTGATAGCCGAGCAAATGGCCTATCACGTCGGGACCATGGCATACCTTTACGGTTACCCGATCGTCGATATGTACAGGCAGATGCACAATGAGACGCATCGTGTTTCCGCGGACCAGCAGGTCTACGCGCCGGTTAACCGTATTTACCGCTATCCTGAAATCGTTGGTCCGGGTACGGCGGGTAACTTGCGCGCCCCCAACAACGACACGCTGTACTTCAGCGGCTGGTTTGACGTGAGTACAGAGCCGCTGATTCTGCATACGCCCGATACGGCGGGGCGCTATTTCACTATTGCGGTAACCAACCTGTATGCGGAAGCTGAGCACATAGGGCGCAGGACTACGGGTACAGAAGAGGGCTATTTCGCGCTTGTGCCCATCGGCTGGCAGGGGATTTTGCCCGATGGCATCACAGCTGTTCCGGTCGAAACCAGGCAGGGTTGGCTGTTGGGTCGAATGCTGGTGGATGGCCCCGACGACTTTGACGAGGCCATGGCCCTGGTTGAGGATATCTGGCTTTCGCCCCTGAGCGAATTTACGCCCGGGCAGCGGCCGGCTGATCCACCCGAATTGAAAGGTGAGGCCATCGATCCGCTGGCCAGCCTGGCTTTTTTTGAGGTGCTTAATGAGGGTTTGAAACAAATGCCTGGCCGTCCTGCCGAGGTGGCCCTGATGAGCCAGTTCGACCTGATCGGCGTCGGCAAAAACAGCGAGTTTGATGCAGCGCAGCTGTCACCGGGCGCCAGGCGAGGACTGGAGCGGGCATTGGCCGATGGCGAGGATATAGTCCAGGCAGCGACCCAGCGAACTATTTCTGATTACAATGGTTGGATGATTTCCCGGGAAATCGGTCGCTATGGCTTCTCATATATGCAGCGCGCGGCCGTCGCCCGGGGGGGCTATGGAAACCTGCCGGAAGAGTCCATGTACCCGGCCATGGTGTTCGACCCCGCGGGGGACCTGCTTGACGGCGGCCAGTCCTACCGGCTGCATTTTGGCGCGGGCGAGTTGCCGCCGGTCAATGGCTTCTGGTCTTTATCGGCTTACCGCCTCAGTGACCTGCAGTTGGAAGAAAACGACATTCAACGCTACAGCATCGGCGACAGGACCCGGGGACTGAACTACAACCCCGACGGCTCGCTCACCCTGGTTTTGCAGCATGAGCGTCCCGCTGACCCGGCGGCCAATTGGTTGCCTGTCCCCGCGGGTATGTTCATGCTGGTCATGCGCCTTTATGAGCCTTCCAAAGCGCTGCTGGGTAATGACTATCTCCTGCCAAGGCTGGAGAAACTGGCGTATTAGTGCTGCAGCTCCCCGCCGGGTGCGCGCAAGCATCGTCAATGGGCTCAGCGGCGGTTAATTCAACCGTCAGGCGCTGGACGGGGAAATCACCTACCGAATTTCGCAGTCACGATCACTGGAGGGTGCGGCGGGCGTGCGCGGGATTAGATGCCGGGTTCGAAAACCGGCTCCGCGTTCCTTGCCTTTCACGCCTGTGCTAACTTAGCCGCTCGAATAATTGTCCGGGTGAACCAGCATGTCGCAACTAGAAGGGAAGGTCGCCATTGTAACGGGTGCAGCGCGGGGGCTGGGTCGCGCCTACGCGGAGGCCATGGCAGGCGAGGGCGCGGCCATTTTCGCCTGTGATATCAATCCCTGTGACGATACCGTGGCAGCCATTGTCGCAGCCGGCGGTCGCGCGGTGGGCGCAGTGACCGATATCGCCAATATGGCCAGTTGCAGCGCCATGGCGGAACAGGCGGTGAGCAACTTCGGCAGGATCGATATCCTGGTGAACAATGCCGCCCTGTACGCCGGATTGAAGGGCGCACGCTTCGAGAACCTCGACGAGGCCCAGTGGGACGCGGTGATGAATATCAATGTCAAGGGCCTGTGGCAGTGTTGCAAGGCGGTGGTGCAGCCGATGCGGGACTCGGGCGGCGGTTCAATCATTAACATTGCCTCCCTGGCGGCGGTTTACGGATTGCCCTACGGCCTCGATTACGTCGCCTCCAAGGCGGCGGTGATCGGTATGACCCGGGGCATGGCAAGGGAGCTGGGCAAGGACAGGATTCGCGTCAATGCAGTCGCCCCCTCGGCGGTGATGACGGAGGGTACAGAGGACTTTTTCGGTGAGAAGCTGGAAAAGGCAAAGAAGGTGATCGCCGCGGGGCAGGTTATCCAGCGCAATCTCGAAACGCAGGACCTCACCGGGACGATCGTCTACCTGGCCTCGGACAACAGCGCCTTCGTCACCGGCCAGACCCATATGGTCGATGGCGGTTCCTGGTTCCTGTAGCGACCTGGTCCGCGAGGCGCTACTCCTTGGCGGCCTGTTCGTCCTTCAGGTGAGGGCTGATCAGCAGGGCGGTGAGAATCGTCAGCAGCAGGGTGAACCCGATCGCGGAGTACAGCTTGTAACTCACCCAGGTGTCCTCGCTGTAGCCATAGGCCACGACCAGGTTGAGGCCGCCGACGATGACGAAATTAGCGACCCACAGCAGGTTCAGCTTGCCCCACACCGGTTTGGGCAGGTGTATCTGGCTGCCCAGGGTGCGCTCCATCAGGTTCTTGTCGCCGATGTACTGGGAGGCGCCGAACACCAGGGCCAGAACCCAGTTGAAAATGGTGGGCTTCCACTGGATAAACATCTGGTTGCGGAACACCAAAGTGGCGCCGCCGAAGACCAGTACGGCCAGCAGCAACCAGACCAGCCGCTTCTCCAGGGTGCGGGTCAATGCGAAGGTGATCCCCACCTGCGCTATCGTGGCCGCCATCAGCACCGCTGTCGCGGAGAAAATACCATCGAAGGTGTACTCCCAGCCGGCCAGCTCAATGGAGCTGCCCTTGAGCTGGTAGACAATAAAGAACAGGGCGATGGGGAGGAATTCCGCTAATTGCTTCATGGATTCCGCGGTGCTCCGGCTGTTACCATGTGTTTTTTCTCCTGGTTGTGCCAGCGCCTTGATGGCGGCCGGGCACCAAGTGTAAAGATTGTGTTGATTGACTTCCATACCCATACCGCCGCTTCCGACGGCGCATTGAGCCCCCGCGAACTCGTGGCGCTGGCGCGTGAGCGAAAACTGGGCATGCTGGCCATCACCGACCACGACACCGTCGCCGGTTACCTGGCGGCGCTGGAACACGCGTCCGCGGCTGGCGGGGTTGGGGAGTATAACCACAATGAGGCCGGTTTGCGGCTGATTGCGGGGATAGAATTTTCCTGCCGCTGGTCTGCCACCACCATTCATATCCTGGGGCTGGGCATGGACTGCGATCATCCCGCCATGGTGGAAGGGCTGGACCTGCTGAATACGGCCCGCATCGAGCGCGGTCGGAAAATAGCCCAACGGCTGGAAGTGCTCGGCTTTGAGGGGGCGCTGGAAGGCGCCATGGCGGAGGCGGGCGAGAGCCAGCTGGGACGGCCGCACTTTTCCGCCTGGATGGTGGCCCGGGGTCATGTGGCTGACCACAACCAGGCCTTTGACAAGTACCTTGGCCAGGGTAAGACCGGTGACGTCAAGGCGTTCTGGCCCGAACTGGCCCAGGTGGTGTCCTGGATCGTTGCCGCCGGGGGGGTGGCCGTGATCGCCCATCCCCTGAAGTACAAGTTTACCCGGATGAAGCTGCGCAGGCTGGTGGTGGACTTCATGGCTGCCGGTGGTTCTGCGATCGAGATCGCCAGCGGCTACCAGACGGCGGACCAGAGCGCCCAGCTGCGGCGCCTGGCCAGCGAGTTCGCCCTGGAGGTATCGGTGGGTTCCGATTTCCACAGGGACGGCCCCTACAGCCCCCCTCCCGGGATAGAAGCGCCGCAGCTCGATGGGCTGCGCGGTGTCTGGGAGCGGTGGCTGCCGCAACCGTTCGTCGCTGCCGGGAGTAAAGCGCCATGAGCCAGTTTTACCAGATTCACCCTGACAACCCCCAGGCGAGGCTGATACGGAACGCCGCAGATATCGTTCGCGGCGGGGGCGTGGTCGTCTATCCCACCGACTCCGCCTACGCGCTGGGCTGCCATATAGGGGACAAGAATGCCCTGGACCGAATCCGGCGTATCCGCAAACTGGACGACCGCCACAATTTCACCCTGGTTTGCAGTGACTTGTCGGAAATCGCCACCTACGCCAAGGTCGATAACGCGGCCTACCGCCTCCTGCGCCACTGTACCCCTGGCCCCTATACTTTCATCCTGAAAGCCACCTCCGAGGTGCCGCGGCGGCTGATGCACCCCAAGCGCAAGACCGTGGGCCTGCGGGTACCTGATAATCGCATTGCCGCGGCCCTGCTGGCGGACCTGGGAGAGCCGCTGATGAGCGTCACCCTGATCATGCCGGGCGAGGAGTACCCGATGATCGACCCCTACGATATCCGCGACACGCTGCAGCATGAGGTGGACCTGGTGATCGACGGAGGCTATTGCGGCATGGAGCCCACCACGGTGGTGGACCTGGCGGATGATACGCCAATGGTATTGCGGGTGGGCAAGGGAGATATCGCGCCTTTTGAGGATTAAATTGTTATACTGCGCGCAGATCCGCAGGCCTCGGCGCCAGGCGGTCTCCGCCAACCACAGGTAGGTGCCCGTGTCAGCTAACGAACCCACATCCGATATGCCCGAAGCGCCAGCAGCCGTTGAAACAGCCCAGGGTTCCGACCCGGCCGTTCCCGCTGGTGGTGCCGCACCCGGCCCGCTGCGTCCCCAGCAGGGCGAAATGCCCTTTGCGGTGGTGATGGGCAAGACCATGACCGAGTTTCCGCGGGATCTCTATATTCCGCCCCAGGCCCTGGAGGTGTTCCTCGAAGCCTTTGAGGGGCCTCTCGACCTTCTGCTCTACCTGATCAAGCGCCAGAACCTGGATATCCTGGAAATCGATGTTTCCGAGATAACCGAGCAGTACATGCGCTATGTCGAATTGATGGACGCCATGCAGTTCGAACTGGCGGCGGAGTACCTGCTGATGGCCGCCATGCTGGCCGAGATCAAGTCGCGCATGCTGCTGCCGCGCTCCAGCGAGATCGACGAGGATGAAGAGGACCCCCGGGCGCAGTTGATCCGCCGCCTGCAGGAATACGAGCGTTTCAAGAAGGCCGCCGAGGAGATCGAGGAAATGCCGCGCATGGAGCGCGACACCTGGGCGGGCAGCGCGGAACCTCCGGATTTGAACCGCACCAGAACGGACCCGGATGTGGACATGCGGGAACTGCTGGTAGCGCTCGGGGAAGTGTTGCGGCGGGCAGATATGTTCGAGAGCCATCACATACAGCGCGAGGCCCTGTCAACCCGGGAGCGCATGTCGCAGGTGCTTGAGCGCCTGTCCGGGCAGCAGTTCGTGCCGTTTGTGGCACTGTTTTCCGCGCGCGAGGGGCGCCTGGGCGTGGTCGTCACTTTCCTGGCGGTCATGGAACTCATCAAGGAAGCGTTGGTGGAAATCGTGCAGACCGAAAACTTCGGTCCCATCCATGTCAAGGCAAGGGCGGAGTAAGATGACGGAAATTGGTTTGGTGCAGATTGTCGAGGGCGCCCTGCTGGCGGCGGGCAAACCGTTGACGGTCGCACAGCTGGGTGACCTGTTCGAGGAAACCGAGCGCCCGGACAACGCGGCCATCCGCACCGCCCTGGAAGAGGCAGCCCAGCGCTGCGAGGGGCGGGGTTTCGAGCTGCAGGAAGTGGCCAGCGGTTTTCGCTACCAGGTGCGCCAGAGCCTCAGTCCCTGGGTAGCCAGGCTGTGGCAGGAACGCCCCCAGAAGTACTCCCGGGCCCTGCTGGAAACGCTGGCCCTGATTGCCTACCGCCAGCCCATCACCCGGGGTGAGATCGAGGAAATCCGCGGCGTGGCGGTAAGTTCCAACATCATCAAAACCCTCCACGAGCGCGAGTGGATTCGCGTGGTGGGGCATCGGGATGTGCCCGGTCGGCCCGCCATGTATGCCACCACCCGGCAGTTCCTGGATTATTTCAACCTCAAAACCCTCGACCAGTTACCCGCGCTGGCAGACATCCGCGACCTGGAAACACTGAATGCCGAGTTGGGCTTCAGCGACCCGGTCCCGGGCGCCGAACCGGCGGACGCGGCCAGCGCCGTTGCGCGCGGCCTTACCCTGGTGGGGGGCACCGAACACCTCCAGCGGGAACAGCCAGCAGAACAGCAAGCCGCTGGCCCTGCAGAGCAGGCAGCACCCGGCGCCGACGGGAGCGACACCTCGGAAGCCCCGGCGAGCGACGACCCGGACCACGATACGGCGGCAGAGCGGGACACCACGGTGATGGACCTGGCGGCAACGGCGGCGGAGTTCGTGGAAGACGATGCAGGCTTGCCCGACGCCGATGACGAGTCAGCGCACGAGGCTGATGCCTGCGACCTGGCCGACGAAGACGCGGACTCGGCTGCCGCCGGGCCCGACAGTCGCGCCTGAAAATCTCCCCATGACAAAAAAAGTTAACCCCAGCGACGCCGCGGCTCCGCCGGCCACCAAGTCTGACGAGAAACTGCAGAAAGTGTTGGCCCGGGCGGGTCTCGGTTCCCGCAGGGAAATGGAACGCTGGATCGAAGAGGGCCGGATTGCCATCAACGGCAAGGCCGCCAAGCTGGGTGACCGGGTGGATGAGCGCGTGCGCATCACCGTCGATGGCCGCCCCCTGGACCCCACCCCCGCGGTCCAGACCCGTTGCATCCTGTATCACAAGCCCGCCGGTGAGGTCTGCTCCCGCAAGGACCCTGAGGGCCGGCGCACGGTGTTCGAGCGCCTGCCGAAACTCAAGTCCGGGCGCTGGATTTCTATCGGCCGCCTTGATTTCAATACCTCGGGCCTGCTCCTGTTCACCACCGATGGCGACCTCGCCAATGCCCTGATGCACCCGTCTTCCAATATCGAACGGGAGTACATGGTGCGGGTTATGGGCAAGGTGGAGATGGACATGCTCCACCGCATGGTGGAGGGCGTAATGCTCGAGGATGGCATGGCGCGTTTCACCGACATCACCGACGCGGGTGGTGAGGGTATCAATCACTGGTTTTACGTGGTGATCATGGAGGGCCGCAACCGTGAGGTGCGGCGCCTGTGGGAATCCCAGGGCCTGACCGTGTCCCGACTCAAGCGCGTGCGCTACGGCGAGGTCTTCATCCCGTCGCGGGTCAAGCAGGGCCAGTGGGCCGAGATGGAGGCTGGCGAGATCAAGAGCCTGTACCGCATGGCCAACCTGCCCATGAAGGAAGTGCAGCGCGCTACCATCAAGGAGCGCGAGGTGATGGAGCGCCAGTTTGGCAAGCGCCAGGGGCGCGGTGTCGCGAAAAAGGGCTCATCGCGCAAGCACAAGGCGCCTTAAGCGGATTCACCCCTCAAGGTAGCTGGCGGTTTGCCCCGCTGGGCGAGCTCCCGGCAGTGGGCTTATTCATGTGGCCCCGGGCCGGCTTCCTGCCCGGTGGCGGCTGCCAGGGACTCGAAGGTCTGCGGCCCGACCAGGGTGTCACGGAGTTCGCCTGCGGGATCAATGATAAGGGTGGTGGGCAGTACTACCGGGCGAGTTATGCCCAGCTCGCCGGCGGGATCGTTGGCCAGTACGTCAAAGGCAATACCCAGCTGCAGTATCTGCTGCTCGCGTTCCTGGCCGGCGACCCCGTCGTAATTCACGCCCAGTACCGTGACACCCGGCAGTTCATCCAGGGCATTCAGCTCGGGGATTTCCTGGATGCAGGGCTTGCACCAGATTGCCCAGTAGTTGATGACCACCCATTGCCCTCGCAGCTGCTCCAGCGAAAGCCCCCCTTGCGGTCCCTGGCCCGGGCCGCAGCCGGAAAGCGCCACCATCAACCCCAGGGCGAGCCAGGCCTTCATCGGGAAAACAACTCCGCCAGGTTCACGTCGAGTGTGTCGCGCTGCTGCCTGCGCTGTTCCTGTAACATCCGGTATGCCTCCTGCTGCCAGCTCAATTTCCCCGGCGCCTCCTCGGCGTTCAGGGGGTATTCGGTATTTACCCATTCCTTCAGCTGGCTGAAGCTGATGGTATGCAGGTCGCGGCTCAGCAGGTACTGGCCGCGGTCGTTTTCGGCGATCAGTTTCTTGTCGAGAAAAACGCTCCGCAGCAACTGCCAGCTGTCGCTGTCCAGCCCCCGGGTGATTTCATGCCTGCCATTGAGCAGCTCTATCTCACCCACCGCCTGGCCGGTCGCCTGGCGTTGCCAGAAGAGGCAGAGCACGTCCAGGGCCTTGAGCACCAGTGGCCGGTTGGCCTGCTCTTCACTCTGGTAGGCCGACATGCTGTGAACCAGGATGCCCCCCATCAGTACGATGTTCCAGGACAGGTAGATCCACAACAGGAACAGGGGTACCGCGGCAAAGGCGCCGTAGATAAAGGTGTAACTGGAGCCCACCACCAGGGCGGTAAAGACGGACCTGGCAATATGAAAAGCCACGGCGGCGATAAAGCCGCCCACCAGGCAATGCTTGAACGGCACCCTGCAGTTCGGCACGGCGGCATACACCAGGGTGAAGCCGGCGGTGGTCAGCAGCAGCGGCGATATCTTGAGCATAAACGCCTTTACGCCGATGACATCGTAGCTCTCGAGGGCGTCTGGCGAAGGATGAGACGTATGTGCTGATTGTCAGCGCCATGCCAATCATCACCGGTGCCAGGCTCAGCACCGCCCAGTACAGCAGGAAGCTGGACACCGGGCTGCGGTTTTCACTGGCTCGCCAGATCTGGTTGAACGCCTTCTCGATATTGCGCAGCATCAGCACGGCTGTCACCACCAGGAAGACGATACCTGGCCCCGTCAGGTTCTTGGCCTGGCGGGAAAAATCGTCCAGGTAGGTCCGTATCTCGGAATTGGTGTCGGGCATCAGGTTTTCAAACAAGAAGGCCTGCATCTTGACTTCGAGGCCCTGGAAAGCGGGGACGGCGGAGGCCATGGTGTAAACCACCGTGAGCAGCGGAACCAGGGCGAACAGGCTCATGTAGGTGAGGGCCGCGGCATTTTCCGAACAGCGGTCGGCGTTGAAACGCGAGAACAGGTACCGGGTTCGTCGCCAGAGTTCGGGCAGGCTGATGAGGTTAAAATTCATGCTGGGCATTATGGCATGAACGTTCGCGGTTCTGCACGAGGCCCGATACCTCCGGTCATGCCATCGGGGCGGGATGATGGGGCAGGGCTTTGGTATACTGTGGCGCTTGTTTTGGCCAACCCCGGGAATCGCAGCATGAGCAAATTTACCATTTATCACAATCCGCGCTGTTCGAAATCGCGTACTACTCTCGCACTGCTTGAAGAGCACGGGGTGACGCCGGATATCGTGCTCTACCTGGAGACGCCACCGGATCGCAAGCAAATAGAGAACCTGTTGTCCCTGCTCGGGATGAGCGCAGGCGAACTGGTGCGACGCGGCGAGCAGGACTACAAAACCTGTGGGCTGGACAGGAATTCGTCCGATGAAGAGATTGTGAATGCGATGGCCACACACCCCAAGCTCATTGAACGCCCGATCGTTGTAAAGGGCAGGAAAGCCGTGCTGGGGCGTCCCCCGGAAAATGTGCTGGAGCTTATCGGCTGATGGCGGCTCCCTATATCCTGGTGCTTTACTATTCCCGCAATGGCGCCACCGCGGCGATGGCGCAGCAGGTGGCTCGCGGCGTGGAGCAGGTAGCGGGCATGGCGGCCATGTTGCGCACAGTGCCGGCCGTGTCGGCGGACTGCGAGAAAAGCGCCGACGAGATCCCGGCAGACGGCCCGCTCTACTGTGAACTCGAAGACCTGCGCGCCTGCGCCGGGCTGGTGCTGGGGAGCCCGACCCGCTTTGGCAACATGGCCGCGCCACTGAAATATTTTCTCGACGGGAGCTCTTCCCTGTGGCTCAGCGGCGCCCTGATCGATAAGCCCGCCGGCGTATTCACCTCTACCTCCAGCCTGCACGGCGGCCAGGAGACAACCCTGTTGAGCATGCTGCTGCCGTTGCTGCATCACGGCATGGTGGTGGCGGGCCTGCCCTACAGCGAGGCCGGCCTCATGCGCACAACGTCCGGCGGTACGCCCTACGGGGCCTCCCACTGGGCGGGCCCGGATAACGGCCGGGCGCTCGACGACGGGGAGGCGGCGCTGTGTCGCGCCCTGGGGGCGCGGGTGGCCCGCCTGGCCAGCGGTACAGTCACTTGAAGCGGGGGCAGTCCAGTTCTGTCGCCCACCTGCTTGTCTGGGCCGCCTGGGCAGTACTGCTGGTGCAGCAGCTGGCGGATGCCTGGCTGCAGCAGCTGCCCTGGATAATATGGCTGGGAAAGCTGCTGCCGCTGCTGATTTTCCTGCCGGGTCTGCTGCGCGATCGGCTGCGCAGCTACATCTGGTTGTGTTTTGTCAGCCTGCTGTACTTTATCGCATTGGTGGAGCGCCTGTTCGCTGTGCCGGGTAGTCCGCTGGCTGTGGTGGGCATGGTCGCCGTGGTAACGCTGTTCGTTGCCGCCATGATGTACGTGCGCTGGCGAGCCAGGGAACTTACCCCGGCGGACGCCGCTCAAACAAGCTCAGGAGATTGAAAGATTATGAGTAAACCGTCGCGAGTTCGCAGGGTTTTTTCCGCCATCTGGAATGGCATTACCCGGGTCAGGCTGGCGCTGTCGAACATCCTGTTCCTGCTGTTTATCGCGCTGATCTATTTCGTCTACCTGGGCGGCGGCACCGAGCCGCCACCCGAGCGGGCCGCTTTGCTGCTCAACCTGGCGGGCACCGTCGTGGACCAGAAGTCCCAGGTGGAGCCTTTGCAAGCCCTGCTGGGCGAACCCGCCCCGGAGGACCACGAGGTATTGCTGCGGGACGTTATCGAGGCGATCGAGTACGGCGCCGCGGATCCCGCGGTCAATTCCCTGGTGATGGAACTGGATGAACTCGTATACCTGGGTATCAGTAAGACCCAGGAAATTGCCGTGGCGCTTGAAGCGTTCAAGGCCACCGGTAAGCCGATAGTGGCGGTGGGTGACTTTTTTACCCAGGACCAGTTCCTGCTGGCAAGCTATGCCGATACCGTCATCGTCAATCCGTTCGGCGGTGTCGGCCTCGAGGGCTTCGCCAGCTACCGCAATTATTTCCGCGAGACCCTGGAAAAGATGTCGGTCAGTATGCATGTATTCCACGCCGGCGAATTCAAGTCCATAGCCGAACCCTTCCTTCGGGACGATATGTCGCCCGGGGAAAAACTGATTACCGGGCGCTGGCTCGAGGTGTTGTGGGGCCAGTACGCGGCCACGGTGGAAGCCCAGCGCGAGCTGCCCCCTGGCAGCGTGAATACCTATGTTAACGACTTTGCCAGACTGCTCGACGAGCAGGGCGGGGATTCGGCCGCGCTCGCGGAGAAAGTCGGCCTGGTGGACGAGTTGATGGACCGGGACGAGGCCAATGACTATCTGGCAGAACTCGTCGGGGCAACGACCGAAGACGGCCTGTACGAGGCGGTGTTGTTCGAGCCCTACGTGCGCCGGATGCGTCCCTCCCGGCTCACCGCGATGGAGGGTGACCGGGTGGCGGTCATCACGGCCGAGGGTAATATCGTCCCCGGGGATCAGCCCCCCGGCTCTATCGGGGGTGACTCTCTGGCACAGCTGATCAGCACCACTGCGGACGAGGATGGCGTTGGTGCGATCGTACTGCGGGTCAATACCGGTGGCGGCAGCGTGTTTGCATCGGAAGTCATCCGGCGTGAAGTATTGCGGACCAGGGCAAAGGGGGTTCCGGTGGTCATCTCCATGGGCGCGGTCGCGGCCTCTGGTGGCTATTACATTGCGGCTGAGGCGGATGAGATCTGGGCAACCCCGGCTACCATTACCGGCAGTATCGGGGTGTTTGCGGCTTTTCCCACCTTCGAGAAGCTGCTGGAACGCGTCGGTGTTTATACCGATGGGATAGGCACCACTGATATGGCGGGCTCTTTGCGGCTGGATCGGCCGCTTGATCCCGATCTGGCCGAGGTCATCCGCAGCGGGGTCGATTTCAATTACAGGAACTTCATCGAACTGGTGGCCCAGGGGCGCGACCTGACTCCGGAGCAGGTGGACGGTGTGGCCCAGGGACGTGTCTGGAGCGCACCGGATGCACTGGAGCACGGTTTACTGGATGGACTCGGTTCACTCGATGATGCCGTAGCGGCAGCCGCCGCCAGGGCCGGTTTGGAAGACTACAAGGTCGATTACGTGGAAATGCCGTTGACGCCCAGGGAGCTATTCCTGCAGCAACTGGCTGAGCGGGTCGGTAGTTTGCGTCTTTGGACGCCACCGGCAGTCACTGCCTCGCTGGAGGCGCTGCTGGCGCCGGTGGCGGATGCCGCCGCGGAACTGGCCAGCCTGAAGGATCCCCGCCACATCTACGCCAGGTGCCTTGCCTGCGGGGCTATTCGCTGAGATAGCCACCTGTTGCCGGCTCCCGCTGCCGCGCGGGGCGGCGCAGCCTTGCCCGCCCACCAGCGATCGAGGTCATCCAGGATCATGTACAGGCACGGTAGCAGCAGCAGCGTGATGACCGTTGCGAAAACGATACCGAATGCCAGTGAGATGGCCATCGGTATGATGTCCTGGGCCTGTACGCTGCGCTCCAGCAGGATCGGCGCGAGGCCCATGAAGGTGGTCACCGAGGTGAGCATGATGGCGCGGAAGCGGCGTCTGGTGGCCTCGACCACCGCGTGGTAGCGACCGGTTCCGTCCGCCACGGACTTGTTGGTATGGTCAACCAGCAGCAGGCTGTCGTTCACCACGACACCGCTGAGTGCAATGACGCCTATCACCGACATCATGCTGAATGCGTACCCCGTTACCCAGTGGCCGACGATCGCGCCGATGATCCCGAAGGGGATGACGCCCATGATGATGAGCGGCTGCAGGTAGGATTTGGTAGGAATCGCCAGCAGGGCGTAAATGCCGAAAATAGCCAGGGCAAACCCGATCATCAGGCTGACCCCGAGTTTGCGCTCCTCGTCGGCCATGCCGGACACTTCATAGCTCAGCCCCGGGTATTTCTGCAGCAGGCCGGGCAGGAACTGCTCCTCGATTTCCTCGATCACCTTGGACGCCTGTACCTGGGTTTTATCCACCTCGGCGGTCACCTCAGAGGCGCGCTGGAAGTCGATATGGGTGGTCTTGAGCAGGCCCTGGCTGATGTCCAGCCTGGCCACCGTGTCGAAAGGCACCTCGTCGCCCTGGGGAGTGCGAATGAACATATTGCTCAGGCTGCTGGTCATCTCCCGGTCCGCCCTGGGGTAGCGCACCATCACCTTGACCTCGTCGACGCCGCGCTGCACCCGCTGTGCCTCGGCACCGTAAAATGCGTGGCGCACCTGCATGCCCAGGTCGTAGCGGGTCAGCCCCAGGGACTCCGCCTCCGGCAGGATATCCAGGTGGAATTCATCGGCGGTGTCGCCGGCCCCATTGCGTATATCGTATACGCCCGCGAAGTGGCGCAGCGCTTCTTCCAGCTCTTCCGAAGCCGCCTTTAGCGCAGTGAAATCGTGGTGCATCAGGTCGAAGGCTATAGCCGGACCCCAGCCGCCCTCGTCGTCGCCGCTGATGGCCAGCACCTCGGCGCCGTGGATGATACCCACCCGGTCGCGCCAGCGCTTTTCAACTTCCATGGTCGAGATGCCGCGCTGGTCTTCCTTGGTGAGCTCCACCGAGATACGGCCGTTGATCTGGTCGAAGCCATAGGCGGCCACATGGGCCAGCAGTTTTTCGGTGCCGCCGGTGTCGCGCTGGTAATCCGCATCCACTTCCAGCAGCGCGGCGACCACCTGCCTGACGGCCTGCTGGGTGCGCTCTTCCGGTGTGCCGTGGGCGAGGCGCAATTCGGCTTTGAGAAACTCTCCCCGGGCCTCCGGCGCCAGTACGGTACGCACCTGCTCGCCGGCGAGCAGGCCGCCGCAGAGAATCAGCAGCGAGAAGAAAAAAGCCAGGGTCACGTATCGGTTGGCCACGCAGCGTTGCATAAACGGGAGGTACCGGACATCGATAAAATGTCGCAGGTGCTTGTTGCAGCGCTGCTGCAGCCCGTTCATGGCAAGCAATGCCGGGTGACGGGACGGTTTGCTGTGTGCCAGGTGGGCCGGCAGAATCCACTTGGATTCCACCAGGGAAAAGACCAGGCACAGCACTACCACGATGCCGCACGCCTCTGGAAAGGCACCGAATACACCCTGTACAAACAGGGTCGGCGCAAATGCGACGATAGTCGTCAATACCCCGAAGGTTGCCGGGGTCGCGACCTTGTACACGCCCGACACGACGCTCTGCACACTGTGACCGTGGCGCTCCTGCTCGGCGTAGGCGCTTTCACCCATGATGATCGCGTCGTCGACGATAATACCCAGGGCGATGATAAAGCCGAAAATGCTCAGCAGGTTCAGGCTCGCATCCACCATGGGGGTACTGATGAAGGCCATGGCGCCAAGGAAGCAGACCGGGATGCCAAGCATCACCCAGAAGGCCAGCTTGATCTCCAGGAACAGGGCGAGCACTATAAATACCAGCAGGGCGCCCATGCCCAGGTTCTTCACCATCATCCCCAGCCTCTGCTCCAGGTAGAAAGTGAAATCCGACCACGCCTCCAGGGTCACCCCGTTGGGCAGCTGGTGCCGTTTCTGCTCGATGAACTGCCGGGTTACCCGGGCCGTATCGATGATGTCCTGCTGGCCCATGGCAAACACGTTGATGCCCAGGGAGTATTGTCCGTCGAAAGTGGTGAAGCCGCTGCCGTCGACGAAGCCGTCATCGATGGTGGCTATGTCACCCAGCAGCAGGCGCGTGCCGTCGGGCCAGGTGCGCAGTACGATGTCCTCGAAATCCTGCTGCACATAGGCCTGGCCGAGGGTTCGCAGCATGATGTCGCCGTTGCGTGTCTGTACCGAGCCCGAGGGAATATCCAGGGAGGAGGCGGCGATAATACTGGCGACATCCCCCAGCGTCAGGTGATACTCGCGCAGTAATTGCTCGGAAATTTCCACCGAAATTTCGTACTCGCGTGCACCCACCACTGTCGCTGCCGACACCTCCGGCAAGCTGAGCAATTCGCGCCGGAGTTCGTCCGCCAGGGACTTCATGGCGCGCTCGTCGATGCCCCCGGACAATTGCAGGGTGAGGGTCGGGAACAAGAGCTCAGGTTGTCGCACTATCGGTTCTTCTGCACCGTCCGGAAAATGCTGGATGGCGTTGATGCGATTCTGGACCTCGTCCAGCAACTTGCCCAGGTCGATGCCTTCATTGGGCTCGATCATGATTCGCGCGTAGGACTCGTAGGCGTCTGACTCTACCCGCTTTATCCCGTCCAGGTCGTTGATGGCTTCCTCGATTTTAAGAACGACACCCTTTTCGACCTCCTCGGGAGCCGCGCCGGGATAGGGGGCGGT
This sequence comes from uncultured Gammaproteobacteria bacterium, assembly GCA_963792815.1. Taxonomy (GTDB): domain Bacteria; phylum Pseudomonadota; class Gammaproteobacteria; order Pseudomonadales; family Halieaceae; genus JARRPM01. Next base: position 470,070 of record CAWBXR010000001.1, read on the forward strand.
GATAAAGATCATTTCGATATCGACCTTGGGGAACATGGCGCGCTGGATGGTAAAAGCAGAGCCCAGGCCGACTGCGATAATAACCAGCATCAGCAGGTTGGCGGCCACCGGGTTATAGGCAAACCAGGCTATGACACCCCTGGGATGATCCGCGCTCACATGCCGCCCGCTTCGCTGCCGGACAGGGGCGTGGAGGCAGTCGCATCATTCCCCTGGTCCGGCTCGGGGTCCGGGGGGAGGACGGCCTGCTCGCCCAGCTGGTCAGTGGGGGTCCTGGTCAGAATTTTTACCTGGGCCCCGGCGAAGGAGGCATCGAGGCTGGTGAGGGAAACCAGGTCGCCCTCGTTCAGGCCGTCAGTGACATAGATTTTGTCGCCGCCGGTGCGCAGGCTGGTCACCTGGCGGTTGCGCAGGTGCATAGTGTCATCCACCACCCAGACAAAGCTCCCCGCCCGCAGTAAGTAGCGGGGCAGCACCACGACGTCGGTGAGTTCCCGGCCCTGTATGTTGGCGTTGACAAAAGTGCCCATGCGCAAGGGTAGTAGCGACGAATCCCGCAGCCCGTAGGGGTCCTCTATGCGGGCAACGGTGTACAGGGCCCGCGAACGCTCATCGAACACCCCTTCGGTGCGGTGCAGGCGTGCGGGCCAGTGCTTGATCACCCCGCCGACATCGGTGTAGAGGTCGATGGCCGAGCCTTCCTCATAGCCTTCCATTCCCGGCAGTTCCAGGTAGTCCAGCTTGCTCTGCGGAATGGGAAGCCGCACCTCCGCGGATTCCACCGAAAAGATATCGGCCAGCGGGGTGCCGGCGCCGACAAATTGCCCCAGATCCGTGTGTTTTTCCCGGATGAGTGCATCGTAGGGCGCCCTTATAATGGTGCGTTCGAGATTGTCGCGGGCGGTGTTGAGCTCGGCCTGGGCCGCCAGCAACTGGGCGCTGGCCTCTTCCAGTTGCGGTTTGCGCAGGTACAGGTCCCGCGCCTCGGGACTGCGCTGGCTGTTCTTCGGGAGCTTCTCCCACTCGCGCAATGCCACCTGTCCCCGGCCCTTTTCCTGGACCAGGACGCTCTCGGCGGTTTCCAGCGCGGCCTGCGCGCGCAGCAGGTTGGTCTGGTAGTCCCTGGGGTCGATGCGCAGGAGGATGTCGTCACTGGAGACAAAGCCGCCCACGTGAAACGCATTGGCGACCTCTATGACCCGGCCTTTGACCTCCGCCAGCAGGGTTGACTCCTGCAGGGGCGTCACAGTGCCCTGGGCCTGCACCTCGATATGCAGGCTTTCCTTGACGACTTCCGCCACGTCCACGGTGACTGCGGCGTATACCGGTTCGGCAATTTTGGCGGGCGGGCGCAGCAGGTACATGGTCGCGCTGACGGCTGTCGCGCCGGCGATCAGCGCTAGGGAGATAAATGCCTGTTTTGACTTGCTGGACAATGAAAGTCTTCCACTTGGGCGCCCGTACCACGCTCAGTCGACCGGGGCGGGTCCGGGGCTTCGAAATTACGGGCAGTTATACCACATAGGCTACCCTGAGCGGCACAATATACTTGGGTTTAATGGACTTTTGGGGTGAATCCCACCCCCGTGGTTCTGTTATTCGCCTTTTGCTTCACCCTTGGCTGCACCCTTGTCGAAATGCACATCGACCTGTGGAAACGGTATGCTGATGCCCGCCTCGTCGAAGCGGTGCTTGACGGTTTCCGTGGTATCCCAGAGCAGTTTCCAGTAATCCTCTGTTTTTGCCCAGGGCCGCACCAGGAAATTGATGCTCGATTCCGCCAGTGCACCGACAGCGATTACCGGGGCGGGGTCTTTCAGTATCCGCTCATCGGACGCGACGATCTCTTCCAGTATCTGCCTGGCCTTGCGCAGGTCATCGTCATAGGAAACGCTGAACACCATGTCCACCCGCCGGGTGGGGCGAGCGGAGTAATTGGTGATGTTGCCGCTGATGATGGCGCCGTTGGGTACTATCACTTCCTTGTTGTCCGGCGTGGTCATGGTGGTGGTGAAAATGCCGATTGTCTCGATGATGCCGGTCGCCCCCCCGGCCTCGATAAAGTCGCCCTTGGTAAAGGGACGGAAGATGATCAGCATGACGCCCGCGGCGAAATTGGACAGGGAGCCCTGCAGCGACAGGCCTATGGCCAGGCCCGCGGCGCCCAGCAATGCCACCAGGGAGTTGGTGTTGATGCCGAGCTGGCTGAGGGCGGCAATGACCACGAACAGCAGCAGAACCCAGCGCAGAATCGCCACCAGGAAGCCTACCAGGATATCGTCCATGCCCCTGCTTCGCAGAACCTTGCGCACGAAACCGACGACGCCGGCAACCACCATGCGACCGACGTAGAAAATCGCCAGGGCCAGTACCAGCTTGATGCCCCAGGGGATAACGTAAGTCTGTAGAATCTCGTTTATATCCAGATTTTCCATTGGGTCATGTCTCCTGATTTTCGAGGCCGCCAACTATAGCCAACCTCGTTTGACTTGCCAACGAACATTGCATTTACGGGCCCGAACTGGTGAATGAACAGGTGCCGGGATGGTATAGTCTGCGCTTCATTTCAACAGGGTGAGCAAGCGCAGTGACAACGATTTTCAACAATCCCTCGGCATTGCTGGAGGCCCCGGGCACTCACCTGGGATATAGCGACTGGCTGGAGATAGACCAGCGTCGGATCGACCTCTTTGCGGATGCCACCGGTGATCACCAGTGGATTCACGTGGACCCGGAGCGCGCCGCCACGGGGCCTTTCGGCAAAACCATCGCACACGGCTACCTGACCCTGTCGCTGGCCAACCAGTTCCTGCCGGAAATCATGCAGGTCAACAATGTATCGATGGGGGTCAACTACGGCTGCGAGAAAGTGCGGTTTCCGGCGCCGGTGCCCGTTGGCAGCCGGGTTCGCGGCGGCGGCGAGGTGATTAGCGCCGAGGAGGTCAAAGGTGGGGTGCAGGTGGTGGTGCGGATGACCATCGAGATCGAGGGGAGCGAGCGCCCGGCCTGCGTGATTGACACCATCAGCCGCTTTTTCCCGAACTAGGCCAGGATTCCGGATATGCTTGAAATGAGTGACACGGTCGAACCGGTTCACCCCGCCGCCACGGTGGTACTGGTGCGCGATGGTGACCAGGGCCTGGAAACCCTGCTGGTGCAGCGCAGCAAGTCGCTCGCCCATATGGGAGGCATGTGGGTATTCCCCGGTGGCCGGGTGGATGAGGGTGATTATCCACCGGATCGGGACGAGTACGTGGCCGCAGTGAATGCGGCGATTCGGGAGACACGTGAGGAGGCGGGGCTGGACATCAGCAGCGACCAGCTGGCCTACCTTTCGCACTGGACCACCCCCGAGGGTGCCAGGCGGCGTTTTTCCACCTGGTTTTTCCTGGGGGTGCTGGAAGACGGGCAGGAGGTCACCGTGGACGGTGGCGAAATAGCCCATCACCGCTGGGTGACGCCGCAGCAGGCTTTTGCCGAGCTGGCTGACAGGGAACACCCGTTCCGCCTGATGCCGCCGACCTTCGTCAGCCTGGTGGAACTTGCCGATTGTCCCAGCTGTCGCGAGGCACACGAGCGAATCGCCGCCCGTGAGGCAATCCGCTACGCGCCTCGTATGGTGTTTGTCGCGGACGGTATCTGCTTTCTCTACGAGGGCGACGCGGCCTACGCGGACGAAAACATCGATGCGGCGGGGCCGCGCCACCGCACCTATATGATCGACGGCCAGCTTGAATACCAGCGGCATTACTGATGTCCCCAGACCGTGACTGACCCGGGGAACAAGGCGGGCCTGCGACGGCGGGACCTGCTGGCGGGGCTCGGCGCCGCCGCTGCCGGCAGCTTTGCGGTGGGGGCAGGGGCGTTGCCGGCCAGCCGTGTTAACTCCTGGGATATCTATGCTGATGTGCTGGTAGCCGGTTCCGGCGCGGCTGGCACCTGTGCAGCCATCGAGGCGAGCAGGGCCGGCGCCAATGTGCTGCTGATCGAATCCCTGCCGCGCTTCGGCGGTTCCTCCGCCATGTCCGCCGGGGTGGTCTACGCCGGCGGCGGTACCGCGCTGCAGCGGGCCCTGGGGGTCGAGGACAGTGTCGAGAACATGTTCAGTTTTATCTCCCGGGCCGGCGGCAAACACCCGCCTGTGGAGAAAATCCAGCTTTATTGCGAACAGAGCAGTGCGCACTTTGACTGGCTGGTAGAGCAGGGTGTGCCTTACAGCCAGCAAATGTCGCAGGGTGTGTCGGTACCCATGGCGGGAGAGTCACTGTTTTTTTCCGGTTGTGAACTGGCCTGGCCCGCCCGGGAACTGGCGGTGCCCGCGCCCCGCGGTCACGTTCCCGTGGCGACCGGCATGACCGGCGGCAGGGTGCTGATGGAAGCCCTGCTGGCCCAGGCGGGCGCGCTGGGGGTGCGCCTGCAGGCCGAGGTGAAGGGCCAGCGGTTGATCGTGACCAGCGAGGGTCGGGTCATCGGCATGCAGGTCGAAGTGGCGGGCGAGCCCCGGACCATCAGGGCTTACCGCGGTGTGGTGCTGGCCAGCGGGGGTTTCATCCACAACCGGGATATGGTGCGCGACTACGCCCCCGAGCTCTACGACTGCTCGGTGCCCTGGGGCAATATGGGCGACCAGGGGATGGGCATCAATATGGGCATTGGCGTCGGCGCCGCGGCGCTGCGCATGCACCAGGGCTTTGCCATAGTGCCCCTGTACCCGCCGGAGTCCGTGCTGTCCGGTATCGTGGTCAACGCCTCCGGCCAGCGTTTCGTCCCCGAGGATACCTACTACGGTGTACTTGGTGATGCGATAGCGTATCACCAGCAGGGGCGGGCCTGGCTGATCACCGACCGGCGCGGCGAGCCGCCGGCGACCCAGGACAATTTTCTGCCGGTTGCCGAGGGCAACACCATCGGCGATCTCGCCGACCAACTCGGGTTTCCCAAGGGAGCCCTGCAGGATACCGTGGCTTATTACAATCGTCATGCGGTCAATGGCGATGACCCGCTGTTTCACAAGCGTCCGCCGGTGTTGCGGCCGTTGCAGGGGCCACCCTACAAGGCCTGGGATCTCGCCGTGGACAAGGCGTTTGTTCCCGCCCACACCTTCGGCGGCCTGCAGACCGGTCTCGATGGCGAGGTGTACAACAGCTTCGGTGAGGTCATACCCGGGCTCTATGCCGCCGGGCGAACCAGTTCGGGCCTGCCCGGGGCGCCTTATATCGCCAGCGGCCTGTCCGTGGGCGATGCCACTTTTTTCGGGCGTCGGGCGGGACTGGCGGCTGCCCGCAGGGGAGCCCCGACATGAAAAGTATGCTGGCGAACTTGCTGGGGGTGGGGCTGCTGGTAGTGGCCGTTGCGAGCCCGGCCCAGCCTGACCCGGTCGATGAATTATCGCTGGCCCAGGGTGATCCGGGGCGTGGCCGGCTGGTGTTTGCCCCCTGTCGAACCTGTCACTTTACCGATGCCGGGGCGGGTCACGGTAACGGTCCCAACCTGTCCCGTATTTTCGGCAAGGTAGCGGGACAGCAGAGCGGTTTCGAGTACTACTCGGACGCTCTCAAGGCGGCCCAGTTTGTCTGGACACCGCAGCTGATGTACGCCTGGCTGGAAAACCCCATGGCCGCGCTGCCGGGAACCACCATGATGAGCGCGGGGGTTCCCGACCCGCGCCGGCGGGCAGACCTCGTCGCCTACCTGCAGTCGGTGTCGGTGCGCCAGGGCCAACTCGATTAGTGTGAACAGGCCCTAGTTCTTCACGATTACCGAACTGCCGTGGCCAAACAGTCCCTGGTTGGCGGTGATACCCACCTTCGCTCCCTTGACCTGGCGGTCACCGGCTTCCCCGCGCAGTTGCCAGGTCAGCTCGCACACCTGGGCGATGGCCTGGGCAGGGACTGCCTCGCCAAAACAGGCCAGCCCACCGGAGACATTGACCGGAATCTTGCCGCCCAGGGCGGTATCGCCGCTGCGCAGCAGGGCTGCCGCCTGGCCCCTGGGGGCGAGCAACAGATCCTCGATCCAGTCCAGCTCGAGTGCGGTCGAGAGGTCGTACACTTCCGCGAGGCTGACGTCCTCCGGGCCGATGCCGGCCTCTTCGTATGCCTTCAGGGGAATGGAGGAGCGGTAGCTGATGGCTTCCACCCCGGCCGCGGCCGCCGAGTCGGTGGCAATATCGGGCATTTCGACCACGCCGCTGGCAAAGGTGGGGGTGACGGTGGAGATTGCCGCCACCCGGGGTGCGTCGGCTTTGCCGATCCTGCGGGCGTAATCCAGGCTGCAGACAATCAGGGCGGCGCCGCCGTCGCTGGTGGCGCAGATGTCCATCAGGCGCAGGGGGTCGGCCACCATGGCTGAGGCGGCAACGTCCTCCGCGGTAAAGCACTTGCGGTAGCGGGCGCGGGAATTTTTTGCGCCGACCCGGGAGTTCTTTACCTTCACCGCGGCGAAGTCCTCCAGGGTATCGCCGTACAGGTCCATGCGCCGCCTGGCGTACAGGGCGAAGTAGGTGGGGTTGGTAATGCCGAGGTAGAACCGCACCCAGTCGGGGTCCTCCGGGCGGTAGCCGCCAGCCGGCGCCAGGAAGCCCTTGGGCGTGGTGTCGGCGCCCACCACCAGGGCTACCTCGCATTCACCGGCGAGAATCTTGTTGCGGGCAGCTGCCAGTGCCTGTGAGCCGGAGGCGCAGGCGGCGTAGGAGGTGTTCACCTCTGCGCCCTGCCAGCCCAGGGCCTGGGCGAAAGTGGCGCCGGCGACATAACCCGGGTAGCCGCAGCGCACCGTGGCGCCGCCGGAAACGAAGCGAATGTCCCGCCACGGCACGCCGGCATCGGCCAGGGCTTCCCGGGCAGCTGCCACGCCGTACTGCACGAAATTATGACCCCACTTGCCCCAGGGGTGCATGCCGGCGCCGATAATCGCAATTTCATTGGACATCTGGTTTACGCTCCGCTCTTGCTGTTCGTATCGGTAGCCAGCGGCCGCCACTTCCAGGTCACCCTGATGTCCTCTTCGGTCTCATGCAGGGCTTCCAGAACCAGTTCCATGGGCATACCCACCTTCAGGTCCTCGACCGAAACGCCCTTGACTACCTGGCCCAGAATGACCATTTGCTCCTCCTCCAGTTGCACCCCGGCGATGGCATAGGGCTCAAATGGCTCGGCGGCCACGAACGGTGCCGGCGGCTTGTAGCAGGCGTTGGTGTAACTCCAGATTCGCCCCGTCCTGCTGAGCTCAACCCGCCGGAAACCCGTACTGTCGCAGCCCGGGTTGCGGCAGTACTGGTCCTGGGGTGGGAAAAAATAGGTATCGCAGTGGGTGCATTGGCTGCCTATGAGGTGGGGCCTGGCTGCCATGGTGTGCCAGCCGTCAATGGCAGGCACCAGGGGTTTGTCGCTCATGATGGTCTCCGGGTCAGGGCGGGCTTCAGGGTACTATCGGCTGGCGGATGCAGGCAAGGAAACAGCTGCGCCCGGGTCACCGCAGTGGGCCGGCGGCAGCATGGGGTTTACCATGGCAGACCTGAGCCGTCCGGGCACTCCTGCGGGATTGCCTGTTCAATAAAGAGGGATACGCCCATGTGTGGCCGTTTCAACGTTATCGACAACCCCGGCTTGCGCCAGTTGCTGCAGGACCTTGGCATCGACCTGCAGCTGCCCCCGGCGGTGAACCTGGCGCCTACCGAGCCGGTGTTCCTGGTGCGCGAGACGGGCGGAACCCGCGAGGGAGGGTCGGCCCGCTGGTGGCTCACACCCTCCTGGGCGAGTGCGGTCGACCAGAAATATTCCATGTTCAACGCCCGCAGTGAGACCCTGGACAGCAGTCGCGCTTTCCGCCACCCGTTCAGGTCACAGCGCGGCATCGTGCCGATGAGCAGCTTTATCGAGTGGCGCCAGGAGGGGCAGGTAAAGCAGCCCTGGCTTATTACCAGCGAGGACGATGCGCTTGCAGTGGCCGCCCTGTGGGACATATGGGAGGGCGGGGCCGAGCCGCTGCTCTCCTGTACCCTGGTGACCGCGGCAGCGGCGCCGGCATTCGAGCCCTGGCACCGGCGCATGCCCCTGGTGCTGGGTCGCGACGAGTACGACCGCTGGCTGGACTGCAGTCACACCATAGACCCGGCCGACCCCCTGTTTCGTCCCGCGCTCAAACTGCCGCTGCGCCTGCAGGCCCTGCCCCGGGCGATCGGTAATGCGCGCAACAAGGACCCCGCACTGCTGCAGGGGGTGGGTGAGATCGTGGAATTACCCGCCGGCTGAGCAGGCAGCTCTACCGGTGATGGCCAATGCCTTGTCCGGCTATTGTCCACAAGTCGGGGTTCGGGCATATTGGGCGCAGATAACAACAATTCAGTGCTCAGCACGATACCAATAATACTAACCAGCACAATCCCCGGGGGCTTCATGCAGCACAAGAAATCGCACCTCATGCGTCGCTCAATTCAGGCGCTGCTCAGCGCAAGCCTGGTCCTTGCCAGCCAATCCGGCTGGAGCCAGGGGCTCGAGGAAGTGATCGTGACCGCGCAGAAACGGGAGCAGGGGTTGCAGGACGTACCGATCGCCGTCGAGGCTTTCAGCGCCCAGCAGATCACTAACCTGTCGGCCCAGGACATTGGCGACCTCGGTACCTTTACTCCCAATGTGACCATTTCCAAAGCAGCCAATCAGCCCAACTACGCCATTCGCGGTATCGGTACCGATGACTTCGGTATCGGCGCCGACCCGGCGGTGGGTGTCTACCAGGACGGGGTGTATATCGGACGGTCCGGTGGTTCGAAGGTGGCCTTCAACGATCTCGCCCGGGTGGAGATTCTCAACGGCCCCCAGGGCACCCTGTTTGGTCGTAATGCCGCCGCCGGCGCGATCCAGTACATCAGCAACAAGCCTGATGAGGAGCTGTACGGTTGGGCCCGGGGAACGGTTGGAAACTATGATCGCTACCAGGTCGATGGGGTGGCCAACATACCCATGGCGGATAATCTCTTTTTCCGGGCGGGACTGCTATGGAACCAGCGCGATGGCTGGATTGACAACGTCTATAACGGCAACGACCTGGCCAGGCAGGGCAACCGCTCTATTGTGACCCAGCTGCGCTGGTTGCCCACGGATCGACTGGATACCATCCTGCGGCTGGAATTTGACCAGACCGATGAGGATTCGCGGGTGCGCTCCAGCGCTGTGTGGGGCCCGCGTGACAACGGTGCGGGCTTCAACAAGGTGGCCAGTGACTCCGACCTGTCGGAAAAGCGTAATCTGTGGGGCGCCTCCTGGCACGTGACCTACGACATGGACTGGGCCACGCTGACCTCGATCAGCTCCTACCGCTATTTCAACTCGAAAAATCCCGAAGAGAAGGATGGCTCCGCCGAGTTGTATTATTTCTTCAATGACCTGAACAAGGAGAAGAATGACCAGTTCGGCCAGGAGTTCAGGCTGGATGGTGAAATGGGGTCCAGGTTCCGCTGGACTGCGGGTGTAAACGCCTATTACGAGCACGCGCGCCAGATCAGCGGTATTCACCTGACGCCCCAGTCCGTCGACAAGCTGATCGCGGAGGGGGAGATAGGCGTGCCTTACGATGCGCTTGTTCCCGGCGCTCCGATCGATATCGCTTTCCTCGTTTTTCCCGACCCATTCAATGAGCGCGCAGTGACCAGTGGCGCCCAGGCGCTCGAAGACGATATCGCTTACCGGGAGCAGATTCGCATCAATGCGAAATACAAATCCTATGCCGGATTTGCCGATGTCACCTACGATCTCACCGACACCCTCGCCCTCACCGGCGGCCTGCGTTATACCTACGATGACAAAAAATTCGGTCGTTACGTTAAATTCAACGACTACGTGGTCGCATTTGCATTCACCACTGAAACCCGAATCGACGCCAATGGCAACTACGATCCGGACGGCAACCTGGGGTTCCTGCAGTCCGACAAGGACTGGTCGAAACTCACCCCGCGGGTGGTTTTGGAGTGGCAGGCCCAGGAGGAGGTGATGCTTTACGCCTCCTATACCGAAGGCTATAAGGCGGGTGGCTTCAACAGTGCCGGAGAGATTTTTGCGCCACCGTTCGATCCGGAGGAGGTCGCCAACTACGAGCTGGGCATGAAGTCCAGCTGGCTGGACAACACTCTGCGGGTGAACACCGCCCTGTTCAGTTACACCTATGACAACCTGCAATCCCTCGCATTTATCGATGCGGCCTGCCTCCCCGACTCGACTGTCGGTACTTACCTGTTTGAGACCTCCGACGTCGAGGGCAAGGGTTTCGAGCTGAACGTCAACTGGCTGGCGCTGCCCTCGCTGGAGCTTTATGTCAACACCGGTTACCTGGATGCAGAGTACAAGCGCAGGGAGGAAAAGCAGGTTATCGACGGTGTCTGTGTGATCAAGGACCGCTCCGGTGAAACATTCTCCGAATCACCTGACATGAACTTCACGGTGGGCGCTAATTACAGCCTGGACTTTGACAACGGGGGCGAGGTGGTACTGGCGGTGGCATATAACTACACCGGGGGTCTGGAGCGGGACCAGTGCGTCTATGTGGTGGACAACAAGGCAGAGGGGGCCCCGAATGATATCTACGGCCTGACAAAAGTGGACGGGCAGCTGGTGATCAGCGACTCCTCAGCCACAGGGGACCTCACCGAACCGCCCTACAGCAACTGCCCGGATACTGATGACCGGGAGCAGCTCAACGCCAGGCTGGCGTACAACTCCCCCGAGCGGGACTGGACGGTGGCGGCGTTCATCACTAATGCCACCAACTGGCAGCCTGACAAGGTAGATCCGGGTGGTCTGGGCGGCCAGTTGGCAACGGCTTTTTCCGATGGCTCACCCTCCTATGGCCGCACCGACGAGCCGCGTATGTACGGTATGGAGTTCCGCTACAACTTCCAATAGCAAGGCACCGCAGTAAAGCCCGCCACCGGCGGGTTTTCCCCGGGTTACAACAGGATGAACGTTCATGGGTATCTATGCATTAACCGGCGGCGCCACCGGCATTGGCGCGGAATTGAAACGCCAGCTGTCACAGGCGGGGCACGAGGTGATTTCGGTGGATATCAGGGAGGGCGATATTATTGCCGACCTGGCCACCCGGGAAGGGCGGCAGGCGGCGGTTGACGGTATTCGCGAGCGGGCGCCGGACGGCCTCGATGGTTACATTCCCTGCGCCGGCTTGCCGCCGGTGGCCAAACCCCTGTCGCTGATCCCACAGGTCAACTATTTCGCGGCGGTAGAGACGGTGGCGGGCCTGCGCGACCTGTTGGCTATGAAGCGCGGCACGGCGCTGCTGGTGGCGTCCAATTCCGCCCCCATGATCGGCAATGAGGATCCCTACGTACAGGCCTGCCTGGCGGGAGACGAGTCCGGTGCCTGCAGCGATATCGAGAGCCGTGACGGCCATACCGCCTATGCCGGCTCCAAACGCGCGTTGGTATTGTGGATGCGACGCAACGTGGTGGAGTACGCCGCCGCAGGCGTGCGCCTGAACGCGGTTGCCCCCGGCATCACCCGGACCCCGCTGTCGGAACAGGTGATGGCCGACGCGGAACTGGGCGAAGCGATGAAGCAGTTTGCCGCCATGGTGCCCTGGGGCGGGACGGCGCAGCCCGCGGAGATCGCCAACGTCATGCGCTTTATGCTCAGCCCCGAGGCCGGCTTCGTCTGCGGCTCGGTGTTCTTTGTCGATGGCGGCTCGGACGCGATGCTGCGCAGCGATGCATTGCTGAAAGCCGTGGCTTCCCGGCGAAGAGCCGCCGCGCCTGCCCGCGGCAAATGCTGGGCCGCTAGTCGCTGCGTGCTCGCCACCCGCTCCATCTCCACCTTGATCGCCGCGCTGATGGTTTCGCTGAGTTGGTAAAAAAGCGCACTGTAGGCGGCAGGCAGTTCCGCCGGGCGCAGTTGCCCGGGCGGCAGTGACTGGCTGAACTGGCTTATCTGCCGGGTGAGGGGGGTGGCATCTGCCGGCCGGTAAATGAGCCAGTCCACCACCAGCGTGGCCTGCCCCTCCCGGGCATCCAGGTCCAGCACGCTGATCCTGACCCCGTAATCCGGCGCCTGGCGCACATCCCAGGGGAAAGATCGCAGATTTTCACTTTCCATCAGGGCAGACAGGTTCAGGACCATCACCCGCTTGATGCCGTATTCCAGCGGTTCCGCCCAGCGTTCGGTGCCGGTTATCTGCAACTGGTTGCCGCCGCTGGCGTAGACCATGGCATTGCGGTTGAGGAATTCAGGGACATCTACCGGCCCAATCCCCAGGGACGGCTCCTGGCCGCCGGGGACGGGCGCAACCGACGGTGTGAGCCGGTAAAAGTTACTCGGGGGCGAACTGCCGCAAGCGCTGAGCAACAGCAACAGGCAAGCGCTGGCAGTGATCCGGTGCAGGTTGTTGGTCATTGCGTGTTCTCCTGTTTGCCGCGCAGCAGCGATTCCGGCTGCCGGTCCAGCATGTTGGCAAGCTCCTGTATAGCCCTGCTGGCCAGGGTGAGTTCGTGCAGGGCTTTGTTGAGCTGATAGGCGGTGGCGGAACCTGGCGAAACCAGGCTGTCGATATTGATCATGGTGTTTTCAAAGGCCTTTATCGCGTCATTCAGTACACCCAGGTTTTTCTGGGCCAGTTCGGACAGTTTGGGCAGCTCAGCATTGGCACCGGCAAGGATATCCGAGGCACCATTCAATACCTTGTCGAGTTTGGGCCCGGTGGTCGCCAGCTGGCCGTTCAGCTCGTCGCTCAGTTTGCTGACAGAGACCAGGGTTGTCTGCAGGTCCCCTGACAATGACTGGAACTTCTCGCTGGTGACAAAAGTACTGAGGCCGTGGATCGTGTCCTGCACGTTCTGGGCCAGCTGGGCGAGGTCTATCTCATCTATTTTGCGGGCGATCTGCTCGAGATCCGTCGGGATGGTCGGGAGCTGGGTCAGGTCCGAGTCGATGGAAACCAGCACCGGGGGTTTGTCCGGATGGAAGTCCAGCTGGATATATAGCAGGCCGGTGAGCAGGCTCTGGGTTTTCAACTGCGCGCGCAGGCCGCGGGCGATCAAGCCGTCAGTCACATCCTTGGTGCTGGTGCCCAGGCGCTTGATATTCTTGCCGCTTAACTCCGCTTCCACCAGCATGATCAGGTCGAGGTTGTCGGCGTTCAGCATCAGCTCCACGGTGGTCACCTGGCCGATCTGCACGCCACGCAGTGCCACGGGAGCGCCGACGTTCAGGCCCTTGACCGAGCCTTCGAACACCATCACGACTTTCTCGCTCTGTCGGCCAAAGCCGGTGCCCAAGGCAAAAATGACTATGGTGATCGCTATCAACACCGCGCCGATGACAAAGGCGCCGATCGCCACTGTATGTGGTTTTTCACTCATTGTCTGGCCCCTCTGTTTGTTCGCTGGTTTCGCCTGCGCCGCTCCCTCGGGTCAGGAACTGTCGCACCACGGCCTGTTTGCTGTGATCCCGCAGGTAGTTCGGATCGCCGCAGTCGATCATGGTACGGCTGTTGGCGTCCAGGTAGACGGAGTTATTGGCGATAGTGAATATGCTGGCCAATTCGTGAGTCACCATTACTACCGTCGCCCCGGTGGAGTCCTGTATTTCCCTGATCAGGTCGTCCAGCAGGCGGGAGCTTATCGGGTCGAGTCCGGCCGAGGGCTCATCGAAAAAAAGTATCTCCGGATCCAGCGCTATGGCGCGCGCCAGCGCCGCGCGCTTGCGCATGCCGCCACTGATCTCCGAGGGATAATAATCCTGGTAGCCCGCAAGGCCGACCAGGGCCAACTTGTAAGCCACGATATCCGCGATCTCGCCGCTGTCCGAGTCGGTGTAAAGCTGTAGCGGCAGCGCGACATTTTCCGCCAGGGTCATGGCGCTGAACAGCCCGCCTGTCTGGTAGGTGATGCCCCAGCGCCTGCGAGTGGCTTCGCGCTGTGCATCGCTGGCGTTGACGAAGCTCTGCCCGTTGTAGGCGATGTCGCCCCTGGCGGGGTTGATCAGGCCCAGCATATGCTTGAGCAGAGTGCTTTTGCCGCAGCCGCTGCCCCCCATGATGACAAAGATATCCCCCCGCTTGACATCGAAAGTCAGGTCGCGCTGTATAACGAAAGACCCGTAGGCCATGGTGAGGTTGCTCACGCTGATGTGGATTTCGGAAGCTGACTTATCCATCAGAAGCGTATCTGCTGGCAAATGATGTTGATACCCGCATCCGCCACTATCAGGTAGACAATCGCAGTGACTACCGCTTCGGTAGCGGCCTGGCCCACCGCGGCGGAGCTTCTGCCTGAATTCATCCCCGCCCGACAGCCCGCCACCGCTATCAACAGGGCAAATACCACGCTCTTGATCAGCCCCACAACCAGATGGTTGATGGCGACTGCGCTTTCCGCCTGGGTGATATATTGCAGTGGTGTGATCCCCATCCCCCCGGCGACCAGGCCGCCGCCCACGATGCCCAGCAGGTCCGCGTAAAGGGTGAGCATGGGCATGACCACGACCAGGGCAAGCAGGCGCGGAATGACCAGGAACTCGACCGGGGAGATGCCCATGGTGGTAATCGCGTCTATTTCCTCGTTGGTCTGCATGGTGCCCAGCTGCGCCGCATAGGCGGCGCCGGTGCGTCCCGCCATCACCACTGCTGTCATCAGTACTCCCATTTCCCGCAGAATGCCGATAGTCACCAGGTTCGCCACATAGACTTCCGCCCCGAACTGCTGCAACTGCACGGCGCCCAGGTAGGCCAGGATCATGCCTACCAGGACGCTGGTCAGGGTGATGATACCCAGTGCACTGGGCCCACCCTCATAACAGAACTGGCGAAAATCCACGAAGCGGGTATTGGACCTCCCCGCCGCAAGTTTGACCAGGGCGATGGTTACCTCGCCGGTGAATGCCAGCGATTCCCTGAGGGATTCCGCGGCTTTCGTGAGCAGCGCGACGGGGTTGAGCGACTCCTGCCAGGTCTCCTGGGGTTCAGGCTCCCGCTGGTGGGGCGCTACCGCGGTGGCCAGGGCAAGCAATTTCGCTGCGCCGGCCGGCAGGTCCCGGGTAGCAAAGGCGATGCCTTCTTCGCGGCAGTGGTTGGAGCATTGCAGCAGGAACGCCACCAGTGTCGAGTCCCACTCGCCGAGCGCCGCGCCGTCCACTGTGAGGCCCGTGGAGGTCCCCAGGTGCAACTGGCTGGAAACCGCGCCGAAGTCACCCGGGTCATAGCCCTGTATCCAATCGCCGGAGAGGGTAAGCAGCGCCTTGTTGTCATTGCTGTGGTCAAGCTGGAAGCCAGCGTTCGGGTCGGTCATGGGATTCGGCAGGTGACGACGGTAGACCCGAGTTTAAAGGCTTGGCCCCCGAATTACCAAGCCCCGGGAGGGAAGGGCGCCCTAGCGAAAGGGCAGCGCGGGCCGCAGGGGCGCGATGATGTCGTAGGCCTTCTGGTAAATCAGCGCGACCGGGGTATTGTTATCCGCCTCCTGGCGCCGGGAAATCATGGTGACGGGAAACAGGTACTCATCGCTTTCCTTGTAGCGCAGTGCCCGGCTGCGGCCGTGGGCGTCCTCATAGATGACCCAGTGCATGTCGAGATCCGCGGCCAGCAGATCGCCCATTATCACCCCCATGGCCTGCAGCTCGCGGGTCTGGTCAGGTCTGACCAGGCGGCGGTCCAGCATCAGCTGGAGCAGTTGCAAGTCGTTGTCCTTGTCGCCGGTGAAACTCCGGCCCAGCTCCAGGGCGGCCATGTCGTTGAGCAAATCGCGCTGCTGGGTCATGTATTGCCGGTCCAGCTGCGATAGATCGCCGATTCTCACAGTGTTATCGGCGATGCTGGCGGTCGCCGCAAGGATTGTCCCGGCGACCAACAGCCAATGAGTGAATCTGGCGAATGACATCAGGCGTTCTCCCCGGGATCCGGCACCTGCCGGCTCCTCATATAGCGACCCGCCCTCATTTTAGCCCAATTTGGTTGTCTTACGGGCGTTGTCATGGATAATGGCGGACTTTCCCCGGGCCGCGTCGAGACAGGGCCCGCGACCCCCGCAAATTTCGGAGATATCGAATGATTACCGGCAGTATAGTCGCCCTGGTTACCCCCATGCATGCCGATGGCAGTGTGGACTGGGCCGGGCTGGAAAGACTGCTGGACTTGCATATCGAGGCGGGAACCGGCGCGATCGGGGCAGTGGGGACCACGGGCGAAAGCGCCACCCTCAGCGTCGAGGAGCACTGCGAGGTTATCAGGCACTGCGTCAATTACCTGCGGGGGCGCCTGCCCGTTGTGGCGGGTACCGGCTCCAACTCCACCTGGGAGGCCATAGACCTGACCCGGGCGGCGGCAGAGGCGGGGGCTGATGCCTGCCTGCTGGTGACCCCTTACTACAACCGACCCACCCAGCGCGGCCTGTATGAGCACTTCAAGGCGATCGCCGCCGCCGTGGATGTGCCCCAGATCCTCTATAATGTGCCGGGAAGAACCTGTGTCGATATGGCCAACGATACTGTGGCGCGCCTTGCCGAGCTGGGGAATATAGTGGGCATCAAGGACGCCACCGGCGACCTCTCCCGGGGCCGGGAACTGATAGCCCTTTGCGGCGAACACCTGGCGATTTATTCTGGCGACGACCCGACAGCGATGGAGCTCATGCTGGCGGGCGGGCACGGTAATATATCGGTGACCGCCAATGTGGCGCCCGCGAAGATGGCGCAGTTATGCCGCTTCGCCATGGCCGGCGATCGCGCGGCCGCTGCCGCCGTAAACGATAGCCTGAGTCCACTTAACCAGGCGCTGTTTGTCGAGGCCAACCCGATACCGGTCAAGTGGGCCCTGCAGCACATGGGCCTGATCGAGGAGGGCATACGGTTGCCTTTGACGCCCCTGGACGAGTCTTTTCACGGTCAGGTGATCGCGGCTCTGGATATGGCGGGAATCTGATGGACCTTTTGCTGAAACCTGTAAAGTTTGTGCTGCCGCTGCTGCTCGTGTCGTTTTGCAGCGGCTGTGGTTACCTGTTTGGTGATGAGGGCATGTTCCGGGATAAATCCCAGGACTACAAGAAATCCAGGGAGGTCCCGTCCCTGCAGGTGCCCGATAGCAAGGACAGCGGGTCGCTGGGGGAGATGTACCCGGTTCCTCCTATTACTGACAACCTGCTGCTGGCGGGGGAGTTCGAAGTCCCCAGGCCGTCACCGCTGGTTGCCGGCGCCCAGGACGAGCAGGTGAAAATCCAGACCCTGGGCGAGGAGAGCTGGGCCCTGATCAATGCCGCGCCGGGGCAGGTGTGGCCCCAGGTGCGGGCATTTTTGTCGGCTTCCCAGATACCGGTAGCCCGGGTCGATGCCAGCGCGGGTATTATCGACAGCGCCTGGGTGAATCTCGAGGGTGAGTCCATGGCCAGCCGGTTCCGCTTTCGCATCGACCAGGGTGTGCAGCGAGGCACCAGCGAAATGCACGTGTTGCAGATGAGCCAGGCCGGCGATGTCGACAGCTGGCCGGCCACTTCGGACAAACCGGCGCAAGAGAACGAGATGTTGCGCTCGCTGGCCCAGTACATCGCCAACAGCGCCGATTCGACCCCGGTATCGATGATGGCGGACCAGGCGATCAGTGCCGTGGGCAAGATATCGATACAGGAAGGCCCGGAGCAGGATATTTATATTCTCCTGAGCCTGCCCTACGACCGGGCATGGGCTTCGGTGGGGCGCGCGATCGAAGAGTCGAATTTCGAGATTACCGATCGGGACCGCAGTGCCGGTAAATACTACGTCCGTTTCCTCGGGACCAATAGCGAGGAAGAGGAAGGCTGGTTTGACTGGATGCTCAGCGGCGACGACGATCCGCTGGTCGGCCAGGCGTTCGTGGTGTCGGTTGATTCCCTGGATGAGAAGGACGTGGCAATCAGGGTTGACCAGCAGGCAGCAGTGGACGGGGCGGAGCTGCCCGCAATGGAGAAAAGGGATGAACAGGCCCTGCTCACACTGATCAAGGGCAATATCGACTAGTGTCCTGTCCGATGACGCGAACCAGCTGGACAGGGCGCTAGATGAAGTTTGCCTCACTGGGCTCGGGGAGCAAGGGCAATGCCACCCTGGTCCGGGCGGGTGACACCCTGCTGATGGTCGATTGCGGGTTTTCCCTGCGTGAAACCACGCGCCGGCTGGAACGGCTGGCTGTGCAGCCCGGCCAGCTGGACGCCATTCTGGTCACCCATGAACATTCCGATCACAGCGCCGGGGTGGCGGCCCTGTCCCGCAAGTTCGGTATCCCCGTCTACCTTAGCCACGGCACCGCCGGCACCGGCCGGTGCGATGGCAGTCACAGCCTGCACTGCTTCAACGGCGAGGACGCATTCAGTGTCGGCGCTGTGGAGGTCCGGGCGGTGACAGTACCCCACGATGCGGCGGAGCCCTGCCAGTTCCGGCTGTCCTGGGAGGACCAGACCCTGGGCATACTGACTGACCTGGGCAGTGTTACTCCCCACGTGCTGGAAAGCTTTCGCGCCTGTCACAGCCTGTTGCTGGAGTTCAACCACGATCTCGCCATGTTGCACGCCGGCAGTTATCCCCCGTCACTGAAGCGACGGGTCGGCGGTGACTGGGGGCATCTCAACAACGAACAGGCGGCACAATTGCTGCACCAGCTGGGCGGCGCCAGGGCCGGTCACCTGGTAGTGGCGCATATAAGTGAGAATAACAACAGCCGGGAGAAAGCCGAGCGGGCCCTGCTGTCGGTGCTCGACACCCTCGACGGCGTGGTCTGGGCGGAGCAGGCCCATGGCTTTGACTGGCTGGCGGTGGTCCAGGGCGTCCCGGCCTAGTTGTCGGCGCTGTTCTCCCCACCCGGGGCACTGCGCTTCCAGCGACGATTGCTCCACAACCAGCTTTCGGGTTCCGCGCGAATTGCCTGTTCTGCCAGGCGCACATACTCTTCGACTATCCGGTGGTCAGCGCCGTCATAGGGGGGGCGCGCCACTTCACTGAACTCCACCTCGTAATGCCCCCGGGAGCGCCGCCGGCAGGCTGCGAACAGGACCGGATAGCCGGCCATTTTCGCGATCGCCTCGCCCCCCTCGTAGAACGCGGCCTGGCGGTTCATGAACCGGGTCCAGTAGCTTCGCTCGCTGGCTACCGGCGCCTGGTCCGCGACCAGAACGAACAGCCGGAACTCGCGCCGGCGCCGCAGGATATCCCGGGCGGCAGAGGCCATTGGGATGGGCCGCGAACCGAACTGGCTGCGGATTTCCAGAATCAGCTTATCCAGAGCTCTGTTGTGCAGCGGTTTGTACACGGGGTCGATGGGAATATCGAGGTGGAGCTTGACGCCGTGCAGCATCCACTCCCAGTTGCCCTGGTGGATGGCCAGCATGACTACCGAGTCCCGGAAGTCATTGGAATACTCGCGCAGCAGCTGGGGGTTAACCACGGTCACCCGGCGGCGGATCTCGTCGGCGCTCATGCGACGGGTCCTGAGGATTTCAAAGGCCACCTGTACCAGTTGCCGGTAGAATTTTTTTGCAAGCCCTGTGATTTCCCCGGCGCTTTTTTCTGGAAAGGCCCTCGATAGGTTTTGCAGCACCACCTCTTTGCGATAGCCTGCGCCATAATAGAGCAACAGGTAACCGGGCCACGCAAGCAGGTATAGCAGCGGTAGCGGCAGCCGGCTCAGGAGGCGATAAAACATGGGCCTTCGCGGGACGCCCCCGGGTTCAGTGCTTGCCCGGCTAGCGGCATGCTACCGGCAGTGCTTCGGCAGGTTCACCTCGCTGACCCGCAGCAGGCTGCCCGTTTGCGGACAGATAAGTCCCGGGTTACTGGACAGGTCAAGGCGGTGCAGGGCGGGCAGCTGGTAGAGGGCTACCGCGTCAATGATCTGGTTGTTGTCCAGGTAAACCACCTGCAGCACGCTCATGGCAGACAGTTCGTTGATATTCACGATGTTGTTGGATGACAGGGTCAATTGCTCCAGTTCCGTGAAGGTGGAAAGGCCCGCCAGGGATTCGATGCCCGCCTCGGTGCAGCTGAGGCTGGAGACATCGCTGGCATCGGAGGCCTTGGCGTCGTTGATGGCCTCGCGGATACACTCGCGCAGGGCCTGGTCAGGCACGTCATAATCCGTGAACAGCGGATCGGGTGTATAGACAACCCTCTCATTGACGGTGAAGTCGTAGCTGCCGCAGGCGGCGACCAGCGCGAGTGACAAACAGATCATGCAGGAGCGCAGGCGGTGATTCATGGCGGGCAGGTTTCCTCGGCGGTGGGGCAGTGCTCGCCCGTGCGATGCGGACACTGTAGCCCCCCGGTGGGAGGCCACCTATAATGCTATCTTGTCAGGCGGATAAAAACGAGTATGGAAATGGCTGAATCCACCATCACCGGCGTACCATCGGGCGATCGCGAGTCAACAGACGCTATCAGCATCGTGCAGCGTGGCAATCTCAAGACCCTGGAGCAGACCCTGCGCCGCCAGTGGCGACTGGGACAGAATATCGTGTTGTGCTGGAGCGCCGACGAGCGCGGCCTGCTGGTGATTTTCGTGCCCCACTATTTTCTCGGAAACTATTGCGCCGGGGCGGAAGCTGCGACCATCCAGGGCGAGGACAACGAGGCCTTTGTCAGGAAGTTGATTTCCGGCCGGCGGCGCAAGACCCGCGAGCAGCTGTTCAAGATCAGTGAGCGCCTGGATATCTCCCCCACTTTTATCAAGCTGAACACGGCCCTCACCGAGGAAAAAAATGTCCTGGAAGCGGTTGAGCAGCTGATAAAACGCTATGGGCTGAGCTATGTGGAGAGCCGTGCGGTGCTGCTGTTCGATATCGTAGAGTTTTCGCTGCATACACCGTTCGAACAGGCTAGCCAGCTGAACAGCCTCTCCTATTCCCTCAATTCCGCCTACAACAAGCTGTTGGCGCAGGGGATCGAGATCAATTTTGCCCGCACCACCACGGGTGACGGCTACTACATCTGGAACAGGGACCTGGGCCCCGCCGCCAACCAGGACCTGTTTTATTTCATGTTGCTGGTGGCGGCGGACAACGCGGCCGCCAGGGCGGCTTCCAGGGGCAGCACTGTTCCGGTCATCCGCACCGCCTACCACATCGGCGGCCACTATGAGTTGTACCAGGCCGAGGGGGTGAACCCCACCGTATTCAGCTACATAGTGGGCGATGTCACAATCGAGCTGGCCCGCATGCTCGACCACGCCCGGCCGCACCAGATACTGGTTGGCGATTTTCACTGTGAGAGCCCGAACTGGAAACCGGTTACCGAGATTCAGCCCGCCGGCAAAGCGGCGCCGATGATCTCCTCACCTGCATTTGTCAGCACCTGTAACCGGGGGCTGCCCGCCCTGCAGGGCATCCTGCTTTCCAGCAAGGAGATCAAGTCCTTCGCCTGCCATCTCACCGAGAGCAGGGACCAGGCCGAGAAAACCGGGCCCAGGCGCTTTCGTATCGTCGATAAACACGGCCTGTCACGCCACGCCTACAACCTGCAGATCGCCATCGATCTGGACGGCCAGCAGATGTCGCTGGGACTCGACGGCAGCCAGTTGCCCCAGCGCAGTAACCGGGAGCCGGTGGTCGATGCGCCGCCACCCCGGCCCGGTGTGGCGCCTACCACCGAAGAGCTGTTCGATGACCTGGCGGGCCTGTTGAAAAAGCGCAACAACAAAGCGATGACAGAGGATTGACCCTGGCATGACACCGGCCCACCGCCCGGGGGCCTCCCTGGCGCTGCTGCCGGCCTGCATCGATGACGCCCCGCTGGCGGCCGCCCTGGCCAGCCAGCTCGACCTGCCCCTCGCCGCCATTGGTACCGATCCCGGCGCCTGCGGCAATTATGACCTGTTGTTGCTGGTTTCGGCCGCGGGCCTGGCGTTGCAATTGACCCGGCGGGGCCTGGGCGGGGCGGCTGGCGCAGGCGGGGGCAAAACCAGGCGCCGGTCCGCCGGCCAGGCGCTGCCCGGACCGGTGCGGGTGGATTTTGGCAGTGATGACATGCGCCATCGCCGGCGCTCCGGCCACAATGAACTGCTGGGCAGGGCAGTGGGCGTGTCCGCGACCCGCAGGCCGTATGTCGTCGATGCCACCGCGGGCCTTGGCAGGGACAGTTTCGTACTGGCGGATATGGGTTGCACCGTTACCCTGTGTGAGCGCGAGCCGGTCATTGCCGCCATGCTTGCGCGGGGCATACTGGCAGCCCGGGCCAGCGCTGACGACTGGCTCCTGCGGGCGGCCAGGGGCATGAGCCTGGTAGCGACGGATGCCCGGGAACTGGGGCCGCAGCAGCTGGCTTGCATTGACGTTATCTACCTCGACCCGATGTTCCCGCCCCGGGACAAGAGCGCGGCGGTAAAAAAGGAAATGGCCCTGTTCCATATATTGCTGGGCAGCGGCAGTACTGACCAGGATGCGGACGCCCTCCTGTTATGGGCAATCGAACAGGACGTTGCCCGGGTGGTGGCCAAGCGCCCCCCCAGGGCGCCCTTCCTGGCAGGGCGAAAGCCCTCTCACAGCGTCGGCGGCAAGGCCGTGCGCTTCGATGTCTATGTGCGGCGGGCCCTGGCCTGACCGCCACACTTTGCGTAAAGCAGGAGCCCCGGGGACAGCAGCTGGCGGCCGAGGCTATCATTGCCAGCCAATGGCGGGTTCACCACAGGGAGATAGGACATGACAGGACACAAGACCACGGCACTCGTTACCGGTGCATCCGCCGGTCTGGGAGCGGAATTCTGCCGCCAGCTGGCCGATCACTGCGACGTTATTATCGCGGTGGCTCGCCGCGGCGAGCGCCTGGCGCAGCTGGCCGAAGAGCTGGCGGGGCGTGCCCAAGTGCACCCTGTCGAGGCCGACCTGGGCACCGTGGAAGGTGTGGCCCGCGCCATGGAGGCATTGCGCCAGAAGGGGCCGGTGGACTACCTGGTAAACAATGCCGGTTTCGGCACCTTTGGCTTTTTTCCTGACCTGGGTATCGAGGGCCAGCGCGATATGGTGAGCCTGCACATAGACGCCAGTATCACCCTGTGCCGGGCCGCCATCCCGTTTATGCGAGAGCGCGGGCGCGGTCATATCATCAACGTCTCTTCCCTGGGCGCATTCCTGCCCAGCCCGGGTATCGCTGTTTACGGCGCCAGCAAGGCGTTCCTCAATTTCTTCTCGCTGGCCCTGCAGGGGGAACTGGACGGCACCGGGGTAGAGGTGCAGGCGCTGTGCCCCGGCTACACCCACACCGAGTTCCACCAGGACCTCGAGAGTCACGGCTTCAGTAAGGACCAGGTGCCACAGCAGATGTGGATGGATGCTGCCGAGGTAGTCGCAACCAGCCTGGCGGCCCTGGGCAGTGGCAGGGTGCTGGTGGTGCCGGGGGAGGGGAACCTGGAGTTGGCCCGGGCCGGCTGTCGGCAGCTGCTGGATGCCCTGTAGTGGCTTGGCGGTCTCCCCGCGCTCCGCACTACAGTAGCAGCCGCTCCAGGATGCCGCGGTAGATAGATGCCAGTCTCGGCAGGTCGTCCACCAGCACTTCCTCGTTGAGCTTGTGGATGGTGGCGTTCACCGGCCCGACTTCCACCAGCTGGGCCCCGGTCGGGGCTATGAAGCGGCCGTCGGATGTGCCGCCGGCGGTGGACAACTCCGGCGTCAGCCCGGTTACCTCTTCGATACTGGCCACGGTAGCGTCCACCAGCGCTCCGCTGGCGGTCAGGAAGGGCTGGCCGCTCAGGGACCAGCGCAGCTCGTAATCCAGGGAGTGGGCATCCAGGATGGCCTCCGTGCGCTGGCGCAGGTCGGCCTCGGTCAGCTCGGTGGAAAAACGGAAGTTGAACTGGACCTGGAGTGTGCCCGGGATCACGTTGGTCGCCCCGGTGCCGCCGTTGATGTTGGACATCTGCATCGAGGTGGGCGGGAAGAACTCGTTGCCCTGGTCCCAGACCTCGGCAGCCAGTGCCTGCAGGGCGGGCAGGGCGCGATGAATCGGGTTGTCGGCCAGGTGGGGGTAGGCGATATGCCCCTGGATGCCGCGCACCGTCAGCACAGCGCCCAGGGAGCCGCGGCGGCCGTTCTTGATCACGTCCCCGAGGGCGGTGGTGCTGGAGGGTTCGCCCACCAGGCACCAGTCGATAGCCTTGCCCTGTTCCTGCAGGTGCTGCATGACCCGGACAGTGCCGTTGACCGCAACGCCCTCCTCATCGGAGGTAATGAGGAAACCTATGCGGCCCTGGTGGTCGGGGTGTGCTGCGACAAACTCCTCACAGGCCACCACCATGGCGGCAAGGCTGCCTTTCATGTCGGCGGCCCCGCGACCGCAAAGTATGCCGTCGGTCACGGTGGGCTCGAATGGGGGGCTGCGCCACTGCTCCAGGGGTCCGGTGGGGACCACGTCGGTGTGGCCTGCGAATACCAGGATGGGGCCGGCGTCGCCGCGCTCCGCCCAGAAATTGTCGACATCCCCGAAGCGCAGCGCTGTGCAGTCGAAACCGATCGCACTAAGCCGGTCCATCATCAGTTGCTGGCAGCCGGCATCCTCGGGGGTGACTGAGGGGCGGCTGATCAGTTCGCAGCTAAGAGCCAGTGTTTTTTCCATGACTAAGTTTCCCGCCGGCCCGCTCAGTTGTGGGCGTGCAGTTCCTGGTTGAGTTCGACCGCCGTGCGGTTGGTCAGGCATTCGACGGCACCGGTTGTTGAGTTGCGCCGAAACAGCAGGTCGGACTTGCCGGCCAGATCCCTGGCCTTGACGGTTTCCACCGGCATACCCTCGGCGTCCAGCATGGTCAGCTTGGTGCCGGCGGTGATGAACAGGCCGGCCTCGATGGTACAGCGGTCCCCCAGAGGGATGCCGAGTCCGCCATTGGCGCCGATCAGGCACTCCTTGCCGACCGAAATGACGATGTTGCCACCGCCGGAGAGCGTGCCTATGGTCGAGCAGCCGCCACCCAGGTCGGAGCCCGCGCCAACGAAGACCCCGGCCGATATACGCCCCTCGATCATGCCAGGCCCCTCGGTGCCGGCGTTAAAATTCACAAAGCCCTCGTGCATGATGGTAGTACCCTCACCCAGGTAGGCCCCCAGCCGGACCCGGGCGGTGTGGGCGATGCGCACACCCGCCGGCACTACGTAGTTGGTCATCTTGGGGAACTTGTCGACACAGCTGACTTCCAGAACCTCGCCTCGCAGGCGCGCGTCCAGCTGGCGCTGGGGCAGTTCCGCGATATCGATGGCCCCCTCGCTGGTCCAGGCCACATTGGGCAGCACCCCGAACAGCCCCTGCAGGTTGGTGCCGTGGGGCTTGACCAGGCGGTGGGACAGCAGGTGGAGTTTCAGGTAGCCCTCGGGTACGTTGGCCGGCGGCGCATCTTCTGTCAGCAGTACCGCGACGGCGGGCCGCCCGCAGGCAATCAACTGTCCCGCCAGCTCTGCTTCCCCGGCAGCCCCTGCCGCGGCCAGGGCTGATTGCAGGGCCTGCAACCCGGACTTGTCCAGCGCCGCAGCGGAGTCAAAGCCCGCGACCGCCGCCAGCAGGGATGCCGGTGGAGCCAGCAGTGGCCGGGGGAAAAACACTTCCAGCCAATCTCCCTTGCTGTTGCGGGTGCCCACGCCGAGGCCAAAAGCGAATGCCTTGTCTGTCATGCTTGATCCTTGTTGATCAGAGAGTGTGTTTACTGAAAATTGTCTGGTAGCTCGATGCGGTAAAGCCCGTTAAGCGCTCGTGGCCGGTATCCAGCAGCGGCCTCTTGATCAGGGTTGGTTGCGCCAAGATCGCGGCCAGCGCCGAGCTGTTGTCCATGCCCTCACGGGTCGCTGGATCCAGGGCTTTCCAACTGGTGCTGCGCCGGTTTACCAGGCTCTCCCAGCCCAGTTCCGCCAGCCACCCCGCAACCGTCTCCGGCTCCAGCCCGTCCGCGCGAAAATCGTGGAACCGGTATTCGATGCCGTGCAGGTCCAGCCACTTGCGGGCCTTCTTCACGGTGTCGCAGTTCTTGATGCCGTAGAGAGTGATCAAACCGCTGAGCCGCCCAGTTGCGAAAAGGCCCGCAAGCATAGCAAAGACAGGGCGTTAGATATAGCGCGGCAGTACCGGTAGAATGGCCTGGGCGCTGCGTTGCAAGGGCCCGACCAACGACAATAACAAGAGGTGATTGCTGATGGATATGTCAACTGATCTGGCCCTGCCCATGCTGGGCATGATGTTCCTTACCCTGCTGGTCTGGGTCTTTATGTTCATCCAGCGGGTTGGCTTCGCCCAGTCCAACAAACTGGATATCGAGCAGTTCAAGACTCCTGCTGACGTGCAGGCGCTGGTGCCCGCCGAGGTGTCTGGCGCCAGCAACAATTTCAAGAACCTGTTTGAGCTCCCTGTCATATTCTATGGCCTCTGCCTGTACCTGATGGTGTCCGGCCAGGTGGACAGTTTCTACACCAACTGCGCCTGGGCGTTCCTGCTTCTGCGCTGCCTCCACAGCCTCATTCACTGCAGCTACAACAGGGTCGCGCATCGCTTTGGCGTTTACATTCTGTCTGCTCTTGTGCTCTGGGTCATGGTGGTGAGGGCGTTTCTCGCAGCGCTTTGATCTCCGCTGCGAGCTGGTGGTTAGGATGCTGTAAGGTTCTTGTTCCATTGGCGGCAGGGGGTCCGGGTGTGTCCCGGCTCCATGGCCGCGCCCCTCCGGGGTGCCCTCAGTCGGTCAGGAGCCTTACAGCGCTTCGCTGTCTCCTTCCACTCCCTCGGCGCTGGCCTTTTACATTCCGCCGAGGACACACCCGGACCCCCTGCCTCACATCGGGCAGGTAAATACGCCTGCCGACGTGAGGGCGATGCCAATGCGTCTTTGTGGATTGAACTTACTGCGGAGGAGGGCGGGGGTTGCCTCGCGGAACGTAAAAGGCGCACGCCGAGGGAGTGGAGCGAGACAGCGAAGCGCTTTAAGGCTCGCGACCGACTGAGGGAAGCCCGGAGGGCCGCAGCCGTGGAGCGAGGCAACCCCCGTTCTTCTCCGCGAATGGAAAGGCACGGACTGTGCATCACGAGAGCGTAGCGCCAACTCCGGTCATCAGGCCTTACGGGTTTTCTTCGGGTGTTTCCGCTCCGGGTAGCAGGTGGTGCAGATCTCGCAGGTGCGGCCGTCGCAGCCGCGGGCGGTGCAGAACTGGCGGCCGTAGAAAATGATCTGCAGGTGAAGCCTGTTCCAGTACTCGCGGGGGAACAGGCGCTTCAGGTCCTTTTCGGTTTGCACGACATTCTTGCCGCTGGAAAGCCCCCAGCGCTGGGCCAGCCGGTGGATGTGGGTATCCACCGGGAAAGCCGGTATCCCGAAGGCCTGTGACATCACCACGCTGGCAGTCTTGTGGCCGACACCTGGCAGGCGTTCCAGCGCTTCCATGTCGGCGGGCACAGCGCCGCCGTGCTCCTCCAGCAGTATCTCGCTGAGTCGCTTGATCGCCCTGGATTTCTGCGGGGACAGGCCGCAGGGGCGGATGATATCGCGGATCTGCTCCACCTCCAGTGCGGCCATTGCCGCGGGGGTGTCGGCCAGGGCGAACAGGGCCGGGGTCACCTGGTTTACCCGCTCGTCGGTGCACTGGGCGCTGAGCAGTACAGCCACCAGCAGGGTGAAGGGGTCAGTGTGGTCCAGTGGCACCGGGGTTTGCGGATAGAGTTCCTGCAGGCGTTGGAGAATATAAGCGGTGCGCTCGGCTTTCAGCACGGTGTCTTTACTACCGTGTTTCCAGGCAGTGCACTATGCGGCGCGCTGCGGTTATGCACTGCTCGGGCTCCGCCACCAGCGCCATGCGCAGGTGGTTGGCGCCGGGATTGGTGCCGTGGGATTCCCGGGCCAGGAAGCTGCCGGGCAGCACGGTAACGTTTTGGCTGGCATAGAGGTGCCGGGCAAAGTCGGTGTCGCTGCCGTCGATGCGCGGCCACAGGTAGAATCCGGCGTCCGGGGCGGATACGTCGAGCTTGCCGTCGAACTCCGCCAGCACCGCGGCGAACTTTTCCCGGTAGAGCGCGCGGTTGGCCCGTACGTGGGCTTCGTCGTTCCAGGCTGCGATGCTGCCCAGCTGGTGGTGCAGGGGCATGGCGCAGCCGTGATAAGTGCGATAGAGCGTAAATTGCCGGATGATGCTCGCGTCACCGGCGACAAAGCCCGAGCGCAGGCCCGGCAGGTTGGAGCGCTTGGACAGGCTGTGGAACACCACGCAGTTGCGGTAGTCGCTATCGCCCATGGCGGCGCAGGCCTGGAGCAGGCCGGCCGGCGGCGCGTCCTCGTCAAAGTAGATTTCGGAATAGCACTCGTCCCCGGCGATGACGAAATCGTATTGCCTTGCCAGTGTTATCAGCTCCTGCAACTGTTGCAGTGACAGCACGGCCCCGGTGGGATTACCCGGGCTGCACAGGTACAGCAGCTGGCAGTTTTGCCACTGCTGTTCGGTGACGCTGGCAAAGTCCGGTAGCAGGCCGGAGCTTTCAGTGCAGTTGATAAAGTGCGGGGTCGCGCCGGCCAGCAGCGCGGCACCCTCGTAGATCTGGTAGAAAGGATTCGGGCTCATTACCAGTGCGCCCGGGCAGGGCCTTATTACCGCCTGGGCAAAAGCAAACAGCGCCTCCCGGGTGCCGCTGACGGGCAGTACCTGCTGCTCGCTGTCCAACTCCGGCAAGTCAAACCGGCGCTGCAGCCAGCGGGCGATCGCCTGCCTCAGCTCAGGGATGCCGGCAGTGGTCGGGTAGTTCGACAGCCGCTGCAGGTTGGCGGCTATCTCGGCCAGTACGAAGTCCGGCGCCTTGTGCCTGGGCTCGCCTATCGACAGGGAGACGTTGGCTTTGTCCGCCGGCGGCGCCAGGTCGGCGAACAGCTGGCGCAGGCGCTCGAACGGGTAGGGCTGCAGCAGGGAAAGGTGCGGGTTCACAGGCGATCAGGCCTTTGCCTGCTCGTCCAGTTCGTCGCAGATGGCCTGTTCCAGGGCCGCGCACAGTTCGGGATCGGTGATCGGCTGCTGGTTCGCGTCGGTAATGAAGAATACGTCCTCCACCCGTTCGCCGAGTGTCTGGATTTTTGCGGCCTGCAATTCTATGCCGAAGCGAACGAGCACCTTGCCGATACGGGCCAGCAGGCCCGGCCGGTCCGGTGAGGAGACTTCCAGCACGGAGACCTGTTTTATCTCGTCGATGGACATACTGGTTTCGGTTGGCATCGATAGCGACTTTACCCGCCGTGGAGTGCGACGCTGCATGATCTGCGGCGCAGCCGGCTCGCCCGACAGGCATTCGGTGAGCTGTTGCTTGATAAACTTAAGCCGGCCGCCGTCCTCGGCGATGGGTTGGCCGCCGGAGTCCAGCACGAAAAAGGTATCCAGGCTCATGCCGTCATTGGCATTGTAGATGCGGGCGTCGTGGACGCTGAGGTCCAGCTGCTCGAGCTCGGCGCAAATGGTGGAGAAGAGCTGTACGTTGCTGCGGGCGTGGATAAATATCTGGGTGGTGTTGGCCACGGTGGATTCCACGTTGTTGCGAATCAGTACCAGGGGCTTGTCGCGTTTGTAATGGCTGGCGATTGCCTCGGTGTGCCAGGCGATGTCTTCGGCCCGCTCCCGCAGGAAATAGTCCTCGCCTCGCTGGCGCCACAGTTCGTCCAGTTCTTCGGCGGTAAAGCCGCGATCCTCCAGTATCTGGCTTGCCGCCTTGCGGCTGCGATCAACCCAGACCTGCTTGTCTACCGGGTTTTCCAGGCCCCGCTGCAGCGCGCGCCGGGTCTCGGTGTATAGCTGGCGCAACAGGCTGCCCCGCCATGCATTCCACAGGGTCGGATTGGTGGCGTTGATGTCCGCGACGGTCAGGGTGAACAGGTAGTCGAGATGCTCCTTGTCCTTAACATGCTCGGCGAATTGCTGGATGACCTCCGGGTCCGCTATGTCCTTGCGCTGTGACACGGCCGACATGACCAGGTGGTTGAGGACCAGCCAGGTCACCAGCTCGGTGTCCCGTTCGTCCAGTCCGTGGTTGCGGCAGAAGTTTTCGGCGTCTACCGCGCCAAGTTCCGAGTGGTCGCCGCCCCGGCCCTTGCCGATGTCGTGGAAGAGGGCGGCCATATAGAGCAGTTCCGGCTTGCGCAAGCGCCGGGCCACCCGGCTGGAGACCGGAAAGCGCAGCTCGAAGTCCGGGTAGAGGAAGCGCCGGCAGTTCTTGACCACTTCCAGCGTGTGCGCATCCACTGTGTAGGTATGGAACAGGTCGTGCTGCATCTGGCCAACAATGCGGCCAAATTCAGGCAGGTACTCCCCCAGGATGCCGTAGCGGGCCATCCGCCGAAGTTGCCTGGCCATCTTGTTGGGTGAGCGCAGAATCGCCAGGAAGGTACTGCGATTTTCAGGGTCTGCCCGGAACCCGTCATCGATCAGGTGGCGATGGTTGCGGATCTGCCTGATCGTGGGGGCCGCAATACCCTCGGATGCTTCCAGGTTTGCGCACACCAGGAATACCTCAAGCAGGGCGCCGGGGTTGTTGTTGAAGAGCTCCTCGTCCCGTGCTTCAACGTAACCACTGCGCAGCTGGAACCGCTCATTGACGACGATGACCTCATCCGCGGTGTCGGCGTGCAGTATGGCCTGGTCGAAGTTCTGGATCAGCACCTCGTTGAGCTGCCCCAGGGCCAGGGCCCAGCGGTAATAGGTTTGCATGAACTGCTCTACTGCCAGGCGGTCGCCGTCCTTGAAGCCCCACAGTTCCGCCAGGGTGCGCTGGTGATCGAACAGCAGCCTGTCTTCCTCCCGACCGGTGATCATGTGCAACGCATAGCGCACCTGCCACATGAACTCGCGCCCGCGATACAGTATTTCCATTTCCTCAGGGTCGAGAAAATCAGATGAGGTGATTTTTTCCAGCGACTCGACCCCGAAGTGTCGCTCCGCCAGCCAGCCTATGATCTGCAGGTCGCGCAGTCCGCCGGGGCAGCTTTTGACATTGGGTTCCAGGTTGTACTCAGTATCGGCGAACTTGGTATGCCGGGCCCGCTGTTCCTCGAGTTTGGCCCGGAAAAAGTCGGGACTGGCCCACATCTTGTCGGGGCCGGTTTCCTCACGGACTTTTTGCATAAGCTCGCGGGGGCCGCGAATCGTCCTGGCTTCCATCAGGTTGGTCAGCACGGTAATGTCCTCCCGTGCCTTCCTGGTGCATTCGTCAATCGTCCGCACGCTGTGACCTATTACCAGCCCCATGTCCCACATGAACGTGAGAAAAGCTTCCAGTTGCTGTTCGCAACCGTGGTGGCCGTCCCGCAGCAATAACAGGACATCGATATCCGAGTGAGGGTGAAGCTCGCCGCGGCCATAGCCGCCCACGGCCACCAGCGCTATGTCGGCCCCGCCCCAGTCGTGGCGCTCCCACAGCGTGCCCAGCAGGGTGTCCATGAAGCGCGCCCGCAGGCGAATCAGTTCGCCTGTGCGGGCTCCGCTGCGAAATTGCGCGTGGAGGTATTCGGTGGCGGTGGTGATAGCCTGCTTGCAGCAGGGCAGTATCCGACCCTGCTCGAGCTGTTGTTCGAATTCGGCGGCATCGAACATCGCGGCAGGCAGTACCCCTGCATCAGTGGCGACGTTCAAACTGGCAGTGACTCTGAGCTGCGGCGGGTGAAGACCTCACAGCCTGTCTCCGTTACCCCCAGGGTGTGTTCCCACTGGGCGGAGAGGCGGCCGTCCCGGGTTGTCACCGTCCAGCCATCCTTCTGGTTCAGCCTGGTCTGGCGCCTGCCCGCGTTTATCATCGGCTCGATGGTGAACGTCATGCCCGGTTCGAGCACGAGCCCGTTGCCCTTGCGTCCGTAATGCAGCACCTGGGGTTCCTCGTGGAAGACCCTGCCGATGCCGTGCCCGCAGTATTCGCGCACAACCGAGTAGTAGTTCTTTTCCGCGTGTTGCTGGATCACGGCGCCGATGTCGCCAAGGGTCGCGCCCGGCCTGACGACCTCGAGTGCTTTGTACAGGCACTCCTGGGTGATCTGGATGAGGCGTTTGGCGTGGGGGGCCACCTCTCCCACCTGCACCATGATGCTTGTATCCCCGTGGTAGCCGTCCTTGATCACGGTCACATCGATATTGATGATGTCGCCGTTTTTCAGCTTGCGGCTGTCGGAGGGGATCCCGTGACAGACCACGTCGTTGACCGAGGTGCAGATGGAGCGGGGAAAGCCATTGTAATTAAGCGGGGCAGGTATGGCCTGTTGGGTGCTGGTAATGTAGTCGTGGCAGATCCTGTCCAGCTCGCCGGTGGTCACCCCGACCTCGACCAGCGGTTCGATCATTTCCAGCACTTCTGCGGCGAGACGCCCCGCGACCCGCATCTTGTCAATCTCATCCGCGGTCTTGATCGATACTGCCATCTTTAACCCATTGAAAAATATAACGAATGTCCGATTTTTTTGAAAATTCGGACCCCTGAGGGAGGCACATTCTACCCCATTCGGCCGGTAAATGAGTAATCCCGGCTGGTCGCAGGCCCCCGTGCGGCCTTTAAACCCTGCCTCGGTTGTGGT
The DNA here is from genome assembly GCA_963792815.1 of uncultured Gammaproteobacteria bacterium. Taxonomy (GTDB): domain Bacteria; phylum Pseudomonadota; class Gammaproteobacteria; order Pseudomonadales; family Halieaceae; genus JARRPM01. Next base: position 502,560 of record CAWBXR010000001.1, read on the forward strand.
ATAAAGCGCGCCTTCGCGGGGCAGGGCTGGTTCAGATTCCCTGTCCGGCGGAGAAAAAAACGACGCACACATATCAATACCTGCTCCAGGGTGCCGCTAGATACGGTTTGGTTGCAGGGGTATGTGGAGGTTTAACCCAAACACAAGGTAATCACATTATGTCGCAAGTAAGCATGCGCGACCTGCTTCAGGCGGGCGCCCATTTCGGACACCAGACCCGTTACTGGAACCCCAAGATGGATCAGTACATCTTTGGCGCCCGTAACAAGATCCACATCATCAACCTCGAGCATACGGTACCGGCCTTCAACGAAGCACTGGAACTGGTCAAGCGCCTCGCGGGTAACAAGAACAAGATCCTGTTTGTCGGCACCAAGCGCGCCGCGGGCAAGATCATCAAGGAACAGGCCGAGCGCGCCGGTATGCCCTATGTCAGCCATCGCTGGCTGGGCGGCATGCTCACCAACTACAAGACGATCCGCGCATCTATCAAGCGCCTGCGTGATCTCGAAACCCAGATGACCGACGGCACCTTTGCCAGGCTGACCAAGAAAGAGGCGCTGATGCGCTCTCGCGACATGGAAAAGCTGGAGCGCAGCATCGGCGGTATCAAAACCATGGGCGGACTGCCGGACGCACTGTTTGTGGTCGATGTGGACCACGAGCGCATCGCCATTACCGAGGCGAACAAGCTCGGTATCCCGGTGATCGGTATCGTCGATACCAACAGCAACCCCGACGGCGTGGACTATGTGATCCCCGGTAACGACGACGCGATCCGTGCGATCAGGCTGTATGTCGCCGCCGTGGCCGATGCCTGCATTGCCGGCAAGGTTGAGTCAGGCGAGGGAGTTGTGGCGAAGGACGAGTTTGTCGAAGTGAACGCAGAGGAAGCTGCCCCGGCCGAAGAAGCCCCTGCGGCACCCGAAGCAGCTGCTGAGCCCGCCGCGGCCGCTGAGTAAGCGCCAGGCTTAATCCGCGGCCGATGACCGGTCGGCCGCGGAATAAATTTTGCCCCTGGTGGACAAACCGCCGGGGTTTTTATTTTTAAGCTCCAGGTTCCTGGGGTTTCTAGAGGAGGAATAGCAATGTCGGCAGCACTGGTTAAGGAACTACGTGAGCGCACGGGTCTCGGCCTGTTGGAGTGCAAGAAAGCTCTGGCAGCCTGCGATGGTGATATCGAGCTGGCTATTGAGGAGCTGCGCAAGTCCAGCGGCATGAAGGCGGCCAAGAAAGCTGGCCGCACAGCGGCAGACGGCGTCGTCGCTGCCCGGGTTGCCGATGATGGCAGCTATGCAGTAGTGGTCGAAGTCAACAGCGAAACCGACTTTGTCGCTCGCGATGCAGGCTTTCTCGCCTTCGTCGACAAGGTTGTAGATGCGGCGTTCACCAGCCGCCAGACGGATGTCGCCGCCCTGATGGCGGGCGAACTGGAAGCTACCCGCGAGGCCCTGGTGCAGAAGATCGGGGAGAACATCGGTGTTCGCAGGATAGAGCTGCTGAGCGCTGATTCAGGCGTGGTTGCCGCCTACGTCCACGGTAATAATCGCATCGCCGTACTGGTGGCTCTCACCGGTGGTGACAATGACCTGGCCAAGGACGTCGCCATGCACGTGGCAGCGGTCAATCCCCAGGTTGTATCTCCAGACGATATGCCCGCCGAGGCGATCGCCAAGGAAAAAGAAATCTACACTGCCCAGGCGCAGGACTCCGGCAAGCCGGCGGAAATCGTCGAGAAGATGATCGGCGGTCGCATCAAGAAGTTCCTGGCGGAAAACAGCCTGCTGGAACAGGCCTTCGTCAAGAACCCGGATATCACCGTGGGCAAGCTCGTCGCAGGCTCCGGTGCGGGTGTCGCCAGCTTCATCCGCTTCGAAGTGGGAGAGGGTATCGCGGTGGACAAGGTGGATTTTGCAGAGGAAGTCGCGGCCCAGCTCAGGGGCTAGGCTGCAACGCTTCAGCTAAAGGGGCTTCGGCCCCTTTTTTTGGCCAATCCCCCCTAGGGTGTTGGCGCTGAGTCCTGTAAGATACGGCCCAGCTCAGGAGAGGACATCTATGCCGCAACCGGTGGGTGACAAAAAGTACAAGCGCATCCTGCTCAAGCTCAGTGGCGAAGCCTTGACCGGCCAGGAAAACTTCGGCATCGACCCGAAGATTCTCGATCGCATGGCGCTCGAGGTCGGCCAGTTGGTCGGCATCGGCGTGCAGGTGGGCCTGGTGGTTGGTGGGGGAAACCTGTTCCGCGGCGCCGCCCTGCAGACCGCTGGCCTGGACCGGGTCACGGGCGACCACATGGGCATGCTGGCGACGGTGATGAACGCCCTGGCGCTGCGTGACGCCCTCGAGCGTTCCAATATCTCTACCCAGGTGATGTCGGCGATTCCCATGAGCGGTGTCGTCGATCACTACGACCGGCGCAAGGCGATTCGCGCCCTGAGCAATGGCGACGTGGTGATTTTTGCCGCCGGTACCGGCAATCCGTTTTTCACAACCGATTCTTCCGCATGTCTGCGTGGGATCGAGGTCGATGCCGAGCTCGTGTTGAAGGCCACCAAGGTCGACGGTGTCTACTCGGCTGACCCTATGAAGTTCCCCGATGCCATCCGGTACGATCGCCTGACCTACGATGAGGTGCTCGACAAGAAACTCGAGGTCATGGACCTCACTGCGATTTGCCTGTGCCGTGACCACAAGATGCCGGTGCGGGTTTTTGAAATGGAGAAGCGCGGTGCGTTGCTCAATATTGTCAGGGGCGGGGACGACGGTACCCTGATTGAGTAGCACGCAGCATCCTCAGGAGGAATAGAGCAAGGTGATCAACGATATCAAGAATGAAGCCCGGGACCGGATGGAAAAAAGTCTCGAGGCTTTGGCGCATAACTTCAACAAGATCCGGACCGGCCGCGCTCATCCCAGCCTGCTCGATGGAGTCAGGGTCGAGTATTACGGCGCCGAGACGCCCCTTTCCCAGATGGCGAATATTTCGGTGGAGGATGCCCGCACACTGAGCCTGACGCCCTGGGACAAGTCGGTCGTCCCGCAAATTGAGCGGGCTATCATGAAGTCCGACCTCGGCCTCAATCCCTCCACAGCCGGTGGTGTGATTCGCATACCGATGCCCATGCTGACCGAGGAGACCCGCAAGGGTTTTACCAAGCAGGCCAGGCACGAAGCGGAGTCCGCACGGGTGTCGGTGCGCAACGCGCGGCGGGACGCCATGGGCATGCTGAAGGAGCTGGTCAAGGACAAGGAGATCAGCGAGGACGACGAGCGTCGCGGCCAGGAAGATGTCCAGAAGTTGACCGATTCCTTTGTCTCCCAGATTGAAAAGCTGTTGGCGGAGAAAGAAACCGACCTGATGGAAATCTGACGCTTCCGGATGCATATCAGCGAAATCTCATCCCGACCCGTCGACCAGGCATTACAGGTTGTCCCCCGCCATGTGGCGATAATCATGGACGGCAATAACCGCTGGGCGAAGCGCAGGGGCATGCCCGGTCCCGCCGGTCACCGGGCCGGGGTCGAGGCCGTGCGCGGCGTGCTGCGTGCCTGCCGCGAGCAGGGCGTAGAGGTGCTTACACTATTTGCTTTCAGCAGCGAGAACTGGGGCCGGCCCCAGCCGGAAGTGCGTGCGCTGCTGGCGCTGCTGTCACGTTACCTGCGCAACGAAGTCAGGGAATTGCACAAGGACGGCATCCGCCTGCGTTTCATCGGCGAGCGCGGCCGTTTCAGCGATCGCCTGCGCCGTCTGATGCAGCAATCAGAGCAGTTGACTGCGGGCAACACCAACGCGACGATGGTCATCGCGGTCGATTATGGCGGCCAGTGGGACATTGCCCAGGCAGCGCAAAAACTGGCGCAGCGTGTGCTCCAGGGCGAGCTCAAACCAGCCCAGATTACCCCCGAGCTGATAGACCAGAATGTGTCGATCAGTGATCTTCCGCGCCCCGACCTGTGCATCAGAACCGGCGGTGACGCCCGGGTCAGCAACTTCATGTTGTGGCATTTTGCCTACAGTGAACTCTATTTCACCAACACACTCTGGCCAGACTTTGACGCGGCAGAGTTTGCCTGTGCCCTGGCTGACTACAGTCGCCGGGAGCGCCGTTTCGGTCTGAGGGACGGCCCGGACCAGGTCGCAGGTGGTAGTGCTAATGCTTAGGCAAAGGGTTATAACAGCCATCATCATGGCGGGCCTGTTTCTCTCGGCCGTGGCTTTTCTGTCTCCGGCCTGGCTGGCCCTGCTCTTTGGTGTGCTTATCTGCCTCGGGGGTTGGGAGTGGTCTCGCCTGTGCGGCTGGGAGAGCACCCCTGCTCGCGTACTTTACGTAGCCGTGCTTACACTGGTTATGGGTTCTCTCTACCACTACTGTCGCCTGGGTGAAGCCCCCCTGCGGGAGCAGGTGCAGCCCTTCCTGGGGTTGGCCTGCCTCTGGTGGTCGCTGGCCCTGCTGTGGGTCAAGGGCTACCCCGGCAGCGCCGTATTCTGGCGCACCCGCGCGATGCGCAACCTGATGGGACTGCTGGTGCTGGCGCTGGCGTGGATGGCGGCAGTGTACCTGGTGAGCTTGCCCCGCGGCGGCGGGCTGATCGTGGTGATGGTGCTGATAGTGGCTACCGCGGACATCGGCGCCTATTTTTCAGGCAAGACCTGGGGCCGGCACAAGCTGGCGGAAGTGGTCAGCCCGAAGAAAACCTGGGAAGGCTTCTGGGGCGGCCTGTCCGCCTGTGTTTTGCTGGCACTGCTGTTGTGGTCCCAGTTGCCCAACCAGCAGGCGCACGTCAGCCTCGCGGCTGTGATGGTGGTTGTGTTGGCTACGGCGCTGGCCTCGGTGGTCGGTGACCTGACTGTGAGCATGGTGAAACGCGAGGCCGGAGTAAAGGACAGCGGCAGCCTGCTGCCCGGCCACGGTGGTGTGCTCGATCGCCTGGACAGCCTGTGCGGCGCCGCTCCGGTGTTCGCCCTGGGCCTGTTGCTGGCGGGTTGGTGAACATGCATACGGCGCGGCGCATGGTCAGTGTGCTCGGTTCCACGGGCTCGATAGGGGTTAACACCCTCGATGTGATCGCCCGCCATCCCGATCGTTTTGGCGTGTACGGACTCGCCGCCAATGTCTCCGTGGAGGCTCTCCTGGCCCAGTGCCTGGCGTTTCAACCGCGCTACGCGGTATTGATGGACGAGGCTGCTGCGGAATCCCTGCGGGCGCAGTTGCCCCCGGATTCGGGTACCGAGGTACTGCATGGGGCGGCCGGCCTGGCGCACATTGTCACCGCTGCGCAGGTGGATACTGTGATGGCCGCCATCGTCGGGGCGGCGGGCCTGCCATCCGCCCTGGCAGCTGCCGACGCCGGCAAGACCGTGTTGCTGGCCAACAAGGAATCCCTGGTAATGGGCGGGCATCTGCTGATGCAGGCGGTACGCCAGTCCGGTGCCCGGCTGTTGCCGATAGACAGCGAACACAATGCGATTTTCCAGTGCATGCCGGTAAATGCCGACACCGGCAGGTCATCGCTGGAGGGAGTCAGCAAGGTGCTGCTGACCGCTTCCGGTGGGCCGTTCCGCCAGTGGGGCAGGGCGCAGATGGATGCAGCGACCCCGGAACAGGCCTGCGCTCACCCCAACTGGTCAATGGGGCGCAAGATATCGGTCGACTCCGCCAGCCTGATGAACAAGGGGCTGGAGCTGATCGAGGCCTGCTGGATATTCGACCTGACGCCCGACAGCATCGATGTGGTGGTCCATCCCCAGAGTATTATTCATTCCATGGTGCAGTACCGGGACGGCTCGGTGCTGGCGCAGATGGGCAATCCCGATATGCGCACCCCCATTGCCTATGGCCTCGGCTGGCCCGAGCGGCTGGCATCGGGTGTGGCCCCGCTGGACCTGATAGCCACCGCGCGACTCGACTTTGAGGCGCCGGACGAGGGCCGTTTCCCCTGCCTGCGACTGGCGCGGGAAGCCTTTAACGCGGGGGGTACCGCCATGGCTGTCTGCAACGCGGCCAACGAGGTCGCGGTGGCGGCTTTCCTGGATGGCCGGGTCCGCTTTACTGCGATTCCCTGGGTGATAGAGCAAACTCTCGGCCAGATGCCGATACTTGAACCGATATCCCTGGCAGTGGTCGAAGCAGCAGACAGGGACGCGCGCCAGGTGGCGACCGAACAGGTTGCGGCGCTGCTGCGCGACGAAAGAAAGACGGGACGTGTTTGATGGACATGCTTTATACCATTGGCATAACGCTGGCGACGCTGGCAATACTCGTGGCGGTACACGAATATGGCCACTTCTGGGTGGCCAGGCGCTGTGGCGTCAAGGTCCTGCGGTTTTCCATCGGCTTCGGTCCATCGCTGCTGCGCTGGCGGGACCAGCTGGACACCGAGTATTGCATTGCGGCGATCCCCCTGGGCGGCTATGTCAAGATGCTCGACGAGCGCGAAGGGGAGGTGCCTGCCGCAGAGCTTGAGCAGGCCTTCAACCGCAAGCCGGTGTTGCAGCGAATCGCCGTGGTAAGCGCCGGACCCCTGGCCAATTTTTTGCTGGCGATAGCGGTTTACTGGGGCTTGTTCATGGCCGGCGAGAGTGGCTACGCCCCCCTCATCGGTGAGGTCGAGGCAGGCTCGGTGGCCGACATCGCGGGCCTGGAGGCAGGGCAGGAGATCGTGGCGGTGGATGGTGTTGAAACACCCACCTGGCAGGCGCTCAGTTTCCGCCTGCTGGACCGTATCGGCGATACCGGCAGTATTTCTTTCGCGGTGAAATACCCCGATTCCGATGTGGTTTACGAGTCGGAGGCGGTTATTGACCGATGGCTCTCGGGGGATGAGCAGCCGGACCTGTTCGGCGGCCTGGGGCTGTCAATGTATACCCCGGAAGTGCCCCCGGTGATAGGGCAGGTGGTCGGCGGGGGAGCGGCGGAACGAGCCGGCTTGCAGCCCGGCGACCAGGTGATCAGCGCAGACGGTGTGCCGATGAACCTGTGGATGGACTGGGTCGATTATGTCCGGGAGCGTCCAGGCCAGGCTATCGATGTCGAGTACCGTCGCGGTATGGAGCTGCTCCAGGTGACCATCATTCCGGAACTGGTCGTGGATGACAACGGGGAATCCATTGGCAGGGTCGGCCTGGGAGTGCAATTTCCCGAAATGCCGTCGGAAATGCTGCGCAAGTTCGAGCGTGGCCCGGTCGAAGCCCTTGGCGCCAGTCTGCAGCGTACCGGCGAGTTGGTGGGGTTCACCCTCAATTCGATCAAGAAGATGATCATGGGCCTGATCTCGCCAAAAAACTTGAGCGGACCGATTACCATTGCTAAAGTGGCGACCGCATCGGCCAAGTCGGGTGTGGAGGCCTACGTCAGTTTCCTGGCCCTGCTCAGTGTCAGCCTCGGGGTGCTGAACCTGCTGCCCATACCCGTGCTGGACGGCGGCCACCTGCTGTTTTACTTCGCCGAGCTATTGGCGGGGCGGCCGGTACCTGAGAGAATTCAGGCCCTCGGCTACCAGGCAGGTTTGTTCCTGGTACTGGGTATTATGTTTCTGGCCCTGTATAACGATTTTTCACGCCTGTAGTGATTTCCCGCCAGCAGGCACTAGCCGTCTATCGAGTGAACATTGATTAAGCGCATTAGCACATTTTTCGCCCTGGCCCTGGTGCTCATGGTGCCGCTGGCGTCGGCCGATACGTTCATCATTGCCGACATTCGCGTCGAGGGGCTGCAGCGGGTGTCCGCCGGCACTGTATTTGCCGCACTGCCCGTGGCCGTCGGCGACGTGGTGGATGAGCAGTCGATGCGGGCCGCGGCGCGCAGCCTGTTCGCCACCGGCAACTTCGACGACATCAATGTCGGCCGGGACGGCAACGTCCTGGTGGTGATAGTGGTTGAGCGTCCGAGTATCAGCGAGATCAATATCGAGGGTAACAAGGCCATCGAGACGGAGGCTCTGCTGGACGGGCTCAAGGGCGCGGGCCTGGCGGTGGGGCAGGTTTTCCAGCGCTCCACCCTGGAGGGCATGCAGCTGGAACTGCAGCGCCAGTACGTGCAGCAGGGTCGCTACGACGCAAATATCGAGACCGAGGTGATTCCCGAGCCGCGCAACCGGGTCACCGTCAATATCAATGTCGATGAAGGCACGGTCGCCGCCATCAAGCATATCAACGTGGTGGGTAACGAGGTTTTCAGCGATCAGGAAATTGCCGACCTGTTTGAACTCCAGACCACCGGTTGGCTGTCCTTCTTCAGCAACGACGACAAGTATTCCAAGGAAAAACTGACCGGTGACCTGGAGAAGCTGAGCTCCTATTACATGGACCGGGGTTACCTGCAGTTCAATATCGATTCCACCCAGGTGTCCGTGTCCCCGGACATGGAAGATGTCTACATCACCGCCAATATCACCGAGGGAGATATCTTTACCATCAGCGGTGTCGAGCTGTCCGGCGACCTGGTACTGCCCGAGGCGGACCTGAAACGTTTCCTGCTGGTGTCCGAGGGGCAGGTTTTTTCCCAGCAACTGGTCACCAGTACCGAGGAGTATCTCACCCGGCGCCTGGGGAATGACGGCTACAATTTTGCCAAGGTGACCGGTATTCCCGAGGTCAACGACGAGGACAAGACTGTCAGCATGAAGTTCTTCGTCGACCCGGGCAAGCGCACCTATGTACGTCGCATCAATTTCAGGGGCAATATGAAAACCGCCGACGACGTGCTGCGTCGCGAGATGCGGCAGATGGAGTCCGCCCCAGCCTCGGCTGCCAACATCGAGCAGTCCCGGGTGCGCCTGGAGCGCCTGGGCTACTTCAGCAAGGCCACCGTGGAAACCAAGGAGGTGCCGGGACACGATGACCTGATCGACGCGGACTTCACGGTTGAAGAGCAGTCCTCTGGCAGCATCGGCGCCAGCGTCGGTTATGCCCAGGACGCGGGTATCATCCTCGGCCTGAATGTGCAGCAGGACAACTTTCTCGGGACCGGCAAGCGCATAGGGCTTGGCCTGAACCGCTCGAAATACCAGGATCTTTATAACTTCAGTTACACCAACCCCTATTTCACCGAGGATGGGGTGAGTCGCGGCTTCAATATTTACTATCGCTCCACCGACCTGTCCGAGGTCAACGTCGCCAGCTACTCCACCGACACCCTGGGCGGCAATATCAACTTCGGTTACCCGATCAAGGAAACCCAGCGCCTGGGCTTCAGCTTCGGCGTCGCCAATACCGACGTGACCGCCGGTCGTTTCGCCGTACAGGAGATCAAGGGCAGCCCCCGTCTGGAGAAGTCGGTCGACGACTGGTACCAGAATACCCTGCAGCCGGACGGTACCTACTCCGAGGTCGAGGTGTTGAACCCTATCGACACCCTGCCGCCGGAATATGAGATCGCTCCGCGACAGGTAGGCTTCCTGGATGCCAACGGCAATAGCTTTCTCAACTACACAGTTACCGGCAGCTGGAGCCAGTCCACCCTGAACCGGGGCCGCATGGCCACCCGCGGCGCGGCCCAGACGATCGCCCTGGAGGTGTCGGTTCCGGCCTCTGACCTGGAGTTCTACAAGCTGACCTACAACGGCGAGATATTTTTCCCGGTGCCACTGCTGCCACCGAGCTGGACCCTGCGCCTGCGCAGCGAACTCGGTTACGGCGATGGTTGGGGCGACACCAGCGGCCTGCCCTTCTACGAGAACTTCTTCGCCGGGGGTTTCGGCTCCGTGCGGGGTTACCAGAGCAATACCCTGGGACCGCGCAGTACGCCGGCTCTGCCCTATCTCGTAGCCCAGCCGGTCACAGCGATAGACGCCAATGGTAACCCCCTGCAGTTCGGTGGCCCCAAGGGCAACGAGTTCGGCTATGTCTACCTGCCTGCAACCGGCAAGCTGGCGGTTCAGCTGCCCAACAATAACGGCGACCCCTTCGGCGGCAACGTGCTGGTAGTGGGCGGTGCCGAGCTGATCTTCCCCCTGCCTTTCATCAAGGACCAGAACAGTCTGCGCACGGCGTTCTTCCTGGATGCGGGAAATGTTTTCAGTACCGATTGCGGGTCCAGCCAGCTCAACTGTTATAATGTCGACTTCGGCCAGCTGCGTTACTCGGTGGGAGTTGGCCTTACCTGGATTACCGGTTTCGGCCCGCTGACCTTCAGTCTCGCCAAACCGTTTAATGAAGACGAGTATGATCAGGACGAGGTTTTCCAGTTCACACTCGGTCGTGGCTTCTAATTTATTTTTTTATTAATGTCTGGAGAAAACTGTGTCTAAGCTGCTCAAGTTAACATTTGCTGTACTGGTCCTGGCGCTTCCTACCCTGGGCTGGGCCCAGACCAAGATCGCCGTGGTCGATTTGCAGGAAGCCATCCTGCAGACTGATGTGGCCCAGAAACGCCTGGAGGAAATCAGGAGCCAGGCGGAGTTCAAGACCGACAAGGCGGAGTTCGAGCGCCTGAAGAAAGAAATGGACGAGATGGTCAAGAAGTTCCAGAAGGACGCGGCTGTCATGAGCCAGGAGCAGCAGGCGGCGGCTCGCCAGAAGCTGTCCAGCAAGCAGGCTGACCTCGAGCACGTGGTCGGCAAGGTGCAGCAGACAGAACAGGCTGCCGCCCAGGCCCTGTTGCAGGAACTGGGTCCCAAGGTGCAGGAAGTACTGCGCGAGATAATCAGTGCAGATGGTATCGGCCTGTTGCTGCAGCGTGGCGCCGTGATCCACGCGGACGCCAGCTACAGTATCACCACCAAGGTGACCGACAAGCTGAACCAGATGGCGGCGAAGTAATCACTGCATGTTTTCACTGGCTGAACTTGCGGACCGTTTCGGTCTGGAGTTCAGCGGTGAAGGGGACAGGACACTCACCGGTATAGCCACCCTCGCGGACGCGGGGGCGGGTGACCTGGCTTTTCTCGCCAACAGGAAATACCTTCCCCAGCTGGCTGCGACCCGGGCCGGCGCTGTTATCGTGCACCCCGACATGGTTGCACGCTGCCCCGTGGATTGCCTGGTCGCTGAGGCGCCTTACGTGGCATTTGCCCGCATCTCTCACCTGTTCGACAAATCCCCGCGGTTCCTGCCGGGCGTTCACCCGTCTGCCACGGTGTCTGCCGATGCAGAGGTAGACCCGGATGCCGCTATCGGTCCCAATGCCGTGGTTGAAGCCGGTGCCGTAATCGCGGGCGGGGTGACACTTGGTGCGGGTGTATATGTCGGCCATGACAGTCGCATTGGTGCGGGTACCCGGGTACTGCCCAATGTCGTGATTTACCACGATGTGCACGTGGGTGAGCATTGCGTGATTCATGCCCAGGCGGTACTGGGGGCGGAGGGTTTCGGGTTTGCGCCCGGACCCGCCGGCTGGGAGCGGGTGTGCCAGCTGGGAGGGGTCCGTATTGGCGACCGCGTCGAGGTCGGCGCCTGCACGACGGTGGACCGGGGCACCCTGGGCCATACCGTCATTGCGGACGGTGCGATCATCGACAACCTGGTACAGATTGGGCACAACTGCCGCATCGGGAAAAATACCGCGATAGCCGGTTGCAGCGGTCTGGCCGGAAGCACGATCATAGGCGCCAATTGCACTCTTGCGGGTGGCGTGGGCGTGGTCGGACACGTGGAAATCTGCGATAACGTGCACGTAACGGGGATGACGATGGTGACCAAGTCGATCACCAGAGCAGGTTCCTATTCCTCAGGCACTCCGATGACCAACACTCGGGACTGGAAGCGCAACGCCGTGCGCTTCTCCCAGCTGGAATCCATCCGGCAGCGGTTGGTGGCTCTCGAGAGTCTGTGCCCACAACCAGACAAGGAATAGAGATGCATATCGACGAAATACGCAAGTACCTGCCTCACAGGTACCCGTTCCTCCTGGTGGATCGGGTAGTTGAGTTGACCCCCGGTGAGTCGATTGTGGCTTACAAGAATCTCAGCATAAACGAACCTTTTTTTGATGGGCACTTCCCGGGAAAGCCTATTTTCCCCGGTGTCCTGTTGCTGGAGGCGATGGCGCAGGCAGCGGGCATCCTGGGATTCAGGTCCAGGAACAAAACCCCCGAGGACGGCACAATTTACTATTTGGCCGGCACTGATGAGCTGCGTTTCAGACGTCCCTGTGTGCCGGGAGACAGGGTGATGCTGCGCGCCACCCTGTTGTCGCGAGCGTCGCGGTATAGCAAAATTCGCGGTCAGCTCGGACGTGGATGGCCAACTGGCGGCATCGGCCACGATTCTCTGCGCGGACAGGTGATCCACGGTCAGGCGATTGTCGACTCCAGGGCCAGGCTGGCGGAGGACGTCAGTGTGGGTCCCTGGACTCTCATCGGCCCGGATGTTGAGATTGGCCCGGGCTGTATTATCGAGCCCCACGTCATCATCAGGGGCCCCACCCGGATAGGGGCCGGCAATCATATCTACCAGTTTTCCAGCATCGGCGAGGCGACTCCCGATCGCAAGTATCGCAACGAGCCCACGCGCCTGGTAATCGGCGACCACAATGTTATCCGCGAGGGCGTGACGATACATCGCGGTACGGTGCAGGATCGCCACGAAACCACCATCGGCGACCACAACCTGCTGATGGCGGCAGTGCATGTGGGTCACGACTGTGTCATCGGTAACCATACTGTCCTGGTCAATAACGTGGCCCTGGCCGGTCACGTCACCGTGGGCGACTGGGCAATACTCAGCGGCTACACCCTGGTCCACCAGTTCTGCAAAATTGGCGCCCACAGTTTCAGCGGTATGGGCACGGCCATCGGCAAGGATGTGCCTGCCTTTGTTACTGTGAGCGGGGCGCCCGCGGAAGCCAAGACCATCAATATGGAGGGGATGCGCCGGCGCGGTTTTTCCGCCGAGGCCATCAATGACCTGCGGCGGGCATACAAGGTCATATACAAGCAGGGGCTCACCCTGGATATCGCCCTGCAGCGGCTCGAGTCCATGATGAGCGACTCCCCCGAGGTGCAGATGCTGATAGAGTCCCTGCATGCATCGGAACGCGGTATCGTACGCTAGTGTCCGGCCCCGCTAATTCGTATGACCCCAGAGCCTGATGCGCATCGGTGTGCTGGCGGGTGAAGCTTCCGGTGACCTGCTCGGGTCGCGGGTACTGGCGGCACTGCGGGCGCGGTTTCCCGGGTTGCTTGTCGAGGGTATCGGCGGACCACTGATGGAGGCCCAGGGCCTGCATAGCATGTTCCCGATGGAGCGGCTCTCGGTAATGGGCCTGGTGGAGCCGCTGAAACGCCTGCCGGAATTGCTGCGGATTCGCCGCGCGGTATACCAGCATTTTGCGGCCAATCCCCCGGATGTCTTTCTGGGCATAGATTCTCCCGACTTCAACCTGCACCTCGAGCGGCGCCTGCGCAAGAACGGAATACGCACTGCGCACCTGGTCAGCCCCTCGGTGTGGGCCTGGCGGCGCGGGCGCATCCGCACTATAGGGCGCGCCGCGGACCTGATGCTCTGCCTGTTTCCCTTCGAAACCGAGATATATGACCGCCACGGTATTCCGGCCTGTTTCGTGGGTCATCCGCTGGCGGATGAAATTCCCCCGCAAGCCGACCGGGCGGCCGCGCGGCAGGCGCTGGGCCTGGACCCTGCCGCGACCGTGCTGGCGTTGTTGCCCGGCAGCCGCGCCGCCGAGGTGCGCCTGCTCGCCCCCCTGTTCCTGCAGGCAGCCCGCCTGCTGCGCCAGTCAGATCCCGCTCTGGTGTTCGCACTGCCCGCCGCCAACGCCGCGCGGAGCGTCGAGCTGGAGCACCTGCTGGGTTCCTTCCAGGATCTCGATATCACCCTGGTGCAGGGTCGCTCACGGCAGGTGATGGCTGCGGGGGATGGCGCCTTACTTGCCTCCGGAACGGCCACGCTGGAGGCGGCCCTGCTGAAACGCCCCATGGTCGTCGCCTACAGGATGGGCGCGCTGAGCTGGCTGTTGCTGAGCTGGCTCGTAAAGACTCCCTACGCGGCGCTGCCCAATATCCTCGCGGGCCGGGCCCTGGTGCCGGAGCTGTTGCAGCAGGCGGCTACACCCGCCGCGATGGCGGCGGCGCTGCGGCCACTGCTGGCAGGCGAACCGGCGGCGGCCCACCAGGTGGGCGCCTTCGAGGACATCCATCGACAATTGCGCCAGGGTTTTGGCGAGCGCGCGGCCCATGCACTGGTCGCCCTGGCTGCAGGCCGGCGGGCTTGAGCATGACCGACCTGTTTCAGCCTGACTACCATGGGCCCGGCCTGGCGGGCGTGGATGAAGTGGGCCGCGGACCCCTGGCGGGCGACGTGGTGGCGGCGGCCGTCATTCTGGATCCCACACGTCCCATCGCGGGCCTGCGGGACTCAAAAAAACTGTCCCCCCGGCGTCGCGAGGAACTGGCCCTGGTGATCAGGGAGCGGGCCCTGGCCTGGTCCGTGGCCCGGGCGACGGTGGCCGAGATCGACGAACTCAATATCCTCCAGGCCTCGCTGCTGGCCATGCACCGGGCGGTCAGGGCGCTGCAGCCCCAGCCCGCCTATGTGCTGGTGGACGGCAACCGGCTGCCGCGCTGGGAGTACGCGGCGGAACCGGTGGTAAAAGGTGATGACAGGGTGCCGGCCATAGCCGCCGCGTCCATCCTGGCCAAGGTGCAGCGGGACCAGGAACTGGTCGACCTCGAGCGACAGTATCCCGGCTATGGCTTTGCGGCGCATAAGGGCTACCCCACTGCGGCTCACCTCAGTGCCCTGCAAACACTGGGAGTGACGCCGGTGCATCGCCGCAGCTTCGCCCCCGTGCGCGCTCTCCTGTTACAGCAAGACCCCGACTAGCGGCAACCCAATCCCCAAAAAAACACCCCCGACCCCCGAAATCCATACCCCACCCCCCCGATATCCGGCTTAGTTGTCCCCGGCAATACAACTATCAGAACAAGCCATGTAGAATCCGTCGGATGACCGACTTCGTCCACCTGCGCCTGCACACTGAATATTCCCTCGTCGACGGGCTGGTGCGGGTCAAGCCGCTGATGGAGCGGGTAGCCGCCCTCGGCATGCCGGCGGTGGCGGTGACCGATGTCAGCAACTTCTACGGCCTGATCAAGATGTACAAGGCTGCCTTCAGCGCCGGCGTCCAGCCCATCATCGGCGTGGACCTTCGGGTACTGGATGCCGACGACCCCGACCGGGCCTGGCCGCTGTGCCTGCTGGCGATGGACCTGCAGGGCTATCGCAACCTGACCCTGCTGATCTCCCGGGCCTTCACTGAGGGGCAGTACCTGGGTGTGCCCTACGTCCACAAGTCCTGGCTGCAGGAGTGTGCCCAGGGGGTGATCGCCCTGTCTGCCGGGGCGCCCGGTGAAGTGGGGCAGGCCCTGCTTGGCGGCAAGCCCGAGCTCGCAGCCGATCGCCTGCGGCAGTGGATGGAGCTGTACCCGGACCGTTTTTACCTGGAGCTGCACCGCACCGGGCGCGAGGGCGATGAGGCCCACGTGCACGCGGCGGTGGCGCTGGCGAGCGAGCTGCAGTGCCCGGTGGTCGCGACCAACGATGTCCGCTTCCTGGATGCCTCGGAGTTCGAGGCCCACGAGGCGAGGGTGTGTATCCGTGAGGGGCGGACCCTGGACGATCCCCGTCGCGCACGTATCTATACCGACCAGCAGTACCTGCGCTCCCCGGCTGAAATGGCGGATCTGTTCTCCGATATTCCCGAGGCCCTGGCCAATTCGGTGGAGATCGCGCGGCGCTGCCACGTGGTGCTGGAACTGGGTAAACCGTTCCTGCCGGACTACCCGGTACCGGCGGGTATGAGTATCGACGAGTTTTTCCGGCAGCAGTCCCACGAGGGCTTGGAGCGGCGCCTGGCGGTGCTGCTCGATCCCGCGGCCAGTGATGTTGCTGAGCGGCGGGCAAGCTACCGCCAGCGCCTGGATTTCGAGCTCGATACCATCGTCCAGATGGGGTTCCCCGGTTACTTCCTGATCGTCATGGATTTCATCCGCTGGGCCAAGCAACACGACATACCGGTGGGTCCCGGGCGCGGATCCGGCGCCGGCTCCCTGGTGGCCTACGCGCTGGAAATCACCGACCTGGACCCGCTGGAATACGACCTGCTGTTCGAGCGCTTCCTCAACCCCGAGCGGGTCTCGATGCCGGACTTTGATGTCGACTTCTGCATGGAGAAGCGCGACCGGGTAATCGACTACGTGGCCGATGCCTACGGCCGGGAGGCGGTCTCCCAGATCATTACCTTCGGCACCATGGCCGCCAAGGCGGTGGTGCGAGACGTGGCCCGGGTACAGGGCAAGTCCTACGGCCTGGCCGACAAGCTGTCGAAGATGATCCCGTTCGAAGTGGGCATGACCCTGGCCAAGGCCCTGGAGCAGGAAGAGCCCCTGCGGGATTTCCTGCGGGACGACCCCCAGGCCCAGGAAATCTGGGATATGGCGGTGCAGCTGGAGGGCATTACCCGCAACGTCGGCAAACATGCCGGGGGTGTTGTTATCGCGCCCTCGAAACTGACGGATTTCTCCCCGCTGTTTTGCGACGAATCCGGCGGTGGCCTGGTCACCCAGTACGACAAGGGCGACGTGGAGGACGCGGGACTCGTCAAGTTCGATTTTCTCGGGCTGCGCACCCTGACGATTATCGACTGGGCGGTGAAAATGATTAATGCCGTGCGGGAGGGGCAGGGCGAGCAGGCGCTGGATATCAGCCTGATCCCGCTGGATGACGAGGCCAGCTTCAAGCTGCTGCAGTCGGCGGAAACCACGGCGGTATTCCAGCTGGAATCCCGCGGGATGAAGGACCTGATCAAGCGCCTGCGACCGGACTGCTTCGAGGACATCATCGCCCTGGTGGCACTGTTTCGTCCCGGCCCCCTGCAGTCGGGCATGGTGGACAACTTCATCAATCGCAAGCACGGGCGGGAGGCGATCTCCTACCCGGACGCCCAGTGGCAGCACGAGCTGCTCAAGCCGATTCTGGAGCCTACCTACGGCATTATCCTGTACCAGGAACAGGTCATGCAGATCGCCCAGGAGCTGGCGGGCTACACCCTGGGCGGTGCGGATATGCTGCGCCGCGCCATGGGCAAGAAAAAACCCGAGGAAATGGCGAAGCAGCGCGCCGTGTTCGAGGAGGGCGCCGGCTCCAAGGGCGTCGACGGCGACCTGGCGATCAAGATCTTCGACCTGGTGGAGAAATTCGCCGGTTACGGTTTCAACAAATCCCACTCGGCGGCCTATGCGCTGGTGTCCTACCAGACCGCCTGGCTGAAATCCCACTACCCCGCACCTTTCATGGCGGCGGTTATGAGTTCGGAACTGCAGAACACCGACAAGATCGTGGTGTTCGTGGAAGAGTGCCGGGCGATGAAGCTGACCCTCAAGCTGCCCGATGTGAACGAGGGGCAGTACATGTTCACGGTCAATGGCAACAACGAGATTATTTACGGCCTGGGCGCTATCAAGGGCCTGGGTGAGGGCCCCGTGGAAAATGTGCTGGCCGCCAGGAACGCGGGCGGGCCCTTCCTGGACCTGTTTGATTTTTGCGGCCGCACCGATCCGCGCAAGGTCAACCGCCGGGCGATAGAGGCCCTGGTCCGCTCCGGCGCCTTCGACTCACTGGGCGAGGACCGCTGGGTGCTGATGGCAAGCCTGGACGACGCCCTCAAGGCCGCGGAGCAAAGTGCCAGTAACCGCGACAGCGGCATCGACGACCTGTTCGGCGACGTGGTACCCAGCCAGGGCAGGGGAGAGGGTGATGTTTACGCCCCCTTCAGGCAGGTGCGACCCTGGACAGGCAAGCAGCGCCTGGCTGGCGAGAAGGAAACCCTTGGCCTGTACGTGACCGGCCACCCCATCGACGAGTACGAGGCCGAGGTGCGCAAGTTCGCCCCTACCCGTATTGCCGAGGTGCGGCCCGACAAGCAGGGCACCCAGTTCCTGGCGGGCCTCATCGTCGCCAGCCGCACTATGAAGACCAAGCGCGGCGACACGATGGCGATATTGCAACTGGATGACCGCAGTGCGCGTATCGAGGTCACCGTCTATGCCGACACCTACGCTGAGCACCGCGAATTGCTGGGCAAGGACAATATCGTCATCGTCGAAGGGTCCGTGGCTCACGATGATTACTCCGGTGGCCTGGCGATGCGCGCCCGCGGCGTGCGCAGCCTGTTGCAGGCGCGCCAGGATTACGTCTCGGAACTGACCATCGAGGTCAGCGACGACATGCTCGACCCGCAACTCACCGACTGGCTGGAAAAAACCCTGGCGGGTGCCGGGGGCGGTCACTGCCCGGTGTCCCTGATCTACCGGCAGGCAGGCGGCAAGGCCCGGGTGAAGCTCGGTGAGCGCTTTCAGGTTTTGCCCAGCGATGAGCTGTTGCAGGAGTTACGCGATTGTGTGGGCAGCGAACGCGTGGCGCTGCAGTATGCCTGACCGCCCGATCAAACCACACAAGGAGAAACCCACCATGTTATTGCAGGGAAAAACAGTCATCGTGTCAGGGATCGGCCCGGGCCTGGGGCAGGAGCTTGCCGTACTGGCGGCAGCCGAAGGCGCCGGGGCAGTGGTGCTGGCGGCGCGCACCGCGCAGAAGCTGGATGCGGCGGAACAGGCTATCGATGCCCTGGGCCTGGGCACCCGGGTGCTGAAGGTGCCCACGGATATCGCCGACGAGGCCCAGTGCCAGGCGCTGGCGGAGCAGACGCTACAGGCATTTGGCCGCATCGACGTACTGTTCAACAGCGCCTATGACCCCGGCAGTTTTGAACCTGTCGCCCAGGCCAACCTCGACGGTTGGCGCCGGGCCATGGATGTGAATTTCTTCGGTACCATGCAGCTCACCCAGGCCTGCGTCCCTGCCATGATCGCCGCCGGCGGTGGCGCCATCGTGATGATCGGCACCATGGTCGAGCACAAGCCGCTGGCGACCCAGGGCGGTTACGGCGCGTCCAAGTCCGCCCTGCGCAGCGCCACCAAACACCTGGCCCTCGAGCTCGGCCAACATGGGATCAGGGTCAACAGCTGCCATATGGGTTGGATGTGGGGCCCGGCAGTCGAGGGATATTTCGCCTGGCAGGCCAGTGAGTCAGGCAAGTCACAACAGGAGCTCATTGCCGAGGTTACCCGCAATATTCCCCTGGGGGTTATCCCGGATGATGGGGAATGCGCCAAGGCGGCACTGTTCCTGGCTTCCGATTACGCCAGCATGGTCACCGGGGCGGCGCTGGATGTGAATGGCGGCGAATACATGCCGGTATAGCAAGATCAATAACTGCCTGCTACGGCAGGCGTTACGCAACGAGGACAATAGCCATGGCCGAAACATTGATGGATAGCGACGTAACGGCGAAAGTTGAAGCGGCAGTTTTCCGGCGCTTGCTGGAGCACCTGGACAATCGCAAGGATGTGCAGAATATCGAGCTGATGAACCTGGCAGGATTTTGCCGCAATTGCCTGTCGAAGTGGTATGTCACGGCAGCGCAGGCCGAGGGTGTTGCGGTGGATTACGAGGCGGCTCGAGAGAGGGTGTACGGCATGCCCTATGCCCAGTGGAAAGACCAGCACCAGCTCGAGGCGACCCCGGAGCAACTGGCCGCCTTCGCGGCCCGCGGCGACAAGTAGGGCAATCAGTCGCCGCTGTTGAGCTCTCGCAGGTACCGGAAGCGGCTGGTGTAGGGCTCCACGGCGTCATCTGCGATGCGCTGGAGGGTCTGGCCGATCGTGTCCGCGGGGGCGGACCCTTCAGCATCAGCTGAGGTGATCTGGCGTCCCAGTATGGAAAGCCCGTCGCCGATGGCGGTGGCGCTCTCGATAGTGGCCTGCACCAGGAACATCTCGGCAACTATAAGGTCGTCGATAGTCCGGCGAATGAGGCCGGGTGTCGGCGCGTTTGTCTGCATATCACTGTCCTTTTTCAAAAGAGTGACCCCTGTTTGCGGCGCTGGCCTGCTCAGCACTGGTGCATATGAGCCGTAGCGCTGCCTTCCTATGGGGCATTTGGACGGCAAAAAGGCTCATTCGTTCCCAACTGGCGCAGGTTAAGATTAATCTAGCAAACGCCGTGCCAAGGGATCGTCATGGTAGTCATTTATTGTGACAGTGCAATGGTCAGGCCGGGAAAAGCAGGGTGAATTTTGCCTGTTTTTGCCGACGGTTGAATTCTATTGCCAATGGACCATACTGAGCAGCCCACGTCGGGCTATGCTCCGCCAGTGACCGACCCCGGCCTGGCAGTCCGGTGGCGGTGACCGCTCTACAGATAATTTATAAGGAAGACACCTATGAGTTTTCGACATATTCTGGCACGCGCCCTTCTGGTACTGGGCTCTGGCATCGCGCTGGTATCCCAGGCGGCGGATAAACCCAATATCCTGGTAATCTGGGGCGACGATATCGGCATTACCAATATCAGTGCCTACAGCGACGGCATCATGGGTTACCACACCCCAAATATTGACAGGATAGCCACTGAGGGTATTCGTTTTACCGACTACTATGGCGACCAGAGCTGTACCGCTGGCCGCTCCACGTTTATCACCGGCCAGTCCGGCCTGCGCACCGGCCTCACCAAGGTGGGGTTGCCGGGATCTGAGATGGGTATCCGGGACCGGGATATCACCATTGCCGAGGTCCTCAAGACCCAGGGTTATGCCACCGGCCAGTTCGGCAAGAACCACCTGGGGGACCAGGATATCTTCCTGCCCACCAACCATGGCTTCGATGAGTTCTTCGGTAACCTGTACCACCTCAACGCAGAGGAAGAACCGGAGGACCCTGACTACCCGACCGACCCGGCTTTTCGCAAGATGTTCGGCCCGCGCGGCGTGATTCACTCCTATGCCGACGGCCGCATCGAGGATACCGGTGCCCTGACTCGCAAGCGCATGGAGACCGCCGACGAGGAATTCGTGGCAGGGGCGAAAAAGTTTATCGACAAGGCGGTCAAGGCTGATAAGCCCTTCTTTCGTCTGGTTGAATACAACCGGCATGCATTTTCGCACCCATATCGCCGAGAAAAACAAAGGGCTCTCGGGTCAGGGTTATTACAACGACGTAATGGTGGCCCATGACAAGCTGGTTGGCCAGATGCTGGACCAGCTGGACCAGCTGAAGATTGCCGACAACACCATCGTATTTTACTCCACCGACAACGGTGTCCATTTCAACACCTGGCCCGACGCGGGTATTACCCCGTTTCGCAGCGAGAAGAACACCAACTGGGAAGGTGCCTACCGGGTGCCGGCCATGGTTCGCTGGCCGGCTAAAATCAAGCCCGGGCAGATTTCCAACGAGGTCATGGCGCACCTGGACTGGATGCCGACCCTGGCGGCGGTGGCCGGTGACCCCAACCTCAAGCAGGATCTGTTGAAGGGCAAGCAGGTAGGCAATAAAAAAGCCAAGCTGCACCTGGACGGCTATAACTTCCTGCCCTACCTGACCGGTGAGGTGGAGAAGGCGCCCCGACGCGAATACATTTACCTGGAAGACAGTGGCATGCCCGTGGGAATCCGGGTGGGGGACTGGAAACTGGTGTTCGCCGAAAACCGCGCCCAGACCATGGCCCTGTGGGCGGAGCCATTCGTCACCCTGCGTATGTTTAAAATCTTCAACCTGCGCCGGGATCCGTTTGAGCGGGCCGATCACAATTCCAACACCTACTGGGACTGGATGATCGACAAGGCGCCCCAGGGTTACCTGGGCACGGCGGTAATGGCCCAGTTCCTGAGCACTTTCAAGGAATATCCACCCAGCCAGAAGCCCGATTCATGGTCCATCGACAAGCTGACCGAGCGCTACCTGAACGTCAAGTGAGGTAGCGCGGGTTGAACACAGCGAGCAGGGAGTTGAGCTTCAACAGCGGCGGCGAGCGCTGTGCCGCCGATCTCTATTTACCCGCGGGGGTGGAGCACCCCCCCGTTGTGGTAATGGGCCACGGCCTCGGCGCACTGAAGGACTTTCGTATCCCCGCCTTTGCCGAGCGTTTTGTCGAGCGCGGCATGGCGGTATTCGCCTTCGACTATCGCCACTGGGGCGCCAGCACAGGGGAGCCCAGGCAGCTGTTGAGCCCGAAAAGACAGCTGGAAGACTGGCTTGCGGCTCTGGCATATGTGCGCGGGCTGAAGGAAGTGGACGGCAGCCGTCTCGGTATCTGGGGGAGCTCCTTCGGCGGCGCCCACGTGATCCATGTGGCGGCGCGAGATCACGGTGTCAGCGCGGTAGTGGCGCAGGTGTTGGCCGCCGATACGCTCAGCGCCGTGCGCGGTTTCGGCCTGGGCTACCTGCTGAAGTCGACTGTGCTGGGCACACTCGACCTGGTGGGCGGGCTGCTCGGCTTCAAACCGATTTATTTCCCCCTGGTGGGGCGGCCCGGGGAAACCGCGGTGATGAATACGCCGGAGTGCTGGGACGGGTACCTGCCGCTGGTTTCGGCGGGCTCGGACTGGCAGAACCACCTCACCGCTCGCTCCCTGCTGTCGCTGCCGCTGTACCGCGCCATCAAGGTAGCGGACAAGGTGCAGGCTCCCACCCTGCTTATGGGAGGCGTGCATGATTCGCTGGTAGCCATTGAGGATATCCGCGCGCTCGCCCGACGCATGCCCCGGGCGGAGCTGCGGGAATACGACTGCGACCATTTTCAACCCTACTATCCGCCCCTGTTCGAGACGTTCGTGACTACCCAGGCGGATTTCTTCGCGCGAGAGTTGGGAGCGTCGGCGGCTGCCTGAGCGCTGACCCAGGTCGGTCCAGAACTAGGAGCCTGATGAAGGCCGGGCGGCCAGGTTGAGCCTCAGGTCCACCAGCACACCGTCTTCTGCGACGACCCGAAAGCCCAGTTTATGGTAGAGCTTCAGGGCCGGGCTGCTGCGAAATGCCCTGCAGTCCAGGGTGGTCGCGCCCAGGGCCGCGGCCCGTTCCAGCAGCCAGTCGAATACGGCAATCCCGAAAATCCTGCCCTGGCTTTCAGGCGCCAACTGCAGGGTGTGAATGAATATCGTGCCGGGACTGGATTCAATAGAGAGGAAACCCCGCCACTGGTCTCGCGTGAAGATCGAGTAATTGTCTTTCGCGCTGTAGTTCCGCTCCGTCCACTGCTGGTCCCAGGCAATCCCCTCCTGTTCGAGGTATGGCTGCATGTTGTCGCGCATCAGCCTGAATGCCCTTGCGCGCTCCGCGGCTGTCGCCGGGCGCAGGTTTACAGGTGATGAATGCGCAGGGCGGTTGCGGCGCATAAGCGGGACCTCGCGCGGAGCTTCAGGCATTGCGTATCTTCAAAAAAAATCGTGACGCATCGGGTGGTCAGCCTTTGCGGTCATGATGGAACCCTGGCCGAGTCACCGCAATAGTTTCTCACGAGCCGAATAAATTCACTATCCGAGTGGCGCTGCACCGGCGTAGACTCGAGCTGTCGTTCAGGCCGTCCCGGTCCTCGGATAACACTCATGCCTCTACAGGAGGTATCTCGACCCATGAACCCGTTCCGCTCGTCCTCACTTAACAATTCCATGCCCAACCCTCGGCCGCACTGGCCCGGCAAGTGCAACTGCTTTTTCCGCACCCTTACTATCGTGCCCCTGCTGGTTGCCGGGCTGCTGCTTGCGGCGTGCGACGGTGGATCCGGAGGCGATGACAAGGCTGGCCCGGATGAGCGCCTACTGGTTTCCGGGCTCGAGTTTGCCGATCAGAACCTCGCGGCCTGTGTGCAGAGCGCAGCAGAAAGCTCGGGCTGGGTTTATGCCGACGAGATAGAGGAAATATCATGCTTCGATTTCACGTTCGACATTGCTTCGCTGGACGGCCTGGAAGTATTCGCCGGCCTGGCGAACGTGAGCCTGCGGCGCCTCGATCTTGGCATACTTAATGCCGCTGTCACCGACCTGTCGCCGCTGGCGGGGCTGGAGTCACTGACAAGCCTGCACCTGACCGGCCACAGTGCCGTCGATATCACCCCGTTAGCCAGCCTGTCCGGACTGCGTGAACTGGAGCTGGCGGGGGTCATTGAGTTCACTGATTTCGGCGGGTGTGTGGGTTTTGCCATAAGCCCTATTGACAGTTTCAGTCCGCTGGCCGAGTTGTCTCAGTTGCAGGCGCTCACCTTGTACGGCTGCTTCGCCACCCAAGACTACAGCGCCATAAACAGCCTGGAGGCGCTCGAGGAGCTGCACCTGGCGGGGAACCTGTCCCTGGCGGAGTTGCCCGAAATGGACAACTTGAAGCAGCTGCGGGTATTGGACCTTGGCTCGAGCTCGCGCATCCGCGATATCGGCCCGATCGCGTCGCTGACTGCTTTGCAATATCTGGTGCTGCCTGGTGACCGTTTTTGGGGAGCGGTGGGACTCGATCCGATTGCCGGGCTGGTCAACCTGCGCGAACTGGTGATGGAAGACTCTGAAAAAATAGTCGACCTGGACCCCCTGGCGGGTCTCACCAGACCTCGAGTCCCTGACCATGACATGGCGGGAACTGGATTATGAACCCCGCGGCCGCATTACTGACCTGACCCCGCTGGTCGCCATGCAGAAGCTGTCATTGCTTCGCATTGAGCATCAGCGGCTCAGTGATGTCGGTCCATTGGCGGTGCTGCCCAGCCTGGTCGAATTGAGCCTGAGAGACAATCAGGTAAGCGACATTAGCCCGCTGGCGGGGCTGGGCGGCCTGGTCAAACTGAGCCTGGACTACAATCAGGTAAACGACCTCAACCCGCTGGCGACACTGACCGGCCTTGTTGAATTGAACCTGCGCTTCAACCAGATAAGTGACCTTACCCCGCTGGCGGGGCTGGACAGCGTGTCAACTCTCGACCTCTACGCCAATCCATTTGTAGAACTGGATCCGCTGGTAGACATGCAGGCATTGAAGCGCCTCATTATCTGGGAACGGCTTTCCTGCCAAGAGGCGCGCGACTTTGAGACCGCTAGACCGGATGTGTTTCTGGACTACGGTCGTCCATGCGCTCCCTGACCTGGCCGGTGCGCTTCGGAAGTCAATCCATTTGTCCTGTGTTCCCCCTGCGGCGCTCTGGCTGCGGTGGCTGTGGATGACGGTTAACGACTGCGTTGTCGCCATCCCGTATCTCACCTATCCTCAGGCGCGACAGGCCGTTTTTTATCTTGAAGCGGACAGCGTGTGATACCGTCTCTGAGTCGATTTATTTTCATACTATTGGAGCTTCCATATGTCGGACTATCCTGAAGCTTTGGACCACATGCTTGCTGCCTGGAACGAGCCGGACCCTGCACTGGTGCGTGGGCACCTCGAGCGGGCGCTCGCCCCCGGCATCCGGTTCGTCGATCCGTCTATCGATCTTACCGGCATGGATGGCTTTGAGGCGAACGTTCGCGAGGTTCGCGCCGCGCTACCAGGCGCCGCGTACTCAAGGACAAGCGGCGTAGACTCCCAGCACGGCTTCCACCGGTATCACTGGGCTATTCACCAGGCTGACAAGCTTATTCTTGCTGGATTCGATGTCGCGGAGACAGACGACTCTGGCCGAGTGGTTTGTGTAATCGGCTTCTTTGGTCCCGTGCCAGAAATGTAGACTCGAGATCCGACAGGTTCGAAGGACTATCCAAGCAGCAAGTGCGAAAACGGGGTCAGGCTGGCCCACAGGGAAAGTCCGATAACGGCGCGGAACGGCAATGTCGGAGGAAAAAGGGGACGCATTTATTTTTTAGGAGGCTCGAACTCGTTGTCAGCATGAAAATAGTTGCGTCCCCTTTCATTCAAAGCAGCCATAATCTGTGCTGATCAGATATTGATCAGTTTGTCTGCTTCCGACGCGCTGCGGCCGTTTGGGCTACACTGCGATCTACTACCGCTTTTTACTCTTTGCGGGCATAGTAAGTATCTTAGGCTTGGGTCTTTAATATTCGCCCTACGATGAAAAGCAATCAATCGAACAGGCAAGCGAATGGATGAAACGAAGTCACGATTAGTAGGTTCTTGCCTATGTGGTCGCGTAAAAGTATCGGTCCCAGACAGGTTTTCATATTTCGGGTCTTGCCACTGCTCTGAGTGCAGGAAGTTTTCTGGCTCGGCATTCTCTACAGTTGCTGGAATCCCATATGATGATTTCAAAGTGGTTAGTGGTGAAGCTGAAATTAAATACTATGCAAAGTCAGAAACTGGCACATTGGCGTTCTGCAATAATTGCGGTTCAAGTCTTTTTGGGAAGCGCAGCGATATGAGAATGATCCATCTTAGAGCCGGAATTCTCGATGACGCGCCCAGCCAACAGCTCACATACCATGTTTGTGTCGGTTCAAAAGCACCGTGGTATAGCATTACAGACGGTCTCAAGCAGCACGAGAGACTGCCCAGGCGTCGTAAGTTGGACTGATTAGAAAATTGATAGTCAAACGGCCGTAGTTGGCACCTTTCAGACACGCTGACTGGGCCTCCAGCCCGGCCTGAATGGCGGCTGTCTGGTGAGGAGGAGACATTGGATTCTGGGAAGCCTGATGGCGGCTAACGACGCAGAGGCGACATCCGCCCCTACATGAGACAAGGGAATCATGCCCCGCACCGACTTCCGCTTCCACCTCTAAGCGGACTAAGTGAAAGGGCAAAAAGTTATTTAGTCAAAGGATAATCAGACTCTCACTCAGCGGCAGCGGGCTGCTTTTCAGCATGGTGCTTTTTCCAGAGGGGCAGCAGTAATAATCGCCAGAAATTCACGGCCACCACAAATAAGCCCCACAACAGTCCCAAAAGATAGGGGCCGACACCGGGCTCTGAACCATAACTAGTGCAATTCAAAATAAGAAGGGCAACGATTAGAGCAGATACTGTTTGCAATGACCGAAATAGAACGCGTGCGGTCGGGTTATTTACCTTCCCCCGCATATGAGAGTGAATAAAATTCATTAGCCAAATCATATACAAAATCATTACTACACTCGCCGCCGGCCAGACGACCGAGAGGTTAGAAGTAAAACTGAGCAGAAGAAAAGGTAGGTAGGAAAGAAAAATACCTGCAAGCCCGGTGCTTACCATAATTGAAAGGCCCACGATTTGGCCTGAGCTAGGGGTAGATTCCTCCCGAAATTGAAACGTAGCGACTATTCCTGCAAAACCAGTAAGTGAAACCGCAATCTCGGCTGTCCCCTCAAGAATTGATAGGTCGGTCATCTCACCATCTCCTTGTCGGTTAGATACCAGGCAAAGATATAGCAATGTCCCCTCCTAGGCGATAGCTGCCGTTTTTTGTTGTCAGCCTTGAGTCAGGGTTTCTGCACAGCTTTGTGTCGCTTCGTGGCAGAGGCTGTGTGAAAACACGACTGCCGACACAGATTCATCTCCACCACCTCCTTCAGGGTGGTTTCTACCGCAATATTTCTCACAATCCTAAAAGGGTCGCCCAGATGCTCTTTTGAACGCCCTGGAGCCCCTGTGGGCGGCTGTACTGGCGCGAGCACAGGATAACGGGGGTTACCCGTTCATCCCTTCCACCAGAGGCTGAACGCCCATGATCTTGAGCACGCGTTTTATATTGTAGGCCAGCACCTGCAGACTCATCTCCGTGCCCACTCGCTCTCGCGTTTTCATGGTGAAGTGTGTCGCGCCCATCCAAGCCTTGAGTGTTCCGTATGGGTGTTCCACGGTGGCTCTACGAATCGCCATGATGCCAGGAGTCTGATCAAGCCTGTTCTGCATGCGATCGAGAACATCTTCATGTTCCCAGCGCAGAAAAAGGGGACGCATTTATTTTTTAGGAGGCTCGAACTCGTTGTCAGCATGAAAATAGTTGCGTCCCCTTTCATTCAAAGCAGCCATAATTTGTGCTGATCAGATATTGATCAGTTTGTCTGCTTCCGACGCACAACGGCCGTTTCAGATACGGCCCGGCGTGAATATCCGAAATGGCAGCTTCACCTCAGAGCCGTCAATCAGCCCTGGGGTGTCTGACGCTCCACATGAACACCAAGGCAGCTAACATTCCCGATGACCATAATATTCTTATAAACCATTTTCTAGCCGATTCATCCAAGATCGGTTGTACGTCTGCGGATTGGAACATTTCGCGCCCAACTTCGGTTGCGCCCTGTCCAAGCGTGGTAATCATCATCAACTCCCAGAGGCAAGCGGCGACAAAAATTAATGTTGCTATGACCAATTGAAACCTGGTGGGATTCGATCCAGCAATATACGCGACGATGATATAGGCAAATACAATAGTTAAATAGATAGAAACATGAGTCGCCTGGACATCGACTATTGCCATCACTGACTGCAACGTCTCTTGCCGCAAGCTTTCTAGTTCGTACTCCGTCATTACAAATCTCCATGCGGTTTAATGGTCCTACAAGGATAGTAGAATGTCGTAAAGTAGGCGCCGCATTGCGGCCACGCGCGAAACAAGACTCCAAAAAAACATCATGAATACCATCAGGCCTTAATCGCCTTTTTCTCGACATCCCGACTATCCTTGTTCCAGACACTTCAAACTGGAGAAATAGCTACGAATTGGGATGCTATAGGCGCAACAGGCGAGGTATTAGGTGCAATCGCCGTCGTTGTATCACTCGTCTATCTGGCTTTTCAAATACGTCAGAACACGAGACAGATTGACGAGAACACGAAAGCCGCACAAGCGGCTGCGTTCGACTCAAGCATTGCGCATACATTCAAGGCGCGACAAGCGATTGTAGAAAACTCAGATGTCGCTCGGATATATCTGGAAGGATCGAATGCCCCGGACTCTCTCTCCGACGAGGATCGAGTCCGTTATCGCCTCATCATGCACAACATATTATGGTCGCTTTGGAATATGCAGTCGCAATCGCAGGTTGGAGAACTCGCTGCCGAAACATCGAGTGCGCAGCTGGCAACCCTCAGAAGGATCATCCCAACTCCGGGATTCCGTTGGTTCTGGGACAATTACTCTCAGGAGTTCGGTGCTAGCTTTCAGAATATGGTGCAAGATCTGGCGGCTGAGTCACGGTGAGGCAATCTAGCAAATAGGGCCACGTTCTTCGAGCCACCCAGAAGATATAGAAGCCTCCGGTTTTGGCAAAAAAATGCCGTCCACGGGCTAGAATCCTGAGCTTGTGGATGA
The DNA here is from genome assembly GCA_963792815.1 of uncultured Gammaproteobacteria bacterium. Lineage (GTDB taxonomy): Bacteria > Pseudomonadota > Gammaproteobacteria > Pseudomonadales > Halieaceae > JARRPM01. The sequence continues at coordinate 531,571 of CAWBXR010000001.1, forward strand.
CCGTTAACGGGAAGAGGAGACAAGATCGCCTGATCTGTTCTTTGGCGGCTAACGACGCGTAAGGGACATTATCAATCTGCTGAGTTACCCTTTAGCAATCGATAATAATGGGGGAGTCGGGATGAACTGGGACGCGATAGGAGCTGTAGGAGAAATAGTCGGCGCTTTAACTGTACTGATCACACTGATTTATCTTGCGATTCAAATTAGACAGTCGAATCGAATAGCCATTACCGCATCTGAAGCTGACTTTCGAAATTTGGCCCAAGCTTTCGATCAGAGCATTGTTGAAATGCCAGAAGGGCCATTTCTCGACAAACTTCTACAAAAAGAACCAGACTTTACCCCCGCTCAGCGCCTAAAAACTATCTATCTCGCAAGATCGGCAGTCAATCTCTGGGCATTTGTGGACTCCTCATACAGGAATAAACTTATCGATGAGCTTACATATCAAACTACCATTAGATCTATACGAATAGTATTTGACGAGGCTCCTGGGCTAGCAGTCGGTTTCAAGTGGTTAGCGGAAGAGTATGAGATACACATACATGCCGAAATTTCTCCTATCTATAAAACGATTATCTCGGAACTAGACAAGAGTGGTTACACGAAATAGATGGAAAGAACACTGGCGGTATCGGCTGGCCGCAGCCGCCATAACATAGGTGGCGACTGACTCCAGACAGATGACTGCTTTCGCATTTGAGTCAATCGGGTTTTGGGTGCCTGATATCCCACATGAATTTGTAACAACCTACAAGAATCGGAATCAATACCACAAGAAAGCCGAGTGGTACTGCATCGCTGGGCCCCAGAGTTCGTTGAGTAGACATTTCGAGAGCTAATTTTCCCATCTCATTTGCAGCAAGGGAAAATCTATGGACTGCAAAGATACCAAACCCTGCAAATGCACCATATAGAACATTGATGAGTGCAACCTGCGATTTCGTAAGGTCCTTACCGACAACATAGGCAACGACAAGATAAGCGCTTATGACGGTAATGAGCAAAGCCAAAAGATTGATTACGTTTGACCATGCTTCTTGTGCAGTTTGAATTAATTCCGCTTCAGTCATTAGCAATTTCCTTGTTTGTTAGACCCCCGATAAGGATATCTCAAATATCTGCCAATAGGCGAAAGTGGAAGTAGCCCAGCCGGAGCATCAGCCTGAAAACTGGCATAACGTTACGACCGTAGCTGGCAGAAAGTTGCCTTCCAACTCGCCGGTTCAGGGGCTTGTGGACGATCGTTAATGGCACATTGCGGCCTTAACGTAACCGTTCCAAAACAGCCCCGTTATGACCGCTTTGAGGTAAAACGGCCGTTCAGGTGAAGCCAATTTTATCTGTTCAGAGGGCCGCTTTGTGCCACTAAGGGACATATGGTTAGGCAAGAAATCTACCCAAACGCCCACCCGAAAACGGGAGCTATCGCCTACTATCGGACTTCAGAGTATCCTTATCGTTGAGACCATGAGGGGACCAAGGATGAAACTACCTTCTTATCAGTTTGTCGCTCAGATGGGCGCAGCTTTCGCAGTTGTTGCCTCATTGGCTCTCGTTGTCTACGAGCTCAAGTTGAATCGCGAATTGGCAATGGCTCAAATTTATCAAGAGCGAACAGCAATCCTTATAGACCATATTAGGGGCACGATGGGCATAGAAGCTTTTCAACAAGCACTAACTAGCAAGATGATGAAGCAGTCCGTCAGCA
>CAWBXR010000002.1:0-42738 GCA_963792815.1 uncultured Gammaproteobacteria bacterium
TGGAAGCTGTCGTTAATCACATCTCGGCCCAAATGCCCGCTTTGGAGAAAAGCAGACCGTACCAAGCTGGCTACCCGGTGCAATATTGTTCGTTTTTTGAACAATGCCTCATCCCTTCAGTAGGATGAGTTAGGTGTCTCGCGTACCAGGGAGGCTCAGTGCAATAGACACACGAATGTGTCTCCTCCATCGCGGGACGCGCCAACCGAAAGTTCCAGGTTTTGCGCGCCGATCATTCGAGACGAGCGAATGCGACCTATTCCGAGCGGAAACTCAATAATCTTCACATTCCCCGGCTCAACCAGAAAATAGTTCGGCGTTCCAGCCTCAGGCGGCACCTTAAGACGCTGGAAGCAGTTGTAACCGACGGCTTGGGACTCGCCGAGAGCGAAATCTGAAACATGGGCCTTCGGCTTACCCGGTGATGGTGAGGGGTATACGGGGCGGGCTTCCCCGCGCGGTGTTGGTGGCGCGCCTTCCGTCGGCAGGCCGGCCAACCCTGGTTTGTCCTCCTCACGGGGATCAAATGCCATGATCGTTGGGGCGAACTCGGCAGCTGCTATGGCGACCGAGATGCCGTTATGAATGTTCTCCGGCGTGTTCTGGCGCGCAGCAATGACACCGATTAATTTCCCCTGTCTGTCCAGAAGTGGGCCACCAGAATTCCCCGGAGCGACGGAGATTCTCGCCAGAATGATCCTTACTGGCGCGCCGGCGAATATGTTTGAATCAGAGTTCACTGCGAGATCGGCAATGGCGCCGTCCAGCGGCACCAGGCTTATCCCCCTGGGAGCACCCCACAGGAAAACTTCCATTCCGACACGCGGACTGGTGGCACTCAGTTCAAGTGGTATAACCGTCGCTGGAATCCTCTCCAGTTTAAGAATTGCGATGTCATGCTGCTGACTCTCCTTCCACACAGTCGCGCGAACTTCTTCACCGAAGGCCGTACGCACATTCACCGGCGCAATTACCTTGCTCTGTCCCGGTGCTGGCCGCTGCAGTGACGACTCTATTACATGAGAATTCGTAATTGCGAAGATAGAGCCGTTGATATCGAAGAAAAATCCGCTGCCGGAGGAACTGGCAGCGAAGACCTGCGCGACACCCGCTTGAGTGCGCTCAATCACGCTGTTCTCTATCTCATATGGGGACGTGAAGTCGACCTGGTTGGTCTGCGCTACGCCAAAGCTCGAGAACCCAAACAACAAAAGTGAAACAAAGAATATTTTCACAGATTTCCTCTCGATGCTGATTGAAGTCATACGTGCACAGTGCTGGGAGAGATATCTACCCGTCAAGCATACGGGTCCAACCGTATACCACGAGGCCGCCTTACACTAGCAGGATAAAGTGAAAGAACAGAGTTTCTCTATGGCATTGAATTCCCCAGTCCCGCCCGTATGCGACAGCAGACCAGCTCAAGCATGCAGGCCTGTCTTATCTCCCCCGCTTTACGATTGCTTCTAGAAACTCCGACGCGATTATTCAAGATGAGGTCTACGGGAAGATCCAAGAAATTTGGACGCTGGAGGAACAGCTGGAGATATTGGCCTGGTGTGGCAACTATCACCTGATCAGTTTCGTCGCAAATACAGCGCGTGTCGAAAATGAAGTGAAAGCTGCTAGATTTCCTGGCTAAGTCTGCTCACCAACAAAGCTACACGCCAGCCAAATCCAGGTTTTGCTGTGGCCGTGACGGATGTAGAGGGTGACAGCCCGAACCACTTGTCTGAAGGGGCGAGGTTTTAGATAAAGCGGCGGGGGGATGCAACAGGTGTGGGGGCAAAGTTAGTCCTCGATGAACGCAAGAATGTCTCCCGGCTGACAACTCAGGTGCCGGCATATTGCGGCCAGCGTCTCGAACCTAACACCTTTGACCTTGCCTGTTTTCAACAGTGACAGGTTAGCCTCGGTGATACCAATCGCGCGCGCCAGCTCCTTTGAACTGACTTTGCGCTGGGCCATCACCACATCAAGGTTGACAATGATACGCATCGCTAAATGAACGCCTTATTTTCATCATTGATTTGTTGCGCCGCTCTCAACAGATGAACAATAAGTAGCAGCACCACGAGTTCGACCAGCGTGCCCGCCTCAATAGTGATGCCCAGCTCCAGCGACTCCCCGGCCGGCAATAAGCCAGCCAGCAGCAAAGGCCAGAGCATGCCATAGATAAAGGCGGCGGCTTTCAGCCAGACCAACCAAAGGTAACAACGCATAGTGCCATCGGTAAAAAAGTTTCCCCGCTGGTACTCGCCGAACATGCGTTGCAGCCAGTAAACGCCAAGCAAAAGCATGATGCCAATAGGCGCTATCACGGCCAGCATGACTGCCGGGCTGATCAAGCCGGACCGGCGCAGCTCAGAAAGCTGCCCGTCCCCGAGCGTGATCAGCTCCTGGGCAGGTGACATCATTGCAAATGCCGCGGCAACAGCAAGCAGCAGCGCGGAAACTATCAACAAATAGCGAAGCACCCCACTAACGCGCTGAACCTGTTCCAGTCGATCCATACCCGGCACCCCCATCAAAGGTATGGGCAATTCTAGGTCGAGACGGAGTATCTGTCAAAAAATAATAATTTATTGTTTTACAATAATTTAATCATTGCATTAGAATAATTTCGTGCAATGACTGACAACGCGCAGGAGCGTTATTATGAGACACGCAAAAACATCAAGTCCGAGGCCTTCACGTTGGGTATCGCCTGCGCCGGGGCCCCCCGCCACCATGGTAAATGGCCGGCAATACGCCCTGAGACTGACCTGGCTGTGCCTGTACGCGGCGATGCTGGTCCCGCTCAGCGGTTGCCAACTGGTCGACATCGCCCGCTTCAGTTACGCCAATGCCAATGCAACGCAACACTGGACTAGCGCTGAGCGTACGACCACCGTCCCTTTTACCCTGGTCGACAACCACATCATTCTTCCGGTCCGGGTCAACAGCAGCCAGCCCCTGAACTTTGTACTGGACAGTGGCGCGGGTACATCTGTAATCATCGACAGTCGCGCCAGTCGTGCGCTGCACTTGAAAACGAGGGGGGAGCTATCGGTTTCCGGAGTGGGCACCGGGCCCGACCCCACAGCATTCATCGTGCCCGATTCGAGTCTGTCGATCGGAGATGCAAGCCTTGGTGGCCTGTCTCTTATCTACTTGCCACTTGATGCCATACCGTTCTTTGACGATCTCGACCAGGTGTATTTCGATGGTGTGATCGGCGCATCCTTCTTCACCCGCTTTGTCGTGGACATAGACTACGATCTCATGTTGATCACTTTGACCGAGCCCGCGGCTGCGCAGGAACGACTGGCAGGCCTGGGAACTGAATGGCAGCAAATACCGCTGCAGATCGAATCCGACGTACCGTACCTGGCGGCGCGCCTGGACCAGGATGAACACAGCCCGATCGAGGTGAAACTGCTGGTAGATACCGGATACAGGGGGGCCGCATCACTTACGCCCGCTACCCACGATGGCATCGTCGAACCCAGTGAGTACTTCGCAACCGTCGGCCAGGGACTTTCAGGCGACGTCAGCAGCCGGGTATCGTTAGCACAAGCCCTGCAGTTGGCCGATTACCAGTTTCCCGGCCTGCCCTTAAACTACGCCGTTGACGGTGGAGAGAGTCAGAATAACAGTAACGGCATCCTCGGCAATGAGGTCCTGCAGCAATTTAACCTGGTTTTCGATTATGCCAACCAGCGCCTGTTTCTCAGACCCAACGCCGGCTTCGGTACCGCCATCAACGCCGATAGGAGCGGCTTGATCGTTCGACCACACGTCGCAGGCGGGATTGTAAAGAACATCGCGGTTGGCAGCACCGGACACGCCAGCGGATTAAAGGTCGGCGATATTATTACCATTTTTGATGACACACCCGTCACTTATCAGAACGTGGGCGAGCTAAAGCGCGCGCTCGCATCGACACGTGACGCCCTGCATCTATGCTGGTTGTCAGATACGAAACTGCACTGTGAGGACCTACCCCTGGAAGCCCGGTTCGTTGTCAATAGTCTTACTTCAAGGTGACATTGAGCGGAGATCCACACCATACCCCGGTCACCCTCGCGAAGGGACCCGGCTGTAGATAAGATGCAATAGGTATGGGGGATGAACTGGCCGCCCCACCAGCATCCGTCAACCAGCACTGCCGATAGTGGTGCGATGGAGCAAGCGATCGTAGCCCTCATAGCCGCCCGTTGCGCGGTGCAGCACAGAGCGGTTATCCCACATCAGCAAGGTATTTGGCTGCCACTTGTGCACGTAGCGAAACTGCTCACTTGTCTGCCATAGGTACAGCTCCTCGAGTAACTGCCGCGCTTCCTCCTCAGCCATACCGTCTATGCCAACGATATAGCCCAGGCAGCTGAACAGCGCCTCCCGCCCGGATTCAGGATGGGTCCGTACCAACGGATGGCGGCAAACAGACCTGGCCTCTTCAGAGGCGACCACAGACATACTGCGCCCGGAACCCGCGTCGTTGTCGCCATAGAGACCTTCGGGAGCATAGGCGCCCGCAGCGGAGTGAATTGCCACCTTCCCTGCAATTCTCGCCCTGAGCTCCGCTGGCATTTCTGCCAGTGCTTTTTGTTGATTGACGAACAGCGTATCTCCGCCAACAGGTGGTATGGTAATACCCAGGAGGCAGGTACCTGCGGGAGGCCGTTCCTGGAAACTCCAGTCTGAATGCCAAGACTCTGCGAACAGGCTGGAGCTCTCGTTCGCGCTGCGCTGTATCGCAATAATATGCTTTCGTCCCGGTATAGGCTGCACAAACGGGTCATCACCGAACGGGCCGAAGTAGGTCGTGAAGCGCTCCAGGTCGTCGTCGGTCATGGGCTGCTCCGGGAAAGCCAGCACATGATGCTCCAGCCAGGCAGCGCGTATCGATGCGATCGTCGCGTCGTCCAAAGGCTGGCACAGGTCGACGCCTCGAATTTCGGCGCCGCATGCCTGGTCACTTGGCTTTATTGAAATAGTCACTGCTGTACTCCATTTAGATAAATGCTCGGAATTCACGGCCCTCGCTGCCAGTCTGGCGGTGCCCAGAGGTGCTTCAATCGCTGACCCAGGACACCGGGCCTTGCAATGTCACGCCCCATCTCCACCCACTCATGCAGCGTCAACCACACGGGATTGAAGCTGTAGACCTGCCGGGTAATGCCATAGTCGGGCTTTTCAGCTGGGTCTTCTTCGGTAAAAGTGCCCAGCAACCGATCAAAAATAATCAGCGTACCGCCATAGTTGCGATCAATATAGCGCTCATTGCGGCCGTGATGTACCCGATGATGTGACGGTGTATTGAAAAGCCATTCCAACGGTGCAGGTAAACGGTCCAACCACTGCGTATGAAGAAAAAACTGGTAGGCGAGGTTGAGGGCCAGGGCAAAAAATATCCACTCCCGCGGATAGCCGGCAAGACTGAGCGGCAGGAAAAAAGCCCAGACAAATGCCAGCGGATACACGGCACTCTGGCGCATCGCCGTCGTAAAATTCATATGCTCTGAAGCGTGATGAACACAGTGGCTAGCCCAGAACCACCGAACCCGATGCGCCGTCCGATGATAAACATAAAACAGGAAATCGACAGCCACATAGAGCACCAGAAAACTGACCACTCCAACTTCTATGGTGACGAGGTGAAAGCCATACACCCAGTCGTAAATGGACCACACAAAGAGGGCGTAAAACGCAAGTTCGAACACCAGGTAGCTGAAACCCAGCGCCACGCTGGCGAGACTGTCTTTCAGGCTATAAATCCTGGTGCCCCTGAAGTGCCACCACTCTGCTGCAGCAAGCAACAGGAACAGTGGCAGCAAGGCGAAGAGCAGCCACTGCTTGGGATCAACCTCCGCAAGCTGAATGCCCAGTTCAGATAATATTTCCATATTGTTTCCTGGCCCGTTTTTGGCGACCAGCACAGAGTAGATCGACCCGAGCTCTTTTTATTGACATACTACGCCAATGTTTATACCAATCACGCCAATACAAAATGACCGGTAACTTGCATTGATACGGGTATCAGGTCATTTCACGCAGATTCTTCGCCTGTGGTTGCTCAACCAGGGCATAGAGAATCGCGACCTCGAGACCCGCCTGGAATTGCTGGCCGAGCGCGAAGCGGTTGATGTCGATGAATGGCGCGAGCTACTGGCGCAGGCTGCCGCGCTGCGTCCAGGGCAGCCAGTTGGCATCCAGATCGGCTCGGAGGTGCGGGTCAACCATACGGGGGTGCTTGGCTACCTCGTCCTGAATAGCGATACCCTGGCCGATGCGCTGGAGACATACCTGCTCTGCGAGAGGCACTTCTACAGCATCAACTTTGCCCAACTCCACTGCAGCGAAGCAGGCTGGACCCTGGCCTGGCCCGATCAGTTGGGGAACGATAATAGCCTTTTTGTGGAAGTGGGGCTGACCGCTCTCTTTACTTTCCTGCGCCAGCGCTTTGCCGGGGCCTGCGTACTAACATCCGTATCGTTTACTGGTGAGAAGCCTGGAAATAACGACTATTACGAATATTACTTCGGCTGTCCGGTTCACTTCGGCTCCAATTTCCCGGGACTCACGTTCGACGCCACAAATGCATGTAAAAGCGAGCAGGGTGCCCTGCCCGGTGATTTCGGCGCCATGCGCCGGCAACAGCTGAGCGCATTTTCCAGCGTCATCCGGATAGATGGCCCGTTCCTACAGCGTTTGCAGCATGTCCTGCTGAAACAGATACCGGAGGGAAGTGTGTCCCTGCCCCGGGTGGCGGCAGAGCTACATTGCTCTCCCCGTTCATTGCAGCGCAAGCTCAGCGCTTACAATCTCACTTATCAGGCTCTGCTCGATGGCGTACGGGAAGAGCTGGCGCGGCGGTACCTCCTGCGAACCTCCCTCTCCCTGACCGAACTGCCGCTGTTGCTCGGGTATTCTGACCAGAGCGCATTCACGCGCGCGTTCACCAACTGGACCGGCATTTCCCCCGGTAAGTTCCGCGCAACCAGTGAGCTACCTTAACGGGGCCGGGTCTTGAATTATGAACGCTCGTTAAACCTGGCAGAAGACAATTCACCTATCGAGACTAGATCCGATACATGCGGCCTTGATCGGTATACGCTCGGCACAAACCCGGGCTAACAACACCAACTGGCTTCAGAGTTAAAAACAGCCCGCAGTAGATTTCTTGCCAGCAAGTTCGGTATACGTTCGGTTGAATGTTTTTGGGGACGGACTGCGAGGGGAAATTCGTTAGCCTCCCTGACCTTCGCGAGAACCCTCGAAGCATCTCCGAGGCCCTACTAATCAGCTGCTCTAGCTACAGAGCTACGCCATGTTAAACAACTGCTATTTCTTTTGCATGGAATCAATATATTGGATTATGGCCAGCAACGCCACACCCCCCCAGCCCTGCATTGCGCGTTCGCTACTGCGCAGGCCCGAGGCTTTCAAGCATATAGTCTACCGCCAGCCCCAGCTCTGCGTCGGTACAGTCGGCGCAATTGCCTTTTTCCGGCATATCGTTGAACCCCGAAATAACATTCTTCATCAACTCGGGCCTCGGCTTCCGCTATTTGTGCAGCCCACTCAGACACCACACCCAGCTGCGGCACACCCTCCACGGCCCGGCTGTGGCAAGAGCTGCAAACAGATTCGTAGACTTGCTTGCCCGATCTCTTCCCCGCCTTGATTGCGATGGAGCCTGATTTCCTCTTTCGACAGACGATACAATTTGCCGCTCTGCCCGAGGATATAAATAGAGCCGTCCGATGCTACTTTGATATCTCTTACCCGCTCCCTGATTTCACTGAGCATTCTGCTCTCTGACTGTATTCTTCCGTCCACCAGGTCCAGTTTGCTGATTGCCCTGGCTGCAAGGGCTCCAACCAGCAGGTCTCCTTCCCATTCGGGAAACATCTCACCACGATAAACCTCTATCGGGGATATCGCCAGGGAAGGCAGGTAGTAGAAAAACGGCTGCTCAAGACCTGCCTTGGCCGCTCCCTCTCCCGTCGGCTGGTAACCGTATTTCATTCCATAACTTATCGTCGGCCAGCCATAGTTTTTACCCGCCTCGACTATGTTTACTTCATCACCACCCATTGGCCCATGTTCGGTTTCATAAATGATCTTTGTCTCTTTATCCTGGACAAGGCCCTGCGGGTTCCTCACTCCATAAGCGTAAATTGCAGGGTGAAACGCTTCGTCCTTCACAAAAGGATTATCGGCTGGGACAGTGCCGTCGTCGTTAAGGCGGATGATCTTTCCATTCAGGGCTTTGGGGTCCTGCGCTCGCTTTGCCAGCGCTCTATCACCCGTGCTGAAAAACAGGAAACCCTTGTCATCAAACAAAATGGCGCCGCCGAAGTTTGATGAGTTACCCGCATAGGGCAAAGCCAGGAAGATCTCTTCTACATCCTCCAGCTCGGACCCTACCAGTCTTGCCCTGGCCAGGGCAGTTGTATAGACATCCTGGTCGGGAGATTTTTTGACAAAGCTGTAGTAGATAATTTGATTGTTATCAAAATCCGGGTGCAGGGCGATATCGAGCAGCCCGCGCTGTCCGCCACCGGTAGAGATGTCGACGAGCCCGGATATGTTATCGACGGCCTTTGTGGCCAGGTTTACTCTTTTGAGCTGACCACCGAACTCGGTAACCAGCACTGTATCGTCATCCAGAAACTCGAACGCCCAGGGTCTTTTCAATTTCCCGATCACGACCTCCAGATTCGCCTCGCGTATATTCAGTGCCGCCAATGTAGGAAGGTCCCCGCAGTAAGGGAGAGGCTGGCCCGGCCGCCGGTCTTTGGTATCAAAGCATTGAGGACCCACCTGGGACTTAACCCCCCCGCGCTCCTTGTCTTGCCCGGCGCCGCCTGCTTTCGCCCACGTCACCATAACAATGCAACCGAACGAAATCATAAGTAGGTTTTTGAACATAAGTCTCTCGGTAGAAATATCGCGCGAATAACCAGACAGGCTGGAAGACCGGCAAGCATATTCCAGAAGCCGCAGTTGCGCAAAATGATCATCAAAAAGTCATGGATCGGTCAAGCGCCGCACACCGCCTTTGTCCACAGTAGCAACCTGGAAGTCCACTTCAACCAGATCAAAGGTGATCACTATGAAAAAGCTCCTGGTATTAATCTACGGGCTCGTCTGCTACGGGATATTTTTTGCAACGTTTCTGTATGCAATCGGTTTTGTCGGCAATCTGCTGGTGCCCAAGTCCATGGACGCGGTATCGGACGTTCCGTTGGGCACCGCCCTGTTGATCGACATCGCACTGCTGGGCGTGTTCGCGGTTCAGCACAGCCTGATGGCGCGGCCATTCTTCAAGCGCGCCTGGACCAGGATTATCCCGGCGGCGACGGAGCGCAGTACCTATGTACTCTTTTCAAGCCTGGCTTTGATGCTGCTGTTCTACTTCTGGCAACCCCTGGGCGGCCAGGTGTGGCAGGTTGACAACAGTGTGGCGACGATCGCGATTTATGGCGTATTTGCACTGGGCTGGCTCCTTGTCTTGTTCAGCACCTGCCTGATCAACCATTTTGACCTGTTCGGGCTCCGCCAGAGCTGGCTTTACTTCAAGGGCAAGAAGTACACACCGGTCGAATTCGTGGAGCCGTGGCTGTACCGGGTGGTTAGGCATCCGCTTTACGTGGGCTTCATTGCCGCATTCTGGGCTACCCCGACCATGACTGTCACCCACCTGCTGTTCGCGATGGCGACGACTGCTTACATCCTGATTGCGATCCGCTTTGAAGAGCACGACCTGGCGAATGCGCATCCTGAATACCGCAACTACAAAAAGCAGGTCCCCATGCTGATCCCAAGGTTTAAAACCGGGGCTGTCGGGCAGGCCGCCAAGCGTGCAAGCGCCTGATATGTCCATGTGACCGGCCTGCACTGGCTCGCCGGTCACCCACTACCCATAGGAGATAAACACATGTACAAGCAAATACTACTGAAAGAGGGCGCCTGGGATCGGACGATCTACTGGTTGCAACGTGCCGGAGGCATCGGCTTTGGTTTTTTCCTGCTGAAAGGTCTCGCCTGGATTATCGTGCCGGTGATAATAGCTACGGGATCAGGGCCCTTTGGCCGGCAAGCCAACCTGCTGCAACAGGGTCAACCAGCGGGGGTCGTCATGGAGACCTACCATGAGTGGATTGGTAAGCATTTCGACGACGCCGCCGTCCCGAATAGTGACAGCGCGGCTGAGCCAATCGAAGGCCAGGTCGATTTCGCCGCGAAAAGCGTGTACCTCGGCAAGCTGGTAGCTCATGTCGTCCTGGAAGCGCTGGGTGATCTCCTGGACCGCAACATCACTGTCGGCAAACTGCTCTATGCGCCAGTACGCCATGGCGCGGCCCTCGAGCCGCCAACCGGGGTCAGGTTCGCGATCGAAACAGGCCAGCGCCGCCTCGATATCGCCACGCAGCAGGGCCGGTAGGCCGCGGTAAAACCAGCCGCCGATATAATCAGGGCTGATAGACAGTGCCCGCTGGAACATGGCCTCCGCCTCGTCATAGCGCCCGGCATTCAGCAGGGCGCTGCCCATATTGTGATAACCGCCGCGACCGACCGGGTCCAGGGACAGCGCCTGCTCCCGCAGGGCGACACTTTGCTCCAGTCGACCCAGAACGAACGCCAGTGCACCGGCCTGGGCCAGTGCGGTGTAGTTGCGCGGATCCAGGCTCAAGGCACGATCGATATGTGCCTGGGCAGCGGTAAAGTCCCAGTCAAAGGTCATCGAAATCCAGGCGAGGTGGGCATGGGCCTCCACCAGACCGGGGTCGATCTCGGTCGCTTTCTCAATTGCCTGCCTGCCACACTTATAAGCCTCTTCCGCTGGCGTGATACCCACATCGGCCTGGCGAATATAAACCATGCCAAGCAGATCCCAGGCCGAAGCCAGCCTGGCATCCACTTCAAGCGCCTGCTGAAAACACCGGATTGCGTTTTCAAATCCTTGTGGTGAACTCTGGCGGTACTCGTGCCGGCCCCTGAGATACAGGGTGTAGGCATCCGGATGAATATTGGTGGCATGGACAGGCAGTTCACCAAAGAGTGCCGGTGTAAGCTGCCTGACTACGGCTGCAGCTATTTCATCCTGCACCAGGAAAATGTCATCCAGATTGCGATCAAAGGTCTGGGTCGACAGGTGGTACCCGGTTGCGCTCTCGATCAGCTGAGCAGTAACGCGAATCCGGTTACCCGCCTTGCGCACGCTGCCTTCCAGCACATTGGCAACTCGAAGCTGTTCCGCGATCTCGGGAATACCCAGGTTGCTATTGCGAAATGCGAAGGATGAGGTTCTGGCTGCCACCCGCAACTGCGGAAGTCTCGCCAGCAGGTTCAGCAGCTCTTCGGCCAGGCCGTCGGCAAAATAGTCGTTGCCCTCGTCGCTGCTGATGTTAATGAAAGGCAAGACCGCGATGGAATACGGAGGCGCCACCGCCTCGGCAACGATATCTCCGCTCACCGTGCCCTGGGTGGGCAGTTCGGTCGGCAAGCCATTAGCGATTGACTGCGCTTGGGCAACAAAGCGGTAGCCGCGGCGCTGGACCGTGCGGATTATTTCCTGGCGGTTGCCGTCATCGCCGATAAGTGAGCGCGCCTTGCGGACGGATTGCGACAGGGAGGCATCGCTGACGACGGTACCGGCCCATACCTGCTCGAGCAGTTCGTCCTTGTCGACGACCCGGTCACGATTCACCAGCAGGTAAGTGAGCAGGTCGAACACCTTGGGTTGGATATCTGTCTGCTGCTCATCGCGATAGAGTTCACGACGCTGCAAGTCCAGCCTGCAGTTACCGAACCGGTATACGGCTGGTTCTTTCACCTGGAGCCTCTCCTACCCTGTTGCGCAGTTCACACGCCGCTAACTGCCGCAGTATATGCCAAATACAGGTGCCGATAAACGGCGAAGATATCCACCGGCTCGCAGTCGAGATGGCGGCAGATCGCGGCCAGGTTTCACAACCATTAGCGGCTTTAAAATCTGAGATTCCGCTGCACAGACGAAGTGGACAGTGCTTACAAAACCCCGGCAGCCGGGATTGCACCCTGTGACCGTTCGTCTATGATTGTCGGTACTTCAATAAGCCCGAGGCCCACCAGTGAACTTCAAGCAGTCCATTTACGTACTGGCCCTGTCACTAACACAGCTTGGCTGCGCTACCACCCAGATCGACCTGCCATCATTGTCGACATCCGGACAGGGGCAGAGCCTGCCCGGCAAAGTGGTCTGGCACGATTTGCTTAGTGACACACCGGGCGAAACCCGCACTTTCTACTCCGAGCTGTTTGGCTGGGAGTTCAAGTCACTCGATGTCATCGGCGGCAACTACGAGATTATCAGCCACGAGGGCAAAGCGATCGGGGGCATGGTCGACCAGACACGACTGCCAACCACCGCAGATATATCCCAGTGGGTGGTCATTCTCGCGGTAGCTGATGTCGCTGCCGCAGCCGACGCGGTCGTCACAGCGGGCGGCAAGGTGTTTACACCACCCACATCCCTGGGAGCACGCGGCGAAATTGCGGTAGTGGCAGACCCCCAGGGTGCAGTTGTGGCACTGCTACAGACTGGTGGGGACGACCCGACGGACGCCGGCGCGGATGTGGCGAACGGCGGCTTTCTGTGGAATGAACTCTGGGCCGAGAACGTAGATACTGCGACGGAGTTTTACCAGAACATTGCGCCCTATACCCTGGAAGAACTCACCTTCAACGCGGGGGACGATAATGTTCCATATCGGGTGCTGTCATCGCAGGGACGCGCGAGGGTCGGCATCCGCTCCAACCCGGTGCCGGATTCCTCGCCGAGATGGCAAAGCTACCTGCGGGTAGAGAGCCTGGGCGCCATGGAAGCGATTCTTTCCCGGGTGCCCGAGCTGGGCGGTTCGGTACTGATGATGGCAACCCAGCGACCGGAGGGAGGCTACGTGTCGGTCGTCGAGGACCCCTCCGGTGCGGTGGTAGCATTGCAAACCTGGCCGATGGAGTCTGTCCGCCGCAATATTGCCGACAACAGGGGGCACTAGTATGTACCGGTTTTACAGAATAGTACGGGTGGCCTTACTGGCGGCAACTGGTTGGCAGCCTGCCGGGCTGCAATGACCCCCATATCTACGGCAGTATCGGCATATCCAGCGGATATGGCGGCGGCTACCACCACGGTGGCTGGAACTCTGGCATCAGCACCAGCATTTCTGTCGGCGGGCGTATTCACTAGCGTACCCCGGGCGGTAACGCCCGCCCCGCTTCGCAGGCGAAGGTAAAACTGTTGTTCGCCTGCCTGGATGCACCATCCTCCCCGAATTACGGTTGAAAACCCGCTGACTTGATATGCATCAAAAGGCCATTGCAGTGGATCTAATATGTTAAGAAGATGAGAGCCGATACAGGCGGTAAATCGCAATGTCCCAGCTGCGAATAAAACATTGGTTGATTGCCGCTTTAGTCCTTGGCGCACTCGCTTTCGTAGCCATAGTGGGCACGCCCCAGTCCGACTGGGAGTGCAGCCCTGTAGACCCATTGACCCCGGAGCCGGCGGACCCATTGTGCTTCAGGGCTACACTATCCCAGGAAAACCTCGTGACCCTGGAGTGGCGGGTGGCCAATTCCGGCCCAGTGGTCTACATATACGATGATTTCGGTCCGAATTACGAGGATGTCGGCTTCAAGGCTGCAGTCTGTCACCAGGGAACCGTTGACGGTTGCAGCACTTCTTTTCGTGTCAGCAGTGGGGGATTCTACCGTTGGCAATTGATCGTCGAGAACCCCAGGGGTAATCGCACCCACGCCCCCGCCTCCATAACCGTAGCCGCGCCATACCCGCTGCGTGAGATTGTGGGCGGTGGCTTTGTTGATATGCTTGCTCCCACAAATCGCTCCATTTCCTGGTTCCCGGATTCTCGCAACGACTGGGCGGACAAGGATATCGACTCCGCCTGGATTGAACTGCAACACTTTCCATCGATAGGGAGCACCAAGCGATATCCGCGGCTTGGGTCCGGAGCCGGCTTTACCGTACCGGCATCCACATTCAACGCACCGGGGCAACTTCGATATTCGTTGCGCGACTGCCATTTGCCACGCTACAGCGATACCAAATTCTGCAGCCCGGAAAAAAGCTTCGGATTTTTCGTCGGCTCGGACCATTTCCTGGGTTACACACCCATACAACCGGAGTCTGGCAGGGATCTCGAGATATCCTTTACCACTGATTCAGGCAGCGTGAGGCTTCTGTCTTCACCGACCCTGATCGGCCCGAATGGCGGCTGGCCAATTGTCGCAACAACCCAGGACAGCTACCTCATCGACGGTAACTTACTGACACCTGGACTACACAAAATCGAACTGGCTTCATGTAATTGGAAAACCAATACCTGCTCCAACCGCCAAGATGCCGAACGGGCTGAAAAGACAGGCTCGGTGAAGCATAAGCCGGTGGGCTACTACCATAAGGGTGAACTTATAGCGAAGTTGACGCCTGAGGATGGGTCACAGTCACAGGCCATATACGCCCCGGTCGATGGCGAAGTACATTTCGAAAACGCCGCCAGGGTTCACAAGGTCGAAGCCGGTGAGCTAATCGCGTATTCGATCACGAGAAACAGCGACGTGCTTCACATCCAGGTCGACTCGCACATGGATTGGACAATGCGCAGGCAGTACACCGATGACTTTTACCCGGGCAAGGCTTACCAGGTGATCGGCGGGGGACAACCACTGGACGTCACCTATGGCCCCGATGGGGGGATATGGCTGCTGAACGAATTCTCTAACTCAATCGAGCACGTCACGGCTGACCGGCAAGTGGAAACGATCGACATACCACTGGCTCGCAACCCTCTCTCGCAACCCAGTGCCTTCGCTGCGGTCCAACCGTTTCTTCTATCCATTACAAATTCAGGCGCTTTCCCCGCATCCATCTCCGCCCTGGCAGAACGTGCCACCAGAATCGGATCGAAACTATGGTTCACACAGGGCGGTGGACTTTTGAGACAAGCGGCGACTGATAATAACCATTCACGTATTATCTCTTATGACCCTCGACTCAGTGATTCGTCCCTGACCCATTACGACGATCGAATATGCGTTTACAACCTTCCAGCGGATGACCCGGAGGGTTATGGCGACAATCAGGTTATTGGATTGACCGCAGCTGGTGGGCGCATCTGGGTCGCAGAGAGCCGCGGCCTTTTTAACGATAAGCGCTCTTCAATTTCTTCGTTTGTTCCCAAAAAGCGACTGTGCGATAACCTCCTCAATTTCGAAGATAAAGAGGCTCTGGCAAGCCAGAAGCTGCAATATTGCGGTATCGGCAGAACGCCGGAACAGGACGGATGTATGGAGCGACTGATGCCGGGCTACCTGCCAGACGACATCAAGATAGCCCACCTTGAAACTGATCCGGAAGATGATTCGATCTGGTTCAGCGACGCGCACGGAAAATTCCTCGGCCATCTTATTCCCGCACAGGATAATCGGATAGAACTCTTTCGTTTTCCCGATAGCCATGCAGGCCCGCTGGATGGCATGCATGGGTTTGGCGGATTTCCCTGGAACCTGCGGGTTGACCGTGACGCGGTCTATATTGCGGAGTACGCCACAGCCCATATCTTGAGATTTGATAAAGCGAGCGCGACTTTCAATGAAGTGCTGCTGCCCTGCCCCACTTCAAGGGTAACACTCCACTCCCTGGCTCTCGATAAGGTCAAGGACAGACTCTGGTTTACCCTGGCAAACGAAAGCACCGCACCCATCGCTACTGCCGCCTCTACCATTGGTTATATAGATCTAGGAAGCTGGCGCAGTTACCTGGCCGACCCGCCCCGCTCTGCCACTATAACGGGAGTTGTCTATCAGGGCCTGGACAGCATAGCTGCCTCGCCCGAACATCCCGGTGAACACCAGGCATTTCGTGGCATAGCAATCGATCCCAGGTCAGGAAAGATCGCCCTGGCGACAATGTGGCGCCGGCAACTGATAGAACTGGTCCCACATTCGGGCTTTTAGTCTCAAGTTATTGGGCGTAAATTGGCCCATCAGACTCCATCATGAGTTACGACTGCCTGCCTTTCGCATGGCCTTTCTAGTTTAAAGAACGGGGTGAAGCAATGACGCTTAAGCGAATAAAATGGCCAGCTGGTGAGCTTCTCGAACTGGAGCACGACTCACGGATCCTGCGGGACAACGCCCTGGGTGATCCCCATATACGCAGATTACATGTCTGGCTGCCGCCGCAGTACAACAACAAAAAACGCTTCCCGGTCATATACGACCTTGTGGGTTACACCGGATCGGGGCTGTCCCACACCGCCTGGAAAAATTTCGACGAAAACGTCCAGGAACGGGCGGCGCGGCTCGTTCACGAAAAGAAAATGGCGCCCGCCATCCTCGTGTTCCCGGATTGCTTTACCGCACTGGGCGGCAACCAGTACATCAACTCAAGCGCTATCGGCAATTACGCGGACTACCTGACCCGCGAAATCATACCCTTTGTCGATGGCGAGGTGCGGACACTTGCGAACCGGGATTCCCGGGCCTGCTTCGGAAAATCCTCAGGCGGCTACGGCGCTATCGTCCACGGCATGAAGTATCCCCAGTACTGGGGCGCCGTGGCAGATCATTCCGGGGATGCCTATTTCGATTTCGTGTACCGGTCGGACTGGCCCAACACCCTCAATGAACTGGCAAAATACCGGCGCCCCGCACGCAAGGAGGGGCTGGTCAACGTGGCGAATACGGCACGGGGGCTCAAGCCGGGGCTGGACGACGGCCGGGTCAAGCGCTTTCTGGAGGCGTTCTGGGCCAAGTCAAAGCCCTCAGGCGCCGAGGTCATGTGCCTGATGAACCTGGCCATGGCGGCGAGCTACGATCCGGCCCCCTCGGCGCCCAACGGCTTCAGGCTGCCCTTCGACCTGGAGACCGGCGAGCTGATTCCGGCGCGCTGGAAGCGCTGGCTGGATAACGACCCCATCCACATGGCCAGGAGCTACAAGGCTAACCTGAAGAGCCTGCGCGGCATCTTCATCGACTGCGGCTGGCGGGACCAGTACCACATCCACTACGGCTCGCGCATTCTCTCTCGGGAGCTGGCGAAACTTGGGGTCAAGCACGTCTACGAGGAATTCGATGACAACCATTCAGGCATTGACTACCGCATGGAACGAAGCCTGCCGTTCCTCAGTCGGGCGTTGAAAAAGTCCTGATCACAAGGACTCACCCGCCTGAGGCTAATCGCCGCTGTCGGCAGCCAGCAATTCCAGCCCCTCGAACACGAGCTCCGGCAGGAACTCTCCCCCGCGATCCAGCAGGCCCATCAGGGTCTGTCCCCAGCCGCCACAGAACAGTACCCGTGAGGGGGTAACTCCCGCCCGGTCCATCGCCAGCGCCAGGGCCCCGGCCTGGGCCAGGGCGATGCCGTGGCGCACGGCCTCTGCCGTGGATGAACCCGGGGCCAGGGTGTAGTCGACATCTTCTGCGAAACGCACCCGCTCGGTGTCCAGCAACAGCGCGCGCTCCATCAGCGTCGGGCCCGGAATGATATAGCCACCCTCGTGCCGGCCGTGATCATCCAGCAGATCGATGGTCAGTGCGGAACCCGCGTCTATTACACACAACCGGCCCTGCACCCGCTGCCAGGCGGCCAGCATGGCGAGCCAGCGGTCCACGCCCATGCGCGCGGGCTCCGCGTAGCTGTTGCGCACCGGGCCGCAGCGCGCCGTGCTGCGCGCGAACCATGGTTGCACACCCCAGCGGTCCAGCAGCAACTGCTCCAGGGCGCCCTCCGCCTCCGGCCCCGCAACACTGGCCACCCAGACCTGTTGCAGCCGGGGGGCGCAGTTGAGCATGGCGTCCCTGGCATCATCGTCGCCGGGGCGGAACATGCCCTGGCTCGCCACATCCCCCGCCGCGAGCAGGCGCCACTTGGTGCCGCTGTTGCCCACATCCAGTTGCAGGCAGGTTTCGGCTAATTTCACGAGACGGCCCTCAGGGAGATCTCCCCGCCAAATATCGTCTGCATCCCCGCGGCGGCGGTTTCCAGCTGCAGGGCGCCGCGACCGTCAACGCCCCTGGCGATACCGCTCAGGTCCCGCGCACCGGTATGCAACACTACCGGCTGGCCGGCGAAGGCGTCCAGGGCCAGCCATTCGTCGCGCCAGGGCCCGAAGCCAGTCCGTTCAAAATCGGCCAGCAGCGGCAGTAACTGGTTGAGCAGGGCCGCCAACAGCTCGTTGCGCCCCGGTCGGCTGCCAGCGCTGATGGTTTCGATATCCGTCCACGCCTGGTCTATTGTCGCTGCCGCCGCGCCGGGCATCGCGACATTCAGGCCCACGCCCACTATGACCTGGCAGGTTCCGGCGGCATCCCCGGTCATCTCCAGCAGAACCCCACCGAGCTTGGCTCCCCGGAAAATAACGTCGTTGGGCCACTTGAGTTGCACCGCAGGCAGCCCGCAGGATGTCAGCGCCCGGGCCACCGCCACGCCCACGGCCAGGCTCAGGCCCTCCAGCGCGGCGGCGCCCTGGTGGTACTCCCACACCAGGGAAAGGTATAGGTTGCGGGCGAAAGGGCTGACCCAGGTGCGCCCCCTGCGACCCCGCCCGGCGGTTTGTTGTTCGGCACTGCAGACCAGCCCCGGGGCGGCGCCGAGTTCAGCCTGGCGCATGGCCTCGGCGTTGGTGGAGTCAATGGTTTCAAACAGCGCCAGCTTGTTGAGCAGGCCTGCAGTCCGCGGCTCCAGCGCGGCCGTCACCCGCGCGGCATCGAGCAGGTCGATACCACCCGGGATACGGTAGCCCTTGCCCCGTACCGACTCGATCTGGAGCCCGAGGTCCGACAATGCGTTCAGCTGCTTCCAGACGGCGGTCCGGCTCACTCCCAGGGCGTCGGCCAGGGTCTGGCCGGAACAATACTCGCCGCTGGCCAGCAGGGGCAGGAGGGTAGTTTTGGGCATGGAGGTCCAGTGTTGTTGCGGCTTGAGGCGAGATAATAGCAAATTAGCAGCCTGCGCAGTTTTCATAGTTTAATACTGTTGACAATCATTCTCATTAGCATTAGTGTTTGATCTCATCTGATCCAGATCGCCGGGAGTGCTTAGCAAAACCATGTACGTCTGTCTCTGTAAAGGTATTACCGACACCCAGATTCGCGCCGCTGTAGAGGATGGCGCCAGTTCCATGCGGGAATTGCGCAATATGCTCGGGGTCGCCAGCCAGTGCGGCAAGTGCGGCGTGCTGGCCCGGGACATCGTCCGCGACTCCATTGGCGGGCTGGCCGAGTCGAACCAGCAGCTGTTCTACGCCGTCAGCTGAGATACTCGGCGCACTTACCGACCACTCCCCTCCCCCCGCGCCGCCAGACCTTCCTCCCCAGAAAAAAACGGGGCGTTTTTTTCTTATAAATCAATTCCTTAAAAGATATGCCCGGCGCCGCTCAAGTTGACACTCCAGCCTGCCGGGTTCATCATTAGGGCTCTTGAAAAGAGGAACATCAGCGTGAAAGGCGACCCCAAAGTAATCGAACACCTCAACACCGTGCTGGGCAACGAGATGGTTGCCATCAACCAGTACTTCCTGCACGCCCGCATGTACAAGGACTGGGGCCTGGTGGAACTGGCCGACCACGAATACCACGAGTCCATCGACGAGATGAAGCATGCGGACAAGTTGATCGAGCGCATCCTGTTCCTCGAGGGGCTGCCCAACCTGCAGGACCTGGGCAAGCTCTACATCGGCGAAAACACGAAAGAAATGCTGGAGTGTGACCTGAAGCTCGAGCACAAGGCCCACGTCGACCTCAAAAATGCCGTCGCCTACTGCGAATCCGTCTCCGATTTCGTCTCCCGTGAGCTGTTCGTCGACATCATGGAATCAGAGGAAGAGCACATCGACTGGCTGGAAACCCAGCTGGGATTGATCGAGAAAGTCGGTTTGCAGAATTACCTGCAGACGGCGATGCATACGGTAAAGCCCGAGTAGGGTCGAAGGGCCGGCTGTGGCACGACGCCCGGTAAATACCGGGCTCAGCCCTGGTCGTAGGAGCCGCGGGCGAGATTTTCGAAGCGGGTGAACTGGCCGATAAAGGCAAGGCGACAGATCCCGATGGGGCCGTTGCGCTGCTTGCCGATAATGATTTCCGCTACCCCCTTGTCGGGTGACTCCTCGTTGTAGACCTCGTCCCGGTAAATGAACATGATGACGTCGGCGTCCTGCTCGATGGCGCCGGATTCGCGCAGATCCGAGTTGACCGGGCGCTTGTTGGGGCGCTGCTCCAGCGACCGGTTAAGCTGTGACAGGGCCACCACCGGGCACTGGAACTCCTTCGCGATGGCTTTCAGGCTGCGGGAAATCTCAGAGATTTCCGCGGTGCGACCCTCCGATGAGCCCGCAATCTGCATCAGCTGCAGGTAATCCACCATGATCATGCCGAGCTGGCCGTGTTCACGGGCTACCCGGCGGGAGCGGCTGCGCACCTCAGTCGGCGTGAGGGCGGCGGTGTCATCGATATACAGCGGCACATCCTTGAGCTTGCTCACTGCCGCGCTCAGCTTGGGCCAGTCCTCCTGCTCCAGTTTGCCATTGCGGATGCGGGTCTGGTCGATGCGGCCGACGGATGACAGCATCCGGATGATCAGCGAATCCGCCGGCATCTCCATGCTGAACACCAGGATAGGCCGCTGCTGCCCGAGGATCGCGTGTTCCACCAGGTTCATGGCGAAACTGGTCTTGCCCATGGAGGGCCGGCCCGCGACGATCACCAGGTCGGAGGGCTGCAGGCCGGAGGTCATGCCGTCCAGGTCCTTGAAGCCGGTACTCAGGCCGGTAATGTCACCACCGGAATTGAACAGCTCCTCGATCCGTCCCAGCGCCGCCTGCAGCAGCGGGTTGACCCCCTGGGGGCCGCCGGCCTTGGGGCCCTGCTCCGAGATCTGCATGATGCGGCGTTCCGCCTCATCGATCAGTTCGTCAGAAGTGCGCCCCTCCGGGCTGAACCCGCTCTCGGCGATGTCCTGGGCCGCCTCGATCAACTTGCGCAGGCTGGCCCGCTCACTCACCACCTGGGCGTAGGCGCGGATATTGGAAGCACTGGGGGTGTTCTGGGCAAGCTCCGCCAGGTAGGGCAGGCCACCGGCGGCGGCCAACTCGCCGCGGGCTTCCAGCTTGTCCGCGACCGTAATGACATCCACCGGTTCGGAGGCCTCTGCCAGCTTGGCTATCTGGCGGAAAATCAGGCGGTGGTCGGGCCGGTAGAAGTCGCTGTCCACCACCGCCTCGGACACGGCATCCCACGCGTCCGCGGACAATAACAGACCACCGAGAACGGATTGCTCCGCTTCGATGGAATGCGGCTGCATTTTGATCCGCGCGATGTCACCGTCGCCGCGGAAGGGCATCTCTGCGAGATTGTGGGGGCTATCGGTATCGGCCATTGTCATTGTGATGTGTTATTCGAGCTACACAGAGTACCCAAATTAGCCAGGCCGTGCAGTAACAGGGTGCGAAAATCTCCGGACAAAAAAATACACCGGTCGCCTGGGGCGACTGGTGTACCGATGACTTCAAATGCGCCCACCACGAGGTGGGCAGGACATCATTACTCGGGGATTACCGCGATGGCGACAGCGGCAAACACATCGCCGTGTACCTGGATCGCGATTTCGTACTCGCCCAGGTCACGCAGGGCGCCCTCGGGCAGGCGGACCTCGGACTTGTCCACCTCGCAGCCCGCGGCGGTAATCGCATCCGCGATGTCACGGGTGCCGACAGAGCCGAACAGCTTGCCTTCCTCGCCCGCGTTGGCGGGGATGGAGATCAGCCCCAGGGCGTTGATCGCCTCGGCCCGCGTCTCGGCTGCTGCCAGGGTTGCAGCGGCAGCGGCTTCCAGATCGGCGCGACGCGCTTCAAATTCAGCGATATTGTTGGCAGTGGCAGGTACTGCCTTGCCCTGAGGAACCAGGTAGTTGCGACCAAAGCCGGCCTTTACATTTACCTTGTCGCCCAACGCTCCCAGGTTGCTGATGTTCTCCAGCAAAATGACTTCCATCTTACTTTCCTCTGTTCGGGGAGTTGCCTCCCGCGGCTTTAAAATTAACGGTCTTCGTCGGTTTCGCGCTCACTGACATCAGTACCAGGCTTCGGAGTCCAGCGCCGGCGAAAATTAAACCAGCTGTCGGCCACCGCCGCGAACACCAACAAAAGCTTTACCGGGTCGAGCAGCAGCCAGGCCACGTAGAACCCGATCAGCCAGCCCTTACCCTGTCCCCGCCACGCGGCGCGGGCATGTACCAGTGCAAACCCCGCCAGTGCCAGCGGCACCATACAAATCATTGCCCAGGTGCGGTACTGGGGCCCCATGCTCGCCAGGGCTATCGCTGCCAACGCCAGGGCAGCGGTTGTCACCGGCGGGTAATACAGGGCCCTGAACTCCTGCCCAAACCCACCCGGGTTGTAAAGCGCCGCCTGCCAGTAGCGCGCCAACAGCAGGCACAATACCGAGCTGACAGCGGTTCCAGCTCCCAGCATGCCGGCTATTTGCCCGGCATCGGGCCGGGCCAGCACCACCTGCTCGACCACCCTGGGACAACTGCTGCTCCATGGTGGCCAGAAACTCGCCGAACACCGTCACTATCTGCTCGAGGTATGCGCCGCCAAATGCAGCAATACCCAGCCCGGTGGCGGCGCCTACCGGCACACAGGCCAGCACCGCCAGCGGCAGGTTCACGGTCTGCCGCAGCACCGCTGCGAGGACCATGGTCCCAAGCAGCAGGGTCAGGGGCCCGCTGTCGCCGTAGGCGTACAACAGGGCTCCAGCGGGCAACAGTGCCCAGGCCAGCAAACCAGCGCCCGGCCCCACCCCCTTGCGGAGGGTGACCAGCGCCAGCACGGCCGCGCTGATCCAGCAAAATAACAGGCTTCCGGCGCCGGCCACTGTGACCATAAGCGCCTGGAAGCGGCCGCGCATCACGAACGCCGCCAGGCCTTTCACGACGAACCTCGCCGGGCCTGGTGAGACCGAACTGCTGCGCGGATCAACGGATTCCTACTGGTGCGAATCCGAGTAGGGCAGCAAGGCCAGGAAACGCGCACGCTTGATCGCAGTGCCGAGCTGGCGCTGGTACTTGGCCTTGGTACCGGTAATGCGGCTGGGAACGATCTTGCCTGTCTCAGAGACGTAGGCTTTCAGCGTTTCCAGATCCTTGTAGTCGATTTCCTTGGTGCCTTCGGCAGTGAACCGACAAAACTTACGGCGACGAAAAAAACGTGCCATGGTGATTCTCCTTTAAACCTTGATATTCGTTACAGACAGACGCCCGGGGAACTTAATCGTCCGTTGCATCGTCGTCGTTGTCATCATCTGAATCGTCGTCAGTTGCTTTCTCGACGACAGCCTGGCGCTCTTCATAGCGGGTCTTGCGCTCACGGCTTTCCTTCTCGGCCTTCATGATGAAGGACTCTTCAGTGACAGGGTCGTCGCGACGGATTACCAGGTTGCGGATGACGGCATCGTTGTAGCGGAAGGTCGTGGTCAGCTCGTCCAGGGCATCGTTGGAAGCCTCAACGTTCATCAACACGTAATGTGCCTTGTGAATCTTGTTGATCGGGTAGGCCAACTGGCGGCGGCCCCAATCTTCCAGGCGGTGAACTTTGCCGCCGTCTTTCTGGATAGCTGTGGTGTAGCGCTCGATCATGCCGGGCACTTGTTCGGATTGGTCCGGATGGACCATAAATACGATTTCGTAATGTCGCATACAAAAGCTCCTTACGGGTTAATGCTACCCATACGAATGGTGTAGCAAGGAGGATCGGCGGTACTGGACAGCCGGGCAAATTTTGAAGAGCGCGGAGTTTACAGATTTTACCGGTGGCTCGCAAGCCTCTGGCGCATCGCCTCGAACAGGCAGATCCCGGTGGCCACCGACACATTGAGGCTACTGACCGAGCCGGCCATGGGCAGGCGGACAAGGTAGTCGCACTGCTCGCGGGTAAGGCGCCGCAGGCCGCTGCCCTCGGCGCCCATAACCAGCGCCATGGACAGGGTCAAGTCATTGTCATACAGGGATTTTTCCGCCTCACCAGCGGCCCCGAACAACCATACGCCGCGAGCCTTGAGGGCCTGCAGGGTACGGGACAGGTTGGTTACCCGGACAAAGGGCACGACTTCCGCCGCACCACAGGCAACCTTGCGACTGGTGGCATTGAGGTCCGCGGACTTGTCCCTGGGCACCACTACCGCGTCCACCCCGGCGGCATCGGCGCTGCGCAGGCAGGCTCCCAGGTTGTGGGGGTCGGTAACACCGTCCAGCACCAGGATCAGCACGGGGCCGTCTTTTTCGTCCACCGCACGCAGCAGGTCCGCCTCCTCCCACAGGTTGGCCTGGGCGATGTCCCCATGCAGCCGGGGATCCAGGGTCTCGGCGACGATGCCCTGGTGACGCCCCTTTACCATCTCGTCGAGCACCCGGCGGGACTCCCGTGCCACCGGGACGCCCTGGTTCTGGGCCAGTTCCAGCAAGGAGCCGATCCGCTTGTCCTCGCGGCCCGTCTGGGCCCACAGGCGCTGCACAGATTTTGGATTCTGGCGCAGGAGACTGTCCACAGCGTGTATGCCGTATATGAAGTGCATCCCCGGCCGCCCTAACGACGTCGGCGCAAGCCGGTTTTACCCTTGGACTTGCGCCCGGAGCCGGCGGGTTTTGCAGCGCCCGCTGGCGCTTCACCCGCCGCTTTCTTCGGCGTGCTCTTCCTGCCTGAGCCGCCGGAGCCCCCCTTGCCCGAGGTGGCAGAGCCTTTTTTAGCACCGCTCTTGCCCGAGCCGCCACCGCTGGATTTACCGGCACCACCGGATTTTCCGCGACCGGAACCGGAGCCGCCCTTGCCTGCACCGCCCTTGCCGGCGCTGCCCCTGCCGGTTCTGGCTTTCTCGCTCTTGCCGCCGGCGGACTTGCGCGGCGGCTGGCTGTCGATCAATTCCAGGTCAATCTTCTTGTCGTCCAGGTCCACCCTGGCGACCTGCACCCGCACCCGGCCGCCCAGCTGGAAGCTGCGGCCACTGCGCTCACCCAGCAGCCGCTGGTGGGACGCATCGAAATTGTAGTAGTCGCCCGGCAGGGCCGTGATATGGACCAGCCCTTCTATATACAGGTCCTCCAGTTCCACGAACAGACCGAAACTGGTCACTGCGCTGACCACGCCGTTGAACTCGTCTCCCACGTGGTCCTGCAGGTACTCGCACTTGAGCCATGCCTGCACATCGCGGGTGGCGTCATCGGCCCGCCGCTCCGCCATCGAGCAGTGCTCGCCGTAGGTGGCAATGGCCTGCACGTCGTAGGGGAAAATGCTGGCCATGGGGATCGGTTTCGCACCGCGCACCCGCTGCACACCCTGCCCCTTCTTCTGGGCGCGGATCACCCGGCGAATCCCCCGGTGCACCAGGAGGTCGGGGTAGCGCCGGATAGGGGAGGTGAAATGGGCATAAGCCGCGTAGTGTAAGCCGAAGTGCCCGAGATTCTCTGCCTGGTAGACCGCCTGGCGCAGGGATCGCAACAGCATGGTCTGGATAACGTGGGCGTCTTCGCGGTCCTCGATCTGCGACAGCAGCCGCTGGTAGTGCAACGGGGTCGGCTTGGCGCCGCCGCCCAGGTCCAGCCCCAGTTCGCCGAGGAACTTGCGCAGGTTCTCCAGCTTCTCCTCGGTGGGGCCCTCGTGCACCCGGTACAGCATGGGGACGCCGTTGGCCTCGAAGAAGTCCGCCGCGGCGACATTGGCCGACAGCATGCACTCCTCGATCAGCTTGTGGGCGTCGTTGCGCACCACTGGCACAATCGATTCTATCTTGCGCTCTTCGTTGAAGATGATGCGGGTTTCCACCGTTTCGAAATCGATTGCCCCGCGCTTGTCCCGGGCCGTCCGCAAAACCTTGTAAAGGGCGTGCAAGCGGGTCAGGTCGGGTACCCGGCGCTTGTCCACATCCGGGTGAGAACCCTTTTCCAGCACCTCGCCCACCTGGGTGTAGGTCAGGCGGGCATGGGAGTGAATAACCGCCTCGTAAAACGTGTACTTGGTCAGCTTGCCCGCCCGGCTGAGCTCCATCTCGCAAACCATCGCCAGCCTGTCCACCGCCGGTTTGAGGGAACACAGGCCGTTGGAGAGCGCCTCGGGCAACATGGGTACAACCTTTTCCGGAAAATAGACCGAGGTGGCCCGGTGGGCCGCCTCGTCATCCAGCGCGGAACCGGGGCGCACGTAATGGGATACATCGGCAATGGCTACCCACAGGCGCCAGCCCCCCAAAGTGCGTTTCTCGCAGTACACGGCGTCATCGAAGTCCCGCGCATCCTCGCCATCAATCGTGACGAAGGGCAGCTTGCGCAGATCAACCCGCTTTTGCTTGTCCTCCTCCAGCGGCTCGGCCTCCAGGTGCCCCGCCTCCTCTACCACCGCCTCCGGCCACTCCCAGGGGATACCGTGTGAACGTATGGCAACGTCGATCTCCAGGCCCGGGTCCATGTGGTCGCCAAGAATTTCAACGATACAGCCCTTGGCGCCAAACTGGCGGGTGGGGAAGTCGGTTATTTCGGCAGTCACGATCTGGCCGGAGACTGCCTTGCCCTTCTCTCGCGGCGGTATCAGGATCTGCTGGGTGATGCGGCTGTTCTCGGGTATGACATAACCGATTCCGCTCTCCTCCTGGTAACGGCCGACGATACTCTGGTGTGCCCGCACCAGCACCTCAACGACCTTGCCTTCCTGCCGGCCCCGCCGGTCAAGCCCGGTCACGCGGACCAGCACCTCGTCGCCGTCAAACACAAAGTTCATCTGGCGCGCGCTGAGGTAGACATCCTCGCCCCCTCCCGCCAGCGGAACTGCAAACCCATAGCCGTCGCGATGCCCCTGAACCCTACAGTGCAGCAGGTTCATCTTGTCGACCAGGCCGTAGGACCCGCGCCGGTTGACCATCAGCTGGCCGTCCCGCTCCATGGCTCGCAGGCGCTTGCGCAGCGCATCCAGATCCTCGGGCGCACTCAGGGACAGCCGCGCGGCAATGCCGTCGTGATCCAGGGGGCTCTCCGCCTCGTGCAGGAGGTCGAGTATTACTTCCCTGCTGGGAATAGGGTTGTCATAACGGGCTGCCTCGCGGGCAGCGTGAGGGTCGGCAATCTTGCCTTTCTTGGCCATAGGTCGGGGTTCTTCCGTGAGAGAATTCAGTGATGTTTGATAGTTGTATGCCCCAGTATACGCGAGGATTGACAAAGCTGTGCGAGAAAAGTAAAGTGCGCGCCCTCAGTGGGTGCTCAGGCATTCCCTTGGATGAAAACCACTGATTTGTATTGCCCAGGTGGTGTTGTGGTAGACACTGGACCTAGTCCAGCCGTCAGCTACGAGGGCAAGCAGTAATAAAATCCACTGATTTGTATTGCCCAGGTGGTGAAATTGGTAGACACGCTAGCTTCAGGTGCTAGTGCTCGCAAGGGCGTGGAGGTTCAAGTCCTCTCCTGGGCACCAATTCTTTCAAAGGCCGAGCCAAGTGCTCGGCTTTTTTGTTTCCGGGACTGACTCGCGAGGCGGGCAGCGCGCACCGGGAACTTCCCCGGTGCGCCGACATCCAACCGTTAGACCAATAACAGGCGGCCCAGTGCATGCAGACACGACGCGTTTCACCCCCGATTGCCCGACTTGCATTGCCCATTTTGCTGCTGCTGGCTGTCGCCGGCATGCCACTGCTGGCCGAAACGCCACCTCCCGCCGCATCCCATGACATTTATAACCCGGCCCGCACGGCACTGGTGAACGCCCAGCGCCAACTGGCGGAATCCAGCCGGCAGCAGCAGGAAATCCTGGAGCGCCTGCAGCGCATGTATGCGGAACTCGACAGTTCCCTGGCTCTGCTGGAAAGCGCCGGGCAGCTCGACCCGGCCATGCAGGCCCCTATCGAGAAGATCCGCGTACGGCTGTCGACTCTCAAAGACCAGCCATCAGCCTGCCCGGTGGGCAACAGCTCGACGCCGGACGTCTATAAAAAGTTGCTGGATGAGCTGCAGGAGCTGATTGAGCACTACTGAGGACAAAACCGGAACCCGCGGCACCGAAGGGCCTGCCCAGCTTTATCGGGCAATCATTCGAATCACACAACTGGTGCGTGGGGAATTTATACTCTGATCGGCAGTCACATAAATTATGCAAAGACGAACCATGATCGCAGCACTCCTCGCCCTGCCCGCTGCGGCAGCCTCTTCCCGACTGTTCGGCGCCCCGCGCACCAATGCCGATATCAAGGCCATGCAGGCGCGCTGGCAGGAATTTGTGCCCGCCGGGTTCACACCCCCGGATGCCAACAGTGGACTCGAGCTTGACGACAGCCAGTGGCGCGCCCGCCTGACTGAGGCCCAGTTCCGTGTGCTGCGCGACGACGGTACCGAGCGGGCGTTCACCAGCCCCCTGAATGACGAGAAGCGCCCCGGTATTTTTGCCTGCGCCGGTTGCGAGCTGCCCCTGTTCAGCACCGAGATGAAATACGACAGCGGTACCGGCTGGCCGAGCTTCTTCACCACCATCCCGGGGGCGCTAAAAACCAAACGCGATTACAAGTACGGCTGGACCCGCATCGAATATCACTGCGCGCGCTGCGGCGGCCACCAGGGACACGTGTTCGACGACGGCCCGCCGCCGACCCGCCAGCGCTGGTGTAACAACGGCGTTGCGCTGACGTTCCTGGCGGCGTCCTCATCCGGGTGACTTGACTCCCCCGTCACAGGCGGCTCCACCAGCGCGTGAGGCGCAGCGCACCGCCGGGCACGAATCACTGAGCGATACCGGGATTTTCGCGTTACAATCGGCTGCACACCCTGCAACCAACCCCGGCACTTGCGGAGATACCCATGGCGGATGCCTCTGACATCACCACCCAGCTGGAAACCACCTTCCAGGAGGTAACCGCAAGTATCGTCGCATCCCTGCCGAGTATCGCCGCGGCCCTGCTGCTGTTGCTGGTGGGCATCTTTGCCGCCCGCCTGGTCCGCACCCTCACACTCAAATTACTGCACCTGCTGAACCTGTTCCTTGAACGGATATTGTCCGGGCGCACCCGGGCGGTCGTGTATTTTTCCGCCGGCATAACCCGGCTGGTCGCCGGCATACTGTACTGGATTATCCTGTTCATCTTCGTCACTGCGGCCCTCAATACCGCCGGCCTGACCGGAGTCTCGGCCTGGCTCGAACGGATTGTGGATTTCCTGCCGGGGATTGTGACCGGCGGCCTGATCATTCTGCTGGGCTATATCCTGGCTGGGCTGGTGCGGGACGTGACCCTGGCAGCAGCGCACTCCGCGGAGTTTACCGAGGCGGTGGTGATCAGCCGCCTGGCCCAGGCAATTACCCTGGTCACCGCGCTGATCATCGGCCTCGAGCAGATCGGCATCGACGTCTCCTTCCTCACCACCATGCTGGGCATATCCAGCGCGGCACTGCTGTTCGGTTTCGCCCTGGCGTTCGGCCTGGGGGCGCGCACCCTGGTAAGCAACCTCATCGCCGCGCACCACCTGCGGGACATACTGGAACCCGGCCAGACCATCCGGATCAGGAACTGGGAGGGCACGGTGCTGGAGGTCTCCCCCACCGCGGTGATCCTCGACACGGAGGAGGGTCGCACCACCATTCCCGCAAAGCTGTACCAGGAAGAAGCAGTGATCACGCTGCTGGCGGATTCCAACCGTGCATGAGCCAAACCTGCTCAGCCTGGTCTTCCTGGAAAAAAGGCCGCGGGCCGCGGCCGCCCTGTTGGAGGATTTCAGCCCCGAGGACTGTGCGCAATTTCTCCAGGACATTCCACTGGACGTGCTGGTACCGGTTATAGACGGCATGGCGAGCTGGCCCGCCGCCCGAACCCTGTCGCTGCTGCCGGTGGATGTCACCGCGGACGTGTTGCGGGACTTGCCCGATGCGGAGTCGGAAACCCTGTTGCGCCTGATGGACAGCGAACAGCGCAATGCGGTGATGGCGCATATGCCCGCGGCCACCGCCCAGGGTTTTGCCAATAAACTGGCCTACCCTATAAGCACCGTTGGCGCATGGATGGATACCGCGGTCCCGCGCTTCACCCTGGACAGCTCGGTTGATCACTGTCTCGACCTGGTAAAACGCCAGCAGACCCATCTCGGCGGCATCGTGCTTGTGGTCGACGAGGAACGTCGCCTGGTGGGCCTTGCGGAGGTCGAGAAACTGCTGACCAGCGCCGGCAACGCCCCCCTCGCCGACCTGCTCAACACACGGATTCAGCCGCTGTCGGCCCGGGCGACACTGTGGGAAGTAGAGCAGCATGAAGGCTGGACGCTGTTTCCCTCACTGCCGGTGGTGGACCGCAACAACACCCTGCTGGGCGCCCTTACCCACAGCGCCCTGCGCGCCGGCACCGCCAGGTCCACCGACCAGGCCGACAACCAGCTGCGTTTCTCCATTATGACCCACATGGGGGAGGCCCTGGTGGTGGTACTGGGCGGTCTCCTGGCGACGCTGGCGGGTATAAAGCCCCGTTCCGAGCAGCGCTCGCGTCCCAGCCTGGAGGACGGCGCTTCGAGTCCCACAGGGGTTCGCCATGGCCCCTGAAACTACTGAACTGGCCACCACACTGAACCGCTACTTCCTGCTCAATTACCCGGCGGAGGCGGCCCGCCAGATCGAGTCGTTCTCGGTTGCGGATATCCTGCCCTCCCTGCGCGAACAACCGGCGGAAGTGCTGATACCGGTGTGGAGCAAGCTGGTACCGCTGGTGGCCGCCACCCTCACCCGACAACTGCCCGAGCCCCTGGCGCAACAACTGATGAGCGAAATACCCCCCGGGGACGCGGTGCGGATACTGTTCCAGATGCCCGAGGGGGCGCGCACCAGCTTGCTTGAAAGTCTCAGCCCCGCGGTCGGCAACGAGCTGGCCGAACTGATGTCGTACCCGGAAGATTCCGCCGGGCGCATGATGGACACGCGCATCCCCACCTACCACGCCGACATGCGGGTGCGGGACGCCCTGAACTCCCTGCGCCGGGCAAAAATGAAAACCGCCCGCTCACTTTACCTGGTGGATGAGGAGGGCAGAATCTACGCGCGGGTTCTGCTCCAGGACCTGGCACTGGCAGACCCGGACAGCCGACTGGAAGAATTGGCAAAACCTGTGCGGGCCACCGTGCAAGCTATCGCGAGCCGGGAGGAGGTGCTGGACACCTTTGCAAAGTACATATTGCTGGACCTGCCGGTGGTGGACCTCAACGGGGTACTGCTGGGGGTCATCATCAACAACAGCCTGTTGCAGGCGGTACAGGAGGAATCCTCCGCCGACATCCAGACCATGGTGGGTGTGAGCCGCGAGGAGCGGGCCCTGTCCAGCGCCCTGTTCGCGGTCAAGAAACGTATGCCCTGGCTGCAGATCAACCTGCTCACCGCGTTCCTGGCGGCGGCGGTGGTCGGCCTGTTCGAGCACACTATCGCCCAGGTCACCGCGTTGGCGATCCTGCTGCCTGTCGTCGCCGGCCAGTCGGGCAACTCCGGCGCCCAGGCGCTGGCCGTCACGATGCGCGGGCTCGCCCTGCGCGAAATCACCATCCGTCACTGGTTTACCGTGATGTTCAAGGAGGTGCGGGTCGGTTTCCTCAACGGCGTGGCCATTGCTACCACCTGCGGCGCCGGGGTTTACCTGTGGAGCGGCTCCTGGGGCCTGGTGGCGGTAATTTGCCTGTCCATGGTGCTGGCGATGGTGGCGGCGGGCTTCGCCGGCGCCGTGGTGCCTATAGTACTGGTCCGCATGGGCCAGGACCCGGCCCAGTCCTCATCCATCATCCTGACCACGGTAACGGATGTGGCCGGCTTCTTCTCCTTCCTGGGCATCGCCACCCTGATGCTGCGCTATCTGTAGGGTCGAAGGGCCTGCCGATACCAACCCTCGGGCAAAGGAGCTAAACTTCCAGCTCACGTTTTATTACCGGTATCCAGAATGAACCTGAACCAGACCATCACCCTGTCGCCCGATGTGATTTCCCAGGAGGTCTCGGGCGAGACCGTCCTGCTGGACCTCGAGAGCGAGCACTACTTCGGCCTGGACGAGGTGGGCACTCGAATCTGGCAGCTGGCCAAGGAAACCAGTGACCTGGAGGCGATATACCAGACCCTGCTGGCGGAGTACGACGTATCGGAGAACCGCCTGCAGCAGGACCTCGACAACCTGCTGTGCGAGATCTCCAGCCTGGGCCTGATTACCCTGGAACAACGCGCATGAGCCGCCAGCGCCACTACCGCGCCTGCCACCTGTGTGAGGCGATCTGTGGACTGGTGATAGAGACCGAAGGTGACCAGGTCATCTCGATCAAGGGCGACAAGGACGACCCCCTGAGCCGCGGCCACATCTGCCCCAAAGCTGTGGCGCTGAAAGACATCCACGAGGACCCGGACCGCCTGCGCCGGCCCCTGAAGCGGGTTCGGGACAAGACCGGCAAATCCAGCTGGGAGGAAATCAGCTGGGAAGAGGCGCTGGATACCACCGCCCGCCGCCTGGTGGAGATCAGCCAGCGCGACGGGGTCAATGCCATTGGTGTCTACCTGGGCAACCCCACCGTGCACAACTACGGCATGATGACTCACCAGGGCAATCTGTTTCGCCACCTGCGCACC
The DNA here is from genome assembly GCA_963792815.1 of uncultured Gammaproteobacteria bacterium. Lineage (GTDB taxonomy): Bacteria > Pseudomonadota > Gammaproteobacteria > Pseudomonadales > Halieaceae > JARRPM01. The sequence continues at coordinate 32,649 of CAWBXR010000002.1, forward strand.
AACAACCGCTTCTCTGCCACCAGCGTCGACCAACTGCCCCATCACCTGGCATCCCTGTGGCTGTTTGGCCACAAGTCCCTGTTCCCCATTCCCGATATCGACCGCACCGACTACTTCCTGATGCTGGGAGCCAACCCCATCGCCTCCAACGGCAGTATCTGGACGGTGCCGGATGTCAAAAAACGCATCAAGGCGCTGCAGGCACGGGGGGGAAAGCTGGTGGTGATAGACCCGCGACGCACCGAAACGGCAGAGCTGGCCAGCGAACACCATTTCATCAGCCCCGGCACCGATGCCCTGTTCCTGCTGGCGGTGCTCAACACCATTCTCACTGAAGACCTGGCCCGGCCACGGCAACTGGCGGCCTTCACCACCGGGCTGGAGGAAGTGGCGCGGGATATCGTCCAGTTCACGCCGGAATTTGCCGAGCCCCACACCGGTATCAGTGCGCAGGATACCCGCCGCATTGCCAGGGAACTGGCACAGGCGGAGGCGGCCATCTGCTACGGCCGCATGGGCGTATCCACCCAGGCCTACGGTGGTCTTAACCAGTGGCTGATCCAGATTATCAACATCGCCACCGGCAACCTTGACCGTCCCGGCGGCTCCATGTTCACCCTGCCCGCGGTGGACCAGGTAAGCAATATCAGCCCCGGCGGCTTCGGTCGCCACCACAGCAGGGTACGCGGCCTGCCGGAGTTCGACCGGGAACTGCCCGCCTCTGCCATGGCCGAGGAAATCACCACCCCCGGCGAGGGACAGGTTCGGGCGATGTTTACGGGTGCCGGCAATCCGGTGTTGTCCACCCCCAACGGGCGACAACTGGACGACGCCCTCGAGCAGCTGGAATTCATGGTGTCCCTGGACCCCTACCTGAACGAGACCACTCGCCACGCGGACATCATCCTGCCACCCACCTCACCACTGGAGCACGATCACTACGACCTGGGCTTTCACATCAACGCCATTCGCAATACCGCCCGCTACAACGAGCCTGTGTTCACGCCGCCCCCGGGCAGCCTGCACGACTGGGAGATTTTCGGCGAGCTCGGCAACCGGGTAGCAGTACTGCTGGGCCATGAACCCCGAGCCGGTGCAGCCTCCCTGGCGGATAATCGACGCTGGCCTCCAGGCCGGTCCCTACGGAGACCAGGAAATGAGCCTGGCCAAACTGAGGGAACACCCCTCGGGAATAGACCTGGGCCCGCTTCAGCCACAACTGCCCGCGCGGCTGCGAACCCGCGACAACATGATCCGCTGCAACACCCCGGAACCACTGGCTGACCTGGAACGGCTGCACCACGAATTCAACCAGCCGCACCACGGCCTGCTCAAGCTGATAGGCCGGCGGCACGTGCGCTCCAACAACTCATGGATGCACAATTACCACCGCCTGGTGAAGGGAAAAAACCGCTGCAGCCTGCTCATGCACCCGGACGACATGCTGCCGCGCGACATCGAGGACGGCGCGGATGTCACCATCAGCTCCAGGGCCGGCTCAGTGCAGGTAATGGTGGAGTCCTGCGAGGATCTGATGCGCGGCGTGGTGAGCCTGCCCCACGGCTACGGCCACAACCGCGCCGGGATCCGCATGGATATTGCGCGCAAGCATGCGGGGGTAAGCTGCAATGACATTACGGACGAATTGGCGCTGGATGCGCTGTCCGGAAATGCGGCAGTGAATGGGGTTCTGGTCAGCGTGGCGCCCAGTTTAGTATAGGAACTACCGCCCTTAAATCAGGCAACAAGAGAGAGATGCAAGCATGGCGATATCAACAATAATATTCTGGCTGGTACTGTTGGGACTGGTGATCTACATCATCAGTATCTACAACACGCTGGTGACGCTAAAGAACCGCTACCTGAACGCTTTCTCCCAGATCGAGGTGCAGTTGAAGCGGCGCTACGACCTGATACCGAATCTGGTGGAAACGGCCAAGGCCTACATGGCACACGAGCGGGAGACGCTCGAGGCAGTAACCAATGCCCGCAACGATGCGGCGGCGGCCCTCAAGGCAATGGACAGCGGCAATGCGGGCGGCGCGGAAATTGCCAAGCTGGCCAGCGCGGAAAACGCCCTGCAGGGAGCGCTGGGGAAACTCAATGTGACCATGGAAGCCTATCCGGAGCTCAGGGCCAGCGAGAACATGCAGCAGCTCGCCGAGGAACTCACCACTACTGAAAACAGGATAGCCTTCGCCAGGCAGGGCTATAACGATGCGGTGATGGGCTACAACAGCTACCGCCAGAGCTTCCCGCCGGTATTCCTGGCCGCCAGGTTCGGCCATCCCGACGATGCCAGCTTGCTGGAATTCGAGGACAAGGCGCAAATCATGGTGGCACCAAAGGTGTCTTTCTAAGCCGGGACTCCAGCCACAGCGATGAATTTCTTCGAGCAGCAGGATATTGCCCGGCGCAATACCCGGTTGCTGGTGGTTCTGTTCCTGGCGGCCGTGCTGCTGCTGATCATCCTGACCAACCTCGCTGTAGCCGGGTTCATGTGGTTCAGCCAGGATTACAATATCTACAGCGGCAGCAGCGAGAGATTCAGCGTTTTCCTGGCGAACTTCAGCTGGGCCCGATTTGCCAGCATCGGCCTGGCGGTGACGGCCACCGTTGCCATGGTGGCCCTGTTGAAATGGCTGTCCCTGTCCAGCGGCGGCAAGGTTGTAGCGGAGAGTATGGGGGGCACCCGGATCCTGCCCGGCACCCTGGACCCGGCGGAGCGCCGCTGCCTGAACGTGGTAGAGGAAATTGCCCTGGCGGCGACAATGCCGGTACCCCCGGTCTACGTTATGAACGACGAATCGGGCATCAATGCCTTTGCCGCCGGCCTGACGCCCGCCGACGCGGTAGTGGCCGTTACCCGCGGGACAATCGATCATCTCAAAAGAGATGAACTGCAGGGCGTCATCGCCCACGAATTCAGCCATATCCTCAATGGCGACATGCGCCTGAACCTTCACCTGGCCGCCATGCTCAAGGGTATTACCTTTGTCGGGGACGTGGGTCATATCCTGCTGCGCAGCAGCAATCGCGCCCGCACGGGACTCAGCGCGCGCAGCAACAGCGGCCCGATGTTGCCGATGTTCGGGCTGGCCCTGTGGCTGCTGGGCCTGGTGGGGGCGGCGACGGCGGGGTTCATCAAGGCCGCCATCAGCCGGCAGAAGGAATACCTGGCGGACGCCAGCGCGGTGCAGTACACCCGCAACCCCGACGGTATCGGCGACGCCCTGAAAGTCATCGGGGGTTATATCCCCGGCACCCTGGTACACGCGGCACGGGCGGCGGAAATGTCGCATATTTTCTTCGGTGAAATAGAGCATCGCCTGTGGAATGTGTTCGCCACCCACCCGCCGCTGCACAAACGCATCCGCAGGGTAGACCCCGACTGGAACGGGGAGTACATCCAGCGCAAGGTGACACACTACCAGCACAGGCCAGCCAACGCCCGGCAGGCGGCAGAGGTGGGCGTGGGACGCGCTGCGCTGGTGGCAGCGGCCTTTGCGGCGGTACACAGGCCCGACTCCGATCCCCTCATTCAGACCGGCGAAGCGGAGCTGGTGGATGCCGATTTTGGCCCGACTGTGGACGAACTCGAGGCCCAGACCGCCCGCCGGGAAGACATACCGCTTGTATTCGTGCGTCACGCTCACGAGCCGCTGGGTGCCCATGCCCTGATTTACTGCCTGCTGATCAGCCGGGAAGAGTCGGTGCGCCAGGTGCAACTGGGAGTCGTCCAGGCCGCTGCCATTGCCGGCCTGGTGGAACTGGTCCACACCCTGAGCCCGGGCGTGCACGCGCTCGGCGCACCGCGCCGGCTGCCGCTGCTGGAAATGTGTTTGCCGGCGCTGAAGACCATGTCACTGGCGCAGTACCGCCTGTTCAAACGCACCCTGCTGGGGCTTATCCGGGCCGATGCGCAAACGGATCTTTACGAGTGGTGCATGTACCAGCTGGTGCGCCACTACCTCGATCCGGAATTCATCCAGGTTAAACCCAGCCGACCACGCTACGCCAAATTGCAGAAAGTCGCCTATCACGCGCGGGTTGTGCTTTCAGTGCTTGCCCATGAAGGCAGCGGCGAGACCGCAGCGGTGTTTCGCCTGGGCGCCGATGAACTGGGCTTTGACTACCATGGCGATCCTGCCCCGGGACCAGTGCAGCGTTGCCTCCTTCAGCAAGGCGGTGCACGAGCTGGCCGACTGCTACCCCCTGCTGAAGCCGCGACTGCTCAAGGCCATGGCACTGGCAGCGGGGGCCGATGGCAAGCTCAGCCCGGTGGAGCGGGAGATCATTGCCAGTATGGCCGCGGTGATGGATTGTCCGGTGGCGCTGGGGGAAGCGGCGCAGGTGTAAGCGCGTTCCAGCAGCGATGCGCCCCACCCGATCCACCAAAACCGGGCAAAACCTCCCCCGGACTTCCACAATTTAAACCCTGTGCTAGGCTTTTATTTACCGTCCGGCCCGTCCCGGGCGCACATCGGCTGCAGTGGCAACGGATTGTCGCGCAGCAGCCCCGAAAACACGTCCATTAAACCGAACACGGAGGTTTGGCCATGGAGCAAATAAGCGTACTCGCCCGCAATCCCGAACAGCGGGTCCCACCCCCGGAGAAACCCCGCCATTTTGCCCTCTCGCGCACCACTGACAGGGTTCTGCAGATATTGTTGCGGGGGGACCTGTCCCGCCTGCGGGCCGAATCCGTTGCCGAGGAGCTGGGAATGAGCAGCACCACCCTGCGTCGCCGCTTGCGGGCCGACCACACGTCCTACCAGTTCCTGCTCGACCGGTCGCGGCAATACCGCTGTGAGCAGAAGCTCCGCCAGGCATGGCTTCCCGGCAAGTGCCTGGCAGACGAGCTGGGTTACCTGGAGGTCAACAGCTTCTACCGCGCCTTCCGGCGCTGGACCGGGCTGACCTACAGCGAGTACAAGCTGCGGTACTGTTAAGCAAGGGTCAGGAGGGGAAGGGCCGGTTCGGCAAGATTATCCCGGGTTAACCGGTATCGGGGCCGTCACGGCCCGGCCCCAGCTCCCCTCGCCCCGCTCTCCTGCCTGGCCTGCATGCCTGCATGCCTGCATGCCTTGAGCGTACGCAAAATACTGCACAAATGTTGAATCCGCAGTTTGAAACTCATGAAGCCTGTGCTCTAATTTTGACGGAATCGCCCCACAACCTCCCAACGGTCGACGAAGGAAACCTGCCGCTCTTGGACATGCTTTTTACCACACTCGTGCTCACCCGGGTCACCGCCGGACTTGGCTATCGCCTGGGACTGGCTGACAGACCCGATACCCGCAAAACCCACAAAGGTCTGGTGCCCCTTACCGGCGGTATCGCGATTTTCCTGACGATCGCGCTTGGCACACTGGTCCTGGGCGTGGCGCCCTACTCCTGGCCGATGATGGCCATCGCCTGCCTGCTGTTCGCGGTGGGTGTGTTCGACGATATCCGCCATATCAACCCCTGGCTGCGCCTGCTGATCCAGTATGGTGGAGGCCTGCTGCTGGCCACCTGGGGCGGCATCGCCCTTCACAACGTCGGCGACCTTCTCGGCATGGGCGATATCCCGCTGCTGGCACTGGCGGTGCCGCTGACGGCCCTGGCGGCAGCGGGCCTCAGCAATGCCTACAATATGATCGACGGCATCGACGGCCTGGCGGCATCGACCATCGCCCTGCCCCTGCTGGCGCTGTACGTGCTGGCGCTGCAGGCGGGGCATCCCGGCAGCGAGTTCCTGTCGCTGATGCTGGTGCCACTGGCCGTTTTCCTGCTGTTTAACCTCGGGCCGAACAACCGGTGGTTGCCGAAGATCTTCCTCGGGGACGGCGGCAGCGTGACCCTGGGCTTCCTGGTCACCGCCTCGCTGGTGTATTTCTCCCAGGGCGAGAATGCCGTGATCCTGCCGGTGACCGCCCTGTGGCTGGTCACCGTGCCGCTCATGGACATGTTGGCCACTATGCTGCGCCGCGCCAGGAACGGGCACAAGCTGATGGAAGCGGACCGCTCCCACCTGCACCATACCCTGATGGATATGGGCTTCAGCTCGCGCCAGGCACTGGTACTGCTGGTGGCCTATGGCTGCGCATGTTCCCTGCTGGGTCTGGCGCTGGAAAACTTTCCTGAATACCTGAGCCTGGCCTGTTATATCCTGCTGTTCCTGGGCCACTGCCTGTTTGTCATGCGGGCGGAGGCCATTGCGCGGCGCCTCGGCGGCTACCTGCGCAAAAACCGCGCGCTGTCCGAAGAGTACTGCGAGTCCAACTGAGCGACCGACTGCCTGCGTGCGGGCCAGGCAGGGCCCGTCACAACCATCCCCGATAGCGGTACACCCGGAAACCCACTATCTCGTGCAGGGCATAGGTGCTCCGCCAAAGGTCACTCACCGAGGGCAGCCAGGGACTCAATACGCCGGGTCCTACCCCGCGCTGGTAGTCGGTTGGCGCGGGAATGACCTCCAGCCCCCGGCCGGCGAACAGGGCCTCGGACCGGCGCATGTGGAAGGCCGAGGTCACCAGCAGGATCTTTTTCATACCCAGCCGGTTTAGCATGGCCGCGGTGTACACCGCATTGTCATGGGAATCGCGGCTCTCCCGCTCCTGCAAAATGGCGCTGGCGGGCACGCCCATCACCTGCAGCAGGCCGGACATGATTTCCGCCTCCGACCGGGCACCCGGCTGCGCACCACCGGTAACCAGCAGCCGGGGTGCCTTGCCGGCCTTGTAGAGCTGCACCGCATGTACCAGCCGGTCCGCCTGCTGGTTGAGATCCCCCAGCGTGCCCATGTGGGTATCTCCGCGGATGGCCCCGCCGAGCAGCACGATGACGTCCGCATCGGCAGTGACCGACAACGCCTTCGGCGGGTAGGGGTCTTCCAGAGTACCCATCAGGTAATCGGCGAACACGGCGGTGGAGCAAAGGTAGAGCCAGCTCAGCGCCAGGGCCCCGGCCCAGAGTGCCGTGCGCGAGCGCTGCAGGACCATAGCGAGCAAGGCGAGCAGGCCCAGCAACAGCGCCTGGCTAAGTGGATACAGCAGCAGCGATAGCAGTTTCGTCAGTTCAAATGAAATGGGACGTCCTCCGGGTTAGTGGCAGAGTATGATCGCACAGGCGTGTCGGGCTGTCCCAGCCGGCGGGGCCACTCGTTGCCACCCGAAACACAGGCTGCCATGGGCGCGACTTATCTGTTGCCCTGGCGGCGGGTAACTGTCTAAGCTACGCCCCTCAAACCCATAAGAAGGATCTGCCCCATGGAATACGTTGCCCTTGTCACCCTGCTGCTGGTTGCCCAGTACATGGTTTTTACGATGCTGGTGGGTGCTGCCCGCGGCAAAAGCGGCATCAAGGCACCGGCGGTAACCGGCGATGAAAATTTCGAGCGCGCCTACCGGGTGCAGATGAACACCCTGGAGCAGCTGGTGATGACCTTGCCGGCCCTGTGGTTGAGCGGCATCTATTTCGACTCACTGGTCGCCGCCCTGCTGGGACTGGCCTTCTTCCTGGGCCGGGTGCTGTATCGCGCGGGCTACGTAAAAGCCCCGCGAAAAGCGCGGCGCGGGCTTCGGTATCGGCTTTCTGGCTACCCTCGGCCTTATCGGCACCGCGCTGTGGGGCGTCGTCACCGCCCTCTGATCATCGCGGGGGCGGTCCTGTATGCGCCGCTTTGGGTGCAAGCGGCACCACTTTGCCGCCCGATAACTTGCCCGGCGTCACAAAAACACCCATCCAGCTGGGAATAAACCCCCTGCAACGGTATCATCCGGATGCCTTTGAATTACCAAGAGTTTTGTCATGAATGTACTGGTTACGGGTGCCGCGGGCTTCATCGGCTTTCATGTCGCCCAGAAACTGCTGGCCCGGGGCGACCAGGTGGTCGGCCTGGACAACCTCAACGACTACTACGACGTCAATCTCAAGCTGGCGCGGCTGGCGCAAATTGAAAACCTGCCGGGCTTCACCTTCGCCCGGATAGACCTGCAGGACCGCCCCGCCATGGATGCCCTGTTCAGGCAGCACCAGTTCGATGCGGTGATCAACCTGGCCGCCCAGGCCGGGGTGCGCTACTCGCTGGAAAATCCCCAGGCCTACATCGACAGCAACATCGTCGGCTTCACCAATATCCTGGAATGCTGCCGCCACCACAAAATCGGCCACCTGGTCTATGCCAGCAGCAGCTCCGTGTACGGCATGAACAGCGCCATGCCCTTTTCCATCCACGACAATGTCGACCACCCGATCTCGCTCTACGCCGCCAGCAAAAAAGCCAACGAGCTGATGGCCCATACCTACTCGCACCTGTTCGGCCTGCCCACCACCGGCCTGCGTTTCTTTACCGTGTACGGACCCTGGGGCCGGCCGGATATGGCCCTGTTCCTGTTCACCAAGGCGATCCTGGCCGGTGAGCCCATCAAGGTCTTCAACAACGGCCAGATGCAGCGCGACTTCACCTACATCGACGACATCGTGGAGGGCGTGGTGCGGGTGATGGACAAAACCGCCACCCCCAACCCCGCCTGGGACGGCGCCGCCCCCGACCCCGGCACGAGCAGTGCGCCCTACCGGCTGTTCAATATCGGTAACAACAACCCGGTACTATTGACCGAGTTTATCGCCGCCATCGAAAAAGCCCTGGGAAAAACCGCCGAGCGGGAACTGTTGCCGATGCAGCCCGGTGACGTGGCCGCCACCTATGCGAATATCGAGGACCTGATCGAGGCGGTGGATTACCGGCCGCAAACGCCGATACAGGTGGGTATCGACAACTTTATCGCCTGGTATCTGGAACACATGCACAAGGAATAAGAATGAATGTCGTGATGATCGGGGCGGGCTACGTGGGGCTGGTGTCCGGCGCCTGCTTTGCCGAGTTTGGTGCCAATGTAGTCTGCGTGGACAAGGACCAGGGCAAAATCGACGCCCTGCAAAAGGGCCGCATTCCCATCTACGAACCCGGCCTGGAAGATCTGGTGGCGCGCAACGTCAAGGCGGGACGCCTCGACTTCACCACCGAACTGGGGGCTGCGGTTGCCGCCGCTGACGCGATCTTTATCGCCGTGGGCACGCCCACCCGCCGGGGTGATGGCTACGCCGACCTCAAGTACGTCTACGCCGCCGCTGAAGAGATCGCCGGCTATCTGCAGGGCTATACGGTCATCGTCGACAAGAGCACCGTACCCGTTGGCACCGCTCGGGAAGTGCAGCGGATCATCAGCAAGACCAATCCCGACGCCGAGTTCGATGTCGCCTCCAACCCGGAGTTCCTGCGCGAAGGTTCAGCCATCACCGACTTCATGCGTCCCGACCGGGTGGTGCTGGGAGTCGAGTCGAAAAAGGCCGAAGCACTGCTGCGGGAACTTTACCGGCCGCTCAACCTGATCGAGGCGCCCATCCTGGTGACCGACCTGGAGAGCGCGGAAATCACCAAGTACGCCGCCAATGCCTTCCTGGCCACCAAGATCAGCTTCATCAACGAGATATCCCAGCTGTGCGAGAAAACCGGCGCCGATGTACATGCGGTGGCCAGGGGCATGGGGCTGGACGGCCGCATCGGCCGCAAGTTCCTGCACGCGGGCCCGGGCTATGGCGGCTCCTGCTTCCCCAAGGACACGGTAGCCCTGATCCGCATGGCCCAGGAATACGGGGTGTCCAGCCGCATCGTGGAGAGCGTGGTGGAAGTGAATGCCTCGCAGAAAGCGCGCATGGTCAGCAAGATCAAGGAGGCGCTGGGCGGCTCGGTAGCGGACAAGACCATCGCCGTGCTGGGCCTCACCTTCAAGCCCGAAACCGACGACATGCGCGATGCGCCGTCCCTGGCGATCCTGCCGGCTCTGGTCGACCGCGGCGCCATCATCCGGGCGCACGACCCGGAGGGCATGGAGGAAGCAAAACACCACCTGCCAGAGGCAATCCAGTATGCGGCCTCCATCGACGAGGCCGTGGCCGGCGCCGATGCCGTGGTGCTGATGACCGAGTGGAACCAGTACCGCGGGCTGGACCTGGACAGGCTCAGGTCGCGGATGAAAGGCGATGTGTTCGTGGATCTGCGCAACGTCTATGAACGCGGCCTGATGGAAGCCAAGGGCTTCCG
>CAWBXR010000003.1:0-317511 GCA_963792815.1 uncultured Gammaproteobacteria bacterium
CACAAAAACACCCATCCAGCTGGGAATGAACCCCCTGCAACGGTATCATCCGGATGCCTTTGAATTACCAAGAGTTTTGTTATGAATGTACTGGTTACGGGTGCCGCGGGCTTCATCGGCTTTCATGTCGCCCAGAAACTGCTGGCCCGGGGAGACCAGGTGGTCGGCCTGGACAACCTCAACGACTACTACGACGTCAATCTCAAGCTGGCGCGGCTGGCGCAAATTGAAAACCTGCCGGGCTTCACCTTCGCCCGGATAGACCTGCAGGACCGCCCCGCCATGGATGCCCTGTTCAGGCAGCACCACTTCGATGCGGTGATCAACCTGGCCGCCCAGGCCGGGGTGCGCTACTCGCTGGAAAATCCCCAGGCCTATATCGACAGCAACATCGTCGGCTTCACCAATATCCTGGAATGCTGCCGCCACCACAAAATCGGCCACCTGGTATATGCCAGCAGCAGCTCCGTGTACGGCATGAACAGCGCCATGCCCTTTTCCATCCACGACAATGTCGACCACCCGATCTCGCTCTATGCCGCCAGCAAGAAAGCCAACGAGCTGATGGCCCATACCTACTCGCACCTGTTCGGCCTGCCCACCACCGGCCTGCGTTTCTTTACCGTGTACGGACCCTGGGGCCGGCCGGATATGGCCCTGTTCCTGTTCACCAAGGCGATCCTTGCAGGTGAGCCCATCAAGGTCTTCAACAACGGCCAGATGCAGCGCGACTTCACCTACATCGACGACATCGTGGAAGGCGTAGTGCGGGTGATGGACAAAACCGCCACCCCCAACCCCGCCTGGGACGGCGCCGCCCCCGACCCCGGCACCAGCAGTGCGCCCTACCGGCTGTTCAATATCGGTAACAACAACCCGGTACTATTGACCGAGTTTATCGCCGCCATCGAAAAAGCCCTGGGCAAAACCGCCGAGCGGGAACTGTTGCCGATGCAGCCCGGTGACGTGGCCGCCACCTATGCGAATATCGAGGACCTGATCGAGGCGGTGGATTACCGGCCGCAAACGCCGATACAGGTGGGTATCGACAACTTTATCGCCTGGTACCTCGAACACATGCACAAGGAATAAAAATGAATGTCGTGATGATCGGGGCGGGCTACGTGGGGCTGGTGTCCGGCGCCTGCTTTGCCGAGTTTGGTGCCAATGTAGTCTGCGTGGACAAGGATCAGGGCAAAATCGACGCCCTGCAAAAGGGCCGCATTCCCATCTACGAACCGGGCCTGGAAGACCTGGTGGCGCGCAACGTAAAAGCGGGACGCCTCGACTTTACCACTGAACTGGGGGCTGCGGTTGCCGCCGCTGACGCGATCTTTATCGCCGTGGGCACGCCCACCCGCCGGGGTGATGGCTACGCAGACCTCAAGTACGTCTACGCTGCCGCTGAAGAGATCGCCGGCTACCTGAAAGGCTATACTGTCGTTGTCGACAAGAGCACCGTACCCGTTGGCACCGCTCGGGAAGTGCAGCGGATCATCAGCAAGACCAATCCCGACGCCGAGTTCGATGTCGCCTCCAACCCGGAGTTCCTGCGCGAAGGTTCAGCTATCACCGACTTCATGCGTCCCGACCGGGTGGTGCTGGGAGTCGAGTCGAAAAAGGCCGAAGCACTGCTGCGGGAACTTTATCGCCCGCTCAACCTGATCGAAGCGCCCATACTGGTGACCGACCTGGAGAGCGCGGAAATCACCAAGTACGCCGCCAATGCCTTCCTGGCCACCAAGATCAGTTTCATCAACGAGATATCCCAGCTGTGCGAGAAAACCGGCGCCGATGTACATGCGGTGGCCAGGGGCATGGGGCTGGACGGCCGTATCGGCCGCAAGTTCCTGCACGCGGGCCCGGGCTACGGCGGCTCCTGCTTTCCCAAGGACACGGTAGCCCTGATCCGCATGGCCCAGGAATACGGGGTGTCCAGCCGCATCGTGGAGAGCGTGGTGGAAGTGAATGCCTCGCAGAAAGCGCGCATGGTCAGCAAGATCAAGGAGGCGCTGGGCGGCTCGGTAGCGGACAAGACCATCGCCGTGCTGGGCCTGACCTTCAAGCCGGAAACCGACGACATGCGCGATGCGCCCTCCCTGGCGATCCTGCCGGCTCTGGTCGACCGCGGCGCCATCATCCGGGCGCACGACCCGGAGGGCATGGAGGAAGCAAAACACCACCTGCCAGAGGCAATCCAGTATGCGGCCTCCATCGACGAGGCCGTCGCCGGCGCCGATGCCGTGGTACTGATGACCGAGTGGAACCAGTACCGGGGGCTGGACCTCGACAGGCTCAGGTCGGGGATGAAAGGCGATGTGTTCGTGGATCTGCGCAACGTCTATGAGCGCGGCCTGATGGAAGCCAAGGGCTTTCGCTACACCTGTGTGGGGCGCTAGCCTCCTGCCCGCCAACCGCGGACACAATCAATAACTGAATACTGTCTCGAGCACCGGTTTATCAAAGGTAACCGCCAGACGCGAGCTGCCGACACTGACGCCGAACTCCGGGTGCCAGGTGGAGGGCTCGATCGCGGCGCTGCCGCCGTTGATGCCGATGCGGCACACCCGGCCGCCGGGCAGGGTGAGTTCGAAGCCGTGCTCGCCGCCTGTGAGTTTGACCTCGGGGTGGATATGAAAATAGGCCACGGCGTTCCGGAATTTCCCCGCCAGCTGGTCCGTTACACGCAACTCGCCGGGCATCACCCGCCACTCCCGGGTATGGGTGACCTTGCGCCACAGGCGGTGATAACCGTTGTGGGACGCGCGCACGATACCGCAATCACCCGCCTTTCCGATGTTCACGTCGAAGGGCACGGCACGGCGCGCCACCCGGAAGCCGCCCCACACTTCGGAGGAGTCCAGACCGTTGACCACCACGGTGTTGTGGGCGGCGGTGCCGCGCTGGCGCAGGCGCTCCGCTGACTCCCCGTATTCCGAGATACCGGAATTCACCAGCACGCGCTGGCCCAGCAGGGACCACTCGAAGCTGAGCGTGTCGGCATGGGCATGGCAGGGAGTATAGTCCGGGCCCACCGGCGCCACGTCCATCACCACCCACTGGTCGCGGGAGCTCACCGAGATATAGCCGGATGCGTCAAACTGCTGGATGGCGCTGTCGACAAAACGGGGGGTAGCGCCCACGCTGTGGGCGTAATCCAGGATTGCCCCGGGGGGCGGGGTGATGCCGAAGGCGGCGTCGTTGAAGAACGGGATCTGCCCGTCGGGATGCAACAGGCCGTCGAGCCAGCTGGCCATGCCGCCGGCGGTCTCGCGCAGTGAACCCAGGCGCCGGGCAATCTCACTGCTGCGATAAATCTGTCCCAGCTGAATCAGGTCCAGCAGGTCCATAAGAACAAGGCAGTGGTACATGGGCGAGCGCTCGAAATGGCCGCCGTCCACCAGCACCTGCTCCGGCAGTTGCTCCTCCAGCAGGTGCAGGCCCTGCTGCAACCAGCCGGCCGCGGGCTTGCCCTCGAAATAGGTGCCGGCAAATACCAGCGCCTGGGCATTGGCGAGAATATGGTTACCCAGCAGGTGGTATTCCAGCTGGCGGCTGAGCGCATACGCCTGCTGCACCAGGCTGGCGGTCATACCCTCCACCGGCGCGTTGCCCGCCAGCAGCCACTTGATCCAGTTGACGATGCGCCGGGAAAGCGGATACGGCTCCCAGCCGGTGCCGGTGCAGGGCGGGTTATCCTGCAACCAGCGCTCGATCATTTCCCGGTGCACGCCGGCTCGCTGTGCGGCCCCGGCGGCATGAAGGTCATCGAAGTAATGCAGGTTGTAGAGCCAGAGCTTGCTCTTGTCGGGATTTTCCCACTCGTACAGCGGCCCCGACTCATTCAGAAAGCGGGCAAGACCGTCGACCATCAGCGCAGAGGCCACATGGGCCCGGGTTTCCCACAGTTTTTTCGGTGTGCTGACAGCCGGCGCCTTGCCCTTGTAGCGGCGGGGCCGGGTATACCTGCGGGCGATGCGATTGCGGACCTGGACCGGCTTCAGGTGGCGGGCCGTGCGATAAAACCGTGCAATGCTCAACTGCTGAATGCCTTCATGGAAACCTCCAGCCGCCATTATCCCGTTGACGAGGGTCCGAGGCAATGCGACGCAGGGATCATCAGAGTCTTTGCAAACTCCCGGGCAATCCACCTCAATCCAGACAATTCTCGCCGCGCCTATGGGCGAGAGCCGAGTTACAAACTCTTGCTCAACCCGCTATTATCCCTGCTCACTCACAAGCCCGGGTATTCGGGCCGGCTTCTTTAAATCAGCCAACGCCATGAATTCCAACTGGACCCTCTTCAAATACCTGTGCCGAATAATCGGCGGACAGGACCGTGATGCGCTGCTCGCAGCCTCTCGGGCGGGACTATTCCCGAAGCTGATGGACATAGCCGCAGGTGAGGACCTGTTGCCCGCCCTCGCCACGCGCGTTGAAGAACAAGCGGACATCGAACAAACCCTGGACGAGCCCGAACGCCAATTGCTGCGGCAGGCTCTGCAACACAATACCCGTCGCAATATGCATACCGTCATGCAGGCGCTTAAGCTGGCCCGCACCCTCAACGGCGCCGGCATCACTCCCACCTTCCTGAAGGGTACCGCGCAACTGCTCACCGTGAATGAGGCAAGACTCGGTTTCCGCAAGCAGCTGGATATCGACCTCGTGGTGGCGCCGGAAGAAATGAAGGATGCCTGCGCGGCATTGCTCGAAGCAGGCTACGGTTTCTACCGCGAGTCAGGCGACGCCGACAGCGAGCCGGTCGTATTCCACGATGTCACGCAGGCGCTGCAGGAAAGTGCAGCCCACCACCACGTGACGCCGCTGGTGATCGAGGGATATCCGAGTTGCGTGGAAGTGCACCGACATTTTCTGGCCAGGCAGTTCCAGCGCGACATCCCACTGGAAGGGCTTCTGAGCACTGCTCGCCTGCACGAAAGCCACGGCGCGGCTTTTCGGGTGCCGCATGCACAGTACCAGGTCATCCACATCGTGCTGGGAAAAATGGTAAACGACGGCCACCTGTCGCGTCGCTCATTTCCCATCCGGGAAGCCTGTGATTACATCGAGTTGCTGGGCAGCGAGACGGGAGAGGTCGACTGGGGTCTGGTGCACAGCACTGTAGAAAGAATTACACCATTTTCTCGCAACTGGTGAGCGAACTGATGGCATACAGAAACGGGGAACCAGTCAAAGTGTACGCACGACATCAGCCGGCGCCTGAAACTGATGGAAAAGCGTTATAACTCGGGCGCTGTGGCAAGACTGCTGTATACCAATGCCCGAACCCAGTACCTCGCCAGTGAAATGATCCACAGCCCGACCAAGCTCGCCGCGTATTTACAACGGCTGGGACGGGGGTAGCCCCTGCACCGCCGACTCGACCGCCCGCATCGTGGCTTCAACCACCAATTGCTCGTCGAATTTTCGCGCAACCCGGGCGCGGCCATTCTCGCCCATGCGGACTCTCTCTCGTCGCTGAAGGCCAGCATCCTTTGCATGGCATGCGCCAGTGATGTGCTGCTCTTTACCTCGCACAGCAGCCCGTTATAGCCGTCGCTCACCACATTCCGCAGCCGGCTACATCAGTGGCCATCACTGGCAAACCCATCGCGCCGGCCTCGAGTAGGCTGCGGGGCATCCCCTCCCGGTACGAGGGCAACACCACACAATCGACGGCCGCATAGACCTGTTCCATGACGTCACTTGGACCCAGCCATTCGATGCCTGGCTCCTGTCCCCATGCGACAATTGGTGATGGGAAATGGCGGACACATTCTCAACATCCGCAAATCCGCACAACCAGAGACTGCAGCGCACGCCACCGGCGTTAATGTCACGAACGGCGGCAACCAATTCGTTCAGTCCCTTGTCGGCCAGCATCCGGCCCGCGTAAAGGAACCGGAAGGCGCCATCGTGCGACTCCCGCAGACCGGGCTTGAACCGTTCCAGGTCAACCCCTGAGCCCGGCAGCAATTCAAGGCGCTCACGCGGCACCAGCCTGTTGCTCGACGAGTTGATTCAGGTCATCCTCGTTCTGGCAGAATACCCGGTGAGCCAGTGGCTGACTTGTCTTGTACAAGAGACGCACGATAGCCGAGACCAGGCCGCTGCGTATAAAGGCCGTGCCCAGCCCCGACACATTATTGATGGCCGGCACGCCCAGCATTCGCGCCGCCCAGGTACCGTAGACGTTGTTCTTGATGGTGAAATGCAGTGCCGCTGCCGGCCTCAGTGCGCGGTAATGCCGCCAGAACTGGTAGACGAGACCCGCGTCCCTGAACGGGTTGCTACCGTGGTTATTCATTACCAGAGGCAGCCATTCGCAACCCAGGTCCCCTGTTAATTCTGGAACTGTAGTCGTCCTGCGGTGAAAGGCACACCACCCGATAGCCTTCGGCGAGCAGACGCCGAATGGTCGAGGCCCGAAAGTTGTAAAGATACCAGGAAGTATTGGATGAGACCGTGATGGTTGGCATCGGCTGGTCAACACTCAAAACCAGGCCTCCAGCGGATAAAAACGATAGGGCAACCAGGCAAAGGCGTGGGTGGCGTAATTGAGCCATACAAACAGTACAGCGCCGTAGTAGAGCAATACCAGCCCGGTGTAGCCGGCATTTCTGCCCCCCGGGTACCCAGCACGTCCGGCAAGTACGCAAAAACCACCAACTGCAACGGCAGCATGTACAGCGCCACCCTGTCCACCGCTGTGGTCGCCGGCGTGGCGATCACTGCCACAAACAGCGCTATGGAAATAATTGAAAACCAGCGCCACAGTTTCGCTTCGCTGGCCTGCATACGAAACCGCCTGCCCAGCACCAGGTAGATACAGGCCGGGACAAGATTCATCGCTGCCCGCACAAATGCCCCCTCGGACTGGTATTGGGCCTCAATGTAGTTGGTATAAAGCGTATCGACCGAATCCTGCAGGAACAGCACATAGGCCAGCAGGCTGACAACGGCTACCCACAGTCCCGTCCAGTACCGATTACGCGTGGCGGCCAGTGCCGCGATGGGCAGCAACAGTACGGCTGACTTGTGGAAAGCGGCGGCAAACAACACCCAGAACACAAACCAGACATTGGCCTTGCGGGTCAACGCCACCAGGCCCAGCATGGCCAGCCCCAGCGCCACGCCCTGCCGGGTGTAACCCATGGCGACGACTGTCACCATGTAGGGCATTGCTACCGCCAGCGCCAACCAGGGACGCGGCAGTCCCCGACAAAAAAATACCAACCCCGCCGAGAACAGGAAAGCACTGACAATATTGACGCCCGATATGCCCCAGCCCTGCTTGACGGCAAGCAGGTTCAGCAGGCGATAGGCCGGATCGCCTTTTTCAACGGCGGAGTATATATCCTGATGACGCGCCTCCTGCAGATGCCGCAGGTAAGTACCCCAGTCACCCCCCACCTCAAACCGATAGCCGATCAAGAGCGTAAGCAGCAACCACACCACGACCCAAGCGCTATTCAAACGCGCCGACTGCATGCCATGGGCCACGCTGGCGGCCCGTGTACCGAAGGCCAGCGCATAGCCCGCCGCAAGCAGAAACATCAACCAGTAAACGACCATGCTAGGCGTTGGCCTCCAGCCAGGCCTGGAACATCAGCACTGACCACAGGCGATAACCATAGGATGCCTGCCCCGCCAGATGCGCCTGCCAGGCCGCCCGCATCGGCGCCGGGTTGAGATAGCCCTCCCGGCGCAGCCGGTCTTCAGCCAGCAGGCTCTCCGCCCAGTCCCGCAGCGGGCCGCGCAGCCAGGCGTCCAGGGGAATGCCGAAACCCATCTTGGGCCGCTCCATCAGCGCGCGTGGCACGTGTCGGTCGAGCAAGCGGCGCAGCAGCCACTTGCCCTGACCGTCGCGGATCTTCATATGCATGGGCAGAGACCAGGCAAACTCGACGACATCCGGTCAAGAAACGGCGCCCGCGTTTCCAGCGACACCGCCATTGCCGCGCGATCGACCTTGACCAGAATGTCGTCCGGCAGGTAGGTGAGCCCGTCCAGCGCCATCATGCGCGCCACCGGGTCGGCCAGCGCGGGGCCAGCGCGTCCCGCTCATCCAGCAGGTTGGCAGGCATGTGGCCATCCACCACCATGGCTTCCGGTTGCGGCCATTCGGACACCAGGGAAACATACAGGTCATCCATGCTGCGCATCATCGCGCAGGCGACGCCCCAGCTTGTGCGCCTTGTCGCCCGGCATGGGCTATGCCGGCGCTGCCGCGACCAGCGGCCCCGCGAAGCGATTGATGCTCTCGACCGAAAACGCGGTCAGGCCAGCACCCAAGCGCGCGTCGCAAAGGCAGCGGCATCCAGCCAACGCTGCGCCACACCTTGGGCGCCAGGAAATAGCGGTTGTAGCCGCCAAACAGCTCATCCCCGGCATCGCCGGAAAGCGCCACGGTGACGTGCTGGCGGGCCAGCTTCATCACCAGATGGGTGGGCAACTGCGAGGAGTCGGCAAAGGGCTCGTCATACATCGCCGGCATCTGCGGCACCAGCGCCAGCGCATCGTCGCCGCTCAGCCGCAGCTCGGTGTGGTCCGTGCCCAGGTGCGCGGCCACCGCTCGCGCATGGGCGGCCTCGTCATACTCGCGTTCATCGAAGCCGATGGTGAAGGTGCGCACTGGCCGTGGGCTGTTGGCCTGCATCAAGGCGGCAATGGCCGTTGAATCGATGCCGCCCGGACAGGAGTGCACCCAGCGGCACGTCAGCCACCATCTGGCCTCGCACCGCGCTCCCAGGATGCAGTTCCAGCGCATCCAATGCCTCCGCATCAGAACCGACAAACGGACTGGCCATGCCGCGCTCGGCCACCTCGGCCAGCGACCAGTAGAGCGACCGGCCTGCATCGCGCCGGTCCAGCGAGACCTGCAAAAAGGTGCCCGCCGGAAGCTTGCTGGATGCCCTCGTAAATCGAATAGGGTGCGGGTACATAGTTGTGGCGCAGCAGCAGGGCCAGCGCCCCGCGGTCTATGTCGGCCCTGAAATGCCGGGTGCGCCTTGAGCGCTTTCAGCTCGGAACCGAACAGAAAGGCATCGCCCTGCCAGCCGTAATACAGCGGCTTCTCGCCCATGCGGTCACGTGCCAGTGTCAGCACCCGCAGTCTGGCGATCCCACAGTGCGATGGCAAACATGCCCACCACTCGGCGCAGCGTTTCCTCCACACCCCAGCACTCAAAGGCGGCGAGCAACGTCTCGGTATCCGAGTGGCCGCGCCAGTGCCTTTGACTGCGAAGAGGCCTCCAGCAGCCGCCGCAGTTCCAAGATGGTTGTAAATCTCGCCGTTAAACGCGATTACATAGCGCCCGCCCGCGGAGGCCATTGGTTGGTGTCCGGCGGGGGAAAGATCAAGGATGGACAGACGCCGGTGACCGAGCGCTATGCCTGCGCCCTCGTCCGCCCATACACCGCTGTCGTCGGGGCCGCGGTGACGGACAGTATCGGCCATACGCTGTACGGTCGCCTCTAGACCATGGCCAGGAAAACTACCGAAAGAACCTGCGATACCACACATCTAGCGCAATACCATATTCTGCTTTCGAAAAAAGCGCAGTGCCGGTTGTTCGATCAATCGGTAATAAAGCCATCCCACAAAAACCGATACCACAACACCAAAGATCAATGCTTGCAGCCAGCCCAGTGCAAGCCAGCCGGCCAGCCGCTGGCTTACAGACAAAAGTGGACTGTGGACGAGATAGATCGAATAGCTGGCATTCCCGGCCAGGAGGAGCAGACCCGGCCAGGCCAACGAATATCTTTGTTCCCGCAAAGCGAAACCAAACACAACGAGTGACAGACCGAACGCAAAAAACAGGCGAGCCGCTGACACACTGTCGACATCCATTATTGCAAGCATGGCCGATGCAAGCGTTACTCCCGTGAACACGAGAAAACCTGGCGAAATCCGCACCACCCGGGCTCTGACCATCCAGGCAGCCAGAACGCCGAACATGAACTCGATATTCAAAAGACTGAGAGGATACCTTGCCCAGCCGACTGGCGTGAACATTAGATTGACAATCAGCGTTACACACATCCACATAAACAGGCCGGCAATGAGTACGCGCCTTGAAGCATAAAATAATAAAAAGAACGCATAGAACTGCATTTCATGCACCAACGTCCATGCCACAGATAGCGCCGGGGGATATTCAGCCGGCACCAGCAATATCGAACTTGCCAGACTGAAGTCACGGCCTCCGGAAGCAGAAAAGCCGGGCAACACGGCATATAGCGCAATCATAGCAATGGAAATCGGTAAATACGGAGTGAAAATACGCACAAGACGCTTGAATACATAACTGCGAATCGCAGGGGCGCTGCCCTCGTCTTCCATGTGGGTGTACATAATAATGAAGCCCGACAGAACGAAGAAGAAATCCACGCCAAGATAACCCATGCCCAGTACAGCCTCGACCCGCCCGGGAACAAGGCCTACGAACGCATTCGTACTTATAACGGCGTGATGAGCAACCACGGCCAGCGCCGCTAACCCACGAAATGCCTGCAGGCTCTGTATTACCGGCATGTGTGCCCCGAAATCGCCTCGGCAGCGAACCTGGCCAGCTGTACAAGGCCTTGCCAGGTTGATTGTAACGAAAAATGATTCTCCAATCTTTTCGGTACTGCCTGGCTAATGCTCTGATCGACGCCCTGGTCGTCAGCCTGCGGAACTATTCCCGCCTCAAATGGTTCCAGATGAGCGGCCTCCGCCGCCCGATCACGCGGCACAATTTCAGAAGTGACTATCGGCAAAGCAGAAGATCCAGAACCGATGTGTGGTCTGTGGCATCTCCGATCCGCGAAGACTCCGCGCAAACGGTCGCCTACCACTTGCAGGAACTTGGCTGTGTTGGGAAAAGCAATCCTGCCAATACTTCTTTTTCCGATCGGCTATTCCAAATATCCGGCATACCGCACATACCCTATTTACCAGGCTGGGCGGTGTTGCGAATCAAAGCCGCAAGGATAGGTAAGTTCGAACGCAGGGAAAAGTGATCCTCGACACGCTGTCTTCCAGCCGCACCCATCTTACGGGCACGGTCTGTTTGCTCGCGAAAAAAGCGAAATGCATTAACCCATTCGCGCTCGCCGTTTACGAGCATACCGCAGTCAGATTGCACTACATCTATATTAGCGCCTACTCGCGAAGCAATAACAGGAACAGCGCAAGCCATGTACTGGATAAGCTTGAACGCACACTTCCCCCTGGCCCATTGATCGTCAGGCAATGGCATAACACCCACATCAAATGAATTGAGTAGTGAGACTTCCGTCTGCTCGCTCCAGGCAATTTCCTCGACAATGACATTATTTATCAATGGTGCTTTCCCGCCAACAACCACCAATTTCACCGGACCTTCCTTGCCGATTTGCGACAGTGGCTCTGTCAGCTCAGCAAGGTAGGCTGCCGTTGAAGGGGAACCAATCCACCCTACAGTGAAAACCGAATTTTCCGGTCTCTTGCTCCAAATGTACCTATTCGTATCGACTACGGTTGGCAGCAAATGGATTTTGGAATTCAGCGGTTTCGCGTATTCCGCCAAAGTTTTGCTGCCGGGAGTAATTGCTGCGGCACCCTCCATTACCTTCTCAAACTTGTGTCCCAGAAGTGGTCTCATAATACCAAGCTTGCCGCTGCGATATTTCAGGTAAAATGCATCATCAAAGTCGTAAATGTAGGGCTTTGGCAGCAGGGCACGCTCTGCGAAGCCTGGCAGCATCGGAAATAGCTCGCAGTGCAGAATGGCTAAATCAAATTTCTTCTCGCTGCGCAATTCCCTTAGGCGTTTCCAGCCAGCCTGAAGCATGTCTGACCAGGGCATGCACTCCCCACTAAAGCGCCGTCGCAGATATTCATCTCCCAACAGGTAACGTATATCCAGCTCTATGCCGTGTTCTGCGAGACCAGGCACATACTGCTCCAGTCTATACCGGGTGCTGGCTGCCAGTGGACCATATAATGCAAGACCGAGAACTTTAATCATTTTTTGAAGCCAACAGCACACCAGAAGGGTGCACCTTCAGAAAACCCAATATCACGAAGGCCAGCACTGTTCATCATCGAGCGGATTTCATCGCGCGTGAATCGTCGCTCGAGTGGTGTACCAAACCGGTCCCGCGCATCTGTGCGCATGGTATAAAGACTGTGATTGCGATAGTAAGACAGCGGAATATTTGTTACGTCCCGACCGAATCGTTCCAGCAATAGTGAACACCGCGCTAAAGGGAAGTAGAGGCCAAAAGCGAGCGCTTCCGTTAGCACATGTTTCAACCATGCCGGCAATCGACAGATGCCACGCCTCAACAGGTCAGAACAGCGCCAAACCATTTTGAAAGCTGCGGATCGATTATCAAAGGCGTAATAGAGATAGACCAGAAAAGGCGCGCCAGGCTTCAGCATCGCAACGCAAGAGGCTATACCAGCGGCAGTGTCAGGAATATGGTGCAAGACTCCCAGAGAATAGCCGAAATCCTGACTATTGACGGGCAGCACGCCATCATCCACCGAAGCCTGGTGAAAACTCACATTGAGTTGATCCTGCAGTAGTCGCTCGGCAACTGCCACAGCAGCGGAGGGATCAATACAATGCAGGTGCTCTACCCTGGGCGCGACAAATCGAGCCCATCGCCCGGTACCACAACCCATGTCAAACCCCGACGCATGGGCCGACAAGTTGCTCCAGGGGAAAATCGCGAAATATTCGTCGAATATACGCCGTGCCTCATCTTCGGAAAGGGCAGCCTGGTCGAAGCGGGACCATTCGTCGCCAAAACTATCAACAGTGGCGCGATCAATGTTTTGCTTCACTGGTTTTTACCTGCAAGGTCGTTATAGATTTTCGTATATTGAGCAACCCCCCGCTCCAGAGAAAAATGTCTGATCGCCGCTCCCCGACATCGCTCTTTGACGCCCGGGGTGTGTATAAGTTGTACTAACCGATCTATCGCTTCACTCATTGCGGCCTCATCGAAACTATTCAAGGCAACACCCACCTGCTCATTTTCCAGAATCGAAGCCATGTCGCCCACACCGCTATTACCAAGACAAGGGACGCCACAACCGAGGAATTCACCCAGTTTGGTTGGAGCAGAGGCCATTTTGGAATATACAGGCTTGATAAAGAAGATTCCGGCATCCATCTGCCGCATGGCCCTTGCGACTCCGGCATGGTCGGCGGCCTCCAACTGGACGCTTGCAGGGTCGATATTCAAGCGCCCAAACGCTCGCGGATATAGTCGTGCCCACCGCGGTTGATGATGTGCAGGCGAGCGCCGGGCAGCTTCTCACGCAGCAACTGGAAGCAGCGCAGGGTCTCATCGAACAGGTACCAGACGCCCACTGAACCAACATATCCCAGTGTGAAGGGGCGATCTGAAGGGAGACCTATAGGATGCCGGCTCTCCGGGGTGAAAAAGTTCAAGGTCGGCACAGGTGGTGATTCGCTCGAAGCGAGGCATTCGCCCCTGGAGATATGGAAATGTACGCATCTCCTCTACAGCCGCCCGGGTGAGCGACACGACGCAATCTGCATTGAGCAGAAACTGTCGCTCAAACCATTTGGCAACTCGATACAGCCGACCGCCAGCAGGCCACAAGCCACCATCGACTCGCTCGTCGGCCCAGAAGCCGCGCATGTCGAAGATGTATTTCACCCGAAACAACTTCTTAAGCGCCAGTGCGATAACGGACGGCACATAGCTACGGGCGTGGACGATACGTATTCGATGGCGCATCACCACCCAAGAGCCAACGATTATGCCCTGAGCGATATCGAACAGTGTTGCCAGTGCACTGGGCCACTTGTGATAGCGCAGGGGTATCCAGGTAATGCCTGCCGCTTGAATTTCGGCGCGCAAGGCCTCGCGAGACTCAGCCTTCTTCCAGTCTTCGGGTTTTTCGAAACTAATGAGGACAATTTTGTGTGCGCTGGCCAGCCGCTCAAGGTAGCGAAGGACTTGTGACTGGCCGAGCGGTTCGAGAATGCCGTCATAGCTGAGGTACAGCACACTCATGCATCATTGCCCGACTCATCCGGGGTCCTGGAAGGCGCTTGAAGGACAAACACTGCCCGGAAACGATTACCAAACGTTGATCCGAAAAATCTTCTGCCACCGATAACTACAGCCAATGCACTGATTGCACGCTTTACAACACCGCCGCTGGCGTAGGGCCAACCCGTCTCATAAATCTGCCAGTGCTTCAATTTCAGACTTGGTTCAACACGCAGGAAAAAGTCCTTTTGCTGCTTTTCCCCTGTTCGAAAGAGATGGGTAGGTGCGTCGCAAGCAATGAACTTAGGCCGTATCAATCGCTTAATTGCTCCAAACAACCGCGCAGACCAGTACACAGGGCTGGGGTTTGTCTCCAATGGCCCTTCAACAAAAAGCGCTCCTCCGCGGCTTAAGGTTACCGAGTAATGCCGCGAGAGTATGGGCCGGGTCTGCCAGGTGCTCCAGCACGTCACCGAAATGAATTACGTCAAACTTTGGCTTTATACGCTGGGCCTCAAAATCGTCAACAGACATTGCGATGCAGCCTGAGCTTTCGCTAGCTCTACGAGCAGCTTCGCTGTCAAACTCTAACCCCGTAGGGCTCAAATCCCTCAAACCGCAGCGCTTTCAAAAAAGCACCAACTCCACAACCATAGTCGACCACGGAAGCGCCAGCAGGGACATACTGCTTTAACAGCTCTGCGGACTCTGCGTAAGCACCACCCTCCAGGCCTTTATAATGACAGTCATGGTATTCGGCTTTGGCATACATTTTTGCAAAAGTTTGATCGTCCGGAACCGGATCAACTAAAACGCTGGCGCACTCGCCACACTTCATATATGAGAAACGTATGCTATTGAACAGAGTTCCGTAAGGGAATGTGACACCTGATCGCACTGGAGCCACATAGAGGACAATTACGTAGTTGACTCAATGACATTTCAACTCTCGCTCGGAAAGAAGGTATGTCAGATACTGACTCGAAATATTGCTCACAGAAAATTCAGCAGCCCTGCTCATCAACTTACTCCGGTCATGTGATTCATTAAGGCTTACAGCTATCGCCTCGGCCATGGCTTCAGGATTAGCGATGGGAACCAATTTTCCGTATCTTCCATATTCCAAAATCTCGGCCGGACCACTGAGGCAGTCCGTGCTTACCACCGGCACACCACATTCCAGCGCCTCAACAATAACGTTGCCAAAGCCTTCCCATTGCGAAGCCAATACAAAAAGATCAGCAGTTCCAAACCAGGGGTAGGGATCTGCGACAAAACCCGGCATGGAGATGCGCGACTGCAATCCAAGTTCTTCAATCAGGTTTTCAAGATTCGGGCGGAGCTCTCCTTCACCAAGAATGATCAGCTTTGCATTGAAATCCGCAGGGAGAAGCGCAAAGGCCCGGACAAGGTTTGC
Source organism: uncultured Gammaproteobacteria bacterium (assembly GCA_963792815.1). GTDB lineage: Bacteria > Pseudomonadota > Gammaproteobacteria > Pseudomonadales > Halieaceae > JARRPM01. The sequence continues at coordinate 15,428 of CAWBXR010000003.1, forward strand.
GTGATCTTTTTGTGCTTTCAGCGCTCCGACTGAAAGAACGTGATATTGAAATCCCGCGCCCCACAACTGCTCTTGCATTGCCCGTGATTCGCCGATGGGGTGACACACCGGTAGCGGCAGGATTATAGATTACCTGGACTCGCGTTTCGGATAGCGCTCCCAAGCGACACATATCCGCTTTGACACCCTCAGACACTGCAATAATGCCCGTGGCAAAGGGATAAGTAGCTCGCATCAAAATCTTAAGAAAACTAACTGGAACCCCTAGCTCCTTCTCGCATGAAACACTTAACTGGTTATGATCACTCAGAAATAGTCGCCCGGGCCTGCTTGCTAAAACCCAGGCCATTACAGCTGCCGACGTAAGCGGCCACATTGCCGTCAGAACGATATCGGGCTTCGAGTGCCTCAGGTATCTGCTAAGCGGGCGAATTACCCGCCTAATACGATCAACACCAAGCTCGACAATTTGTACCTTTTTTGAAAGCAGCGGAATCAACTCACCCCGACCCCTCATAAGAACAACTTCGACGGTGTGCCCGCGCGATACCCAATCATTTGCTAGATTAATATGTAGACGTTCTGCTCCGCCACCGCGCAAATCCGGCAAGTGGATTACAATTTTTTTGGCGTTTTTTGGGTGATATTCTTTCACGCTGTCTCTAGAAATCTAACCCATTTTTTTTCTGGAAAGAACGAGCTGCATATCCGCCGTGCGGGATGCGTACTTTCGATATACATCATAATCATACCCTCTCTTGAACAGCAGGTAGGTCTCAGATAAGACGATCTCCATACCCAAAGTCTCTAGCAACGCTTCTATCATATCCCATTCGATATGGTCGTCTTCAAATACATGTATATCTCCTTCCGGACGATATCTGGGGTTGATAAATTTCAAGATGAACCAATTTACATAATTCCTCCATCGGAGGTACTTATGCCAACTTGGTTCTAGATATGAGTTGATTTCGTTTAAGAATTCCAGCCTCTGTGGCGTGGGCTCCCATACCTCTAAACAAAGTTCGTGGTCAATAAACACTATACCGCCAGGCTTTAGCACTCGAACAAATTCAGAAACTATACGCAAGTAATCTGGAACGTGATGCAAAACTGAGTATGTGGCTACTATATCGACAGTATTATCAGGAATGTTCGAAAGATCGGTTCCGTTTAACTTTACCGTCTTGACGTTAGAGCCATAGATTTTCGAGTCAATCAAATCTAAAAAACCCTGGGACACATCACACGCAAGAACATCAAGACCAAGCGATGATAGATGTCCAGTAAGATTTCCAGCACCACAGCCGAAGTCAAGTGCCACTTTTCTTGAACTCGTGGTTCTAGTCCCAGCTAGTGTTTTTTCGAGCATCTTGAGCAGACGTTGCTGCTCTATATCGTTGTATATCTCACCATGGTTTTGCTCATACTTTTTGGCGATTTTGTCATGCGCAGTAATGTTTTTTGCAATTAGTGAGGCATCACTACTTCTATAGTTCATATTCGTTTATTCCACTGGGTAGTGAGTCAGAGCAATGCAGAACCCCGCACTTATAGACGTAGGTGCCAGCGCCAATGTTCAACGGAGTCGATCCATAAATATTCTCTGTACGACCTGCTATACGGCAATCAAAAAAATCGAATTAGCGACTCCTATTTGATCTCGATTCAATGCGACCCATAAGGGAACTGCCAATATTTTTAATCGCGTCCCTAGGCGAGCAATCCAATTCCGTATGAATCTTCGCAGTACGCCAAAGCAATACGTTAAGAATTACAATGGAGCTCCCGGTTGCTGTAGCCGCACCAGCCATTCCAAATTCCGGAATAAGTAGCGCGTTCAGTAGTACATTAGACAGTGTTGAAGTGAAAAGTAATTTTACGACCACATTTTCCAAGCTCGCCATGGTGAGCAGCACACCTGCCACTCCAAAATAAGCCGTAGACACTGAACCGAGACAGAGAATCACCAGTGCGGTGCCGGCATCAGCATAATCCGTGCCATAAAGTAATGATATTAAGTCACGTCCTGCCAAAACGAAAATCGCCACCACGGGCACTGTCACAACGGTCGCCGCAGCCGCACCAATTGAGATGGTGAGCTGCAGTTTATTCATTTCCTGCTTGTGATATAGCTCAGCTATGTAAGGCTGCATGACCATATTAAATGTCGTTAAGCCTAATATAGTAAGTGTGGATATCGACAATGCGATCTTATATAGCGCTACCTCTTCGTTAGAGCGAAGAAAGCCTAGCATCAACAAGTCTGTGTTTTGACTGACCAGCTGCAGTCCTGTAATGAGTGAGAGAGGAAGAATGGCGCCGATCCATTTTCGATTTTCCATCCTGGTTTTCTTACAGTTCTGCAGGTCTTTCGGTAGAGCCAGATACAAAAAATAGAATATCAACACCAACGTAAATGAAAGCGTAGCGCACAAGAAAGTGAGGCCAGCAGACGCAGTTGCGAGCTGCGGATAGAGAATCACTCCAATACCGAGCAGAATTGCAAAGAGCACTGGTCTTAAGATTTGATCGGGGAATTGTGCCAAAAAAACCCGTTTTAACCCCAGCAAAGCCGCCGCTGCCGTTGCACTGAGACCAAGAAGAGGGATAAGCGGCAATCCCCACAGAAATGGGAGATATCGGCTATCGCTTTCACTTACTCCAAAGTAATAAAGCCAGACTAGCGCGATTCCAATAATCATTGTCGACCCAATGACTATTAGCAAAACGGCCCAACTCCAGATGCCACGCACCTTCGGCCAGTCCTGCTCTGCCACGGCCTGCGCGGTTTCACGCACCACCAATGTCGGGGTACCCATTTGTGCAGGTAGTGCAAGAACGGAAATTATCGCAAATATATACGCGTAAACACCATATTCGCTTGGCCCCATAAGCCTGGCGAGCACAACTGAACAAAACAGGCCGGCCAGCACTGCCATTACCCGAACTGTCAGTCCGATAGAGCCTGCACGTAAAAGTTCAACCCGGAACGACATAGCTCTCTTTCGGTTGGCATGGCACTGGAAATGATTTTTTCAATTTTATGCGCATACTATCCAAACACCGTAAGTTTGCTCGAATGTGGCCATGCCACACCCCGCATCAACTTCGAGTACCGAGCGAACGATATCAAAGAGGTGACATTGGGGCGCAATGCTCGCTAACAACGCTTATCGCCCAATTGCATTAACATGCGCACTAGCAGAGTGAGAAAGTCGCGCCGTCTCACAGGCCTTCACTCACCTCCGCCTGCAGTTCCTCTATCTCGAAGCGCAGGGCGTTGTACTCTTCAAGCTTGCGCTGCTAAATAGGCGGCGGTAATGCGAGCCTTTGCCTTTATGCCCTTGGGGTAAGCAGGTACAGGTAGGCGACCTTGTTGTCAGATTTGCCGAAGTTCTCTGCTTTCACATGGCCCTTCTCTATCAGGGCCTTCAGGCAGTAGTTCACCTTGCCCAGGCTCACGCCCATTTCTCTGGCCAACTCGCGTTGGGTAGCCTGGGGATTCGCGTCAAGGAGCTTAAGGAGCTTGTAGTGGGCGTCGTCTGTCATATCCGGGGTAGTAAATAGCGCTCAGACACGCTACCGCCCTACCCTGTTAAATTTATGGGCATGGCGCAAAGTGATACACGGCTTGTTCAATGATTGAACAAGCCGCTATTAGACCTTAGAAAGAGCTTGAGCTTCAAGCAAATAGCCCCGTATTTCAGCCATTTGCCACTATCGCATCCATGGCTACCTGCACACTGTTCTGGCGGCCAAGCAGCTCTATCAATAGCATGGCACGGTCTTCGCCGCTGGCGCACTGAAATACCCCCGTCAGCCCGACAAAGGGGCCCTCGAGAACCTGCACCTCTTCACCGCTCTGGTGAGGCCACACATCGGCCTGCTGTTGATGGGTTGCGGAGCCTTCCGCCTGTTTCAAAAAGGCGACTACCGGGTCAGGTACCGGCTTCAGTTGGTGGCCGAAGCGCACTAGTCCAGTCACGCCCAGTGTGGAGCGCACCGGCGAGAGGCTTTGGCGGTTCGGGTCTACCTGTATAAACAGGTAGCGGAGGAACAAAGGCTCCACTACCTTGGCCCACTTGTCCCGGCGGCGCTTGCGCAGCAGGATTTTCGGCAAGTAGGTTTGGTAGCCCTGCCGCTCCAGGTTAAGCTCAGCGATGGCCTCCTGCCGGGGCTTGGTCTGTACCGCATACCAGTTCAACATACCGCGGTCGCCTCCTGCGGGAACTGGCTCGCGGCGATGATTGCGGGATTGTGCAGCATCAGGCGCTTCGCCCTGCTCTCACCGTAGAGCTCGCTGATGTATTCGAAAGCCTCGTCCATTACCGGCCGGCGGGCGCCGCTGTTATGGCCGTCGCTGGCCAGCACCGCCACCACGTCTTCGTCCAGCAGCTGGCGGGCGACTGTTTGGGCGCGCTCGCCGAAGCCACCGATTACAGAGCCGGCTGTTAACTGCAGCCAGCAGCCTGCCTTGATGAAGATGCAGGTGGCCGAAGCGGACCAGGGCGGCCACGCCGAGGGTGGAGCGTACCGGGGAGAGGCTCTGCTGGCTTGGGTCTACCTGGATGAACAGGTAGCGGGGGAACAGGGGCTCCACTACCTGTGTCCATTTGTCTCGCCTGCGCTTGCGCAGCAGGATTTTGGGCAGGTAGGTGTGGTAGCCCTGGCGTTCCAGGTTGAGTTCGGCGATGGCCTCCTGCCGGGGCTTGGTCTGTACCGCGTACCAGTTCAGCATGGCGCGGGTGCCTCTGCTGGAACTGACTGGCGGCGATGGTGGCGGGGTTGTGCAGCATCAGGCGATTCGCCCTGCTCTCACCGTAGAGCTCGCTGATGTATTCAAAGGCCTCGGCCATTACCGGCCGGCGGGCGCCGCTGTTGTGGCCGTCGCTGGCCAGCACTGCCACCAGGTCTTCGTCCAGCAGCTGGCGGGCCACTGTTTGGGCGCGCTCGCCGAAGCTGCCGGTTACGGAGCCGGCGGTAAGCTGCAGCCAGCAGCCGGCCTTGATAAAGGGGGTGAGTTGGGCTGGGTCTTTCATTACCTGCTTGTTGCGCTCGGGGTGGGCGATCAGGGGGCGGATCTTGCGCTTCAATAGCCACTGCACCAGTTTGTCGCTGCCGGGGATGATCTGGCCGTGGGGGAACTCCAGCAGCATGATCTGGTAGCCGTCTACCTCGCCGTAGAAGGGGATTTCGTCGTTTTCCACCTGTTGCATGATCTCGTCGGTGAGGCGCACTTCGGCGGCGTAGCCTACCTGCAGGGGGATGTTGCGTTTTTGCAGGGCGCGTTGGAGTTTGCGGCAGTCTTTGGCGATGGATTGCTTGGTGTTGTCCCAGCGGCCCGGGTGGATGTGGGGGGTGGTGATGGCGTGGGTTATGCCGTCGGCTACGGCCAGGCGGCACAGGCGCAGGGTTTCGGCGCCGGTTGCGGGGCCGTCGTCGATTCCGGGGAGCAGGTGGCAGTGGAGGTCGATCACTCTACTTACGTGGTTGATTCATTGGAGCTGTAGTAGTTGTGGTAGTTGTAGTACTTGTAGCCGAAGTAGCCGTGGGCTTTTTTGGGGTCGAACATGTTGAGCACCACGCCGGTGAAGGGCTCGTTGCTGGCTACGATGCTGGCTATGCCTTTCTGGGCCTGGGTGGCGCTGGTGGCGTCGGCTTTCACCACGTAGATCACCGAGTCGGCGTTGCTGGCCAGGATCAGGGCGTCGCTCACGGCCTGCACCGGGGCGGAGTCGATGACGATGCGGTCGAAGCGCTCCCGCAGGAACTGCAGGGCCTGCACGAACTTCCTGGAGCTGATGATCTCCAGCGGGTTGGGCGGGATGATGCCGGCGGGCATCACGTACAGGTTCAGCTCCGGCAGGTGCTCTATGCAGTCTTCCAGCTTGGCGGTGCCCGCCACGAAGTGGGTGAGCCCCGGGTGGTTGGGGGTCAGCTCGCACTTCTTGGACAGGCTGGGGCGGCGCAGGTCGGCGCCGATCACCAGGGTGTTCTCCATCTGCCCCAGCGCCGCCCCCAGGTTCAGGGCCACGGTGGATTTGCCCTCCCCCGGTATGGTGCTGGTCACCACGATCACCTTCGCGGGGTTGTCCAGGCTGCTCAGCACCACCCCGGTGCGCACGGTGCGCAGGGCCTCGGCGAAGGGGCCCTGGGGCTTTTGCCAGAACTGCTGGAACTCGCCTTTCTTGTTCGTCTTCATTTTCGGCAGGGTGCCCAGCAGCGGCACCCGCAACTTCTCCTCCACCTCGTCGGGGTTCTTCACTGTGTTGTCGAGCATATCCAGCAGGATGGCGATGCCGCAGCCCAGCATGATGCCAAGGATGAGCGCCAGGGTAACGCTCAGGCGCTTGTTGGGCTTGAACGGCGCCGTGGGGACCATGGCTTTGTCCAGGATGCGGGCGTGGGGCTTCTCGAAGCCGCCGGTTTCGCTGACGCTTTTCATGCGGGTGAAGAAGATGTCGTACAACTCGCGGTTGGTGTCCACCTCGCGCTGCAGTTCCTGCAGCTGGAACTCCTTGCGGTTGAAGTCCTGTACCTCGGTTTTGCTGGCCTCCCAGGTGGCCTGCAGTTGCTGCTCGTTGCGCCGGGCGATGTCGTACTCGCGGCTGATGCCGCTCACCACCTTGCGCACCTCGCTGGCCAGTTCATCGTCGGCGGTGTTCAGGTCGGAGCGGGCGGCGATCATCTTCGGGTGTTTGGGGCCGTAGCGCTTGCTCAGCTCCGCCACCTTGCGCTCGGCGGCGCTCTGCTGGGTGGTGAGCTGACTGATCACCGGGTGCTGCATGACGGCGGGCACGGTCATCAGCTCTTCCGTGCTGGGGTTCTGCATGCCCTGCACGTCTTCCTTGATGTTCTGGGCCTCGATGCGCGCCTTGCGGGCGTCTTCCAGCCGCTGCGACAGTACCTTCAACTCGTTGCCGCCAAGGCCGGTCACGCCCTCCACGCTCACCAGGCCCTCGCGCTCGCGAAAGTCCTGCAGGGCCACCTCGGAAACCCGCAGGTTCTCCTTCAGCTCCGCCAGCCGCTCGTTCAGCCAACCGCTTGCCTGCACCGTGCCGGACAGGCGGGTTTCCAGGTTGCTGTCGATAAATTCCTGGGCGACGGTGTTGACGATCTGCGCCGCCAGCTGCGGATTGGTGGACTCGAACCCCAGGTAGACGATAAAGCTGTATTCCACCGGGTTCACGCTGAGGCCGCCGGCGACCACATCGGTGATGGACTGGATCAGTTGCTCCCGCTTCTCCTCCTCGCTGAGCTGCACCGGGGGAGCTTTCTGGCTGGCGGGCAGCAGTGCTTTCAGGTCAATGCTGTACCAGGGCCTTTCGATTTCTTCCTCTTTGGGCAGGAAATCGGGGTGCTCATAGAGCCTGAGTTTGCGCACCACCCGCTCGGCCAGGCTGCGGCTCTTGAGAATTTCGAACTGGGTCTGGGTGTACTCATAGTTGCCGGCGCCCAGGGAATACACTTTCTCCACGTTCACCACGTTGGCCTCCTCGCTCTCCAGCACCAGGGAGGCGGAGGCCTTGTACACCGGCTCCATGGAATAGACCATGAGGCCCGTGGCCAGGGTGATGGCGAAGGCCAGGGCAAGGATGGCCCACTTGTGGCGCATGACGGCGCGAAACAACCGGCCCAGGTCGATGAAGTCGTCGTCCATGGGCTGCATTTGTTGGGGTGCCGGCTGGTTCATCACGGGGAAGCGCCCTGGCGGGTTGTTGGCCATATCATTCATTAAAAGAACGTATCCTGCACGGTAATAATGTCGCCGGGCTGCACGTTGTAATCCAGCTCCACTTTCCGTTCCTGGCGCTGCGGGTCACCGTCGGAGATGACCAGGGCCTGTTTCTTGTTGGCTCGCTCGGTAAAGCCCCCGGCCAGGGAAATGGCCTTGCGCAGGGTGAGGCCGGGCTGGAAATCCACCCCGCCGGGCTTCTTCACCTCGCCGTTGACGAAGAAGGGGCGGTATTTCACCACACTCACCGACACCCGCGGGTCCACCAGGTAATCCGGCATGAGGCCCGCGGTGATCTCCGCCTGCAGCTGGCTGGCGGTTTTGCCGGTGACGGTGAGCTCCCCCAGAAAGGGGTAGGAGATGCGGCCGTTCTGGCCGATCAGCAACTGGTCGAAGCTGAGGTCTTCCTCGCCGTACACGTGGATGCGCACCGCGTCACCGGCGTTAAGGGCGTAACTGTCGGCCAGCGAGCCGGCCTGCCCCCAGGCAAGGCCGGCCCACAGGCAAAAAATCGAAAGGAACAGCCTCGCCATGTACTTGCAAACCTCGTGTGTGTCGTCTTGCCGGCGCCATCAGCCCGGTGCGTGCGGCCCCGTCGCGGGTTCCAGGGCGTCCAGCCGCCGTTGCGCCAGGCCTGCCAGCGCCGCCGCGCCTTCATCGGCCCCCGCACGGCGTGCATACCCTACCATTTTTGCCCAGCCCTGTCGGTAGGCGGGACGATTTTGCTGCGCCAAAAACTGCGTATTCACCGCCTGCAGGGCATATGCCTGGGCGATCGCCGGGTCGTCTTCCCGGTAGGCCTGCCAGGTGTGGTAGTAAGCCGCCAGTGCCAGGTAGTCCGGGTGGACGGGTGCTCGCTCCAGCAATGCGTCCAGTTCCCGGCTGACGCGCGCCCGGGTGGCCTCTGGTCGGCTGGTAGTCGTCGCGGCCCCAGAAACTCAGCTCGGTTTCCGTGGCGGTAAAGGCCAGGTCCTGACGAAACAGGGTGGCGGATTGCCAGGCCACGATGACCGCCAGAACCCCGGCGACCGCGGCCAGGCCGACCGCTGCCAGGGGGCGACTGCGCCGCGCCGATTCGCCTGCCGCCATACCCTGCTCCGCCCCGCCTGTTACAGGCTTAGCCTGGCCTCGAAGAATACGATATTGCCGGTATAGCTGAAGCTGTTGACATTGGAATCGCGGTCTTCATAGCGATAGCCGGCGCCCAGGTCCAGCCAGCGCCGGTACTCGTAGTCGTAGCGGGCCTCGGCGGCGTAGTTGTCGTCCTCACGCGAGGCGCCCTGGTAGTCCTCGGTGTAGTAGAGCACGCGCAGGTTGGTTGCGGCGCGCTGGTTCCAGTTGTGGTTCCAGTCCAGGGAATACTCCTCGGTATTGATGGCGTTGCCCAGGCCGTTGGTCTCCTGGGTGTAGCGACGGGTTTTCAGATCCAGGGCGGAATAGGTGCGCGGCAGCCAGCTGACACCCACCTCCCAGGTAAAACCGTCGTCGTCCTGGCGGGCACCGGAGTCGTACTGCCGATCGTACATGCCCAGCTTCACGTGGCCGCTGGTTTTGGCGGTGGCGTCCCATTCCACACCCAGCAGGTAGTTGTACTCATCGCTGGTGAGGGTACCAGCGGTGTCAGAGGGATCATCCTCGTCATAGTCGTTATTGGTGCCGGTCGCTTCTATCAGGGCATCGGTGCGCGGTGCGATCTTCCAGAAGAAGGTTCCGCCGAGGGTGTTGCGGGTGTAATCGCGGTAGCGGGTGAAGTCGCGGTAGTTGTCGTACTCGTAGTCGTCGGTTCGGGCGGCCAGCATCACCCGGCCCTTCGCAGACTTGCTGCCGTAAGTGTAGTCGCCGCCGGCGGAAGCCCTGGTGTATTCAATGGGCTTGTCGGTGAAAAATGACAGGTCACCCTCGATCAGGCCGGTACCGCGATTTTCATGACCGTCGTAATACTCGGCCATGGCATTGACGACGTTCCTGGCATTGAACTCATGGTGCAGGTCCAGCTTGGCAATGTAGTCGGTAAAGTCGTCGTCGCTGGAGTTTTCGTAGGTGCTGTCCTTGATCTCCAGGATCAGCGAATAGGTGTTGACGCCGTCCTGCAGCCAGGTTTGCAGCCGGGGAGTGAGCACGCCCACCCAGGTATCTTTCTCGTTTGAATCCGTCAGCCAGAGGTTATCGGTGTAGTAAGCTTCCAGGTCCAGGGTCGGGGTGACAAAAAACGGACCTGCCTGCAGATTGGCTGGCTCCAGTGCCTGGGTGGCCGGCGCCACCAGCGCCCCCAGCGCACAAAACACGCCCGCAGGAAATGCCTTTAGGGCAGTTCTTCTCATCGTCGTTTGTCCCCGAATGATTTTTGTTGTTTGAGCGACATGGGTCGCGCTCCATGCGGCATTATAAACTCGGCCTTTCTTTCGACCCAACTCGAAAAAGCCGGAAATATCGTCTTTTCGAAGAAACTTCGCCTAATGACGAGATGATCGAACCGCCCCCGGCAGGCCACGGCACACAAAGGCCAGCGCCAGGATAGTGACGAAGGTGAGAGCGTTGGCGGGCATCTGCAGGCCGAAGTCGGTAGTGGAGTGGATGGCCGCCCACAGCACGGTCATGGTCACTGCAAAGCCCGCCCCTTTGTACAGGGGCGTGTGCCGCTGGCGCTGCACCTGGTAAGCGCTCCACAGGGCCAGGCCGACGAAGGCGGCCAGCACCAGGGCGGCGGGTACGCCCAGTTCCGCGGCGAACTCCAGGTAGTCGTTATGCGCGTGCAGGTGAAAGCCCTCCAGGTTGGGCGCCTGGTAGTTGGGGAATGTACCGTAAAAGGAGCCGCCGCCGGAGCCGGAGAGGGGAAAGTCCTTTAGGTAATCGAGGGTGTACTCGTTCGACCACACCCTCGCCTCCTGTTCCGGGTGGGTCTGCTCCAGGCGCTGGGCCAGCTCTTCGAAGCCGAACCACTGGCCGAGGATGAGCATGTCTACCAGCAGCAGGCTGGCAAGGAACAACGCTACCGACCAGGAAAAACGCCGGCCCGCATAGAGGGCCAGCACCCCTGCTACCAGCAGCGCGCTGAAGAACGCGATATTGCCCATACGCGCCCGGGTCAGCACCAGCGCCACTACCATCACCGCCAGGTAGATGCGCAGGCGGATCTTGGGGCTGAGCATGAGCTGCAGCCAGCCCCGCAGGCGCTCCTTCCAGTTGTGCGGGCGCTCCCGGCTGAGCTGCGCCAGCAGCAGGCCGATACCCGCGCTGAGGCACATCACCAGGTAGCCGGCGTAATGGTTGCGGTTGACGAAGGTGCCCGTGGCCACCCCCTGCCCCACGTACTTCTCCACGAAAAAGCCGAGTTCCAGCCCGCTGAGCACCATGAAAGCGCCGTAGGCCGCCTGGAATGTGCCGCTGAACACCAGCACCTGCAGCAGGGTTTTCACCCGGTCATGGCTGTTCACCAGTGCCAGAGTCAGGAAAAAACCGGCGGTGAAGGCACAGCCCCGCAGCAGGTAGTAGCGGGTGGCCGCGGGGTCCAGCGAGAGGCTGAGCCAGCCCTCCTTCACATGCCAGTCGTATGCCTGGGGGGAGAGCCACGCCACCAGCGGGCGCGGCAGCTCCAGCAGCTGCACGAACACCCACAACTGCACCAGCACCAGCAGGGCCAGGGGCAGCCGGCTCCAGTGCCACACCTGCGCATCCACCCGGACCTTGCCAAGCAGGTACAGCAGCAGCCAGCCGCACAGCACCAGGCTCACCAGCAGGGCCAACAGCGCCCCGCCCCAGGTGCGGTTGGACGCGAACGGCAGCGGCGCCCAGACCAGGATGGCCAGGTAGGCGATAAAGAGCAGGTGTTCTAATCGGCGCGTCATAGGGAGACTTCTGACCGGACACTAATGACAAATCTAATAACAAGCACAAACGTCCACCGTGACACTGGTCACAAAACAAAAAAGGCAGCCGAGGCTGCCTTCACACTTCGCTCTTCCCGGGTCAGAGAGAGGGGCTCACGCTACTGCCACCGCCGGTGGGAGAGGAGCCACTGAACTGGTATTGCGGCTCTTCGCAGCCGCCAGTGACGTAATTCTGCACCAGGCCCTCGATGATTTTGTCCGTCACTGGCGTGCACACATCCACACAGCCCCTGCCGATGGCCTCCGCCTCGTCATTATCACGGGCCATACAAATGCCGACCCGGGCAAGGCTTACCTGGGCGTGACCGCTGACCGCCTGCACGGCCAGCACGGTGGCTTGCTGCAGGCTGCGCCCGTCCTTGATCAGTGCGCCCAGCACCTCCTGCGAAGACTTGCTTGCAATGACCATATCCTGCACCGTCGTGGTGGCCTCCTCATCGGTCATCATGGCGTTGGACGCCATGGACAGAGTGGCCAGGGCGCCAACCAGGACAAGGTGGGCAACAACATGTTTCATGGGGCGCTCCAGCGGCAGTGGGTCAATCAACAAATCAGGCTTTACAAAGCCGCTACCGTAGTGAGTTCGGGCGTTGCTGTCAATTTGGGAAGTGCAGATTTTTTACCTACCGCGATTACCAGCGGAACGTCGATACTACCGTGAACTGCTCATGACCCGCCGCGCCGTTCACGATCGCGTCCCCGCATTGCAGCCAGGCATGGGCGGACAGGCCGGTGGGGTCGTCGGTGCAACTCGCAGCCACGGCGCACGCCGAGGTAGAACTGGCCGGGGATGTTGCGTTTTGCCAGCAGGCGCTGGGTGACCAGCACCTGGACCAGGCAGCGGCTTTGCCAGGGGGTGTAGCGGGCGGCGGCGGCGACGAGGTAGCCGATCATTTTGGCCTCCTCTCGCTGACTTGAGGGTAGATCCTGCGGCGGCACCGAGAGGGGGTGATGCTGGAGTTTGGCCGACAGGCGCTTGAAGGAGGTCAGGCAGGATGGCGGCGCGGTAGTAACCCAGGAGAAACCAGGCATTGGAGCAGGATTCGTTTGTGGCGAAGCTCTAATGCAGTGAATTTTTCAAATCGGTTGGTCACGAAACATCCCGGATGTGCCTTTGATAGATCGACTACTTTAGCGAGGCTTGCGGGGCCGATTACTGTAGTAAGATTCAAACCCTGTTCCAGTAATTCAGTTTGTATTATCTCTCAGGGTATGCATCGACCTGACCTCAACCTCGGCGAATTTGCAACACATGGCTCTCATCAGATCTTGAGAGCAGTTTCCAGGGTTTCCTGACTCAGCCTCGTCCCGCTACCTGAGGTGGTCAACTGACAACCTACCGAAATTCGAGTAACGCTGGGCGTGCAGTACAGTCTTTTGCTTTGATCGGGGGCTACAACCTGATCGACTAGCACTTTCAACGTCATAAAAATCTGCCATCTCTTGTCAACACTACAAGCAGTCTGTCAGGTCCAAGTTGATTAATCGTTATACCCGCATTCGCTAGTTTGGGCCGGGCGGATCATACACCAGAAAGCGCGACCACCAGGTGCATTACTCCATCCATTCAGAAATGTGTGTTCGGGAAGATACGCAATTGAAGCATCATAAATATCACAGCCGGCCCTACCACTGTAACCAGGTTTATTTTACTCCTTGATTAACTGAAGCAAGCCAGCTTCCAAGACAGTATCGAGCCCAATGATAAGCCGAGCTCGGATGAATAGTCCTCTACCCAATCGCTCGACTATCCATGATCTAAAAAACTCTCAATCTACGTAGCGCGAATACTTGTCCCACTCATCGAAGTGCCCAAACCGAATTGGAAACCACATCGACCAGCTCCGCACCTGCGTCGGTGAAACAACCATCCCAGCTCCTCCCAATGTTCCCTCACGCGAGCTACCGAGCGGGAAGTCGATTGACTAGCCAGACGGCGCAGATAGAAATTTGTTGACCATCCACCGCGGACCTTTTGCGTCATAAGGTAAGCTGCGGAAAATTCCAGGAGACGAATATCCAATAGCGGATGCCTGGCTTTCCACCGCAAAGTAGCTGGCAAGCCGCTCATAGCGTTCGATACGCTGCTGTTAAATATGGAACCTGCAGTCGTGCTTTGCCACTCTCCCAGGGTAGGCCCACCCGGAAGTCGACAGCTGGTTGCATATTCTCATCAGACATCCGCCCATGTTAGGTCCGACCGGCGCAAGATTCGCCATTGAGGCACAAGTTTCCAGAAACCGGCTGTAGCGTTTAGCGCTCACTGATTCTTCTCTTAAGCGTCCTCACGAAGTCAGGGGTGTAACGCGAGCGCAGAGCAAGCGCAAATAGGTTTGACGGTGAATGGTGCCCGCGCCAGTAATGCTGCGAAAGGCCTTTCGCCTCGTTCCAGGCAGCCAGCCACTTGCCCTGCCGCAATAGATAAGACACATAATTTGTAGGCAGTCCAACTGCATGCTCGCCATCGACTCCACTCACAACTACACGACAGCCATCACGCTCAGCCATCAAAAACATGAGGGAAAGTAGCGTGCAGTTGCTATCGAAGGGATCCTCCAAAAACTGAGTTGCAGCCCATATTGCATCCAGATAAGAGTCCATATTTGATGGGCGCATACGTGTCGATCCAAGCATTCCCTGCGCTACTACCGCGTCGATACTCTTCGTTTCGGGGCAATTTACCCCCTCCTCCGATATCCCCGAATAGAGTCTCTCAACGGCGGCCCTACCCTCCGCTACCAGGATATCCCGCGCCAGCGCCACTATCGTCGACGAATCCAGGCCCCCGCTCAGCATCGACGCCGGCTGCGTCTGGCAGCGCAGCCGGCAACGCACCGCCTCGGTATAGACCTCGGTGAACGCCTCCAGGTAGTCGTCGTCGGTTTTCAGGTGAGAGAGGTCGGCGGGCTCGAGGGTCCAGTACTGCCGGTACTGGAAGGTGTTGTTGCGGAAATAACCGCACTGCGCCGGCGGCATGCGGCTGATCTCGTTGAACCAGCTGCAGGTCTTGTTGATGCCCTCCAGCTCCTGCACCAGGTAGTCGGCCACCCTGCCCTCGTTGAGGGTGGCCTTTACTTCAGGCACACGGGCCACCGCCATGGCGGAAGAGGCGAAGACGAACAGGCCGTCGTGGCAGTGGTAGTAGAAGGGCTTGCAGCCCATGTGGTCGCGGGCGACGAACAGGGCACTGGCGCGCTCGTCCCAGATGGCGAAGGCGAAGTCGCCCAGCAGGTGGTCCACGCAGTGCTCGCCCCACTTGCGGTAGGCGTGCAGGATGAGTTGGCTGTCGGTGACGACCTGGCCGGGAGCAACGCGTACCGGGATGGCGGCCATCAGCTCCTCGCGGTTGTCGATGCGGGCATCGGCGGTGATGGTCAGCCCCGCGGCCTCGTCACGCAAAGGCAGTGTCTCATGCACGGATTCCGGAGTGGACTGCAGCATGCAGTGGCCCAGGCCGGCGTTCTGCCGGGCGAAGTAGCGAATGCCATCGGGGCCACGGTGCTTGAGCGTCTCCGCCATGGGCGCCAGCTCGGCGTCGCTGACCGTCGCGCCGGGTAGGCGGATGATGCCGAAGATGCCGCTCATCGACGGCCCTCTTCCAACAGGGCATCACACAGCACCGGCAGCTCCCGGTAATCCCGGGGGTATGCCAGGCTGAGGATACGCGGCGCGGCGCGCAGGACCGCGCTCGCCTCCTGCAACTGCTGTCTGGCGCACTGCCTGTCGCGGGTATCCAGCAGGAAAGAGCGCTTGATAACAGTGGTGATAAGTTCGGCGCCGGCCAGCGGCCTGATCGACAGGGACCCGGTCGATGGGCCCGGCTCCTCCATGATGTAAAGGGTGTCCAGCAGAAGTGATCGGCTGCTCTCCTCCGCCACCGGCTCGAACCGCCGCTTGTCGGAGTAGTGGGAGACACTGGTCCAGCCCTGCCCCGCCAGGCCCAGCGTTTCGATGGAATCGTCGTTGAGGCGCAGCCCGGTGTAGCTGGGGATAAGCTGTACGCCGTCATCGACTGCCCTGAGACAGACACTGTCGTCGCTCACGAGGCGGCTGCCGCGCGCCTGCAGCGCGGCGGCCAGGGTGGACTTGCCCCAACCGGATTCGCCGAGACAGGCGATGACCTTTCCGTCAGGCAGTTGCACCGCGCTGGCGTGCAACACCAGGTGGCCGCGGTGCGCCCACAGGCGGGGAATGACCTGGTCCAGCAGCAGGTGGCGCAGGGAGTCCTCACGGCAGTCCGCACCGGGGTGGCAGGTGACCGAGTTGCCGGCGATCACGAAATCCGCGAGGTCGGGGAAACGCAGCAGGTAGTGGGAAGTACCGTCCTGCTGGCACGCGGCGCGCGCAGGACAGCACCAGTTCGCCGTCCTTCTCCCGCCAGGAGTGCAGCCAGTCATAGCCCGCCTCGGCCGCGGCGCCCTGGCCGCGCCCCACTTCTGTTATGTCCGCCGCGCCGCCATGAACCTCGGGCACACCGGGGAGGGGGAAATCGCAGGCGACTGCACCATCGAACAGGCGATACATCTAGCTGTACCGCTGGGCCAGGTCTTGCACAAACTTCAGCGCTGCTGCAGGGCTGGGGAACAGCGCGGGAAAAGTCTGCAGCAGCCCGGTGGCCAACTGGCTGACGGATTCCTCTCCCGCCATGCGCGCCAGCAGCCAGCGCGCCGCCTCGCCGCGCTCGCTCAGCTCAGGCTGGTAGTGGTCGGATGATCTGCGCATGCGTTCCGGCGAGACGGGCTGCGACAGGAAAGTGCTCTGGCGCTGGCGGGTTGCGCCGTGCCGCGTGGTCCAGGTCCACTCGCCGAATTCGGGACGCTTCAGGGCAAAACCCAGCTGGTCGCCCGCTTTCACCTGCAACGGTTGCTCGAGCGGCAGGAATACCGGGCTCCAGTGGGTGGCTTGCGGGTCGCCGGAGGTGGACAGCCACTCGTCCATCAATCGCATCTGGAACCAGCCCAGCCAGCCGTGGCAGGTGCCGTCCCGGTCGACTCTGACCTCCACCTCGCTGTCGCAGTCGGCGCTGGTGGCCGCCGTGAAGTCCATCTCCATGAGGGCGGCGGGTGCGGACAGGGGCGTGGCCTGAAAATTTTCCCGGGTGTCATAGTAAAGGGTGTTGGCGGCGAAGTTGCGCACGGCGCTGTAATCCAGCTCGGGTTCGCCGTGTTCGGCGGCATGCGCGGGGTAGGCGCTCCAGGCGTCGATGTGCTTGCGGTAGTAGCCGGGCACGCTGACCGGCACCACTTCCATGCGGGCCCGGTCGGGAATCAGGTGGCCGCCGGGTGCGAGGAATTTGTCGCGGGCATAAAACAGGGAGGGCAGCAGGTCCTCGGTCAGCAGGAAGTTGCCGGTGAATACCGAGACGATAACGTCCACCGGCTCTGCAAGTTGCAGCTCCTCGACCCGGGTGGCATGGCAGTGCACATTGGCCAGGTCGTTGGCCCTGGCGACTGTGCGGGCGATCTCGATGACGGCTGATGGCTCCACCAGGTGAACCACGGCGGCGCCGAGGCTGGCTGCGTTGAGCCCGTGCACGCCCAGGCCGGCGCCGAGGTCCATCACCGTGGCTCCCGGTGCGACCACTCTTCGACAGCGCGCGGGCTATAGGCGGCATTGCGCAGTCCATCAAACACCATGGAGCGATGATCTGGGATTCGGGAATAACTCAAGCTGGCTGGCCGCTCCGTGGGCTGGACCTTCGGTCCCGGGTGAGTCGAGCGGTGCTATTGTTGCGATTTCGGGGAGGAATGCAAACCCCTGGGGGTTCCCTGTGTGCTTTCAGGGACGACTCATCACCCCTGACAGAGCTCATGCCCTGCTCATGGTTCCCGCGCTCCCACCGGCGGTCAGCTCCCGCACTCGCCCGAAATCGGTCAGTTTCGGGGTGGAGTATTGGCGCCGCGCCTTAATGTGTGCAACGCCCCCGACAGGCGGCGTATTTTCCGTTGAACGTTTCATAAGTGGTAATGCTGTTTCCGGCAGCAACCTCGCGTGGTTATCTTGACCGCCGGGTCACTGAAACAGGTAGGGCCCGGCGGATAAAGTCTAGAGCCTGACTTTTTTGAGCCCAGGGGACAACCGGCAATGTTGTGACATTGTTCCAACGCTGCCTGTTAAGGCATTTAAAACCGGTATCCAAAATGGGTCTGCTTGTCAGCCGGCTGATCGACAGCAGTGTTGATATAAGCCGCTGAGGTGAATCAATCTACCTGGCGATCTGGAGCTCGAGGCGCGCCCGGTCCTGGGGGATCCATTACAGGGCTGGCGCCCGGGTCGATAACGTTTTTGCCTGGCTGGATAACTGTATGCAAAGGCCGAAAGCAGGCGGCCGGATTTGATGTATCTCGGGGTTTGGCACAGGGCAGCGGAGCGCCTAATATACTGTATAAATATACAGATATAGGTGCTTGCCATGGGCCTGCCTGTTCCGGTTTTTACCGCGCCAGACCGTGACCCCGCGCAGCTGGGGCGGGAGATCACCCTGCTGTCGGCGCAGATCAACGTGGCCAACTATCGGCTGCTGAAGCTCATTGCGGATTTCGATGTCCTGGGCGGCTGGCGCTGCGGTGGCGCCTTGCGTTCCTGCGCCCACTGGCTGGCGGCCAACTGCGGCATGACCATCGGCGCGGCACGCGAGCGAGTGCGGGTGGCGCGGCGGCTGGCCGGGCTGCCGGAGGTAGAGCTGGCGTTTGCTGTGGGAGAGCTCAGTTTTTCCAAGGTGCGGGCGATTACCCGGGTGGCCACGCCGGAGAACGAGAGCCTGCTGCTGGCGATGGCGGAGCGGACCAGCGCCAGTCACCTGGAGCAATTGGTTGCCAGGTATCAACCGGTGGATGAGTTGGGGCTTGGGGAGATGGATGCGGTGGAGGCTGGCTCTGCTGACGATGGCGTGGTTGAGGTGGCTTCGGCGGAGCCGGTCACGGAGGAAGGCGCCGGGGCCGGGGTGGACGAGGAGGCGCAACGCGAGCACGCCCGGGAGTTGTTCTGGTTCCAGGACGAGGACGGCATGTGGGTGATTCACGGGCGGCTGCCGCCCGAGCAGGGCCAGTTGGTGATAAAGGCGCTGGAGGCGGTGACGCGGCCGCTGCAGGAAGAGCGGCAGGATGAATGGAAAGAAAAGCAGAAGGCGCGGCTGCGGGCGGCGGCCCAGCGGATTGCCCGGCGGCACAGGGAAGCCGGGGTGGCTGTTGCCGGAGATGAAGAGAGTGCCGGTGAGGTGGGCGCGCCTGCCGCCGCGGTGCCACTCGCCGTGGAGGTGGAGCGGGCGCAGGAAAAAATCTCCGCGGAAACGTTTTCGCAGTTTATGAACCAGGTGCGGGCGGATGCCTTTGCCGGTATGGCGGAACATTTTCTGGCAACGGCCGGGGACTACTCCCAGCTACAGGGGCTGACGGGTGCGGAGCGCTGCCAGGTGGTGTTGCACGTGGACATCAATACCCTGCGTGAGCAGCGCGCGGGGGTGTGCTGCGTGCACGGCAAGGCGCACTTTGAGGATAAACCCTGGCTGACGCCGCGAACGGCGCGGAGGCTGGCCTGCGACGCGTCGCTGGTGACGGTGCTGGAGGACGGCAGCGGGCAGGTGCTGAACGTGGGGCGGCGCTCGCGCATCGTGCCGGCGCATATTCGGCGGGCACTGCAGGAGCGGGACGGGGTGTGTCGCTACCCCGGGTGCCATGAGTCGCGCTATGTTGATGCGCATCATATCCATCACTGGGCGGAGGGGGGCGAGACCAGCCTGGACAACCTGGTGACGCTGTGCCGCTTTCACCACCGGCAGTTGCATCGCGGGTGCTTTGAGATGCGGCTGGAAAACGTTTCCGCGGAAACGGGTGGGGGTAAGACCAGGGTGGTATTTGTTCGAAGTGGCGGTGAAGGCAGTGCGTATGCCGGGGATGCCCGGGCTGGAGAGGATGGAGGGTAGAGAGGGAGGCCGTTGGCGCGTGATAGACTCGTGGGCGAGCAAGCCTGAAGGAGCGGCCAAGGGTACAATACGGTAAAAAGACCGTTAAGGACGATAATGAACCACCCCCACCCGCCGACCCGGTTCGGCCCGCTCCTTGGCTACATCACCCCCCACCGCCGTGTGCTGCTTGCGGTGCTGGGGCTGTTGGTGGCGGGCAGCCTGCTGTCGCTGGCCAATCCCTGGATGGCCGGGCTGCTCACCGCCACCGTGATGGGCGACGGCGAAGGCGGAATGGGAGTGCGGCTGTTGCTGGGGATTTGGCTGTTCCTCATGCTGCTGCGCAGCGTGCTCAGCTTCGCCACCCAGTACTTTATCGGCAGCACCGGCGAGCGCATCACCGCCGAACTGCGCACCCGCCTCTACCAGCACCTGCAGGCGCTGCCGGTGGGCTACTACCAGCAGCGCCGCGGCGGCGACACCCTCACCCTGCTCAGCACCGACGCCGCGATTATCAGCAGTTTCGTCACCGACACACTGGTGCAGCTGTTGCCCGCCCTGGTCACCTTCGGCGGAGCATTCGTGATGATGGCCTGGCTGGACTGGTCCATCGCCGTGCTGGCGGTGGTGTTCCTGCCCGCCTATTTCGTCGCCATGAAGGTGGTCGGGCGGCGGCTGCGGCCCCTGTCCCGGGCCTGGGTGGACGCCAACAGCCACCTGGTGTCCGTGGTGGAGGAGAACCTGGGCATGCTGCCGGCCATCAAGGCCTTCACCCGGGAGACCCATGAGCAGGGCCGCTTCGACGAGGCCAACCAGCGGCTATTTTCCCTGTCGCAGCAGCAGTGGCGAATCGAGGCGGCGCTGTCGCCGCTGATCAGCCTGCTGGGGGGCGTGGGCGTAGTCGCGCTACTGTGGCTGGGCACCAGCCATATCGAGAGCGGTCAACTGGCACCCGCCGACCTGGTGACGCTGCTGCTCTACGCCATGTTGCTGATGAACCCCCTGGGAACGCTGGCCAACGTGTATGGCCAGGTACAGCGCACCCGCGGCAGCGCAGAGCGCATTGTGGAGTTCCTGGATGAGCAACCGGAGCCCGCGGATGAAGGCGACATCGAGCTCGCCAACGTGACAGGCCATATCGAATTCAGGAACGTGAGCTTCGGCTACCCCAACCGGCCACTGGTGCTGAAGGACTTCGACCTGGACATTCCCGCCGGCCAGACTCTCGCCATCACCGGCCCCAACGGCGCCGGCAAATCCACCCTCGCTCACCTGCTGCTGCGTTTCGCCGACCCGGATGACGGGCAGCGTGCTGATCGACGGTGTAGACACCCGCGAAGCCACTATCGCCAGTGTGCGCAGGCAGATCGGCCTGGTGGCCCAGCACGTGCTGCTGCTCAACGGTACCGTGGCGGAGAATATCGCCTACGGCGAGCCAGCGGTGAGCCGCGAAAAGATAGAAGCCGCCGCCCGGTCCGCCCACGCCGACGCGTTTATTCAAGAGCTGCCCGATGGTTACGACACGGTCATCGGCGACCAGGGCGTTCGACTGTCCGGCGGCCAGCGCCAGCGCCTGTCCCTGGCCCGGACCCTGCTTGAGGATCCGCCCATTCTGGTGCTGGACGAGGCCACCGCCATGTTCGACCCGGCCGGGGAAAAAGCCTTTATCGAGGAATGCCACGACATGTTGCGGGCGAAGACGGTGATCCTGATCACCCACAGGCCGGCCAGCCTGGCCCTGGCGGACAGGACGATCAGGCTGGCACCGGACGCGAGTCCGGTTTATGTAGACTGAATCGCGTTATAAATCGCCAGAAACGCGAGCAAGGTCACACCAGTGGGCACACAGTTTCCAGCGCTGTGAGTTAAACTTTGGGTCATCCACAGTGCAATCAGCGGGGAGGACAGGAGAGTAAAAATGGCCGCAAGACGCAAAGACGATGAACCCATGAGCAGGACCCGGTTCCGCACGGACCGCGTCGTGCATGACAATGGCAAATGGTATTTCCTCACCCGGGAGGGATGTGTCGAAGGTCCTTTCGAGTGCCAGGCTGACGCCTCTGAGCATCTCGAAATGTATGTCCGGGTGGCGCGTAGCGGCCTGCTGCCGCAGGATTGTAAATTAGCCCTGTGTGACTAAGTCTGAGTGAGCGCCCCCGCCGGGCGCATACCCTAACGACTATCTCGCGTTACGGGCTAAAAAGGGCGCGCCCTAATCAAACGGATGACGCAGCACAATCGTCTCCACCCGGTCGGGACCGGTTGAGATAATATCGATAGGCGCGCCCACCAGTTCTTCCAGCCGCTTGATATAGGCGCGGGCCGCTGCCGGCAACGCCTCCAGGCTTTTCACGCCCAGGGTGGACTCGCTCCAGCCGGGCACTTCCTCATACACCGGTTGCAGGTTGGCATAATCCTCGGCGTCGATAGGGTTGGCCACCGGCTTGCCCTCCTTGCAGGTATAGCCGACGCAGATGCGGATAGTCTCGAGCCCGTCCAGTACGTCGAGCTTGGTCAGGCAGATGCCGCTCACCGAGTTGATGTTAACGGCGGTGCGCAGCGCCACGGCATCGAACCAGCCACAGCGTCGCGCCCGGCCTGTGGTGGCGCCAAACTCATGGCCCCGGTCTGCCAGGTGTTTACCTGTATCGTCGAATAGTTCCGTCGGGAAAGGCCCCGACCCCACCCGGGTGGTATAGGCCTTGGTAATTCCCAAAACATAGTCGAGGTACAAGGGGCCAAAGCCCGAGCCGGTGGCGGTGCCGCCGGCGGTGGTGTTGGAGCTGGTCACGAAGGGGTAGGTGCCGTGATCGATATCCAGCAGGGACCCCTGGGCGCCCTCGAACATGATATTGTCCCCGTCCCGGCGTCGCTGGTGCAGCTCGCTGGTGACATCCGCCATCATGGGCAGCAGCTCCGGCGCCATCGCCAGGGTATCGGCCAGCACAGTGGCGTAATCCAGCGGCTCCACCTGGTAGTAATGCTGCAGGGCGAAGTTGTGGTACTCCATCACCTCCTTGAGCTTGCGCGCAAAGCGGTGTTCATCCTGCAGGTCGCCCAGGCGAAGGCCGCGCCGCGCGGCTTTGTCTTCGTAGGCGGGGCCGATACCCCGGCCGGTGGTGCCAATTTTCTCGTAGCCGCGCTTGGCCTCCCGCGCCTGGTCCAGGGCCACGTGGTAGGGCAGGATAAGCGGGCAGGCAGGGGAAATTTTCAGGCGGTCGCGCACGGGTACGCCCTTGGCCTCGAGCTCGGCCATTTCCTTCAGCAGCGCCTCGGGGGACAGGACCACCCCGTTGCCGATAAAGCACTGCACTTGCTGCCGCAATATGCCCGAGGGAATCAGGTGCAATACGGTTTTGTGGCCGTCGATCACCAGGGTATGGCCCGCGTTGTGCCCTCCCTGGAAGCGCACCACGGCATCGGCCTGGTCAGTTAACAGGTCGACAATCTTCCCTTTGCCCTCATCTCCCCACTGGGTGCCGAGGACTACTACGTTTTTGCTCATTGCTTGGTAACTCGTAAGTTCTGGTCAATTTTCAATTGCTTGCACCCGCCACTCACCATCCTGCTCCAGCAGCTGGCGGTCACAGCGCGGGTCCGGCTCGGCTGACAGGCAGTTGATTACAATTTCACCCGCCTCCCTGAGTTTACTTACCACAGCAGCCAGGGCGGGGTCATCGGAGTCCGGCATGCTGATAGCACCCGCCGGCTCCTCGCCCCCGGGCACCAGGGCCAGCAGGGCTTTCAGGTCGGTGGCAAAACCTGTGGCGGGCCTGGCGCGGCCAAATACCGCACCCACATTGTCGTAACGTCCGCCATTGGCCAGCGCTTCCCCGTGACCGGGCACGTAGGCGGCGAAGACAATCCCGGTGTGGTAGTGGTAACCGCGCAGTTCCGCCAGGTCAAAGTAGATATCGAGGCTGGGACGCTGGCGGCGAATTTCGGTAGCAACCTCCTGCAGGGCGTTCACTGCGGCGAGGGCGCCGGGGGCATGGTCGGCAAACAGTTCCCGGGCATTTGCCAGCACCGAGTCGTCGCCATGCAGGTCGACCAGGGCGATGATCAGTGCAGCAGCGGCCGGGTCGACCCCCGCCAGGGCGATGTGCAGGTCGGGAACCGACTTGCGCTGCAGGGCATCAAACACAGTCTGCTCCTGCTCCGGGCTCAGCCCGGCGCTGGCCAGCACTGCCTGGTACACGCCGACGTGGCCGAGGTCCAGGGTAACATCCGCCCCCGGGCTGGCTGAACTGATGCCCGCGACTTCCAGCGTCGCCAGCATCAGCCGCACGATTTCCACGTCCGCGGCCAGGCTATTGTCACCGTAAAGTTCAGCCCCCAACTGGATGGGGGAGCGCGACGCCAGCAGGGATTTGGGTCGGGTATGCAGGATGGAGCCGGCGTAGCACAGGCGGGTAACGCCGGGCTGGGCCAGGCTGTGGGCATCGATACGCGCCACCTGGGGGGTGATATCCGCCCGTATGCCAAGAGCGCGACCGCTGAGCTGGTCGGTGAGCTTGAAGGTCAGCAGGTCCAGGTCCTGGCCCAGGCCTATCAACAGCGATTCGGTAAATTCCATCAGGGGCGGTATCACCAGCTGGTAGCCCCAGCTGCGATACAGGTCCAGCAGGCGTCGACGCAGGCGCTCCGCGGTTGCGGCCTGGGCCGGAAGGACTTCCTCAATTCCGTCCGGCAACTGCCAGCGATCAACGGATGTCATTTAGTGAACCAGATACAGGATCATGACCCCGAATACCATACTGCCCAGGCCGATGTTGCGGATAACCCGGTCTTCCATCTGGTCCGCCATGGCCAGCAGCTTGCGCCAGCGATCGGGGCTGATGAACGGGAGCATCCCTTCGATAATGAAAACGAGAGCGATGGCAGCCGCTAAAACGTGCCAGAAATCCAAATTTTCCTCCCATGCACAACCACGACCCGGGTTGGCAGTGACGGCAACACAGGGCCTCATCCCGGCCTGTTATGGGTACCGGTGCTGAGCGTTACACGCTGCCGTCCATCCCTGAATACGCACCCCGCTTCAGGGCGCACAAAAAACCGCGGGCCCTGCGCTTGTGGTTAAAACGCCGAGTCCCACGGTTGGAGAATACTACCACAAGCTATGTGGATAGCACCCGTGAATTTTAAGCCCTCAGTTGACTACGGTCGGCTTGGCCGCCCCGGATTTACCGCCACTGGAATCATTCAGGTAGCGGAAAAACTCGCTGTCAGGCTGTATCAGCATGATGTCCCCGTTGCCCTGAAAGGACTGCTGGTAGGCTCGCAGGCTGCGGGTGAAGGCATAAAACTCCGGGTCGCGATTGAAAGCCTCCGCATAGATCCGGGTGGCTGTGGCATCACCCTCACCGCGGATCAGCTCGGCGTCGCGGTAAGCGTTGGCCTGCAGCACGGTCACCTCGCGGTCAGCGGCGGCGCGAATACCCTCGGCCAGCTCCTGACCCTGTGAGCGATGTTCCCGCGCCTCCTTCTCACGCTCGGCGTTCATCCGGCGATACACCGACTCGGACACGTCCGGCGGCAGGTCGATCTGCTTCACCCGGACGTCCACCACTTCAACCCCGAGGGATTCCTGGGCAACCACCGTCAGCTCCTTGGTAAGGTCCGCCATCAGCTCGTCCCGCTGCCCGGATACCACTTCCTGAATGGTGCGCACGGCGACCTGGTTGCGCAGGCCGTTGTTGATGCGCTGGGACAACAGCGCCATCGCGCGGGACTGCTCTCCATTGGTAGCGGTGTAGAACTTTTCCGTGTCCTTGATTTTGAACTTGGCGTAGCTGTCCACAATCAGGGCCTTCTGCTCCTGGGTAAAGAAGCGCTCGGGTTGCGAATCAACCGTGATAAGCCGACCGTCAAACTTACGCACACTGTTTACGAAAGGAATCTTCACATGCAGACCCGGCTGCAGGTCAGGATTGACGACTTCACCAAACTTAAGCAGCACACCGCGCTCTGTCTGCTTGATGACATACAGCGAATTGCTGGCCACCAACAGAATGAGCGCCGCCACTACCAGGAATGTCATATTGCGTCCGGACATGATCAGCGACCTCCCCTGCGATTGCCGGCGGCAGCAGCGTCATTGCGCAGCTGCTCGGTCACGGCATTGGTCAGCTCACGAATGTTCGAGCTGTCGATAGTAAAATTACGTGCGCCGCCACCGCCTGTGCTCTGGCTGCCCAGCTTGTCGAGTGGCAGGTACATCATGTTATTACCGCCCTCGACATCGACCATCACCTTGTTGGTGTTACTGAACACGCCCTGGACCGCATCCAGGTAGAGTCGCTCACGGGTGACTTCCGGCGCTTTCAGGTATTCGGCCAGCAATTTGCTGAAACGATCCGCCTCACCCTCGGCGTTGGCGATCACCTGTTCCTTGTAGGCCATGGCCTCTTCCAGCACCCGCTGGGCGCCACCGCGCGCCTCGGGAACGATGCCGTTGGCATAGGCCTGACCCTCGTTCTTCAGGCGCTCCTCGTCCTCGCGGGCCTTGATAACGTCATCAAACGCCGCCTGCACCTGGCTGGGCGGCTTCGATTCATCCACCGTAACCTTGCTGACCAGAATGCCAGTCTCGTAAAGGTTGAGGTAGTCCTGCAGGCGCACGTTCACCTCGTCGGCGATCTGGGCACGGCCCCCTGTCAGCACCATATCCATGCTGGTACCGCCGACCACGTGACGCAGTGCGCTCTGGGTTGCGTGTTGCAGGGAAATCTCCGGCTCGAGGACCTTGAGTACGAAACTGGTGGGATCGTCGATAACGTACTGAACCGAGAGCTTCACCTCGACGATGTTTTCGTCCTGGGTGAGCATGATCTCGCGAAAGCTGACCGCCCGCACCTTGGTGGTGTTGATCTGGATCACCTCATCGATAATCGGCGGATTCCACTGCAGACCCGGTTGGACCGTGTCCAGATACTTACCAAAGCGCAGCACTACCGCCCGCTCCTGCTGATCGACCTGGTAAAAGCCCATCAAGCCCCAGACCAGCAGGGCGCCCACCGCTATCACGACGAGCAAGGAACCCGGAATACCGCCGGAGGAGCCACCGGAGCCGCCCGCCTTGCGGGCACCGCCACCGCCGAACATGCCTCCCAGCTTGTCCTGCAGTTTCTTCAAAGCCTCATCGAGGTCCGGCGGACCCTGGTCACCACCACCCCAGGGATCCTTGGGTTTGTTGTTGCCACCACCCGGTTCATTCCAGGCCATAGTTAACTCCTAAGTCAAAAGTCGAGAGAGTCTAACAAATTTTCACTGCTTTGAGTCATAAGACAGCGCGATAAGCGAGCCTCAAAACAACGGCTCCGGCCCCTTCTTCATCAACCGGTTCCAGTCAGCGCGGGGCAGCCTGACACTCAGGTGTGCCACCCCATCGTCCCCGTAGTCTTCCGACTCCACGGCGCCGAGGCGATATAGCGCCGCCCGCAGCCCTCCCTGGTTGGGGCCTATGTCAACGGATTCGTTGACCATATCCTTGCCCACCAGTTCTGAGACAGCCTGCAGCAGCAAGTCCGTCCCCGCTCCGGTAGCGGCACTGAGCCAAACCCGCTCGGGCAGGCCGTCGGCGTTGCGATCTATACGCGGCGCCTGCTCCAACAGATCCAATTTGTTGTACACCTGCAGCTGCGGAATCCGGTCCGCGCCGATTTCCGCCAGGACATCGTGCACCTGGTGGATGTTGTCCTCGCGCTGCTCCGTCGCGGCGTCAATCACATGCAACAGCAGGTCGGCGTTGAGCGTCTCTTCCAGTGTAGCCTTAAAGGCCGCGACCAGCTTATGTGGCAGGTGGGCGATAAAACCGACGGTATCCACCAGCACCACCGGACCCACATTCTCCAGCTCGAGCCGGCGCAGGGTGGGATCGAGGGTGGCGAACAACTGGTCCGCGGCGTAGACCCGGGATTCAGTCAGGCGGTTGAACAGGGTGGATTTACCCGCGTTGGTATAACCCACCAGCGACACCACCGGCACCTCTGCCCGGCGCCGGGAGCGGCGCCCGTTATCGCGCTGTTTGCGCACTTTCTCCAGCCGCGCCAGGATCGACTTGATCCGCGCCCGCAACAGGCGGCGGTCGGTTTCCAACTGGGTTTCCCCGGGACCGCGCAGGCCGATCCCCCCCTTCTGGCGCTCAAGGTGGGTCCAGCCCCGCACCAACCTGGTACTCATGTGCTGCAACTGGGCCAGTTCAACCTGCAGCTTGCCCTCGTGAGTGCGGGCGCGCTGGGCGAAGATATCGAGAATCAGGCCGGTGCGGTCGAGCACCCGGCACTGCAATTCCTTCTCCAGGTTGCGCTCCTGGCTGGGGCTGAGGGAGTGATTGAACATGACTATCTGCGCCCCGTGCTCCCGCACGGCCTCGGCGATCTCCTGCAGCTTGCCGCTGCCGACAAAGGTGCGCGAATCGGGTACGTCCCGGGCGCCCATGATATAGGCTACCGGGTCACCCCCGGCGGAGAGCACGAGTTCCTCGAATTCACGGGGGTCTTCCCGCTCGGTTTCACTGGCGAGATTGAGATGAACGAGCACAGCGCATTCACCCGAATCGGGTCGGTCAAAGAACAATACTACCTCGGCGGGTTAACAAATGGGGCGGGCGGGCGCCCTTCGGGCGACCACCGAACAGGCTCCTAGCTATCGCCACCATCCTCTTCGTCTTCCGGCGGGTTCTGTAGCGGCATCCGCACTACCCGCGAAGGCACGACGGTTGAGATGGCGTGCTTGTAAACCATCTGGCTCACGGTGTTTTTCAGCAGTACCACGAACTGGTCAAAAGACTCGATCTGGCCCTGCAGTTTGATCCCGTTCACCAGGTAGATGGATACGGGGACGCGCTCTTTACGCAAGATATTCAGATAAGGGTCTTGTAGAGTGTGCCCTTTTGACATAATTCCTCCTAAAAGACTCAAATAGAGTCGAAAAAGTTATAAAAGCGTCTAACTTCGCACTGTTATCACGGCTTCCCTGCCACGGCCAGGATCGGCTCCAGGGTGCAAGCCGCACCTGGCGGCAACCCAGCCACACGCCAGCATACTACACTGGGGGCGTTTGAAGATAGTTCAAGGCCACTTCTAGGGAGTTTTGTCCCATGCCCGTAACCACAGCTTCAGACTCCGGCGCCGGCGCGAGGTTCCCGGCCGCGTCGGTATATATCCAATTCAAATCCGGCCACTTGCGCAGCCATGTCAGCTGGCGCTTGGCCAACTGGCGGGTGGCGGCAATAGCGCTTGTTACCGCCTCCTCCAGCGAGCACTCCCCGGCCAGGTGCTGCCACAGCTGACGGTAGCCGACGGCACGCATAGCCGGCAGCTCGGGAGTCAGGTCCCCGCGCCGGTACAAGACCTGCCACCTCATCCAGCAGCCCCGCCGCCATCATCTGCTCGAAGCGCAGGGCGATGCGCTGGTGCAGTACCGAGCGCTGCCGTGGGCAGATAGCGATCTGCACTACCCGGTACTGCCGGGCCGGCACCGGCTGGCTCTGCTGCCGGCGCTGCCACTGCGACATGGTG
Organism: uncultured Gammaproteobacteria bacterium; assembly: GCA_963792815.1. GTDB lineage: Bacteria > Pseudomonadota > Gammaproteobacteria > Pseudomonadales > Halieaceae > JARRPM01. The sequence continues at coordinate 44,474 of CAWBXR010000003.1, forward strand.
ACGCCGCTGCTGCGATAGACCTCCAGCGCCCGCCCGATGCGCTGGGAATGCCTGGGGTGAATTCGCCGCGCGGAATCGGGATCCACCTCCGCCAGGCGCTCGTGCAGCCAGGGCCAGCCGTGAATCGCCGCCTCCGCCTCGATCTCGCGGCGGGTATCGACGATCCGCCGGGGGCATATTCGCGAGTCCCTCGAGAAAAGCCTTGAAGTACAGCATCGTGCCGCCTACCAGCAGCGGGATAGCGCCCCGGCCATGGATCCCCGCCACAAGGCGGTGGGCATCCGCAGCAAAGTCCGCCGCCGAGTAGGCCTCCGAGGGGTCCAGTATATCGACCAGGTGATGGGGGAAATCCGGCTTGGCGCTGCCGATATCCAGCCCCCGGTACACCAGGGCGGAATCCACACTGATCAGCTCGCAGTTGCGCGCCCGGGCGAGCTCTATGGCCAGGTCGGTCTTGCCGGAGGCCGTGGGACCCATCAGGCAGATAACCAGGGGCCTGGGGTCGCCTGCCCCGGGCTCAGTCAACTTGTATCCCGCTGTTTGCCATCTTTATATTGGATACACAGGACCGCGGCCTGCCGGGCGCCGGTTTCAGCGACCGCGCAGAAACAGCTTGTCCAGCTCCTCGATACTCAACTGGGTCCAGGTGGGCCGACCGTGGTTACACTGGCCGGAGCGTTCGGTTTCTTCCATGTCCCGCAGCAGGGCGTTCATTTCAGGGATGGTAAGGCGGCGATTGGCCCGCACCGAGCCGTGGCAGGCCATGGTGGAGAGAATTTCATCGAGATGCCCCTCAATCCGGTCGGAACTGCCGAATTCGATCAGGTCCGCCAGCACATCCCTGAGCAACTGTTCGACATCCGAGTCCCGCAGCGACACCGGTATCTGGCGTATCACCAGGGACTCCTCCCCGGCCACTTCCACCACCATGCCCAGGCCAAGAAACAATTCGGCATGCTCTGCGGCAACCTGCACCTCGCGCTGGCTGACCGCCACCGCACGGGGCACCAGCAGCGGCTGGCTGCGAATACCCTCGTGGTCCCGGGCGGTCTTGAGCCGCTCATAGGTGATCCGCTCGTGTGCCGCGTGCATATCCACCAGCACCAGGCCATGGGCATTTTCCGCCAGGATGTAAATCCCCCTGAGCTGGGCCAGGGCATAACCCAGGGGCGGCACCTCCCCGGCATCGGCCTCCCCGGGCAGGCTGTGGAGGCGACGGTAATCGCGCACCTGCTCCATCGCCTGGCCCGGATCGGGAGCCTGCGGAGCGCGATAGCCACCGTAGGCCGCGAAACCGCCGGCGGCGAGCCGGCTGGGCACCCAGTGAGAGACCGCCCTGGTGGGTGATTTCTCCGGTGTTGATATCCACCAGCAGACCCGTTTCGCCCTCTTCGCCTGTCTCGCGCAGGCTGTCGCTGCCCTCCCTGGCCGTCGCCCGGGCGGACATCCGCCAGCGCCCGGTGCAGGCTGGAAAAGATGAAGTTGTGCACGGCCCGGCCGTCGCGGAACCGGACCTCGTGCTTGGTGGGGTGCACATTGACGTCGACCTGGGCCGGGTCGAGCTCAAGGTAGAGCACAAATGCGGGGTGGCGGCCGTGGTAGAGCACGTCGCGGTAGGCCTGCTTCACGGCGTGGGCTACCAGCCGGTCGCGGATGACCCGGCCGTTGACAAAAAAGTACTGCAGGTCCGCCTGGCTGCGGGAAAAGGTCGGCAGGCCCACCCAGCCCCACAGCCGCAGGCGCGGCAGGTCAGTTTCAATATACAGTGCCTGCTCCATAAACGCCGGGCCGCACACCGCGGCAACCCGGCGCTGGCGCTCCGCCTGACTGTTACCGGGCTTGAGATTGTGCAGCACCCGGCCGTTGTGGCGCAGGCTGAAAGCGACATCGAAGCGCGACAGGGCGAGGCGCTTTACCACCTCCTCGAGGTGATTGAACTCGGTTTTCTCGGTGCGCAGGAACTTGCGCCGGGCCGGCGTGTTGAAAAACAGGTCGCGCACTTCCACGGTGGTGCCACGGGGGTGGGGCGCAGGTTTCAGCTGCACCTCCATCTCGCGGCCCTCGCAGGCGGCGGAGCTGCCATGGCTGCCGTCTTCAGAGGAGTTGCTGGTCAGGGTCAGGCGGGACACGGAGCCGATACTGGCCAGGGCCTCCCCGCGAAAGCCCAGGCTGCCCACCTGCTCCAGGTCTTCCAGCGAGGCGATCTTGCTGGTGGCGTGACGCGCCAGCGCCAGGGGCAGGTCATCCGCCGCAATGCCACCGCCGTCGTCCCTGATGCGAATCAGTTTGACGCCGCCGGCCTCCACGTCGATATCCACCCGGGTAGCGCCCGCATCGAGGCTGTTTTCCAGCACCTCCTTGACCACGGAGGCGGGGCGCTCGACCACTTCACCGGCGGCAATCTGGTTCGCCAGCCTGGGACTGAGAAGGTGAATACGGGACATTCAGGGCTTTACATCAGGTAGTGGGGATAAGCAGTTTCTGCCCCACCATGATTTTTTCGCCGCTGATACCATTGCGGATCTTGAGATCGGCCAGGGGAACATTGAAGCGCTCGGCGATGCCCGAGAGGGTATCGCCACGGGCAATTGTGTACTGTTGCCCGAGCTGCTGCTTCTGCCAGGCAATGAGCGTACCGGAGGGCGGGTGGGCGAGGAACCACTCGCGGATCCCGGCGTGGATGGCCCGGGCCATCTTCTTCTGGTAGGCGCTGGTACTGAGCAGCTTGGATTCTGACGGGTTTGAGATAAAGCCCGTTTCCACCAGGATGGAAGGTATATCCGGCGACTTGAGCACGGCGAAGCCCGCCTGCTCAACCCGGCTCTTGTGCAGCTTGGCGACGGTATCGACATTGCGCAGCACTTTCTCACCGAGCTTAAGACTGTTGTCCAGGGTGGAGGTCATGGACAGGTCCGCCAGCACACCCGCCAGCAGGTCGTCCTTGTCTGACAGGGTTACCCCGCCGACCAGGTCCGATTCGTTTTCCCGCTGGGCGAGATAGCTCGCGGCAGTTGAGGTGGCGCCCTGGGTGGAGAGCGCGTAGACCGAGGCCCCATGGGCTTCACGACGCTTGAATGCGTCGGCGTGAATTGAAACAAACAGGTCTGCCTGGCGCTGGCGCGCCAGGTCGCGGCGGCCGCGCAAACTGATGTAGTAGTCGCCGGTGCGGATCATGGTGGGCTGGAACCCCTTGTCCGCCTTCAACAGGGCGTTGAGTTCCCTGGCAATCGCCAGCACCACGTCCTTTTCGCGATGCCGGTTGGGGCCGATGGCGCCGGGGTCCTCGCCGCCGTGGCCGGCGTCTATGGCGATGATGATGTCGCGCTTGTCGTTATGCTGGACGCTCTTGGTCGCCACGGCCACGGCCTCGGCTCGCGGAGCCTTGTCATACAGGTCGAGCACCAGGCGGTCGCCCGCCTGGTCATTGGCCTTGAGAAAGAAACTGCGGGGCTTGACCGCGGCGCTGAGCTCCAGCACGACCCGCAGGTCGTCGCCGTCACGCACACCGGTGCGCACCAGCTGCACCGGGGTGCCTTCGAGTTTAAGGTCGGTAATGCTGGCCTTGATGCTGGCATTTTCCACATCGAGCACAATGCGGCCCGGGCTCTCCAGCACGATCAGCTTGTGTTCGGTAGGGCCACTGAGGTCAAACACGATCCGAGTGTGGTCTGGTGCGCGCCACAAACGCACATCATGCACCTCCACAGACCATGCGGGAAATGCCGCAAGCACTCCCAGTATGGCCCAGATCCACATCCTGCCCATGTCACTCCCGCCGTTTGCGCCACGGCCTTTTGCATTTATATTCGCTCGCCGCCGGGGCTGGTGTCCTGGTTCAGCTTGCTGCCCCGACCCGCGCCAACACGGCCCCCCCCAGGACCGTACCGGCTTGCAGCAGCAGGCGACGGCCAGAACCGTCGCGCTCTATTTTAATCGTTATATCAGCTGGGGGCAAAGCGCCCTCTCCCCGGTCCGGCCACTCTACCAGGCAAATCGCATCGCCACTGAAATAATCCCGGATACCCATGAACTCGAGCTCCTCGGGATCAGCGAGGCGGTACAGGTCGAAATGGTAGACCTGCCATTTCCCCAGGTCATAGGGCTCCACCAGGGTGTAAGTGGGACTTTTTACCGCTCCGCGATGCCCCAGGCCCTGGATGAAGCCACGGCTCAGAGTGGTCTTCCCCATCCCCAGGTCACCGGCGAGGTAAATGACCAGCGAGGGCTGGGCCGCCTGTGCGATGCGTGCGCCGCAGGCCACCATCGCCGCCTCGTCCGGCGCCGCGACTGTCAATGTGTCCACACTCACCCCAGCAGGGTCCGCATCCGGGGGATCAGGTCGCTGGCCAGCAGCCCGCGCTGACCGTCCCCGGCCGCAAGGTCAGCCGCCGCACCGTGCAGGCACACCCCCAGGGCAGCCGCTTCCAGGGCAGGCAGGTGCTGGGCCAACAGGGAACCGATGACCCCACTCAGGACGTCCCCCATGCCACCACTGGCCATACCGGGATTGCCGTAGTCGCTGAGCAGCAGCTGATTGCCATCGGCAACCAGGCTGCCATTGCCCTTGAGCACGGCAACCCCGCCATAGCGTTGCTGCAACCGGCGCACAGCGTCGAAGCGATCAGCCTGAACCTGGGCTGTGGAGCAATCCAGAAGACGCGCAGCCTCCCCCGGGTGGGGCGTCAGAACCCAATTGTCGCGCCGACGCTCCGCCACCGGCCCACCCGCAACCAGCAGGTTGAGGCCGTCCGCGTCCAGCACCATCGGTTTCCCGCTGGCCGCAGCCACCTGCAACAATTGCTCCGACCAGGGCGATTGGCCCAGGCCAGGCCCCACCACCAGCACATCAGCGGACTCGACCAGCGCCGCCAGGTCCTGGCCTGAGCGCACCCCCAACGGCATTGACTCGGGCGTGCGCGCCACCAGAGCCGCCACATGTTCCGGCCGGGTAGCCACCCGCACCAGACCGGCGCCGCAGCGCAGGGCTGCCTCCGCCGCCAGGGCTGCCGCCCCGGCCATGCCGTAATCACCCCCCACCACCAGCACCGTGCCATACAAACCCTTGTGGGCAGTTGCAGGCCGCGCCGGCAACCGTTCCAGCAGGGCTTCGAGCTCGAGCCGGCGGCTGTCGCAGCCCACCTGCTGATACACTTCCGGCGGCACCCCCAGGTCATTGAATTCCACCGCGCCGGTATGGTCCGCCGCCGCCATGGTAAACAGGCCGCGCTTGAGGCCGATAAAGGTCACCGTCAGGTCCGCCTCCACCGCGACGCCCAGCACCCGGCCGGTGTCGGAGCAAAGCCCCGAGGGGATATCCACCGCCAGCACCGGCAGGCCGCTGGCATTGATCGCATCGATGGCCTCACAGTAGACGCCGCGCACATCGCCACCCAGGCCAGTCCCCAGCATAGCGTCGACAATGACACCCACGGGCTGCAGCGGGAGCTCCCCAAAAGGAACAATCCGCACGCCATTGGCCAACGCCTGCCGGCGCGCCAGCGCTGCATCGCCGCCAATTTTCGCGGGGTCGCCCAGCTGCAACACGGTCACGCCGATGCCGCGTTTATGGGCGAGGTCAGCCACCAGGAAGCCGTCACCGCCGTTATTGCCGGTGCCGCACAGCACCTGGATACTCTCAACCCCGGGCCAGCCATGAACCAGCGCCTCAAAGCAGGCGCTCGCCGCCCGGGACATCAGGGTAATCCCCGGAATACCGTGATCCTCTATGGCACAGCGGTCCAGTTCACGGGTCTGGGCGGCGGTGTAGAGGTTTTCAGTGCCTAGTTGTTCAAACAAGTTCTGCTCCAGGTTTTCTTTGCATACATCTTATTTATTTCAATGAATTGCGATTTATTCAGTTCCAATGCCGGCGGCTTGGGCGGGATACCCCCGCACTGGACTCGCCGTGAACCCGTCCATGGGGGCTCGTATCGGCCATCCATGGCCTCAACGGTCCAGTGCGGGGGTATCCCGCCCAAGCCGCCTCCTTTCATTCCTGCCAATATCAAACCCCGCAAAGGGTAGAGCACAACCAAACTGACAGAATACGGCAAACCACAAGTCAACTCGATCAAGCGCCGTGTGTGGGTTCCCGCCACTCAGGACCGTGTGAGGCCATGGAGAGCCTGCCGCTTTATCGGGTACGGCCGAACACGAGCGCACATGGAGAGCCTGCCCCGCTTTACCGGGTATGTGCTTGTAGCGGGTCCTGAGTGGCGGGAACCCACATGCGGTGCGTCAATTCAAGAACGCTGATCACGGCAAGACGTGTGACCAGGCATCACCCAAAAAAAGAATCCGCAAACATGCGCGCCGCTCACCCGCTTCTGGCAGAATTGTACACCCAAGTCATCCCGATCCGGCCCCAATTTGTCAGAGCAACTTACAAGCCAGCAACAGACAACCATGGCGGCACAGATCCGCGAGTGGGCGGCCGAGCTGGGTTTCCAGCAGCTGGGCATCGCGGATATCGAGCTTGGCGAGCACGAGGCCTACCTGCAGAAGTGGCTGGACGCCGGCTACCACGGCAGCATGGAGTACATGGCGCGCCACGGCACGAAGCGGGCGCGGCCCGATGAACTGGTGCCAGGCACCTGCCGGGTAATCTCGGTGCGGATGGATTACCTGGCGGGCGATACCCGCCCGCTGGAAATACTCGCATCACCCGACAAAGCCTATGTCTCCCGCTACGCGCTGGCGCGGGACTACCACAAGCTGGTTCGCAAACGCCTCGCGACGCTGGCGGGACGGATCGGGCAAATGGCCGGTGGCGGCCAGTATCGCGCCTTTGTCGACAGTGCGCCGGTGCTGGAGCGGGCGATTGCCGAGCGCGCGGGTATGGGCTGGATCGCAAAAAATACCATGTTGATCAACCCGGACGCCGGCTCCTGGTTTTTCCTGGGCGAGATATACACCGACCTGCCGTTGGCGCCTGACACTCCCCAGGCCAGCAAACACTGCGGCACCTGCACCGCTTGCCTGGACATTTGTCCCACCGCGGCGTTTGTCGGCCCGTTCCAGCTGGACGCCCGCAGGTGCATCTCCTACCTCACTATCGAGCACAAAGGCTCGATCGACCCCGGCCTGCGGCCGCTGATGGGCAACCGGGTGTTCGGCTGCGACGACTGCCAGCTGGTCTGCCCCTGGAACAAATTCGCCAGGCCTACAGAAGAGGACGATTTCCAGCCCAGGCACGAACTGGCGGACAGCGACCTGGTCGACCTGTTTTTATGGAGTGAGGCAACCTGGCTGGCAAAAACCGAAGGTTCGGCAATCCGCCGGATCGGTTATGAGCGCTGGCTGCGCAACCTCGCCATCGGCCTGGGCAATGCACCGACCACGTCAACCGTCACAAATGCCCTGACCAGCCGGCGGGAGTTTCCCTCGGAGCTGGTCCGAGAACACGTGGCCTGGGCGCTGCAACAACACGGGCTCTAGAACCGCCCCGCCGATAATTCAGGCCAGCTTGAGGAAGTGCTGGCGATAATAGCGCAGCTCTTCGATCGACTCGCGGATATCCTCCAGGGCCAGGTGGGTTGAGGTCTTGTTGACGCCGGCTTCCAGCTCCGGCCGCCAGCGTTGCATCAGGATCTTCAGGGTGCTGACATCGAGATTGCGGTAGTGGAAATAGCGCTCCAGACCCGGCAGGTACCGCGCCATGAAACGCCGGTCCTGGCATATGCTGTTGCCACACATGGGCGAGGCCCCCGCCGGCACCCACCGCTCCAGGAAGGCCAGGGTGAGCGCAACAGCATTGGCCTCATCGTGAGCGCTGGCCCGAACCCGGTCCACCAGTCCCGAATGGGTGTGATGGGTGGTGTTCCACTGATCCATGGCGGCCAGGGTCGCATCGTCCTGGTGCAGGGCGATAACCGGGCCCTCCGCCAGGGTATTGAGCTCGCTGTCGGTGACAATGGTGGCGATCTCGATCACCACATCGCGCTCCGGATCAAGGCCAGTCATCTCCATATCGACCCATATAAGGTTGTTGGCGTCCTGCATAAGGCCCGAATCCCGAGTAGTGACAGATACCTGCAGTGTAGCAAATTGCCTCGACAGCGCTACGCGCTGCGCCAATAATGCCCGCATGTCAAAACGCAAGCTCACCCGCCAGCAGGCCTGGCGGATAGAAAAAATCCAGGAAGAACGCGCCAAGCGGGCGGACAAGCGCGGCGCCCAGGCCGAGGAGACCCTCGCCACCGGGGAACTCGGACCGGAGCAACACGGGCTGGTCACGGCCCATTTCGGCACCCAGGTAGAGGTGGAGTCCGCGCCGGGCCAGCGTATTCGCTGCCACCTGCGCGCCAACCTGGAGAGCCTGGTGACAGGTGACCAGGTCATCTGGTGCGAGGGGGACCCCACCGGCGTCATCGTCGCCCAGCTGGAGCGCAAGAGTGTTCTCTCGCGCCCGGACCCCTATGGCAAGCTCAAACCTGTGGCCGCCAACATCGACCAGATCGTGGTGGTTATCGCCCCCCTGCCCGAACCCCACGCGATGCTGATAGACCGCTACCTGGTCGCGGCGGAAACCGTCAATATCGAGCCGGTCATCCTGCTCAACAAGACCGACCTGCTGGCGACCGACCCTGCTCTGCAACAGCAAATGGACGACCTGCTGGCGATCTACCCCACCCTCGGCTACCGCATTCTCCACACCTCGAGCAAGGAGGGCGGGCTGGAGGAGTTGCATGCCGCGCTGCGCGAGCGCACCAGTGTGTTCGTGGGCCAGTCCGGCGTTGGCAAATCCTCCCTGGTAAACGCGCTGTTGCCGGAGGCGGACCTGCGGGTGGGAAGCCTGTCGGAAAGCACCAGTAAGGGCGTGCACACCACCACCACCGCCCAGCTGTTCCAGCTGCCCTCCGGCGGCAGCCTGATCGATTCCCCGGGTATCCGCGAGTTCGGCCTGTGGCACATGAGCCGGGAGCAGGTGGAACAGGGTTTTCGCGAGTTCCGGCCCCTGCTGGGCCACTGCAAGTTCCGCGACTGCCAGCATGTGCACGAACCCGGGTGCGCGATTCTTGGTGCCTTGGAGTCCGGGGAGATCAGTGAGCGACGGATGGACAGCTATCGGCGTATTGTTGCGAGCCTGGAAGAAACCTAGTTTGCATTTGGGTGCTCACTGGTTGTTGCTGCCGAAGGCGGGCGCTGGCGGTCTACCCCTTCGAATCGGCCATAGCTCCGGCAGCCAATCCGGCTGCTGCGCAACTCGACCAAAATTGCTGCGCAATTTTTGGGACTCGAACAGTGCTCGCAGAAAGCCCCGAATTTGCCTGCTCCGCTAAACATGGCCTGACTGATTCGGCGGGACCGGGTGACAGCGGCCTAATTATGGCTGCGGCAACAACCTCACGAATTGACAGCCAATTTAACTACCTGTTAGAGGAAGCTTGAGAGGTCCGGCAGGGGGTGGCCGGCGGTGAACAATCAGGCCGCTGCTTAAGCTTTCCCTCCTTTTCGGGGGCTTTCTGCGAGCACTGTTCGAATCCGAATTTTTCGCGCAGCGAAAAATCGTTGAGTTGCGCAGCAGCCCGAAAAGGAGGGAAAGCTTGCGGCCGTTCACCGCCGGCCACCCCCTGCCGGACCGGTCGCAGAAGCGCTCGATTGAAGTAAAAACGCCCAAAAAAACTAGGAAGAAGGGCCGAACTTGCCTAAAGCGTCACCCAACCGGGTAGCGGTGCCCGCGGTATAAGCAGCATCAAACTCAACCGCATCCTGCCCAAACAGCAGAATCACAGTCGAGCCCAGCTTGAAGCGCCCCATTTCCTCTCCCTGGGCCAACTCGATCGTCCTGGGCACAGAGACGTAATCATTAAAAACCGGGTCGGCGGTGGGGGGCGCCACCTGCCCGGACCAGACAGTCTCGATGCCGGCGACGATCATGGCGCCGACCAGCACCATAGCCATCGGTCCCGCGGCGGTGTCGAAATAACAGACCAGGCGCTCGTTCCTGGCAAACAGGCGCGGCACGTTCTCGGCTGTGACCTGGTTGACCGAAAACAGCTTGCCGGGGATATAACAGGTGGCGGTCAGGCGCCCGGCCAGGGGCATGTGCACCCGGTGGTAATCCCGCGGGGAGAGGTAAATCGTGGCGAAACTGCCGTTGGCGAAGTGCTCGGCGCGCTCGGAGTCGCCCCCAAGCAGCTCCCAGGCACTGAAGGACTGGCCCTTGGCCTGGAAGATACGGCCGCCCTGGACCGAACCCAACTGGCTGATGGCGCCATCCGCCGGGCAGACGATGTCCGCATCTGCCAGGGTACGGGCCTCCTCGCGCAAGGGCCGGGTAAAAAACTCGTTAAAAGAGGCGTAGCTGGTGGGGTCGGGGTTGGCGGCCTCCGCCATCTCCACCTTGAAATGGCGCACGAATATATGGATGAGCCAGTTTTTAAGCCACGCGGGTTGCTGCAAATCCGCCAGCCAACCGGCGCATCGCGATACCAGGTGCTGTGGCAAAATGTGCTGTAAAATGATGAAAAGTCTGTCCATAGGACGTAGTGTAACGGTAATCCGGTCCAGGAATGAATAACAATACCGTGAAGATTTGGCTGCTCCTACTGATTTGCGCCGCTCCCGCCTTGGCCGACAGCTCACGCCAGGACAACGGGGGCGACCCCGACCGCATCCGGGGCTGGGAGGCGGCGGTGCCCGCAGATCCCGACGATCCCGAGGAGAATTGGCTGGACGACAGTCACTCCTATGCCACCGAACAGGCCCAGGCACTTACGCAGTGGATGGACGAATACTTCGGCGAGCCCAACTATGAACTCGAAGCCGCCGAGTCCCTGCTCCGGCTGGACTTCACCACCGACTGGGACGAGCAGGACGGCACCAATAACAACGTGCGACTGCGCGGCAAAATCCAGGTTCCGAGGATATCGAAACGCCTCAACCTGGTTTTCAGCGATGACGAGGGGGACGAACTCGACGCCGACCAGAACGAGCGCAACCGCGGTGATGGTTTCGGCCTGCTTTACCGCGTGTCCGAGGGAGAGCACTCGCGCTTCGACCTGACCATGGGTATCAACTGGAACCGTGTGCGCCCCGGGGTTCGCTACCGCTACCAGGGTGCATTGAGCGATGTCAGCACCTACCGCTTCACCCAGCGACTGCAGTACGACAACGAGGATGGCGCTTTTGCCACCAGCCAGATCGAGCTGAACCGGGTACTGGGCGAAAATACACTGCTGCGGTGGAACAACCGGGCCGTGTACGGGGAGGAGACCCAGGGCACCGAGTGGGTAACACGCCTGTCACTGTTCGAGCGCCACAAGACCGTGAACCGCAAGCGGCAGCTGGGTATCAGCTACTTCGGCGCAGTCAACGGGGTCACGGACCCGGATTACGTCAAGAACTACAAGGTGGGTGTGCTGTTCCGGCGCCAGGTCTACCGCAGGTACCTGTTCCTGGAAGTGGAGCCGGCCTACAACTACCGCAAGGAAAATGAGGACGCCAAACGGCAATTCGGCTGGAGCGTGGCACTGCGGTTGCAGATAGCGCTGGAGCGCGACCTGACCCGCAAGAAAAACAAGAATAAAAACAAGAACCAGAACCCGGAGGAGCAAGACCATCGGGCAGACCGGCGGGGCCGATCTGTCCGGGGTATCGGGGAGCGACTACCGCGTCGGCTGCCGTCCCCGTGAGCACTACCGACGACCTATAGGTTCTCCTCCGCAAAGGCTGCAAGCCGCGAGCGCACGATACCGTTGACGTGCATGATGCCGGCGTGGGGGTAGTGCTTGCTCTTCTCAACCAGGTAGGTCAAACCCGAGGTCAGTGGCGAGATATACTTGTTGTCGATCTGGGCCAGGTTGCCCAGCACCACTATTTTCGAGTCCGCCCCTACCCTGCTGATCACCGACTTGAGCTGGAACTGGGTCAGGCCCTGGGCCTCGTCGATAATGATATAGGCGTTGTTGAATGAGCGACCGCGCATGAAGTTGAGGGACTTGAACTGGATATTGGCCCGCTCCTTCACATAGCTGATGCTGCCGTGGCACGACTCGTCCGTGCCGTGCAGGATCTCCAGGTTGTCGTCGAAGGCCGCCAGCCACGGCGCCATCTTCTCTTCCTCCGTGCCCGGCAGGAACCCTATCTCCTCTGCGATCGGGGGCGTTGAGCGCGCCACTATCAGCTTGGAGTAGCGCTTCTGCTCCAGGATGGCATGCACCCCATAGGCCAGCGCCAGCAGGGTTTTGCCCGACCCGGCGGGGCCGGTCATCACCGTCATGTCGACATTGTCGTCCGCCAGCAGCGACATCGCCATGGCCTGCTCGAGGTTGCGCGGGACCAGGCCCCAGAAACGCCGGTTCATCAGGTTGTCCCGGCTGTCGCAACGCAGGTAGACGAACTCTGTCTCCACCCGCTTGACGAACGCCATGAACTGGTGATCGTCGTACAGGAACATATTGGGATAGGCCTGTGGCAGGGACTTGCGGGGTATGCGGTGCAGGGTGCAGTCCCCCTCGCGCAGTGTGTCCACCTCGCTGATCGTCGACCAGAAATCACCCTCGATGTGCTCGTAACCCCGGGCCAGCAGGTCGATATCGTCCAGCACCCGGTCCCGACGGTAGTCCTCCACATGCACCAGGCCGGATCCCTTGGCCTTGATCCGCATGTTGATGTCCTTGGTCACAAGGCAGACAAACTCGTTGGGGTGCTCCGCCTGCAGGCGCAGGGCCACGTTGATAATGCGATTGTCGTTGGCCTGGGCCGGAGTGTCGTCCAGGTAGGGCACGGATGAGTTGTCCGCCAGGCGCTGGTCGGGGTAGATCGCCAGGGTACCCATGACCTGCCCCTCCAGCCCGGTACCCGGGACCTCCACGCCCTCCTGGATCTGCTGGGGGGTAGCGTTGTCCACCACCTTGTCGATCATCTGGATGGCGATGCGCGCCTCCCGGCTCACGGTCTTGTCGTGGCGGTCCTTGATATGGTCGAGTTCCTCGAGAACGGTCATGGGTATGACCACGTGGTGTTGCTTGAAGGCGGTGACCGCCGTGGGGTCGTGCAGCAGGACATTGGTGTCCAGAACATAGGTCTTCTTGATGACAGGTTTAAGGGTGGTTTTTTCTACGCGCAGGGCGGAGCCTGAGTCCATAGAGGATTCCTCATTGTTGTGTCACAGGGTAATGGTCTGGTGGGCTGGTATTTTTGTACCGACAGCATGGGCCGGGGCAGAGGTGGAAGGGAGGGTGTGTTTTGCCGCCTGGACAGGAATGTCGGGGGCGTATGGTGCTTGAACCCGGGTGGCTCGGTGGCAGCGCTCTGGCGCTTACTGTGCGATACATGGCAACAGACAAGGTGCTGTCGGGCCTGCATCCGGAAGTCAGTCAATGGCTCTTCCCGGTGGGGCTGGTTTCTCCCGCGTAGCCCCGATTATCAAACCCTCCTCGCCGGCATGTCAATGGCAACCGGGAAAATAGCGCCTAATGACCCAGGTCGGACATATCTCACTGACACAGCTGGTGATTTCCGCTAGCATAGCGCGCTTGTATTCAAGAATTTATAAGTAGCTCCCTCGATGCTCAACCAGGACTCCCTGTCGCAACTCAAAGGCCTAAAATCCCAGATGGAGGCCGAAAAGGAGCGCGCCGAGGCCGTTATCAAGGGCACCCAGAACCGGTACGGTTTTGCGGTCCTCGATGACGGTCGCGAAATTTTCATTCCCCCGGACGAAATGCTCAAGGTCTTTCCCGACGATCGCGTCAAGATCTGCATTCGGCCGACCAGGGACAACAAGACCATCGCCGACATCGAGAAACTGGTGGACAGCCCGCTGGGGGACTTTACCGGCCGCTGTGTGCGCAAGGGCAAGGCCGTATTCGTCGAGCCGGACCTGCAACAGCTCAACCGCTGGTTGTTCATACCGCCCCACGCCCGCAACGGGGTAAAGGAAGGCGACTACGTGCGCTGCGCGATACTGCGCCACCCCATCCGCGACGGCAAACCCCAGGCCAAGGTGCTGAGCGTCATCGGCGATGACACGACACCCGGTATCGAGAATCTGTACAGCATGGCCAAGTACCGGCTGGCGACCGAGTGGAGCAGCGCCAGCAAGAAAGAAGTGGAACGCCTGGTGGCGGAATGCCAACCGCTCAACACCGGCAAGCGACGAGACCTCACCGACCTGGAGTTTATCTCCATCGATACGGTAAAGACCCAGGACATCGACGACGCCCTCTATGCGGAAATCAGCAGCGATGGCTGGACCCTGTTCGTCGCCATCGCCGATCCCACCGCCTATATAGACGAGGACAGCGAACTGTATCGAGACATCGCCGCCCGCGGGACATCGGTCTACTTCCATGGTGACGTGCTGCCCATGATGCCGGAACAGCTGTCCCAGGATACCTGCGCACTGTCCGAGGGTAGCGACCGCCCGGCACTGGTGTGCAAGATCGCCATCAGCGACAACGGCGAGGTCGGCGATTTCGAGTTCATGGAAGCAACCGTCCGCTCCCGCGGCAAGCTGTCCTACTACGGTGTGGATCGCTACCTGAATGGCCAGGGCGACGAACTGATGAGCCACGCCACCCCGCTTGAGTCCCTGTACCAGGTTTTTCGGGCGCTGCGGGCCAACCGGGAAGAACACGGCCTGGTAATGGAGGACCGGCAGGAGTATCGCTGGATTCTCAACGACAGCAAGCAGATTGAGTCCATCGAGCCCTACGAAAAGCTCCTGTCCCAGAAGCTGGTGGAGGAGTGCATGATCGCGGCCAACCGCTGCGCTGCCCGATTCCTGCGCGAGCACGGGGCAAGCGGTCCCTTCGTCACGCACCCGGGCATTCGCCCGGACCGGCTCGATGAAGCGCGCAAATTCCTCTCAATGCACGCGCCGGCTGTTGCAGACACCGATCCCACCACGGTTTCCGGCTACCGCGACATCATGCGCTGCCTGTCCAACGATGGCCATGCACTGCCCCTGCGAGGCATGGTCAACCGGCTCCTTACCCGGGCTGAATTGCATATTGAGCCCGGTGCCCATATGGGCATGGCTCTGGAGGTCTATACCAACTGCACATCGCCACTGCGCAAGTACCTCGACTTCCTGGTCCATATGCAGATCAAGGCTCTCCTGCACGGGCAAAGCGCCAGTCGGGTAGACCAGCCGATGCTCGCAGCACTGGCTCAACGCCAGCAAAATACCCGCAGCGCCACCCTGGATGCGGAGCGCTGGCTGGCGGGTAAGTACCTGGAGAGGCTCGCAGGCAGCGCCGCGGGCCTGACCTTCCGGGGAAGGATAAGCCACGTCAATAGCAGCGGCTTTAACGTGCGCCTCGAGGACAACGGCCTGGAGGGTTTTGTCGACCTGCGCAAGGACCCTGAAAAGTTCAGCTATGACAAATGGACAGCCAGCCTGACCAGCACGACCCGCAGGTTCCAGCTGGAACAACCGGTAGAGTTAAGCTTCCTGTCGATCGACAGTGCCAACCAGTACCGGGCGATGTTCGGGCTGGTGGAAGGCTGCGGGCTCAAGCCGCCCAAGGCTGAGGCGACCGAGGCAGCACCACCCGAAGAAGAATAGGCTAGAAAGGTTTTTTAGCGTTATCTGCTGGCGCGCCTGCGGTGCGCCGATTCGGCAGGGGCCGTTACGGGGGCTTGCAGCGCACCTTCCAGGTTGGCCTGCACGCGGGTTACCAGCTCGATCATTTCCGCCACCCCGAGAGCGCGCAGATACTCCCCCACACCCCTGTAGTCATCCAGCTCGACCCGGGCATCAACCACCCGCAGGGCCTGTATTATCAGCTCCTCACTGGAGCTGAGCCCGTCCTGCTCACCGAAGATCAGCTTGGTAAAAGTATCCACAATGGCCATCTCGCTGACCGGCTCGCCCGCCACGGAATCGATCGCCGTTTTCATGGTCTACCCCCGCGAGTAACCGCCGCCCCCCGCAGGCGACTTGCCTGAGGCCGGGGTGACAGTTCAAGTATGGCTGAAATAGCCGGGGCAGCTGGTTAAAATTTGGTCAATAATTCACAAACCCGGCCGGGTTCGGGCCGCGGGAAGGGCTGATCAGAAACTGGCATGACCCGGGGTACGGGGGAAGGGGATCGCGTCGCGCACGTTCTCCATGCCGGTAACGTAGTTGAGCAGGCGCTCGAAGCCGAGACCGAAACCCGCGTGCGGCACCGTGCCATAGCGGCGCAGATCCCGGTACCACCACAGCTCCTGCTTCAGGTGCTCGTCCATCCTGGCGTCCAGCACATCCAGCCGCTCCTCCCGCTGGCTGCCGCCGATTATCTCGCCGATACCCGGGGCGAGAACGTCCATCGCCGCCACGGTCTCGCCATCATCGTTGAGCCGCATGTAGAACGCCTTGATATCCTTGGGGTAGTTCATTACCACCAGCGGGCGACCCACATGCTGTTCCGACAGGTAGCGCTCGTGCTCGGATGCGAGGTCCAGCCCCCAGGCCACGGGAAACTCGAACTTCTGTCCGCAGTTGCTCAGTATCTCAACCGCCTCGCGGTAGTCCATGCGCTCAAAACTGCTGTCCACCACCCCCCGCAGCCGGGAGATCACCGTGGGGTCGATATGCTGCGCGAAGAAGGCCATGTCGTCCTCGCGCTCTTCCAGCACCCGGGCAAAGACATACTTCAGCAGGTCCTCGGCGAGGTCCGCATCGTCACTGAGATCGGCAAAGGCGATTTCCGGCTCTACCATCCAGAACTCCGCCAGGTGACGACTGGTGTTGGAATTTTCCGCCCGGAAGGTGGGGCCAAAGGTGTACACCTTGCTCATCGCCAGGCAGTAGGATTCCACCTCGAGCTGGCCGGATACCGTCAAAAAGGACTCTCCGGCAAAAAAGTCCTGGCTGAAATCCACCTCGCCACCCCCGGTTCGGGGCAGGTTGGCAAAATCCAGGGTGCTGACACGGAACAGTTCCCCCGCGCCCTCGCAGTCACTGCCGGTAATAATCGGGGTGTTGATCCAGTAAAAACCGCGATCGTAAAAATAGTTGTGGATTGCGTTTGCCAGGGTCGCCCTCACCCTGGTTATCGCGCCAATGGTATTGGTGCGCGGGCGCAGGTGCGCCTGGGTTCGCAGGTACTCGAAGCTGTGCCGCTTCTTGGCGATGGGGTAGGTTTCCGGGTCGTCCACCCAGCCCACGACCTCCACTGCCGACGCCTGTATTTCAACGCTCTGGCCCTTGCCCTGGGAGGGTACCAGTTCTCCGGCAACCACCACCGCGCAACCGGTGGAGAGTTTCAGGATCTCGGACTCGTAGTTGTCCAGCGCAGCGGGCACCACGGCCTGGATGGCATCAAAGCCGGACCCGTCATGCACTGCCAGGAAAGAGATTCCCGCCTTGGAATCGCGCTTGCTGCGCAACCAGCCCCGGACGCGGACCTGTTGTCCGACGGCAACACGCCCCTTGAGGGCGCTTTCTACTGTGGTGAACTGGGACATGGTAACGGGAAACCTCTATCTGGCGACTCGGGTGATTTTGCTGCCTTCCAGGGTCAGGTTGTACATTAAACCCGAGGCCGAAAAGACGAAGCCCACCACCGACTCTTTCAGGGTCTGGGAGTCAATACTGCCATCGACGCCCAACTTGACGAGTGTGACGCTGCCATCCACGCCGACTTTCCAGCCGCTGCTGTTCTGGAATTTTCTCAGCGCATCCTCGGTCATGAAGAGGATCACTACCGACTTGGTCTGCACCCCCACCTGCAAGCCGAATGAAGCGCCGGCGGTAACAAAATACGAGGTGGGTTTGCCCGGCACCAGCAGGGAGCCCTCGCCGAACTCGCCACCCACACCGAAGCCCAGTTTAACGACATCCGGAAACACCAGTACCCCCGCCGCCCTGTCCAGCAATTCCTCCGCCTTGCTGGAGTGGGCGCGGAGCTTGACCAGCGCTTCCGCGGAACCCGCATCGATTACCGCCTTGCTGTCAGCCCACAATACGGGCGCGGGCAACAGCAGCACCAGGCCTACGAGCAAGGGCAGCCATGGGCTGCGATTAAGCTGGAACATCGATACCACTCCTGGTCATTTGACGCGCCTGTACGGGGCTCCCGCCACCGGCGCCGAATCTTGCAGCGGTGGATTCTACACTAACACTGGCGCTGCGTGCACAAGGCCGCGGGGCCCGCGTACCCTTGTGGAGCACTGGCATTGGGGTTCTAATGAGTTCCTCGTGACAATCCGCGCACAGGCGGCAGGTGTTTACATGAAAAAGGACGAAATAGAGTTTCTGGAAGGCGGCAACTACCTCAGTCTGGCCACCCGCAAAAAATCCGGCGACCTGGTTCCAACCCCGGTCTGGTTTGCGCCTGACGGGGACAGTTATTACCTGTTCTCGGCGGGGGACGCCGGCAAGGTAAAGCGCTTGCGCAACTTCAGCCAGGTGCGAGTTGCTGCCTGCACGATGACCGGCACACTGACCGGAGAATGGCTGGACACCCAGGCCTATCTGCTCGACAAACCTGCCGACATGGACCGGGCCCTCGGGGCACTGCGGCGCAAATACGGCTGGCAAATGGCGATCGGGGACTGCTTTTCCAGGCTCACCGGCAAAATGAAACGCCGGCAGTATATCCGGGTCGAGCGCCCGAAAGCCTAGCCTGCAAATCTCACCGGCGTCCGTCACGAGACGGTTCAGGCGTGCGCCATGGCTGGGGTTCGCGACCGAAGAGCGCGCAGGCATAGTTGACGCTATGTCGAGCACTCTGACCGAGCGAACGCCAGGCAGGGCGTGCGACTGGGCCGTCGCAGCAGGACGGCGGTGAGATTTGCAGGCTAGATTCCCGCCAGCTGGGCCTCGCGCACCGCCTCCAGTTGCAGCTGGTAATAGGCGATATCCGAGTGCAGGGTCGCCAGGTTGATCGCCTCTTCCATATCCCGGCCGGCGGCCTCGTAATCGGTGAGCTGGTAGTGGATCACCCCGCGGCTGAACAACAGGTTGCTGTCGCCGGGCGCCAGGGCCACCGCCTGCTCGTAGTGGGCCAGCGCCGCAACCCAGTCCCCCGCTGCAGCAACTTCATCCCCCAGCCAGGCATGGTAGTAGGGGTTGGATCGACGGTGTATTTCGACCCGATCAAGCCAGTAATTCCGCTCCTCTTCCCGCCCTTCCAGGCCATACAGCACGGCCAGGTTGGTCATGGCTGAATACTCGGTGAAGTCCAGGTCCAGCGCCTGCAGGTAGCTTTGCTCGGCCTCCCGGTGCTGGCCATTGGAGCGATAAATGGCACCGAGGTTGGCCCACAGATGCGCATCCGCGGGGCTCAGCTGCAGGGCGCGCACCTCATACAACCAGGCCGTCTCCGTATCAGCTTCCGCCAGTGCAGCCATGGCAATATTGTTGTAGTACAGGGCCTCGCCCTGGGCGTCTGTCAGCTCCCGGGAACCGCTGATAGCGCTGGAAGGCAGCGGGTCGATATCGACCATGTAACTCTTGCCGTCGCGCAACCGCACCGAGACGTTTACATGCAGTCCCAGTTGCACCCGATCGTTTGCCCGGCTCCACTGGGGCCTCACTTCCACCCACTGGTAGTTGGCCTCCAGGCCCGCTTCCCGGGCGAGGGCGATAAACAGATTGGCGTAGGAGAGGCAATTGGCAACGCGGCGCTGGAAGACTTCCCGGGCAGTTCCCTCGGCGAAGGGGTCATACTGCATATCCAGGCCACCCGCTCCCCGCACGGCCTGGTGCAGGGACATCAGCTGCACCCGGCTGTTGTCCTGGCCCGCGGTATAGCGCTCGACGAACTGCCGCATGGGTTCATCCACAGCCAGTAAATCGACCCTCGGCACTCGGCCTGCAACCTCGGCCACGCTCAGGCTGGCGCCCTCGTGCTGCAATGGCGGAAGCCGGTCGATAACATGGCGATCCACAGCGGGACTGGCGCAGCCCCAAAGCGCGCCGAGCAGAGCAAGCATTGGCGCCCAGCCCGGTGACAAGGTCCGCGGTATCTGCCTGGAAAATGCCGTGGTTGAAGACGTCATAAGACCCTCCTCACCCCAAAGTATACCCCAGTGTTGGGCGCTTGCGACTAAACGTCTTGATCTGCGTCAATGCACGAATCCCGCTGCTGCGCGACGCTTTTGACAGGTTTTACCCGTCCAAATTTTAATAATGAGGAGTAATCCGATGACCCAGCACCTGTCTCCCGAAGATACTGCCGCCGACCGTCGCGCGATGCGTCAACTCGCGTCTGTTGTCGGTATCTTCTTTGTTGCCACCGCGATCATGGCCCTGGTGGTCGGATTGATCATGGGCTGACGCGGCCTGCCCGGCCGCTCAGGCCGCGGTATGCAGGCCGCACTCGCGGCCGTCCTGCACTTTGGTGGGATCGAAATAATGCCGGCAGGTAGGTAGCTGGTGTTGCGCCATGTAAGCTTCAACATCGTCCTCGGACCAGTAGAAAATCGGCGCCACCTTGACGATCCCGCGGGCATCAACTGACACGATATCCAGGGTCTTGCGGTGCTCTGTTTCCTCCTGGCGAATGCCGGTCAGCCAGAGTTCCGGGGCAAAATCCTGCAGCGCACGACCAAAGGGTTCGAGTTTCACCTGACGGGTGAAATCCTGGTGGCGCTCCTCCTCGTCTACCGTGGGAATGCCGCCCATGATGGCGTTGCGGCGCTCGCTGGTCATCTGGGGGGAGTAGACATGGATATTGATTTCCAGGTCGCGAATCAAGCGCTCCGCCACGACATAGGTATCGCGCAAATTGTAGCCGGTATCCACCCAGATCGTGGGCAGGGTTTTGTCGACCTCCCGCACCAGGTGGAGCATCACCGCGGCGTTGCGGCCCATGCTGGTGGTGGCGATAGTGCTGCGGCCAAGGCCGAGCGCCCAGCGGATGATGTCCTGCGGGGTCATCGTCCGCAGCTGGGCGTTTACACTCTCTAGGTCCAGGTCCAGGGCGCTCGCATGGGTCGCATGGGTCGCATTTTTCGTTATCGGGGGCCGCACTTTATAGAACAAAAATGCCGTATACAAATAACTAACCTTTATATGGTTATTCTCAGCCCCGGCTGTGGTCGGGGCTGGGGACTAAAAACCGCTGGACGCAATGCCGGAGCACTATGCGCAGAAGCTATGGCTGCTCGCCAGCTCGATCAGTCGGTTTGACGGCGCGAACCTGTTCGTCGCCGTCGTAACGCTGGGGGTTATGCTCTACTGGCCGAAACTGAAAAACCCGGTCCCTCAACACCTGCCTGCAGTGGTGATTGCCAGTGTGCTCGGCGTCGCGGTGGTCGATGCCGGTTACCCGATAGACACCATCGGCTCCCGGTTCAACTATCTGGCTGCCCGACGGCACGACCCGGCATGGGCATCCCACCTCTCCTGCCGGAGTTCGCCTGGCCCTGGCAGCGACCGGGCCCCGGCGGGCAGCCCTTCGAGATCAGCTGGTCAGCTGTAGTCGGACCTGCTGCCCTCCGCCTTCGGTATCGCCATGCTCGGGGCAATAGAATCCCTGCTGTGCGCGGTGGTGCTGGATGGCATGACGGGGACGCGTCACAGCGCCAACAGCGAACTGCTGGGGCAAGGTCTGGGCAACCTCATCACACCTCTGTTTGGCGGCATTACAGCCACCGCGGCCATCGCGCGTTCGAAGCGCAAACCTGCGAGCAGGGGCACAATCCCCGGTTGCCGCCATGATCCACGCGCTGACGGTGCTGCTGGCACTGGTATTGCTGGCGCCACTGCTCGCCTATCTGCCCATGTCCGCCATGGCCGCTTTATTGCTGGTGGTCGCCTGGAATATGAGCGAGGCGCCCAAATCACTGCATCTGCTCAGGCGCGCTCCGGGCCGGGATATCGCCGTGTTCGTTACCTGCCTGAGCGCTTACCGTTTTCTTTGACATGGTGATCGCCATTACCGCGGGCGTGCTGCTGGCCTGCATTTTATTTGTCAATGAGATGGCGGCCATGACAAGAATTACGGATATCAGTGACGACAGGAAATTGATCGACGTGAGCGCTGCCCGCTCGCTGGGCCGTACTGAAAATCAATGGCCCTCTCTTTTTCGCCGCCGCGGACCGGGTATTCGGTGAAATCTCCACCGGCATGGCGACACGTGATGGCGCCATACTCTATATGGACGGCGTCACCCTGCTGGATGCGGGCGGGGTGGCCGCGCTGAATAAATTGATCGCGCACTGCGCCAGTACTGGAAAACGACTGGTGATTGCCGATCTGCAATTTCAACCGCTGAAAACCCTCGCCCGCGCAAAAGTAAAACCGGTACCAGGCGTGACATCTTATTATTCCACACTGAACGAGGCCATCCACCAGTTCAATGAGGGGGCATTTCCTGCATGAAATTATCCGAAGCCACGCTGAAGACCGGGGAAGAATTGACCAGTTTCGCTGGCATCCAGTCGCACTTGCCGGCCGCCGCCCTCGGCGCCCAATACTGGCAGGCCTGACTCAGTTTACGCCGGAGAACACCCATGCGCAACCCACTGTGTGAACGCCTCGGAATCGAATACCCTATCTTTGCCTTTACTCACTGTCGCGACGTGGTGGTCGCCGTCAGCAAGGCCGGTGGCATCGGCGTGCTGGGGGCGGTGGGCTTCAGCCCGGCGCAGCTGAAAGAGGAACTGGACTGGATAGACGCCAACATCGGCGACAAGCCCTACGGCGTCGATATCGTCATACCCCAGAAGTACGAGGGGATGGGCGATATGAGCGCAGAGGAGATGGAAGCCCAGTTGTGGAAAATGGTGCCCAAGGAGCATATGGACTTCGCCCAGAAACTGCTGGCGGACGCCGGGGTACCGCCCTGGCCTGACGGCAGCACCAGCATGGGCCTGATGGGCTGGACCGACGCCACGGCCACTCCCCTGCTGGAGGAGGCGCTCACCAGACCCCAGTGCGTGATGATTGCCAACGCCCTTGGGACCCCCCCCGCGGACAAGATCAAGATGGTGCAGGATTCAGGCCGCCTGATCGGGGCGCTGTGCGGCAGGGTCAAGCAGGCGGTGGCGCACAAGGCAGCCGGGCTGGACTTCGTGGTGGCCCAGGGTGGTGAAGGCGGTGGTCACACCGGCAGTGTCGGCTCTATCGTGCTGTGGCCGCAGATCGTGGATGCCCTGGGCGACACCCCCATGCTGGCTGCCGGCGGTATCGGCAACGGCCGCCAGATCGCCGCCGCCATGGCGATGGGAGCGGCCGGCGTGTGGATGGGCTCGCTCTGGCTCACCGTCGAGGAGGCCCACACCCAGCCCGCCCAGAAGGACTCCCTGTTGAAAGCCACCAGCGAAGACACGGTGATCTCCCGCTCCTGGACCGGAAAAACCTGCCGCATGCTGAAAAACGAGTGGACCGAGGCCTGGGCCCGAGCCGACACCCCGGACCCGCTGGGCATGCCGCTGCAGGGCATGGTCACCTCCGATGGCATGCGGCGCACGGCCACCTATGCGGGCATCGGCGACTGCCAGAAAGTGGCGTTCAACCCCTGCGGCCAGGTGATCGGGCAGATCAACGAAGTGCAGTCATGCCGGCAGGTGATATACCGGCTGCTGGACGAGTATGTGGACGCGGTAGAGAAAGCCGGCAGGATGCTGCCGGAAGTCTGAGCCTGGGGCGGGATGCCCATGCCGGGTCGAATAAATTCGACCCGGCAGCGCAAGTTAACCCAGGCTCGGAGATGGAAACCCTAGGCGGCCTTGCGCGCCACGGTTTTCTCCAGCTCGGCGTGCAGGTCGAGAAACTGCCCTGTCAGTTTATGGCTGGGCGCCATGTCGATCAGCGGGCGGTGGTCGCGGTGTGACTCTTTCATTTTCACCGAGGTATTCAGGTAGGTATCGAAGATCGGGTAGCCCTCGGCCTCGAGCTCCGCCACCAGCTCGCCGGGCAGGCGGGCCTGGGAATTGAACTGGTTGATGACGATACCCTCCACTTCCAGGTCCGGGTTGTGGTCCTCGCGCAGCTCGGTGATGTTGTCCATCAGGGAATACAGGCTCTGGCGCGCGAAGCTGTCACAGTCGAATGGCACCAGCACCGAGTCCGCCGCGATCAGCGCCGACTTGGAAAAGAAATTGAAATTGGGCGGCGTGTCGATATAAATGCGGTCGTACTCGTCGTCCAGCTTGTCCAGGGCATCGCGCAGCTTGTAGATCTTGTAGCGTGACTCAAGCTCCTTCTCCAGCACCGCCAGCACCGGGCTGGACGGCATCAGGTACAGATTCTCATAGGGGGTTTCCCAGACGAAGGAATCGGGGTTCTGGCGCATCTTGCGCGAACCCACGGTCTGCTTGAACAGGCCGGCCACTCCCTGGGCCTCCGCCGGAAACGCCTCGGCATCGATCTCGCCCACCAGGTAGTGGGTGGTGTTGCCCTGCACGTCCAGGTCTATCACCAGGGTGCGATAGCCCATTGCAGCCCCGATGGCCGCCAGGTTACAGGTAATACTGGTCTTGCCGACCCCGCCTTTCTGATTGAAAACAACGCGTCTCATGAGTACCGAATCCACCGTTAAAGAGTGTTTTGAGGATAGGCTCAAGTGTAAACAAAGGCAGGGGGCAATGTAAGCGGGCGGCGCTAGAATCGGCCGCCCGGAGAGGATTTTTTGGCGCCAGGGGCGCCAGCCGGGGGTCAGTCCTTGACGGCGATCAGGTGAATTTCGAAGACCAGCGCCGTGTTGGGCGCGATCGCTGAACCGGCGCCCTGCTCACCATAGGCAAGGCTGGGCGGGCAGGCGATGCGCCACTTGTCGCCCACTGACATCAACTGCAGGGCCTCGGTCCACGCGGGAATCACCTGGTCCACACCAAATTCGGCGGGTTCGTCGCGCTCTACCGAGCTGTCGAACACGGTGCCGTCCACCAGGGTGCCGTGATAGTGGGTTACCACCGTGGAGGTCGGTCCCGGGGTGGCGCCGCCGCCGGATTCCAGTACCTCGTACTGCAGCCCGCTGTCAGTCGTGGTCACACCCTCCCTGGCCGCGTTGGCCTCCAGGAAGATGTCAGCCAGCTGCTGGCGCTTGCCGGCCTGCTCCGCGTCCCTGGCCTGCTTCCTTTCCTGGATAACCTGGTAGGCGGCATTGATCTGGCCGTCGTCCAGCGCCGTTTCCTGCTGGTTGTACCAGTGCTGGATTCCGGCCAGCACCGCGTCCAGCTCCAGGCCTTCAAAGCTGTTGCGGCGCAACTGGTCACCAAATTGCAGGCCAAAGCCATAGCTGGCCTTTTGTTCGTCAGTGGTCAGTTCGACCGCGGGGAGTAATGCCATAAGTCTTTTCCGCTATGCTGGTTTAAAAGGACGCGTACCTTAACATATGCGATCAGGTTTAGGAGGGCGCAATGGCCGGACAAGGGGATTCACAGCAGGACATCACCGCCATCCACCAGTTCTGGTTTGGCCCCCTCGACGATGCCGGCTTTGCCACGCAGGAAAAGCAAAAGCTCTGGTTCAGTGCCGACCCGCAGACCGACACCGCCATCGCCTCGCGCTTTGGCGACCTGGTCACCCGGGGGCTTGCCGGTGAACTTGAAAGCTGGGCCGGGAGCGACGGCGGGCCTGGTCGCCCTGGTGCTGCTGCTGGACCAGTTTCCCCGCAATATCTACCGCGGCACCGCCCGCGCCTTCGCCGGTGACGCCAGGGCACTGGCATTGGCCCGGCGGGCGATCGCCGCCGGCCGGCACCGCCAGTTGCCCAACATTCACCGCGTATTCCTCTACCTCCCCCTGGAGCACTGCGAGGACCGGGCGACCCAGGACGAGTGCGTCCAGCTGTTTACCGCCCTGGCGGCCGAGACCGGGGCCGCAGCTGTGGACGGTTTTGCCCGCTACGCGGTGGCGCACCGGGACGTCATCGCCCGGTTCGGCCGTTTCCCCCATCGCAATGCCATCCTGGGCCGCATTTCCAGCCCCGAAGAATCCGCCTACCTCGAGCGGCACGGAGGATTCTGAGGCGTACCGGGATTATCCCGTGACGCCTGGACCTCCACCTCTTCCAGCAGATAACGGGTCTGGCTCATCTGGGCCTGCCAGACCCCGAATGTGCCCCGGTCCAGGTCGTCGTAGACCTGGCGTATGGAGTCATTCACTTCCGGATAGGCAAGCTCCTGCCAGGGGCAGTCGCCCCGGGCAAAAAAACCGCAGTCCTGGGACTCAACCCCGGGGCTGAAATCGGTTGTATCCACCGCGGCCCTGAAGCCCACGTAAACCTGGTTGATGAAAGTGATAGTGCCTGTCATGTAAAGGGACAGCCGCTGCGGCGGCAGCACTATTCCCGCCTCTTCAGACAGCTCGCGGGCCGCGCCCTGGGCGAGGGTTTCGCCGCTCTCCAGGTAACCGCCGGGAATCGCCCAGAGGCCGCGCTTGGGCTCCAGGTCACGCTTCACCCACAACAGGCGGTCGCCGCAGGTGACGAAGCAGGTCACAACCACCATGGGATGGTCGTGGCGCGGGGCGCTGCAAACCTGGCAGAACCAGTGCTTGCGCAGCTCCCCTGCCACCTGGTGCCGCTGCAGGGCGGTTCCACATTCAGGGCAATATCTCATCTGCACAACGGGCGCGTCTCCTTTAATGTCAGGCAAAGTCTATCTCACTTTGCCCGAGGGGAAGCATTGCGGCTATGCTTGCACCCCCCTTCCCTGGCCAGGAGACCGCAATGGCGGACCAGAATCTTAAAGTACAGCTGTTGCTGACCGGCAACGAGATCATGAGTGGCGACACCGTGGACTCCAACTCCGCGTTGATTGCCCGGCGCCTGGGAGAGCTGGCCATCAGCGTCTACCGCAAGGTCACGGTAGGCGACGACATGGAGTTGCTGCAAACCGAACTGGCTGCGATGGCGGATGACGCCGACCTGCTCATCGTCAACGGCGGGCTTGGCCCCACCGTGGACGACCTCACCGCCGAGGTGCTGGCGAGGGTGACCGGGGTCGGCATCGAGGAGCACCCCCAGGCCGTGGCGCACCTGGAAGAATGGTGCGGGCGTCGCCGCCTGCCCCTGAACGCCGCCAACCTGAAGCAGGCGATGCTGCCCGCGGGCGCCGGCATTATCGACAACCCCATCGGCAGCGCGGTCGGTTTCGAGATGATGGTCGGCAACTGCCGGGTCATTTGCACCCCGGGGGTACCGGGGGAACTCGCAGCCATGCTGGACGGTATCGTCGCCGACCTGGCCCGGCGAGCGGACCTGAAACCGGAACGCAGCATCCTGCGCCTGCAGACCTTCGGCCTGGGGGAATCCACCGCCCAGCAGATGATCAGCGACGGCATTGCGGACTGGCCCGAGGAGGTCGAGCTGGGTTTTCGGGCCGGGGCACCGCAGATGGAAATCAAGCTCAGCATCAACTCAGCTAGCGCCGCGCCTGCCCGGCTGCACTGCCGGGAACAGCTGGAGAGGCTGTTTGGCGACCATATCATCGGCGAGGGCGACATCACCCTGGCGGCCCGGGTGCTGGAACTGCTGCGTGAACGCGGCGCCACCCTCACCACGGCGGAGTCCTGCACCGGCGGCCTCATAGCATCCATGCTGACCCGCATCCCCGGCTCTTCGGACGGTTTCCACGCCGGGTTCGTCACCTATGCCAACAGCATCAAGCACGCCGTGCTGGGCGTGGATGAACAGGTGCTGGAACGCGAGGGCGCAGTGAGTGAAACCGTGGTCAGGCAGATGGCACTGGGCGCCATGGAACGCTCCGGCGCCGACTACTCGATTGCAGTATCGGGAATTGCGGGGCCCGACGGGGGTACCGCGGACAAGCCGGTGGGCACGGTCTGGCTGGCCTGGGGCTCGAGGGACGAGCTGCACAGTTGCTGCCTGCGCTGGCCGGTGGAGCGCACCCTGTTCCAGACCATGGTGGCCGCCGCAGGCCTTGATATGATCCGCCGCGTCCTGCTGGGACTGGACTCGGAACCGCGCTATTTCAGCCAGCGCCGGGCCTAGCCACCCGCTCAGGCGTCGTCGATAACGACACCGTCCGGAGTGGCATCCTGACCGGTGCCAGACCAGGGAGTGGAACCGGGTTGAGTCGTCCACCTGGTCCTTGCCGCTGAGTACCAGGGTCTGGCCGTCCAGTTCGGCATGACGCAATTGTTCCGAGCCGGGAAAGTTAGGATTGAGGCTCTGGGTGACATAGTGGATGACGTCTCCGTCGACCACACGGTAACGGCCGGCGTAGTGGAAATACGAGCTAAACGCAGCGGCTTTCACCTTATCGGGCAGCTTGCGATAGCTCACGTCCTCGGGCAGAGGGTCGCGCCCCGGACGACTTATGGATGCACTCATCCAGCCGTCGTTACTGTAGACCAGCAGGCCCTCGGGCTCCTCGCCGTAGGGGTAGCTGAAGTCTTCACGGTCCGAGTAGCCGATAGTCCAGGACTCGAGTTGCCAGGTTCCGATAAGGTCGTCCTTGCTGATCATGGCGATGCTTTTCTCCTTACTCAGGGCTGTAATTGTTCGATGGTCCAACCGGCATCGTCCTGACGCCGGTACAGGAAGCGGTCGTGCAGGCGGTGCTCGCCGCCCTGCCAGAATTCGATACGTTCGGGGAGGACGCGATACCCGCCCCAGAAGTCCGGCACCGGGATTTCGCCCCGGCCAAACTTCTCCCGCAGCACCTGCACCTGCTTTTCCAGCAGCGCGCGAGCGGAAACCGGGCGGCTCTGGCGCGAGGCCCAGGCGGCAATCTGGCTCTCCCGCGGGCGGGTAATAAAATAACTGGCGGACTCCGCCATCGACATTTTCTCCACCTTACCACTGACAATGACCTGGCGGTCGAGCTCGTTCCAGGGAAACAACAGGGATACCCGCGGATTGTGGGCGATGGCCTGGGCCTTGGCGCTGCCGTAGTTGGTGTAGAACACAAAACCGCCATGGGACAGGCCCTTGAGCAGGACAATGCGCTGCCAGGGCAGGCCGCTGGCGTCCACGGTTGCCAGCGCCATGGCGGTGGGGTCCTTCAGACCGGCCTGTACCGCCTGTTCCAGCCAGCTTTCAAACTGGCGGATCGGGCAGTCATCCAGCATCTCACGGCTCAGGCCGCCGGCGACGTAGTCGCGCCTGAATGTCTCGTATTGCGCTGTCACTCCCTGCTCCTGTGCAATCGGGTAGGCGCGCCGCTACTGCGGGGGGAAGCGGGCGAAGATCGCCGCCGCTGCTTCCAGCCTGGCCTGTTCCGCAGCCGCGGTGCCCGGTTCGCCGGTGAGTTCCGTCTTCAGCACGGAGCGCCAGACCGACTGGTTGCGCATGGGGTCTGTCATCTCCACGCTCAGGGTTCCCTTGGAGTAGCGCTCCCCGCCGTCGACCGCCATATCACAGCCGTCGCAGTCACTGGTATCGGCCTCGACCAGGTCCCTGGTTACCAGGTACCAGCTCAGTAACAGGTCCGCCTGGGCGCTCGATGACACTACCTGAAAGCCCTTCCGGCCCAGTTCTTCCGTGAGCGCGCTGTTGATCCGCTGGATCTGGGCATCGCTCACCTGGATGGTGGCAGCATCCGTGCGGCTGGCGGGTTCAATATAGATTTTATTAACCCCGGCAAAGTTGAACTGCTGGTTGTAGGTCATGCTGGTGGTGGGTGCTGCAGGGGCACTGCTGCAGCCGCCCACCAGCGGCAGGAGTATCAGCAGGGCGATGGTCCAGGTGGTACAAAGTCTCATGCTCGGGATCCTTGTAGTCGGTGCGCCATTATAGTCAATCGCGGGTACTGGGATACACCGGCGCTCGCCGGCCCATGGCCGGGATCTGGGGGTAGGGATAGAAAGCCCGCCAGTCGTCGCCAAAGTCTTCAGCGTGGGTGCGGCCGAATGCCTGCCGGTAACAGTCATCCATGGCCGCATCCACTTGCTCTGCGCTGGCCGCGCCGGTCAGCGGGGCCGCTTCCATCAGTCCCTCCGCCCGCAGGCGCAGGGACGGGGGCACGTCATCGCCGGCGGCCAGGGCGGTGAACATTGTTTGCCAGCGGGTTTCGAGTTCACTTAAGAGCTTTGGCATATTTTTTAGACCTGGTACGTGCGTGCAACCACAAATCCTGCACCCGAGTATGCTGTGCCCCGCAAAACAGTTAAAGTCCGGATTCACCCTTACCAGGACAATCCCCGAAATGACGCGCTTGCAGCAACTGTTCCTCCCCGTTCTTGCCCTTTTCATGTTCACCGCCACCGGCGGCTGGGCCCAGGACACGGCGGTGGAGGAACCGCTGATCATCGACTTCAACGAGCGCTTCCTGCCGGTGGTGGCGCGCCACGGCATGGTGGTGGGGCCCGAGCAGCTCGCGAGCGAGATCGGCAGTCGCATCATGCAGCAGGGCGGCAATGTGGTGGACGCGGCGGTGGCAACCGGATTCGCGCTGGCGGTCACCTATCCCAGGGCGGGCAACCTCGGTGGCGGCGGTTTCATGCTGATCCACCTGGCGGACGGCAAGCGGCAGGTTTTCATCGACTACCGGGAGGTCGCCCCCGCGGCGGCCAGCCGCGATATGTTCCTGGGGGAGGACGGCAAGGAAGACCTGATGCGCGAGTATTTCAGCCTGCAGGCCTCCGGCGTTCCGGGCACGGTGGCCGGACTGCTCCACGCCCTCGAGACCTACGGCAGCATGAGCCGGGAACAGGTTCTGGCGCCGGCCATCGCCCTGGCGGAGAATGGTATCGCGGTGTCATTTGCCCTCAACTATGAACTGGCCACCCAGGGCAAGCGCCTGCGCCAGGATCCGGAGTCGCTGCGGCTGTTCTTCAAGGCCGATGGCAGCCCCTACGAGATCGGCGAGACCTGGCGCCAGCCCGACCTCGCCTGGAGCCTGCGCCAGATTTCCAAACACGGCGCGGACGCTTTCTACAAGGGCGAGATAGCACAGCGCATCGTGGCGGCGATGGAGTCGGGCAACGGCCTGATCACGCTGCAGGACCTGGCCGGCTACCGCGCTATCGAGCGCCCTCCCCTGCGCGGCCGCTTCCGGGAGTTCGAAATCGTGTCGGCGCCACCGCCCTCTTCCGGGGGGGTGCACATCGTCCAGATTCTCAATATGCTGGAGTCCGACGACCTGGCGGCCATGGGCCACAACAGCGCCGCCTACCTGCACCTGCTCACCGAGACCATGAAGCTGGCCTATGCTGATCGCAGCCAGTACCTGGGCGACCCGGATTATGCGGAAGTGCCGGTCGCCCAACTGATCGACAAGGCCTACGCGACGCGCCAGCGCAAGCTGATCGACCTCGCCCGGGCCACGCCCTCGGCCACCATCAAGCCGGGACAGGTACTGCTCCCGGAAAGCAAGGACACTACCCATTACTCGGTAGCGGATGACAAGGGCAACATGGTCAGCAACACCTACACCCTGAACGCCAGTTTCGGCTCGGCTATCGCGGTGCCGGGCACCGGCATGCTGCTCAATAACGAGATGGGGGATTTCGCCGCCAGGCCCGGCAAGCCCAACCTGTTCGGGCTGGTGCAGGGCGAGGCCAACAGTATCGAGGGCGGCAAGCGCCCACTGTCGTCGATGAGCCCCACGATTGTGCTGCGCGACGGGGCTCCCTGGCTGGCCACCGGCAGCCCCGGCGGCAGCCGCATCATCACCACCGTGCTGCAGACCCTGCTCAATGCCATGGCCTTCGACATGAATGTGGCGACCTCCGGCATCAGCGCCCGCATCCACCACCAGTGGCTGCCCGACGAGTTACTGGCGGAGAGCGGCATCAGTCCCGACACGGTGCGACTGCTTGAGCAGATGGGGCACAAGGTGCTACTGGGAGGCAGAACCATCGGTCGCACCCAATCCATCATGCTGGAGGACGGCTGGTTGCTGGGCGCTACCGATACTCGCAGGCCCGGAGGCTGGGTGGCGGGGTACTAGTCTACTCGCACCTTGGCCGTCTGCCGGCTGAGGGCCACCAGCGCGCCGGTGCTGTCCCAGAATTCCCCGTCTTCCTCGATCACCCCCCGGGTGAGGTGGCGCGAGTAAAAACGCGCCTGCAGCGGCCCCGGGGCCGGCCTCGCCCTCACCTGTACCGTCAGCTCTACAGTGGGAACCCAGTGCAGGGGACCAAATATGGTGAAGACGGGCGGGGCGAAGGCATCGGCAAACATCAGCAGCGACAGTGAATCCGGCGCCGCGCCGTCCCGGTGTCGTATCCAGCCGCAGAATTCGCCGCTGCCGTTGGGCTCGCGCCGACTGAAAACCTCTGCCCCGCTGACCAGGCGGATATCCACCCGGTCGCGGAAGAACTCGATTTTGTCCTGGCCGCTGGGCGTACATTGCTCCCAGGAGGGGTACTGCGGTCGCGGCTTGGCGGACCAGGTCTCCCCCGCGAGACGGGACAGGTCGGTGCAGGCAGCGGTGACCTGCACTTTCAATTCCCCCTGCTGGAACATCTGCACGCTGGCGTGTGTGGTGTTGCGGCCGACACGCAGGATCTGCACCTGGCAGTCTATGGGCCCGAGCACGGTGGGAGCGAGGTAGAAGGCGTTGACCGACAGAGGGTCGGGGTGCTCCAGGGCTTGGCTGAGGACCCGCCCCGCCACCGCCAGCACATAACCCCCGTTGGGCACGGCGCCGATACGCCAGCCCTCCCGCAGCTCCCCGCGCCAACGATTTTCCCCCACCTGTTCTACCGCGGTGTCCTGCGCGAATTGGCTCATCTGTTTCCTCCAGGCGGCAGTCAGCGCCCCAACCGGAGCGGAGTGCGGCGCAAAAAAGCGGCTATTCTGTCTGCCCCGCGCGGTAATGTATATACTTGGCCTGTGTGCTGAGCACCAAACTGAACTCCCCGGATATGCACTGCTGCCGCGACGATTGATATGACACCGGTAACGCCTGGATCGACACTCGCTCGTCTCTTGCTCGCCGTGACACTGGTGGCCAGCCCGGTGCTGTTGGCGCAGGAAACGGATCCCGACCCAGAGGATACCGGCGTCGACCGGGCGACAGAGCGATCGCTGCTGGACGCCATCAGTCGGCTGGAATCCCGCGACGGCGCCTACTCGGCGGCCCTGCCGGAGCAAATGCTGAGCCTGGGGCTGGCCCTGCAGCAACAGGAGCGTCACGGCGAGGCCGTCGATATATTCAAACGGGGCGTTCACCTGGCGCGTATCAACAACGGACTTTATTGCCCCGAGCAGATTCCCCTGCTGAACGGGGAAATCAGGAGTTCCATCGCGCTGGGCGAGTACGCCCGGGTAGACGAGCTACAGGAGTATCTGTATCGCGTGCAACTGCGCAGTCACGCCAGCGGCGAGCAGCGGGCCGCGGCCCTGCTGCAGCAGGCCGGCTGGCACTTCAACGCCTACCAGCTGGGCATCGGCGAACAGGGAGCTGAGCGGCTGATGGCCATGTGGGAGCTGTACCGGCTGGCCTGGAGCGACATCAATTCCACCCTTGGAGAGACCGCACCGGAACTGCTGCCTCCCCTGTATGGGCTGTTGCGAACCCAGTACCTGATCAGTGAATACCGCTCTGCAAACGAGCCACAGGGCGGCGCTTTCCACTCGAGCTACCCGCATGTCGGACGCCAACCGCTTTTACGCCTACCGCTCGGAAAACTACGACCTGGGTCGCAGCGTGATCATGGCCATTTACAAGGTCCAGCAGGCCAACCACGGGGCCGACAGCGATGAGGCGCTGGGCGCACTCGTTGCCCTGGGTGACTGGGCCCTGTGGCACGACCAACGGGCCGATGCCACCAGAACCTACCAGCTGGCCCTGGCGGAACTTGCGCAGCGCGACGCTGCCCAACAAGTAGACCCCGGGTTTATGGCTGAGCCAGTGCCGCTGCCGGACGTCCGGGGGCTGCACAGACTTCCGACGCCAGTGGACCCCGAGCAGGGCAATATACTGGTAGAATTCGGCGTGGACGAGCGGGGAGAGGTGATCAACCTGGAGAAACTCGATTCAGACAGCGAGGTCGAGGATGCCGCCATCCGTCTTATGCGGGTGTTGCGCAATACGAAATTTCGTCCCCGCTTCGTGGCGGGAGAGCCGGCGGGGACAGACAAACTGGTCAGGGCATATGACATCAAACCATAGAACAGGGCGATTAGTGGCGCAGCTGGCGGGGATCGTCGCTGCCTGCCTGTTGCTGGGCGGCTGTCCCAGCGCCAGCACACCCACCGCACCACAGACGCCCTCCACACCCAGCACCACCCCACCCACGCCGCCGCCGAGCAGCAGTGGCAGTCCTTCCAGCAGCCAGAGCTCCCAGACCAGCTCCTCCAGCAGCGCCGAAAGCAGTTCCGGCAGCCAGGGCGAACAGGAAAGCGCCTCCAGCGAGGCCGCGGGAGCCGAGGGTTCGGCCAGCGCCAGCCAGGGCAGTGAGTCTGCCAGTAGCAGCGAGTCAGCCGCCGGGCAGGGCGCAGCGGGCGGCCAGAGCGGCAATGGGGATATGGGTGAGTTTCCCCAGGGTGAGGCACCGGGCGCCAGTGGCGAACAGGCTTCAGGCGGAGCCCAGGGCAGTGACCCCGGCGGCAGCCAGGCCGGCGGCGATGCAGGTTTTGGTGAGCCCGGGGGAGCCGGCGGCGACGCCCTGCCGGACCTGACTGACGAACCCAGCTTTGAACAGGTGATGGCCGGGATGGAAGAAGCCATGGGCGAGTCCGGGAGCGGCGAGGCCGGCACTGCGGGCCAACAGGGCAGCGCCGGAGCCCAGGGTGGCAGTGAAGCGGGCACAGCGGGCGCCGGTGGCGGCTATCCCGGCGGCCTGCCGGGCTCTATCCCCGGGACCGGCTCGGGTGGCCCCCTGACCCCCGCCGAACAGGTCGCGATACTGGATGCGCGCCTGGAAAAAGGCACGGGTGAATTCGACTCGATGATCCTCGAGGAGCAGACCGAACAGCGCCGCACCGCCCGGCAGCGACCGCAGGTCAGCCAGACACAATCCGGACAACCCGGCTCCGGCGACGGAAGTGGCGGGTCCGGCGACGGGGACGGGGGCGAAACCGCCGATGCCGGGGCGTATGGCGGCGGTGGCTACAGCACGGGTGGCGGCATGGGTGGAGCCGGCGGCAGCGGTGGCGGGATGCCCCAGGACGCGGCCAAGTACCCGCCGCCCAAGGATATCCCCAGCGGCAACGACGACGACGTGGTAGCACGCCAGTTGCGCGAGGCGGCCATGCGTGAACCGGACCCGGCAGTGCGGGAAAAGCTGTGGGATGAATACCGCAAGTACAAGGGTATCAGCCAGTGAGAGCAGTACCCCTGTTAGCCGGCCTTGCGCTGTCCCTGTTGCTGACCGGCTGTGTCAGCCAGACCATCACTACCACCTCGGTACCGCGGCTGGACACCTCCTCCAGTGAGGTTCCCGAGAACCAGCTGCTGGATGTGGGTATCTCGATCTTCGACCCCGGCATTGCCGACTACGAGGAGGGCGAGCAGACCTACCCCGAGGTGCGCAAGGCCGAGGCCCGCCTGATGCCTTTCCTGCTGGCGGAAGCCATGCAGGACAGCGGCGCCTGGGGTGCGGTGCGGGTAGTGCCCAATCCGGAGCAGATCAATGACCTGGTGGTGACGGGCAAAATCCTCCACTCCGACGGGGAGGAACTGCAGTTGCAGGTCACGGCCACCGATTCCAGTGGCCACGTCTGGCTCGACAAGGAATACACCGGAGTTGCCAGCCGCTACGCCTACGAGGTGACCACACGCAACCAGTACGATCCGTTCCAGGCGGTCTACAACACCATCGCCAACGACCTGCTGGAGCAACAGGAAAAGCTGCGGCCGCAGGATCGGGAAAACATCCGCCTGATCACCGAGCTGTTGTTTGCCCGCAGCTTCTCCCCCGAGGCCTTTGACGGCTATCTCGGCAAAACCAGGAAGGGGGAATATATTGTCCTGCGCCTGCCGGCCAAGGGCGACCCGATGCTGGAGCGGGTTATCAGCATCCGCGAGCGGGACCAGATGTTTATCGACACCCTGCAGGAGTATTACAGGACCTTCGGCAACCAGATGCACGACCCCTACCAGGAGTGGCGCAAGCAAAGCTACGAGGAGGCTGTGGCGCTGCAGGAACTGCAGTCCGAAAGCACTCGCCAGCTTATCGCCGGGGGGGTAGCGCTTATCGCGGGGATCGCCGCCGCGACCACGGGTGACAGCTCCACTACCCAGATCGCCGGCCAGGTGGCCGTCCTGGGCGGCGGTTACCTGCTCAAGAGCGGACTGGAAAAACGCAACGAAGCCCAGATCCATGTCCAGGCCCTGGAGGAACTGGGCATGTCCCTGGAAGCCGAGATCACGCCCCAGGTGATTGAACTGGAGGATCGCACCGTGATGTTACACGGCAATGTCGAGGACCAGTACGCCCAGTGGCGCGAGCTGCTGGCGGATATCTACCAGGCAGAGGTGGGCGCGCTGCAAGCCCCTGCAGACAAAAACGCTGCAACTGATACACTCTGACCCGTTTCTGCAAAGACAAGGCTCCACCACCGCATGCCATCCCACAATGAGCAACTAGAGCCCACCCCGTTTGACGTGGTGGAGCCCACACCCGTAGCACCCGCAGGCAGTACCGGGGGTCCCCGCCGCGAGGGCACACCCGGCTGGGTGATCCCGGCCCTGGGGGGGCTGGTAGTGCTGGCGGTGCTGGTTGATTTTCTGGCTGCCGGAGCGAGTCAGCCGCCCCGGCAACCGCGCCGGCGCCGGTGGAATCCGGAAGCCAGTCGCAGCCCCAGGCGGGCCCGGCCGGCGGCGGGGCGACCCAGGGCGCGAGTGCGGGGCCGGATGTCTCCCCCTGGTCGGACGCCCAGCTGGCCAAACTGCGCAAGGAGGCCCAGGACGTGCTGGCCGAATTGCTGGAAGCACAGGAAGCCCTGGAAGAGCGCGGGGTCCAGCAGTGGGCCCCGGAGCAGTTCGCCGCCGTGGCGGCCCTGGCCACTGCCGGGGACGAGTTGTACCGCAGCCGCGATTACGGCGAGGCCAAAAACCGCTATGAGGCGGGGCTCGCCCAGCTGCAGGCGCTACAGGCAGGTATCCCGGCCGAGTTGGAGCGACAGCTGGCGCTGGCGCGCGAAGCGCTTGAAGCCAGCGACCTTGAGGGGACCACCAGCGCCCTGGACATGGTCGAAGCCATAGACCCCGGCAACGCCGAGGCGGCGACACTGCGCCAGCGGGCAGAGGTACTGCCGCAACTGCAGGCGCTGCTGGCAAGTGCCGCGGCGGCGGAGCAGGCCGGTGACCTGCCCGCTGCCATCGAGGCGCTCAAGCAGGCCACTGCGCTGGACCCCGCACACCAGCGCAGCAGCAGTGAACTGGAGCGGGTGACCGCCGCCTACCGTGACCAGCAGTTCAGCGAGGCCATGAGCGAGGGCTACGCCGCACTGGACGCCGGCCAGTTCGACACCGCCCGCAAGGCCTTCCGCCGGGCGGCGCAGCTCCAGTCGGGTTCCAGCGAGGCGGCCAGCGCCCTGCAGGAAGTGGAAACCGCCGCCACCGCGCAACGCCTGGCGGGCCTGCAAAGCAGCGGCGCCAGGGATGAAAAAGCAGAGCAGTGGCAGCAGGCGGTCGACGCCTATGAGCAAGCCCAGAAAATCGACCCCAACGTGCTGTTCGCGCGGGAGGGCCTGGCCCGCAGCCGCGACCGTGCCCGCCTGGACAAACAGTTTCGCGCCGCCATCGACGAACCCCAGCGCCTGAGCGACGTGGCGGTAGCCGATGCGACGGCAAAAATGCTGCAGCTGGCGCGCACCATCAACCCCCGCGGCCCCGTCCTGAACCGGCAGATAGAACAGCTCGATACCCTGCTGAAGCAGGCCAATACGCCGATTACCGTGGCCCTGCGCTCGGACCAGCAAACCGAGGTGACGGTGTACAAGGTGGCCAAGCTGGGCAAGTTCGACCAGCGCGAGCTGAGCCTGCGGCCCGGCACCTACACCGCCGTCGGCAGCCGTATCGGCTACCGCGATGTGCGCCTGGATTTCACGGTCAAGCACGGCGCCAGCCCGCCGGTGGTCACCATCGCCTGCACGGAAGCCATCTGATGCCGGTGCAGGAGCGGATCGAACCCAGTGCATTTGAACCACTGGACAGCGCGGCGCAAAAGCCGCCGCAACCGGCCAACACCCGCCGCTGGCTGCTGCTGGCCTGCGCCGCGCTGTTTGCCCTGGTCATGTTGTTCCTGCTCAGCGCCCGCTCACTGCAGGTGGTGGTGATCGCGGAGGCGCCCGCCTCGGTGGAACTCAGTGGCCTCGCCCTGCCCTTCGGCGAGCGCTACCTGTTGCGCCCGGGCAAGTACACGATCAGGGCCAGCGCCGAGGGCTACCACCCGCTGGAAACCGAGGTGACCGTCGACGACCGCGACAGCCAGTCTGTTGAGCTGGCCCTGCAAATGCTGCCGGGGCTGGTGAGCATAACCAGTGTCCCCGAGGGGGCCAGCGTACAGGTCGATGGCAAGCCCGCAGGACAGACGCCGCTCGTGGACCTGCCGCTGGAAGCGGGCGAGCACACCCTGCTGATTGAGGCCGCGCGCTATTTGCCCCTGGCCACCGAACTGGCGGTCACCGGCCGCAATATCCCGCAACAACTGGCGCTGGAACTGGCGCCGGCCTGGGCCGAGGTCACCATCGACAGCCTGCCCCAGGGCGCCGCTATCCTGGTGGACGGGGAGGCGGCAGGCACCACCCCCGCGGTGGTTGAAATCATCGGCGGCGAGCGCCAGCTGATCCTCCAGCTGGCGGGCTACGCCGACTGGCAGCAGGCACTGACCGTCGAGTCCGGCAAGCCCCTGCAGCTCGAGACGGCACAGCTGCAACCCGCGGCGGGCGTACTGGAACTCGCCAGCGTCCCCTCCGGCGCCAACGTCACCCTGAACGGCGAGTTCCATGGCCAGACCCCCCTCTCGCTGGAACTGAGCCCGGACAAGGCCCACCGGCTGGCGGTGTTCAAGCCCGGCTACCGCCGCTACACGGGCACGGTACAACTGCCCGCCGCCGGCAAGGACAGCCAGACCATCAAGCTGACCGCCCAGCTCGGGGAGGTGCGGTTTAATATCAGCCCGGCCGGCGCCGAGCTGAAGGTAGACGGTAAATCGCGGGGCAAGGGCAGCCAGACCCTGTCACTGCCGGCTTTTGAGCACTCGGTGGAAGTCAGCCTGGCCGGCTATAACACCGTGCGCCGGCGCGTCACCCCCCGCCCGGGCCTGCAACAGCTGGTGGAGGTCAAGCTGCTGACTGCACAGGAGACCCGCCAGGCCAGCATCAAGCCCCAGATCACGACCGCCCTGGGACAGACCCTGCTGCTGTTTTCACCGGCTGACTCGCCGCTGAGCGATTTCACCATGGGCGCCTCCCGCCGCGAGCCCGGTCGCCGGGCCAACGAGGTCATGCACCCGGTGTCCCTGCGCCGCGCTTTCTACCTGCAGACTACCGAGGTAACCAATGCCCAGTTCCGCCAGTTTGCCAGCGGCCACAATTCCGGCCAGATCGAGAGTAACAGCCTGAACCGGGACCACCAGCCCGCGGTGCAGGTGAGCTGGCAGCAGGCGGCGGCATTCTGCAACTGGCTCAGCAAGCGCGAGGGCCTGCCCCTGTTCTACCGGGAAGCCAATGGCGTCATCAATGGCTACAACCCCTCGGCCACCGGCTATCGACTGCCCAGTGAAGCCGAGTGGGCCTGGGGCGCGCGCGCCAGTGGCGCCGCACTGTTGAAGTTCCCCTGGGGCGATGCCTTCCCGCCACCGGCCAACTCACTGGAAAACTATGCCGACAATACGTCGGCCTACGTCACCGGGCGAGTATTGGGGGGCTACACCGACGGCCATGTGGTGAGCGCCCCTGTGGGCTCCTTCAAGGCCAACCAGAATCGTCTTTTCGACATGGGCGGCAATGTTGCGGAATGGGTACACGATGTCTACAGCATCCCCTCTGCCAACGGCGCGACCGAGGTCGACCCGCTGGGTGGCCAGTCGGGGGACAACTATGTCATTCGCGGGGCCAGCTGGAGCCACAGTAAAATTGCCGAGCTGCGCCTGTCCTACCGCGATTATGGGCAAGCGGGCCGGGATGACGTAGGATTCCGGCTGGCGCGCTATGCGGAGTGAACAATGAGCAGATCCAGTTTTACCGGCCTTGTGCTGGCCGCCCTGCTACTGGCGACCACTGCCGTTGTGGCACAGCCGGAGGACGACGAGAGCGCGGCGCCCGCGGCAGGCGATGCGCCGGGGAACACCGGCCCCGGCAGCAACAGCGGCGCCAGCACTGACGCCGCTGCCGGCACGCCCGCCGGCGCCACCCGCTCTCCATCGGACTATCGCTCGTCGGAGCGAATTTCCGAGGACCTGCCGGTCTCCTTTCCAGTCGACATATAGCGCCCATACAGGACCCATACAGGACCCATACATGAAACAAAGGATGTCATCCGAGTTCATCTACCAGCTGTTCGCGCTGCTTGATCGCCGTGATCGTGGTACACGCTGTCTACGTGGGCCTGATCCGGCCCAGTGCCGACGCCCATATCCGCCAGGAAATGGAGCTGCAGGCTGCGGGGCAGGACTTCGTGCCGAAACGCAGCTTCGCCGTGGTCATTCGGGACTACGAGCAGGAGTCCTGTTTCATCCTGCTGATCTGGGCCCTGGCGATCATGGGCTACAAGGGGCGTCGCGCGATGCACGAACAGCAACTGCTGGACAGGCGACTGCTGGAGATCCCCGAGGGTACCAGCGTACTGCCCCAGGACGCGCGGGAGTACAGCCGCTCACTGGAAGCGCTGCCGGAGAAGGAGCAGGACTACCTGCTGCCGCGCACCCTGTTGTCGGCGCTGCAGCGCTTTGCCACCACCGGCAGTATCCAGGCGGTGTCCGACACCATCAAGGAGAGCTGCGAAGTGGAGTCGGACCGACTGGACTCGGAGCTGTCCATGGTGCGCTATATCGCCTGGGCCATCCCGTCGATAGGGTTTATAGGCACCGTGCGCGGTATCGGCGATGCCCTGGGCCAGGCCTACAAGGCGGTGGAGGGAGACATCACCGGCGTGACGGTGAGCCTGGGTGTTGCATTCAACAGTACTTTCGTTGCGCTGGTGCTGAGCATCGTCATCATGTTCTGCCTGCACCAGCTGCAGCTGTCCCAGGAGCGGCTGGTGCTCGACTGCCAGCGCTACGCCGACAAGCGCCTGCTGCGTTTCCTGGTAGTCCATTGAGGAACACGTCCGTTGAATAAAGACTTTTCTGTGAAACACCCAGCCGCAAGAGCCCTGCCATGACCATCGCCCTACTGGATATCAACGACAGCAACCTCCAGCTGTGGCATGGCGGCGCTCACCTGCAGAGTCCGGGCTATGCCCTGCTGGTGGACAAGCAGTATCGCTTTGGCAACCCGGCCCGGGCTGCCGCCCGCCTGCAGCCCAGGGATATCAACACCCGCTTCTGGTGGCAGCTGAGCACCGAGGCCCTGCAGCCGGCGCTGGGGCCGGCCCGGCACACCGGTGACCTGGTACACGCCCAGCTGCAGGAACTGCACCGCGAGGGTGGCCAGCCCCAGGAAATGCTGATGGCCGTGTCGGGCACCATGGAGCGCAACCAGCTCGCGCTGTTGCTGGGGATTGTCCAGCAGTGCCCCTTTGCGGCGGTCGGGCTGGTGAATCGCAGCGTCGTACTGGGCAGCGTCTACGGCGGCGCCGAGCGCCTGTTCCACCTGGAAATCCAGTTGCACCAGGCGGTAATAAGTGAGCTGACGACGCGCGACGGCAAGGTCGAGCTGCAGCGCACCGTGCCCCTGCCGGGCGCCGGCCTGCTGCAGTTGCAGGAGCGGCTGGTGGAGATCATCGCCACGGCCTTTATCCGCCAGACCCGGTTCGACCCGCGCCGCAAGGCCATCACCGAGCAGCAGCTTTACGACAGCCTGCCGGACGCCCTGCGCGCCCTGGGCAGGGACAGTGAAGCCAATATCGAGGTGAACGGTTACCGCGCGCGAATCAACCGCGGCGAATTGCTGGCCGCCGGACAGCGGCTGTTCGAAAGTGCCCGGGACGCCATGGGCACCCTGAACCCGGGTGACCGGCTGATCGCCGACCCGGTGGCCGGCCTGCTGCCGGGCCTGGCCGGGCAACTGCCGGGCCTGGAAGTGCTGGCACCGGACAGTGTGCGCATCGCCCTGGAACAACACATGGATCTGCTGGTGCAACGGGAGCAGGCACTGAGCTTCGTCACCGTCCTGCCCAGCCTGGCCCCGGCAGCGCCAGCGGCCGAAGCCGGGCCCGCGGTCATCGAGCCGGTAGCACTGACACCTGCCCGGCCCGCCGCCACCCACCTGCTGCAGGGCCACCGGGCCAGACCCCTGGCCGGCGACAGCGCGAGCCTGGGCGGCGGCTGGACGCTGCGGCGCTCTGCCGACAGGCTGGCAGTTGGCGGGGGCGGGAGCAGAAGTGCTGGTCAACGGCTCTCCCGCTCGGGCGGAGCAGTCCCTGGGCGGCGGTGACACCATCCGGGTGGGTGACGGGGCGGAGCTACAGCTGATCGAGGTGACCCGCTAGAGCCTTATGGCGAGAAAAAAACGCGAGTTTACTACCTTCAACCTCAGCTTCCTGGACATCATGTCCTGTGGCTTCGGGGCGGTGGTACTGGTGTTCCTGATCATCGACCACTCCATCCAGACCGTGACCAAGGACCTCAATCGCGACCTGTTGTCAGAGGTCAGCCTGATGGAGGAGGATGTCAGGGACGGCCAGGCGGGCCTGGTAAAGCTGCGCAATACCCTGTCGGAGGTGGATAACCAGATGGTGGAGGCCCAGGGCCAGGCCACCCGGATCACCGAGGATATCGACAACTATGAGGCCCTCATCGCCGACCTGCGCAAGGATGGTTTCACCGAGCGCAGCGATATCGAATCCCTCAAGGCCGAGATACGCTCGCTGGAAAACGAGGTGAAGAAACTGCGCGAGGCCGCCCAGGAAGACAGCGGTAGCAGCGCCCGCACCTTTGTCGGTGAGGGCAACCGGCAGTACCTGACCGGGCTCAACCTGGGCGGGCGCAACATCGCGATCCTGCTCGATATCTCCGCCAGCATGCTGGCGGACAAGCTGGTCAACATCATCCGCCTGCGCAATATGGATCCGGCGGTGCAGCGCAAGGCGGACAAGTGGACCCGGGCCCTGTCCACCGTGGACTGGCTGACCGCCCAGCTGCCGGTCGGCAGCAAATACCAGCTGATCACCTTCAACGCCAATGCCGCACCGGCGCTTGCCGGCAGCGAGGGAAAGTGGCTGGAAGTGGCCGACCAGGCCCAGCTGGAAAAGGTCACCCGCGAATTGCGCAAGATCACCCCCAGCGGCGGCACCAGCCTGGAAAACGCCTTTCTCGCCCTGCAAAAAATGACCCCGGTACCGGACAATATATTCCTTATCACCGACGGCCTGCCCACCCAGGGCGCCAGCGGGCCCCGGGGCAACAAGGTCAGCGGCGACGAGCGCCAGCGGCTGTACCGGCAGGCGGTGAAAATGCTGCCGCGCAAT
Organism: uncultured Gammaproteobacteria bacterium; assembly: GCA_963792815.1. Lineage (GTDB taxonomy): Bacteria > Pseudomonadota > Gammaproteobacteria > Pseudomonadales > Halieaceae > JARRPM01. The sequence continues at coordinate 87,798 of CAWBXR010000003.1, forward strand.
GTACCGGTGAATATTATCCTGGCGCCGATGGAAGGTGACCCCATGGCCGCTTCCGAGTTCTGGCAACTGGCCCAGGTCAGCAGGGGCTCCTTCATGAGCCCGTCAAAGGACTGGCCCTGATGGCGCGGCGCAAGTCACGGGCTCCGGCCGAATTCTCGCTGTCGTTCCTCGACGTGATCTGCTGCGGTTTTGGCGCGATCATCCTGCTGCTGATGATTACCAAGACTGTGCAGCCGCAGATCATCGAGGCCTCCACGGTGAACCTCGAGGGTGTGCTCGCCGACCTGCAGGAGCAGCTGTTCGAGATTCGCGGCGAAAGCCGGGTGCTGAACCGCGACCTGAACGCCAGGCACGAGCAGCTGTCGGAATACGAGGAGCGCATAGCTATTTTGCGGGGCCAGCTGGCCAGTGCCAGGTCCCGCTACGACAGCATCCAGGTGCAGGACAACACCAACGACGTGGTGAGCGAACAACTGGCGATAGCACGACAGACCCTGTCAGAGGAACAGAAACGCCTGTTGGGCGCCCGGAGCCAGTCGAAGAACAACCTGATCGGCGGCATACCGGTGGACAGCGAATACATCATTTTCGTCATCGACACCTCCGGCTCCATGTTTTCCTACGCCTGGGAGCGAATGATAGAGGAATTGCAGGCTACACTGAGTATCTACCCGGAGGTGAAGGGCATCCAGGTGCTGAACGACATGGGCAATTACATGTTCAGCCGCTACCGCGGCCAGTGGATCCCCGACACCGCGGGCCGGCGCAAGGTGATTATCGAAAACCTGCGCAACTGGAATGTGTTCAGTAACTCCAGCCCGGTGGAGGGAATCGAGGCCGCCATTCGCGCGTTTCACAAACCCGGGCAGAAGATAAGCATTTACGTGTTCGGCGATGAGTTCACCGGCGACTCCATTTCCCAGGTGATCGATACCGTGGACCGTATCAACCAGTCCAACGCCAAGGGCGAGCGCCTGGTCAGGATCCATGCGGTGGGCTTTCCGGTACAATTCATCCGGGCGCCGCACCTGCAGACCACTGGTATCCGGTTTGCCACCCTGATGCGGGAGCTCACCTATCGCAACGGAGGCACTTTTGTCGGGCTCAATGACTTCCGTCCCTGAGCGCAAGGCGCTGCTTTGGCTGGCGGGCGCCCTGCTGCTGGCGCTGCTGGCGGGCTGTGGCCCGGCAGAGGTCGTGGTCAAGGGTGAATTCCCGGCGCCAACGATGGAAAAACTGCCGCTGACCATCGGCGTGTGGTACGACCCCGCTTTTGCCAACCACGAGTTCTTCGATGAAGCCAAGAGCAAAAAGGACTCCAGTTGGCTGGTGAAGTCCGGGGAGGCCCAGGTGCAGATGTGGGATACCCTGCTCAATGGCATGTTCGCCCGGGTAGTACCGATGGTGGGGCAGCCCGGGCCCGGCCAGATGAATCCCGCCGTGGACGCGGTGCTGATCCCGCAGATAGCCGAACTTCAATACGCCATTCCCGCCCATACCAACGTGAAGGTTTACGAGATCTGGATACGCTATCATCTACAACTGGTGACGACCGGGGGCGACCCGATAGCCGACTGGACCATGCCGGCCTACGGTAAAACCCCCACTGCGTTCCTGCAGACTGACCAGGCCGCCGTCAATCTGGCGGCGGTGATGGCGCTGCGTGATGCGGGGGCCAATTTCGCCACCAGTTTCGCCAGGGTGCCGGCAGTGCAGGCCTGGCTACAGCAAGTGCTCGGTAACGGGCAGGAGGCAAGCCTGTGAAACTACACAACCTTCCCGGCGCGCTGCTACTGGGCGGCGCTATCTTCCTGGCGTCCGGCTGCGTCACATCGACAGTCGACCAGATGGTGTTCAACGAACCCAGCGAGGGCATCGGCAACTCCACCGTGGTGATCCTGGGGCGGCGCCACGCCAGCGACTACGATACCGAGCCGGATTTCGTCGAGTGCGTTGGCGACCATATATCGAGCGGCGACAGGAGCATCGAGGTAATAGGGGAACTGGAATTCGTCAACGACTTCTACCCCTGGTTCGAGCCCCGCACGGCGCCGCTGCAACTGGCGGATTTTGAGCGCCTGGTCGAGCGCCAGCCGGTGGTGGCCGAAAAAATGGCCTCGCTGAGAACCCAGTACATGATCTGGATCGACGGCTCCACCGTGCGCGGCGACTCGACCGGCTCCATGACCTGCGCGGTGGGTCCCGGCGGGGGCGGCTGTTTCGGTTTCGGTACCTGGAGCAATGACGCGAACTACGAGGCGACCATCTGGGACTTTACCGAACACGCTGAAGTGGGGCGTATCAGCACCACCGCTACCGGACAGTCCTATATGCCCGCGGTAGTGATACCCATCCCCATCATCGCCCCGGTACAGGGCACCGCCTGCGACGGAATTGGCGACCAGCTGCTCCAGTTCCTGTCCAGCCAGTACTAGGGGAGGAGCGGATGTCGCGTTATGTCGCAGTTGCAGTCCTGGCCGGTTTACTGACCACCCTCATGGCCGGATGCGCCGAGAACCCGGCGACCGGGGGCAGCAGCGTGGTTGTCAGCACCCAGGGCCGGGAAGTGTCAGTGGGCGAGGACATGCACCGCCAGATCGTTGAAGAGGGCGCGACCTATGACGACCCGGAACTGTCCGCCTATATAACCCGCATTGGCCAGCGCCTGGTGCAAAACAGCGATACGCCGGGCGATACCTTCACCTTTACGGTGATCGACAGCCCGGATATCAATGCTTTCGCCACCCCGGGTGGTTTCGTCTACGTCAACCGGGGCCTGCTCGCCTACCTGGACAACGAGGCCGAGCTGGCGGGGGTCATGGCCCACGAGATCGGCCACGTCACCGCCCGCCACGCGGCGCGGCAGCAGACCGCCAGCATCACCAACCAGGTGGTGGCGACCACCGCCTATATCCTGACCGGCAGCGGCGAGCTGGCGGACGCCTCGAATATGTACGGCACCGAGCTGGTGCGGGGCTATGGCCGCGAACACGAACTGGAGGCCGACGGACTGGGGGCAAAGTATATGTACAACTCCGGCTACGACCCCGACTCGCTGCTGGAGGTGATCGGCGTGCTGAAGGACCAGGAGCAGTTCCAGCGGGTGAAAGCCAAGTCTACCGGCAAACCGGTGGCCAGCTACCACGGGCTCTACGCCACCCACCCGCGCAACGACCAGCGCCTGCAGACGGTGATCCGCACCGCCGGCGACCTCACCACCGGGGAGACCGTGGACAATCCCGAAGTGCCGGGGGAATTTCGCCGCCAGATCGAGGGCCTTGTCTGGGGTCCCAGCGTGCAGAGCGCCCGGGACGAGAATCGCTATTATCACAACAAGCTGGGCTTCAGCTTCGAACATCCCCCGGGCTGGCAGGTGACCGCCGGGGCAAAGGAGATTGTCGCCAGCGCCCCCGATGGCTCCGCCTCCCTGACCCTCACCATTCGACGCCGGGACCAGGCGAGCACCCCGCGCACGGTGCTCGAAGGCAGTGCGACGGGCACCCTGGGCGAGGGCGCTGAGCTGGAGCAGGCCGGTCTCACGGGCTACACGGCAGTGGCCACCAGTGGCAGCAACAACAGCCGCCTCGCGGTTATCGATTACAGCAGCCTGAGCTACCTGTTCGATGGCAGGGCGAATGATTTTGCCGCCGCCGACCCGCAGTTACTGGCTGCGATCCAGAGTTTCCGGCCGATGCACCCGAAGGAGCGCCAGGCCGGCAACGGTTATCGCATACACTATATCCAGGTGCCGCGGGGGGCCACCATGGCGAGCCTCGCCAGCAGCGTGCGCATCCCCGATGCAGAGGCCCAGTTGCGCCTGCTCAACGGTCTTTACCCCCGGGGAGAACCCCGCACCGGTGACTGGATCAAGATAATCCGCTGACGCGGCACTTCACAAACCGGACAGGCGGTCGGCATCCCCAACCGCATCAATTGCAACCAGGAGCGATGCCGATGGGAATTTTGCGGACGCTGTTGCTGGCATCCCTGGCAAGCTGCCTGGCATCTGCTGCGGCCGCCAGCCAGCTGGTGGTCTATACAGCCAAAAAAATCATCACCATGGAACCGGCCCTGCCCGAGGCCACGGCCGTGGCAGTGGCCGACGGCCGCATTGTCGCGGTGGGCACCCTGGAATCACTCAAGCCCTGGCTGGCAGTGAGCGATGTCAGCATCGACCGCAGCCTGCAGGACAAGGTCCTGATGCCCGGTTTCATCGACCCCCATGTGCACCCTTCCCTGCCGGCGGTTCTGACCCAGTTCCCATTCCTGGCGCCCGATGACTGGACCCTGCCCACTGGAGACTTTCCCGGCGCGACCACTCCCGAAGCTTACAAGGCCCGCCTGCAAGAGCTGGTCGCCACGGACACTGACAAGAGCGTGCCGTTTATCGTCTGGGGCTACCACCCGCTGTGGCACGGGGAGGTGTACCGCCAGCAACTCAACGACTGGTTCCCGGAATACCCCGGTGATGCTCTGGCACCGCTCCTTCCATGAGCTGATTGGCAACGACGCGGCTTTTGCCATGCTCGGTATTACCGAGGCTGATACTGCAGGCAACCACGAGAATGACTGGGCCAGGGGACACTTCTGGGAGAACGGCCTGAAAGCCGTGGTTCCCAAACTGCCCTTCCTGTTCGAGCCCGCCCGCTTCGGCAAGGGTATGAGCAATTTCCTGGAGATGGCTCACCTCGGTGGCGTCACCACGGTACTGGATATGGGTACGGGGGTCTTCGGCGACCCGGCCGGGGAGATCGCCCTGGTGCGCCAGATTACAGAGACAAGCCAGGCACCCCTGCGCATTATCATGACCCCCATCATCACCGACTTCCTCGCCAGGGGTAAAAGCCCGGCCGAGGCCATAGTTGAAATCGATGAGTGGCGGGCGGGGAACTCGCGCCGTGTGATGGTGGAGAACCATTTCAAACTGATGATGGACGGGGCGATTTTCAGCGGCCTGGCGCAAATGGGACCACCGGGCTACATCGATGGCCACAAAGGCCTGTGGATGGCCCCGCTGCCGGTAACAACCCAGTGGGCGCAGGCCTTCTGGCGGGCGGGGTACCAGCTGCACGCCCACACCAATGGCGACCTCAGCGCCGCCGCCTTCATCGACCTGTTGCGCGCCCTGCAGGCCGAGCACCCCAGGGTGGATCACCGCTTTACCCTGGAGCATTTCGCCTATAGCACCGAGGACCAGAGTCGACAGCTCAAAGCCCTGGGCGCGCTGGTATCGGCCAATCCCTACTACCACTACCTGCTGTCCGATATCTACAGCGAGTTGTGGCTGGGACCGGACCGGGGCAGCCAGATGGTGCGGCTGGGCTCCCTGGAGCGCCTGGGGGTGCCCTTCGCCCTGCACTCGGATAGCCCGATGGCGCCCCTGTCGCCCCTCACGCTGGCCTGGAACGCCACCAACCGGGTGACGATCGGCGGCGGGGAGACCGGTGCCGCCGAAAAAATATCACTGGAGGCCGCCCTGCGAGCCATCACTGTCGACGCTGCCTGGATAGTGGGCTGGGAAAACGAGATCGGGTCGATCAGGGCGGGAAAGCGCGCTGATTTCGCCGTACTGGACAGCGACCCCTATGAGGCAGGGATCGCCGGGCTGAACAAGATCAAGGTGTGGGGAACCGTATTCGAGGGAGAAGTCCACCCCATCGAGGCCAGCAGGTAATAGGCGGCCGCGCGTTCAGGCCGGCGCGTTCGGTGCTTCCGCGCGCTGCTGCACAAGCACCCAGGGCGGCGCCACCACGGCCCAGAGTTCCGGGTTGGCCTCGTACCAGGCCCGGGCCTGCTCATCGGTCACGGGGGCGATACTGCCCTCGGCAATCCACTGCTCGAAGCGGGCGGTGTTATCAAGACCCAACTGGACCGCCACTTCCACCAGGTTCAGCTTGCCCTCCACGCTGATCACGCTGCCCCGGGCGTACCAGGTCTGCAGCTCGTGCCAGTGGATCCGGGCAGTCTGGCTCAGGTATTCGCTGCGCAACAGGCTTTCGCGTTCGGGTTCCGACTCAGCCATAGCGGCTGTCTGCCACAAACGGATTGGTACGCCTCTCCTGGCCAAAGCTGGAGGTGGGCCCGTGCCCGGGGATGAAGGTAATGTCGTCGCCGAGCGGGAACAGTTTGTCGCGAATACTGGCGACCAGCTGCTCGTGGTTACCCCTGGGAAAGTCGGTGCGGCCGATTGATCCCTGAAACAGCACATCTCCCACCCAGGCGACTTTTTGCGCGTCATACAGAAACACCACGTGGCCCGGCGTGTGCCCCGGACAGTGGAAAACCCTGAGCACCTGCTCACCCACCGTTACCGTATCACCCTGGTCCAGCCAGCGGTCCGGCAGAAACGCATCGGCGTGGGGGAAGCCCGCCATCTCGCACCACTCGGGCAACTTGTCCAGCCAGAACTGGTCTTCCCGGTGCGGGCCCTCGATGGGCACACCCAACTGCTGGCGCAGCACATCCGATGCGGCGCAGTGGTCCATGTGGGCATGGGTGAGAAGAATCTTTTCGACGCTGGCGTGCATTTTTTCGACCGCGGCGAGAATCCTCTCCACGTCTCCGCCGGGATCGACGATGGCGGCCTTGCCGGTGGTCTCACACTTGATAATGGAGCAATTCTGCTGGTAGGGGGTAACCGGTACGATGGTGCATTGAATGGGCATTTGCTGGCTGGGTCCTTTCGTAAAAATGAGCCGGGGCGGGGTGCCTTGCCGGGAAACGTACCACCAGGCCCGGATTGTTGCTACGAGTGGAGCGCCGGGCCTTCGTCGCGACCCGGGACGCCCCGCTACAGACCGGGCGGATCAGACTCGGCCGGATCGTAGGACTGCTGTCTCCCGACCCGATCGAAGATCGCCTGGTCAAACTGTCCTTCGCTTTTCGCCACGATAAGCGTCACCACCGCATCGCCGGTGACATTGACGGCAGTCCGCACCATGTCCAGCAGGCGGTCGACGCCAAGTATCAGGCCGATCCCCTCTACTGGCAGACCCGCCTGTCCCAGCACCAGCGCCAGGGTAACAAGGCCGACGCCCGGCACCGCGGCGGTGCCGACGGAGGCCATGGTTGCGGTGAGGATAACCGTCAGCAGCGCGGTAGCGGTGAGGTCAATCCCATATACCTGCGCGATGAAAACCGTGGCCACCCCCTGCATGATGGCGGTGCCGTCCATATTGATGGTCGCACCCAGCGGGATCGTGAAGCCTGCCACCGAGTTGTGCACACCCATCTGCCGCTCCACCGTGTTGAGGGTGACGGGCAGCGTTGCGCCGGAAGATGCCGTGCTGAAGGCGAAAGCCCAGACCGGCCGCATTTTGGCGAACAGCGTGCGCGGGGACAGCCCCGCCAGCGAGCGCAGCAGCAGGGCGTATACGACAAAAGCGTGCAGCAGCAGCACACCAACCACGGTAAAAAAGTAGGCCGCCAGGTCTGCAATGGCGCTCAGGCCCATCTGGGCGAACAGTTTCACGAGCAGCGCAAACACACCGTAGGGTGCCAGCGCCATGAGAATTTCCACCATTTTCATGACCACGGTTTCGAGGTCGCGAAAAAAGCCCGCGATGCGCCGACCCGGCTCCCCGGCGTGGGAAATGGCGTAACCCACCAGCAGCGCGAATACGATGATCTGCAGCATTTCCCCGTCCGCCATGGCCCGCACCGGGTTGGAGGGGACGATATTGACCAGTACATCCACCAGCGGGGGCGGCGGGGTGGGCTGGAAATCCGCGGCAAGCACCAGGTTCATGCCCTCACCCGGGCTGATGATACCCGCGACCACCAGGGCAAGCGTCACCGCTATCGCCGTGGTGGCGAGGTACAGGCCGAAGGTCTTGAAGGCAATGGGCCCCATCCGGGCACTGTCGCCGAGGGAACTGGCCCCGCAGATCAGGGATACCAGCACCAGGGGCACCACCAGCAGCTTCAGCGAGGCTATAAAAATTCGCCCGACCACATCGAACAGGCCACCCACCAGGCCCTCATCGATAAACGCACGCAGGCCATCGGGCAGCGCGGTGCCGTGCAAAAGTGCGTTCAGCAGCGAGCCCAGCAGGATGCCCGCCGCCATCGCCGTGAGTATCCGGTTGGTCAGGCTCATTCGCTGCAGGGTCCATTCTGGTAGCCCGTGACTGCGCTGTCAGCGCAGGCGTTACAGGCGGAGGCGTAAGTCCTGAAGCCGCCCGCTGCCAGACTCGCGCAGGCAGGCGCATACTGCATGGTGCATAGCTCAGGGCGCGGGTCAGTACAGGGAATCATCGGGTTTGACGCCAACGGAGCGGCCGGCCCGGGTTGGCTTGTAACGGTGCTGCAACCGGCCACTACCAGCAGGGCTAAGGCCCAGGCTATGCGCATTGATCACTCCATCTGGATAAGGATGCTTTGAGGGGGAGAAGCCTATCACCCTTGGGCGCCGAGCGCAGCTGTGGCGGCACCGGCTGCGGGGTATCCCTGGCGGAAAAAGTGACTGATCTGCCGGGCCCACCACGGAGGTGGCCAAATCGACCACAGGCCCGGGACGGATAGCGAATACCGGGCAACACAGGCAGCCTGGTCGCCGGGGGCCATCGCAGCGAGCTCCGCCAGGGTCGCGGCAGTGACTGGGCGCCAGCCGGAAGCCTCCGGGAGTGCTGCGTGAATGGGCTCGAGCAGGGCTATGCCCGCGCCGGCGCAGCCCAGTTCGCCAAGCACAGATGCCAGGTTGTTGCCCAGGGCCGGGTGATCGCGGTTGTGCCCCAGGCCGCGGCCATAATATTCGACGGCCCTGGCCGGATTGCCATCGTGGTAGGCCCGGTTGCCCAGCGCCAGGTAGGGGCCAGGAGCCTGCGGCCATCGCTCCAGCGCCGCCCGCCAGGCCGCGGCGGCCGCTGCCGGCCCCGCCACGTTCTCAAATGCGAGCACGGCTTCCGTGTAGCGTGCCAGCTCTACCCCGGCGGGGAGCTGTCCCGGCCTGAGCACCACCATCGCCCAGCGCCCCGCCCAGTTCCAGGTACGAAGAAATTCCGGGGCTGCCACCGCCAGGCCAGGCTGGTCACCCGTGTTAAGGACTACCCGGTTCGCGGCGCTGTCGAAGCCCGTCATTACCGCGTAATGCCAGGTCGGAACACCTGGGGTTCCCAGGTTCTGCATTACCAGCACGGGCCGGCCGGCCTGCAATTCCTGCAGCAGGGCCGCCGGTTGCTCGTCAGTAAGGTAGGGAATAAGGCCGGCTCGCCGCGCGGCGGCCACCAACTCGGCCTGCAGGCTGCCCTCGCGGCCGGGCAGGTAGACCTGGGGGGCAAGGGCCCCAGGCTCCATCGTGGTACCGGCCGCTCCCAGCACCCCCGCCAGTGCCGCCGGGCCACACTGATAGGCCGCCTGGGGGTAAAAAGGCACCGATTCGAGCCGAACGGGAGGGGCCCCGGGCAGGGTATCAGCGAGATCCAGCGGCGGATTGACGGCACAGGCACCGAGCAGGGCCACCAGCAGCAGAGCAGCCAGGGCTGGCCAGAACAAGCGTGTATCGCGCCCCGGCACGGCCTCCGGGGAGGGTTTTACCATTCAGACTTTTTTGAAGATATCGATCACGCCGGTGACTTCAAGGATAAGCAGCACCACAAAGACGGCGCCGATCAGGCCCAGCAGACTGCCCCCGGCAGGCAATTGGTCCAGCTGTCCCTGCAGCTGCGCCAGCTCCGGGCCACTCAGGGCCGCAACACGCAGCTCGGCTTCCACCGGGTCGACCCCAAGCTGGATCATCGCCTGCTGGACATCATGGCGCGCCATCACGGCCTGCACCTGGGCCAGGTGTTCGCTCGACCCGGTCGCAGACCGCTCTATCGCAAAGGCGTCGCCGGTGCTCACTACCGCAGCTGCCACAGTCGTGCTGAACCCCGCCCATACCAGTACAGAACTCAGAAGGATGACAATGGACCTGTTGTATTTCATGGATTTACCCCGTTGACGGCTGAAGTACCCGGCTTACCCGGTAAGTTGCCGGCTGCAACATACCCTGCCGGCACTATATCGCATCCTGGCCTGCGCGCTAAAGACTAAAGCCCGGGAGGATGGCGTCAGGCCAGGTGCGGACCGGCCGCCTCCTCTACTTCCAGGCTCGCCGACTCCACGGGTGCCTCGACTGCCGGCGACACCAGTGAGAGCAGGGTCCAACCGGGCTTTACCTCGGGCTGGTAAGCATCGGTGAAAGCGCGCAGGTGGTGACTCTTGTCCACGGCGAACAGCGGTATATGGCTTTTGCCCCTGGCATTCTTGTAGGCGGCCAGGTCAAAGGTTTCCGACAGCAGGGTCGCCTTGACCTCAGCACCCTGGGCTATCAGGCTCGACAGCTTCTGCAAGGTGACGCCCTCCCCGAACAGGCGCGGAGCGCGAAAACTCTCTGCCACCCGACGCTTTTCGGAGGCGTCCTTTTCCTGCGAGTTGCGCAGGGTAAAGACGCGGTTGCGGCCGAACTCCCGCCGGTACTTGACCACCGCAAGAGTATTCATCGCAGGCCGGCGGGACATGGCAAACAGGCGGCCGATGCCCTCCAGTTCAAGTTGCCGGTCCGCGTGGGCCGAGACCGGGTCACCGTAGTAGGTATCCAGGCCATCCATACGGGCCGCCTGGGTTTCCGACCAGGTGGTATCCGTGAGCTTGACCCGGAAACCCTGCTGCAACAGGGCCTTGCCTATCGTCCTGGCCACCGGGTTGGCGCCGACGATCAGAATTCCCCTGGGCTCTTCCTCCACCAGGCCCAGCAGGCGGGCCAACGGCTTGGCGGTAAAACTTTGCACCACCACCGTGACTATGATGATCAAAAAGGTGTAGGACACCAGCAGCGGAGCTTCGGGGTAGCCCGCTTCCTGCAGCCGCAGGGCAAACAGGGAGGAGACCGCCGCCGCAACGATACCCCGGGGAGCTACCCAGGACACCAGGGCCCGCTCTCGCCAGCTGTATCCACCGCCCAGGGTGCAGGCCCAGACCACGATGGGCCGTGCCAGCAGCACTACCAGGAGCACGGCAAATCCGCTCCAGCCGGTGGCGATAATATCTCCGGGAGTTATCCGCGCGCCCAGCACGATGAACAACATGGAAATGATCAGGATCGACAGGCTCTCCTTGAAGCTGAGCACCTCGGTCATATCGATCCCGCGGGTATTGCCCAGCCAGACGCCCATCACCGTGACCGCCAGCAGGCCGGATTCGTGCGCCAGGTAGTTACTGCCGGCAAAGGCCATCACCACCCAGGCCAGGGCCACCACGTTGAGCAGGTATTCCGGGATCCAGTGCCGCTTTATGAGCTGGCCCAGGCTCACCGCCGCCAGCGCGCCCGCCAGGGCGCCCACGCCGATACTCTGCAGGAACAGCAGGTAGGATTCGGCGCCGGTGACGATAAACTGGAATACCAGAACCGCCAGCAGGGCGCCCACCGGGTCGATCAGGATACCCTCCCAGCGCAGCAGTTGGCTGACCTGGGGCGTCGCACGCATGGTCCGCAGCAGGGGATTGATGACCGTCGGACCGGTTACTATCACCAGGGCGGCAAACAGCAGGGCCATGACCACCGAAAAGTCCGCCACCAGCCAGGTACCGGCGGCGATCAGCCCCCAGTTGAGCAGGGCGCCCCAGCTGACCAGGTTGCTGACCGCGGCGCCGTGCCCCTTCAGGTCGCCCAGGCGCAGGGTAAGCCCCCCCTCAAACAGCACCAGCGCCACCCCCAGCGAGACCATTGGAAACAGAATGTCGCCGAACATCTCGTCGGGCCGCAGCAGGCCCGTAACCGGGCCGGCGACAATGCCGATCACCAGCAGGGCGAGGATGGAGGGTACCTTGAGGCGCCAGGACAGCCACTGGGCGGCGATGCCCAGCACAATGACTGCGGCGATCACATATAGAAGTGTGTCGTTCACGGCTAACAATTTCCTGGAATGAGATCGGCACGGTGCGCGAGGGCCTCGCTAATGTCAATACAAGCCTGGCGCACGGCAATTGTACGGCCACAAACAGGCGGCTGCGAGGGCTGGAATACGTATAATCACCACATCTCTTTGTCGCCGGCCCATCAGGCGTCAGATTCATCCGCAGTCACAACTGAAGCCCTGGCACCATGGAACTGATCGTTTTCGACCTCGACGGCACTTTACTCAACCGCCACTCCGCACTGTCGGAGGGCACCCGCGACACCCTGCGCCGGCTGGCACAGCGCGATATTGCCTACACGGTGGCGACCGGCAGGACCCTGCACGCAGCCCGGGCGCTGCTGGAGGGCACTCAATTCAGCCTGCCGCATATCTACAAGAACGGGGTCATGATCTGGCGTCCGGATACCCGGCGCTACAGCCACAGCAACCTGCTCACCATGGGCGAGATTCGCAGTATCGTCGAGGGCTTCGTCAGCCAGGGGGTCACACCTTTTATTTTCACCGTCGAGCCACCCGACCGCCACGGCGTCTACCACCTCCCCCTGCAAACCCCCGCGGAACGCCGGCTTGCAGACCATATCGCCCGCATCGAGGGGCTGGAGGTCTGCCCGGTTGCCGAGCTGCCCTTCGCTGCCGATATCACCAATATCAGCGCACTCGGGCCCAGACATGCCATCGAGCAGATTGAGCACCTGGTGGGGGCCGAACCCCACCTGGTCGCCTATTCCGGCACTGCAGTCGAGGGCGAGCAACTGCACTGGATCGATATCCACCACAGCGACGCCAGCAAGGGCGGCGCCATCAACCGGATCAGGGAAGACCTGGGGGTCAGCCGGGTAATCTGCTTCGGCGACAGCGACAACGACCTGAGTATGTTTGCCCTGGCGGACGAGTCCTACGCCCCCAGTAACGCCAAGGAGGCCGTCAAGGCCGCCGCCACGGCAATCATCGGCCACCACGACGAGGATGGCATTGCCAGGTTCTTGCAGGAGCGCTTCGAGCTATAGGGGGCGCGGGTGGCCGGTTAACTGGGCATTGCGGGGGATGGACCCCGCTCCCGGGGTAAATCTTGCACAAGAAAAAAGTGGAGATTTTCGGACGCCAACTTCAAATTTGCGCTATGTTGGAATCTGAACGGGGCGGAAACACAATACAAGGGGGCTGCGAGTAGTGATGCTCCACACCCAAAAGGTAGAAAGCAAGGACCTGGCTGTTGGCATGTATGTCAGCGGCCTCGATCGGCCGTGGTTGGAAACTCCCTTCGTTATCCAGGGCTTCTGCCTGGAATCCACAGAGGAGATCGAGCGCGTCCGGAACTACTGCAAGTACGTGTTCGTGGACGTCTCCAAGAGCCGCGACCCCGGCCACCCCTTGTTGCGGCGGGCGTTGGCGCCCAAAACCTCTATTCCGATCACCGAAATCTTCCCCGGCCGCCCCCTCAAACCCTACCCCAACACCAGCGAGTGGAAAGACGAAAGCGCCCAGGCCTGGCTGGTGCTCGACTACCTCGTGGATGATGTTAACGAGATTTTCGAGCACGTCAGTGACGGGGGCAGCCTGAATGTCGTCCGCCTGAAAAAATCCGTCGAGCCGGTGGTCGAAAGCATGACGCGCAACCCGGATGCCTGCATCTGGCTGGCGCGCCTGAAACAGCACGACCAGTACGCCTACCAGCACTCTCTCAGCGCCGCCATCTGGGCGGTGGCCATGGGGCGACAACTGGGCCTGCCGAGACATGACTTACGCTCGCTGGCTATAGGCTGCATGCTGATGGACGTGGGCAAGCTGCGCCTGGATCCGTCGCTGTTGAAGGCCGCGCGGTCCCTGTCCGAGGATGAAACAGAGAGCATGCGGCTTCATGTCTCGCACGGCGTCGATATCGTTCGCGAAAGTGGAATCATTAACCAGGACGTGGTGGACATCGTCGCTCACCACCACGAACGTTACGATGGCTCCGGCTACCCGCAGGGGCTATCCGGCGATCAGATTCCCGCCTTTGCCCGGATTGCCGGCATCGTGGACACTTACGACGCCATCACCAGCAATCGCAGCCACGCATCGGCCGTGTCCCCCTCGAATGCGATAAAAATGCTCTATCGCGCCAGAAACATCGACTTCCAGTCGGAGCTGGTCGAGGTTTTCATTCAGGCAGTCGGCATCTACCCGGCTGGCACCATAGTGGAACTGACCACCGGTGAAGTCGGCGTGGTTGTATCAGAGTACCGCACCCGGCGCCTGAAACCGACAGTGATGGTGTTGCTGGACTCGAGAAAATACCGACTGCGCGAGCCAAAACTGGTCGACCTGAGCGAGTTGGACAACAACCCCACCAAGGGCCCGCTGGCTATCGCCAAAAGCCTGGAGCCGGGCGCCCACGACATCGATCTCTCGACGCTTGAAATATAGCTAGCGGCAAGCGAAGGGACGCGCTGCCCGGTGCGGCGTCCGGGGCTCCTACTGCGCCCCGAGCTCAATCATCCCGCGGGCGATTTCAATCGATTTTTCGTAACTCTCAACATCCACGTACTCGTCTGTGCCGTGAATGGAGGTAGCCTGGCTGGTCGCCATTTTGATCCCGTGAAAGCGGTACTGATTGGCCACCAGGTCGATATAGTGGCGCGTGTCGGTCACAGCCATCAGCATCGCCGGCACCACCACGGCGTCGGGATAGACACTTTGTATGGCGGCCTGAATGACGCCGTAGCCGCTACCCGGGTATTCCGCCACCGGTGGCATCTGGTCCCAGGATTCATAGCTGATTTCCACCAGTGGGTCGTCCACCACCGCGGTAATGTATTCAACCACCGTAATCGGCGTATCGCCCGGCAGCAGACGAAAATTGACCCTCGCCTCAGCCCGCTGGGGCACCACATTTTCCTTAACGCCGCTGTTGAACATGGTCAGTGCCGTGGTAGTTCGAACAAAGGGGGCGGTTGTGCGCTCCTTCGCCATATTGCGGGCCACCAGGCCATCGGTCAGCCAGAGGTTTTCAAACACGAGGCGCTCGGGCTGGCCCATGTGCGGCGCCAGCGCCCCGAGCATCGCCGCTACCGGCTCAACCAGTCTCGGGGGAAAGGGCTTTGCCTCGATTCGCGCCAGCGCGTTGGCGAGGCGACCGATGGAACTCACGGCGGGCGGGTTGGAAGAGTGCCCGCCTTCACCGCTGGTTCGCAGGACAAGGGTCAGGTAACCCTTTTCCGCAACATTCACCATGGCCATGGTCTTGCCCGCCAGCAGCGGATTGTCCGAGACCAGCATGCCGCCCTCGTCCACCATCCAGGCGAAATGCAAACCCAGTTCCCGCATCCGGGCGGCGATTGCCGCCGCGCCGTTGCGACCGCTGATCTCCTCGTCGTGCCCGAAGGCAAAATACACCGACCGTGACGGCGAAAACCCGTCCTTGAGCAGCTCCTCCACCGCCTCGAGCAAACCCATCACCCCCACCTTGTCATCGAGGGTACCGCGACCGTAGATCCGGCCATCCGCCACCACCCCGTCGAAGGCGGGATGCTGCCAGTCCTGCTCGGTGCCGGGCTCGACCGGCACCACATCCATGTGGGCAGTGAACAACACCGGCGGCAGCGCGGCGTCGCTGCCCGGCCAGCGCAACAACAGACTGTAATCGTTGATCGTCTCGACCTCGAGCGAGGCAAAAACCCGGGGAAAGGAATCCCGCAGAAACTGCTGGAAAGCGGCAAATTCGCCGTAGTCAATCTGGTCGTGATCCTGGTAACTGATGGTTTTGAAACGCACAGCCTCCCCGAGGCGCTCAGCCGGCGCCGCGGCAATGCCGCCAGCCCAGAGTCCCAGGCATAAGAGTGTCACGACAAAAACAGTGCTGCGGGGCATGCTTGCTCTCCGGTGGGAATATCCCCGACCTAAAGCTGGCGGGGAAAAAGACTGAATTCAATCAGCCCACAACCTTGCCGGATGTCCCGCCAGTGGTCAATCTGCAATGCCAGTCGCAGGTAGCCGGCGGTGGGCAGGTTTGGAAGCCCGTCATCCCCTGCCAGGGCGTTGGCCAGGTCGGTGAATGCCGGGTTGTGACCAATGATAAACAGCGCTTGATCACTATCGTCCTGGCCCAGCAGCCACTGAAACAGATCGTCGGCGGAGAAGGTGTAAAGATCCTCATCCACTGTGTGATCGCATTCGGCCAGTGCCGGCCATCCCTGGCACAGACCCTCGAGGGTAAGCTGTGCCCTTCGCGCCGGACTCGCGACTACGGCCATCGGTGCCATAAGCTGCGAGAGCGCCTCGCCCATGCCGCGGCGCATCCCGCTTGCCGCGCTTGTTCAATCCCCGCTCCCGGTCGGACAACCCGGGTTCGTCCCAGGCTGATTTCGCGTGGCGAAGCATGTGAAGGGTTTTCATCGGCTGTTCTCCGGGAGAGCGTGTCTATATACCAATATTGGTTCCTGCTGCAAAACGCCCTGCGGGAGACCGCCCCGGTGACGGTCGCAAGCGTTCCGTCTTTACGGGCTGCTGCGGAACTCGACAATTATTGCTGCGCGAATTATTGGACTCGAACAGTCCTCGCAGAAAGCCCCCGTAAAGGCGGACACGCCTAAGCAACGACCTGACTGTCACTGGTGCAGTCTCCCGCAGGGCCTCACCTCTGGCACAGCCAGTGTCAATTCCCAGCGGGAACCGATCTAGTTGCTTACCATTTGTAGAGCCAATGTTGGGCGGAGAAGAGCCATTCGGATTGCGGATCAATGACGTCAGGTCGCAGCTTAAGCCAGTCCACCTTTGCGGGGGCTTTCTGCGAGCACTGTTCGAGTCCCGAATTTTTCGCGCAGCAATTATGGTTGAGTTCCGCAGCAGCCCGCAAAGGGGAACTGGCTTGCGGCCGTCAGTGATCCGCAATCCGAATAGCTCGTCACAAAAGCTATAGGCCCTGTCGGTTGATCAAAATATAACCAGCACAGCAATTTGCAGGGAGCAACTTGCGTTTGGTTTTCAACCTCGCTAGAGTCAAAGCGTATCAAGTGGTAGCTGTACCAGGTCGATTTACTTACCCATGTGGTTAGTAGTACGGGCAAGTGACCTCCATTGACGCCCCCCGGGAGTATGGAGTTCCAATGCTAGGACGCGAAACAGTAGCGCCATGTTACCGACAGATCGCCTTGCGCGAACTGCCTGCACTCCCCCTATACCCTGAATTCCCAGACGCCTGAACCCCGACCAGTACGGAGCAGCGCCCATTGAATGAGGCGGTGACATCCCTGTGGCCCTTCGTGGTCTACTTCATCGCAGTGCTATTGCTGGTGGCCACCATGCTGGGGCTGTCCTTCGTGCTCGGCCAGCGCCGGGCCAACAAGGCCACCAATATGCCGTTTGAATCCGGGGTGTTGTCTGTCGGCTCACCGCAGATTCACATGGCGGTCGAGTTCTATCTCGTCGCCATCTTCTTCGTGATCTTCGACCTTGAAACCGTTTTCATCTTTGCCTGGGCGGTGGCCTTCTTCGAGCTGGGCTGGGAGGGCTTTGTCGCAGTCCTCGTGTTCGTACTGATCCTCGGCGTTGCGCTGCTGTACGAACTGAGCACCGGGGCTCTGGACTGGGGCCTGAAGACCCGCAGCGGCAAGCCGCAACAGAACCCCCACCCGGAGGTGCAGCGCTGATGGAGTGGAGCCTGAGCAAACCGGGAGACCTTATCGCAAGCTCTGCTCCGGGCTCCGCCCGGGAAAGCGTGGAGGAGCAGGTTCGGCGCAATGTGCTGTTCGCGAAGCTTGAGGACCTCGTCGCCTGGGGCAGGGCCCACTCCCTGTGGCCTTTCAACTTCGGCCTCTCCTGTTGCTACGTGGAAATGGCCACCTCGTTTACCAGCCGCCACGACATCGCCCGCTTTGGTTCGGAAGTGATCCGCGCCACGCCCAGGCAGGCGGACCTGATGGTTATCTCCGGTACCGTGTTTCGCAAGATGGCGCCGGTGGTGCAACACCTTTACGACCAGTTGCTGGAACCGCGCTGGATTATATCGATGGGCTCCTGCGCCAATTCGGGCGGCATGTACGACATCTACAGCGTGGTACAGGGCGTGGACAAGTTCATCCCGGTTGACGTGTACGTGCCCGGTTGCCCGCCGCGCCCGGAAGCGCTGATGCAGGGCCTGATGATGTTACAGGATGCTATCGAACAGGAGCGCCGACCCCTGAGCTGGGTGGCCGGCGACCAGCGCATCGTGAAGCCGGAGTTCACCCCGCGCCGCGACCAGTTGAAGGAGCAAAGAAACCAGGCATCGATCCTGCGGAGTCCGGATGAGGTGTAAGCAACGCTGAGAGAACCGGTCAGTCAATAACAACGAGGCCCGACCAGCCCGGAGAAAGTTATGCTGCAGGCGCAGGCAAGGAGCACGGACGGCGCGGTGGACGACTTGTTCGCCCGCTTCGGTGCATCGGCGTTCGTGCCGCAGCCCGGCCCCGACCAAACGCCCACTCTCTGGGTGGACAGGGAACAGGTGCTGGCAGTGCTCGCCCACCTCAAGCCGCGCTTCCCGATGTTGCTGGACCTGTTCGGCATGGATGAGCGGCTGCGGGAGCACAAGCCGGCGCCAGCCGCAGATTTCACCGTCATCTACCACCTGTTCAATATTGCCGGACGTGAAGAGATCCGCCTGAAGGTTGCGGTGAGCGCAGCGGACCCCAGTGTCCCCTCCGCAGTGCATATCTGGCCCAATGCCAACTGGTACGAGCGCGAGGCCTGGGACATGTACGGCATCACGTTCAAGGGCCACCCCAACCTGCGCCGGATCCTGCTGCCTCCGACCTGGGAAGGCCACGCGCTGCGCAAGGACCACCCGGCCCGGGCGACAGAGATGGAGCCCTTCAGCCTGGACCAGGAAAAACAGGATGCGGAGCAGGAGGCGCTGCTGTTCAAACCCGAGGAGTGGGGTATGGCCCGGGCCACCGAGGACACCGAGTTCATGTTCCTCAACCTGGGTCCCAACCACCCATCGGTACACGGCGTATTTCGCATCGCCCTGCAACTGGATGGGGAGGTGGTGGTCGACGCGGTGCCGGACATCGGTTACCACCACAGGGGTGCGGAAAAAATGGCCGAGCGCCAGACCTGGCACTCCTTCATCCCCTACACCGATCGCATCGACTACCTCGGCGGGGTAATGAACAACCTGGCCTACGTGATGGCGGTGGAGACCCTGGCAGACATTAAGGTGCCGGACCGGGCGAAAGTCATTCGCATCATGCTGGCCGAGTTGTTTCGTATCTCCAGTCACCTGGTGTTCTACGGCACCTTCGCCCAGGACGTCGGGCAGATGTCGCCGGTGTTTTACATGTTCGCCGACCGGGAGCGCCTGTTCGGCATCATCGAGGCGATCACCGGCGGGCGCATGCACCCCGCCTGGTTTCGCATCGGCGGCGTGGCCCAGGACCTGCCCAGGGGGTGGGAACAGCTGGTGCGCGAGTTCATCGACAGCATGCCGGCGCGGCTGGATCACTACCAGGTGATGTCCATGGACAACAGCATTCTGAAACAGCGCACCGTGGATATCGGCAGCTACAGCACCGCGGAAGCGCTGGAGTGGGGCATAACCGGCCCATCGCTGCGAGCCACCGGCCTGGATTTCGACCTGCGCCGGGACCGCCCCTACGGGGGTTACGACCAGTTCGAATTCGAGGTACCCGTCGGTCACAAGGGCGACTCCTATGACCGGGCCGTGGTGCGAGTGGAGGAGATCCGCCAGAGCCTGCGCATCGTGCGCCAGTGCCTGGACAATATGCCGGAAGGGCCTTACAAGAGCGACCATCGCCTGACCACGCCGCCGCCCAAGGAGCGTACGCTGCAGGATATCGAGACCCTCATTCACCACTTTCTCAATGTGAGCTGGGGGCCGGTGATACCGGCGGGGGAAGCCTCATTCCCCATCGAGGCAACCAAGGGCATCAACAGTTATCACCTTGTCAGCGACGGCGGCACCACCTCCTACCGCACCCGGATTCGCACGCCCTCGTTTCCCGCCTTGCAGCAGATTCCACTGATCAGCCGGGGCCTGATGATTCCCGACCTGATAGCCATCATCGCCAGCATCGATTTTGTCATGGCAGATGTGGACCGGTGACGATATGAGCGAGCTTATCCCGGCAGTGAATGACGGCGAAACCGATTTGAGCGCGGCGGAGATAGCCCGGATCGATGCGGAGATAGCCCACGTGCCCTTCCGTTCGGCGGTGGCCATCGACGCACTGAAAATAGTCCAGGCTCACCGGGGCTGGGTATCGGACGAGAGCCTCCGCGCGATCGCCCGCCACCTGCACATGTCCGCCGCCGAGCTGGATGGTATCGCCACCTTCTACAACCTGATCTTCCGCCGCCCGGTGGGTGACAAGGTAATACTGTTGTGCAACAGCATCAGTTGCTGGATCAAGGGCTGTGAAACCCTGCAGGCGCGCATCAGCGAACAGCTTGGTATCGGCCTGGGAGAGACCACCGCCGACAAGCGGTTCACCCTGCTGCCGGTCACCTGCCTGGGGGCCTGCGACAAAGCCCCGGTGCTGATGGTGGGGGAAGACCTGCACGAGAACGTGAGCGCAGACAAGCTGCAGGGGCTGTTTGACGACGGGGGTGGGGGCGCATGAGCCTGGATCTGCCGCTGACCCGCAATGTGCGAGCGGACCGCTCGCCCACGGACTTCGCCGCCTATGAAGCCAACGGTGGTTACCTGGGTATGAAGTCGGCCATCGGCAAACTGGCGCCGGCGGAGTGCCTGCAAATCATCAAGGACTCCAACCTGCGCGGGCGCGGCGGCGCCGGCTTCCCCACCGGCATGAAGTGGAGCTTCGTTCCCATGGATGACGCCTCGCCGGGGCACAAGTACCTGATCTGCAACGCCGACGAGATGGAGCCGGGTACCTTCAAGGACCGCCTGCTGCTGGAGTGCGACCCGCACCAGCTGATCGAGGGGATGATCTGCGCCGCCTATACCATCCAGGCGGACGTGGCCTATATTTTTATCCGCGCGGAGTACCACAGGGCGGCGGATTTACTGCGCGATGCCATCGCCGCCTGTTACCAGCGGGGCTACCTCGGCCGGAATATCCTCGGCTCCGATTACAGCCTGGACATGCAGGTCCACAGCAGCGCCGGGCGCTACATCTGCGGCGAGGAAACCGCGCTGATCAGCTCACTCGAGGGCAAGCGGGCCAACCCCAGGGCCAAGCCGCCATTCCCCCAGGTGAGCGGTTTGTGGGGCCGGCCCACCATCGTCAACAACGTTGAAACGCTGTGCAACATTCACCACATCATTGAGCGCGGGGCCGACTGGTTCCAGGGCCTGGGCCTGACCGAGGACGCCGGCACCAAGCTCTATGGCGTCAGCGGGCGGGTTAAAAAGCCCGGTTGCTGGGAGCTGCCGATAGGCACCCCCATCCGGGAAATTATCGAACATCACGCCGGGGGCATGGAGGACGGCTACCGGTTGCGCGGCTTTCTCCCGGGCGGGGGCTCCACCGACTTTCTCACCCCCGAACACCTGGACCTGGCCATGGACTACGGCACTATCGGCAAGGCGGGCAGCCGGATGGGCACCGGCACCATGATCATTCTCGACGACAAAACCTGCCCGGTGGGCTTCGTCAAAAACCTGATGGAATTTTTCGCCCGGGAATCCTGCGGTTTCTGCACCCCCTGTCGCGACGGCCTGCCCTGGTCCGCCCAGGTGCTGGACGATATCGAGCGCGGCCGCGGGCGCCCGGAAGACATGGATACCCTGGCCCGCCAGGTGGAGTTTATCGGCGCCATCGGCAACACCCACTGCGCCCTGGCGCCGGGCGCCATGGAGCCGCTGCAGAGCGCCATGAAATATTTCCGCGAGGACTTCGACCGCCATATCAGCGGCAGCGCCTGTCCCTTCTGTGACGGGGGTACTCACTGATGCCGACGATAACCATAGACGGTGTGGCCTACGAGGTGGAGCAGGGACGCAACCTGCTGGAGAGTTGCCTGTCCCTGGGCCTCGACCTCCCCTACTTCTGCTGGCACCCGGCCATGGGCTCCATCGGCGCCTGTCGCCAGTGCGCGGTGGTGCAGTACCAGAATGCCGAGGATAGCCGGGGCCGCATCGTCATGGGCTGCATGACTCCCGTCACCGACGGTGCGATCTTCTCCCTGTCCGGGGACAAGGCCCAACACTTTCGCGAGGCTATCGTCGAGTCGCTGATGCTCAACCACCCCCACGACTGCCCGGTGTGTGCGGAGGGTGGCGAGTGCCACCTGCAGGACATGACGGTGATGGTGGGCCACCGGGACCGCCATTACCGCGGCCGTAAAAATACCCATCGCAACCAGTATCTCGGGCCGCTGATCAACCACGAGATGAACCGCTGCATCACCTGCTATCGCTGCACCCGCTACTACCGGGACTATGCCGGCGGCACCGACCTGGCCGCCATGGCCGCCCACGACCATATCTATTTCGGCCGGCACCAGGACGGCGTGCTGCAAAGTGAGTTCGCCGGCAACCTGGTGGAAGTGTGCCCCACCGGCGTGTTCACGGACAAATCGCTGGTACACGACTACACCCGCAAGTGGGACCTGCAATCCGCACCCTCTGTTTGCACTGCCTGCGCGGTGGGCTGCAACACCATGCCCGGCGAACGCTACGGCCGCCTCAAGCGGGTACACAACCGCTTCAATGCAGAGGTCAACGGCTACTTCCTGTGCGACCGGGGCCGGTTCGGCGCCGGCTTCGTCAACAGTGAGCGCGCGCTGGAATTTCCCGGCCTGCGGGAAGCGGATGGCCGCTACCGGGCGCTGGACCACCACGAGGCCCTGCACCGGATGATGGAGCTCTGTGCGGCGGGCAAGGTCGCCGGCATCGGCTCACCCAGGGCGTCGGTAGAGGCCAACTATCTGCTGCGCTTGCTGGCAGGTCCCGACAATTTTGCCCCGGGCTTCAGTGACGCCGAGCAGGATCTGGTCAATCTCGCACTACGGCTGCAACAGCAAAGTGCCGCGGTGATACCGGATATCCGGACCATCGAGTCGGCGGACGCGGTACTGGTACTGGGCGAGGATGTCACCAACACCGCGCCGCGCATCGCCCTGGCACTGCGCCAGAGCGTGCGCAACAAGGCCTATGAACTGGCTGCCGGGCTGCGCCTGGAGACCTGGCAGGACGCCGCCATTCGCAACCTCGCCCAGCAGGAGCGCAGCCCCCTGTTCATCGCCGCAGTGGCGGACACCCCACTTGACGATGTGGCAACCCGGCGCGTCAGCCTGGCGCCGGAGAGTATCGCCGCCCTGGGCCTCGCGGTAGCGGCGGGTATCTCCGGGACTGCGGCCAATATCCCCGGCGCAGGACCCGCCGACCCGGCAGTCATTGCCGCTGCGCTGGCGGGCGCCAGCAGGCCACTGGTGATAGCCGGCACCGGCTGCGGCAGTGCCGCAGTCCTGGAGGCGGCGGCGGCCGTCGCAAACGCCCTGTGCAACGCAGGCAAGCAGGCCATGCTGTGCCTGTGCGTGCCGGAGGCGAACAGCCTGGGACAGGCGATGCTTACCGGGCCCCAGGCGCCAGGCCTGAACGCCCTGGAGCGGCGGGCCCGTGAGGGCGAAATAGATACGCTGGTAGTGCTGGAAAACGACCTGTACCGCCGCGGCAACAGCGACCGGATCGATGCGCTGCTGGCGGCCTGCCGCAACGTTATCGTGCTGGACGGCCTGGACAACGCAACCGCCTCCGCCGCGACGCTGGCCCTGCCCGCCGCCAATTTCGCCGAGAGTGAGGGCACCCTGGTCAGCCTGGAGGGACGCGCCCAGCGCTACTTCCCGGTATTCCAGCCCCGGGAGGAACGGCGCCCCTCCTGGGTCTGGTTGCTGGCCTGCCTGAAGGAGCTGGAGCGGCCCGAGGTACACGCGCTACATCATTTCGACGATATCACCCGGGCCTGCGCCGCCGATATCCCCGCCCTCGCCGGCATCACCGCGGCGGCACCGGACCTGCACTACCTCAACCTCGGCGTTAAGATTCCCCGGCAGCCCGCGCGCTACAGCGGCCGCACCGCCATGCGCGCGAATATTTCCGTGCACGAGCCGAAACAGCGGGAGGACGAGGAAACGGCCCTGGCGTTTACTATGGAAGGTCTCAACCGGACCCAGCCCGGTGCGCTGCTACCCTGGGTCTGGTCACCGGGCTGGAACTCCAACCAGTCCCTGCACAAGTTCCAGACCCACGCCGGGGGGCCGCTCAAGGGCGGCACCGCCGGCGTGCGCTTGTTACAAGCCGGCGCCGCGACTGCCCCAGCGAGCGGCGAAATCACTGCTGCCGCCGCAGCCGATGTGAGTAACTCGGCCGGTCCCTGGCAACTGGTGCCGCGCCCCCGCATATTCGGCAGCGACGAGCTCAGCGCCCTCAGCCCGGGACTGGCGGAGCTGGTAGTACCGGCTTTTATCGAACTTTGCCCCGCCGACGCAGCCAGCCTCGGGGTGGCGGCAGGTGACGGTGTCGAGGTGGGCGACGCTCTCGCCACCCTGGAAGTGCGCGTCAACGCCACCATGACACCGGGCTGCGCCGGCTACAGCATCGGCTTTGAGGGCACTGCCAACCTGGCTCCGCTGGCCCGGGTCGGGCTGCGGCGGGCGGCCAACTGGCAGCGAGCGCCGCAACTGATAGGCAGTGACCGCAGTACCGGAGCGGGGGGCAGCCATGTCTGAGCTCGATACTATCGGTTTCGGCCTGATCATTATCGCCGCTGCGGTTGGCGGTGCGGCCTTTCTGACATGGTTCGAGCGCCGGCTGCTGGGGGTATGGCAGGATCGCTACGGCCCCAACCGGCTGGGACCTTTCGGCGTGCTCCAGGTGCTGGCGGACATGGTCAAGCTGCTGACCAAGCACGACTGGGTACCACCCTTTGCGGATCGCGCGGTATTTGTTTTTGCCCCGACCGCCATAGTGGTGGCAATGCTGCTGGGATTTGCCGTCGTACCTTTCGGGCCCGACCTGTATGTGCTGGATATCAATATCGGTCTGCTGTTCTTCCTGGGCATGACCTCCCTGGCGGTCTACAGCGTGCTGCTGGGGGGACTGGCTTCCAATAATAAGTACGCCCTGCTGGGCGGCCTGCGCAGCGCCGCCCAGATGGTCAGCTACGAGGTCTTCATGGGGCTGTCACTGATGGGCGTGGTGATGCTGACCGGCAGCTTCAGCCTGCGCGCCATCGTCGAGGCCCAGCGGGACCTCTGGTACTGCATCCCCCAGTTCCTGGGCCTGTTCACCTTCCTGATCGCCGGTATCGCCGAGAGCCATCGCCTGCCCTTCGACCTGCCCGAGGCGGAACACGAACTGACGGCGGGCTTCCACACCGAGTACGGCGGTATGAAATTCGCCATGTTCATGCTGGGCGAGTACCTCGGGCTGCTGCTGATTTCCTGCATGATCACTACCCTGTTTTTCGGCGGCTGGCTTGGGCCCTGGCTGCCGCCGATCGTATGGTTCAGCATCAAGGTATTCGCACTGATCTGCTTTTTCATCCTGTTGCGCGCCGCGATCCCCCGGCCGCGCTATGACCAGTTGATGGCTCTGGGCTGGAAGGTGATGCTGCCCCTGACCCTGCTGAACCTGCTGCTCACCGGGGTCATCGCCCTGCTGCTGGAGGGTGCATGACATGCTGAAATCCCTGACCAGCCAGCTGCGCACCATCTGGACCATCCTCCAGCACAGCTTTACCAGAGCGGAAACCGTGCAGTATCCCGAGCAGATGCCCTACCTCGCCCCGCGCTATCGGGGCCGCATCGTACTCACCAAAGACCCCGACGGGGAGGAGCGCTGTGTCGCCTGCAACCTCTGCGCCGTAGCCTGCCCGGTGGACTGTATCGCCCTGCAGCAGGGGGTCAAGGAGGACGGGCGCTGGTACCCGGAGTTTTTCCGCATCAATTTCTCCCGCTGCATCATGTGCGGCATGTGCGAGGAAGCCTGCCCCACCAACGCCATCCAGCTGACACCGGATTTCGAGATGTGCGAGTACGACCGAAGCAATATGGTGTACGAGAAGGAACACCTGCAGATCGAGGGTACCGGCAAGTACCACGACTACAATTTCTACCGGGTGTCCGGGCTGGCGATTACCGGCAAGGACAAGGGCCAGGCGCAAAACGAGGCCGAGCCCATCGACGTAAAGAGCCTGCTGCCATGATGGAGACCCTGTTCTATGTCGCCGCCGTCATCGCCCTGCTGGCAACCGGACTGGCGCTCACCCGCACCAATGCGGCACACGCGCTGATCTACCTGATAGTGTCGCTGCTGGCGGTGGCCGTACTGTTTTTCCTGATGGGGGCGCCCTTCGCCGCGGCCCTTGAGATCGTGATCTATGCCGGTGCGATCATGGTGCTGTTCGTGTTCGTCATCATGATGCTGAACGTCGGCCAGGAAGGCGTCGAGCGGGAGCGGGAGTGGCTCAACGCCCGCAACTGGATCGTACCCGGGGCGCTCGCGGGCCTGCTGCTGCTGGAGTTGCTGCTGGCCCTGCGCGCCACCCCCGCCACCACCGGCGGTGTTGCCGTGACTCCAAAAGAAGTGGGCCTGGCCCTGTTCGGCCCCTATGTGCTGGCGGTGGAGATCGCCTCCATGTTGCTGCTGTCGGGCCTGGTGGGCGCCTACCACCTGGGTCGGCGCTTCATCGTTCGCAGGGAGAGACGACGCTGATGGGCGGTCTGCAGATACCCATGGAGCACGTGCTCACCCTGGCTGGCCTGCTGTTCAGCTGCGGCCTGATGGGCCTCATGCTGCGGCGCAATATCATCTTCATGCTGATGTCCCTGGAGGTGATGCTCAACGCCGCCGCGCTGGCATTCGTGGCGGCGGGGGCAAAGTGGGGCCAGGCCGACGGCCAGATCATCTTCCTGCTTATTCTCTCGGTGGCCGCCGCGGAGGTGGCCGTGGGGCTGGGCCTCGTACTCCAGATCCAGCGTCGTTTCAGGACACTGGATATGGATCAGGCAAGGAGGCTGAGGGGCTGATGGCAGGCATCTGGCTCATTCCGGCACTGCCCCTGGCCAGCGCGCTCATGCTGCTGCTCAGCACGGGTAGAATGCCGCGCCATATCGCCGCCGCGCTGGGTGCGGGCTCAGTCGGCCTGGCGGCGATCTGCGTGGCCTTGCTGGCACGCGACTTCCTGGCCGACGGCGAGGTCCTCCAGGTCACCCTCTGGACCTGGATGGCGGTGGGCGAATTCACCCCCCGTATCGCCTTCTACGTCGACGGACTGACGGTGGTGATGATGTCGGTGATTACCGGCGTGGGCTTCCTGATTCACCTGTATTCCATCGAGTTCATGTGGGACGACGAATCAATCTGCCGCTACTTCGCCTACATGAACCTGTTCGTCGGCGCCATGCTGCTGCTGGTAATGGCGGACAACCTGCTACTGCTGTACCTGGGCTGGGAAGGGGTGGGTGTGTGCTCCTACCTGCTGGTGGGCTTCTGGTACCGGGATCCCGCCAACGGCAGGGCCGCCCGCAAGGCCTTCATCGTCACCCGGGTGGGGGACACCGCGATGGCGCTGGGCTTGTTGCTGCTCTTCACCGAGCTGGGCACCCTGGAGATCCAGCCCCTGCTGGCGGCCGCCGACAGCCAGTGGCAGGTGGGCGACAGCCTGCCCATCCTGGCCACCGCCCTGCTGCTGGGCGGAGCCGTGGGCAAATCGGCCCAGCTGCCCCTGCACACCTGGCTGCCGGACGCCATGGCGGGCCCCACCCCCGTCAGCGCCCTGATTCACGCGGCCACCATGGTGACCGCCGGGGTCTACCTGATCGCCCGCACCTTCGGCCTGTTCCTGCTGGCGCCGCCCACCCAGGAAGCGGTGGCCTGGATAGGCCTGTTCACCCTGCTGCTGGCGGCTTTCGCCGCCCTGGCCCAGCATGACATCAAGCGCATCCTGGCCTACTCCACCATCAGCCAGATCGGCTACATGTTCCTGGCCCTGGGGGTCGGCGCTTACGCCTCGGGCATCTTCCACCTGGTGACTCACGCCTTTTTCAAGGCCCTGCTGTTCCTCGCCGCCGGGGCGGTGATTCACTGCCTGCACCACGAGCACAATATTTTCCGCATGGGCGGCTTGCGCACGCGCCTGCCGGTGGTCTTCTGGAGTTTCCTGATCGGCTCGGCGGCGCTGGCCGCCCTGCCCTTCACCTCCGGCTTCTACAGCAAGGACGCCATTTTGCTGTCCGCCTGGGAGCTGCCGGGCAGCGGGCCCTGGCTGTGGGGCGGGGGCCTGCTGGGGGCGCTGTTGACCGGTATCTACAGCTTCCGCCTGGTGTTCGTCGTTTTCTTCGGCCCGGCCCACACCGAACCGGACCGCCAGCCGGGCTGGAAAATGGCGGCGCCGCTACTGCTGCTGTGCGTTATGTCCCTGCTGGGTGGCCTGCTGGTACTGCCGTTGACCGGGGTATTCCCGCCGCGGGATCACCCCGAGGCCAGTCACGCCATCGAGTACATCAGCATCGCCACCCCGCTGCTGGGACTGCTGTTGGCCTACCTGCTGTTCCTCGGACGCCAGCTGTCCGCCGACGCGCTGATCGACTCACCACTGGGCCGCGGCCTGCGGGATTTCTGGCTGGGCGGCTGGCGCGTCGACCAACTGTATGACGCACTCTGGGTCCGGCCCTATAGCGCCCTCGCCCGCTGGTGGCGCAACGAACCGGTGGACCAGGTCTACAACGGCGTGGTCTCGGCCAGCCAGTGGGCGCATCACAGGCTGAACGCCCTGCAGACCGGGCAGCTGCGCTGGTACGCCACGACCATGGTGTTCGGCCTCGTCCTGCTGGTGGCGATCATGTTGAGGAACGCCACATGAGTATGCTGGTGCTTATCCTCATTCTGCTGGCCGGCGGCCTGCTGGCCTGGCAATCGGAGCGGATTCATCCGAACCTGCCCCGCTGGGCCGCACTGGGGGTGGTGGTTGTCTCCCTGGTATTCCTGCTGAGCAGCCTCCCGGCGGCGCAAACCCAGTGGCCGACAGACCCCCTGGGTGGCCACTGGATGATGCACCTCAAGCTGGTCTGGATACCCCGTTTCGGCATAGCCCTTGAACTGGCGATGGACGGGCTGAGCCTGCTGCTCGTGGTACTGACCCTGCTGCTGGGCCTGGTCGCAATTGCATCCTCCTGGTCAGAGATCGACTTCAAGCCCGGCCTGTTCCAGGCCAATGTGCTGTGGACCCTGGCCGGAGTCTGCGGCGTGTTCCTGGCTCTGGATATGTTCCTGTTCTTCCTGTTCTGGGAAGTGATGCTGATTCCAATGTACCTGCTCATCGCAATCTGGGGGCATGAAAACAAGAGCTATGCCGCGATGAAATTCTTTATCTTCACCCAGGCGTCGGGCCTGCTGATGCTGCTGGCCATCGTGGTACTGGCCTGGCAGGGGCTGGCTGCCAATGGCCAGCTCAGTTTCAGCTATTTCGATTTACTGGGTCTTACGCTGGAGCCACGGCTCGCCTGGTGGACTATGCTCGGCTTCTTCCTCGCCTTCGCCGTGAAGCTACCCGCTTTCCCGTTCCACACCTGGCTGCCGGATGCACACACCCAGGCGCCCACCGCCGGCAGTGTGCTGCTGGCGGGCATCCTGCTCAAGACCGGCGCCTACGGCCTGCTGCGATTCTGTATACCGATGTTCCCCGATGCCTCCATGCAATTCGCACCCATCGCCATGGGGCTGGGGGTGGCCGGCGTGGTCTACGGCGCCGTACTGGCATTTGCCCAGAGCGATTTCAAGCGGCTGGTGGCGTATTCGAGCGTCAGCCACATGGGTTTCGTGCTGCTGGGCCTGTACGCCTGGAATCAACTGGCGCTGCAGGGAGCGGTGATGCAAATGGTCGCCCACGGCGTAAGCACGGCCGCGCTGTTCATGCTGGCCGGTGCACTGCAACACCGCCTGCACACCCGGGACATGGGGCGGATGGGCGGCCTCTGGCACCAGGCCCCGCGCATGGGCGCCTGCGCCATGTTTTTCGCAGTAGCGTCCCTGGGCCTGCCCGGCCTTGGCAATTTTGTCGCCGAGTTCCTGGTACTGCTCGGCCTGTTCGCGGTACAGCCATGGCTGACCGCCGTGGCAGCGCTGGGCCTGATCACCGCTGCGATTTACTCCCTGTGGATGATACAGCAAGCCTTTCAGGGCACCCCGGATGAACAGCTCAAAATGGCGGATTTCGACGCCCGGGAAATGCTTGCCATGGCGGCCATGATGATCGCCCTGCTGTGGCTGGGCCTGTATCCACAACCGGTTCTGGACCTGGCCCAGCCAGTTATCGACAGCCTGCAGGAACTGGCGCGCGGCGAGCATACGGCGCTCGCGCTGGTGACCGGTGTGGCGGGGGGCAGCTCGTGAGCGCCATCGATTTCCAGGCATTGCTGCCACTGCTGGTACTGGCTGCCGGCGCCACCCTGCTGATGCTGCAGATTGCCTGGTTGCGCAGCCCGGGACTTACCGGGGCGCTGGCTGCGCTGATCCTGGTGATCGCCGGCCTGTCCTGCCGTTTCGCCGCCGAAACTGCCCCACTGCAGGTAACGCCCCTGCTGCTGGCTGACCGCTACGCCCTGCTGTTCTGTACCCTGTTTTGCCTGGCGGGTGCGGTTACCGCGCTGCTGTCCCGGGACTATGTCAGCCGGGGGGAGCAGCCCGAGGAGTTCTTCCTGCTGCTGGTGCTGGCAACCATGGGCGCCTGCGTGCTTGCCTATGCGGTCCATGTCGCCTCCCTGCTGCTCGGGCTGGAGCTGCTATCGGTTTCCCTGTACACCCTGATTGCCTACCCCAACAAATCCATTCTGCCACTGGAAGCCGCAATCAAATACCTGGTGCTGTCCGGGGCGGCCTCGGCCACTGCGCTGTTTGGCTTCGCCCTGCTCTACGCGGCCACCGGCGCCCTGGGGTTCAGCGCCATCGGCCAGGGACTGGGAGAGACCAGCACGGGACAAAGTGTACTGCTGCCGGCCGCGGTAATGATTTTCGCCGGCCTCGCTTTCAAGCTGTCGGTGGTGCCCTTCCACCTGTGGACAGCGGATGTCTACGACGGCGCCCCTGCACCGGTGACCGGCTTCCTGGCATCCGTGGCAAAGGGCGCGGTGTTCGTGGTGCTGTTGCGCCTGTTCCTGGATGCCGATTTGTTCCGCTATTACAGGCTGGTGGAAGTGACCGGGCTGCTGGCAATTTTCAGTATGCTCGCGGGCAACCTGCTGGCCCTGCTGCAGTCCAACGTCAAACGCATGCTGGCCTACTCCTCCATTGCCCATGTCGGCTACCTGCTGATAGTGTTGATGGTGTGTACCACCGCCGCCAACCAGGCGCTGGCAGTGGAGGCGGCCATCTATTACCTGGTTGCCTACACCGCTACCACGATTGCAGCCTTCGGCCTGTTGACCCTGATCAGCTGCGATACTTCAGGCCGTGAGAATATACAGTTGCAACAGGTCAGCGGCCTGTTCTGGCGCCAGCCAGTGCTGGCATGCCTCATGCTGGTGGCACTGCTGTCCCTGGCGGGCATTCCACTCACCGCCGGTTTCATCGCCAAGTTCTACCTGGTCAACGCCGCGGTCAGCGGCCACCACTGGGTGCTGCTGTTCGCCCTGGTTTTGGGCAGTAGTATCGGTATTTACTATTACCTGCGAGTAATCTACTACATGGCCAGACGCCCCGAGGAACACGGGGCGGAGTACGAAACGACGGGCGAATGGCGCGGGCGTATCCTGTCCGGGTTGCTGATAGCCAGCATCCTGTTACTGGGAGTTGCGCCGGAATCACTGATGCAATATTTAAGGGCTATACTTCACTGAGAAAACGCAAATCCTACGGGTAGGAGTAATTTATGCTGCAATCGGTCAACCTCCGGGACTACATGTTACCCAACCCGGTTAAAGTAAAACCTGATGACAGCGTCCTGGACGCAATGCAGGTTATCATCGATAACAAAATTTCCGGGGTTTGCGTGGTCGATCTCGATGGCAACCTGGTGGGCATACTGTCTGAGCTTGACTGCCTGCGGGCTGCCCTGGGCGCCACCTATAACAATACCGGTGTGGGGCTGGTGCAGGACCATATGACCGGGGACAACCTGCTGGTAGCCCACCCCGAGGAAAATATTCTCGACGTGGCGCAGGATATGCTGGTGAAGAAGCATCGCCGCCGCCCGGTGGTGGAAAACGGCAGGCTGATCGGCCAGATCACCTGTCGCCAGCTGCTTTCCGCGGTGAAGAAATTCAGGTAGCCACAAACGACACCGTGGCGCGGGACCATCGCCCGGCCTCGGTGTCAAAACCCGCTCCTAGACACAAAATTCGGCGGATTTCCAGATCGTAATGTCTCTCGCGCTGGCGCATACTCCGGCCACCACGCAGTAATCAGCTGTATTCACCCCTGGCCACAAGATCTGTATAAAACATGACCAATACCATTTCCCAGCGCATCGCGGAGGAACTCTCCGTACTTTCAAGCCAGGTGGACGCCGCCATCAAACTACTCGATGAAGGCGCCACGGTGCCCTTCATCGCCCGCTATCGCAAGGAGGCCACCGGCGCCCTGGACGACACCCAGATGCGTCAACTGGAGGAGCGCCTGCACTACCTGCGGGAGATGGAAGAGCGCCGCCAGGCGATCCTCAACAGCATTACCGAGCAGGGCAAGCTGAGTCCCGAACTGGAGCGCGCCATTCTCAGCGCCGACACCAAGAACAGGCTCGAGGATCTGTACCTGCCCTATAAACCGAAGCGGCGCAGCAAGGCCCTGATTGCCCGGGAGGCGGGTCTCGAACCGCTGGCCGACGCCCTGCTGGGGGACCCGGAGCAGGACCCGCAAAGCCTTGCGGCCGGTTATATCAACGAGGACGCGGGTTTCGCGGACAGCAAAGCGGTGCTGGACGGTGCCCGCCAGATCCTGATGGAGCGCTTCGCGGAGGACGCCGACCTGCTGGCCAACCTGCGCCAGTTCCTGGCAGACAACGCACTGCTGGCGAGCCGCCTGGTGGAGGGCAAGGATAACGAGGGCGCCAAGTTTCGCGACTACTTTGAACACACCGAAGCCCTCGCCGGCGTACCCTCCCACCGCGCACTGGCCATGTTCCGCGGTCGCAACGAAGGTGTGCTCTCGCTCCACCTGCTGCTGGACGTTGAGGAAAAACCCACCGACCCGCACCCCTGCGAGGCGATGATCGCGCAGCACTGGCGTATCGAGGACAGGCAAAGGCCTGCGGACCAGTGGCTGCGGGAAACCGTGCGCTGGACCTGGCGGGTAAAACTGCTCACCCACCTGCAAACCGACCTGCTGGGCCAGCTGCGCGAACGGGCCGAGCAACAGGCCATAGAAGTGTTTGCCGACAATCTCAAGGACCTGCTGCTGGCAGCGCCGGCCGGTCCCAGGGCTACGATCGGCCTCGACCCTGGCCTGCGCACGGGGGTCAAGCTTGCGGTAGTGGACGCCAACGGCAAGGTGCTGGACCACGGCGCGATCTACCCCCACGAACCGCGTAAAAGGCTGCAGGAGGCCGAGGCCACGCTGCTGCACATGATCCGCACCTACTCGGTCGAGTTAATCGCCATCGGCAACGGTACCGCCGGCAGGGAAACCGACAGATTCGTCGGCGACCTGCTGGGGCGACACCCCGAACTGACTGTGAATAAGGTCATGGTGAACGAATCGGGTGCCTCCATCTATTCCGCATCCGAGTTTGCCGCCCGGGAATTCCCGGACCTGGATGTGACCATCCGCGGTGCGGTCTCCATTGCCCGCCGGTTGCAGGACCCACTTGCGGAGCTGGTCAAAATCGACCCCAAGTCTATCGGCGTCGGCCAGTACCAGCACGACGTCAGCCAATTGCAGCTGGCCCGGCAACTGGACAGTGTGGTGGAGGACTGCGTCAACGCGGTGGGCGTGGACGTCAACACGGCGTCCATTCCATTGCTGGCGCGAGTGTCCGGCCTGAACCAGAGCATCGCGGGTAATATTGTTGCCCTGCGCGACCAGCGCGGCAGTTTCGCCAATCGCGGCGAGCTGCTGAACGTCGCCCGCTTTGGCGAAAAAACCTTCGAGCAGGCCGCCGGCTTCCTGCGGGTGATGGGCGGAGACAATCCGCTGGATGCCTCGGCAGTGCACCCGGAATCCTACCGGGTGGTGGCGAACATCGCCACCCGCCAGCAGCGCGACATTGGCGGCATGATAGGTGATGCCTCCTTTCTGCGGGGACTGGACCCGGCGGCATACATCGACGACAAGGTGGGCCTGCCCACGGTGAAAGACATTCTTTCGGAGTTGGCCAAGCCCGGGCGGGACCCGAGGCCGGAATTCAGAATGGCGACCTTCCAGGAAGGCGTGGAAAAAATCTCCGACCTTGTGCCCGATATGATACTGGAGGGGACGGTGACCAACGTAACCGCCTTTGGCGCCTTCGTGGATATCGGCGTGCACCAGGACGGACTGGTGCACATCTCCGCCCTCGCGGAACGCTTCGTCAAGGACCCCCGGGAGGTAGTCAAGGCGGGGGACATCGTGCGGGTGAAAGTGATGGAAATAGATCCCCAGCGCAAACGGATCGGGCTCAGCATGCGCCTGGCAGACAAGGCCGGGGAGCAGTCCACTGCCCGGGGCCCGTCAACACGCCGGCAGGGGAACGACCAAAAACAGCGCCGGGAAAAGGGTAAGGCCGACAAGCCGGCGACGGGGGGGGCATTTGCAGCGGCCTTCGCCGAGGCCCGCAAAAAACACTAGGTCGGCAGCTGAGCCTGTGGCTGGGCGATAACGCCCCGACCAGCGTCCCAGCCCCGGACCAGGGACTCGAACTCTTCCCGGGGCAGTGGCCTGCTGATGTAATACCCCTGGGCAAAGTCGCAACCCAGCTGCCGCAGCATGTCCAGGCTCTCCCGGTCTTCAACCCCTTCCGCCACGACCTTCAGGCCGAACTGGTGGGCGATGTGGATGATGATCTTCACCAACTCCAGGTCCTGGGTATCTACCAGCATTGAATCGACAAAGGACTTGTCGATCTTCAATTCCTGGGCGGGGATGTGCTTGAAATAGGAAAGGGAAGAGTGCCCCGTGCCAAAATCATCAATGGAAATGGTAATCCCCATTTCCTTCAGCTTGAGAAGGTTGTCGAAGCCCGACTGCTTGTCTTCAATGATAGCCCGCTCGGTCAGCTCCACGGTGACACGGGTGGGGCTTACCCCCCAGATCGCCATCGCATCGCGCAGCAGGGCGGGCAGGTCCGGGTCACCGGCGAGATTGGCGGGTACATTGACCGCCAGGCCCATGTCCAGTTCGCCAGTCCAGCCGCGCAGCTGCCGCATGGCCTCATGCACCACCCATTTGGTGAGCTCGTAGGAGCGACCTGCGGATTCGGCCCACTCAACAATCATTTCCGGCGAGACGACCTCCCCCTCCGGCGACTGCCAGCGCAACAACGCTTCCGCGCGACAAAGGCGTCCGGTGGCAAGTTCGACCTTGGGCTGGTAGTGCAATTCAAATGCATTATCGAGCAATGCCTCGGCCAGTTGCTGTTCCAACCGTATTTGCACCGGCGCGTTGGCGTCCTCGGCCAGCACATCTTCGATCCGCTGCACCCCACCGAGCCTGACCTGAGACAGGGAAGCCTCGACCTGGGCCAACATGGCCATGGACTCCCGCTCACCCCTGCGGTTGATCGCTATGCCTATATTGACCTCGACAGCTGGAAGGTCGAAAGCGCCGCCCAATTCAGTTTCCAGTGACCGGTGAACGCGGTTCATGGCCAGGGCTATATACGCGGGGTTACCGAGATCGGGCAGGACGAATGAAAACCGGTGACTGCCCACCCGGTGTACCGCATCGGGCAGTTTGCTGAGTTGGAGCAGTTGCGAATACGCCGCCTGCAGCACTTCGTCGCCGGCGTCATACCCATGGTAGTGATTGATCCTGGCAAGGTTTGTCAGGTCGATCAGCATCAGGCCCAGGTGGGTCTGGTCAGCGCGGGACTCGGCCACAGCCTGCCCCAGTCTCCAGATGAACTGGTCCCGTTCGACGCCGGGCAGTTGCTTCAAGAGGAAGCGTCTTTCAGAGTCTGATCGCAGCCATGTCGATACCATAGGCCTCGGGTTCAAGGCTGTTGGTTATCTCGAGCGGGCTGCCATCTGCGGTCGTTTTCTCGCTCAGGAGATCTATCATTTTCACCTCCAGGCAAGGCTCCTTATTGGCGTCCAGTAACACCATCACCTTGGGACGCAAACGCCGGGTGCGGTATTCGGCCACGACTACCGCGACCTCCCCGGAGGACAATTCAACCAGGGTTCCCGCCGGGTATATACCGACGGCCTGAATAAACTCCTCGACCAGTTCGGCCTGGAATTCAAGGTCGCGCCACTCGTACATTTTTTTGATGGCGGCCGAGGGCGGAAGCGCCCTGCAGTAGCTGCGGTGGCTGGTTATGGCGTCGTAGCAATCCACGATGGCAGCGATTCGGGCGAACACCGGAATGGCGTCCCCACCGAGCCCAACAGGGTACCCGGAGCCGTCGTGGCGCTCATGATGATGCGCCACCATGTCCAGTACATCCTTGTTCATCAGGCCGCTGTCCTTGATCATGTCTACCCCGAGGGTGACATGACTGCGCAGTTCGCCGAACTCGGCGTCTGTCAGGGAGCGCGTGGTGCCGAGTAATTCCGGGTTGAGTCGCAGCTTGCCGATATCGAACAGCAGGCCGCCCACAGCCAGGGAGCGCAGATCGGGTCTGGGCAGACCGAGCTGCCTGCCCAGGGCTACAGCCCAGATAGAAGCCCCAACCGAGTGCTGGTAAGTATAGGTATCCTGTTGCTTCAACCTGGCCAGCCAGATACAGGCATCCGGGTTGCGGGAAATACTGTCTATCATCGGATCGACAGACTGCTTGACCTTGACCACGTCCAGCACGCCGCCCCGGGTCGCTTGCTCAAAAATGGAATCGACGGTCTGGGTGAGGGTCTCTACAGCCGCCTTGGCCCGGGGGAATTCTTCCGCCCAGGTGGTACTGTCCGCATATAGCTTCAGTTTGCGCCCCTGAAAAATCTGCTCTTTTGTCTTGCGGGGTCGACGGGTAGGCTTGTGCTTGATTTTGCCGTCACTGATCACACTCTTGGTGCTGTCGACATAGACATACTGGCAATATTTCTGGATCCGCACGACATCTTCAGGCGTTTCTATGCGAAAACCCTGCACCGGAAACGGCACCTCCAGCCAGGGTCTATCGAGGCCTGACACGTACATGCCCGGCTTCAGTTCGGAGCTATTGATTTGAATAATTTCCAACATTCCGCAGCACTGTCACAGCAATAAAAACACGGGACCAGAATAGCCCCAATTGCTTGCGCAGTGCCACCCGAAAAGCCCGAAAAGCCAAGTGGTTAACAGTTAACTCGACTTTTTTACCGCGATATTACCCATTCCGCCGGCAGGGACGGCCCTTTGACGTCGCTGCAGACTGACACGCGAACTGAATGACAAACCTGGGTCAATGGGAGCACCATTACTGCCAGCCGTAATCGGCGGCGTCCAGCCGCACAGCGGCGGACTCACCGCCCGTCACCCGGGCATAAACCCAGGGTTTCAAGTCCACTAACAGATTTTCGCTGGCAAACAGAAGTGGCATGGTGAGCAGGATCGAATCTCCCGCCGCATTGACCCGCAACAGGTGCTCCGGCCGACCGGGCGTCGCACTCACCGCCAGACCATCCCAGTCTATTTCAACCCCGTGCCGGGTCTGCCAGGTCAACTCGCTCGCAAGCGCTGTCGCTTCAACCGCGAGCTGCTCGCAGAGGCCGCGCAAAGAGGGGAGGTTTTCGGCACTGCGGAAATACACTTCAATTCCCTCATTGCTGCAGATCGGGCCCCGGTCGGTAAAGGTCCAAAGCGGATTTGCCCGGGCCTGACTGAGGGGAATGGGAGCCGGCGTGGCGTCTGTAACGGTTATTCGCTCGCATTCGTGACCACTGCAGAAATCCATCAATACCCGCTGCTCATAGGCCCCCTGCTGATCCGGTCGTGGGTGGCCCAGCATAACCACGCGGTCCGCGACGGTTATGGTGACATCGGTGTGCTGGGCCGAGCGCAGCACTACCGGATAACCCTGTTCCACATCGTCCATCAGCAGCAGCAGCTGGCTGGCGTACTGGTCCACCGCCACCGACCAGCTCCACAGCCTGGCCCGCCCACTGTCGCCCTGCCCCGCGGCCTGGGTCCGGGCCAGGTCCGCCTCAGCCATGTACACCGCAGCCAGCTCCCCCAGGGCTGCCAGAGCGAAGTCGGCCTGCTCGTCCGGGGGCGCGGCCTGGAGGTAGTTCACCGTGCGCTGAAATCGGGAGGATGCCTCAGCGGCTGCCAAATGCGCCGGGGCGAAAAAAAACAGGAAAGCCCCCAAGGCTGCAAGGGCTCGAGCGGCAGGTGCAATTACCGGGACCAAAAAAAGAAGAGCGCCGAACCTCGCCGCCGGGCTCAAACAGGAGAATCTCCCTGCCGACATCAGGCCGGAGGCGGATCCAGCTCCTGTACCGTGGGACGCCGTCTGCGCTGCTCTTTACGGGGAATCATACCGCGCATCGATTCCATCTTGCCGAAACAAAGCAACTTGTCGCCCGGCTCCAGCACCCGGTCGGCGCGGGGGTTGGGGATGACCTTGACGCCCCTGTACAGGGTGAGAACATTGATATCGCTCTCTCGCAGTTTGGTCTGGGTGATGGTCTGGCCAACGAAATTGGAGCCGTCGGGGACGTAGATTTCACTGACGCCGTATCCCTTGCTGACCGTGAGGCGCTGCCGCACGTCAATCTCAGGGAAATCCACCTGCGCTGCAATGTAATCAATCACCGCACCGGCGACATCCAGTCCGGTACAGGTTTCGATACCCTCCAGCCCGGGCGAGGAGTTCACCTCCATGATCTGGGGCCCATCAGCGCCTTCGAGCATATCCACCCCGGCGACCCGCAGACCCATGATCTGGGTGCAACGCACTGCCGTCTCGCGAAACTCATCATTCAGTTCCACCGGCTCCGCGACGCCGCCGCGATGGACATTGCTGCGAAACTCCTGGCCCTGGGCAACGCGCCGCATGGCAGCCACCACCTGGTCGCCCACGACAAACGCCCTGATATCCTTTCCCTTGCTCTCGGAGACAAACTTCTGGATGAGTACGTTTTGTTTCTGGCTTTGCAGTAACTCGATGATCGATTCCGCCTGCTTGACCGAATCTGCAAGCAGCACCCCGATACCCTGGGTTCCCTCGATAAGTTTGATAACCACTGGGGCACCGCCGACCCGCTCAATGGCAGGCAAAACATCTTTCTTGTCCCGCACAAAGGTGGTTCGCGGCAGTCCCACAGAATGACGACTGAGAATCTGCAGGCTGCGCAGCTTGTCACGCGAGTTGCTGATACCGTGGGCTGTGTTGGCGCAAAATACATCCATCTCCTGGAACTGGCGAACTACCGCGGTACCGTAGTAGGTGATGGAAGCCCCGATTCGCGGCAACACCGCGTCGTAGTGTTCCAGGTGTTCCTGGCGGTAGTAGAGGTCAGGCGAACCGCGGTCCAGGTCTATCGCAAACTTCAGGGTGTTGAGAACATCGGCCTCGTGACCACGCTGCAGCGCGGCCTCTTTCAGGCGACGGGTGCTGTAGGCCCGGGGCGCACAGGACAAAATAGCGAGTTTCATAGTAACGGGGCTCCTGGGTTTGGTGGCGAGCAGCTTGACGCATCGGGTCGGAAAAATCCACCGGCCATAGCTCGATGTCTGAGCCTAACGGATCAGGCTGACAAGTAAAGGGGTTGCATTTGCCAAAACACGGGATCGCTTCAACGAGTGCGCGGAGTGTGAAGACACGGGGCGCATGTTCAGCGGCGCCCCGTTGGCCGTGGCTACTGCTGGTAGAGCGACTCCATGATCTGGTCTACGGTGAATGTTGCCGGACGCTGGCGCGGCGGGAATTCCTGCAGGCTCTGCACAAATCTGCTCACCGCCACCCGGCCCTGGGTAGCCACCGGGGCGATCTTGGTATCCCACCAGTTGTTGTAGCCATTGGCATCGGTATCCGCTCGCTCCAGCGGGTCGCGACGCAGGTTGAAGAGCTTGGGAATGCGCAGTGAGACAAACGGGTCGCGCCAGACATCAAATTTGTGGGCGCGCTGTTCGGCAAATACCAGTTTCCAGTCGCCAATCCTGGCCCCGGTCAGGAGGCCATCGTCGCTGAAGTAAAAGAATTCCTGACGGGGTCCTTCAGCTACCTTTCCCGTGAGCTGCGGCAGGAAGTTGTAGCCATCCAGGTGCACCTTGAAGGTCTTGTCTCCAGACTTGTAGCCTTTCTTGAGATCGGCCGCAACCGTATCGTTGCCGACCGCGGCCAGCAGTGTGGGCACCCAGTCCAGATGCGACATGACCTGGTTGTTGACACTGCCCGGGGCGACCTGGCCCGGCCAACGCAATAGTGCGGGCACCCGGTAACCGCCCTCCCAGTTGGTATTTTTCTCGCCGCGGAAGGGGGTTATGGCAGCGTCCGGCCACATATTGAAATGGGGGCCGTTGTCCGTAGAGTAGATGACGATTGTATTATCCGCGACGCCAAGCTTGTCCAGCGTACCCAGCAACACGCCGACCTGGTCGTCGTGTTCCATCATCGCATCGTTGTAAAAGCCCTGCCCGGAGCGACCCAGCTGGGAGCTCTCCAGGTGAGTGTAATAGTGCATACGGGTGGAGTTGAACCAGACGAAGAACGGCTTTTTCTGGGCAACAGATTTGTCGATGAACTTTACCGCGGCTGCAAGGAATTCCTGGTCTACCGTTTCCATTCGTTTGCGGGTGAGGGGGCCACTGTCTTCGATTTTGCCATCCGCATAGCTGTGAATGACCCCCCGCGGGCCAAAGCGCTGGCGGAATTCAGGGTTCTGCGGATAGTCCGGGTCCTCAGGCTGCTCTTCCGCATTGAGGTGGTACAGGTTGCCGAAAAATTCGTCGAAGCCGTGATTGGTCGGCAGAAACTCGTCCCGGTCACCCAGGTGGTTCTTGCCAAATTGACCGGTGGCATAGCCATAGGGCTTCAGCAGCTCTGCCAGTGTCGGGTCCTCCGGCTGCAGACCGAGGTCAGCCCCCGGGATACCGACCTTGGTGAGACCGGTCCGAACCGGGCTCTGGCCGGTGATAAAAGCGGAACGCCCGGCGGTGCAGCTCTGCTCGCCGTAATAGTCGGTAAACAGCATGCCTTCACGGGCAATACGGTCGATATTGGGGGTCTGGTAGCCCATCAGCCCGTAACTGTACTGGCTGATATTCCAGATACCGATGTCATCACCCCAGATCACCAGGATATTGGGTTTCTCGGCGGCAGCGTGCAGCATCGGGGCCAAAAGGCTGGAGAGCAAGGCTATACCTATTGCCAGGAACGATTTGCTAAGGGGCATGGGATTGACTCCTCGAGTGGCGATTGTAGTTATGGAACCCGGGGGGTTAGCCCGCCGGGGGCAAGCGCAGTGTAGTGCGCAACGGTGCTTCACGCGAATTTGACAGCGGTGCCGCCCGGGTCAACGGCATAATTGCCAGGGCCAGGATACTCAGGTTGAACCTGGGTGACTGAGCTGTCGCATAGTGATCTATATTTATTATTGTTTTTGAGTGTCTCCGGCCATCGCTACACACGTTTGCGAGCCGACGTTTGGATTTGGCATCACTTTTTTTGGATTTGATGACTTTGACCGAAGTCTGCCACCTGGCGATAGGTACCTGCGCTGGCTACCGACGGCCGTTCATGGTGTACTTAGGCTTGCACGGTAACGGCGCCCCGGCGCTTGTTCCAAAAGCCAGTTTCTGAACCAGGACAGGATTGTATGGAGACCATCACTCGAATCCTTCACACCCCGCTGATAGTTTTCGGGGATACCAGCCTGAACCTGGCACAGACTGCTTTATGTGGTCTTGTTTTCGCTGCTGGGTGGACTGTTCGTTATCGCCACAACGAGGTTCCTGCGCAATCGGCTGACAGCGCGGGGAACCAATCCGGACATAGTTCAGCTCCTGTCGAGGGCCTATCTGATCCTCGCGCTGGTGGTGCTGTTGTTTATGATCCTGGACTTCCTCAGCGTGCCACTGGGAGCCTTCGCATTCATCTCGGGCGCGGTGGCGATCGGCTTTGGATTTGGCGCGCAAAATATCATCAACAACTTTATAAGCGGCTGGATCCTGATGTGGGAGCGACCGATCAAGATCGGCGACTTTCTGGAGCTGGGGGACGTACGCGGCACCGTAGAATCGATCAACACCCGCTCCACCCGGATACGTCGAGTCGATGGGGTCCACCTGCTGGTCCCAAACAGTTACTTGCTTGAAAACACAGTTACCAACTGGACCCTCGTCGATGAAACAGTGCGCACCACCGTGAGCGTGGGTGTCGCCTACGGCTCGGACGTCAACCTGGTGACAAAGCTGCTCAACAAGGCAGCGGACGATCACCCCAGGGTACTGAAAGAACCGGCAAGGAATGTTTTCTTCGCCGATTTTGGCGATAACGCGCTGGCTTTTGATATGAACGTGTGGACCCAGGCCCCTGCAGAGTCAAGCCTGCGCTCCCTGCGCAGTGACCTTCGCTACAGCATAGACCGCCTGTTCGCAGAAAACGGCGTGGTGATCGCTTTCCCGCAGCGGGATATTCATGTGGATGGGCAGTTGGTGGTTCGGTCTTTGGCGGGGGAGCCGGCTGGGGGGTAGTTGTAGTTGGTGGTGTGTGGTGCCGGTTTGGAAATGCGGGATCGTTGTGGTTTCCGTTGACCTACAGTGGGCGAGGTGCTTGCGATCTTGGCACGTCGTTGTTTCCGTTGACCTACAGTGGGTGGCAAGCGTTGCTTGCCATTCCTTCGGAACGCCTGCGGCGCCCCCTCCCCGCACCTGCGGTGCAGGGTCGGTCACATGGGCCCGGTACTCAGTGACAGAGAATCAACACATCCAAAAAACAAAAAGGCCACCCTGCAGCTGTGCGAGTGGCCTTTTTGCGTATTAGAAGCCTGGCGATGACCTACTCTCACATGGGGAAACCCCACACTACCATCGGCGATGCATCGTTTCACTTCTGAGTTCGGGATGGGGTCAGGTGGTTCCAATGCTCTTTGGTCGCCAGGCAAACTGGCTTGAGGGAGTTCGGTCTTACCTGCC
The DNA here is from genome assembly GCA_963792815.1 of uncultured Gammaproteobacteria bacterium. Lineage (GTDB taxonomy): Bacteria > Pseudomonadota > Gammaproteobacteria > Pseudomonadales > Halieaceae > JARRPM01. The sequence goes on from CAWBXR010000003.1 coordinate 130,821, forward strand.
CCCCTGTTCCGGGTACTGCAGCGCCGTTGTCCTCTCAAATAGGGCGGTAAATCAAACTGATTTGCAATTCAACGAGTGTGTTACACCATGACTCAACACAACATCCAGCCGTCTTCGCTCCACTTGCGTGGCAAATAACTTGGATTATATGGTCAAGCCTCACGGGCAATTAGTACTGGTTAGCTCAACGCCTTACAACGCTTACACACCCAGCCTATCAACGTCCTAGTCTTGGACGGCCCTTCAGGACCCTCAAGGGGTCAGGGAGAACTTATCTTGGGAGGGGCTTCCCGCTTAGATGCTTTCAGCGGTTATCCTGTCCGAACGTAGCTACCGGGCAATGCCATTGGCATGACAACCCGAACACCAGCGGTTCGTCCACTCCGGTCCTCTCGTACTAGGAGCAGCTTCCCTCAATTCTCCAACGCCCACGGCAGATAGGGACCGAACTGTCTCACGACGTTCTAAACCCAGCTCGCGTACCACTTTAAATGGCGAACAGCCATACCCTTGGGACCGGCTTCAGCCCCAGGATGTGATGAGCCGACATCGAGGTGCCAAACACCGCCGTCGATGTGAACTCTTGGGCGGTATCAGCCTGTTATCCCCGGAGTACCTTTTATCCGTTGAGCGATGGCCCTTCCATACAGAACCACCGGATCACTAAGACCTACTTTCGTACCTGCTCGTCTTGTCAGACTCGCAGTCAAGCGCGCTTGTGCCTTTACACTAACCTCATGATTTCCGACCATGATTAGCGCACCTTCGTGCTCCTCCGTTACTCTTTGGGAGGAGACCGCCCCAGTCAAACTACCCACCACACACTGTCCTCGATCCGGATAACGGACCTGAGTTAGAACCCCAACATTACCAGGCTGGTATTTCAAGGTTGGCTCCACGATGGCTGGCGCCACCGCTTCAAAGCCTCCCAGCTATCCTACACAAGTAAGGTCAAAGTCCAGTGTGAAGCTATAGTAAAGGTTCACGGGGTCTTTCCGTCTAGCCGCGGGTACACTGCATCTTAACAGCGATTTCAATTTCACTGAGTCTCGGGTGGAGACAGTGTGGCCATCGTTACGCCATTCGTGCAGGTCGGAACTTACCCGACAAGGAATTTCGCTACCTTAGGACCGTTATAGTTACGGCCGCCGTTTACCGGGGCTTCGATCAAGAGCTTCTCCGAAGATAACCCCATCAATTAACCTTCCGGCACCGGGCAGGCGTCACACCGTATACGTCCACTTACGTGTTTGCACAGTGCTATGTTTTTAATAAACAGTCGCAGCCACCTGGTCACTTCGGCCAGCCCAGGCTCAGGGAGCAAGTCCCATCACCCAAACCGGCGTACCTTCTCCCGAAGTTACGGTACCATTTTGCCTAGTTCCTTCACCCGAGTTCTCTCAAGCGCCTTGGTATTCTCTACCTGATCACCTGTGTCGGTTTACAGTACGGTTCCTTTATATCTGAAGCTTAGAAGCTTTTCTTGGAAGCATGGCATCAACCACTTCGCGTTACCTCTCAGTAACACTCGTCATCAGCTCTCAGCCTTAGCAGTCCGGATTTACCTAAACCGCCAGCCTACAACCTTAAACAGGGACAACCAACGCCCTGATGGCCTAGCCTACTCCGTCCCTCCATCGCAATATAAAGAAGTACAGGAATTTTAACCCGTTTCCCATCGACTACGCATTTCTGCCTCGCCTTAGGGGCCGACTCACCCTGCGCCGATTAGCGTTGCGCAGGAAACCTTGATCTTCCGGCGGGGGAGTTTTTCACTCCCCTTGTCGTTACTCATGTCAGCATTCGCACTTCTGATACCTCCAGCAAACCTCCCGGTTCACCTTCAACGGCTTACAGAACGCTCCTCTACCATGCGTGCAAGCACGCATCCGCAGCTTCGGTTACCAGTTTAGCCCCGTTACATCTTCCGCGCAGGCCGACTCGACTAGTGAGCTATTACGCTTTCTTTAAAGGATGGCTGCTTCTAAGCCAACCTCCTAGCTGTCTAAGCCTTCCCACATCGTTTCCCACTTAACTGGTATTGGGGACCTTAGCTGGCGGTCTGGGTTGTTGCCCTCTCGACGACGGACGTTAGCACCCGCCGTCTGTCTCCCGCGATTGTACTCCTGGGTATTCGGAGTTTGCATCGGGTTGGTAAGTCGGGATGACCCCCTAGCCGAAACAGTGCTCTACCCCCCAGGGTAAGACGCGAGGCTCTACCTAAATAGATTTCGAGGAGAACCAGCTATCTCCGGGCTTGATTAGCCTTTCACTCCGATCCACAGCTCATCCCCGCATTTTTCAACATACGTGGGTTCGGTCCTCCAGTGCCTGTTACGGCACCTTCAACCTGGCCATGGATAGATCGCCCGGTTTCGGGTCTATTGCCTGCAACTATGTCGCCCTATTAAGACTCGGTTTCCCTACGCCTCCCCTAAACGGTTAAGCTCGCTACAGACAATAAGTCGCTGACCCATTATACAAAAGGTACGCAGTCACAGAACAAGTCTGCTCCCACTGCTTGTACGCATACGGTTTCAGGTTCTATTTCACTCCCCTCTCCGGGGTTCTTTTCGCCTTTCCCTCACGGTACTGGTTCACTATCGGTCAGTCAGTAGTATTTAGCCTTGGAGGATGGTCCCCCCATATTCAGTCAAGATAACACGTGTCCCGACCTACTTGTCGCAAGCTCAGTACCACAGCGCAGTTTTCGTGTACGGGGCTATCACCCTCTATCGCCGGACTTTCCAGACCGTTCCACTAACCGCACTGCTATCACTTGCAGGCTATTCCCCGTTCGCTCGCCGCTACTGAGGGAATCTCAATTGATTTCTCTTCCTAGGGGTACTTAGATGTTTCAGTTCCCCCCGTTCGCCTCCTACACCTATGTATTCAGTGCAGGGTACCCAACTTACACGGGTGGGTTTCCCCATTCGGACATCTCCGGATCAAAGTCTGTTTGCCGACTCCCCGAAGCTTTTCGCAGGCTACTACGTCCTTCATCGCCTCTGACTGCCAAGGCATCCACCGTATGCGCTTAGTCGCTTGACCATATAACCAAAGTTATCTGGACAAAGACTTTTCCCCGACCCCCTTAACACAGGCCAGGTACTTATGAGGCATGCACCGATCAAAGTGCATACCCGCCGGATGTTGTGACGCTTAAGTCACAGTATTTTTTACAACTCGTTTGGCCATGCCGAATTGAAGACGCATGACCAGAACTTTTTATCTAAGGATTGTTCCCACCACAACACACGGCCTAAACCCTGTGCGTGTTGAGCTGCAATCCATAGACTCAGCTTGATTTACCTTGTTAAAGAACGTTCCGGTGTAAAACCAGAAAGAAGCTTTCTTCACAACCGCAAAAAAACTTCTTTCTGATCTCAGTGATGCAAATAAAAGTGGTGGAGCTATGCGGGATCGAACCGCAGACCTCCTGCGTGCAAGGCAGGCGCTCTCCCAGCTGAGCTATAGCCCCAATAAGTTCTGTCAGCAACCACGAAGCCTGCCAAGTAAACCAAATCGTTTCAGATCGAGGCGCGAGTGCGCGACGCATAGCCTGCTACGCGAGCGCTGCCGCAACGAAGAGCTGGGCGATTTGGTAGGCCTGGGCAGATTTGAACTGCCGACCTCACCCTTATCAGGGGTGCGCTCTAACCAACTGAGCTACAGGCCTGCTGTTCATCCCAAACAGGAATCCCGGCTCGCTGCCAGCTACAGAGCTCAAAGCGCAAGCCAGCACCGTGATTCTGTTCGCATCAACCGAACAAATGAAGACAAATGTGTGAGCACTCATCAGGTAGTGCCAACATCGTTTAAGGAGGTGATCCAGCCCCAGGTTCCCCTAGGGCTACCTTGTTACGACTTCACCCCAGTCATGAATCACTCCGTGGTGATCGCCCTCCCGAAGGTTAGGCTAACCACTTCTGGAGCAACCCACTCCCATGGTGTGACGGGCGGTGTGTACAAGGCCCGGGAACGTATTCACCGCGGCATTCTGATCCGCGATTACTAGCGATTCCGACTTCACGGAGTCGAGTTGCAGACTCCGATCCGGACTACGAAACGTTTTGTGGGATTGGCTCACTCTCGCGAGGTTGCAACCCTCTGTGCGTTCCATTGTAGCACGTGTGTAGCCCAGGTCGTAAGGGCCATGATGACTTGACGTCGTCCCCACCTTCCTCCGGTTTGTCACCGGCAGTCTCCTTAGAGTTCCCGCCATTACGCGCTGGCAACTAAGGACAAGGGTTGCGCTCGTTACGGGACTTAACCCAACATCTCACGACACGAGCTGACGACAGCCATGCAGCACCTGTCTCTCGGTTCCCGAAGGCACCAATCCATCTCTGGAAAGTTCCGAGGATGTCAAGACCTGGTAAGGTTCTTCGCGTTGCATCGAATTAAACCACATGCTCCACCGCTTGTGCGGGCCCCCGTCAATTCATTTGAGTTTTAACCTTGCGGCCGTACTCCCCAGGCGGTCTACTTAGTGCGTTAGCTGCGCCACTAAGAAATCAAGTCTCCCAACGGCTAGTAGACATCGTTTACGGCGTGGACTACCAGGGTATCTAATCCTGTTTGCTCCCCACGCTTTCGCACCTCAGCGTCAGTATCGAGCCAGGAGGCCGCCTTCGCCACCGGTATTCCTCCACATATCTACGCATTTCACCGCTACACGTGGAATTCTACCTCCCTCTCTCGTACTCTAGTCGGCCAGTATCGAATGCAGTTCCCAGGTTGAGCCCGGGGCTTTCACATCCGACTTAACAAACCGCCTACGCGCGCTTTACGCCCAGTAATTCCGATTAACGCTCGCACCCTCCGTATTACCGCGGCTGCTGGCACGGAGTTAGCCGGTGCTTCTTCTAAAGGTAACGTCACAGCTACGTGCTATTAACACGCAACCTTTCTTCCCAATTGAAAGTGCTTTACAACCCTAAGGCCTTCTTCACACACGCGGCATGGCTGCGTCAGGCTTTCGCCCATTGCGCAATATTCCCCACTGCTGCCTCCCGTAGGAGTCTGGACCGTGTCTCAGTTCCAGTGTGGCTGATCATCCTCTCAGACCAGCTAAGGATCGTCGCCTTGGTGAGCCTTTACCTCACCAACAAGCTAATCCTACGCAGGCTCATCTGATAGCGCGAGGCCCGAAGGTCCCCCGCTTTCCCCCATAGGGCGTATGCGGTATTAGCATGAGTTTCCCCATGTTGTCCCCCACTACCAGGTAGATTCCTACGCGTTACTCACCCGTCCGCCGCTGTACTCAGCCCGAAGGCCTTTCTCGCTCGACTTGCATGTGTTAGGCCTGCCGCCAGCGTTCAATCTGAGCCATGATCAAACTCTTCAGTTTAATCTTTTACCTCTGCCCAACCCTTGCGGACCAGTCAAGAGGGGCAGGTTACGCGAGTACCTCGCTTTACCTGCCAAATCATCGGCTCAGACACAATTCGAAATCAAAAATTACAATGAATTAATGAGTCACTTGTTGTGTCTGAATAGTTGTGACAACTATCCCAACAAGTGCCCACACATCTGTCTTCATTTGACTGTTAAACAACACCCGACCGCCAGGGGCAGGGTTCGGCTCGCGGGGCTTACCCCGAAGCGCGGACGCGTATTATACCGATCGCCATCGTCTTGGCAAGGGGTTAATCGTTCATCCCGATGCTTTTTCTCCCTTCAGCGATTGCTGCATCTTCAGCACCCAAACACTTGAAAGTGCTTGCATTTCAGGCTGGTAAAACCGGCCTGCCGGAGGTCGCTACCGCGGAGGGAGGCGAACTATACGCAGCGCCCAGTTCAAGAGCAAGCACTTTGGAAGAAATTTCCGCAAAAGCGCAATTGTGCCGGTTTCAGCTCGCGCCGATTCCCTGCCTGGCTGCCTACGCGACCTCGAACAGGTGGTACTTCTTCTTACCCAGACGAACCAGGTAAAAGCGCCCGAAGAGTGCATCTGAGGGGGCGAAACAACTGGCCACATCGCCATTTTGCGCCGCTCCCACAGGCCGGTTGTTGATGGTGACGGCATTGCGACCGAGGGCATCCTTAACCTGCTTGCCCGATGCCGCCATGCCCGCATCAACCAGCATCTGGGTCAGTGTCTCCGGAAAATCGACACGACTGACAGTGGATGCCGGCAGGCCGTCCTGCCGCAGTTGCAGGACATCGTCCTCCCCCAGGGCTTCGATTGACCCGCTAAACAGTGCCTCGGAGATTCGCTCGGCACCGGCGAGCCCCTCCTGGCCATGCACCAGCCGGGTTACCTCCCGGGCCAGCACTGACTGGGCCTCGGGCCTGCCCTCGCGCCGGGCGTCGGCCTCCTGCAGCGCATCAATCTCGGTTACTTCCAGAAACGTGAAGTATTTCAGGAACTTGTATACATCGACATCGGCCGTACCCAACCAGAACTGGTAAAAAGCATAGGGGGACGTGCGCCGCGCATCCAGCCAGACGGTACCGGACTCGGTTTTACCGAACTTGCTGCCATCGGCCTTGGTGATCAGTGGCATGGTAAGGCCAAACACCTGGTTGCCGTGGAGACGGCGGGTCAGATCTATACCCCCTGTGATGTTGCCCCACTGGTCAGACCCGCCGATTTGCAGGCCGCAGTCGTAGCGCTTGTTCAGTTCGGCAAAATCGAGGGACTGCAGAATCATGTAGGTGAACTCGGTATAACTGATACCGCTGCCCTCCCGCTCGATCCGCTGTTTGACCGACTCCTTCTGGATCATCGCATTGATGGAAAAATGCTTGCCGACATCCCGCAGGAAGGTGAGCACGTCCATGCTCTCGGTCCACTCGAGGTTGTTTACCACCTCAGCGGAGGCATCCCCTAGATCGAAATCGATAAAGCGCGACACCTGAATCTTCAGTTTCTCCACCCAGCTATCCACCACATCGCGCGTATTCAACTGCCGCTCCTGGGCTTTGAAACTCGGGTCCCCGATGAGGCCAGTTGCGCCGCCGACCAGGGCCAGGGGGCGGTGCCCCGCGAGCTGGAAGCGACGCAGCATCAACAGGGGCACCAGTGACCCTATATGGAGACTGTCGGCGGTGGGATCAAAGCCGCAGTAAAGCGTGCGCGCCCCGCCATCGAGCCAACCCGGCAGGTCGGACTCGCCCGCGATTTGAAAAATCAGGCCCCGGGCGCGAAGGTCATCGAGTAAGGCGCTGCTCATTTATGCTCTCCAGGTGGACAGACTTGGCGGATATAAAAGGGCGCAAACCATACAACAACAATCCTGCTAAAGTCATGTTTTGGCTATGGCATCGGCCGATTTTTTAATATACTCGGCCCCTGACCAGACAGGGGAACGACGGGCACATGGGCGTAGCAGCGAAGAAACGGCGGGGGGCCACCGCCAATCGCAGCGAGTCTCGGCAACTGCCGAAACTCGTTCTGCCCGGCAAGAAAGCCCTGGCCGCCACGGCCGTCGCCGCCTGTTTTGCAGCCCTGCTGATTGTGTTGGCCCCAGGTGAAGAAAGCGCCGACAACAACAGCGAGCAGATCGCCGCTGCGCCCAACCCCGAAGAAACCACCCTGCCCGGCAGCGATGTATGGCGCGTCTCAAAGCCGACAGCCCCGGAACCCGTCCCACCAATTGCACAAACGGAAGCAGAACCGGTGGAACTCCCGCCGCAGGAGCAGCCATGGCTGGACCAGGTGGTGAAAAAAGGCGACAACCTGTCACTGATTTTCCAGCGCGCCGGGTTCAACAAGGGCGATGTCCACCAGGTGGTGACCGGCTCGGCAGAGGGCAAGTCCCTGGCTCGCATTTACCCCGGCCAGGTTATCTCATTCCAGTCGGACGATTCCGGCGAGCTCGCGGCGGTACGCGTGGTCAGGTCACCCCTGGAGACCGTCACCTACCGCAAGGGCGACAAGGGCTTCAGCAGTGAGGTAACGACCCGCACACCTGAAACCCGGGAGTCCTGGGCCACCGCGGAAATCACCTCGTCCCTGTTTATGGCAGGCGAGGAAGCCGGCCTGTCCTACACCACCATCATGGACCTGGCCACCATCTTCGGCGGCGTGATCGACTTCGTACAGGACCCCCGCCAGGGTGACACCATCCAGGTGGTGTACGAGGAGCTCTACCTGGATGACAAGAAATACGACAATGGCGCCATTATTGCCGCATCGTTCACCAACCAGGGCAAGACCTATAACGCCTTTCGCTACATCGATGCCAGCGGCGACGCCAATTACTACAACGAGGACGGCGTCAGCATGCGCAAGGCCTTCCTCCTGGCACCAGTCGATTTCACCCGCATCAGCTCAAATTTCAACCTGCGACGCCTGCACCCGATCTACAAGACCACTCGCCCGCATCGCGGCACTGATTATGCAGCTCCCACCGGAACACCCGTCTACGCCGCCGGCGACGGTCGCGTCGTGAAGGCGGGCTATACCGGCGCCAACGGCAACTACGTGTTTGTCCAGCACGGCGACCAGTATGTGACCCGTTACCTGCACCTGAACAAGCGCATGGTAAAAGCCGGGCAGCGCGTGACCCAGAGCCAGGTCATCGGCACCGTCGGGTCCACCGGGGCCGCCACCGGGCCGCACCTGCACTATGAATTCCTGGTCAACGGCGTCCACAGGGACCCTCGCAGCATCCACAAAACGCTGCCCAAGGCGCGGACCCTGCAGAAGAACGAGATGACCGCGTTCCGCGAGAGCATTCATGAAAGCTCACTGCAGCTGGCAGCCCTGCGCTCTGACAACCACATGGCGATGAACGGCCCGGACAACCTCGAATCCTCAGCGAACTGACCGCGGTGGAAGAGGCCCTGTTCATCGGTTTGATGTCGGGCACCAGTGTCGATGCCATCGACAGCGCCCTTGTCAGCTGCCGCGGCGACAGTGTTCATCTCCTGGCCACCCACCAGCATGACCTGCCCGCCCCCCTCAGGGAGCGCATTGCCGCCATCAGCCATTCCGGCGAGAACGAAATCGAGCGGATGGGGCCCCTGGACAGGGAGCTGGGCCAGCTGTTCGCGGCGGCCGCCCTGGAACTGGCGGACAAGTCGGGCAAGCGCCCCGAGCAGATCCGGGCCATCGGCAGTCACGGCCAGACCATTCGCCACAGGCCCCCCTCGGGCAACAACGGCGCCCACAGTTTCACCCTGCAGCTGGGCGATCCCAATACCATTGCCGAGGAGACCGGCATAACGACAGTAGCGGACTTCCGCCGCAGGGATATCGCCGCCGGCGGCGAGGGAGCGCCACTGGCGCCGGCCTTCCACGCGGCGGCCTTCGCAAAGCCCGGGGTCAACCGGGCCATCGTCAATATCGGCGGCATCGCCAACGTCAGCCTGCTGCAGGGCCCGGAGCTGCGCTCGGGGTTTGACACCGGCCCCGGCAACACCTTGCTGGATCACTGGGTCCAACGCCATCGCGGGGAGAATTTCGACCGGGACGGCCAGTGGTCAGCACAGGGCGAGGTGTCGCCGGAACTGCTGTCCAGACTGTTGCAACACCCCTATTTCGCCAAATCCGGCCCGCGCAGCTCGGGAAAGGAGGATTTCAACCTCTGCTGGCTGGACCAGTGCCTGTCAGCGCAGCCCCTGCTGGAGCCGGCCGATGTGCAGGCAACCCTGGCGGAACTCACCGCCACCAGCATCGCCAGCGCGATCGACAGCGCCAGAATTGGTGTCAGTGAAGTCTATATCTGCGGTGGGGGGGCCCATAATGGCGACCTGATGAGCCGCCTGCAGCGGCATCTCGCGCCTGCCACCCTGGATTCGACTGTTGCCATAGGCATGGATCCGGACTGGGTGGAAGCGGTCACGTTTGCCTGGCTGGCCCACCGTACCCTGGCGGGCATGGCCGGCAATGCGCCGGTGGTTACCGGTGCCCGCGGCCCGAGGATACTGGGGGGGGTTTATCCCGCCTGAAGCACCTGGGAGTCCAGGTATTTATTTTCCTGCCGGAAGCACCGCCCACAGCAGACAGGCCGGGGAGATTACTCTCACCAGGTGGCGTATCACCGGTTCTACGGAGCCTAGATAGAGAAGGAAGAGCCGCAACCACAGGTGGTGGCAGCGTTGGGATTATTGACGATAAAACGGGAGCCCTCGAGGCCCTCGGTATAGTCGACCTCGGAACCGACCAGGTACTGGAAACTCATGGGGTCCACGAGCACCGTGACCCCGTCTTTTTCGATCGCCGCATCGTCTTCGGCCGCGGAGTCCTCGAAGCTGAAGCCGTACTGGAACCCGGAACAGCCCCCGCCGGTGATATAAACCCGCAGTTTCAGCGCCTGGTTTTCCTCTTCCGCCACCAGCTCGCGTACCTTCCTGACCGCGCGGGCGGACAGGTTGATAGTTGCCGGGTTGAAGGATTCCGCTACAGACATCAGTGTTTCCTGGGTTTTGGCGCCGCCATGGGGCGCTCAATCTCCGGGACATTATGTTAAGCCTGACTATTTTAGTCAAGTTTAGCGGATACAACCGCCAGGCCGGCGGGGTGGTCGCCCGGGCCTCCGCCCACCGCCGCGGGGTCCTTCTTTTCCCCCTTGACTGCACCGGGTTCGGCCACATGTGCCAGGGCGCCGTTGACCTCGGCCCCGGCAGCCATTTCAACCAGGGTATAAAACACATTCCCCTGAACCCGGGCCCTCGAGGCCAGTTCCAGGTGCTTGGTCGAATGGACATTGCCCTCCACCGCGCCGTTGATAACCACGGAGGGAGCGCGAATCTCACCCTCGACCCGCCCCTTGTCCACCACCCGCACCATGGCGTCCTTGCCGGGCTGGGCCACTATATTGCCCTGCACAAGCCCCTCGATGTCGAGCACGCCGCTGAAGCGTATATCCCCGAGTATCACCGTGTCGCTGGATATGAGGGTAGTCTTGCCCGATACGCTCAGTGAAGATTTCTTATTTCCCAACATGCGTAAACCTCTCTTCTAACTGCCAGGGATAATCCTCCCTGATAACAAATTCATTGGGTTTGAGGGTCTTTGCCTCCACGCTGACCACTCCGGGTTCAAAGCCCTCGGGGAGAGTCAGGGTACCCTCTATGGACTGGAAGTAGCGAAAATGCAGGGCCGCGCCCTTGCCCCGGAACTCCTCACTCAGCTCGGCCAGCGGATAGCGCACAGGCTGCCCCCCCTCTATGCCGTTGATCACTACCTCGAGGGCACCCTCGAGCTGTTCGTGCTTGCGCGCTTCCTGCTGCACCACGATCCGGTAGAGGTACTGCCCGGGCTGCTCGCCCGCCTTCAGCTCGACCCCGCGCACGCTAAGGCCGGGCGCGATCTCTCCGGGTGAGATGAGGCTGCGGTAGAACCCAAGGCCCTCTTCCAAACCGGCAATTTCCTCTTTCTGCGCCGCCAGGTCCCGGCGCACCAGCTCCAGCGCCTGGCGGTCTACCTCTTGCCGGGTTCGCAGAATCGCCAGCTCCGCATCCCGCGACCGCAGCGTGTTCTGCACTGCCAGCAGCTGAGTCTGCATCGCCTCGTATTTCTTCGGGCTCGCACCCATACCGCTGAATGCCGTGTGCTGCCCGAGATAAAACCCGACTTCGAGTACCAGGGCCAGCACCAGCAAGCCGACGATAATCACCACCGGCCGCCGCAGCCGCTGCACTCGCGTCGCAATCTCCACCGCGGCGCCCTCTGCCTAGGGCAACAGGCCGGGCTGTCGCAGGCCCATGGCCTCCGGCAGGCCCAGCATGATATTCATATTCTGCACGGCCTGCCCCGAGGCTCCCTTGACCAGGTTGTCGATGGTCGCCATAACAACGACAGTGTCCCTCTCCTGGGGCACGGACACGGCAATCTGGCAGCGATTGGCGCCTCGCACCGTGCGCGTCTGGGGAAACATCCCCGCGGGCAGCACGTCGACGAAAGGCTCATCGGCATACCAGCTCTCGTAGAGGGCCTGCAGGTCCCCCGGATCACCCAGCAGCCGGGCAAAAAGGGTGGCGTGAATCCCGCGGATCATGGGCAACAGGTGGGGCACGAAGGTCACGCTTACCGGCTGACCAGCCACATCCGCCAGGCCCTGTTCTATCTCCGGCAAGTGGCGGTGACCGGATACCCCGTAGGCCTTGAAGCTGTCGGACACCTCGCTCAGCAGGTTGTCGATTTTGGCCTGGCGCCCCGCGCCACTGACCCCGGAAGCGGCGCTGGCAATGAGGTGGTCCGGGTCCACCAGTTGTCGCGCCAGCAGGGGAATAAGCCCGAGTTGCACCGAAGTGGGATAACAGCCCGGGCAGGCCACCAGCCTGGCGCCGGCAATTGCCGCCCGGTTGACTTCGGGCAGGCCGTAGACGGCCTCCGCCAGGTATTCCGGGCTGGCATGGGGCTCGCCGTACCAGCGCGACCACAGGGCCGCGTCCCGCAGGCGGTAATCCGCGGACAGGTCGATCACCCGGGTGCCCGCAGCCAGCAGCTCGGGCACGAGATTCATGGCGACATTGTGGGGGGTGGCAAAAAACACCACGTCACAGGCCGCCAGTTCCGCCACTTCGGGCTCGGAAAACGCAAGATCATAGTGGCCGCGCAGATTGGGGAAAAGCTCGTCCACCCGGCGCCCGCTCTCGGCGCGGGACGTTATTGCCACGATCTCCACACGCTCGTGAGACGCCAGCAAACGCAGCAATTCAACGCCGGTATAACCGGTGCCGCCGACAATTCCAACTTTTACCATAACCATGTCCAGATTCTGTGCCGCCCGCCGCGGCAATCCCGCCGCCAGACCGCGACAGCTCGGGGGAGGCTCAGTATAAAAGTAATACCCGGCGAGATAACTGGTAATATTGTCTTTTTTAAAAAGAGCTCTGCGCTGGTGCGGGAACTGCTTAAAAACTACCGTCGCTACCTGACCCGCTATGATTCCCTGCTGTCCTATTCAGTACTGGGAATCGTCGGGGGCATGGCCTCCGGCCTGGTCGTGCTGGCCTTCGAGCTGGCTATCCGGGAGGTAGCCGGGCTGTTTGGCGTGGGCAACGGCGGCGAGGGTTTTGAAAGCCTGCCGCAGTGGATGGCCTTCGCCCTGCCGGCGGGAGGCGCCACGGCGCTGGGCATCCTGTATATGCTGCTCAAACCCGAGGACAGGGAAACCGGCATTGTCCATGTTATCAGCCGCATGCACTCCCACTATGGCGCCCTACCCCTGCGCAATGCCCTGCTGCAGTTCGTTGCCGGAGCGTTCGCCCTGGGCACCGGCCAGTCCGGTGGCCGCGAGGGACCCGGTGTCCACCTGGGAAGCGCTATAAACAGCCTGCTGGGGCAGCGCCTGGGCCTGCCCAACAACAGCCTGCGCACCCTGATCGCCTGCGGTACCGCCGGGGGTATCGCAGCCGCCTTCCACACCCCGCTGGCGGGGGTTATCTTTGCCATGGAGGTGATCGTCGCGGAATACACAGTGGCCGGCTTCATTCCGGTGATGCTGGCTGCGGTCGCCGCCTCGGCAGTGAGCCTGACCCTGTCGGGCGGGGAAGCCCTGCTCGGCATTCCGGTGGTGGAACTCAATACGCTTTGGGAGATGCCCTATATCGTATTGCTGGGTTTCGCCTGCGGCATCGCCATCGCGGCGTTTATCCGGGTGTTGCGCTTTACCGCCCAGTACTCCCACTGGCCGGTGGCTATCCGCTTTGCCCTGGCCGGCTGTTTCACCGGGGTTATCGCCCTACTGGTGCCGGAAACCCTGGGCCTGGGCTACGACTCACTGGGCCTCATCCTCGATAACGAATTCCTGGTGGGCACGCTGCTGCTGCTCGCCCTTTGCAAGATACTGGCCACGGCCGTCAGCTGCGGTGCGGGCCTGCCAGTGGGCATCATCGGCCCGAGCCTGCTGATCGGCGCCTGTATCGGCGGCGTACTGGGCGAACTGGCACACCTGCTGCAACCCACGCTCGCCTCGGACCTGCCCCTGTATATCGCCATCGGGATGGCCGCGGCCATGGGAGCCATGCTCAACGCCCCGCTGGCGGCGGTACTGGCCGTGGTAGAGCTGACCGAGACTATCAATATCGCCATGCCGGCACTGCTGGCCATCGTTGCTGCCACCCTGACCAACAACAGTATTTTCCACCAGCGCTCGGCCTACACCATGGTCCTGCGCCAGCTGCAGCGGGTGGTGCCGAATGACCCCCTGAACCAGTTGCTGCACAGCACGGATGTTGCCGCCACCATGGACGGCCGGGTAGTGAGGGTACCGATCCTGCTGGACGAGGATGACCTGCAGCCCCTGCTGGAGTTCACCCCCACCTGGTGCCTGGTACAGCGCGATGGCGAGGATCTCTACCTGGTCCGGGGCGACGAACTGCTGGAGTGGCTGCGACCGGCCCTGGCCGAGAGCGAGACCGCCGATCTCGCCGATGCCACGATGCGGCGCTGGACCATCGCGCCGGTGCCCCTGCAGGCCAGCCTGCGCCAGGCCATGGACACCATCCGCGCCAATACCGTGGAAGCCGTGTGCGTGTACGAGCGCAGCCGGGCCACCGGCAAGCGGATCCTGCACGGCGTGGTGACCCGCGAAAGCATCGAAAAATTCACCCTCGAGCGACTGTGACAACACCCCTGGAGAACCCTGCATGCTCTGGCTGAAAGCCTTTCACATCATTTTCGTCGTGTGCTGGTTCGCCGGGCCTGTTCTACCTGCCGCGCATCTTCGTTTACTACGCCGCCAGCGAGCATGCCCGAGACCCGGCAACAGCTGGCGGTGATGGCCCGCAGGCTGTACCGCTTCGTCACCCCCTTCATGTTCATCGCCATCGCCCTGGGCATCGCCATGATCTGGCAGAATCCGGATTACTACCTGCAGGCCACCTGGATGTGGCTGAAACTGGCGGGCGTGGCCTTCCTGGTCGTCTACCACTTCCAGTGCGGTCGCTACGTGGCGGCGATCAACGCCGACGCGGACCGGCACAGCCACGTGTTCTACCGCTTTTTCAACGAGGTGCCGGTGTTGTTCCTGTTTGCCATCGTGCTGCTGGCGGTGCTGAAGCCCTTCCATTGAGTCCCGCCGGGGCCGGCTCCCCTGAACGGGGCGTATAAGGCCCGAAATCGCCCCGCGCCACGGGACCGCAAATGGTCCGCGCCTTGAATGTTCAGGCAAAATAGCGATAATGCGGGCGGTGTTGGCGCCCCGCCCGGCGCCGGCGCCGGCCAGTAGCCCCGAATTGTCGCCGGCACTGCAGCGGCCCCCCTGCCGCAGGCGTTCGCGCTACCATTTATCCCAATAACTTCAATTAGTTACATGGCTTTTACTCGCCACAGGCACTTATGACCCAGGCCCAGACGCAGATTCACGCACACTCCTCCAGGCTGGCGCGCCTGCTGGCGGAGTTGGTGGGCGCGGATACGGCGGGGTCCGACAGGCTGGTCACGGAGCGACTGGGGCAACTGTTCGACCTGCCCGATTCGATTCGGCTCTCCTCGGTGCTCGACAAACCCGCGGCGGGGCCGGCACAGGCTGCCGGGATTTCCCGGGAGGAGGCAAAGGCAGAATTCCTGCGCGCCCGCACCGCCATTATCAGCAGCGCCCTGCGCAGCTTTATCCCCGGCGGCGGTTCGATTCGGCTGAGATTTCCCGCGATTGCCACCCGTGAGGACTTCGAGCAGGCCGCCACCGCCGACGCCTTGCTCGCTTTCTATACGGCGCAGCAACGGGATATCGACTTCAGGGTACGGAACCTGCAGGCGGCCACCAGGGACACGGTGGCGGGTTTCTCGCCGCGCCTGGCCCAACTCGCCGCCCTGGACGCGGCCCTGGGTGACCCCCTGGCGGCAAACAACCGACGGTTTTTCTCCACGGTCTGCGCACTTTTGGGGAAACGTATCGGCTATTTGCTCGACGAGTACCACCAGGCGGTATCCGCCCAACCCCGGGACGAGCAGTTGTGGACCGGGACCCTGGCCCGGCTGCGCAGCGACATGCAGGGACTGCTGCTGGCGGAAATAGAGACAAGACTGCTGCCGGCCCTGGGCCTGATCGAGGCACTCGATGAACCTGACAATGAATAGACTCCTATGACCAGATTACTTTTTGCTACAGCCTTCCTGCTCGGGGCCGCCGCCGTCGTGTGGATCGGCCTCGATTTTGCAGGTTCCCACGCCCTGGCGTTCACCATCACCGTCGTTATCGGCGGCGTTTACCTGATCGGCATCTTCGAACTGCTGCAGTTCAGGCGTGCTACAGGCACCCTCGAGCGCGCCCTGAACACGATTCCAGCGGTGACTGACAATCCCGGGGAGTGGCTGGAACAGTGGCTGAACAGGCTGGACCCCTCCCTGCGCAATGCGGTAAGGCTGCGTATCGAGGGTGAGCGGGTCGGCCTGCCGGCGCCGGTATTCACCCCCTACCTGGTGGGCCTGCTGGTCATGCTGGGCTTGCTGGGCACTTTCGTGGGCATGGTGGACACCCTCAGCGGCGCGGTGCTCGCGCTGCAGGGCAGCACCGAACTCGAGGCCATCCGGGCCGGGCTGGCCGCCCCGATACAGGGGCTGGGAGTGGCCTTTGGCACATCCGTGGCCGGGGTCGCGGCCTCGGCCATGCTGGGGCTGATATCCACCCTGGTGCGCCGCGACAGGATGCTGGCCACCCGCCAGCTGGAAGGAAACATTGCCGCGGAGTTTCGCGAATTCTCCCTGGCCCACCAGCGGCAACAGGCCTACCACGCCCTGCAGTCCCAGGCCCAGGCTCTGCCCGCCGTGGCCGACAAACTGCAGAACCTGGCGGCCCAGCTCGAGTTGATGGGGGGCAAGCTCGGCGACTCCCTGCTGGCCAACCAGGAACAGTTCCACGAAACGACAGAGCAGCGCTACAGCCAGCTGGGGCTGATGGGCGAAAAACTGGGTGAAACCCTGCTGGCCAACCAGGAGCGCTTCCAGGAAACGACCCGGGAGCGCTACACGCAACTGGCGGATTCCGTCGACAAATCCCTGCGCGAGAGCCTGGCGGCAAGCGGGCAGGCGGCGGGGGAGAGCATCAAGCCGGTGGTGACGGAAGCCATGGCCGGCATCAGCGCTCTGGCCCAGGACGCCCAGACACAGCTGGCAGACACCGCAGCCGGGCAGCTGCGATCCTTCGGCGAGGAGTTCAGGACCGCCAGCGCTGCGCTGCTGGAAACGTTCCAGGCCACTTCCTCGGCCTGGGCAGAGCAGACCCGGGCACTGCAAGACAGCATCAAGCAGTCCATGACGGATTCGAGCCGCGAGATATCCGACACCACCCGGGCCAGTGCCGCCAGCACGCTGGATGAAATCCGCGGCCTGCTGCAATCGACCGAAACCCTGGTGCAGGCCAGGATGGCCTCCGAGCAAGCGTGGCTGGACACCCAGGGCGAGCGCCTGGAGCAGCTCACCGCGGCGCTGACAGCAGAGCTGGGCAAGCTGGCGAGCCAGGAGGAGCTGGGCCATGCTGCCGCGGTCAATCGACTGGCGGATCTCGAAGCCACTGTGGCGGGGCACCTGGTGCAGCTCGGCAAGGGCCTGGAAGCCCCCATGACCCGCCTGATCGAGACGGCATCGGAAACGCCGCGGGCCGCCGCGGAGGTGATCGGTTTACTGCGGGCGGAAATAACCAACAACGTCGAGCGCGACAACCAGCTGCTGGCGGAGCGCCAGCGAGTGATGGAAGAACTCAACACCCTGTCCGGCTCACTGGAGCAGGCAGCCACCGGCCAGCGCCAGGCGGTGGAACAGCTGGTCGAGTCCTCCGCCGGCCTGTTGCAGGACATCAGCGCCCGCTTTGGTGACCATATCCTCGCAGAGGTCGGCAAAATGTCCGAAGCCAGCGCCAACATCGCCGGCGGCGCCACCGAATTGTCCAGCCTGGGGGAGGCTTTCAGCCTCAGTGTCGAGCTGTTCAGCTCCGCCAATGCGACCCTGGTCGAACACCTGGGCAGGCTGGAGGAGTCCATGGAGCGTTCCAGCGAACGCAGCGACGAGCAGATGGCCTACTACGTGGCCCAGGCCCGTGAAATCATTGACCAGAGCATGCTGTCCCAGAAGGAGATCATGGAAGACCTGCAACGCCTCGAGCGCAAAGAGCGGGCGCTGGCGGCCGAGGCGCTCTGATGGAGGAGCTGCAGCACGACCAGGGCCAGGAAACACCTGTCTGGGCCATCTTCGGCGACCTGATGGCGGGCGTGGTGGGAATATTCGTGCTGATACTGGTGTGGGTGCTGGGCTACCAGGTCGAACTCGCCCAGACCCTGAAAGAAGAAGTCAGCAAGCGCCAGGCGGAGGAGCAGCGCCGCATGGCTCTCGAGGAAGCCCTGGCGGACCCGCTGGCAACGGGCCGGGTAACCCTGCGCGACGGCCGCATCGGTATCAGCGGCAGCGTGTTGTTTTCGCTCAATTCCGACCAGTTGCAGCCCGAGGGCCGGGACCTGTTGCAGACCCTGGTGGGCCCGCTGCGGGTCTACCTGGGAGAGAGGGACGAGCTGCTGATGGTGAGCGGCTTCACCGACGACCTGCCCATCCAGAAGGGCAACAACCGCTTCGCGGACAACTGGGAACTCTCGGCGCAACGGGCGCTCACCGTAACACGGGCTTTAATAGAGGCCGGCATGCCACCGGCGATGGTATTCGCCGCGGCCTTCGGTGCACAGCAACCGGTGGACTCGAATGCCGACGACGAGGGCCGCTCCCGCAACCGGCGGGTTGAAATGGCGCCGGTACCGCGCAGCGCGAATCAATCCCCGGGGGCCGACGCAGGATGAGCGCAGGCCTGCTGGAACAGGGGCGCGCATCCCTGCAGCCCGCGCTGGCAGAACTCGAAGCGCTCGGTGCCGAGCGCTTCGACCCGGTCCGCTTTCGCTATATCAAGACCATGGCCCGTCGCAGCGAGGAACTGGGCGGGGCTGTCGCCGACATCGTGGCGAACAAGGCCCTGCTCGCCCTGGAGGATTACCACAGCGCACTGGACCGGGCGCGCACTAAAGCACAAGGTCTGCTGCAGCAAGTTGCCGACACCCGGCCCGAGTTGGAACAGCGTGCCCGCGCGCTGTTCGACGCTTTCGAGTATCAGGCGCTGCAGCGCCTGGCGGCGCGGCGGCAGCAGGATCCCACCAGCGGTGCATTGAGTGCCCTGCTGGATCGGATGGCTGGCGGCGACCAGGCAGGCACGGCAGCCGGCGCCATGGGGGAACTGCTGCGCCGGCAGGAGGCGGACGCGGTGAGGGCGGTGTCCACCGGCACGCCGGGACTGCCCGCGCAAGGCCCCGGCGAACTGCGGGCGGCGAGCTATTTCCGGGACGCCCGCCAGCAGCGCAACGCAGAGAAACTGGTGTCGCGGGAGGTGCTGGCGGCACCGGAAGATTCCGGGCCGCTGAACCCCCAGAAACTGGCCATTCGCTCACTGCTCGCCATGGGCGATCTGTCGCCGGCTTACCTGGGCCGCTTTGTCGCCTCTGTCGAAACCCTGCTGTGGCTGGAAAAGGCCGGCGAAACCGGCAAATCATAAGAAGGCGCCCGGCCTGTGACCGGGCCGAACTTTCCCGCGCGCTGGATATTCCCGCCGCCAGCCCCGATAATTTGCGCTTCGCAACGAAAAGGCACCAGCATGAGCAATTCCGAACAACTGTTTGAACGCGCCAGGCGCCACATACCCGGCGGGGTTAATTCACCCGTGCGGGCATTCAAGGCCGTGGGCGGAACGCCGGTATTCATCGACCGCAGTGAAGGCGCCTGCGTATTCGATTGCGAAGGCAAGCGCTATATCGACTACGTGCTGTCCTGGGGGCCGATGATCATGGGCCACAATCACCCCGAGGTGCGCGAAGCCGTGGTCAGGCAAAGCGAGAAAGGCCTCAGCTTCGGCGCCCCCACGGAACTGGAAATCGAGCTGGCGGACCGCATCTGCGGGATCATGCCGGGCATGGACATGGTGCGCATGGTGAGTTCCGGCACCGAGGCGACCATGAGCGCCATCCGCCTGGCCCGGGGTTACACCGGGCGCGACACCATCGTCAAATTCGAGGGCTGCTACCACGGCCACTCCGACTCCCTGCTGGTGAAGGCCGGCTCCGGCGCCCTCACCCTGGGCGTCCCCAGTTCCCCGGGAGTCCCGGCCGCCCTGGCCGACCTCACCCTGACCCTCACCTACAACGACCCGGAGAGTGTCAGAGCCGCCTTCGCCGAATACGGCGAGCGCATCGCCTGTGTCATCGTCGAGCCGGTGGCGGGCAATATGAATTGCATCCCCCCGGCGCCGGGTTTCCTGGAGACCCTGCGGGAAGTCTGCAGCGCCAGCGGCGCCGTATTGATCCTGGACGAGGTCATGACGGGCTTTCGCTTCGGCCTGCAGGGCGCCCAGGGGTTCTACGGCGTCGAGGCGGACCTCACCACGCTGGGCAAGGTGATCGGTGGCGGCATGCCGGTGGGCGCCTTCGGCGGCAAGCGGGAGATCATGGAGCAGATAGCGCCACTGGGGCCGGTCTACCAGGCGGGCACCCTGTCGGGCAATCCCGTCGCCATGGCGGCGGGCCTGGCCACCCTGGATATCATCTCCCGGCCGGGCTTCTACCAGCCCCTGTTCGACCGCACCCGCGCGCTCTGTGACGGCCTGCGCGAGGCCGCGCGGGCCGCGGGCGTGCCCTTCACCACCAACCATGCCGGCACCATGTTCGGCGGGTTTTTCACCGGGGAGGAGCAGGTGGTCAATTACGCCCAGGTCATGGCCTGCAACGGCCCGGCCTTCAACCAGTTCTTTCACCGGATGCTGGAGCTGGGCGTCTACCTTGCCCCCGCGTCTTACGAGGCGGGCTTCATGTCCAGCGCCCACAGCGACCAGGACATCGCCGATACGGTGGCGGCAGCGACCACGGCGATGGCCGGTCTCTAAGCGAGGAACAGCACATGGCATTTTCAACACAGCGCGGCCCCTACCCCCAGACCCGGATGCGGCGCCTGCGGGCGAGCGGCTTCTCCCGCGCCCTGGTGCGCGAGTCCGGGCTGACGCCGGCAGACCTCATCTTTCCCGTGTTCGTGCTGGAGGGCAGCGGGCAGCGCGAGGCTATCGCGTCCATGCCCGGCATCGAGCGCCTCAGTATCGACCTGCTGCTGGAGCAGGCCCGTGAACTTTACCAGCTGGGCGTACCGGCCCTGGCGCTGTTCCCGGTGGTGGGGGCGGAGCGCAAAAGCCTGCTGGCCGAGGAGGCGTTCAACAGCGACGGCCTGGTGCAACGAGCCGTCAGGGCGCTGAAAGACGCCCTGCCGGAACTGGGCGTGATCACCGATGTCGCACTGGACCCCTTCACCACCCACGGCCAGGACGGGATCATCGACGGCGCGGGCTATGTACTGAACGACGTCACCACCGAGGTACTGGTGAAGCAGGCCCTGTCCCATGCCGAGGCGGGGGCCGACGTGGTGGCCCCTTCCGACATGATGGACGGGCGCATCGGCGCCATTCGCCGCCAGCTCGAGCAAGACAATTTCCACAACACCCTGATCATGGCCTACTCGGCCAAGTACGCCTCTGCCTACTACGGGCCGTTCCGGGACGCGGTTGGCTCCGCCGGCAATATCAAGGGCGGCAACAAGTACAGCTACCAGATGGACCCCGCCAACAGCGACGAGGCCCTGCACGAGTGCGCCCTGGACCTGGCCGAAGGGGCCGACATGATCATGGTGAAACCGGGCATGCCCTACCTGGATATCGTGCGCCGGGTAAAGGACGAACTGAAGGCGCCCACCTTCGCCTACCAGGTCAGCGGCGAGTATGCGATGCACATGGCGGCGTTCCAGCAGGGCTGGCTGCAACAGCAGCCGGTGATGCTGGAATCGCTGCTGGCGTTCAAGCGCGCCGGCTGCGACGGCATTCTCACCTACTTCGCCCTGGATGCGGCCAGGGCACTGCAGTAGGCCGACAATGCGCGCCCTGCTGCTGTCGGCTGTCGCATGTTTGGCCACTACCAGTATCGCCAGGGCAGAGTGTGACTGCCTGTGGCAGGGTTCGTTTGTCGAGGTCCAGTCCCGCGCAGATCTCGTCGTCAGCGGCACGGTCGCCGCCGGCAAGGGCAACTCGATCGACCTGGCCATCGAACGCCTGCTGCGCGGCAGCACCGACGCAGCTGAAGTTCGGGTCTGGCTTAAAACCGGTGATTATTGCCGGCCCGAGCCGGAGCTGTTCCCTCAGGGCAGTGAATGGGTGATGGCGCTGGAGCTAATCGACGAGGAGGTACCGGGCGGCTTCAACCCGCATACGCCCAACGTCAGCTATGGCCGGCCGGGGGATTACCAATTGTCCAGCTGCGGCGGCTACTGGCTGCATCGCAGCGGCGACTGGGTGACCGGCAACCTGGTGGAGGCGCCGCGCTGGGTGCGGGAACCGAAAATGACGCCGGTGCTGCTCGACCTTGTTGCCGCCTTCGTCGACGGCCAGGTCAGCGCCCAGGCGTTGGCCGAGGCCAGCCGGGAGGATCCCGCGACGCGGCAGTTGATGCTCGATACCAAGGCGTTCCTGCGCGGGGACGATTGAAAGTGCCCAGCCTGCTAGCGTCGCCGCCAGCGGGGACGCCTGGGATTTTTCCCCTCCACCAGGTCCATCAACTCGTCCAGCATCATCAGTGACAGGCCCCAGATGCATCGGTCTTCATAGAAGTAGCAGGGCATGGGTATCTTCACGCCCTTGTACTTCCACTCCATGGTATCCCGGTTATCGGTATCGAGGAGGAACTCCAGGGGTACCCAGATCACCTCCGCAACCTCCTCATTCGGGGTGAATGCCACCTCCCGCTCGAGGCGAAACACAAAGGGTGTCACCGCCATACCGAAGGGCCCCTTGCGGGGCCTGGTGATGATGTCCGACAGGCGGCCGATGCACTGGTCCTGCTCTGCCAGGGTGAGCCCCACCTCCTCCTCGGTCTCGCGTACCGCCACGGCAAATCCATGGGCGTCGGCCTTGTCCATCCGCCCTCCCGGAAAAGCCATATGCCCGGACCAGGGGTCCCCCTCCCTTTCTGCCCGCTTAATCATTAGAATATGCAACTCGCCCTCACGCACCTGCAGGATCATTGCCACCGCCGAACGTTGCATCAGCCGGCGCCAGACCTTCCGTCCCGGCGTGTGATCCGCAAGGCGAGTTTCGATAAGTTGCAGTAGTGGTACAGGCACCGGGAACTTCCAAAGGGTTTTACCGGATTAAGCCAGTGGTGCGCACGGGATACAAGTCGCAAAATCACCCGACAAGGACAGCATGACAATCACCCCTTTGCTTGAACTGCACAGGATCAACCTGGTCTATCGGGCCCTGCCCGCCCTGCGCGACGTCGACTGGGCACCGGCCCCCGGCGAACAATGGGCCTGCCTGGGGCCCAACGGCGCCGGTAAAACCAGCCTGGCCAGGGTCCTCAGCGGACAGGCCACCCATTTTTCCGGCGAGTTCAGGCGTTCGCAGTTGCTGGATGAAAGAGGTGTGGGCTACGTTTGTTTTGAGCAGGCCAAGGCCCTGTGCGACCGCGACCGCAAACTCGACGACTCCGAATTCCGCGCCGATGCCAGCGACCCCGGCACTACGGTTCAGTCGGTAATACTCGGCTCCAGGCAGCCGGACGACGCCTACCGGCAGTGGGTGGAGCGCCTGCATATCGGCCATATACTGCAGCGTGGACTGCGCTTTATCTCTACCGGCGAAATGCGCAAGACCCTGTTGATCAGGGCGATCCTGGAACAGCCGGCCCTGCTGATTCTCGACAGTCCGCTGGACGGACTGGACCGGGCGAGCCAGGAGGACATGCGCAGGATCATCGATGAGTTGCTGCACTCGGATATCACCGTACTGATGCTGTGCCGGCAAATGGAAGACATTCCACCGGGGGTATCCCATGTGCTCGCGCTCGACACGCGGCCAGGTCGTAGCCAGTGCAGAGCGCGCCGCGCTGGTATCCATGGACAGCGTGCGCGGGTTGATGAACCCGCCCATGGCCGAACTCGACAAGCTTCCCCCGCCCGCGCCCAGGCCCTATGAATTGCCTGCCACCGGCCCGCTGGTGGAGCTGCGGGACGTCAGCGTGAGTTACGGCGAACTGTCAGTGCTGCGCAAGGTCAACTGGGTACTTGGCCGACAGACACACTGCTGCGTGTCCGGCCCCAACGGTTGCGGCAAAACCACCCTGCTGAGCCTGATTACCGGGGACAACCACAAGGCCTACGGCCAGGACATCACCCTGTTCGGCATCCGCCGGGGCAGCGGCGAAAGCGTGTGGGACATCAAGCAGAAGTACGGCCAGCTCGATACCCAGCTGCACCTGAACTACGTTCGCGGTATGCGCGTGGTGGAAGTAGTGGTGTCAGGCTTTTTCGACACTATCGGCCTGTACGATGACTGGGGCGACCAACAGCGGGATACCGCCGATCAGTGGCTGGCGGCCCTGGGCCTGGCCGCCCACAGCAGGGACAGTTTCGATGCCCTGTCTTTCGGGCTGCAGCGCATGGTGCTGCTGGCGCGGGCGATGGTTAAATCGCCGATCATACTGCTGCTGGACGAACCGACACTCGGACTGGACGGGCACCATCGCCAACTGATGCTGCGGGCCATCGACCATATCGCCGCCAACAGCGACACCCGCATTATCTTTGTCAGCCATTCAGCGGGAGAAGTCCCGGCCTGCATCAATCAGCACCTGTTGTTTGAACCTCGTGACGACGGCTTCGAGGTTCTGTGCCGGGAGAAACTACCATGACAGTATTTGCCAGAACGGCAGCTTTCGGGATAGGCATGTGCCTGCTCGGCGCGGCGCTGAGTTACCTGTATTACAGCGACGGGGCCGGGGACGATCCGCAGGCGTCGCCCGTCGTTGCCGGCGGGAGATATAACGGCCCACCCTGCCTGGATAAAAAGCAGGGGACCGGCCAACCGGAACCCTATTGCGGCGACCTGCCTTCGCTGGCGGCGGTGAATGTGCGCGAAGCTAAACTTGAGAAAGTGGCGGACGGGTTCGGCTTTCCCTGGGCCTTTGAATTCATCAACGACAGGGAGCTGCTGCTGACCGAATTTTCCGGCGAGCTCAAGCGGGTAAACATCGAAACGGGCAAGTCGGTGGATATCGCCGGACTGCCGGAGATCGCGACTGGCCCGGCGCAGGCCGGGCTGCTGGATGTGGTTCTTCATCCGCAATTCAACCAGAACGGCCTTATCTATTTCAGCCATGCAATCGGCGACAGTGACAGCGGCTACGCCCTGGCGGTGACCAGGGCCGAGCTTCGCGACAATGAGTTGGCGCAGGTCAAACGTATTTTTGTCGCCCTGCCCTACGGCACTTCCGGTTCGAACTTTGGCGGGGCGCTGATGTTCGACGAGAAGGGTTACCTGTTCATTACCACCGGCGACCGCTCCATCAGGAGTAACTCCCAGCACCCCGGCCTGCTGACTGGCAAGGTGATACGCCTGAATGCCGACGGTTCGGTGCCTGCCGATAACCCGTTTGTAGGAAATAATGATGCCATCGATCCAGCCATCTATGCCCTGGGAGTCAGGAACCCCCAGGGCCTGGTACTGGATAGCTCCAACGGCAACATCTACGAAACCGAGCACGGCCCGATGGGCGGCGACGAGGTCAACATCATCGAGGCGGGGAAAAACTATGGCTGGCCCATCATTACCTATGGCGCCAATTACACCTACAAATCCATCGGCGAGGGCACGAAAAAGGAGGGCTTCGAGCAGCCACTCTACTATTACCTGCCTTCCATTGCCGTCTCTCCTATCGCGATTTACCGTGGCGACATGTTCCCTGAGTGGGACGGCGATTTACTCGTGGGCGCCCTGAAGGGTGCCGCCATCAGCAAGCTGGACCTGGTAGATGGCCGCATCGAGTCCGAATACAAAATTCTCAATGAACTTAACGCGAGAATCCGGGATATCAAGGTGGCATCCGACTCATCCATCTGGATTTTGCTGGAGAGCGGTTCAATTTATCGCCTGTCACGAGAATCCAGCCCGATAGAGGCGGCACGGGAAATCGGCAAGCGCGACGGCGAGTACATTTACCTCACCGTTTGCAGCAGTTGCCACAGCCAGAACACACCCGGTGCGCCCCAGATATCGAACAGTTCAGACTGGACCGACCGCCTGAAGAAAGACCGCAAGGAGCTTTACAGGAACTCGATCAACGGCTTCAATTCCATGCCCGAAAAAGGCTTGTGCGAGGACTGTACCAACAAGGAAGTCACCAGGGCTGTGAACTTTATCATCAGCCAGGTGAAGACTTAGCCACAGCATCAGGTCGCGGTTGTCGGGCGATCCTCCGGCTGGCGGATTTTGAAGAACACCGCATAGAGTGTCGGCACGACGATCAGCGTCAGTACAGACGCAAAACCCAGGCCCGCCATGATGGTCACCGACATGTTCACGAAGAACACATCGGACAACAGGGGAATCAAACCCAGAATCGTGGTCGCGGCCGCCAGCACCACTGGCCGCATACGGCTGACGCAGGAGTCGAGCAAGGCCTCGTAGCGGTCCTTGCCGGTATCGATCTGCTGGTCTATTTCCTCGATCAGTACGATCGCGTTCTTGATCAACAGGCCGATCAGCGACAACGCTCCCAGCAATGACATGAAGTCGAAGGCGCCACCGGTGGACAGCAGGCCCACAGTAATGCCGACGATGGCCAGCGGCACCGTCAGCCAGATAATGGCTGGCTGGCGTAGCTTGCCGAACAGGAAAATACTGGTGAGGATCATCAGCAGGAAACCCACCGGCAGGGATGCGCCCAGGCCCGCCTGGGCATTCTGCGCATCCTCGTACTCACCGCCCCACTCCAGCTTGTAGCCCGGCGGCAGCTCGATGGCCTCTATCTGGGGCCACAGGGTCTGCAGCAGCGGCCCCGCCATGCCATCCACCGGATTGCAGGAGGCGATAATGGTCTGGATGCGATTGCGCCCGCGGATCACAGAATTCTCCCAGCGGGTTTCGTAATCCGACACCACCTGCGACACCGGCACCGTGCGCCGCAGCACCGGGCTCCAGACCTGGATGTCGCGCACCTCGTCGATGCTGCTGCGCTCTTCCTCCGGCGCCCGCAAGCGGATGGGCAGCAGGCGGTTGCCGTCGCGATAGCGCCCGACATCGTAGCCGTCGAAGGCTATCTTGAGGGCGTCACCGAGTTCCTGCCGGTCGACCCCAAGCTGGCGGGCAACCTGCTCGTTGAACACCGGCGTGGAGACTTTCACCGGCGAGCGCCAGTCGTTGCGCACATCGGTGGAATTGGGGTCAGCCCGCATGATGGCCTCGGCCTGCTCCGCCAACTGGCGCAGCACTTCCTCGTCCGGCCCGGAAAAGCGCGCCTCGATCTTGGCATCGCGGCCGGGGCCGATACGCATCGGCTTGATGATGGGATCGGTCCAGGGCAGTTCCTCGCTTCATATACTCCCGGATCGCGGCCATCACTGCCGGTATCTGTTCGCGATTCTCGGTGCGGACAATGATCTGGGCGTAGACCCGGGTCGGCTCCTTGGAGTCGTACACCAGGGTAAAGCGCTGGTGCGGGCCGCCGATGACCGAAGAGGTCTGTACCACCCCCGGTTGCTGGCGAATAAACTCACTGACCCGCAGGGTGTCATCGCGGGTGGTGCGAATGTCGGTGCCCTCCGGCTCCCATACGTCGACGAAGAAAATCGGCGTACTGGAGTCCGGGAAAAAGCCGCTCTTGATGTGACCAAAACCGATAACCGCCAGCACAAACATACCCACTACCGCGACCAGCGTCATCCAGCGATGGTTGATCGCCGTCGCCACGATGCCGCGGTATGCCTGGAATAACCTGCCGGCGTAAGGGTCCCGGTCCTGGTCGGCACCGGCGGTGCCGGGTTTCAGCAGCAGCGCGCACAACAGGGGCGTGGTGCTGATAGCGGTTACCCAGCTCAGGGACAGGGAGATCAGGATCACGTAGAACAGGGAACTGGCGAACTCGCCGGTATTATCGGGGGACAGGCCAATCGCCGAGAATGCGAGGATACCGATAACGGTGCCACCCAGCAGGGCCCAGATGGTCTTGCCAACAGACTCCCGGGCCGCCTGCATGGCCTTCATGCCCGACCTCCATGCGCACCTGCATGCCCTCGGCCACCACGATGGCGTTGTCCACCAGCATACCCAGGGCGATGACCAGCGCGCCGAGGGAGATCCGCTGCAACTCGATGCCGAAGATATTCATCAGGAACAGGGTGCCGGCCACGGTGATCAGCAGCACGGCGCCAATCACGATGCCGGTGCGCAGCCCCATGAACAGCCAGCAGCACAACCAGTCACGATTGCCACCGCCTGGCCGACGCTGACGATGAAGCCACCCACCGATGTTTCCACCTCGAGCGGGCTGGTTATAGACCGTCTCCAGGCCCATACCGATGGGAATCACCGGCAGCAGCGATTCGAGCATTCGTGTCGACGCGCCTGCCGACCTCCACCACGTTCTGCCCGGCGGCCATGGAAATGCCGATGCTCAGTCCGGGCTTGCCGTTGACGTAATATATTTTGCCCGGCACCTCTTCATAGGCCCTGGTGATGGTGGCAAAGTCCTTGAGGCGAATCAGTTTGCGGTCGCTTGAGCTGATCAGCAGATCGCCTATTTCCTGCGCCGACTGGAAATCGCCGGTGGGGTTGAAGCGTATATAGTCATCGCCAACCTGCACATTGCCGGCATCCACCACCACATTCTGTGAGCCGAGAACGGAGCCTGCCTGGCTCAGGTCGAGACCCATTTCCGCCACCGTGCTGCGGGAAATGTCCAGGTAGACCACCTCGCGCTGTTCACCGTCGATCACCACCTTGCGCACGCCGTTAACCAGCACCAGCTGTTTCTTGATGGCGTCCGCGGTGTCGTAAAGATCGCGCCAGCTGTAGCCGTCGCCGGTCAACATCAGGTAGATGCCGTACACGTCGCCAAAATCATCCAGCACGATGGGCGCCTGGGCGCCCGGGGGTAGCGATGGTTTGACGTCGGCAATCTTGCGTCGCAATTCGTCGAAGATGTTGGGCAGGTCGTCGGACTTATACTCATCCTTGAAATCGATGAGGATATCGGAGAGGCCGGGACGCGACACCGACATCTTGATGCGTTTGACCTGGGGCATTTTCTGGATCGCGTCTTCCAGGTGGTAGGTCAGCTCCTCCTGTACTTCCCGGGCGGTCGCTCCGGGATAGAGGGTGAGGATCTTGGCGGACTTGATGGTAAAAGCCGGGTCTTCCAGCTTTCCCATACGCTCGAAGGCAATCAGGCCACCCCCGATCATGATCACCACCAGCAACCAGGAAATGACACGGTTTTTTACCGAATATTCACCAATATTCATTGCTACAGCACCCCGGTGTTATTCATATGGCTCAGGTCGGATCGCCCGCGCGCGGCAAAGCCTGCTCGGTTTCAGCCATACGCGTCACCCGCATCCCCTCCGCGAGATAGGGCGCGCCCACGGCGACTATTTCCTCGCCGCCGGCCAGCCCTGCGGTAATCTCGATCATGCTGCCGGACATCCGGCCGATAGACACTTCGCGCGAGGATACGGTCATGCTTGCCGGGTCGAGCAACCATACCCGGGGCTCGAGGCCGGTGTCCGCCTGCACTGACCGGACCGGTACCCACTTCACGCTCTCCTGGCTGACCAGCTCGCTCAGGTCCAGCAAAACCGTGGCGGTCATACCGGGCAATACGGTGAAGGTGGTCGGTGCCGCCATGGTGAAGGTGGCCCTGAAGGTCTGGGTCTGGGGATCCGCCTTGGTAGCGAGCTCCTTGGGTGCGAGCTCAAAGGTCTGGTCGCCGCGGCCCTCGAACTGGGCGGTGGCCCGCACCGCCGGTTTCGTGTGCCCCTGGCCACCCACGCCGCTCCTGCTCACGCCACCGCGGACGCTGCGTACCACCGACTCCGGCAAGTTAATGACGATATCCAACTGGTCAATATTCTGCAGCCACATCACGGTCTGCTTGGCCAGCACCTCCTCGAAGTTCTCCACATCGCGCTGGGCTATGCGGCCGCGAAAGGGTGCGGCCATCACCGTATACTCCAGATCCTTGGTGGCCTGGGAAAGTGCTGCCGTCGCGGTGCGGTACTCGGCTTCCATGCGATCGAAATCGAGGCGCGAGATATTGCCGTCGGCCACCAGCTCCTTCGCCCGCTTGAAATTGCGGGAGGTATTGTCGAACCTGGCCTGGCGATCTTCCAATACCAGCTTGTAATCCGCGGGATCGAGGCGGGCCAGTACCTGGCCTTCCTGGACCAGGTCGCCTTCCTTTACCAGCACTTCCTGCAGTTTGCCGGAGACCCTGAACGCCAGTTCCGCCCGCTGAGAGGCATCAACCTTGCCGGGAAAACTGCGAACCGCGTCCACTTCCCCGCCCTCGACCACGAACACCTTGACCGGGCGACTCGCCGGCTCCGACGCGGCCTGCTTGTCACCGCCGCATGCGACAAGCGCCGCAAGCGCGACGCCGGTCATGATCAGTCTTGGCAACAGTCCCGCCATCTGCCCTTTCTCCTCAAATATCGAATCGCACAAATACTAACAGTTTCCGCCATGTTTTACCGGCTAAAAGCCCGCAGTGCATCGCACTGGGCCTTGCTGCTACAGAACAGCATACCCCGCTCCGCCGTGGCCCTGGCCTGGGCCATATCGCCCCGGGCCCGGTGAGTCCGCGCCAGTTGCAGGTATATTTCACCGCTCTCGGGATCTATCCGCTGGGCGCGTTCCAGCAAAGCAAGGGCCTGCTCATAATCGCCGCGGGCAGTCGCCTGCTCAGCCTTCTGCACCAGCGGCAACCAGGCATTGGAGACCGACGGCTGGGGCGGCCGCGCGGGCGCGGGCGGTGGAGTGACAGGTGCCGGCGGGGAGGTTGTCGGCGGCGGCGTGACCACTGGCGCCGGTGGAGTGTCGCGGGTGCCCACGCTGGAGCAGCCGGCCATAAGCAGGACCAGCCCCGCTGCAGCCACCCTGGCTAACACGCGTTCATGCATCATCATTTATCAACTCCCGAACAAGGACTGGAACCAGTCTTTCGCACCGCCTTCCCGCGGGGGCGCAGTTGGTGCTCTGGCGCGGCTGCGAACCGTCGATGAACGGCACCAGCCTGGCCCGTTCACAACCCTTGCCTGTCAGGTAACCGTTGCGATCATCAATCCAGAAAGTCTGCATGCCATCCGGCATGCGATAACCCAGCGGCCGCTCACTGGCGGCGGCCATAAAATGCGCCCAGACCCTGAGGGCGCCACTGCCGCCGGTAAGCCCGGTGCTGCCGTTATCGTCCCGGCCTATCCAGGTTACCGCCAGCAGGTCGCCGGAGAAGCCGGCAAACCAGGAGTCGCGACCGTCGTTGGTGGTACCGGTCTTGCCGGCAACATCGAAGTTGGCGGGCAGGTATCGGTACGCGCCCTGGCCGGTGCCCTCGCGCACCACCGCGCGCAGGGCATAGGTCAGCAGGTTCGTGGCCTGCAAACTGACCGTGCGCTCATATTCCAGCGGGTAGCGCTTGAGGGGGTTACCGTGGGCATCGACGACCTCCCGGATACTGCGCAACGGCATGCGGAAACCGCCCGCCGCAATGGTCTGGTACATGGCCGCCATATCCATCGGCGAGTACTCACCAGCCCCAAGCGTGAGCGCCGGCACATCGGGAATGGTGCCCTCGATACCCAGGCGCCGCAGCATGTCGACCACCAGCCCCAGCCCCATATCCATGCCCAGGCGCGCGGTGGCCAGGTTGTAGGAATTGGCCAGGGCCTGGTACAACAACACGTTGCCGTGTTCCTTGCGGTCAAAATTACGGGGCTCCCAAACCCTTCCCCCGGGTCCGGCCACTTTCACGGCGCTGTCAGAAATGACGCTGGCCAGGGAATAGCGCCGCGGTTGCTCCAGCGCCGCCAGGTAGACCGCCGGCTTCAACAGCGAGCCCGCCGGCCGGCGCGCATCCAGCGCCCGGTTGAAACCGGCATAACGGATATCGCGCCCCCCCACCAGCGCCGCCACCTCGCCGGAGTCAAAACGGGTTACCACCGAGGCACTCTCCAGCTCGCCGCCCTTGTTGAGCTGGTCCAGCACGCTGGTGGTGCTGGTCTCGATCCGACGCTGCAACAGGGGATCGAAGGGAGTGAAGATACTCAACCCCAGGGTGGTCAGGTCTTCGTCCCGGTACTCCTGGCGCAGCTGCCGCCGCACCAGGTCGAGGTAGGCCGGGAAGGAATTGCGGATACGCGCCTTGCTGTTCAGGTCCAGGGGCCTGGCCTTGGCGGCCTTCGCCTGTTCCTCCGAAATGACCCCCTGCTGGGCCATCTCCGCCAGCACCACGTTGCGCCGGTCCAGCGCCCGCTTGCGGGTTGCGCGATGGATTGTACAGTGACGGCCCCTTGATCATGCCTATCAACAGGGCCTGCTGGTGCACGCCCAGCTGGTTCAGCGGCGCATCGAAGTAGTGCCGTGACGCCAGGGCGAAACCGTGAATCGACCTGGGCCCCTCCTGGCCGAGGTAGACCTCGTTGATGTAGCTCTCCAGGATCTGGTCCTTGTCGTAGTGCAGGTCCAGCAGCAGGGCCATCATGACCTCGGTAAGCTTGCGCACGATGGTGCGCTCCGGTGTCAGGTAGTAGTTTTTCACCAGCTGCTGGGTGATGGTGCTGCCGCCTGCCACCACCTGGCCCGAACGCATATTCCTCCAGGCCGCCCGGGCTATGCCCACAAAGGAAATTCCCGAGTGCTCGTAGAAACGGTGATCCTCCACCGCCAGCAGGCCGTCCCGCAGGGTTGGAGGTACATCACCCAGCCTGACCAGCACCCGGTCCTCGCCGTGGAGGGGGTAGATACCGCCAATCTGGACCGGGTCGAGACGCATCAGGTCGATGTCCCTGCCCCCAACCGTAAGCTCCTGCACCCGCTGTCCCCCGAGCTCCACCAGCAGCAGCCGGGCGGGCTCCTTTTCGCCGGGGAACTCGAAGCCCCGGGTATAGACCTCGAATCGGCCACGATTGCGCGCCACCTGGCCTGGGCCGGTTGCCCTGGTCACCTTGCGATAGCCCAGCACCTCCAGCTCATAGGCCAGCTCGTCCGGCTCCAGCCTGGCTCCCACAAAGAGCTCCAGCGGCCTGGCGTACACCTTGGCGGGCAGCTCCCACATCTTGTCGACAAAGGTGGAGGTGATTTTTGCGTCCAGGTAGACGAGCAGCAGCCCGCCGGCCACAAGGGCGGCGAGAAACAGTTTGAGGAAGAAATGACGGGTGCGAATCATGGGGTGCGAGTTTACACCAGCAAGCGCCGGGAAAAGGCCCCCTTCAATTCATTATCAGCGCGCCGATCAGTCCCACATCTGGACTGTGGTATTTTCCGCCGCCCAGTGACCCCGCGCGGTCTCCCAGATATTTTGCATTGCCCGGGGGCGAATACCGTTCCAGGACTCCGATTCAAGCCACAGGCGGCGCAGGTGCCTGCGCTCCCTGATCTCCTGTGCATCCTCGAACTGGCTGCGCCCGTGCAAATGGAAATGATTGTTCAGAAAGGTCATGTCCCCCGGCTTGAGGCGGTATTGAAACACCAGGTCCGGGTTTTCGGTAGCGGCCGAGAATGTTTCCAGCGCTTTTCGGTCGAAGTCTGTCAGGGCTGGGATTTCCGGGTGCTTGTCCCGGTGTCGCTGGGCGCTGTAGATGTATTGCACCAGGGAAAAGCAGGTAACCACGTCATTTTCCCCGCGCTCAAATAGCCTGGCACGGTGGTAAGGCTTGCCGCCTGCCGGCTCCTCGTCACGCCAGTCCATACACCACTCGGAATCAAGCAGGTGTTGCAATATCTCCGGCGCCGTTTGGGCCAGGTAGTTATAGACGGCCAGTCCGCTGACAATCTGGCTGTCGCCACCGACCGGGGCCTGCTTCAGGCACAGCAGCCCGACCACATCCGCGCCATCGGTATGCATGTCCAGGGTTGCCGTGGTCTGGTAGCCCCGCGCGGAGGTATCGGCAATGCTCTTGCCCTCGTCAATCACGTCGCCCAGTAAATGGCCTCGCCTGTTCTGCTCCCAGGGCTTGCCGAAATGCTGGCCCAGGCCCCAGAAAATGATACTGGCCTCGTCCTTGCTGAAACGCTCGATGGGAAAACCCGTGATGTAGAGAACGCCCAGGCCGTGCTCCAGTTCGCGCTGATAGGGCGCCAGCGCTGTCATCAGTCCCGGCAGGGGAAAATCGTCCTTGCCAAATTGCGGGACGATTTTTCCGGTCGCCTGGATATGGCGCAGTCCCTGCTCCAGCTCCACCAGGTCATCGTCACTCAGGGTGTACTGCCAGCGATCGGCCGCTGCAGTTAAATCGGCAGGCAGCCAGGCTGCAGGGTGATTCAATAATTTCATTGGAAAACTCCTTTCTGAAGTCAAATTCCATACATCAGCAGTCGGCAGTGTATTCAATGCAAGCTGTATTCTCAGGCGGTTTCACTTGCCGGGCTGGCTTCTGCGAGAAACTCCAGCAGCATCCGGCTCACCGCTTCCGGTTGTTCCTCCGCCGCGCTGTGGCCAACACCATCGAGCAGAACCTTGCTGCGCAGGTTTGGCATGTGCTCCTCCAGCTTTTCGTAATTGGGCATGAAGAGCTCAGCGGCAGGATCAGCGCTGCCACCGATAAATATCGCCGGCTGGCGCAGTTTGAGCCCGTCGAGGAAAGCAGTTTGCTGCCAGTTTCGGTCCCGGGCCCTATAGTGCATCAGCGGGGCCGCAAAGCCCCCGCGCTGGTATTCGCTGACGTAGTAATCGATAGCGGTGCCGGGTAACCAGCCGGGCAGGGTGGGCGGGTCGAATACCGTGTCCAGGAAGGTCTCATTCCCGCCGACAAACAGGCGCCAGCGCTCCTCGCCAACCGCATCACCGGAAATCGAGTAGTAGATACTGCGCAGGGTCTTTCCCATGTCGGCATCCAGCTCCGCCTCGACAATCCCGCGTTGCTGGAAATAGTCCTGGTAGAAGCGCTTACCGGTCCGGCTCGCCAGCTGCTGCCATGTGTCGCTGGGACGCTGTGCCTCCCGGGGGGTAACCGGCGTATTGAGAATGCCCAGGGTGTGAAACAGGTCCGGCCTCATCTGCGCTGCCCCGTAGGCCACCCAGGCACCGAGGTCGTGGCCGATCACCGCCGCGGAGGATTCTCCGAGCGCCTGCATCAGGGCTACCAGGTCCGCCACACAGTGCAGCATATCGCCGGCCTCCTCCACTGCCCGGCACTCGCTCTGGCCGAAACCGCGTATATCCGGCGCCACCACCCGGTAACCCGCAGCCGCCAGCGCGCGAATCTGTCGACGCCACATGTACCACAGGTAGGGGAAGCCGTGGAGCAGGATAACCGTCGGCCCCTCACCTTCTTCGACGTAGTGAAGGCGAACGCCATTGGCCTCCAGGTACCGATGACTGAATCCGCCGGGGGCATCGACAGTGTGCACATTGTCAGGCATGAAAACTCCTCCCCTGCCTACGAGACAGTATGCCAGCCGGCGACCGACGCCCGCTCCATATAGCGATGGCAGGCCGGGTAGTCCATCACAGCGTAGTGCTGGGTGCTGCGGTTATCCCAGATTGCCACGCTGTTTTTCCGCCAGCGCCAGCGCACCTGAAACTCAGGTATGTAGGCCTGGCTTATCAGGTACTGGAACAGGTCACCACCGGCCTGGGCAACGTCCTGGCCGAAGCGCACCCGCCCGGGTTGATGGTAGTTCACAAAGTGGGTAGCCCAGGCGCCGAGTACCAGCATCTTCTCGCCGGTTTCAGGGTGGGTCTGTACCACGGCATGCTCCACCGCTGGCCACTTGGCCCGAATGGCGTCCTGCTCTTCCGGCGGGATCATGGCCCGCATGGTATCCAGAAAACTGTGGCTGGCCCTGAGGTCTGCGATCTCCGCCTTGATACTTTCCGGCAGGTTCTCATAGGCCGCGACCATATTGACCCACATGGTGTCCCCGCCAACCGGAGGGCATTCCACGCAGCGCAGGACACAGGCCTTCGAAGGCACCGGGCGCCAGGTATTGTCGTGATGCCAGGTGTTCTCGTAGCGCCCGACCGGCTTGTCAGGCGTCTTGTAGATCCTGACCACACCGGGAGTGTCGTCGGAAGTGGGCAGGACCGGGTGGTCCTCGAGCTCCCCCATGCGTGCGGCAAAAGCCGCGTGATCACTGCTCGATATCTCCTGGTCGCGCAGGAACAGCACCCGGTGTCTCAGCAGGGCGGCGTAAATTTCCTCGAACAGGGATTCATCATGAGCGGCGTCTTTCAGGCTGACGTCCAGCAATTCGGCACCGATGTTGCAGGTTATCTGCTCTATTCGCACAGCTGTCTCCCTTCTCGAATGGTATTGCATGTATGTTCGCGCAGCGTAGTCCAAACAGACCCGTGACAACCCCCCCTGCTCGGGGGGGAGCGGGACTTCATCGGATACCGCGACTGACTCGGTAACCTTTCTCCAGTAAGATCCATCGCAACCGGTTTGACCCCAAGGGGCAGTAACTTTGAAAAACTCAAGGCTTGCATACAGCGCACTGTTCCTCGGCGCCCTGGCCCTGACTGCGTATCTCTATGTCGACCTGATTAACTATGACAGTCAGCGTGAACACAAGAGTATCGCGCTGGGAGAGCAGGCAGGTATCAGGGTAGCCGAGGCACTGGATGCCGAACTCAATGCAATCGCCGAGCGGGCCGGGCTGTACGCAGCCGAAATTGTCAGCACCCGGGATGAAGCGCAATTGCTGGAAAGTATCAGGGCCGAGAGCCTGCGCTTCCCAGTGGTGCTGGGGGTCACCGTCGCATTTGAACCCGGCGCCTTCCAGGGCAGGGAGCGCTATGCGCCCTTCTTCAACAAAAGTCGCAGCGAGTTCCAGTTTGTAGAATCCAGCTATGACTATACGGACCCGACGCTGGCGACCGCCGAGTGGTACACGGGGGTTGTCGATACGGGCCAGGCCAGGTGGTCGGCCCCCTACTATGCCGAAGCCGCCGAGGCCATGGTAGTGGACTACGGCGCACCCTTGCGTGACCTCCGGGGCAAGACCATTGGCATGGTCGATTACACTATCGCCCTGAGCGACTTCACCCGGATAGTCGACTCCCTCAGTGTCGGCGAGGCTGGCTATGGCTTTACCTACGACGCCAACGGCGACATCCTCTCCCACCCAAACCCCGACTTCCTCATGGAGAGCGTTTTCCAGCTCAGGGACGGCAAGAATGCGGATACTATCGCCGCCCTGAGGGACCAGCCCGAGGGAGTGGTTGCCTACAACAGCACCTATACCTACAAGTACTCCTGGTTTTTCTTCCGGGAACTCGAGTCAACCGGCTGGAAGAGTGTGCTGGTGTTCGCCGTCGACGATCTGCTGGGCGCCTCCGACGAGGGCAGGCGCAAAATGATTCATATGTCCATCGGCACCAGCCTGCTGCTGCTAACCACGCTGTTGCTGCTATTGCGGATGCGCCGGTACAACCCGGCGAAACTGTGGACGCTTGTCATCGGCGTATCCCTGATCATTGTCGGCAACATAGTGGTGATCTGGTATCTCAACATAAAAACTGATTTTTCACTGCTGGAAAGTGACCAGGAAAGAATCGTCAACCCATCCATCATGAACAAATACCTGGAACGATATGACCAGGACCTCTACAAACTGACCAACCAGACCTACACCAGAATACCCACCGGTATTTTTATCGAGTCCTACGAGCTGAATTCTTTCGAGGCGAGCCTTATTGGCAAGCTCTGGATGAAGTACCCGAAGGATTTGTACAAGACATCGCCGCCGGCATTCTACTTTCCCGACGTTTCGGCGATCGAGTCACGGGGACTGGTGAGCGAGGTCGTTGCCGAGACGGAGTACGAGGACCATGTCCTGGTAACCTGGCAGTTCCGTGCGACGCTGGAACAGAATTTCAGTTACCAGCAGTTCCCCTTCGAGCAGAACGATATTCGGGTGGTTGTCCAGTACCCGGATTTCAGCAAGAATATTCTCCTGGTTCCCGACCTCGACAGCTACGACGTGCTCAACCCCTCGGCGAAGCCGGGACTGAGCGCGGACATCAGGGTGCCTTCATCGGAAACCATTTCCTCGTTTTTCACCTTCGAGACCATCGACTACAAAACCAGTTTCGGCAACGAAAGCCTCGCCAAGAATCACCCCGCGCTCACGTTCAACATGATCGCCAAGCGAATCTGGCTGAGCCCCTTTATCGCCAACATTATTCCCATCCTGATCGTTGCGCTGATTATGTTCATCGTTCTCTACATCTCGTCCAACCGGGAAGAGGGACGGTCCGGTCTCACCACAATGAATGTGATCCAGAGCTCAGCGGGGTTTCTTTTTATCCTGGTGCTGGCCCATGTCAACGAGCGAAACCGGATAGAGACCCCGGAGATCGCTTACCTGGAGTTGTTCTACTTTTCCATGTACGTCTTCATCAGCCTGGAGGCCCTGGCCCTGGCGATGCTGCTGCGCGGCACCAACTGGCGCATATTCGCCTACCGGGATAACCTGGTGTTGAAGCTGCTGTTCTGGCCCACGCTGGTGTCGATATGGCTGGTGGTTACGCTTATGCGTTTTTATTGATATAGCAAGTAGGATGCCATCGCCTACTTGCCAGGCGCATGAGCACTATCGAGTAGCTAGGAAACCTTTTTCAGCGCCTTCTTCAGGCGCTTGATCTTCTTGTCCTGCCTGGAGATCTTGGACTTCCTGGACTTGATTTCCTTCTTCAGTGTTTTGGCTTTCCTGGCACTTTTCTTCGACATTTTAGTCTCCTGTTTTTTTGTCTTGCGCTTCTTTTTACTGCTCTTTTTCTCTTTCTTGCTCTTGCCGGGCGTCACCCCGGTGGCGGGTGCAGCTGCCGGCCCGGCCGTTTGCCCAAGTTCAGCATCATCGCTGCCTTCAGCGCCCGCCTGGTCACCCTTCGCCAGAAGCGCCCTTGCGTCAGCAATAATGCGCTGTGACAGTACCGTGCTGTAGCCCGGCACCTGGCACAGCCTCGCCACCGAAACGGAGGCGAGCTCCTCTGCCGAGGTAATGCCGTGATTGGTCAGGTTGCTGGCGGCAGCGGGGCCTATTCCCTTCACCGCTGTGAGTAATGTCGGCATGCTATACATCCTTCAAAAAGACTATCCGAGCTGGAATTATAGGGCATAAGGCCAATCTTCACCTCAACTCTTCCCTCGGGAGCGAGGCGCCAGGCGGCGCGCTCTGGAACGGACTGGAGCACGTATATCCAGTAGTATTGACGGTGGCGGGATCATCCGCCACGACTCAAGGGAGTAAGGCGCGTGGGTGTTTTGTTCATATTATTCACATTGCTGCTGGCGCCGGGGGCCCTGGCGCAAACCAGCTGCTTCACCGACCACCTGGGCACGACCATATGCAGCAGCCCGGACACTGTAATTCATGGCAGTACCAGCAGCATCGGTACCAGCGTTTACCGCGACAGCAGCGGCAACCTGCTGGAATACGACAGCGACCCCACCGGCAAGTCGACATTACAGCTGCCCTCGGGACAATCCATCAACTGGTCACAGCCGGCGCCGGCACAACCGGGCATCCCGCAACCGATAGAGCAGCTCAGGCGCTCCCCAAGCGCTCTGGACCCGGTCATTCCCGGGGCGGATCCTTTTGCCCCGCGACCAGGCTTGCCGGGCAACCATTGACCGAGGCGGTCACCAGCATGCTCACCTGACTGGGGCGCCCGCGGCAGGCTTATCGCCGCCTGCCCATCCTGCTACCGCCCATATTGCCGCCCATATTGCCACCCATGCTTCTGCGCTCGAACTGTTGCTGGCCCCGCTGGCGGGCGTTGTAGTCGCGGTTGAGCTGGGAGTGATTCCTGTCATACCCCTGGGAGGGCAGGCTGGAGGGCCTGGCCTGCGCCGCAGCGCCGCCGCGAGACGTGTCCGGCGTGGCCCTGATCGACTCGGACCGGTAAGCGGACTCGCCCTGGCGGGCATTGCCGGTGGTGGCCTGGACCTGTTCTGACCTCAGACTCTCGCTGCGCTGGGGTGTCTCGGCGGGCGACCAATTGCCATTTTCGTACTGCTGCCAGCCATCATCGGTCTTCTTGTAAACACTGCCGTCGTGGCCGGCATACAGATCACCGCTGCCGCTCTCAATCACCGTGCTGCGGCCCGCACCCTCGCCGGAAACGGAAATACCCTGGCCACCGCCGGAGCCCTCCATGCCGGTCACACTGCGACCGTCCTGGCGCTTTGTTTCCATATCCACTGAGCCCGCGTCACCGGTGATGGTGGTGGAACCACCGCCCCGGGTCTGCTCGCCGGATACTGAATATTCCGAGCCGTCCCGGCCGGTGATGTTGCCCTGGCTGGACAGGGTGCCGGTATCACTGTCGTACTGCCGTTCGGTACTGCTGGAGGCGCCGCCGGAGGTTTCCCGCTCCACCTGGGCGGTGCCCTTGTCGTAATTCACCTTGCGCTGGGTCTCGATCGACTTGTCCCCGCGCTGCGTGGTGCGCTCCATCTTTGAGCGATTGTCGTCCTCGTTGTAGTAGCGACTGGTCTCGGTGCCGACGCCGGTGCGGGGATTATAGGTCTCGCCGTAACTGCCCCGCTCGTTGCCGTCCCAGGCAGTCTCAACCCAGCCGTAGCGACCGCTGGTGGGGTTGTAGCCCTGAGAATAGGAATAGCCGCCGTATGGCCCGTACCAGGCAGACCGCGAGCCGTAACCGCCAGTGGCGGGGTTGTACCAGGAACCGTGGCCATAGGAACCCCAGAACGGATAGTAATAGCCGCCATAGTAGTAAGGCGGGTAATACCAGCCGGTGCCGTAATAGGGTACGCCGTAGACCACGTACACGCCTGAGCTGTAGGAGGCGGGATAGGTGTAGGTGACCGCGCTGGCCGTGGAACTCGCCACTTTTACCTGGGTGGTGTCATAGGCTGGCGAATCGGGCGGTATCTCGTAGATCTCCGCTGGCACGTCAGCCGTAATCGCCCAGGGTCCGGTCGGCGCGTCCGCGACGTACCAGGCCCCGCCGTAACACAGGTAGTAACGGCCCTCGAACTCGAGAATGTCGTAGCCAGTGTTAACGGCCCGAGCCACGGTGGTGCCTTCCACCGGCTCAAACTTCGGCTCGCCGGCGTAAACGACCGCCACCTCCGGGGTGGCTTCGCGGTCGACGACTTTCCTCGTGGGCAGGGAGGCCTCCAGCGCCGCCATCTTCGCCTGCTCGGTACCCGGCACCGAGGCGAGCACGGCTGCCATGGGATGGTCCTCGGGAATACGACTGAAAGCCTCAGGCAGCTCCGGCACCCAGGCCCAGGGGCCCTGCTCCAGCCGACTGCTCCTGAACCAGCGCCCCGCGGTCAGGTAGTACCAGTCGTCCCCGAGCTTGAACAGCGGACTGTCGGTGTTGGCCACGTAGCCCAGACCATCGGTATCGGCTATGGCAACCACGTCGGCTTTGCCCTCGGTCACAATCAGCTCGGTCGGCACCTTCACATAGAGAACCCGTGGCGCCTGGCCGCTGCTCGCCTGCAAAGGCAGGGCAGCGCGGACCGCGGCAAAGTTTTCCTCCGCCGGTAAGCTGGCGAACCCATCGGGCAGGGACCGGGCGAAGCCCCAGCCGCCATCGAGCTGGCTGGAGGTGAGCCATTGGTCCCGGTACAGCAGGAAATACCCGCTGTCGTGGAAGAAAAGCGGCCAGTTGGCATTGACGACCAGCTCAAGCCCGGTATCGGCAACATCCGCCGGCACGGGATCACCATTCACGAACAACAGGATGGCGGGCGTGGACTGCACCACAATGGGCGGCGCCTCAGTGTTGAACCCGGCTGGCGGCGGATCGGAGAGCACATCGTCGGACAGGTAGGCCAGAAACAGGTCCAGGGGAATATCCAGGTCTTCATCCCGCACGGCGCGCTGTACCACATCCTCCAGGGCAGGCGTACCCTCGCTCTTGAAAATCACCCGATCCAGGGACTTGTCACTGAGCTGCACGAGCCGCCGGGGCATATCAATTTCCGTATCCCCCTTTAATACGGCGGTGCCGTAGACCGTGGCGGCGCCGCCGGGCGGGGTCAGCTCAATGGCTACCCAGGCCTCGAAGCGCTCGAAATCAGGCCAGGAGCGTATCTGCGGTGCGTAAATGACCAGGGTATAGCCCTCGAATTCACGGCGCTGTGGAAAAACCGCTATCGGCGCGACGTCCGCTTTCGCCAGCGGAACACTTGCCTGTGCAGGCGAAGGCTTGGCAGCGGGATTTTCAGCGCAACCCGCCGCAAAGCTGAGCAGTAGCGTCAAACCATAAATAAAAGCGCGCGCTTGCGACATAGGGGCAGGATCCCTGTGAACTCGGTGGTGGTGAAGTCTAGCCCCTGCGACCGACGATGGCGATGTATACCGGGGCAATGTTTATTGGGGGCTGAGCCAAGCGTATGTGAGGCTCGCCTCCGACACCCCACCCGGCATGGGGGGGGGCGGAGGCAGGCGCTGGCGAGACAAGCTGCCTCCGCATCAAGTATTCTTGCTCCTACCCAGGATTTTCCCGGAACCACGCCAATGTCTTTTAGAATCGCCGCAACCAACTCGAGGTACCGGGTAACGCTTGTCATCGGCATGCTGCTGGGGGCAGCTGGTTGTGCGCTCGCATCGACGGCGCTGGCGACGCCGGTCGAGCAACAGGCTCAAGTCGACTGGTTACAGTTGGGGATGGGGCTGTTCGGCGGGCTTGCCCTGTTCCTGGCCGGCCTGGAAGTACTCTCCAACGGGCTGAAGCAGGCTGCCGGGGGGACCCTGCAAACGGTGCTTGAGAAGCTCACTGTCAATCGCTTCCTCGGCGCCCTGACCGGGGCGGTGGTTACCGGAATTCTCAATTCCTCCTCGGTCACCACGGTGCTGGTGGTCGGGTTTGTCACTGCCGGCGTCATGACGCTGGCCCAGTCGGTGGGCGTGATCATGGGCGCCAACATTGGCAGCACGGTTACTGCGCAACTACTGGCCTTCAACATATCCGCCTACGCACTGATCCCGGTGGCGGCCGGCTTCTTCATGATGTTCAGCGGCAAGGCGGAACGCACCCGCCAAGTAGGCATGATACTGATGGGGCTGGGCCTGGTGTTTTATGGCATGGGAATTATGAGTGAAGGCATGAATCCGCTGCGGACTTATGAACCCTTCACTAACATCCTTGCGAAAATGGAGCGCCCACTACTCGGCATTCTCGCCGGTGCGCTGTTTACCGGGCTGGTGCAGTCATCGGCGGCCACAGTCGGTATCGCGATCGCAATGGCCACAGAGGGCCTGCTGACCCTGCCCGCCGGGATCGCACTCGCGCTGGGCGCCAACATCGGCACCTGCGTCACCGCACTGCTCGCAGCCATGGGCAAGCCTACCGAAGCGGTGCGCGCAGCAGTGGTACATGTGGCGTTCAACGTGCTCGGGGTGCTGGTGTGGCTGCCGTTTATTCCTCTACTGGGCGATATGGCCGCGGCGATATCGCCCGAGGCGAGCGGCCTGGAAGGGGGCGCCAAACTCGCGGCCGAGGTGCCGCGCCAGATCGCCAACGCCAACACCCTGTTCAATGTAGTCAATACCCTGTTATTTATCGGTTTCACCACATGGTTCGCCCGCCTGGCAGTGCGCCTTGTGCCCGAGCGCGAGGTGACGAGCGGCGTCATTATCCAGCCCCAGTTTCTCGACGAGGGGGCATTGCGAGCGCCGTCTGTCGCGCTGGAAAACGCCCGTCGCGAAATTCATCGGACGGGCATGATCGCGCTCGATATGATGGATTCGCTACGGGATGCGCTACTGGAGAAGGACCGCGTTAAAGTCGACAACGCAAACCGGCGGGAAGATGAGATCGACGCACTCAGCTCAAGCATCCTGCAGTACCTCGACAAGGTTCGCCAGTCCATGTTGACCAGCGAGGAGAGCGCGACCCAGCAGACCCTGATGAAGGCGATCGGTAATATCGAAAGCCTCGCTGACCTGATGGAAAAAGACACTATCGGCATCGTGACCACCTTCCTGGCCGGCGACTACCAGCCGAGCAGCGAGGAGACCAGGGAGATGATGGCGGGTCTTTGGCACGCGGTTCACAGCTCGATCGAGCTGGCGGTTAAGGCGGTGGGCAGCAATGACCAGCAGGCCGCAAGGGATGTCGCCCTCATGCAGCCGCGAATCGAGGAACTTGCCGACCAGTTGTTTAACCGCCTCACACGGCACCTG
Organism: uncultured Gammaproteobacteria bacterium; assembly: GCA_963792815.1. GTDB lineage: Bacteria > Pseudomonadota > Gammaproteobacteria > Pseudomonadales > Halieaceae > JARRPM01. The sequence continues at coordinate 174,941 of CAWBXR010000003.1, forward strand.
CGTTCCGATGACCCGAAATACCTGGAGCGGGTTCGCCTGCTGATGAATTTCATCGAACAGTTGCGCCACATGTACATTTTTTCCGGTCTGATTTGCGGTGCGCTGCTACCGGCGGATTTCCAGGGAAAATCTGGCTGAGCCAGGTCTCAGCCCTTGCTGGACGCCTCATTCTCGACGCCCTTGCTCATGATGTCGTTGTACAGCCCGGTCAGTTTCGCATAGAGCGGCTGCAATTTGGGGTTCTTGTCGATAATGGCACTGACAGAGCGGGCGTCAACCAGGACCCGCTCGAGAAATTCAATGTCGGTATCGGTAAGGGCCTCACCGCCATCTACCCGCTCCTTCAGCTCGAGCAGGCGGGGCAGGCGAAAATCGTTGAGGCGCTGTAACAGCGCCTCGCTCATGCCGGTGTCTTCTGTGTCATTACTCATGTGCTACTCCTTTGATATATGTAGTGTCGGGCGTCGCCTACCTGACCTGAATGGATACCATACGCATGGTGACCTGCCGGCCCTCGCTGTCGTGCAAATCCGTGAATGCGATCTCCGGCGCGGTGGGACCGGGCTTGTCATGAAGGACGTACATCCTGTCCAGGCACAGGATTTCTTGCTCCAGCCAAAGGTGGCTTTCCGCCTTAGCAAGCACATCCGCTATGGTCGCGAGATTATCTGACAGCACATCTTCGGATGCACCAAGCCCGGCCAGCTGCTGCTCGATATCCTTCAGGCTGGCCTGCAGTTTGATCTTGTCAGCCGCGCTGGTGTGCTGGCTGAAGCTGCCGCCGCGCTGCATGACATCCAATTTGCTGCGCAACAGCGCCTTGCGGCCGGCCAGAGAATCACGCTCTTCCTTGCGCTCGCTTATCTGCAACAGGGCGACCGTTAGCAGGTGATCGAAAGCACGGCGCTTCAGCAGCCGTCGGGTTTCCTGCTCATCACGCGCCAGTGCCACCAGTACCTGCTGGTCGAAACTGACGGTTGTGCGGGGGACATCTTTCAGCGTCTGCCCATCGACCTCGCCATAGCCGAATCCGTGTTTTTCACTTCTGTGCGCCACCAACAGACCAGTAACAGGCCCGTCGACCAGTGGGTTTGCCGCGCGAAACTCCGCCACCGCCGGGTCCCGGTCGATGAACTGTTCCATGCGCTCCGCCGAGTACAGCAGGGCGGCGATCCCGGGATCGGAATTCAGGCTCTCCCTGCCTGCCAGCACCGGCTCCGGCAAACTGTCTATCATGTCGATAATGTAGTCCGCTGCTTGCAGTATCGGCTTTTTCAGGATTTTGGCGTAGCCCGACACTATCCTCAAGCGCGGGTCGGTCCCATCTATCGCGCGCTCGGTCACGGTCTTGAGCAAGGACGGGGGCAACTTCGATGTATCCCCGTCCACGCGACCAAAAATATTCGCGAATAAATCCAGCATCAGCTCATTCCGGGATCAGCCGGTGGTCCAATGGGTTAGCGGCACGGCCTTACTTACGCTCAGAAAGGCTCCGGAATATACCTGAACGGATAGTCCATGGCCTCGTACTTGCCAATCTTGCGCTTGCCCAACTTGATCTTCTCCTGCGGCAGATCCTCATAGGGAACATGATGCAGCAGGTGACTGATCAGGTTGAGACGCAATCTCTTCTTGTCCTCAGCTCTGGCAACGTACCAGGGTGCCCAGGAGGTGTCGGTCGCCTTGAACATCTGATCCCTGGCACGAGTATAGTCATCCCACTTGTCGTAGGACTTGAGATCCATGGGGGACAGCTTCCAGGTCTTTCGGCCATCGGTTTCCCGGCTCCGCAGACGTCTTTGCTGCTCCTCGTGGCCGACTTCGAGCCAGTATTTCAGCAGGATGATGCCGGAGTCGACCATGGCGCGCTCAACCAGTGGTACCGAATCGAGAAAGTGCTCGACCTGCTCCTCGGTACAGAAACCCATGACACGCTCGATGCCGGCCCGGTTGTACCAGCTGCGGTCGAAAATACTGACCTCGCCCGCGGCTGGAAAATGCTGCACATAGCGCTGGAGGTACATCTGGCTCTTTTCGCGTTCGGTAGGCGCCGGCAGGGCGTGAATCTGGAAAACCCTCGGGCTGACCCGCTCGGTTATCGCCTTGATGGTACCGCCCTTGCCGGCGCCATCCCGTCCCTCAAAAACGATGCAGACCTTGAGACCCTCGTGCACGACCCATTGCTGCAGCTTGACCAGTTCGACGTGGAGGCGCTCCAGCTCATTTTCGTATTCCTTGCGCCCGAGCTTGCCGGGCCTGTCGACCTCGTCTTTCTCATGGTCATGCTTCTTGTCCCGCTTACTCTCTTTTTTTGACATGGTTATCTCCGACGGTAATTAGCCAGCGCCTATACGGAAACACCCCATTACGACGCTGGAGACTCCGCTTTGGCACTTGCGAGTTAAAGACGCCCGCAATCCTTCAGTTCCGCCAGAATCAGCTTCTGTACCGCGGTTTCCTTGATGTCATGGGGCTGGTCAAGCCCCATTCGCTGCAGGTAGGGTACGGCAGCCGCAGGCATGGAGCCGGCGGCCCCGACTGCCCCGGCCAGGGTTTTGAACAGGGCTTTCCTCGAGCCCATTTTGACCTTGAGGCTCTGCAACACGTCCGCCAGCACGAGCTCTTCAGGGGTAAAGTCACTGCCGAAGGGAAACTTGGGAAACAGGCCTTCCGGCCGCAGACGTCCCGCAATCCGTTCCAGCCGCTCCGGCGTGTTGTTGCGAAACTGCTCAGGTATTTCGTAATCGGCGGCGATCTTGCCCGCGGCTTTGGCCTGCTGCAGCAGCTGCTCCTGGAAACGCGAGTCGGCGATGTTGAGCAGGCGGGCGATCACGTCTTTTTCCCGCTGGCCGCGCAACATGGCGATACCATATTCGGTGATCACCATATCGCGCAGATGGGCCGGTATCGTGGTATGGCCGTAGTTCCAGACGATGTTAGAGGACACCTGGTCACCCTTGGTGCGGGTGCTGCGGCACATCAGTATCGAGCGGGCGCCTTCCAGCGCGTGGGCCATGGCGACAAAATTGTACTGCCCCCCTACCCCACTGATCTTGCGCCCGTTGTCCAGGCCATCCGAGCAGGCCGCACCCAGCAGTGAAACCATGATGGTCGTATTAATGAAGCGCGCCTTCTGCCGTTGCAGCCGGGCGATTTCCTCGCAACCATAGAGCTGGTTCACGTAGGCGATGTCGGTCATGCAGATTTTTTTCGCCTCTGCCTCCGGCATGTTTTTCAGCTGTTGGTACATAGCCTGTGGGCCGAGGAAAAACCCGGCGTGCAGCACTATTCCGCCCTTGAGCCCGGTACCGAGGCAGTGCCTGCCGATCTGTTCCATGGCGTCAGAATTCCCCAGGTCGGCGGCGATCCCGGTGCCGTCGGCACAACGCAGCACGTCGCCGTCCAGGACAACGGCGTCCCTGAATATTCCAAACTTGTGCAGGAACTCCAGGTCTGCCGGGGTGAGTCGGGCAGAAATGAGCCCCTCCTCCACCAGCACGGCCAGGGTATCGGGCGTTACTTCGGGACCAATCCGACCGGCGTTCACCAGTCGCTGCAGGCCGGCGTCACCATATACTTCGCGCTTGAGTATCCCGTGGTTATACAGGTGGCGGAAACCATCCGCGAACATCTCAGTAGACCCGTACAAGCCCTTTTCAAAAGGCTCGGTCCCACCCACTTCGCTGATGATCTCACCGAATTTATCCACAATACCCAGCTCGGCGAGGGCCGCCTGGTACCGATCGTTGTGCTCCTGGCGCAGGATGCAGCCATAGGTGATGGCATCCCCCAGGGATCCGATGCCAATCTGCAGGGTACCCCCATCCGGAAGCAGGGTACTGGCATTCAGACCAATCATGTAATCCATGGTGTCCACAGGGGGAGAAGGCGGCCCCAGCAGGGTGTGGTTGTACTTCGGGTCGTCCAGGATGAAGTCATAGGTATCCGCGGGAACAATCGCATCGTTGTACATGAAGGGCAGCTCGTCGTTGACCTGGCCGATGACCGCCACCTCCTTGCCCTGCCCCCTCAATTCCTGCAGGCGCGGGAGGATGTCCAGTGCGTAGGCATCGCCACTCATGCTGTAGGCGGGCTGACCGTCGATCTCCTGCCGCGCGATCATCTGGCTGAAGACATTGCAGCCCTGTTCGATCATATCCCTCAGCCAGTGGGTAAAGTTGCTGTAGACGTAGTTCTGCTGGGCGTGGTGGTTGCCCATGTAAACGCCCGCCTGGAGGAAGACTTCGACGATCTCGATATTCTTCGGGAGTTGCCCCTTGAGGTAGGGATGCACGTACTCCAGCTCAGGCAGGTCGCCAAACACGCGGTCCACGAAGGGGTCGAGAAACCGTTTCTCGAGATCACTGCTGCCTTTCGGGCGACAGAAAGACGCCCCGGTAATAATCGTCAGCTGTATCCCCGGGTCCGCCGCTGCGCGCCGGTACAACTCGTTGAAAATGTGCACGGGCCTGCCGAATCCCCCGGCAATAACCACCTTGTTGCCCACTTTGTCCAGCAGTGCCTGAACACATTGCTCCAGGTCGGTGTAGTATGCGGGTTTTGTACTGGTCACTGTATTGTGTCTCCCAAATTCTGGCCTGCGGGGCATCCCGGACACCCGGCCTGTTGGCTGGATTGCGACTGGTGTAATGCGGTTCAGGTATAGCACCCCGCCGCCGAACTTTCCATGTTCGTAGTCGGTGCCCAGTTCATTTCGCCAGACTGCTGGTCAATTGGCCGGGCCTCATCTACGATACCCAGACAGAAAGTGTCTGGATAGTGACGCTGCCTTCAGGGCGGCATCACGCTATGTCGAGGAAATTGCAGCCATGTCAGAAAAGAACATGCAAGTCGTTCGCCGCCTGCTGGAAGAGGTCTGGACCAAGGGCAACCTGTCACTGTTGCCGGATCTGGTGGCGGAGAAGGCGGAATCGCGCCCGATGCCCAATTTCGACACCCTGTACGGCCCGGAGGAATACAGGAATTTCATCGCCGTATACAAGGGCGCCTTCCACGATATGACCTTCAATATCGAGGACCAGTTTTGCTCGGGAGACAAGGTGGCTACCCGCTGGACCACCCGGGTGACAGATGCGGCGGGCGATGCCGTGTCTGACACGCAAACCGGCGAGGAACTCACCATCGACGGTACCACCATCACTCACCATGACAGCAGCGGCAAAATCATAGGCGAGTGGGCCACCTGGGACACCGGCAGCCTGTTGCAGTCGGCGGCAGCGCCGCAGATTTTCGAACAGCTGTCGATCAAGATCTAATTGAGGCCTCTCTTTCACCCTGCCCAGCCCGTGATGGGACAGCCTTTTTTCGGTGGCAAGGCAATCACCGATATTGGCGCAGCCCCGGCTGGCGTTTCCCGGACGAACGCTCTTATCGGGTGCACTTTCCTGTTCCTATTGCTTGGCTGCCTGTCTTTCCCGACACAGGCCCAGGACCTGGAACCACGCACCTATACCAACATTCCCGTCGGCCAGAACTTTGCAGGGGTCGGCTACGTCTATTCCGATGGCGAAATCAACCCGTCGCCATCGGTGCCCCTGAAGGACGTCGAAATCACCATGAAAACAACCCTGGCGGCCTATGTGCGCTCCCTCGACCTGTGGGGAACCGCGGGTAAGGTCGACGTGGGCTGGGGGCGGTCGTGCATTGATGGCTCGGGTAATTTCAACGGACGCACCATCCGGGGTGACCGCTGCGGCACGCTGGATCCGTCGGTACGCCTGAGCTACCTGTTCTACGGCGCCCCGGCAATGGACATGCAGCAATTTCGCAGCAACCCATCCCAGCGGGTGATCGGTGCCAGCCTCAAGGTCGATATGCCACTGGGCGACTACAACAACGAAAACCTGATCAACACCGGCTCGAACCGCTGGACGTTCAAACCCGAAATCGGCATATCCAACCGCTGGGGTCGCCGCGTCAGTGTCGAAGGCTCCCTCGCCGCCCGCCTGTTTACCGATAACGACAACTTCTTCGGCGGCACCAAGCTGGAGCAGGACCCGCTATACCAGGTCCAGGCGCACTTCATCTACGACCTGGACAAGGGTCGCTGGGTGTCCATCAACGGCAACTATTTCTGGGGCGGGCGCACCAGCAAGGATGGCGTAAAGGGTGACGACCGGCAGGAAAACTCCCGTATTGGTATCACCCTGGGCTGGCCACTGACCCCCCAGCACTCGCTGAAGTTCTTTGGCAGCCGGGGCGTCATCACCAATATCGGCAATGACTCGGATACTTACGGTGTCGTCTGGCAGTATCGCTGGGCTGACTGAATAGATGTGCGATGATAATCGCAACACCTTTCAATAAAATAATGGAGAACACAGAATGACTATAATGATTATCAGCGCGCTGGCCCTGGCTTTGGTGCAGTTGTGGCTGCTTCCCGCAAGCTATAACCTCGGCAACGTAAAGTACATGCTTTCCAGCCGGGACAACCCGCCAACCCCGACGACCCTGCAGCAGCGCACCACCCGTGCCGGGGCGAATCTGCAGGAGAGCCTTCCCGCATTTCTCGCGCTGTGCCTGCTGGCTATGATCCTGCAGGTCGATCTCAGCCAGGCGGCGCTGGCCTGGCTCATACTGCGGGTGATCTACATACCCTGCTACCTGTTCGGCATAATCTACCTGCGCTCGCTGGTGTGGGGCGCCTCACTGGCTTGCCTGATTTACATGGCTGTCCAGCTGGTCTGATCCGGCTAACGGCCTCCCCCCTTCAATGGGGGGGGATTCCGCCAATCTCCCGTCTTACTATCCCCCAATCAGCATTGATAAGGTGAGCGGCCGCGCTCGTTACACCGCAGCCTATACTCGTTCTCAGGCTCACCCAAGGACCACTCTCGCAGACAGGAGATGTGCCGCGGCGGATAATGTCCGCCTTTTCTCCAACCGCGCCGAGGACCACCCGGGCATTGACCTGCCGGCCCAGCTCTATCAGGCGCAAGGCGCAGCTTCAGGCCGCCCCGGCAATGCCCGGGCGACAAACCGGATGACCACAACTCGAGGTAATATCGCAATGACTACTGAGCTACCCAGCGCAAAACAGACAGCACTCGGCCTGTATATTACGGCCAGGGAGGCCTATGAAAAATGGCAGGCTGATCCCGACAACATACTGATTCTGGATGTTCGTACGCCCGAGGAGCATCTCTTCGTCGGGCACCCAACCATGGCCTGGAAGATTCCGGTGATTTCCCAAAGCTATGAGTGGGACAGCCAGCAGGGGAAATTCCCGATGGTTTTCCTGTCAGATTTTGTCGCGCGGGTCAGCGAAGCCATAAGCCCCGATAAAACACTTATGGTGATGTGTCGCTCTGGCGGCCGCAGTGCCATCGCAATAAATCTGCTGGCTCAGGCGGGCTTCCAGAACGCCTACAACATCATCGACGGCATGGAAGGCGATGTGAACGGCGACTCCGAGAGCGTGGCAGGCAGTGACCAGCCCGCAAGCGGCTGGAAAAATTCGGGCTGCCCGTGGACCAAGCAACTGACGCCCGAACGGACAGTGTTGCCCAGCTCACGCTCCTGAATTCACAAGGCGCTGACTCGAGATTACGGCGACGGGGGGCGCATCCTCCTGACGAGATGAAGCCTGCAGAAGTAAAAAGCCCGGCGATTGCCGGGCCTGGAAGACTTCAGGACCGGGGCATCAGTAATCGATGGTGTTGGGGAAGATATCGATATCCATGAAGTTGGACCAGGTCTGGCCCTGGTCCGAGCCGACGCCGAACAATTCACCCTCGAGCTTGTAGGTGATGTCCTCGCCGTAGTTGCCCTGAACCCCGAGCCGCGACTGGCGCACACTGAAGACGAAGTCCCCGTTATTGCCGTAGGCGCCGCCCTGGGTGGGAACGGTTGTCACCCGCAGGGTGTCCTGCCAGTCCGGGTCTACGCGCTTGAAGTCATAGATGGCGTCCGCCATCACGAAGCCATAGACGTTCGCTGAGTTTTTGGGGTTTGTCGCTGAGCTGGGTGCGCTGGCTACCGCCGGTGTCACTGCTGGGTATAGATATCAGTCGCCTGGTCCGGGTTTTCCTTGATATGGCCGTAGGCATAGATCAGCTCGGCGATGGCCTGAACGCGCACACGTTGTTTTTATTGATGCCCATCAATAAAGCCCTGTATGGTACCGCTTTTGCGCTACAACTGCCGTAGATCGATCTGTTATAAAAGCTGCGAGACTGGAGACTTTTACATGTTGTTGCTTGAACTGGGCATATTGCTGCTGTGCATTGTTGTCGGTGCGCGGCTCGGCGGTATTGCCCTGGGTACGCTGTCCGGCATCGGCCTGCTGGTATTCGTGCTCGCCTTCGGTATGCCGCCGGGCAACCCACCGGCGGTGGTATTGGGCATGATCCTCGCGGTTATCACCGCCCTGGCCATGATGGAGGCCGCAGGCGGGCTGACCTTCCTGGTTGAAATGGCCGAGAAACTGCTGCACCGCAACCCCTCCCGGATCACGATAATTGCGCCACTGGTCACCTATGCACTCATTTTCGCGGCGGGCACCCAGCATGTTATCTATTCATTACTACCGGTCATCGCAGAGGTGTCGCGCAAGGCCGGGGTGCGCCCCGAACGCCCCCTGTCGATGAGTGTCATCGCGGCCCAGCACGGCCTGATCGCCTCGCCTGTATCTGCCGCCACAGTCGCCCTCATCGCCGGCCTCGCAGGGCTGGACGCCAGCCTGATCGATATCATGGCCGTGACCATTCCCGCCACCCTGCTGGGGGTATGCGCCGGCATCGTCAGCGTGATGTTCAAGGGCCGCACGCTCGAGGACGACCCGGAATACCAGGACCGTCTCGCCCAGGGCATCGTCGATGCACCCCGGCAGCAGCAACCGCTGGCGGGTGAGGAACGACGGCGCGCCATGGGTTCCCTCGCCGTGTTTCTGGGCGCGGTTGGCCTGGTCGTATTGCTGGGCCTGTTCCCCGGCCTGCGCCCGGTGTACGAGATGGGCAGCGGAGCGGATGTGATCAGCGGCCAGGCAGATATGGGGCAACTCATCATGATTATCATGCTCGCGGCGGGCGGCATCATTACCGTGGCCTTCAAGGCCAGCCCGGCCAGGGCCATCGGCGGCAAGCTTATGACGGGCGGGCTGGTGGCAATTATTTCCATCCTCGGTGTGTCCTGGCTGGGGTCGTCATTTTTCACTGGCAATGAGGCGGCTATCGTCGGTGGTATCAGCGCAGTCATCGGCGCCTACCCGTGGGTATTCGCACTTGGCTTGTTCGTGCTTTCCATCCTGCTTTTCAGCCAGGCGGCCACCATCGTGATTCTGGTGCCGGTGGGCGTCGCCCTCGGCTTGCCACTACATGTACTGGTGGGTGTATACCCTGCGGTCAACGGTAATTTTTTCCTGCCCACTTACGGCACGGTGCTGGCCGCGGTCTCCTTTGACCAGACGGGCACCACCCGGATCGGCAAATACCTGCTCAACCACAGTTTTATGCTGCCCGGCCTGGTGACAACCGTTACCGCGACCCTGGCCGGCCTCACTCTTGGCAAGCTACTGCTTGCCTGACCTTGATGAACTTCTGGAGGCAACAATGAAAATGAAATCCATGGCACACGCCGTGTCCATCCTGGCCCTGGCGCTGGCCAGCGCCAATTTACAGGCCCAGGCAGCGGTGGCGGTTGCGCCGCCGGATGTTCGAATGGAGCACGACCTGCTGGGCGATAAAGAGATACCGGCCAGTGCGCTGTACGGTGTACAGACCGCCCGCGCCATCGAGAATTTCCAGATCTCCGGCCTCACGCTGACTGACTATCCCGAGCTGATCAACGGTTTCGCCCAGGTCAAAATGGCAGCTGCCATGGGCAATACCGACGCCGGTAAAATGAAGAAGGAGACCAGGGATGCAATTATCAAGGCAGGCAACGCCATCCTGGCCGGCAAATACCATGAGGAGTTCCTGGTAGACCCCTACCAGGGTGGTGCCGGGACCTCTACCAATATGGCTGCAAACGAGATCATGGCCAATGCCGCACTGCTGGAGACCGGGCGCCAGCTGGGCGAATACGACATCGTAGAGCCCCATGACGACCTCAATATGTCGCAGTCCACCAACGACTCGTACCCCACGGCACTCAAGGTGGCCATGGTCACCAATAACGACCTCGTGGTTGAGCAGATCGAGCTGCTGGTGAAAGCCCTGCGCGCCAAGGGCAACGAGTTTATCGACATACTGAAAATGGGCCGAACCGAGATGCAGGATGCGGTACCCATGACCGTTGGGCAGGAGTTCCATGCCATGGCGGCCGCCCTCGAGGATGAAATCACTTTCATCCGCGCCTCGGAGAAGCCACTTTTCGCTATCAATATGGGCGGCACTGCAATCGGCACAGGCCTCAACGCGCCGGCCGGTTACGCCGAAAAAACAGCCGCCCACCTGGCCAAGCTGACTGGCAAACCCTACTACAAGGCAGGTGACCTGATCGCGGCCACCTGGGACCAGCACGCGTTCGTAGCTGAGTCTGGCGCCATGCGCAGCCTGGCGGTGAAATTGTCAAAAATTGCCAGCGATATGATACTGCTGTCCTCCGGACCACGGGCCGGGCTGGGCGAAATCAACCTGCCACCAGTGCAGCCAGGCTCATCCATCATGCCGGGCAAGGTCAACCCGGTCATGCCGGAGCTGGTTAACCTGGTGTCTTTTCGCGTGATCGGCAATGACCTGACCGTCACCCTCGCGGCACGAAATGGCCAGTTGCAGCTCAATGCCTACGAGCCGCTGGTGGCAATCGCCGTGCTTGAATCACAGCGGCTGCTGGCGAATACCATGGAGACTTTCCGCACCCGCTGCGTGGACGGCATCACAGTAAACGCAGACACCCTGGAGGGTTACATTGAGCGAACCGTCGGCATAGTAACCGCGCTTAACCCGGTAATCGGTTATGAGCGCGCCACGGAACTGGCCAAGGAGGCCTACAGCACCAATAAAGGTATTCTCGAGATTGTGCGTGAGAAGGGTATTCTGACGGACGCCCAGATCGAAGAGATCCTGAGCCCCGAGGCCCTGACCGGGCTGGACAAGAAGCAGTACAAGTAAACCGGCAGTTAAAACCGGTAAGCTGAAAATCTGGCGCAGCCCCTGGGAGGGGGCTGCGCCAGCCAGTCATCAATACTCGTAGAACATTTCCTGGATACGCTTGGGATCCTTGGTCTGGGTCAGCGCAAGCTGCAGCAGCACCCGCGACTTGGCCGGGTTGAATTCGCCGGAAGCCACAAACCCCATCTCATCGTCATTCACTTCATTGTTGCGCAGCACCAGGCCCTCGGGCAGGCGCGTACTGCGCACTACCACGATGCCGTCCGCTGCGGCCTTCTTGCAGGCATCCAGCGCAGGGCTCGTCATGTTGCCGTCACCGACACCGGCGATAACGATGCCCTTGGCGCCATTTTTGATTGCGGCCTCGATCAGGTCAGCGCTCATATTGGCATGGGCATAAATCACGTCTACCCGCGGCAGCTTGTCCAGCTTTTCGACATTGAAACCGGTCGCCTTGCCGAGCTTCTTGTCCATCGGCTCGAACCACTCCACCGTGCCGGTATGGACCAGGCCGGCGGGACCGCGGTTGACGCTTTCAAAGGTCTGCAGGCTGGTAGTATTGGTTTTAACGATATTGCGCGCGTAGTGAAATTCGTCATTGAGGCTGACCAGGGTGCCCTTGCCGCTGGCCTCGGGGCTAATCGCGACGGCGACACCGTTGTAGATATTGCCGGGGCCGTCAGCACTGGTTGCGGTGGCCGGGCGCATGGAGCCAACCATCACCACCGGCTTGGTGCCCTGGGTTACCAGACTGAGAAAATAGCTGGTCTCCTCCAGGGTGTCGGTACCGTGCATGATGACGATGCCATCCACGTCAGCGTCGGCCTGCGCCGCGGCGACGCTCTTGGCCAGCTTGAGCCAGACCTCGTCGTTCATATCCTGGCTGCCGATATTGACCACCTGCTCGCCGGTTATATCCGCCAGCTTGCTCAGGTTGGGCACAGCATCAATCAGTGTATTGACATCATAGGCACCGGATTTGTAGCCGTAATCCCCGGCGCTGGCCTGGGCGCCGGCAATGGTGCCACCGGTCGCGATCATGCGGACATTGGGCAGGTCCTGCGCATTGGCTGCGCTCACCGTGAATGATGCCATTGCGCCGAAGGCAAAGGCTGCCAGCCTGGTGTTGACTTTCATGTTTAAACTCCCTGATAGTTTCATCCTCGTTGCCGATCTTTAGTGCACTACTTCGCGCGGACAGGTCCTATCCAGTCACGGAATTCGCTGTTTGTGGACCGTGCCTATGGTGCCCTTTTCGATCCTAAATTGACAGACTCCCAAGCCCTCACCCGGCTGCGGGCCCGATCGAAAAGACGTTCATAATTACCCTTGGTAACCTTTTGCTTCGCCTCGGGCGTCAACAGCTCCCAAACCGGGGCGTAGGCATCATACACGGCTAACATCGCATCCACCGAGGTAGGTGCGACAACGTCGGTACCGAACAGGAAACGGTCGGGGTGACGGTTGAGCGCATCGGCCATGCGCCGGGTAGCCTCAGGGCTGGAGGTTGCGTACTTGGCTACCTCGTCCCAGGAAATATCCAGGTAGACGTGGCTGAGCTCAGGGTCGGTACAGATCTTTTCCACGATGGCAACCTGCTCGGCGACCGGCCGGACCACCCGCCCGACCCCGATGTGCGCCCAGATGATTGTGGTGTCGGGGTGGCGCAGGAACAGATCCTTCATCTGCTTCAGCATATAGGGCTCCTGCCCCGACTTGGGAAAGGGCACATTAACGTCATTGTGCAGCAGCACGATCAGGCCCGTTTCGCCGGCAAACTCGAGAATACGATCAAGCGCCGGATTCGTCAGGCTGGCAACCTCCCCCGCCACCTTGGCCGAGACGAATTCCTTGTGGATCGTGAATTCGCCGATACCGGAGAATACGCCCGGGAACGTGGTCAATACACGCCGGATATGATCCGTAGCGTACATATCGGCGGGATTGAAACCGGTGATCATGGGATCAAGCCGCGCCTGCTGTTCCGGCGCGAGCGCCTCGTAGGCCATCGCAATCTGCGCGTCGGTAAATGAATAATAGTAGAGCGGTGCGTCGGTCTGCAGGTAATAGGTCGGCGCGAAGTCACCCGTGTTGTGCCACGACCACATCTGCTGCAAAGGCAGGCCGAATACGGTAGAGCGGCCGATGGTATCGCCCATCATGTCGACCAGGTCGGACATGCTGGTGCCTTCCTGCACGTAGTTGGTCAGGTGGAAGTGCGAGTCGTGAAATTTGGCGTTTTCCCAGCTGGCGGTATCCGCAGACTGTGCCATGGCCGTCCCGCTCAACAGAACCAACCCGACTACGCCCAGGAAGCCAGCCAAGGTGCTGCGCCGCGAGTCCCCGGGGGACCACAGTTGTTGTCCCGAATTAGTTCGTTGCATATCCTGTATCACCCTGTCTCCTTATGCAGCCCGTAACCAGAGCTGTCAGAAAAATATTGAGAAAGCGGCGGCCAGGGTATTCCCTTTCTGGCCCCCGACGTAGTAACCGAAATTGCTGCTCACCGGTGACTTGTCGACATAGCCATACTGCAGGTTCAGCCGGTAATTGCGCGAATTGAACGGGTACCAGTTCATACCCACCAGGTATTCAGAGCTGTCGCCGAAACCGGCGCTGCTGTCACCGAATATCTGGGAGGTTGCGCTATAAAGCTCAAGCACCTTCGGCATGGGGTAAAATGCCGCCTGTATGTAGAAGCCGTTATCCTTGATCTCGTCCACGGGCACGTAGCCGTCGGCCTTGAAGCCGTCCAGCCAGCGCTGGTAAAACTCGGCCTGCAGGAAAATGCCGTGGTATTTCATGCCGGCATCGATTGACAGAACCCGGTAATCCACGTCGGTTACCGTTACGCCCGGGGCCAGGGACCCGGTTTCGAAAACATTGAGACTGTCCGCCAGCCGCAGGGCCGTGTTGCCCGGGTTCTGGTCAGTGTCGGTGTAACGCTCTTCGGGACTGTATACGGCAGACATACCGAACCGGGTCGCCAGCTTTTCATGATACTCCCAGTCACCATAGCCACCACGGGGCCCGAACTCTCCGGTTGTCGGCATCCACCAGACGCTTCCGCCGTAGGTAAAGCTCCGGTCGAGTTGGCTTGCGGTATTGCCGAGGGTGCTGGAGGTATTGCCCATCGAAACGCTATACCACAGGCCGGGCGACACTTTGCCGCTGGCCCACATACCCTGGGTGAAAAATGGCCGGAAAAATTCATCAGCCATCACCCGGTCGTTACCCAGCCAGTAGGGGTGCGAGCCCTGCATTGACCGTGAACCGGGGTTGCCGAAAATGCCAGCAAACAGATTGAAACTCTCATCAAACGTGTAACCGATATTGCCAAACAGGGCGTCCTGGTCGGTAGCGGTAACCGTCCACCAGGCGATGGCGTAACGCAGCTTCGGGACGCCTACCCAGCCCTGCAGCCAGACAATTGCCCTGTGTGAGTAGATGTCATTGCGGCCATCGACCGGACGCACCTCACCGAGGTGGTCGGTAAACTCCTTGTTATCGTCCATCTGGTTGAGGTAGCGCACCAGGGTATAGGCGCTCAGGGTTGCTTCCCCAACCTCGCTCTTGCCCACCAGGAAGCCCTTGCCCGGGTCGAAATAGCCCCAACTTTCACCTCCCTCCAGATAGGGCTCGGGCTCGCTCGCCGCAGTTGTGGCCGGCTGTGCTGATGTGTCGCTACCAGCGGTAGCTTTATCAGCCAGTGCCAGGGAGACGACTGCAGGGGCCGGGGTGCCCGCTGAGGGCTGGGCTTGAACACCGCTGGGCGCAGGAGGCGCACTCTCGGCCAGTCCTGTCGGGCTTGACCTGGCGGCCGTAGGCGCCGCACCGGGTGACGCAGCTACAAAGAATTCGGCGCTGCAACCGTCCAGCACCCATACGCCGCCATCGTCATAACCCCAGCTTTTTCCCAGCAGACAGGCACTGTCACCGGTCGAACGCGCCATCAATATGCCCGCAGACGTATTGGCCGCACAGTGCTGGCGCTGGCCCGAAACGGAAGCACAGCTCACGGAGGTGGTGCCGGATTCGGCTGCGTTGGCGTTCGCCACCAGTAGAACTGCCGCTGCCACTGACACTGCAAGATATAAGTTTTTCATATTGGTTTGTCGTGAGCCCAGGTTGTGGCCCTGAATAGGTCCGGTTTCGCGGAGAACAAAAGCTTCAACTGGAAACTCGAGACAAGTGGTATAGAGCTGCACACAGCAACCCCGCAAGAACCTCTCAAAATCCCAGTGAGACAGCATTTTCTGTGCACCATATAACCACTTATTCACGTGGTTTTTATTGACCCAAATCAACTGCACCCGGATCAGTATCTGTACACTTAATTGTGTGTAGCAACCTTCGGGGAATCGACATTCTATACACGCTTTACCGGGTATCGCCCTATCCGCAATCGCCGGCACAAACTCACGGGCAGCGCTATAGAGCTGGCGAACCATTAGTCTGTAAGTCCCACAAGGTGCCTGACCATGCAGTTTCTTGAAATCACTGACGGCGTTTTGCGCATAGAATCCTTTATGGCGATCACCCTCGGTATCATCGTGCTTTTTGTCGGTAAGCGCATAAATGACTCGGTTGGCTTCCTGCAGGAGTTCAGTATTCCCGAACCCGTCACCGGCGGTTTGCTGTTCTCGCTTCTGTTCTGTCTCCTCTACGTGCTCAGCGGAATCGCGGTTGAGTTCGACCTGGCCTCAAGGGATGTACTACTCGTATACTTCTTCACCACCATCGGTATAAACGCCAGCCTGGGAGATCTGCTCAAGGGCGGCAAACCACTGGTAATCCTGCTCACAATCACGATCGGCTACATGATTTTGCAGAACCTGGTCGGCGTTTCTGTAGCGTCATTGCTCGATCTGCCCGCGCAGATCGGCCTGCTGGGAGGCACCGTATCGCTCATCGGCGGGCACGGTACCGCAATCGCCTGGGCACCGCGTATCGCTGAAGATTTCGGCATCAGCAACGCCATGGAGGTTGGCATTGCCTGTGCCACCTTTGGCCTGATTCTGGCGAGCCTGATGGGCGGCCCGGTCGCTAAATTCCTGATCAATCGCCATAAACTCGAGCCGGAAAGCCCCGGATCACTGGATGTGGGGCTGTCCGAAACAGCGCAAAATGCCGGAATCGGCCATCTGGATTTCCTCGATGCGGTCCTCGCCATCCACATCTGTGTCATCGTAGGCATGTTTATCAACGCGGGCCTCGCAGAAGCCGGCCTTAAATTACCGCTATTTGTAACCTGTTTGTTCGCAGGCATCCTGATCACTAACCTGGTACCGACAAACTTTCCCCGCCTCACCGGCACTCGCTGGCCGACCAGGACACCAGCCGTCGCCCTGATCGCTGACATTTCCCTTGGTACGTTTCTGGCGATGTCACTGATGAGCATGCAATTATGGACGCTGGTGGATCTGGCGGGACCCATATTCACCATTTTGGCCATCCAGTTCGTGGCCGCCATCGCGATCAATATTTTCGTCGTTTTCCCGGCCATGGGAAGCAACTATGACGCGGCGGTGGTGTGCTCAGGTTTCGGCGGAATCTCCCTCGGCTCCACCCCCACCGCCATGGCCAACATGGCTGCGGTCGCGCACCGCTACGGCGCCTCTCATCTTGCGTTCATTATCGTTCCGCTGGTTTGCGCCTTCTTTATCGACCTGGCGAATGCACTGCTGATCCCCTACTTCCTTGCCAACTTCTGATCTGGCCCTTACAGGTAGCGTAACCGATCTATTCACGTCAACCGGAAGGTTCTCGCGGGCGAGGATATTTAATTTCGCACCTTATTGTGAATTAGATTCGCAAGACACTAGACTGGTCGGTAGTGACACAATCAACTATGCGCCATACGAGTGATTTGATGTGGGTCAAACCCTGCCACTTTGAGCGCAGCTCCGCGTTCTACATGGCTTTAAACTCCACACTCTCGAGGCCGGCAAAAAGCAGATGACTGAAGATCTGGGGTAAGAACCCAGGACATTGCAAGCAGGGCGCGCACACCCAAGGGCCAGCGCACCCTGCGGGCCATCCTCGACGCCACTTTTGACCTGGTGGGCTCCGAGGGACTGGCGGCGGCCTCCCAGGAGGCGATTGCCAGACGGGCCAACGTCACCCAGAGCGCGGTGCGGCACTATTTTCCCAAGAAAGAGGATCTGCTGGACGCGTTCTTTGTGGAGAGTATTGAGCGACTGGTGAGCCAGTTCGGGGAAGAGTTCGCCAGAGTCGATAAAGACCCGTTGTCGCGCGTGCTCGGCATCGCCTCGCTGCACTACGAGCGCATACTCAGTGTGGAGGATGTAGCGTATTTCGAAATAGCTTCTGCCTGGTCGCGCGACCCGGTCTACCGGGAAGTCCGCAACGAGTGGTACAAACGCACGGCCCGATACTACTTCGAGCTGATCCGGGAAATACAACCCGAGTGGGACGAAGAGCGCTGTAATGCGGCTGTTTTCCAGATCATCACCCTGGTGCTGGGCGGCTGGGCAACAATGGGCAGCTCTCGGGCGCTATACCCGCGCAAAGGGCGCAGTGCACTGAAGGCGATTCTGCTTGAGGGTATCAAGCGGCTACTGGCCTGAAAATCCCAGCTGCGGGCGCTCACGACCCGCTACTCCAGTATCCCCAGCATGCGCGCCCGGGCGAGCAGGTGCTGGCGGGTGCCCGCCTGCAGCTTGTGAAACATATTCTTGAGGTGCCACTTGACCGTCTGGTCGCCCACATCCAGGGCCTGGGCAATCTTTTTGTTGGAGAGATTGCCCGCCAGTAACTGCAATACCTCGTTTTCCTTGGGCGTCAACAGCGCGTTTGCCACTACCCGCGGCTGATCGCTCGCGCGCTTGCTGCCTCCCCCGCGGGCATGCCGCGAGTCCTCGATAACGCCCTGAGCCCTGTCAGTCACCCCGGTTTCGCCAGCCGCCAGATCCGCAAAAGTCGGGTAGGTATCGGCCAGCACACGACCAAGGCCCAAAGTCCTGGCCAGGCTCGCGGCCTCGCCTGCCATTGCATCTGCGTTGTCACCACCGTGCTGAATGGCGAGAGCCTTGAGCAGCTGAACCTGGATAGCTTCCCGCACCCGGCGCATTTGCTTGGTCATCAAGTCGACCGCTTCCAACTCGGGCAACACGGAGTCCCAGTGGTAACTGACGATGGCGGAATAGGCCCTGGAGATGCCGAACTGAGGCGCGACCAGGGGAAGCAGAACGCCCCAGCGGCCCTCCTGGTGCTGCTCCAGCTGCCGCAACGCGGCAAGCCGCGCCTGGCAGGCCTTGTCCTGTTGCCGTAGAGCGAGCATCCGAATTTCCTCCGCGAGGCTGGCGAGGCACAAGCGGGGAAGTTCGCGCGTGTCACCGATGGCACGCAACTGCTCGATAAGGTCGTGGGCCTTGCTCTGCACGCCTGCGGCGGACGCCAGGCGGGCGGCGGTAATATAGCCGTGGATAATGGCGTCGGGAGGCGCATGGCGTTCCAGCACATCCAGTCGATCGGCCAGTAACAGGCTGGCCTCGTCGAACAGTTCCCGTTCCCACAGCACTGCGGCCAGGGTCGCCGCCAGCATCGCGGCAATCGGGCTGCGCCGCCCGGACTCCCCCTCCGCCCTGGCCAGCGCCAGCCGCAGGCCCTCCTCCGCCAAACCCACCTGGCCTTCCCACAAGTAGGTGAATCCGGACAGCCAGGCCGACCAGCCCTGGGCGTAACTGAGCTCGGCGACCCGCGGGAACTTTCGCAGTCGCTGCAGGTAATGGTTGGCATTTTCCGGCTTGCCCTGGAACAGTTCCAGGGCCGCCAGCAGGTTGGTGCCGACGATTTGTTGATGGGGCGGCTGGCTCTGCAGTGTGTCGCGCCAGGGTGAGATATAGCTCTCCATGCTCGCGAAATCGTCGGTAAAAAACGCTGCGGTAGCACAGATTTCCGCCGCCTCGCAGCGCTCTGAAGGGTCCGCGCCGGGCGCGGCCAGGATAGGTTCGACCAACGCCGCCGCTTCGCTGTGTCGTTCACTCTGGGCCAGGGCCCAGGCAGTGGTGATGCGCAAGCGCGGCCTGCGCTCTATCTCGCTCTCCGGCAGGTGATCCAGCCACTCGAGCACTCGCGACACCCTGCCCTGGGTCAGGATGCCATACAGGCAGCGCTCTATCAGGTCGAAGGCAAAAACCTCCTCTCCCGCGAGGCGGGCCTGCTGCGCGGCCTCTTCATACAATTCATGCTCTGCCAGCCATTGCGCAGCCCGGGCGTGCAATTGCCGGCGGTGTTCCGCCGGCAGTCGGTCGAAACGCTCGATGAGAAACTCCCGGGCGATGGGGTGAATCCTGATCCAGTCGCCGCTCACCACGTCCTGGAAAATCGGGGTGGCGTCGCGCAGGCGGGCAAGCATCGCCGCGCTGTCGTCGTTTTCTGTCAGCCACTGGCAAAGCTCGGGGTGCACCCGCGCCAGGCAGGAGATCTCGACCAGGAACATCACCTCGTCAGCCGCCAGCCGGTTGACCAGTACTTCCATGAAATAGTGCTGCAGATCCCCGCTGCGGGAGGAAAACTCGGCGATCGCCTCGCGCAGGTTGGTCCGCTTGATCACGCTGGACATGGCCAGCTGGACGCCCAACGGCCAGCCCTCGGTCAATTCATACAGCCGCACGCAGCTGTCCTTATCTATCGCCGGGGCGGGGCTGGCCTCCAGTACCAGGGAAGTCTCCTCCAGGGTGAAGCACAGGTCCTCGGCGTGGAGCTGCAGCATGCGCCCGCTGGCGATCAGTTCGGCCAGGTTCAGCGGCAGTGCCCGGCGAGAGGCAACAATCACTCTAAGGTTGGCCGGAGCATTGAGCAGCAGGTAGATCAAGAGGGAGCTGGTGGTCGCTTCGGGAAGAGTGTGAGCATCATCCAGAATAAGCTCCACATCGACGGCCATACTAGCCACTTCCGCCAGCCAGACGGTCAGCGCCTCAAGCTCCCCGCCATGGCGGATCGCGACGGAGCCCGCGTCGCGCACAAACTTACCCGAGCCACTGCCGATGCTGAGGGCAACGTCGAGGCCGCGCACAAAGCTGGCGGGGTCGTCGTGCTCATCCAGGGTCAACCAGGCGACGATAGCACCTGACTCCAGCGCCTCCCGCCGCCACTGCAATAACAGCGAGGTCTTGCCATAGCCAACGGCCGCCTGCAGGGCGATCAGGAAGCGCTCGCTCTGGTTGCCGCTGTTGAGACCGAGGCGCTCACGGTACAGCAAAGACCGGGAGGCCTTGGGCGCGGTCGCTTTGAGGGTCAACCGGGGGTCGCTGGTATGCTGTCTCATATAGCGCGAAAGTCTAACAGTCATTCACACCCGCGTCACAAGTCACGAGGGGGTGCAAAAAAGCGGAAACCCCCCGGAAAAATCACCCCACCCCACCTTATGGGGGGGGTGGGGTGACTGAGCTGTTGATACATTGGCCATTCACGATGAACCCGGGATCTTCCGGTTTGTGCGATCGGCACTGATGTGCCTCTGCAAAACCGGCGCTCACCACTTTTAATGGAGACTCGACTTGTGAATCTGTCGAAACTGACGCGCATTCTGGCAATCAGCAGCTGCCCCAGGCAATGGAGGTCGCGACCATGATCAGTACAGTCAAGGGAGTCGTATCCCTGGGATCATCTTTGATGCGGCCCACTCGCGGCACCATTGCAGTGGGCCATCGCAAGCTGCCGAAAAAAACGCTGACACTGTACGAGGCGGAATACTGTCCCTACTGCCGCTATGTGCGCGAGGCGCTGACCGCGCTGGACCTGGATGCGCTGATCTACCCGATCCCCAAGAAAGGCAATCGTTTCAGGGAACAGCTGGTAAAGGCCGCAGGCAAAGCCCAGGTGCCGTTCCTGATCGACCCCAATACCGGCGCGAAGCTCCACGAATCAGAAGCCATCGTTAAACACCTGTACCAGGAATATGGCCCAAAGGGCGCGAAGATTCCCCCGCTTGGGATCAAGTCATCTCTCAATGCCACGCTGCTGCGAACCGGCAAGGGCATGTTCGCCAACCCGGGTTCAGCGCCAAAAAAACCGCTGGAGCTGTATTCCTTCGAGGCCAGCCCCTTTGCCCGCCTGGTGCGGGAAACCCTGTGTGAACTGGAGATTCCTTTCCTGTTGCACAACGTCGGCAAGGCGCCGGGGAAACTGCACGAGTGGCTGCCACCGGAACTGCGCCACAAACGCGGCTATACTCCCGAGACAAAAAACCGCAAATTGCTCGCCGAGCGCGGCGGCAAAGTCATGATACCGTACCTGATCGACCCCAATACCGGGGTGTCCATGTACGAGTCCGCTGACATCCAACGCTACCTGCGCAAAACCTATGGCTCTTGAATCTTTGAGGAACGAACCATGCATGACCCGATAACTGTCGCGAAAGCCGTAGCCTCCCTGGGCACTTCCCTGTTGCGGGTAGACCGCGGCCTGATGGTGAAAGGCAACCGAAAGAAGCCCGCCAAAACCCTGGAGCTGTATGAGGCAGAGTACTGCCCCTATTGCCGGCATGTGCGGGAGGCACTCACCGAGCTGGACCTGGATGCGATGATCTACCCGATCCCGAAAAACGCCAAGCGCCATGTCGCTCGGCTGAAAAAACTCGGGGGCGAGAAAAAGATCCCGTTCCTGCACGACCCCAACACCGGGGTGAAGCTCTACGATTCGGAAGCCATCGTTAAATACCTGTACGAGGAATATGCACTGGAGGGCGAGCCCGTTCCCGAGCGCCGGATCCTTACCTCGACCCTGGCATCGCTGACGCGCGCAAAGTTCGGCGGTATGTACGCCGCGCCCAACAAGCCCGCGCCAAAACGCCTGGAGCTCTACTCCTTCGAGGCCAGCCCCTATGCGCGACTGGCCCGGGAAGTGTTGTGTGAACTGGAAATCAAGTACCTGCTGCACAACTGCGGCAAAACACCCGGCGGCCATTCCGACTATTACCCGCCGGAAATTCGCCATGACAAAATGAAAAATTACATGCCCGGAACGGAAAACCGGCGCAAGTTTCTCGAGCGCACCGGCTTCATCATAATGCCCTATATCTTCGACCCCAACACCGGTGTCGAGATGCACCAGTCCAAGGACGTTATCGCCTACCTGCGGGAAACCTACGGGGCCTGAGCGGGAGCCGCTGATTATGAACGAAATGTTGATGCAGGCCACCGGGCCACTTATTGCCCTGTTCCTGGTAACCGCGATGTTCAGCCTCGGACTGGATCTTAGCCTGCGCGAGATTATTGGTTCCCTGCGCGACAGGCGCCTGGTGACGAAGTCACTGCTTATCAACCTCGCGCTGGTGCCGGTGCTGGCCATTGTCATTACCAGCCTGATACCCATGCACGAGGGGCTGCGTATCGGCATGCTGGTCTATGCTATCGCCGCGGGCACGGAGGGCGGCCCGAAATTCGTGCAGATTATCAAGGGCAATACCGCCTACGCGTTCGGCCTGCTGGTGGTGCTGCTCACCTTCACCGTCACCCTGGTGCCCCTGATTATTCCGCTGGTGATACCCGGTGCGCAAATTCATACCGCAGCACTCGTGTTGCAATTGCTCCTGGTCGTGGCTTTGCCAATCGCCGTGGGGCTTTACCTCAAGAGTCGCCACGAGGCACTGGCCGCGCGTATCAGCCCCTTCGCCCACCGTCTGTCGATGGCCTTGCTCTACGGCCTGTTCATCCTGCTGATCTACGTGAATTTTCGCGAGATTGCGGCACTGCAGACCAGCGCCCTGCTGGCCGGTTTGCTGTTTTTCGTGCTGGCCTTCTCAGCCGGTTACCTGGGAGGCGGGCCCGACCCGCACAACCGGCGCGCCCTCGCTATCATGACATTTGCCCGCAACGGCAGTATTTCCATGCTGATTGCCAGGGAGGTGTTCGCCGACGACCCGCAGGTGCTGGTGATGGCGACCATCATGACAGTGTCTTCGGTGGTGTTGGTGGTACTGATCGTAACCTGCTTCAAGCGACTGTAATCGCTTCTTCTTATTAGTGTGATGCGATTATTAGTGTGATGCCAGCTTAAACCGGACGTCCGCCGGGGCTGCGTTGCGGCAGCCCCCCATTGGCTCAGGCCGCCTTTTTCTGCTCGTTCTCCTCATAGCTGGCCACATAATCAATCATGCTCTTCCAGACCTCTTTGAAAGGTCGCTTTGACTCCCGCGCGAGCAGCAGGACAACCACGGGCGCGGCGGACCAGAACACGCCACTCATTACCAGCTCATCCAGCAGGTGGCTGTCGTTGGCGGGATTACCCCTGATCCGCGACAACATAGCATCCCAGGTATTGGCGCCGCGATTGGCAATATCCATGACGCGGGCCACCAGCTCGATTTCCCTGATCTCGTGCGCGCTGTAGTGCTCTTCCAGCTCAGCGAGCAGTTCCGGGGATACAGCCCCGAACTCCGCCGACACCAGGGCCCGCACATAGGAAATGGCCACCCACTTGGCGCGGTCGAAGCCCTTCGGATCCATGTTTTCTATATGCGCCAGCTCCTCTTCCGATACTCCCGAAAGAAAAGCCCACTCGTGATGACCCCAGGTGCAGTAGCGGCAGTCGTTGAGCTTGGCCACCGCGAGCATCAGCTCCTCGCGAAAACCCGGATCGATCTCCTGCTTGCCCCAGATCTGGTAGATCATCGGCGCCTGGGGAGCCAGCGAATACATGCTCCGGGCAAACTCCAGGGCTGTCATGGTGCGCTTGCGATAGCCGCCGAAGCTGCCGGCGCTCTTCGCCTTGCCGGCCTTGCGACGCGTGCGAACAGCGTTGATCAGGCCTTTTTTCCTGGCTGGAGCCTTGCGTACCGGCTCCGCTGACTCGCTGGTCCTGGCCGCGGTTTTCGCAGCGGCAACAGGCTTGCGTGGCTTTGTGGCTTTTCCCGCCGGGGACTTGGCTGCGGCGGGCTTGCGCCTGGATCTGGTTTTGGGCTCGGGCATCGGGTGACCTCCTTGTTAAAGTTTATCAGTTGGTCTCAAAATTCTGGCGGCAGGTTTCGCGCACGACGCGCCGCAGTACCTTGCCCACCGGGCTCAGGGGCAGTTTCGCGGCAAAATTGATGGTGCGCGGAACATTGTGGCTGGCAAGCCGCTGGGCGACATACTCGCGCAGTTCCTCGGTATCGATCTGTTCCCCGCCGCGCAGGACCACCTCGGCATGAACCCACTCGCCACAGCCCGGGTCGGGGATACCCACCACCGCGGCCATCATGACTGTATCGTGGGACATGAGTGCGGCCTCGACCAGGTTCGGGTAGACATTGCAGTTCTTGTGCACAATGGTGTCCTTGAGGCGATCGAGAACGTACAGGTAGCCGTTGGAATCGATCCGGCCCACATCCCCCGACTTCCAGAAACTGTCGCAGAACTCCGCCGCGGTTTTTTCCGCGTTGTGCAGGTAGCCCATGCAAATGGTGCGCGAGCGCATCCAGATCTCGCCGTCCTCGCCGTCCGCCACTGGCTTGTCGTCTTTCCCCATTATCACCACCTCGACCCCGGGCACGATTCGGCCGGCGGATGACAGGTGCGCCTCCCCGCCATTTGCATCCGGATGATGCTCCGCCTTGCTCAGGCAGCTGACGGCGCCGGCATGCTCGGAACTGCCGTAGAGCTGCACAAAAATATTGCCGAAGCGCTCGCTCAGTTGTTTCAGGCGCGAGGGGTTCATGGGGGAGGCGCCGTAATACATGGTCTGCAGGGAAGACAGGTCATGCGCTTGCACCTCGGGAGCCTCCAGCATGTGGTACAGCATGGACGGCACCATCAAGGAGCAGGTGATTCGCTCGCGCTCGACCGTCTGGCAGAACGTCAGCAGCGAACGGTCGTTCATGGTCACCGTACACCCGCCCTTGAAGACGATGGGGAAGTACAACATGCCACTGGCGTGGCTGATCATGCCAAAGTGCAGCATTCGCTCGCTGCCGGCCGCCAGGGGGTCCGCGGTAGCGTAGTGCAGGTCGCGACCGCTCAACATGTTGTCGATGCTGTACATGACCGCCTTGGGGGCGCCAGTGGTGCCGCCGGTGAAGCGCAGCACCATACAGTCCAGGCGGTGGTCGTTCACCACATTCGGGTTGCTATCGGCCGCGCCTTCCAGCAGCTCCCAGAAGTCCAGTACGTCGGGGTATTCAGCTCCCGGCGGGTCCATGGCGACGATGGTCACACCGTGCCTTTTCAGCAATTCATAGTGGGTGGGCAGCAGGTCTACCTCGACAAAAACCACCCGGGGCTTGACCAGGCCCAGCTGGGTCTCCTGGGTCTCCTGGGAGTCGGTCGCATTGGAATAGCAGGCGGTAGCCTCACCCTTGAAGGCGGTAACCCAGCCCAGCAGCGACAGGTTGTCGTTGTGCAGGATGCTGTACCACACGTCGCCTCGGCGCAGTTCCAGCCGCTCTAGCATCATGTTGACGATGCGGTTGCTCAGGTGATGGAACTCCCTGAATGTGTAGCGCCGCTGGCGCTCGACATTGACCACGCACTCGGCGTCACCGAAAGTCCTTGCAAGATTCTCACTGACGTTGGAAAAATCGATGTGCATCAGGTGCTCTCCTGTATTCACGCTATGCCCGTATTTAGCATTTATACTGCACGGGGTGGGCGGGCCAATGAACCCCCCAGTATGGGGGGGGGATGACCGGGGCCCAAAGGCCATAATCTCCTGCTGCCGCGGAACCCTGGTGCTCCATGCGGCGGCAGTTTACCGACGACGTTAACAGGACACGACTGATATGGCGACAAACCCAAATGACTGGTTGCGGCAATCCGCCCTGATCATGCGACTGACAGGCTGGTTTCTCTGCGTCGGCCTCATAGCGATGCTGTTTATCTACCCCCCGGGCTTCCTGTGGGGAGGCCAGCCGCCGGATTTTCCGCATATCGGGCCTGCCCACCCGCCATCCCCCTATGACGCCCTGCACCCCTACCTGTACATGCTGGGCGCCATGTACGTGGCACTGGGCATCCTGCTGATCCGCGGAGCCCGCGACCCGCAGACCAATGTCGCCCTGTTCGACTACGGCATTCTGGCCAACCTGTTGCACGCACTGGTCATGGTGCCCCAGGCATTTTATTACCCCAATGAACACGCCCATATGTGGGCGGACATTCCGGGCGCACTGGCGGTCTGCCTCCTGCTCTGGTGGCGACACCCCCGGCGGGCGCCCGCGCCGCACCCGACCAGCTGAGGTGAAGGGCAAAATGTTCGATACAATCGTCATCGGCAGCGGCTTTGGCGGCAGCATCGCCGCCAATCGACTGGCGCTGGCGGGCCAGAAGGTGCTGGTGCTGGAACGCGGCCCCTGGCGCGACTCCGTGCCGGTGCGTTCCATGGGTGTAGAACGGCGCTCCCCCTACCCCTACGGCATGAAAGCAATTACCCACCTGTTGCGGGGCGCGCAGCTGGGGGGCAGACAGCTGACCCTCAACAAGGCCGGTATGTATGAGTTCTTTTCTTTTCCCGGCCTGTTCTCGCTGGCGGCCTCGGGGGTGGGCGGTGCCAGTACCGCCTATGGCGGACTGCTGCAGCCCCCCCGGGACCCGGCTTACTGGCAGGCGCGGCATCCGCAGCTGGACCCCGCCGCGATAGAAGCCTATTACCCCAAAATACTCGCCGATATGGGGGCAGCCCCATTTACGCCCGACCTCCCTCTGCCCCATTCCGTGTGGTCACATTTGCCCGGGGCTGAGGGCAGCAGCTGCGCGCCGGCAGCGCAGCAGCCGGACATGGCCCTGCTGCTGCCCCCCACGCTCGCGGCAGCCGGGCGCACGGTCACCTCGGCCTCCGGCATCGAGCGCCGCTACTGCGCCTTTGATGGCGACAGTTTCCTGGGCTCTCGCGGCGGGGCGAAGGCCTCGACCGATTTTGTCTACCTGGGGCCGGTGCTGGACAAGGGCGCCTCGGTCCGGGACCTGTGTGAGGTCAGCGGGGTAGAGCCGCTCCCAGCGGCAGGTGCCGGGGGTTACAGGGTGTTTTTCACTGACCTCGCGGCGGGCAGGCAGGAGCAGGTTCAGGCCCGGCGAGTGGTCATGGCAGCGGGCACTCTCAACACCCTGCGGCTGCTGTTCGCCAACAGCCAGGCCCCCGCGGGGCTGGCGCCCATGCCCGCGCTTGGCAAGACATTTGGCGCCAATTGTGACCTGATGGCTGCCTGGAATCGCGACAAGGGCCCCTGGTCCAGTTTCAGCTCCACCCCCTCGCTCGGTGCCTTCGAAGTAGCCGGCGTCGAGGCACCGGAGTTCGGCATGGGCGGTTTTCCGGGACTGGACTCGCTGCCGCTACCGGGCTTTGTCAAACGCAGGCTCGAGCGCCTGATTTTCGTCTACGGCATGGGTTCCGACAGCGGCAAGGCCACTGCGGGATACGATCGCGGGCGACTCAGCATCCAGTACGACGAGAGCCAGGAACCGGTGTTTGCGGACATACGAAGGGGTTTTGGCCTGCTGCAACGCGAAAGCGGCGAGCGGGTGCACGTATTGAACCGGCCGTTCACGGTACACCAGTGGGGCGGCGCCTCGCTGGGTCCCGACGCCCGGACCGGGGTGGTGGACCACCGCGGTGAAGTCTACGGCAATCCCGGGCTATACATCACCGACGGCGCGGCATTGCCGGCGGCGGTCGGCAGCCCGCCCTCAGTGAGCATAGCCGCCTGGGCGCACTATGTGGCGGATGGCATTGTGGGGGCTAAATCAGCTGTTTAAATCAGTCGCCAGATAAGGATAATAGCCGGCTGACAAAACAGGACAGCAAACCCAATGAAGAAATACGTGGCATACGGCATCGGCGCGGCGCTGGTGGATACCGAGGTCAAGGTCAGCGATGAAGACCTTGCGCAGATGAATGTCGACAAGGGCATGATGACCCTGGTGGACGAGGCCAGGCAGGGGCAATTGCTGTCCCACCTGGAAGGCCACCTGGTCAAGGCAAGTCACGCCAGTGGCGGCAGCGCCGGCAACTCAATGATCGCCACCGCCCAGTTCGGTGGCCCCACGTTCATGTCCTGCAAGGTCGCCGCCGACACCGACGGCGATATCTACCTGGCCGACCTGGAGGCCGCGGGGGTGGATCACTGCCTCAACGGCAGCCGCGCCGCGGGAACGACCGGGAAATGCCTGGTGCTGATCACCGCTGACGCCGAGCGCAGCATGAATACCTACCTGGGTATCAGCGAAACCCTGTCCGTGGCGGAACTCGACGCCGACGCCATCGCCGCCTCGGAATACGTCTACATTGAAGGCTACCTGGTGACCTCCTCCACCGGGCTGGCGGCAGCGGTACGGGCCCGGGAAATAGCCGAGGCCGCGGGTGTAAAAACCGCGCTGAGTTTTTCCGACCCCGGGATGGTGGAATTCTTCCGGGAGGGAATGGCCAGCATTGTTGGCAGTGGCGTCGACCTGGTGTTCTGCAACGAGGCCGAGGCCCTGCAGTGGGGCGAGACCGACTCGCTGCCGCTCGCTATCGAAAAACTGAAGCGGATCGCCCGCAGCTTCGTCATCACCCTCGGCGCCAAAGGTGCCATCACCTATGACGGCAGTGAGCAGGCCAGTATCCCGCCGCACCGGGTGCAGGCGGTAGACAGCAACGGCGCCGGCGATATGTTTGCCGGGGCTTTCCTGTACGCCATCAGCCGGGGTGAGGATTTTGCTACCGCGGGACGCTTTGCCAGCCTGGCGGCCGGCAAGATCGTCGCCAACTATGGTCCGCGCCTGCCCGCTGCCCACTACCCTGCGCTGCGAGCGGAGTTTTTCGGGGATTGAGCCGGGCGCTGCTCAGTTGAGCAGGCCCTTTTCCTTCAGGTTACCTATCAGGGCGTCTATGGTGTCGTCCATCACCTGGCTGGTACTGCTGGACTCGATGGTTTCCGACACCGCCTGCCAGATCCGCTCTTCCGTTTTCGCCACATACAGGTCCGATATCATGGCGTGGCTGACATTGGCCGTCCACACGGGCTGCTGGTAGGCCACCTCTGTGGCGCGACCGTAAAAGCCGCCAAAGTTGCCGTAATAGCCCGGGTCATAGGCCGGCGTGACCGCGTAGTACACGGCGCCGGGGTGGTAAACCTCGTCGGCTTTTTCACCGACATAGCGGGTTACCAGGATAGTATCGAGCCCCGCCTTCTCCGCGGCTGCGATGACTTCCTCCGCCTTCGCCTTGTGACTGGGCAGCAGGGTGTGGCTGGCCACCGCCTCGACGCCCCGACGCTTCAGCGCCTTGGTGAAGATGTCTTCAAACTCGATGCGATTCGAAGACTCCTTGGCCACCGCGACCACCAGCACACCGTGCAGGTCCATTTTCTTGAATGCCGGATCGACCGAACTGTTGGTGATCTCGGAATTGATTCCGCAGGCGGAAAGAGTGAGGGCGAGGATACCTGCCAGCACAATGCCGGTGGCGCGATCGATGGATATCAGCATGGGGTAATTCCTTGGGGGAGCGGGGGATTATCAAGCGCGGGGACGGCAGATACAAGCGAAAGGGAGCAGCGCGCGGAAGCGCCCCGTCGACCGGGCTCAGAACAGGTCAATCTGCTTGTCGACCAGGGCGCGGAAGGAACTGCCGACAAAACCCAGGATGCCGTCCGCCACCGGCTCCAGCTGGCGATCCACATAGTGCTGGTAATCCAGCGGCGCCAGGGCCCCGGCCACCGGCTCGGCGCCGCCGGTGGTTATCACATATTCGACCCAGGAGCCCCGGGTCGGCACCGGTAAACCCCGCTCGGCGCAGCGCCGCGCCGCCTGCACGTGGGGCGGCACATTGCGTTCATAGTCGTCGAGCCTGCGCCGCAGGCGCTTGCGATACACCAGTCGCTCATCGTGCCGCCCGGCGAGCACCGCGGCTACTAACTCGCGCACATAGTCCTCGAAGGGTTCCTGCATGAAAATACGGCGGTACAGCTCCTCCTGGAATTCCCGCGCCACGCGGGTCCAGTCGGTGCGCACGTTCTCCAGCCCCTTGAATACCAGGCGGTCGCCGTCCCGGCCGGCCACCACACCCGCGTAGCGTTTCTTGCTGCCCTTTTCCGAGCCGCGAACGGTGGGCATCAGGAAGCGTTTGTAGTGGGTCTCGAACTCCACTTCCAGCACGCTTTCGAGCGCGAACTCCTCCCGCACCGTGCGCAACCACCAGGCGTTGAGGTCATTCTGCAGCTGCTTGCCCGCGGCCACTGCCTCCTCGTCACCCTGCGCCTCCTGGATCCAGACGAAAACCGAATCCGTGTCGCCGTAAATTACCCGGTGCCCGGCCCGCTCGATGTAATCCCGGGTGCGGTTGAGAATCTGGTGCCCCCGCAGGGTGATGGAACTGGCCAGGCGCGCATCGAAGAAACGGCAACCCGGAGTGCCAAGTACCCCGTAGAAGCTGTTCATAATGATCTTGATCGCCTGGGACAGGGGAGCATCACCCAGCCGCTTCGCCTCGTCGCGTTGTTGCCACAGCTGCTTGATCAACTGCGGCAGGATGTGCTCCTGGCGGGCGAAGCGCGCCTCCCGAAAGCCGGCAACCGTGTCCTGTTCCGGCAGCTCACCCGCCACTGCCAGGGCCAGGCCCAGCGGGTCGATGCAGAACGTGCGGATAATGCTCGGGTACAGGCTCTTGAAGTCGAGCACCAGCACGTGGTCGTACAGGCCCGGGGTGGAATCCAGCACGAAGCCCCCGGGACTGGCGCTGTGGTCGGTACTGGCATTGGGGGCCACGAACCCCTTGCGGTGCAGCCGGGGCAGGTAGAGGTTGTCGAAAGAGGCCACCGAGCCGCCCATGCGGTCGATGTTGAGGCCGGTCATCACGGTGCGCGCCACGGCAAAATCCAGCATCGCCGTGTGCTCGAAGATCTCCGATACCAGCTCGCAGTCCTTCAGGTTGTATTCGGCCAGCCTGGTCTTGTCGCGCTGGAACAGGCGACCGATCTCCTCGCCCCGGCCGCTGCCGTGCAGCAGTTTGCCCTCTCCCAGCAGCTCCCGGGCAACATTATCCAGGGAGAAACTCTCGAAGCGGTAGAAAGCGGCCCGCAGCAGCTCGATGCCGTCGAGGATCACCCGGCCCGGGCACTGGGCGGTGCGGCGCTCGCCTTCATCGTCAAGCTCGCGCCAGTGCACCGCCCGGCGATCGCGCCCCAGCACCAGGCGCCGCCCCAGCTTGTCCGCCACCCGCTGCAGGTACCAGGTATCGAAGTTCACCACGTTCCAGCCGATCAGCACGTCGGGGTCGTAGTCCGCCAGCCAGTCGAGAAAGGCCTGCAGGACCGCCTCCTGGTCGGCACAGGCCTGCACGAAGTCCTGCTGCGCACCCTCACCCACCATGAATACCCGGCGGTCATGACGCTCGCCAACCCTGCCGTGCACACCGATGGAATAGAGCTGCACACCCTCCATTGCGGTCTCGATATCAAAGGACACTACCTTGAGGGCGGGCCGGTAGTCGCCGGCTTTCACCGCCGGGTTTTCCAACAGTGTATGCCTGCCGAGCTGGCGGGGGTCGCCCTGCAACACGGCGCTGCCGTTGACGAACCGCTCCATCAGAAAGCGGTCCGCCGGGTTGATATCCGCCTCCAGCGGGTTGAGGCCGAGGGCTTCCAGGGCATCCGCCAGGCGCCGGGCCTGGCGGTAACCGGGGCAGTAGACCCCGACCGCGGGGGCCAGGCGAAAGCTGCGCAGCTGCACCGGTTTCAGCTCCAGGCCCGGCTCCGCATCCAGCAGGGCCCGGGCCTGTTCCAGCTCGCCCTGCTCCAGGAAGAAAACACTGCGCTCACCGCGCACCAGCGCGCACAGGGGCCCGCCGTCGGTGGCGAACCAGTACTCCAGCTCTATGCCGTCACGGGTATCGCGCCAGTTGCGGGTGAGGAGAAAACCTTCGAAGGTCTGTGCAGTCAAACCTGTTTTCCTGGGTAGTCGAACACTGGGGCTGGGCTTGAACCCCGCTGTGGCTTAAGCTATCCACCCCCCTGTGGGGACACCATGATTTACAGCCGTCTTTGAAAGGTATGCGAATGGACAAGCCCGTTATCAAGCAAGATCCCTTATACCAGCTCCTGCGCAACGAGGACATCAAGGGCTTCAACGAGCAGCGCGACAAGCTGGATACCCAGGAACTGAAGAACGGCGACTACCGCGGACGGGACCTGCGCAACATGAATGCCCGGGGCCTGGACTTCAGCGATTCCTACTTTCGCAACTCGGACCTGAGCGGCATCGACTTTCGCGACACCAACCTGGAAGGGGCCAGCCTGCTCGACGCCAAGCTGTCAGGAACCTACTTTCCGGAGCAGCTGAGCGCCGCGGAGATTCGCCTGTCTCTCGACACCGGGACCCGCCTGCGCTACGACCTGAAGCGCTGACGCCCCCGGGTTGCGGGACTAGCCCTGGGACATCAGGTCCCGCAGGTCGATAATGGCCGCGTTGGCCCGGCTGATATAGGACGCCATCACCAGAGAGTGGTTGGCCAGCACCCCGAAGCCGCTGCCGTTGAGGATCATCGGGCTCCACACAGCTTCCTGGGTGCCCTCCAGCTCCCGGATTATCTGCTGCAGGCTCACCTGGGCATTTTTGTTGCGCAACACGTCGGCGAAATCGATTTCCGCAGCCTTCAGGAACTGGATCAGCGCCCAGGCGGTGCCGCGGGCCTCGTAGAAGACGTCGTCGATCTCCATCCAGGGCGTGCTCACGTCCACTTCGCTGGCTGTGACGGTAGACTGGCTGGCCGCATCGTCACCGGCCAGGTCAGTGTTTAGGCGGCGCTTGCCCACGCTGGCACTGAGGCGTTGGGACAGGCTGCCCAGGCGGGTATTCACCGTAGCCAGCCAGTAACGCAGGTTGTCGGCCCTGGCGAAAAACTGGGCGTCGGGGTCCTGTTCATCCGACAGGCGGTCGAAATACCGGCGCACATACTTGATGCCGTCGCGGTACTCCGACTCGGAGGCCGGCAGGGCCCAGCTGTCCGAATCGAAATTGAAGCGCGGTTCCGCCATCACCAGGTCGACATCCTCGGTGGACTGGGACTGGGAGCGACTGAACACTTCGCGCAGGGCCCGCACCAGGTCGCGGGACTGGATCAGCACGCCGTATTCCCAGTTGGGCATGTTGTCCAGCCAAACCCCCGGGGGGGAAATATCGTTGTGGGTGTACCCGCCCGGCTTCGTCAACAGGGTATCCATCACGCCCATCAGGGCCGCTGTGGTCACCGAGCCGGTGACCACTTCCCGACCGTCCTGGCCGGCATAAACTACCGCCCGATCCCTGACGTCAAAGGGCTTGGGGGCAATGCTCCAGTACACCCCCAGCACCACGCAGACCAGCAGGTAGATACCAATAACGGTGAATACCAGGCTGACTGTCCTGCCGCCCGGCAGCCAATCGTCCAGTTTATCCTGCCAGCTGTCGCCGGCCCCACGTGCTGAATTCATCTCACTCATAGTAGTAATCCGTCAATGCTGGTGGTGTTGATGGGTTTGCTCGCCCGCGGCGCTCTTGCGCACCTGGGCAAGGGTACACAGTTCATCGCCCATTGCCAGTTGCAGGCACAGTTGCACTTCCTCTCCCGGGGCCGGCATCCGGCTCAGCCCCAGCAGCATCAGGTGCATGCCCCCGGGAACGAATGCGGCGCTCTGGCCCGGGGCGACCTGCACCTGCTCCAGCCGCTCCATCCGCTGGAGGCCGTCGACCTCCCGGCTGGTGTGTATTTCCACTGTTTCGGCCAGCGGCGAACTGGCGCCGACAATGGCGACCGCCGCATCGGAGGAGTTGGCAACAACCAGGTAGGCCGCCGTATTGGGCTGCCCGGGGGGCAGCGCCCGCACCCAGGCGTCGCTCAAAACCGCAGAACTGGGCCCCGCCGCAACACCCGCCAGTGGTGCCAGGCAAAGAATCAGTCCCGCGCTCAATAATTTTCGCAATTCAGCTCTCCAGTGAGGAACCTCGCGCCCGGTCCGGGCGTCCCATAACTATACCACCGTCGGGCTAAAGCATACTGCCGATTGGGGGTGATGCGGGAGACTGGTACAATTCCGCGCCATTCACGCTGCAACGAGGAAATTTCATGCGGGCACTGCTTGCGGGGCTGTTATTGCTGGCCTCCTTACTGCCGGTCTCTGCCCTGGCCCAGCCACAGCCCGGGGGGCTGGCCGGCGGCTCGCCCTTCGGCCAGCCCTCCTCCAACCCGAAATTCCTGCCGGTTGATGAGGCCTACCAGATAGAACTGGAAGTCCGGCCAGACAACAGCCTGCGCATCTTTTGGGTGATTGCCGAGAGCTACTACCTGTACCAGCACCGTTTCAGCTTCAAACTGACGGACGCCGCGGGCGAGATACCCGTGGCAGCGGAATTACCCGCGGCCCTGCAGCGTGAGGACGAGTTCTTCGGTGAGGTACAGGTCTATTACGAGCAGGCCGACATCCAGCTGGTGCCCGAACGCGTTCCGCAGGTGGCCACCCTGGCGCTGGGCTCCCAGGGCTGCGCCGACGCCGGCCTGTGCTACCCGCCCCAGACCCATTATTTCGAGGTGGACTTCACTACCGGCGCCATAACCGCGACGGGCGCCCCCCGGCAGGCTGAGCCCGCCGCCCTCACCCTGGCGGGGCAGACGGAGTCGGACAACCTGGCTTACATGCTGCTGCTGGCGTTTCTCGGCGGGGCCATCCTCAACCTGATGCCCTGTGTGTTCCCGATCCTGTCACTCAAGGTTCTGAGCTTCGCCCGCAGCTCCGCCCACGACCGACACGTCCACAGTTGGGTTTACACTGTCGGGGTAGTGACCAGCTTTGTGCTGGTGGCAGCCCTGCTGATTGTCCTGCAGCAGGCCGGCCAGGCAATCGGCTGGGGCTTTCAGCTGCAATCGCCCGGCTTCGTGATCGCCCTGGCCTACCTCTTTATCGCCATGGGCCTGTCCCTGTCCGGGCTGGTTGAGTTCGGTGGCAGCCTGATGAATACGGGCAGCGGACTGGCCGACCGGGGCGGCCTCACCGGCAGCTTCTTCACCGGCGTGCTGGCGGTGGTGGTGGCCAGCCCCTGCACTGCACCGTTTATGGGCACAGCCCTGGGTTTCGCCATCAGCCAGCCGCCCTATGTCGCCCTGCTGGTATTTGCCGCCCTGGGCGCCGGTATGGCGGCGCCCCTGCTGCTGCTGGGATACAGCGGGCTGGCCCGCAAGGTCATGCCCAAACCGGGCGCCTGGATGGACACCCTGAAACAACTGCTGGCATTTCCCCTCTACGGCACCGCCATCTGGCTGTTGTGGGTGGCCGGCCGACAGACCGGGGTCAACACCATGACGGCCGCCCTGGCCGGGGCGCTGATTCTCGCACTGGGCCTGTGGTTGTGGCGCTATGGCGCCTGGGGCAAGGCCATCGCCCTGGTCTGCCTGGTTGGCGCCCTGGGCCTCGGTTCCTGGCGCGCGCTGGACGAAAACGGCGCCCGGGCCACGGCCGTCGCAGAGGGACGGGTGGCCTGGTCCGAGCAGACCCTGGCGGAATTGCGGGCCGGCGGCACCCCGGTTTTCGTGGACGTCACCGCCGACTGGTGCATTACCTGCCTGGCCAATGAATCGGCGGTCCTGCTGACCGAGGAAATGACGGCGGCCTTCGCCGCCCACGGGGTGGCCTATATGGTGGCCGACTGGACCAATTACGATGCCGACATCGCCGACTTTCTGCGCCGCCACAAACGCAACGGTATTCCACTGTACCTGATGTACCCCGCCGACCCGTCCCGGGAACCCCTGCTGCTACCACAGATACTGACCCGCAGCGTGGTGATGGACGCTTTGCGTGCGGTTTCGCCGAAGAAGCCGGCAATTGCAGCAAATAAAGACGAAGATAACGCCATTTAGCCCATCAAGTCGTCCATTTGACCAGCCCGGGACAAATGTAACCACTGAATACTTTTTGGGGCAAAAATAAAGCTAACTTCTTCAATACAGTCGCTAAATGCTGGCAAAGTTCGGCCAATCGCCAAATATCGTGGACACTACCGAGAATTTGATCCACACTTGCTGCAAATGCGCCCCACAGCGGACCTGACTGCGCCATGGCAACCATCCTGGTATTACACGGACCCAACCTGAACCTGCTCGGCACCCGCGAGCCGGGCATCTATGGCAGCACCACGCTGGCGGACATCAACCTCGATCTCGAGGGAATGGCCCGGGAGCGCGGCCATCACCTGCTGCACATGCAAAGCAATGCCGAGTACGAGCTGGTGGAACGGGTGCAGGACGCCCGCAGGGAGGGCGTCAACTTTATCCTGATCAATCCCGCGGCGTTCACGCACACCAGCGTGGCCCTCAGGGATGCCCTCAGCGCCGTCGACATCCCCTTTATCGAAGTCCACCTGTCGAATATCCACGCACGGGAGGAATTCCGCCGGGTGTCCTACTTCTCTGACCTGGCCAGGGGCGTCATTTGCGGCCTCGGGGCCAAAGGCTACGAACTGGCGCTGCTGGCAGCCCTGCAGCAACTGGAACAACCATAAACATGACAGCGAGAGGCTGAACTATGGACATTCGCAAGGTAAAAAAACTGATCGAGTTGCTCGAAGAGTCCAATATTGACGAGATCGAAATAAAGGAAGGCGAGGAATCCGTGCGCATCAGCAGGAACGGGGCCCAGTCCGCGGCGGCCTCCGCAGGGCATTTTGCCATGCCGCAGTACGCGGCACCCCAGTACGCCCCGGCGCCGCCCCCACCGGTCGCCGCGGCGCCAGCTGCTGTTGCGGAACCCGTGGCGGAGCCTGCCGGCAGCGGCGGGCACGTGGTGCGCTCCCCCATGGTGGGCACCTTCTACCGCTCTCCCTCCCCCAGTTCGCCCTCTTTTGTCGAAGTGGGCCACACGGTTAAGGTCGGCGATATCATCTGTATCGTCGAGGCCATGAAAATGATGAACCAGATTGAAGCGGACAAGGCCGGCACCATCGAGGCGATCCTGGTCGACAATGGCGAGCCGGTCGAATTCGACCAACCGCTGTTCTCCATCGTCTAGCCAAGCGTTCACCTGAGGATAAAAAAATGCCCATCCTGGAAAAGGTGCTCATAGCCAATCGCGGCGAAATTGCGCTGCGGATACTTCGCGCCTGCAAGGAGCTGGACATCAGGACCATCGCGGTGCACTCCACGGCCGATACTGAGCTCATGCACGTTCGCCTGGCCGACGAGTCGGTCTGTATAGGCCCCGCCCCGTCCAAGGACAGCTACCTGAACGTACCGGCCATTATCAGCGCCGCCGAGGTCACCAATACCTCCGCCATCCACCCGGGCTACGGGTTTCTCGCCGAGAATGCCGACTTCGCCGACCAGGTGGAAAAAAGCGGCTTTGTCTTTATCGGCCCCACCGCTGACACCATCCGCCTGATGGGTGACAAGGTATCGGCCATCCAGGCGATGAAAGCGGCTGGCGTACCCACCGTGCCGGGTTCGGATGGGCCTCTCACCGACGACACCGAGCGCAGCCTGGAGATCGCCCGCGCTATCGGCTACCCGGTGATCGTCAAGGCAGCCGCCGGTGGTGGCGGCCGCGGCATGCGGGTCGTGCACAACGAGGCCGCCCTGCTCAATTCCATCCAGGTAACCCAGTCCGAGGCCGGGGCCGCCTTTGGCTCCGAGGTGGTGTACCTGGAAAAATTCCTGCAAAAGCCACGCCACGTGGAGATCCAGGTCCTGGCGGACGGCCAGGGCAATGCGGTACACCTGGGCGACCGGGACTGCTCGCTGCAACGCCGCCACCAGAAGGTGCTGGAAGAGGCTCCCGCGCCGGGTATCCCCGAGGATGTACGCCAGGAGGTCGCCACTGCCTGCGTCAACGCCTGCATCGAGATCGGCTACCGTGGCGCCGGAACGTTCGAATTCCTGTACGAGGACGGCGGTTTCTACTTCATCGAAATGAATACCCGGGTCCAGGTAGAGCATCCGGTCACTGAACAGATCACCGGCATCGACATCGTCAAGGAACAGTTGCGTATTGCCGCCGGCCTGCCCCTGTCCTTCAAGCAGAGCGATGTCAGGTTCTTCGGCCACGCCTTTGAATGCCGGATCAACGCCGAGGACCCCAAGAGCTTCCTGCCCTCCCCCGGCAAGGTCACCACGTTCCACGCCCCGGGCGGGCCCGGCATCCGGGTGGATTCCCACCTCTATGACGGCTATACGGTGCCGCCCTTTTACGATTCGCTGATAGGCAAGATCATCAGCTTCGGGGAGAACAGGCAGGTAGCCCTGGCCAGGATGCGCCAGGCCCTGGACGAACTGGTAGTGGAAGGCATTCGCACCAACACCGCCCTGCACCGCGACCTGGTGCGGGACCGCGCATTCCAGAGTGGCGGGGTGAGCATCCACTACCTCGAAAGCAAGCTGCAGGAAGAGTGATCCGGACTGTTCCCCGGAGCCTCACCATGGCCGCCACTCACGTTATCGCCCGGGCGAGCCGCGGCCGGGGGCAGCACCGATGACCTGGCTGCAACTGCGCCTGGATACCCGCCCCGACCAGGTTGAGCAGCTCGAAGAGCTGATGCTGGCCAGCGGGGCCGTCGCTGTCACCATGGAAGACAATGCAGACCAGCCCGTACTCGAACCCGGGGTCGGTGAAACCCCGTTGTGGGGCCAGACCCGCCTGACCGGGCTGTACCCGGCGGACACCGCCATGGCCGAAGTATTGGCCGGCTTTCCCGCAGGCCTGTTGCGGGAGGCCAACCAGCGGGTTGAAATCCTCGAGGACAAGGACTGGGAGCGGGAGTGGATGCAGCACTACCGCCCGATGCCTTTCGGGCGGCGCCTGTGGGTATGCCCGAGCTGGCTGGAGCCGCCGGACCCCACCGCGGTCAACCTGTTGCTGGATCCCGGGCCTCGCCTTCGGCACCGGCACTCACCCCACCACCGCCCTGTGCCTGGGCGAGCTGGACAGCATGGCCCTGGAGCA
Organism: uncultured Gammaproteobacteria bacterium; assembly: GCA_963792815.1. Lineage (GTDB taxonomy): Bacteria > Pseudomonadota > Gammaproteobacteria > Pseudomonadales > Halieaceae > JARRPM01. Next base: position 213,893 of record CAWBXR010000003.1, read on the forward strand.
CACCTGCGTGGTCGACTACGGTTGCGGCTCGGGCATCCTGGCGGTGGCGGCCCTGCGCCTGGGCGCGGTCCGCGCCCTGGGGGTGGACAACGACCCCCAGGCACTGGTGGCCACCCGGGACAACGCAGGCCGCAACGGGGTTGCCGCTGAGGCCCTCGAGGTTGCCCTGCCCGGCGCCTTCGACGCTGACAGCTGGTCCGGGAGCGCCGACCTGGTGATTGCCAACATCCTGGCCGGCCCGCTGGTCGAACTGGCCGAGACCCTGCTGGGCTTTCTCAAACCCGGCGGTACGCTGCTGTTGTCGGGACTGCTGGAAACCCAGGCGGGCGCACTGTGCGAACACTATGCCGGGCGTATCGCGCTGGCGGTGGCGGGCGAGCGCGACGGCTGGGTATGCCTGCGAGGCACCCTCACGGATTGAGCTGAAAACGCCGCCCGGAGGCTCCGGCTGGTGGTTTTTTGTCCATAAATTCTTCCCCGTGCCGGACCATCCGAGTATCATACCGCCTCTTTTCGACGCCCTGGCTTCAAACTCTCTCCACATGCTGCAGATCGGACCGTACAAGCTGCCCAATCGCGTGGCACTGGCCCCTATGGCCGGTGTAACCGACCTGCCGTTTCGTCGCCTGTGCTCGCAGATGGGCGCCGGCCTGGTGGTGGCGGAGATGATCAGCTGCCAGCCGCAGCTGCGCGACTCTGCCAAGACCCTGTGGCGCAGCCGCCACGACGCCGAGATCCAGCCACGCTCGGTACAGATCGCCGGCAGCGAGCCCCAGGCGATGGCGGAAGCGGCCGCCTACAACGTTGCCCGGGGCGCCCAGATCATCGACATCAACATGGGCTGCCCGGCCAAGAAAGTGTGCCGCCGGGCGGCGGGCTCGGCGCTGCTGGCGGACGAGCGGCTGGTGGCGGATATCCTCACCGCCGTGGTCAGGGCGGTGGACGTGCCCGTGACCCTGAAAATCCGCACCGGGTCCTCCCCCGACGCCCGCAATGGCGTCAGCATTGCGCGCATCGCCGAGGACGCCGGCATCGCCGCGCTGGCGGTCCACGGCCGCAGCCGGGCCTGTGCCTTCCGGGGGCAGGTGGAATACGACACCATTGCGGCTATTGTCGCCGCCACCCGCTTCCCGGTGTTCGCCAATGGCGACATCGATTCCCCGGAGCGCGCCGCAGCGGTCATTGCCCACACCGGCGCGGCCGGCGTCATGATCGGCCGGGCCGCCCAGGGCAGGCCATGGCTGTGCGGCCAGATCGCCGCTCACCTGGAAACCGGCGTCACTCCACCGGCGCCGTCAGCGACCGAACAACTGCTCATCATGCGCGCCCACGTCGAGGCCCTGCACGCTTTTTACGGCGAGTTCATGGGCCTGCGTATAGCCCGCAAGCATGTGGGCTGGTACCTGCAGGACAGCTCCGGATACCTGCAACAGCGCAGGGTATTTAACCGGCTGGAGTCCGCCGCGGAGCAGCTGGACTACCTGCGACACATGACCGGAAACCACCCCTACCCAATCAATTCAGACAAGGAAATAGCAGCATGACCAGGGCTGAATCCCTTCCCCCAACCATTACCACGGAAGACGCCGCCAACGATGACAAACTCGACGCGGGCCCGGCCCGCAGCCTGCGGGAGTCGGTGACCATCGCAGTGAGGGAGTACCTGAAAGACCTGGACGGGCAACTGTCCGCCGACGTCTACCAGATGGTGCTGGCGGAAATCGAGGCGCCCCTGCTGCAGGAGATCATGGCCTACACCCGCAACAACCAGACCAAGGCATCTATCATGCTGGGCCTCAACCGGGGCACCCTGCGCAAGAAACTCAAGCAGTACAACCTGATCTCAACCCAGGACTAAGGCGGCCAAGCACCATGAGCGACAAGCAACTTGTGAAAGTCAATCGCGCCCTGATCAGCGTTTCGGACAAGACCGGCATCGTCCAGTTCGCCAAGGCGCTGCTGGACATGGGGGTCGACCTGTTGTCCACCGGCGGCACCTATCGCCTGCTGCAGGACAGCGGCCTGGAGGTGACCGAAGTGGCCGACTACACAGGCTTCCCGGAAATGATGGACGGCCGGGTCAAGACCCTGCACCCGAAAGTGCACGGTGGCATTCTCGCCCGCCGCGGCCAGGACGACGAGGTGATGGCCGACCACGGCATCAAGGCCATCGACATGGTGGTGGTCAACCTGTATCCCTTCGAGGCGACGGTTGCGAGGCCCGATTGCACCCTGGAAGAGGCCATAGAGAACATCGATATCGGCGGCCCCACCATGGTCAGGGCAGCTGCGAAAAACCACCGCTTCGTCAATATCGTGGTAAACAACTCGGACTACGACTCGATCATCGAGGAGCTCCAGGCAAACGACGGCGCCACCACCACTGGCTACCCGTTTCAACCTGGCGATCAAGGCCTACGAACACACGGCGGCCTACGATGGCGCGATCGCCAACCATTTCGGCGGCCTGGTTCCCGGCGGTTCCCCCACCTTCCCCCGCACCTTCAACACCCAGTTCCACAAGGTGCAGGAAATGCGTTACGGCGAGAACCCCCACCAGCGGGCCGCCTTCTATGTGGAGGCCAACCCGGCGGAAGCCGGCATCGCCACCGCACAGCAGCTGCAGGGCAAGGAGCTGTCCTACAACAACGTGGCGGACACCGACGCCGCCCTGGAGTGCGTCAAGAACTTCGCCGAGCCGGCCTGCGTCATCGTCAAGCACGCCAACCCCTGTGGGGTAGCGGTGGCGGCCGACATCGGCACGGCCTACGAGCTGGCTTTCGCCACTGACCCGGAATCCGCTTTCGGCGGCATTATCGCCTTCAACCGCGAGCTGGACGCCGCCACGGCCCGGGCCATCGTCGAGCGCCAGTTCGTCGAGGTGATCATCGCACCCGAGGTCAGCGCCGAGGCCGCGGCGGTAGTCGCCGCCAAGCAGAACGTACGCCTGCTGGTATGCGGCGCCTGGTCGACACCGGGCCCCGCTTTTGACTACAAGCGGGTCAACGGCGGCCTGCTGGTACAGGACAGGGACCTGGGCATGGTGACCGCCGCCGACCTGAAAGTGGTCAGCAAACTGCAGCCCAGCGACCAGCAACTGAAAGACCTGCTGTTCGCCTGGCAGGTTGCCAAGTTCGTCAAGTCCAATGCCATCGTCTATGCCGCCAACGGCCAGACAGTCGGCGTCGGCGCCGGCCAGATGAGCCGGATCAACTCCGCCCGTATCGCCGCCATCAAAGCCGAGCACGCGGGCCTGGCGGTGAAGGGATCGGTGATGGCCTCGGACGCCTTCTTCCCCTTCCGCGATGGTATCGACAACGCGGGACAGGCGGGCATCGCCGCGGTGATCCAGCCCGGTGGCTCGATCCGCGACGATGAAGTCATCGCCGCGGCGGACGAACACGGGATGGCCATGGTATTTACCGGCATGCGTCACTTCAGGCACTAACAGCGAACCTTGACCAGATGAATGTATTGATTATCGGCAGCGGGGGGCGCGAACACGCCCTGGCATGGAAAGTTGCCCAGTCGGGCCGGGTGGGTACGGTTTTTGTGGCTCCGGGCAATGCCGGCACCGCGGCCGAGGCCGGGGTGGAAAATATTGCCATCGACACGATGGATTTCAGCGCCCTGGCGGATTTTGCCGAGGGCAACGCGGTGGCACTGACCATCGTCGGCCCCGAGGCACCGCTGGTTGAAGGCGTGGTGGACTACTTCGAGGGCCGCGGCCTGCGCTGCTTCGGACCCCGTCGCGGCGCGGCGCAGCTCGAGGGCTCCAAGGCATTCACCAAGGACTTCCTGGCCCGGCACAATATACCCACCGGCGCCTATGGCAATTTCACCGAGCTGGAGCCGGCCCTGGCCTACCTGAGACAGCAGGGCGCCCCCATCGTGGTGAAGGCGGACGGCCTCGCGGCGGGCAAGGGCGTGATCGTCGCCCAGACCCTGGCCGAGGCGGAAGCCGCGGTTACCGACATGCTGTCGGGCAATGCCTTTGGCGACGCCGGCTGCCGGGTGGTGATCGAGGAATTCCTCGAAGGCGAGGAAGCCAGCTTCATCGTGATGGTCGACGGCAGCAACGTGTTGCCGATGGCCACCAGCCAGGACCACAAGCGCATCGGCGAGGGTGACACCGGCCCCAATACCGGCGGGATGGGCGCTTACTCCCCCGCCCCGGTGGTTGATGCGGACGTGTTTGACCGGGTTATGGCCCAGGTCATCCTGCCGACGGTGCGCGGCATGGCCGCGGAGGGCAACGAGTACACCGGTTTTCTCTATGCCGGCCTGATGATCTCCCCGGCGGGGGAGCCCCGGGTAATCGAATACAACTGTCGTTTCGGCGACCCGGAAACCCAGCCCATCATGGTGCGACTGCAGTCGGACCTGGTCGACCTGTGCGATGCCGCCCTGGCGGGGGCGCTGGACAGCGCCCGGGCCGACTGGGACCCGCGCTGCGCCATCGGGGTGGTGCTTGCCGCCGGGGGCTACCCCGGCAGTTACAGCAAGGGCGCGGCCATTCACGGGCTGGACGCAATTCAGGCAGACAACATCAAGGTATTCCACGCCGGCACGACCAACGCCGACGGCCAGGTGGTCACCAGTGGCGGCAGGGTGCTGTGTGTCACGGCTCTCGGAGCCGATATCGCAGCGGCCCAGCGCGACTGCTACCTGGCCGCGGACAAGATAAGCTGGGACGGCATGACCCTGCGGCGCGACATTGGCTGGCGGGCCATCGCGCGTTATAGTCAGTCCGGGTAAACCAACTGCGGGTCTTTTCTATGCGCCAACGACGTCTGTCACTGCTTGACCGGGTGATCACCGAAGCGGACTCGGTGCTGCGCACCATCACCAACAGCGGCCACGCCGCGGCCCGGCCCTCCCCCTCCCAGGGGCATGCCGACACCCAATTATCGGAGCAGGAACGGCGCCACGCCGCCGGCCTGATGCGAGTCAACCATACCGGCGAGGTCTGCGCCCAGGCGCTCTACCAGGGCCAGGCCCTCACCGCGAAATTGCCCACCGTGCGCGATGAGATGCAGCAGGCGGCGGCAGAGGAAATCGACCACCTGGTATGGTGTGAACAGCGCCTGCGCGAGCTGGAAAGCCGGCCCAGCGTGCTCAACCCCGCCTGGTACGGCCTGTCTTTCGCCCTGGGGGCGGTAGCCGGCGCAATCAGCGACAAGGTCAGCCTGGGCTTTGTGGCGGCCACCGAGGAGCGGGTCTGCAATCACCTGCGGGACCACCTGAAATCCCTGCCCGAGGACGACCGCAAATCGCGACTGATCGTGCAGAAGATGCTGGAAGACGAGCAGCGCCACGGCGACAAGGCCCTGCAGGCAGGGGGCAGCGATTTTCCGCGCCAGGTGAAAGACGCGATGAGCGTGGTGTCCCGGGTGATGACCCGGAGCAGTTACCGAATTTGACCCGGACCGGCCCGGTCGAAGAGCCTGCCCCGCTTTAGCGGGTATTTAGTCGACCATTAGCTGGCCAACCCCCGCAAAAACCTACCCCAGCCCCGGCTCAAACTCCACGATCTCGAAACTGTGGCTCAGCGCCACCCCGGCCGCGCCCAGCATGATCGATGCGGAGCAGTACTTTTCCGCCGACAGCTCTACCGCCCGCTTCACCTGGCTCTCCTTGAGCCCCACCCCCGTCACCACAAAATGCATGGCTATGCGGGTAAACACCGCAGGCACCGCATCGGCCCGCTCGGCTTCCAGCTCCACCCGGCAATCGACGACCTGCTGGCGGGATTTCTTCAACATGCTCAGCACGTCGTAACTGGCGCAGCCGCCGGTGCCCAGCAGCAGCATTTCCATCGGCCGGGGGCCGAGGTTGCGCCCGCCCAGGTCGGCGGGACCGTCCATGACCACGCTGTGGCCGCTGCCCGATTCCCCCACGAACATGGCGCCATCCGTCCACTTCACTGTCGCTTTCATCTGCCACTGGCTCCCGCAAAAAATTGCCGCGCAGCTTAGCATAAGCTTCCGAGTTTTACTTGAGGGCGTAGTGGGCTACACTCCGGTTCAAGTAAACCACCGACCAGGGAGTACAAGTGTGGTAAAACCGCAGATATTACGAGCGTTGCCGAATGTGGAAAACTTCCTGCGGCACTGCCAGCGCAAGGACTACAAGGCCAAGAGTCACGTACTGAAACAGGGTGAGGTGAGCAACTCGCTGTACCTTATCCTGGACGGCTCGGTTTCCGTCATGGTTGAGGACGCGTCGGAGCCGGGCCACATGATGGTGGTCGCCTACCTCAACCCCGGCGACTTCGTCGGGGAGATGGGCCTGTTCGAGGACGAGGCCCAGGTGCGCAGCGCCATGGTGGTCGCCAAGAGCCAGTGCGAGGTGGCGGAGATATCCTATGAACGCTTCCACCAGATCCGCAACCAGTTCCCGGATATCCTCTACGCCATTTCGCGCCAGATCAGCACCCGCCTGCGGGTTACCACCCGCAAGCTGACCGACCTGGCCTTCGTCGATGTATCGGGCCGTATCGCCCACACGCTGCTGGACCTGTGCAAGGAACCGGACGCCATGACACACCCCGATGGCATGCAGATCAAGATCACCCGGCAGGAGCTCGGCAAGATTGTGGGCTGTTCCCGGGAGATGGCCGGGCGGGTACTCAAGACGCTGGAGGAAAACGGACTGGTCTCCGTTTCCGGCAAGACCATGGTGGTGTACGGCACCCGCTAGCCGGAGTTTGTTCAGGCCTGCGCGCTAGCCAAAAAACATATTCCGCAGCTTCTCACCCGGCTCCGGCGCGCGCATGAATGCCTCGCCGACCAGGAAACCAAACACCTGGTGGTTGCGCATCAGCGCCACGTCTTCCGCCGTGTGGATACCACTTTCAGTCACCACCAGCCGCCCCCCGGGGATGTAAGGCAGTAGCTCCAGGGTAGTCTCGAGCCGCGTCTCGAAGCTGTGCAGGTCGCGGTTGTTGATCCCTATCAGGGGAGTCTCCAGCTCCAGCGCCCGCTCCAGCTCGGCCCGGTCATGCACCTCGACCAGTACATCCACCCCAACCTGGGCGGCAACAGCTGCCAACTCGCGCATCTGGTCATCCTCCAGCGCCGCGACGATCAGCAGGATGGCGTCCGCACCGATAGCGCGGGCTTCTATCACCTGGTAGGGATCCACCGTGAAATCCTTGCGCAACACCGGCAGCTCGCAGGCGGCGCGGGCCTCCTGCAGGTAGCTGTCCGACCCCTGGAAAAAGTCGATATCAGTCAGTACCGACAGGCAGCTCGCACCGCCGGCCTGGTAGCTGGCGGCAATCTGCGCCGGCTGGAAATCGGCGCGAATCACACCCTTGCTGGGTGAGGCTTTTTTAACCTCCGCAATCACCGCCGGCTCCGCGGCTGCAACCCGCTCCTGCAGCGTCCTGGTAAAGCCGCGGACCGGGGTCTGCTCCATGATGCGCTGCTCGAGGCTGCCCAGGGAATCGCGCTTGCGACGGGCGTTTACTTCCTCGCGCTTGCGCGCCAGGATCTTGCGTAAAATCGTGGGGGCATCGCCGGCCATCTGGTCAATCCGCCTTCCCGCGCATAAGGCGGGTAAAATCGATAAACTGCCGCATTTTTTCCGCCGCCTGGCCGCTGGCGAGCACATCGTCCGCCATCGCGACACCATCGGCCAGGGTTGCCGCGACACCGCTCACATAGATGGTGGCCCCGCCGTTGAGGGCCAGCATAGCAGCGGCCTTGCGGGCGGCGGTGTCACCGTCGCCAGCCAGGGCGCGACGAATGAGGTCCGCGGAGGCGGCAGCACTGTCCACCGCCAGGCCGTCCAGGTTCTGGCGCTCCAGCCTGAACTCCTCTGGGCTGATGTGGTAGCTGGTGACATTGCCGTCGCGCAACTCCGCCACCAGGGTGCCGGCGGCAATCGATATCTCGTCCAGGCCGTCATCCGAGTGCACCACCATGGCGTGGATAGAACCCAGCGCCTTCAGCACCTGTGCCAATGGCACGCACAGTTCGGGCGCAAACACGCCGATAACCTGGCGCTGTACCCTGGCGGGGTTGGTGAGAGGCCCCAGGATATTAAACAGTGTGCGCATCCCCAGCTCCCGCCGCGGGCCGATGGCATAACGCATGGCGCTGTGATGGGCCGGGGCAAACATGAAGCCCAGGCCCACCTCGCTGATCGCCCGGGCAACCTGTTCCGGACTCAGATCCAGCGGGACGCCGAGACACTCCAGCAGATCGGAGCTGCCACTGGTGCTGGAAACCGAGCGATTGCCGTGCTTGGCCACCTTCGCCCCCGCGGCCGCCACCACAAAGCTCGATGCGGTGGACACATTGAACAGGTTGGCGCCGTCACCCCCGGTGCCCACCAGGTCGACGAGGTGGGGGTCGCTTATCACTACCGGAGTGGCGAGGTCGCGCATAACCTCCGCGGCACCGGCGATCTCGTCGATAGTCTCACCTTTCATCCGCAGCGCCACCAGCAGGCCGCCGATCTGGGCATCGGTAGCGTCGCCGGACATCATCTGCTGCATCACTGCGGCCATCTCCGTGCGCTCGAGGTCATTCCCGGTAACTACCCTGGAGATGGCTTGCTGTATATTCATCGGACTGAATCCCTATTGTTCGAGGAAGTTGCGCAGCAGGTCGTGGCCGTGCGCGGTGAGAATCGACTCGGGGTGAAACTGGACACCTTCGATCGCCAGCTCCCGATGGCGCAGCCCCATGATCTCGTCGATCTCGCCCGCCTCCGTGGCGGTCCAGGCAGTAATTTCCAGGCAGTCGGGCAGGCTCTCCTTCTCCACCACCAGCGAATGGTAACGGGTGGCCTCAAAGGGTTCGCTCAGGCCCCGAAAAACGCCTTCCCCCCGGTGGTGTATCGGCGAGGTCTTGCCGTGCATGACCTTGCGCGCCCGCACCACCTTGCCGCCAAACACCTGGCCGATACTCTGGTGGCCCAGGCATATCCCCAGGATGGGAACCACGCCCGCGTAGGCCTCGATCACCGCCATCGAGATACCCGCCTCATTGGGCGTGCACGGACCGGGCGAAATCACGATCTTTTCCGGTGCCAGCGCCTTGATATCGGCCACCGCAATCTCGTCGTTACGCACCACCCGCACCTCGGCCCCCAGCTCGCCGAGGTACTGCACCACGTTGTAGGTGAAGGAGTCGTAATTATCGATCATCAGCAGCATGTTCAGTCCTCCCGTTCCAAGTACCATCGAGGCCGCCCGGAACACCGCCCGCGCCTTGTTCTGGGTTTCCTTCCACTCCAGCCGGGGCACCGAGTCCGCCACTACGCCGCCGCCGGCCTGCACATACAGCCGGCCGTCCTTGATCACGGCGGTGCGGATGGCGATGGCCGTGTCCATATCCCCGGCCCAGGAGATGTAACCCACCGCGCCGCCGTAGACACCGCGCTTGACCGGCTCCAGTTCGTCGATGATTTCCATGGCGCGGATCTTCGGAGCGCCACTGAGGGTTCCCGCCGGCAGCGTGGCACGCAGCACATCGATGGCGGTCTTTCCCGGCAGCAGGCGGCCGGTAACATTGGACACGATATGCATGACGTGGGAGTAACGCTCCACTACCATTTTGTCCGACAGCACCACCGAGCCGGTCTCGGCGATGCGGCCGACGTCATTGCGGCCCAGGTCGATCAGCATCAGGTGCTCGGCGATCTCTTTCGGGTCAGCCAGCAGTTCCGCCTCCAGCGCCGCGTCCTCCTCCTCGGACCGCCCCCGGCGGCGGGTACCCGCGATGGGGCGCACTGTCACCAGGCCGTGTTCCAGCCGGGCGAGAATTTCCGGGGAGGAGCCGACGATATGAAAATCCTCCAGGTCGAGGAAATACATATAGGGCGACGGATTGAGATTGCGCAGGGCGCGGTAGAGATTGAGCGGTGGTGCATCGAAAGGAATACTCATGCGCCGGGAGGGCACGACCTGCATCACGTCCCCCGCCAGCACATACTCCTTCACCCGCTCCACAGCCGCTTCGTACTGGGCCTGGCTGAAATCCGATTCGGCCTGCTGTTCCAGCTCATCACTGCCCGCCGCGGCCAGCGATACCTCGGGCAGCGGAGTCATCGGCTGCCGCAGGCGGGATACCAGTTCACCCAGGCGCTCCTGGGCCAGCTCCAGGGCATTCTCAAGCCCCGGGTCCGCGTTGACCACCAGGCGGATCGTGCCCGCCAGGTTGTCGAACACCAGCACCTCTTCCGACACCATCAGCAGGATATCCGGGGTACCCAGCCGGTCGGGAGGCGCACTCGCAGCCAGCCGCGGCTCGACGAAGCGCACCGTGTCGTAGGCGAAATAGCCCACCAGCCCGCCGTGGAAAACCGGCAGGTCTTCCCGCGGCGCGGTGCGGTAGCTGCGCTGGAACTCCTCGGCAAAAGCCAGCGGATCGTCCACTTCCTGCTCTTGCGCCAGCGCGCCGTCCACCCAGACCTCCGCCCGGTGGCCGAACACTTTCAGCACGGTGCGACAGGGCAGCCCGATGATGGAATAGCGACCCCATTTCTCCCCGCCCTGGACGGACTCGAAGAAGTAGGAGTAGGCACCCTCCGCCAGCTTGCGGTAGGTACTGATGGGGGTTTCCAGGTCGGCCAGCACTTCGGTACTGACAGGTATACGGTTGTAGTCTTGTGCCGCCAGCGCGGCAAAGTCTTGCGAATTCATGGGTTATCCTCGGAGCGTGAATGTGCGTATTCGGGTCGTGGCAAAGCCCTGGCTACCATCGCCAGCAGGTGACCTCGCGCATCGACAGCAGGTCGATGCTGTTACGCACTGCTGTAGACACAGCATTCTCCAGGAATCGGGGACTGCCTATTGTACATACGGGGCTGTGGTTGGCAAACAAACCGCCCAAAAGAACTGCTCTCACGGGACATGCATTTTCTCTGTTATATATCTGGATCTCGCTTTTTCCACGTGTAGGATAGTTCCATTCACGGCAGGAATCCGGGTATGTCCTGGCTCCATGGCCGCGCCCCTCCGGGGTGCCCTCAGTCGGTCAGGAGCCTTAAAGCGCTACGCTGTCTCCTTCCACTCCCTCGGCGCTGGCCTTTAACATTCCGCCAGGACATACCCGGATCCCTGCCTTGTATCGAGCGTATAAACCAAACTCAAAACCGCAGTGGCGGTGCTATTGCAATCTTGTTGGATTGAACTTAATGCGGTGGGGGGCGGGGGTTGCCTCGCGGAACGTAAAAGGCGCACGCCGAGGGAGTGGAGCGAGACAGCGAAGCGCTTTAAGGCTCGCGACCGACTGAGGGAAGCCCGGAGGGCCGCAGCCGTGGAGCGAGGCAGCCCCCCGCTCTCCGCCGCGAATGGAACAGCAAATTACCGCATAAATAAGCAGTTGAATTACGAATTTTCCAGGCAAATCAAACCGAAGCCAACTGCGCCCGCATCTCCGCGATCACCGCCTTGTAATCCGGCTGGTTGAAAATAGCCGAGCCGGCAACAAAGGTGTCTGCCCCGGCGGCGGCGATCTCCGCGATATTCTTCGGCGTGACGCCACCGTCGATCTCCAGGCGGATATCGAAGCCGGAGGCGTCGATGAGGGCGCGGGCCTCGCGCAATTTGTCCAGGGTGGCGGGAATGAAGGACTGGCCGCCGAAACCCGGGTTGACCGACATCAGCAGCACCATGTCCACCTTGTCCAGCACGTACTTCAGCGCGTCCAGGCCCAGGTGCGGGTTGAAAACCAGGCCGGATTTACAGCCCGCATCGCGAATCATCTGCAGCGAGCGATCCACATGGGTGGAGGCGTCGGGGTGGAAGGTGATGTAGCTGGCGCCGGCGTTGGCGAAGTCGCCGATCAGCTGGTCGACCGGGCTGACCATCAGGTGCACGTCGATAGGGGCGGTCACGCCGTGCTTGCGCAGGGCGCTGCATACCATGGGCCCGATGGTGAGGTTGGGCACATAGTGGTTGTCCATCACGTCGAAGTGGACGATATCGGCCCCGGCGGCCAGCACAGCATCGACCTCCTCGCCCAGGCGGGCAAAGTTGGCGGACAGGATGGAGGGGGCTATCAGGAAGTCCGGCATGATGGGCTCCAGGTCATGGTGGGGGCGCTATTCTAACGGCTAACAGTTCGGGGTACACGGCCCGATTGCAGGGCGGCATCGAGCTTGCGCAGGCGCTCGGGGGTGCCCACGTCTTCCCAGTGCCCGGGGTAGTGTTCCGCGCTGAGACAGCCCCGGCGCAGGGTAGCATCCAGCAGTGGCCGCAGGGGCAGTTTGCCCGGAGTCATGCCGGCAAAGAATGCCGGGGTGTAAACCCCTACCCCGGCGTAGGTGAAGCCGTTGGCCCCCGGCGCCAGCTCCCGCACAAAGCCCTGGCTGTCGAGCGCAAAATCGCCGCGCGGGTGCTGGGCCGGGTTGTTCACCATCACCAGGTGGGCGATTGCCGGCGGGGCCGGGGTAAACCCCGCCAGTCGCTCAAACGGGTAGTCGAGCCAGACATCGCCATTGACCACCAGGAAAGGCCCGTCACCCAGCAGGTGCAGGGCATTGAAAATGCCTCCCGCGGTCTCCAGTGGCTCCGCCTCCGGGGAATAGCTGATGGAGACGCCCCAGCGGCTGCCGTCGCCGCAATAATCCACAATCTGCTGCGCCAGGTGCGACACATTGATGACCAGTTCGACGAACCCGGCCCGCGCCAGGCGCTCGATATGGTGGGCGATCAGCGGACTGCCACCGACCTGCAACAGGGGTTTGGGTGTGTGATCGGTCAGGGGCCGCATGCGCTCGCCGACACCGGCCGCCAGAATCATGGCTTTCACGCGCTGACACTCCAGGCCTGGCGGGCGATGAGCGGTGACAGCCGGGCATCGAACCAGCGCTGGAACTCGGCGAATACCGGGTCCTCGCCGGCGTACCTGGCGCTGATTTCCTGCACATAGCTGATCACCAGCGGGAGATCATCCAGGTACGCGGACTTGCCATCGCGCAGGTACAGACGCGCAAATGTCCCCAGCACCTTGATATGCCGCTGCAGGCCCATCAGGTCGAACCAGCGCTGGAAACAGTCCGGCTCGGCCGCGCCGGGCAAGCCCCTGGCCAGCAACAGGCCCCGGTACGCGCAAACCCACTGTTGCACCCTGGCGGGGGGCCACTGGATATAGCAATCGCGCAACAGGGACACCAGGTCGTAGGTGACAGGGCCGAGCACCGCATCCTGGAAATCGATAACGCCGAGGCTGCCGTCTGCCTGGGGCATGAGGTTGCGGCTGTGAAAGTCCCGGTGCACCAGCACCCGTGGCTGCTCCAGCGCACTGGCGACCAGCTTGTCGAAGGTCGCACCCAGCAGCCTCTCCTCGTCGCCTGCCAGCGGCTGGCCCAGCAGGGCGCTGACGAACCAGGCGGGAAAACGGCTGAGCTCCTCGCGCAGCAGGGCCTCGTCATAGGCCGGGAGGGCGATGGCACTGGTGTCGATGGCTGCTATCTGCAGCAGCAACTGCATGGCGTCGCGATAGGGTTCGGTTGCGGAGCCGGCCTGCAGGCTGGAGAGCAACAGGCGGTCACCCAGGTCCCCGAGGGCCAGGTAACCCCGTTCAAGGTCGGCCGCATACAGCGCCGGCACAGCGACGCCAGCTCCAGCCAACAGCTCGCGCACCGCCAGAAATGCCTGGTTTTTCTCGGTGGCGGGCGGCGAGTCCACCAGTATATAGCTGCAGCCGCCGATGCGGGCGCGAAAGTAACGCCGATTGCTGGCGTCACCGGCCACCACGGACAGCTCGGGCCGGGGCCCCGCTGCGTCGGGCGCCAGGACCGACAGCGCCCAGTTCAATAACTCAGCTGGCGGGGGACGGGGCGTCACTTGGCTCTCCACTTGGAATAATTGACGGACAAGGGCGGGGCGATGCTTTAGAATCCGCGTTTAACCCGCGCACATGCTCTGACATAAATGATATCTGACTTTGCCAGACTACTCGCCCGCACGCTGCATTTTTCAGCGCCTGCGGCGGCCCTCCTGATCAGTTTCACGATATCGCTCCCGGTACTGGCAAAGAATAACAAGCATGTGGCCTGCACGGCCAATGAAAGCGGCGACGGCTGGGTCTGCAGTACAGGAGCAGCTGCTGCAGCCCCGTCGCCTGAAGCCGCACCGGCGGCGGAGCCTGCTCCGGCAGCAGCGCCGAAACCCCGGGCCACAGCGGTGCCGGCGGCAGCAGCGGTACCGGCCGCCGCATCCGTTGCGGCCAAAGCAGCTGCCCCCCCTGCCGCACCCACTCCTGCTGCTACCGCACCTGCGCCCGCTGCTACAGCAGCGCCTGTCGCAGCAGCCCCCCTCGCCGAACAGCCGCTGGACTGGGCGCCGATCAGCGAGGTTCCTGCGGGATTGCGAGACCTCGATTGCCAGTTGTGCGAAGGCCGCTACATGGACCCGCTGGCGGACGAGGACCAGGACGCCGACCCCGAGCTGGCTGACATAGAGGCCAACGCCGCCAGCACCGAGCTGCAGGGAGACCTGGTGCGCTTCTACGGCGGGGTCGAGGTCAGCCAGGGTTACCGACGTTTGCAGGGCGATGAGGCCACCGTCAATCGCGAGACGGGGGAGGCCGTGCTCACCGGCAACGTGACACTGCGGGAACCGGGCATCCTGTTGAAGGGAACCCGTGCCGACATATTTTCCGAAACGGGGGAAGCGACCCTCGAGAACAGCCAATTCGTGCTTCACGGGGACCACCTGCGGGGAACCGCCGCCCTGCTGGAGCGGGATGCCGACGGGCTCATCCATGTCAGCGACGGCAGCTTCAGTTACTGCCCCCCCGGCAATGAAGACTGGCTGATCCGGGCCGAGACAATCGACCTCGACCTGGTTGAAGGCCTGGGCACCGCCCGCGATGCGACGGTGGATATCGCCGGACTGCCCGTGTTCTATACGCCCTGGCTGCAGTTTCCCCTGGACGACCGCCGCCGCACGGGCCTGCTGTGGCCTGATTTCGGCAACGACAGCACCGGCGGCCTCGACATAACAGCCCCCATCTACATTAACCTGGCGCCAAACTACGACGCGCTCTACTCGCCGCGCTACATCCAGGAGAGAGGGCTCAACAACGAGCTCAAACTGCGCTACCTGAACAGATACCTGGGCTACTGGGAAGTCGGCGGCACCTATATGAACAGCGACAAGCGCTACCGGGACCAGATCCCCGAAGGCAAGAGCGATGACCGCTGGCTGACAATTGTCCGCCAGAATGGCCTGGTCGACCAGCGCTGGCGCTCCAGGATCGACTACAGCAAGGCCAGTGACGTCGACTACATGAAAGACCTGGAAACCTCCAGCCTCACGGCGCAACGTCGCACCAGCCTGTTGCAAATGGGGTCCCTGGACTACCTGGGCGACAGCTGGCTGGTAAACCTCGACGTGGAGCAATACCAGTCGCTGGCGGATGACATTAACGACGTCTACAAAAAGCTGCCCCAGCTCACTGCCCAGTACCGCAGCAGCGGCACACCCTTTGAGTTGCAGCCCATCCTGCTGGCCCAGTATTCCAATTTCGGCGCCGATGAAAACGTGGTGACCGGTGAGCGCGTTTACTCTGAAGCCGGTGTTGCTTTCCCGATGAACTGGTCCTACGGTTTCCTCAAGCCGACGGCCAAGTACCGGCAGTTGTATTACGAACTGAGCGATGCCGAATTTTATACCAACAACAGCCCCTCAACCGGCTCTGCCATGGGCAGCCTGGACAGCGGCCTGTATTTTGAACGGGAAACCAGCTTTGCCGGTGAGGGCCTGCTGCAGACCCTGGAGCCCAGGTTGTACTACCTGTACTCCAGCAATGAAAACCAGGAAGACCAGCCCGACTTCGACAGCGCCGAGCTCACATTCTCCTACAACCAGCTGTTTCGCGAGACCCGCTTCTCGGGCCACGACCGGATTGACGATGCCAACCGCCTGTCGGTGGGTGTCGGCTCGCAATTTATCGATTCAGAGAACGGCCAGAAATTGCTGGGGGCAAATATTGGCCAGATCTTTTATTTCAGCGACCGCAAGGTTCGCCTGCTCCCGGGCGCCGAGCCACTGGATGAATCCAGCTCTGAAATCGCCGCCGACCTGAGCTTCACCCCCGACAGCCACCTGAGCTTTCGCACCGACATGGTGTATGACCCCCACGACGGCGACATGGACTCCGCCAACGTCCTGGCCGGCTATACCATGGACAACGGCGCCATATTCAACCTGGGCTACTCCTACAATCAGCCGCTACAACAGTCCCGCCTGCAGGCGGAAACCGAGCAGGCGACCGCCTCGACCTACCTGCCGGTATACACTAACTGGCGGCTGTTCGGCGCTATCAACTACAGCCTGATCGACAACCAGGCGATCGAGCAGATGATAGGGGCCGAGTATGAAAACTGCTGCTGGATCGTGCGCCTGATGCACCTGCGCTATTACGACAACGATACCTCGGGCTTTTTCCCCGATTTCGACAATCCGGACCTGGAACAAGACCACACAACACAGGTCCAATTCGTGCTCAAGGGCATGGGCGGCTTCGGCAGTCGCATCACCAACATTCTTGAAGATATGATCAGAGGATATAAAGAGCGTGAATATTAGGGTTTTACTCGTGGCGGCCAGCCTGGCGGCCACTCTTTTGCTTACCCCCGGGGTACGAGCGGCAACCGAGCTCATGGACCAGGTGGTGGCTATCGTCGACGATGACATCATCATGGCCAGCGAATTGCGGGAGCGCGTTGACGCCCTCATCAAGACGCTCCAGTCACGGGGTATGGACATACCGCCGGAGGACGAGATGATCCGCGAAACCCTGGACCGGCTGATCCTGGAAAGTATCCAGCTGCAAAAGGGCCTGCGTGTGGGTGTGCGTATCTCGGATGCCCAGCTCGATGCCGCAATCCAGAACATCGCCGCCCAGAACCGCATGACCCTCGAGCAGTTCAGCGCGGCGCTGGAGCAACAGGGCCAGTCCTATCCCGCGATGCGCGAACAAGTGCGCAAGGAGATGATCATCCAGCGGGTCCAGGCCGGCAACGTCAACCAGCGTATCCAGATAACACCCAAGGAAGTGGACAACTTTCTGGCCACCGAGGACGGCAAAAAGCTGACCCAGTCGGAATACCACATGCTGCACGCCCTGCTGCCCATCTCCCCGGATACCGATCCTGCCCGGGTATCGGCGGCACAGGCGCACGTCAGCCAGTTGCTGCAGCGAATTCGCGCCGGACAGCCCTTCGAAGAGGCCATCCGCTCAAGCGCGAACCCGTACCGCTTCAATGGCGGCGACCTGGGGTGGCGCAAGGCAGAGGACCTGCCCTCGCTGTTCTCGGACGTGGCGCCCAAGCTCGCCAAGGGTGAAACTTCTGATCCCATTCGCAGCGACAGTGGCTTTCACCTTGTCTACATGCAGGATATCCGTGGCGGCGAGCAGATTGTCGCCCAGACCCAGGTACGCCACATCCTGGTTAAGCCCTCAGAGATCCTCACGGATGAGCAGGCCCGCGAACTGGTGCTGAGCCTGCGCAACCGGATTGAAGCCGGGGAGGATTTCGCTGCGCTGGCCAGGGAGTACTCGGAGGACATCGGCTCGGCCCAGGAAGGTGGCGAGCTGGGCTGGACCAGCCCGGGACAAATGGTGCCGGAGTTCGAACAGGCGATGAAGGCGACTGCCGTGGGCGAAATTTCCGCGCCGGTGCGCTCCCAGTTTGGCTGGCATATCCTCGAGGTGGAAGGCCGCCGTGACCAGGACATGACCAGCCAGGCCCTGCGCAACAAAGCCGGCGAATTCCTGCACAACCGCAAATACCAGGAGGAACTGGACGCCTGGTTGCAGCAGATTCGCGACGAAGCCTTCGTGGATATCAAATAGGAATACCGGGCCGTGGCTATCCCGCGAATTGCCATCACCCCGGGGGAACCTGCGGGTATCGGCCCGGACATCGTGCTGCAAGCGGCCCGGGGCCAGTGGCAGGCGGAGCTGGTGGCGGTGGCCGACCCGGTCCTGTTGCAGGAGCGGGCCAGCCTGCTGGGCCTGCCACTCACCCTGGAACCGGTCGACCTGGCCGCGCCCGCACAAGCACACAAGCCCGGCACACTGCGGGTACTGCCGGTGGCACTGGCGGGTCCCTGTCGCCCGGGGAAGCTGGACCCGCTGAACGCTCCCTACGTCGTTGCGACCCTGCAGCAGGCGGTGGACGGCTGCCTGCGGCGGGATTTCGCGGCGATGGTCACCGCGCCGGTGCAGAAATCCGCGATCAATGACGCCGGCATCCCCTTCACCGGCCACACTGAATTCCTGGCCGCGGCCACCGGCACCGCCAGGGTTGTGATGATGCTCGCCACCCCCGCCATGCGGGTGGCCCTGGCCACCACCCACCTGCCACTGGCAGCGGTGCCCGCGGCCATCACCCGGGAGTTGTTGCTGGAGACACTGCAGATCCTGGTACACGACCTGCGCGCCAAGTTCGGCCTGGCTCGACCGCGGGTTGCGGTGCTGGGCCTGAACCCCCACGCGGGCGAGGGCGGCCACATGGGGCGCGAGGAAATCGATACCATCGTGCCGGTGCTGGAGCAACTGCGCGCCCTGGGCTTGAACCTGCAGGGGCCGCTACCGGCCGATACCGCCTTCAATCCCAAGGTGCTCGAACACTGCGACGCCGTGTTCGCCATGTATCACGACCAGGGCCTGCCGGTACTGAAATACGCCGGCTTTGGCAATGCAGTCAACATCACCCTGGGCTTACCGATTATTCGCACCTCGGTGGACCACGGCACGGCACTGGACATCGCCGGCAGCGGCAAGGCTGACGTGGGCAGCCTGGAGCAGGCACTGGCCTGCGCCATCGACATGGCCGGACGCCAGGCGCAGGAGTGAGCTGGACCCCTCAGGGGTATTGTCGGGAAGTGTTTGTCAGCCGATGGCGTTGTAGGCGCGCAAAACCTCGGCGGGATCACCCTCCGCAAGGATGGCCCCCTTGTGGAGACAGATCGCACGGTTGCAGACTTCCCGCACCTGTTTTTCCATGTGGGATACGAAGACCACGGTCTGGTCGCCACTGATCCGGCTCTTCATCGCAGCCTCCGCTTTTTTCCGGAACTGGACGTCACCGACGCTCAATACCTCGTCGATCAGCAGAATGTCGACATGCGTTTTCAGGGCCGTGGTAAACCCCAGGCGCGCCAGCATCCCGGATGAATAGGTTTTCACCCGCTCTTCAAAGGAATCCCCGAGGTCGGAGAACTCCTTGATCTCCTCGAGATAACTGCGGGCCTGGTGCGCGCTTGCGCCCTGCAACATGGCCGCGAGCATGGCGTTATCGCGACCGGAGAGGTCGGGCCGGAAGCCCAGGCCAAGCGTCAGCAGTGACGAGGTTTTACCCGGGCGCTGGCGCACCCTGCCGCTGGTGGGCGCCAGAATGCCCGCCATCAGGCGCAGCAGGGTGGATTTACCTACCCCGTTGCGACCGATAATCCCCAGGGTCTCTCCCTCGTGAACCTGCAGGGACACCGAGTCCAGCACGTGGTGGGACCCGTGGTCAAAAGACTTGCGGCTTGAATGGTAGCTCAGCGACACATTTTCCAGTGCCAGCATCGGCTCGCGATTACTCTTGCTCATCAGGACAGCGCTCGCAGGGCGAGATACTGGCTGAACCGGCGCATCAGCAGGACAGTTACCAGCAGCAGGACAACAGAGCCGACGCCGATCAGCAGCAGGTGCGACATATCGGGCGCGGTGTTGTGCATGAGCACCTGGCGGTAGGCATCCAGGATAAATGCCAGCGGGTTCAGCGCCAGCACCATTTCGGTCCTTTCGGGATCACCCAGTGTCCGCACATCCCAGAATATGCCGGAAGTGAACAGCAAAAAGGTCATGCCCAGGGAGATCACCATGCTGAAATCCCGCACGATGCAGACCAGGCAGGCGCCGACAAAGGAACAGGCCACGATCATCAGGTAGTTCACCAGCACTATCGGTAGCAGGAACAACCAGGTGGGGTCGGGGCTGAAACCGCGAGCGAAGAGAAAACAGAACAGCAGCAGGAAAACGGCCATTTGCCGGTAGACCCCTTCCTGGATCACCGACAGGGGAAACAGGGTCTTGGTCACGCTGATCCGACCGATGAGTCCCTTGTTGGCCGGGATGCTGTTCGAGGCCTGGTTTACCGACTTGGAGAACCAGATAAACGCCAGTTTCCCGCACATGAGGAATACCAGGAAGTCGCCCCGCCCGGTGTCGAGGATCAGCTCGAATACCACGTAGAACACTGCGACAAACAGCAGCGGCTCCAACAACCACCACAGGTACCCAAGGAAATACCGGGAGGCGTCTGCCCGCAGGGCCATTCGCGCCATGGTGTCCATGAGGCGGAAATACTGGGATATGGACATTGAGCCGGCGCCAGTGGGATAAGTTCGGATACATCAATTTGCGCAGCATTCTAGCAAAAGGGCTGCGCGCTGGTAATGGTTAAAAAGAGCTGGCGCGTTACAATGCCCGCCATGAGCAAACCCCAACATCACGCGCGCAAGCGTTTCGGCCAGAATTTCCTGCAGGATGGCGGCGTCATCAACAACATCCTGCGGGCGATAAACCCCCTGCCTGAAGAGCACCTGGTGGAAATAGGCCCGGGCCAGGGCGCCCTGACCCAGCAATTGTCCGCAAGTGGCTGCCAGCTCGACGTGATCGAGCTGGACCGGGACCTGGTACCGGGCCTGCTGGCCGCCTTCAGCGTGAATCCGCGGTTCAAGCTGCACAGCGCCGACGCCCTGAAGTTTGATTTCAATTCGCTGGTAAGCGGTGCAGTGCCGCTGCGGGTTGTTGGCAACCTGCCTTACAACATATCGACACCGCTTATCTTCAAGCTGCTTGAGAACACCGCTATCATTCAGGATATGCACTTCATGCTGCAGCTTGAAGTGGTTGACCGCCTCGCCGCCTCGCCGGGCAACAAGGACTGGGGTCGGCTGGGGATCATGGCGCAATATCACTGTGAGGTAGAAAAGCTGTTCGAGGTGCCGCCGGAGGCGTTCAACCCGCAACCCAAGGTGCAGTCTGCGATCGTGCGGCTGGCGCCCCGGACGACATCGCCCTGGCCCGCCTGCGACACCCAGCTGCTGCGGCAGGTGGTACAGACGTCTTTCGGCCAGCGCCGCAAAACCTTGCGCAATAACCTGAAAGGGCTTATAGATACAACGCGCCTGGAGTCACTGGGCATAGACCCCGGAGCCAGGGCGGAAACGCTGACGCTCCCCCAGTTCATTGAGATTACGACAGCCATTCATGGATAAAGCCGATAATACCGGGGCCACTGAAACGCAGGTGGACGTAAAAGTCGTAACCGCCTACCTGGCGGCTCATTCGCGTCCGGAGCAGCAGCAGTACGCCTTCGCCTACACGATTACTATCACCAACGACAGCGATGTACCGGTACAGCTGCTGTCCCGCCACTGGATCATCACTGACGCCGACAACGCCGTGCAGGAAGTGCGCGGCGAGGGCGTGGTGGGGGAGCAGCCCCTGATTCCCCCGGGGGAGTCTTTCCGCTATACCAGCGGCGCTACCCTGACCACCCCGGTGGGCTGCATGGAAGGCAGCTACACCATGGCGCAGCGCCGGGAAGGGACGCGGCCCACTGCCGATGACAAGCGATTCCAGGTGCCGATCCCGGCCTTTTCCCTCCACACACCGAAAGCGCTGCACTAGGACCGGGGGATGAGCACCTACGTCGTCGGCGATATCCAGGGTTGCCTGCAACCGCTGAAGTGCCTGCTGAAAAAGGTCTCGTTCAACCCGGACAAGGACGTATTGTGGTCGGTCGGGGATATCGTCAACCGTGGGCCGCGCTGCCTGAAAACCCTGCGCTTTCTGCACGCCATGCGCGACAACCTGGTGCTGGTGCTGGGCAATCATGACCTGCACCTGCTGGCGGTGGCGGCTGGCGTGCGCAAGCCCAACCGCTCCGACACACTGGAAAAAATACTCAAGGCGCCGGATAAGGAAACCCTGCTGACCTGGCTGCTGCACCGCCCCCTCCTCCACCACGAACACGGTTTTACCCTGGTGCACGCGGGCATTCCGCCCCAGTGGTCTGTAGAGGATGCCGGGAACCGGGCCAGGGAAGTGGAAGCGGTACTGCAAAGCCCCAGCTGCATCGAATTTTTCAAGCACATGTACGGCAACGAACCCCTGGTCTGGTCGGACGAGCTGACCGGCATGCCCCGGCTGCGGGTTATCACCAACTACCTGACCCGGATGCGTTTCTGCACCAGCCATGGCGTGCTCGACCTCGACAGCAAGGGACCCAGCCCTGACCTGGGCAAGGTGGCGGTTTCAGCCTGGTTCAGCCACCCTCGCCGCAAGACCGCTAAGGAGAAAATCCTGTTCGGTCACTGGGCCTCCATCGAGGGCCAGACCGACCACCCCAATGTGATCGGGCTGGATACCGGCTGCGTCTGGGGCGGGGCCCTGTCGCTGTACGAGTTGGAGACCGGGCGCTGGATCAGTTGCCAGTGCCGCAACGGCAAGTGCAAGAGGGGCAAATGCAATTAGTGGTCGCGGCCCCGGGCCGGCGGCGACCCCGGTGAAAGTCTACCTGGTCGGTGGCGCCGTGCGGGACGCCCTGCTGGGCTATCCCACCAGCGAGCGGGACTGGGTAGTAGTGGGCGCCAGCCCCCAGGATATGCTGGAGCAGGGCTACCAGCAGGTCGGCAGGGATTTCCCCGTTTTCCTGCATCCCACCACAAAAGATGAGTACGCCCTGGCGCGCACGGAGCGCAAATCCGGCCACGGCTACACCGGCTTCGCAGTGCACTGCGACCCCTCGGTTACCCTGGAGCAGGACCTGATGCGCCGGGACCTCACGGTAAACGCTATCGCACAGGCCGACTCGGGGGAGCTTATCGACCCCTACGGTGGCAGGGCGGACCTCGAGGCAAAAATCCTCCGCCACGTGTCGGCCGCCTTCGTGGAAGATCCGCTGCGGGTGCTGCGCACGGCGCGCTTCGCCGCCCGCTATGCCCACCTGGGATTCACCGTTGCCCCGGAAACCATGGAGCTGATGGCGGATATCGTGCGCCAGGGCGAACTGGCACACCTGCCGGCGGAGCGGGTGTGGGTGGAGCTGGAGCGCGCCCTGGGCGAGCCCAACCCCGAGGTGTTTGTCGAGGTTCTGCGCGAGTGCGGGGCACTGGCAGCGCTGTTACCTGAAGTGGATGCGCTGTTTGGCGTACCGCAGACGGCGGAATATCACCCGGAAATCGACACCGGCATTCACACCCTGATGGCCCTGCAACAGGCGACCCGGCTCAGCCCGGCCACGGATGTGCGCTTTGCGGTCCTGATCCACGACCTGGGCAAGGGCACTACCCCGGCCGGGGAATGGCCCCGCCATATTGCCCACGAACAGCGCGGGTTGAGCCTGGTAAAGCGCGTCTGCCAGCGCCTGAAAGCGCCCGGCCAGTACCGGGAGCTGGCCCTGAAAGTGTGCGAGTACCACACCCACTGCCACCGCGCGCTGGAGCTGCGCGGCAAGACCCTGCTGAAGTTATTCAACGCTACCGACGCCCTGCGCCGCCCCGATCGCTTCGAGGCCTTCCTGCTGGCCTGCGAGGCGGATGCCCGGGGGCGCCTGGGGCTGGAACAACGGGATTATCCCCAGGTGGATTACCTGCGCCGGGGCCTGGGCGTCGCCCGGGAGGTAACCGCCGCACAGTTCGCAGGCGAGGGCGTGGAAGGCAAGGCACTGGGAGAGGCAATCAGCGCGGAACGGATACGGCGGCTGGACGCCCTGCGCGATGAGCACCGACCCCCTTAGGGCCGAAGGGCCTGCGACGGGACAGGGCTCGGTTCAGGCTCGCGAAATCCAGCGGCCGCGCCACTGGAAATCCACTTTCGCCAGCGCCTGGGCATCCCGGTCGTAGCTCCGCCACAAATCCGCATAGCTCTTGCCCGCCAGCGGGTGTATCTCCGCGCCGGCAAGCTCTGCCAGCGGGCACAGCACGAAGGCGTTCTCGAGAATCTCCGGGCGGGGCAGTTCCACGCCCTCGATGCTGCCGGTGAGCTGGCCGTGGGTGAGTATGTCGATATCCAGCTGGCGCGGGCTGAAGCGGGTGGCGTTGGCCGGGCGGCCGTGCTCATACTCGATATGGCGCAAGCGGCGCGACAGCTCACCGGGGCTCAGCCCGGTCTCCACCCCCACCACCAGGTTCAGGAAGGGCTGGCCGTCAAAGCCAATGGCCTCACTGTCGTAGACCGAGGACAGGGCCAGCTCACCAAACAGTCCGACCAGGGCATCGAGGCCGGCGACAATATAGCGTTCGCGCTCAATGTTACTTCCCACCCCCAGGTACACCGCAGGCATCAGGGCCGCTCGCCTCGCTCGATGAGCACCCCGACATCCCGGGCGGCGGCAACCGCGCCGGGCTTGCACAGACGCAAGCGCAACCAGTGCACACCGAACTCCCCCATGACGATCGCCGCGACCTGCTCGGCCATGGTCTCGATCAGCCTGAATTCACTCCCCTCTATAAAGGACAGCACCCTGGCGGACAGGGCAGCGTAGTCCAGGGCGTCCTCTATCCGGTCACTGCCGGCAGCGAGCCGGTTGTCCGTGGCCATTTCCAGGTCCAGCACCACGCTCTGGCGGATGCTGCGCTCCCAGTCGTAGACACCGATGACCGTGTTGGCCCGCAGTTCCCGGATGAACACGATATCCATCAGCCGTCTGCGCCCGCTGCCAGGGGCGGCAGCTCTTCCATCGGCCAGCGCGGGCGCACCCCGGTGATCGCGGCGTCCACCTGGCCCGCCTGCAGGCGCTGGGCGCCGGCATAGGCGATCATCGCGCCGTTGTCGGTGCAGTACCGCGGGGCCGGATAGAAAACCCTTGCGCCTTCCTTCGCCAGGGCCCGGGAAAGTTGCTGGCGCAGGTTGGTATTGGCACTGACGCCGCCGGCGATCACCAGGGTCTTGAGTTGTTCCTGGCGCAGGGCCCGGCGACACTTGATCACCAGGGTGGCCACCACCGCCTCCTCGAAGGCGAGGGCGATATCACACTTGTCCTGCTCGCTCAGCTCACCCGCCACGGTGCATTCCGCCACGGTATTGAGCGTGTGGGTCTTGAGGCCGCTGAAACTGAAATCCAGCCCCGGGCGGTTCACCATGGGCCGGGGGAAGGTAAAACGCCCGGGGGTCCCGGCGCAACGCGAGGCGGGCGACATGCGGCCCGCCGGGATAGGGCAGGCCCAGCATCTTGGCCGCCTTGTCGAAGGCCTCGCCGGCGGCGTCGTCCAGGGACTCCCCCAGGATGCGGTACCGGCCAATGGCGTCCACCCGCACCAGCTGGGTGTGGCCGCCGGAGACCAGCAGGGCGACAAAAGGGTATTCCGGGTGGTCCTCTTCCAGCATCGGCGCCAGCAGGTGCCCCTCCATGTGGTGCACGCCCAGGGCGGGGACGCCCCAGCCCCAGGCGAGGGCGCGGGCCAGGGTCGCCCCCACCATCAGGGCGCCGACCAGCCCGGGCCCGGCGGTGTAGGCCACACCATCGATATCCGCAGCGGCGCAACCGGCCCGGGCCAGCACCTCCTCCACCAGCGGCAGGGTCTTGCGGATATGGTCCCGCGAAGCCAGCTCCGGCACTACCCCGCCGTACTCCACGTGGATATCCACCTGGCTGAACAGGGCGTCCGCCAGCAGGCCGCGCTCGGTGTCGTAGAGCGCGACTCCGGTCTCATCACAGGAGGTTTCCAGACCCAGGATCAGCATTGTTGCCACCGCATTGAATAAGAGGCGCATGATACTGGCTGGGCACCCCCCAGACCAGTGCGGCGCAGCCCCGCCGGGACCCCCTTTGGACCCTTTGCAAAAAGCCCCGGATAAGGATAGAATGCGCGCCCTTTCAGGTGACCAGTGTCCATCCGGATGACTGGCGCCCTAACATTGTAGAGACAGGTAAGGAATTAATGCCTCATATCAAGATCAAGGAAAACGAGCCGTTTGACGTTGCCCTGCGCCGCTTCAAGCGCTCCTGTGAGAAAGCCGGCGTTCTCGCCGAAGTGCGCAAGCGCGAGCATTATGAGAAACCCACCACCGTACGCAAGCGTGCCGGTGCTGCCGCGGTCAAGCGTCACCTGAAGAAGCTCTCACGGGACAACCGCAAGCGCGTACGCCTGTACTAGGCACCCCCCTCTCATGAGCGATGAATCCCTCAAGGCCACCATCACGGCGGCCATGAAGGCAGCCATGAAGGCCCGGGACAAGGAGCGCCTGGGAACCATCCGGCTTATCCTGTCCGAATTCAAACGCATTGAAGTGGACGAGCGCATCGAAATCGATGACGCCCGGGCGCTTGCCGTGCTGGACAAAATGGTCAAGCAGCGCCGGGATTCCGCCGACCAGTACGAAAAGGCCGGCCGCGATGAACTGGCCGCCCAGGAAAATTTCGAAATTGGCGTCATCCAGGAGTTCCTGCCCGCCCAGCTGAGCGAGGCGGAGCTAATCGCCATGGTTGATGCGGCAATCGCCGCCAGTGGCGCCAGCGGCATGCAGGCCATGGGCAGCGTGATGGCCGAGCTCAAACCCAAACTGCAGGGCCGCGCCGACATCGGGGCGGTCAGCCAGCTGGTTAAATCCCGCCTCACAGGCTGAGGCGCGGCACTAAACTTTCCCCCGGCGGCATGGTTCAATAGGCTGCCTTTTCACAGCGTTGCACCCCCTCGATGGCCGGACGGATACCGCAAGCTTTCCTCGATGACCTGCTCGAACGGGTCGATATCGTCGAGGTGATCGACCGCCGGGTCAAGCTGCGCAAATCCGGCAAAAACTACAGCGCCCGCTGCCCTTTCCACGAGGAAAAAACCCCCTCTTTCAGCGTCAACCCCGACAAGCAGTTCTACTACTGCTTCGGCTGCGGGGCCGGCGGCAACGCACTGGGTTTTCTCATGGATTACGAGAACCTGGACTTTCCCCGGGCCGTGGAAGCCCTGGCGGGCAGCGCCGGCCTGGAAGTGCCGCGGGAGCCCACCCGGGGCGGCCAGGACAACCCGGAGCGGGAACAGAGCAACAAGGCGCTCTATGCCCTGATGGAAGAGGTCGCCACCTACTACCGGCGGCAGCTGCGGCAGCACCCACAGGCAAACCGCGCGGTGACCTACCTGAAACAGCGGGGCCTCACCGGCGAGATAGCAAAACAGTTCGACCTGGGGTTCGCACCCCCCGGCTGGCACAACCTGCTCAAGGCACTGGGGGACACGCCGGCACAACAGACCCTGCTCAAAGACAGCGGCATGCTGGTGGAAAACGAGGACGGCAAGCTGTACGACCGCTTCCGGGACCGGGTGGTCTTCCCGATCCGCGACCAGCGCGGCCGGGTGGTGGCCTTCGGTGGCAGGGTGCTGGGAGATGACAAACCCAAGTACCTGAATTCGCCGGAAACCGGGATATTCCACAAGGGACGGGAGCTGTACGGCCTGTTCCAGGCGCGCCAGGCCAACCGCAAACTGGAGCGCCTGCTGGTGGTGGAGGGCTATATGGACGTCATCGCCCTGGCCCAGCACGGCATCAGTAATGCCACCGCAACCCTGGGTACCGCCACCAGCAAGACCCACCTGGAGCGCATCTACCGCCTGTGCCCGGAAGTGGTGTTCTGTTTCGACGGCGACGAAGCCGGGCGCAAGGCGGCGGTCCGTGCGATGGAGGCGGCACTGCCCTGCATGGAGGACGGCCGCCAGGCGCGCTTCCTGTTCCTGCCCGAAGGGGAAGACCCGGACACCATGGTGCGCGGTGGTGGTGCTGAGCACTTTGAGGAACTGGTGCGCAACGCCATGCCGCTGGAACAATTCCTGTTCGAGTCGGTGGCCGAGGGGCTGGACACCAGCAGCATGGACGGCAAGGCGCGCCTGAGCAAACAGGCCCTGCCCTTCCTGCGCCAGCTGCCCGAGGGGGTCTACCGACAATTGATGTTCCAGGCCCTGGCCCAGCGCACCGGGCTCGACCTGGCCAGCCTGATGCAACTGGAACCCGCCCCGCCCGCGCCGGCACCGGACTACCACCACTCCGCACCGGCGGACAGCAGCGAACCCCAGCCGCAACCGCGCCGGCGCGAGGCGTCGAGCGCCCGCGCCACCGGTCATTCCAACATGGCCCAGTCAGCCATTGCCCTGCTGTTGCACCAGCCGGACATCGCCCGCCTGGTCGACCCTGCCCCGCTGGCGGAGCTGGAGGGGGAGGACGTGGGCCTGCTGCGGGAATTACTGACCCTGCTGCAGCGGCGGCCTGAATCCAATACCGCTATGTTACTGGGCCACTGGTACGGCACTCCTGAGGGCGAGCTGCTGAGCAGGCTGGCCGGCCAGGAGCGCCTGATACCCAAAGCCGGCATCGAACAGCAGTTCGTCGATACGATGGACGTGTTAGCCAGGGCGCCCCACCAATCAAAACTGGCGGCGCATCTCGACAAACTCAAACACACCAACTACGCTGAAGTGAGCGAACTGGAGAAACAACGTCTCCGGGAGCTCTTGCAGGAAAAGCAGCGGCGGGATGCAAAGGCCAACAAGCCCCGGTAGCGGGGCAGTTTGCCTCCCCAGCGGACCACGCACAGTCCGGGAGTTAGCTGGCTTGCGTTACCAAATTTAGACCCCATATAACAATAGTCGGTCAATTGGTGCGTTTGCCGGTCGAAATGGCCCGGAATTCGTGAATTTGCCATGACTTCAAGTAGTTAAGGCGCTGCCTTTTCGGTTATAATCGCCGGCTAAATTTTTTTTGTATTCTTGGTGAAGGTGTCAGCTTAATGACCAATGTCGTGAAACAGCAATCCCGCCTGAAAGACCTTATTGCCAAGGGCAAGGAACAGGGCTACCTGACCTACTCGGAGGTGAACGACCACCTGCCCGAGGACATTTCAGATCCGGACCAGGTCGAAGACATCATCCAGATGATCAACGACATGGGCATCCAGGTTTTCGAGTCCGCGCCCGACGCCGACGAACTGCTGATGGCGGAGGGTGACTCCGCCGACGACATCGCCGCCGCAGAAGCCGCCGCGGCCCTGGCCGCGGTGGAAACCGAAGCGGGCCGCACCACCGACCCGGTGCGCATGTACATGCGCGAGATGGGCACGGTGGAACTGCTCACCCGGGAAGGCGAAATCGTCATCGCCAAGCGTATCGAGGAAGGCATCCGCGAGCTGATGGCCGCCCTTGCGCACTTCCCCGGCGCGGTGGGCCAGGTGCTCTCCGAGTACGACCTTGTGGTCAAGGAAGAGCGCCGCCTGGCCGACATCATGGTGGGCTACCTGGACCCGGCCGAAGACGTACCGTCGGCCCTGGAGATTGCCGAGGCCGCCACCGAGGTTTCCGATGACGATGAAGAAACCGAGTCGGGCCCGGACCCGGTAGAAGCCAAGAAGCGCTTCACCGCGCTCAAGCGCCAGTTCAACAAGACCGAGAAGATCATCGCCGAGAAGGGCCGCAACGCCCCCGCCGCGGTCAAGGAAATGGAGAAACTGGGCGAGCTGTTCAAGTTCTTCAAGCTGACCCCGCGGGTTTTTGATCCCCTGACCGACTCGCCGCGCAACCTGCTGGCCGCACTGCGGGACCAGGAGCGCGAGATCATGCGCATCGCGATCAAGGTGTGCAACATGCCGCGCAAGGACTTCATCACCACGTTCCAGGGCTCCGAGTCGGACCTGAAGTGGGTGAGCCGCCATGCCCGCAAGAAGGACTACGGCAGCAAGCTGGCTGCGGAGAAGGACAACATCCAGCGCCTGCAGCGCCGCATCATCCAGATCGAGGAACAAAGCGGCCTGGCCGTCACCGAGATCAAGGAAATCAACCGCCGCATGTCCATGGGCGAGGCCCGTGCGCGTCGCGCCAAGAAGGAAATGGTGGAAGCCAACCTGCGCCTGGTGATATCCATCGCCAAGAAGTACACCAACCGCGGGCTGCAGTTCCTGGACCTGATCCAGGAGGGCAACATCGGCCTGATGAAGGCGGTGGACAAGTTCGAGTACCGCCGCGGCTACAAGTTTTCGACCTACGCCACCTGGTGGATTCGCCAGGCGATCACCCGCTCCATCGCCGACCAGGCGCGCACCATCCGTATACCCGTACACATGATCGAGACGATCAACAAGCTCAACCGTATTTCCCGCCAGATGCTGCAGGAGATGGGCCGCGAGCCCACCCCGGAAGAACTGGGCGAGCGCATGGACATGCCGGAAGACAAGGTGCGCAAGGTGCTCAAGATCGCCAAGGAACCTATCTCGATGGAAACCCCCATCGGCGACGACGAAGATTCACACCTGGGCGACTTTATCGAAGACAACACCATCCACTCCCCCGTGGATGCCGCCACCGGCCAGGGCCTGCAGGAAGCCACCAAGGAAGTACTGGCTGGCCTTACCGCACGAGAGGCCAAGGTGCTGCGCATGCGTTTCGGTATCGACATGAATACCGACCACACACTGGAAGAAGTGGGCAAGCAGTTCGACGTCACCCGCGAGCGTATCCGCCAGATAGAAGCCAAGGCACTGCGCAAGCTGCGCCACCCGACCCGCTCGGATTACCTGCGCAGCTTCCTGGACGAGTAAGCGCCTACTGGTAGACGCCTGATCGATGGCCAACCTTGATGATGTGCACAACAAGTTGGTCATCGATTATCTCGTAGAGAATTCGATACACCCCCTGCCTGACCCGGTATAACTCCCTGCCTGACAATTTCTGACATCCCGGCCCCCTGGGGTTATCCGCCAGCACATCTATCCTGTCGAGAATTTTTCGCACATCGCGCTTTGGTAGTGCCCTGAAGTCTTTCGCGACCGACTTTTTGAACAGCAGCTTATATCTTGCCATGCTTTTTCAGGTCGCCAAGCAGGGCCTCATAGGTTACGACGGGCTCGCTGACCCGCTCGGCAATTGTTGCCAGGTCTTCCTGGTCTTCCTGCATCAGCAAACGCACGGCTTCATCCACAATTTCTGATAGCGACGAATCAGTTGATGCCGCTTTCAGCTTGAGTGCCTGGTGAATGACCGGATCGAAATATACCGTAGACCGCTTGGATAAATTGCTCATAAATCGCCCTCCACTGGAGTGAGCAACACTATAGCGTTACAACGTTATAGCGTCAATTTAGTGAGCTGATCCAATCCGGTTGCGCCATAAACGTGGCAAAGCCGTCTCGCACCCCCTGGCGGGCGTGTCGGGTATCAGGTTGCAAAGAATCAATGACGCTATTGCGATACCGGAACCGGTAAGGAACACAGCGCTGGGGGAGGTCAGCCAGACAATCCCCAGGAGGGCCGGGATAACAACCGCCGCAACATGATTGATGGTGAAACTGACACTGGAGGTTGCGGCGATATCCTGCGGGTCGGAGATCTTCTGAAAGTAGGTATTGATCGCCATCGACAGCGCGAAGAACAGGTGGTCGATGATGTAGAGCCCGGCGGCCACATGCGCATTCTCCACAAAGGCATAACTGGTAAACACCGCGACCAGGCCTATGTATTCCAGCCGCAGTGCCGTGCGCTCACCCACCCGACCAACCCAGGAGCCAATACGCGAGGCGAAGAACAGGTTGAAGACATAATTGGCCAGGTAGAGCAGGCTGATATCCGCAGCTGAATAGCCGAACTTTTCAACCATCATGAAACCGGCGAACACCATGAATATCTGGCGGCGCGCCCCGCTGAGAAAAGTCAGCGCGTAGTAGAGCCAGTAGCGCCGGCGCAGAATCAGTTTTTTGTGTTGCACTGCCCCATCCGCGAAGTTCGGAAACGCTGCCCATAGCATGAGCGTAATCACCACGCCAATGCCGCCCGCGAGCAGGTACACACCAGAAAAACCCAGCCCCACCCACTCCATCAATAACCATATGCTGCTGTAAGCCAACAGCGCCCCGGCAGCCTTCACAGCCAACGCGCGTCCCATGAAATGCGCGGTTTCCGCCTTGTCGATCCACTGCAGCGTGAGTGATTTATTGATCGTCTCGAAATAGTGGAACCCCAGGGACATGACAACCGTGGTTGCATACAAACCGTAGGTAGTGGGGAAAAACGGGGTAAGCGCTACCCCAATAGACATCACCAGCAAAGACGCCAGGGCAAAGCGCTGCTCCCGAATGATCAGCAACACGAAGACAGCCGTAAAAGCGAGAAAGCCAGGCACCTCGCGCAGGCTCTGCAACATACCGATTTCCGCGCCGGTAAAGGCCGCCCGCTCAACCGCGAAGTTGTTAAGCAGAGCCTGCCATACCGAAAACGTGAGCGGCATGATGAATGCGGCAGCGAGCAGGAAGTTCTGCTGGGAAAGCGCAAAGCCAAATGCCACTGATCGCCTTTCATTCATAACGGGAGCCAGGATAAGCGGGGGTCTAAGCCACCCGGAATCGAAGGGGCGCCATTTTAAGGCAAAGTCACTACACCGCCTAATAACGGGCAGCTCTATTCATAACATTGGCCCACCAGCATCAAGGCGTCGCCGACGCGTCGACTACTCCAGGTGGCCACAAATCGAGAAGGGGACTGTGCCTGTGGCGAGTTCTTCTTTATAATCGCGCCGTCTACCGCTAGACGGGCCCATAGCTCAGTTGGTTAGAGCATCCGACTCATAATCGGCAGGTGAAGGTTCAAGATCGGCAGGTCGAAGGTTCAAGTCCTTCTGGGCCCACCATTTTTTATAATTTTCAAAGACTTATAACTGCCTAGAGCGCCCGACTATTCCGGGGGGATGGGTGACACCTGGGCATCCATAGTCGGTGGGTGTGTCATTGGGAA
Source organism: uncultured Gammaproteobacteria bacterium (assembly GCA_963792815.1). Classification (GTDB taxonomy): domain Bacteria; phylum Pseudomonadota; class Gammaproteobacteria; order Pseudomonadales; family Halieaceae; genus JARRPM01. The sequence goes on from CAWBXR010000003.1 coordinate 246,621, forward strand.
GGTCTTACGAGCAGGTCAATGTGTAACCTATGCGCCCGGAATACGCTCCGCACCATGAATCCCTCGTACCATCAATTCAAATCAACTGCATATTGCCGCAGCACCTCAAGCGGGATCACCTCCAGTGCCCGCCTGTGGGTACGGGTGAGGAAAACCTTCGGAGCCATCTTTCTCTCATAGGCTTCCAACCAACGCGGCGCGCACAGACACCATCGATCTCCCGGTTTAAGTCCGGGAAATCCAAACTCCGGCATGGGCGTGCTGAGATCATTTCCGGCAAAGCGCGAGTATTGTAGGAATTCCTCCGTTACCTGAATGCATACCGTATGGGAACCCAAATCCAGCTCATTGGTATTGCAACAGCCGTCTCGGAAAAATCCCGTCACCGGATCTCCACTGCAGGGCAACAGGGGTTCGTCGAAGACATTGAGGGATTCATCAATCTGGATCTCTGCCACGACAACACTTCCGGTAGTTGGACGGCGAAAGGATAACACGCAGTTGATAGCGGGTTGCGCCACTGGTAAGCGATAAGGCTGCCCTGGATCGACACAGATCAATGACACCTGGGTAATCCACCCATCAACCCGACGAACTCGACGCACCCGACGCCTTTTCAACGCTTCCAAGGGCTTTTTTGCTTTATGCTGACCTGCTCATTCGCTACACTTGCGTGACCAAAATACTGATGAAGAAACCACTTATGAAGGCTTTGCTTTTTACATTTCCACAGGCAGTCATCCTCTTTGCTATGTTCTCGCTACCCGCGTACGCAGTGCCCGTCGTATGGTCCGTGGATGGGCTCGCTCGCGCCGACGGCGGGACCGTCTCCGGGTCGTTCACCTATGACGCGGATACCGACACCTACAGCGCCATCAATCTAACAACAACTGCGGGCTCGACGCTTCCCGGGCAGACATATGCCGGCTTCGATCCCGCGTCTTCTGATGCGACCGGGCTTATTCTGGAGCAAACACAAGGCGCAGCTGATCTCACCGGTCAAAACAGCATTTTCTTACAGTTTCCAGGAGCAGGTCTAAGCAATGCGGGGGGTGCTGTTACCCCATTGCTTGCTACAGAAGTAAGCTGCGTCAACGCTGACTGCTCTACTTCAGCAAACGCGGTAGCGCTGAGTGGCGATATCAGCGGTGCTGCTGCGCCCCTGGCGCCTACCTCAATACCGACAGCTCCACTTTACGCACTAATAATTATGGCGCTTGGCCTGCTAATGCTGGCAAAGCGTCACTTCCAGAAGTAACGGGGGTACACGACACAAAGGTACTGTCCACTTTTTTGCAGCGCCAGCCCGAGACCTCGAGTCGGCTTGTCAGTACCGAGGATTTGGATATGAGAACAAAGTCTATTGTTGCTGGCGTTATCGCGCTGGCATGGGCGGCATCCAGCGCGGCGGATTCAACCGCCGCCCGCTGTGACATCTATCCTGCGGGGGAGGATCGCGCCAAAAAAATGATCCACTGCAGGTTTTCCCAACGCCAGGGCTACATCACTATCACCCGTGAGGACGGCGTCACCCATGACCTGTCGCCGGTGGATGACGGCCCGGGCAATTTCCGTGACCAGGACGGTCGCGATGTCTACCGCGAAAGCGGGCTCGGCAACCAGGGACAGATCTTCCGATTCCCTGACCAGAGTGTCTTCGTCTACTGGAGCACAGCCGCACTCGAGCCACAGGATGATGACAACCCGACCGCACCTTTCTCGACAAAAGACTACAACGCCACGGCACTGCTGCGCTGTCGCGGGGTGGCAGACACCGACTTCGGCAGCTGCCCTGCCGGCGTTCTGCGCATGGAAGAGGGCCAGGCCTCGGTCGTGGTGCAGAGTCGGGAGGGGGAGCAATTCACCATCAATTTCATGACGGACTACATCAACGCCACCAACCGCGAAGCGAAGGGCAGCCTGGAAGGGGATACCTGGACGGTCACGATTGACGGCAAGGATGTGTACGAAGTGCCGCTGGCGTTCATCCAAGGTGGTTGAGTGGATGTCCGTTCAGTGCCTTGCGCGCCTGCTCGTCCCGGGAACGTTGGCGGCATGCCTGGCCGCAGCGCCTGCCGGCGCGAGTGAGCTGGCGGGAACGTCCTGGCGGCTGCTGAACATCACATCCATGGACGACCGGGTCTATGTGCCCGATTCGCCCTCAAAATACACGCTCGAGTTTAAACCTGACGGGGCTGCGGAAATCGTCGCGGACTGCAATCGCGGCGCGGGTACCTGGACGTCGGAAAGCGCCAGTCGGTTGCAGTTCGGCCCGGTCGCATCGACCCGGGCACTGTGCCCGCCGGAATCGTTGTCCGAGCGTTACCTGGCCCAGTTCGAATGGGTGCGCAGCTACGTCCTGGGGGGCGGGCACCTGTTTCTGGCGACCATGGCGGACGGCTCGATCATTGAGTTTGAGCCGTCTGGTGGCACACCGCTGGCGGCGATGGTGCTGGGCGAAGAAGTCCACACCACCGATCCCGCCCAGATGCAGGAGGCGATTCTTACCCGGCTGTTCAACCAGTACGCGGCGCAGCACGGCATCGAGGCAACGAACGCCGAGATATCGAACTTGATTGGGGAATTGCAGCGCGGCATGCAGGAGGACGGACTTACCGTGGAGGCTGATCTCACACCCGACGAGGCAACCCAGGTTGAGACAATGCGCCGGGATATGGCCCGGTCCATGATCCGGCAATGGAAGATCAACCGCCGGCTTTACGGCGAGTACGGAGGCCGGGCTATCTACCAGCAGCTCGGCCCCGAACCGCTGGACGCCTATCGCCGTTTTCTCGAGGATCGGCAACGGGCCGGCGACTTTGCAATTGTCGTGAAATCCTTCGAGGCAGCGTTCTGGCGCTATTTTACCGACGATACCCGGCATACTTTCTTCGAACCGGGCACTGAGGCCAGCGCTTTCGAAGTGCCGCCCTGGGAGCGCCAGTCACCGCTGGCGCGCTGATATTGCCAGATGTCCGGGCCAGCGCGGCTGCTAACTTCGGCCGGTGCGGCTGGTACGTCATGACCACCTGAGACTTACGATATGAGAAGATGCCTGGCTGGCAGTCTGCTGCTTGTGTGCGCGATCAGGTTGGGCGCGCTGCCGCCTCCACCCGACCAGGTCACAGCCCACTGCGACGCTCCTGGCTACGCCAGCGACACGCTCGTCTGTGACGACCCTGAACTTCGGAAATTGGACCAGTTGCTCCTGCGGGAGATCAACCGGAAGCCTAAGCAGCTACCGGGTTCCACCGACGTTGAGCCCGATAAGGACTGGTTTCGCCGCAGCCGGCTTTGCGCTTTTGAATCCGACCACCGCAACTGCCTGCTGGCAGCTTACTGTCTGCGACTTGCGCTGCTCAGCCCCCCGGACCAGGCGAATCCCCGGGTATGCCAGCCGATCAATCCCTATATTGCCGCGGCCACCATCACCCGACACGGATTTACCCTGGCGGGAACGGCACTCGACAATCTGCTCAACCGGGAAATGCATGTATGGGGATATGTCGACTATCAAAACCTGTATGGCAATGATGATGCCAGGCTCATTCTTGGAGACTGGTGGTCGGGTTACGGCCCGGACGATCACAGCTGGCGGTTTAATCTCAAGGCGGAAAGTCATGACGAAGCGGGACAGTCATTCGCGGTATCCGTCCCAAATGACTTGCTGCGTGACGATGTGCTTCGAGTGCTGGTGAGGAATGCAAGGGAGGGTTGGCCAACCAAAGTGTACCTGTTGGGCATTCTTTCCACCTTCGAAGCGCCGACAAATGCCGTGCGGCTACGAGGACTGAGGATGGATCTTCGGTCGTCCCGAGACATCCGGATCGGCGAATCGGCGTTCGCTCAGGGAGTGATGTCGGGCCGATGATAAGGAATCCATCCTGCCGCCAGGGACAGGATGGTAATCGCCGGCCGAGCTGAACCCGACCGGGCTATCAACCAAGCTTATGGCGTATGCTTATCAACACCCACTAACTTTCCCTCAGCTGAAAAGGTGCAGATAAAAAGCTGCGGATTAGGGTCGTGCTCGTACTGGCCCCATACCGAATACATGCCATGGTCTTTTACCGCATTCTGGGTGGTGATGCGGTTCGGCTTCTGGTTGAACTTGGCAGAGGCTTCACCGGCACAGTATTTCGGCATATCCTTCACAGCCACTTTGTCACCCGATTGTGCGGGCGCGGCAGCAGCAGCCTGATGGAAAGTAACCACAATTTTCTTTTCGTCCCATTTGTAGACCTGCTTATCGCCATTGGCCTTCTCACGAACGACCTTGTGATCTTCCTGGTCCTTGAAGTGGTCTGGCTTGTTGCCAGGGCTGAGATTGAAAGTCTTGCCATTGGTCAGTCCGATATCGACGTACCCCTGGCGCTGTGAAAAAGTACAGGGACCGGACCGGTCCTTTTTCTTGTCCCCGTGGCTGTAAAATTCGCAGGTCGCATCCGTTGAGTCGGCCAGGGCCACCTGGGTGAAAGCGCAGCTGCCCGCCACGGCGAGAGACGCCACTATACCAATAAATGTCTTCATACTTTTCCTCACATATACTGTTCAATTAGAGTCGCACCAGCTACCCGGACAGATCCATTTGCCGAATAAAAAGTCGGGAAAGTATTAATCAGGACTCCGGTGCAGGCAAGCAGAAGATTCGGGCGCGAGCAGCCCTGGACATTATCGCTTCCGGGGTCAGGCCTTTTTGATAAGACCGACTATAAACAGCAGTATTATCGCGCCCACCGTTGCCGTTATGATCGCGCCGATTAACCCTCCCGCAGAGATACCCAGCAGGCCAAAGACGTAGCCACCGATAACCGCCCCGACGACGCCAACCACAATATTGCCCAGCAGTCCGAATCCGCCACCTTTCATGATGGTGCTGCCAAGCCAGCCCGCAACGGCCCCAATGACCAGAAAAATTACAAGTCCGGTGATGTCCATAGTCGCTCCTTTGCTCGTAACAGGTGAACCTACGCCGTCAAGCATAGATCACCCTGGCGGTATTTGCCCGGTCGAACTAGCGCGGACGAACCGGCAGGAACCAAGTTGAGTACAGATATAAATACCAATTGGACTGAATTTTTGGATTAACCTGTTCCCCATCTTCTTTGACCGATAAGCAGCCACTGCAATCGACTCACGGACAGGTTCGCTGCCCGGTTTCTTTCAACCGCAGGTCGCGCAATTCTTTCAGGCTATCGCGTATCGAATTCTCAGTGTTTTCGCGGCTTTGCGGATCCTGATCGTGCTGGGCGTGGTAGGACTTAAGCGCTGCCGCCGCTTCCTGTTCCCGGCCCGCATCCTGCAAGACAACAATTTTCTCCAGTTCTGCAATGTAGGCGCTTAGACCACCCGCTTGCTGTGCCCGGTCCAGGATAGCCAGCGCCTTGTCAGGCTGGCAGTCGACCGCGTACTGACTCGCCTCCCTGATCGCCGCAGTGTCGCCTATCGTGCCGCAGGCGAAAAGCGCAAGTAAGATGGCCATGAACGCAGCCGTGTTTCTGAATGGTATGCGTGGTGAACCGCCCATATTGTGCTTCTCCCGATTACAAAATGTGTACCGCTACCTTGACCTGATGAAACGGCGTTATCAGTTTCTGTATCCGACAAATCGAATTTGTACTATTCTTGCACGATCAGAAAACAGCAGTAACGAACCCGCGGCCGAGACAACCATATTAGAGGAAAACGAAAATGGCAAACAAGATAGCCCTGTTGGCAATTGCCACCACACTGACCATCGCCATAACCGGCTGCGCAAAGGAAGAAGGCCCAATGGAGAAGATGGGCAAGAGCCTGGACGATGCGGCACAGTCAGTTGAAGAATCTGCCGAAGAGGCCGCTGATAGCGTCAAGGAAGCAGTAAACGAATAGTTCCTGCTGCACGCGAAATATACTGGGAACCTAGCAAGTAAACCTGCGCCATGGGCCAATGGCCACATGGCTTGGCCGGTGTTCGAGTCATGCCTTATTACCCTGTGCATGGCTAATTGCTAATTAGCTTATAGATTCAGTTACTTAGCCGAAGCAGTTTGGTTCGGCCCGGGTTCGGTTTCGGTTTCGGTTTCGGTTTCGGTTTCGGTTTCGGTTTCGGTTTCGGTTTCGGTTTCGGTTACAATACCTGTCCCTTCTGAAAAACAGATCGTCTACTCGATCGCCGGCATTATAAATATGATTTACGCCGCAATTCGCGTGTACCGATGATGAAGCCCGCCAACGCGAGGCAGAGCCACGATATTTCCGGACGCCGCCGGTTCAACTGCGCGAGGTTCTGGCGGATTTTTGTCCAATGACAGGTGGGTCCGAGAAATATGGTAGTAATTAAAGTAATCGCGAAGAATTCGCTTCAGATGACGCTCGTTTAGGACAATGACATGATCCAGACATTCTCGACGGATTGATCCGATTACGCGTTCGACGTAGGCGTTCTGCCAGGGTGAGCGAGGTGCCGTGATAACCTCCTCGATTTCCAGTGCTCTGATCCGCCGTTTCACCTTCTCGCCATAAATTGCATCGCGATCATGCAAAAGATATCTCGGGGCAGAATCAAAAGGAAATGCCTCAAAAAGCTGTTGTGCAGTCCAATCGGCTGTCGGGTGTTCGGTGGCGTTGAAGTATACGACTTTCCGACGGTCATGGCTGAGCACGATGAATACATAGAGCACTCGAAATCTGGCTGTGGGGACGGTGAAGAAGTCCATCGCCGCCAGGCAATCTGCGTGGTTGTAGAGAAATGTTCTCCAAGTCTGTGACGGCGGCTTCTTTGACTTCAGCATGTATTTCGAGATAGTTGCCTGGGATACCTCAATCCCCAGCTTGAGCAGCTCTCCGTGGATTCGGGGTGCACCCCAGCCGATATTGGATGCCTGCATGTCTCGAATCAGTTTGCGTAGAGATGTATCTATAGCGGGTCTTCCCGGCTTGGGGCCTCGGCTTTTCCAGCGCCAGTAAAGCCGGAAGCCCTTGCGATGCCAGCGTACGACGGTATCCGGATGCAGGATGTGTAGCAAACTGCGCCAGCCATCAACATAGCGAGAAAACAATATCCAGAACACCTTGTCTGCGGGCGTGGCCCGGGGCCGCCTTACCGACTGCCGGAGCATAGCTACCTGTTGCCTTAGTGCCAGGTTCTCGAGAGCAAGTTGACGCTGTGACTTGAATAATGCGCCGAGGAATATGGATGCGAGTTGAAGAATGGACATGACTGTCATCCTTCATGGATTGCGAAAAATAGTCAACAGAATCAACGCGATCGAATTTTCAGGAGGGACAGGTCATTCGCGGAGCCTGAAACCTACCCCATTGCCAGTTGCTGGCTCAAAGCAAGCATCTCGAGATGGAGCGAGATCCGGCTCCGCAGGAGATCGACCAGGGTGGTGAACAGAGGAACAAGTATCGTATTCATGCCGGCAAAGCTCCTTGGGCGCCGACGGAAAAATCAAAAAAATCAATGAGTACAGCATTTTTGGTAGGGACAACTGCAACAGAGGTCGCTCAGTACTCGGTCCGAATGAAGATCCACAGAGTGAAGTGAACGCCTTCTTGGCTAAGCTCCCGTTGCTCGGCCACCTGGAATCCAACACGTTCCGCAACGTCAACTAGCTGATGGCGCGCCTTGGTCGCACCCGGCACGGCCCGATCCTTGACGACCACCAGCGCTCCTCCGGGCGCAAGGACCCGCCGAACCTCACTCAATCCCTGTCGAAGGTCTTGCCAATGATCGATCGAGTCGAACGCAAACACGAAGTTCGTCGACGCATCTTCCACCGGGACGTTCTCCGCTGACCCAAGGCGGAACTCGATTCGCGCTGAGGCGGGATCTCCCGTGGTCCTTTGTCGGGCGATCTCAATCATTCGTGGAACAGGATCGATGCCAATGAGGCTGCCAACGGTAACGCTTGAGGCAGCATGCCGAAGTGCAGCACCAGTGCCGCAGCCAATATCCACGACAGTGGCTTCGGAAGGGAGATTCAGCTCGTCAACGGCGAGCCTATTGGTTGGGTACTCTCCATAGTTCTCGGCGTACCACTCGGCAGTGTGGGAATCCCATTCGGTCATGAGTTTGGCTTCCGGGGTGGCGGCCTAACCGCTAAATAGACGGAAATAGTTTCGTTGAAAAACCGGATTCAGGGTCTTCACGAGCGCCTCCTATGATTAAAAAGCGGCAGTAGAGCCCAGTGTAGCCCAAACGACCGTCAGGGCCGATCCCTGATCTTGTCCACTCTGCCCCCGAAAGGAGTCATCCAGGTCGTGCTGGAGCCGCTCTCATCTTGTCCGAAAGGTGCCACTTTGCGGCATTGCTCCGGACATCGCAGGCAATAAAAAACCCGCCAGTGCGGGTTTTTAACTCAAAACAGACTTCACATCAGGCTTTGCGACTACTCACTATGCGCAAACCCGCAAGCCCGGCGCCGAGAAGCAGCAGCGTGCCGGGAACGGGAACGGGCGTTTCAGGCTCCCTGCCAAGGGCGACGACAGAAGACGACCAGCTACCTGACTGCGTTCCGTCCTGACAGGCTCCGCCTGATTCAATACAGGCGCCATTGGCAGTCCAGTTGCCAGAGAACGCAGTATTGTCGAAACCCGCACCGGAAACGATTCCAGAAATGGAATACAGAATTGAATCGTTACACAGCCCGCCGGTACAACTCAGGGACGACGACGAGGTTTCCATGATCGACGAAGCGGTAAACGAGAACCCAGTGTCAGTGGTGAACATGACGAACGGTAGGGCTGCTAATGAAATGTCACTGGCCAGTGCGGAGGCAGTGCCGACAAAGTCTCCTGTAGCCGACCCGGGTGAGTAACTATTCACCGCATTATTAATGTCAAAAACATCAGTGCCGCAGTCGATGATACAGGTGAGGTTGGCAGGTGTCGGCACCAAGTCGAAACCGTCAGCGAACGAAACGCTCCCAGTAATAAAAACCGCGTGTGCCGGCCCGTTGAATAGGGCGCACAATATTGCAGCGGCTGATAGGATTTTGATTTTCATTGTATTTACACCTCTGTTGATTTTTTTCTCGTGAACAACCAGCGCACTGAGACTGGAGGAAATGAGTGGCACACACACGTTGTTTACCAAACCTCATGCCAAACACATAATTATCATTTTTAATCAATCACATGAATGTCACTATTCTTATTTATTTGCGATGTTCATCGCAGGGAGTGTTAAAAATACTGACACCTATAACCTTTAGAAATATAGGGCCATTAGCAGAGAGGCGAATGTCTCAAATGCGTCGTTAGCCGCCATAAGGCAGACAGAAGCCTGATGTCTCTTATACTCCCGAAAGCCGCCATTCATTCGAGGGGATTTAGTGAGGGGGCGAACACCACTCCTGAGTCGCCCCGGTTTAGCTCACACTTCCGTCTGCTCAGACAACTCCAGGGCATCATCCACTTCTATGCCGAGGTAGCGCACAGTACTCTCCAGTTTGGTGTGACCCAGCAGAAGCTGGACTGCGCGTAGGTTCTTCGTCCGCCGATAAATCAATGAGGCTTTAGTTCTCCTGAGCGAGTGGGTTCCATACAGGCTGGTGTCCAGTCCAATTTCTGACACCCAACGGTGAACGATCCGAGCATACTGCCTTCTTGATAGATGCAGTGAATTAGCAACTCTACTGGGAAACAAGTAATCGGGTGGTCGCAGATCTGCCTCTGCCATCCAGCGTTCGAGGGACTGGCGGGTTTGATCGGTAATCTCAAATTGAACCGGCCTACCAGTCTTCCTCTGGACGATCCGTGCCCTGGACTGTACTCGCCCTCCCTGGGCGATATCGGCGACAGTCAGGGCCATGAGATCGCAAGCCCGCAGCTTGCTGTCGATGGCTAAGTTGAATAGCGCCAGCTCACGGTTTCGCTCTTGGAGCTGTAATCGAACCCTGATTGCCCATATTTCCTGAAGTTTCAACGGGCGTTTCTGGCCTGACAGCTTGCCTTTGTTCCAAGGAATCTGGCCCGGGTGTTGCATGAGTGATGGGTACATATCGACATCCTCCTCCGGTTAACGGAAGTGTCTCTGTACACCTAATCTAGAATTATTTCAGCCTGTAGCCCTCACTGCTGGAAAATCTCAAACGTAAGCTCTCATCAAAAGCGGCCGTTCGCGATGAATTAGAGGTTATGGCCCTTAACGACGCATTGCGGTCATCACGTGCCTCAGATACCCTCAGGTGCGACAGGCCGCTTTTTACTCAAAAGGGACAGTCGCATGAAAACCCAGATTCCGTTTTTCAATAGACTTAGTCTCTATATTTAGCTGTTGGGCCTCAAATCAGGAGTCGTCACATGATCGCGGAGCTTCTTCGATGACGCGTCAGGAGCAAGGCTCTCGTTGGCTGAGTGTTTTCCTTTGGATTTCCGTGGTTGCGTGGGGCGTTGGGCTCGGTGCCAAGCTATTCGAGTTCACCGTGGTGATCTCGGCATGGGCGGCCGACCCTCCGGCGTCGCTTTCTCTGATGCCGTACGGTCCGGGCCACCCGTACGATCCTGGCGACTTTTTCCTACCGCTGAGCGTTCTGCTTCTCATCGGTATCGTCGGCTCACTGATTTGTGCGAGATGGGCGGTGCGCAGTTACAGGCTGTGGCTTTGGACTGCGCTCGCATCGCTCCTGGTCATCTGGTTGGCGACGCCGACGGTTTTCTGGCCCATGATTGGAGACCTCTACCACGCCGGAACGGGGTCCCGCCCCCTGGAAGCGTCAGCCGCACAAAGCCTTGTGAATCGCTGGCTGGTGCTCGATTGGTTGCGTACCGCGCTCATTGCTGTGGGGTTTGTTAGTGCCATTCAAGCCTTTGGTTCGAAACACCGCGCAATGGGGGCCTAACAAGGCCGGGCACCACTGCGCACTCCGTGCGCTGGAATCGCAAAACGCAGCGCGGTTCGTTCGCCGGTGCCGACGTCGTTACCGTCCGCCCGGTTCTGGCACATTTCTGCCAAGATCAGGTGGGGTTTCTGAGGGCCTGGATGGGCGCTATCGGGAGTGGAGCGGACGAGATCGAGTGAGCACCCTGACGGCAGCTAACGACGCAAAGCAGACGAAATCCTGTGGTATGGTATAGGCCAGAAAACGACTCGAAGCGGACGGTTGTGAAAATCCGTGATTAGATTTTTCAATAGAATAATTCGAAAAGATAGACCGTTTGGGGATTAGATATGCTCGAAGAATTGGGAAACTTGGGGGACTTTATCGGGGGTGTTGCGGTTCTGGTCACGTTAGTCTATCTCGCGATTCAGATTCGACAGAATACCGCCCAAGTAAAAATCGGAAGCGAGATTGCAAGGGCGGACACACATGCAAGATCGGTAGAGTCCTTTTCAAAGTTCCGGAGTTTTCTCATCTCCGACTCCGAAGTGGCAGAAATATATCTACGAGGTTGCCGAGATATTGGTTCCCTCAGCCCAGTAGAGCGTCTTAGGTTCTATCTAATTCTTCAGCAGGCATTTCACACGATGCAAGCAGTGATAGCCAATATTGCCTCCACCGGCACACAAATAGAAGATCCCGCTCACACTTTGAATTTGGACTGGATGATAAAGCAACCGGGAGTCCAGGAATGGTGGGCAAGTGAAAATGGGCGCTATGAGGAGTCATTCGTATCACTAGTGAACAGCCAATTGGATCTAGAAGAATTAGCCACCTAACAAGTATGGGTTATTTTGGGCGGCCTAACGGCTGCACCAACCGTGAGCGATACTGAGCGTCTGCTTCTGGCACGTTTCTGCCAAGATCAGGTGTGGTTTCTGAGGGCGTGGATGGACGCTATCGGGAGTGGAGCGGACGAGATCGAGTGAGCACCCTGACGGCAGCTAACGACCCACTCCGGTCACTCAAGGCATCCTGATGCTTTACTCTAGGGATTGTATGAAGGAGTTCAGCAATGCTGTTACGTAGAGTTACTTTGCATGTCCGGGATCAAAACTGGACCGCCGTTTTGATCGATTTCGTAATTGTTGTCGTCGGTGTATTCGTCGGTCTCCAGGTCCAGGACTGGAATGAGTTCCGCAAAGATCGAATTGAAGAGCAGCAGTTGCTCGGTCGTCTGCTCGAAGAGGCTGTGCTATTGCTTGATGCACATGATCAGGAGCTGCGCTGGTTTCAGTTTCGAGCGGATGTACTCATCGGCGTCAATCCAATCCTATTTTCTCAAGCGCCAATCAGGCCAATTACAGGTCCTGAATGCTTGCAAATCACCTTTTCACACGTTCATAGGAGAGCGATTGACGAACTTCCCGTCCTCGATGAGATTCTGGAGACCGGTCGGTTCAGTTTGCTGAAAGATCCTCGTATAACAGATAGCTTGCGTACTTACCTATTGCGTCGAGAGCGCAGCAGAGCACACTATGACGAAGTGGTAAACGAACTCTTTCGTCTGCACAGCAGATACCCGGGACTTTTTTCCGTTCGCCGATTACCCGTGCCTGCCGGCAGCACTGCCGAATGGGAAGCGTTAGCCGGCGATGGCTATCAGTGGGTGCCGGAGTGTAACCTTGAGGAAATGAGAGCGAATACAGCTTTTTTGAACGAATATGTCGATAACCTCAGTCGGATAGAGTCTATGGGAGGGTATGTCGCCGAGCGCAGAGACCACCTCATAGAGCTTAAACAGCTTCTCACCAGTGCTATTCACGGTTCGCTGCGCCCAGAATGATGCGATATGAATGTGCCTAGGCAGAAACCGAAAATAGCGCAGATGGCGATATCGACAGCCGCTTTTGGCACAAACTTGCCGTCCAGGGGGTTAGGTTTCAGGCTCCGTGAATGACCGTTATCGGGAGTGGAGGAGACATGGCGACCTGAGAAGCCCCATGGCAGCTAACTAAGCATTGCAGACTGAATTTCCTCGGCGAGACAGCCAAGACAATACCAAAAGTGATTTATGTTGTTAATCCACAGCCGTAAATTGTGCAATAGAGTGCCTCACGCAAAATCAAAGACTGGGCCTATCGGAGGAAATTAGCGACTCTGCCGGTCAAACTCCAGCAGAGGAAGTTCGATTACTAATTAATTCTACGGAACACGAACCATTACTATGCTCCCTTTTGAACCTGTAGCGGGCACCCTGAATCTCCCAGCTGCTGTGCTACGATCAGTGGAGAATTGGACGGGGAGCTCTACTGTCGCGCCTCCGATTACAACTACTCCCTCTGCGAAGCAATTGGCATCAACTTTTATCGTGCCTGAATCTACACCGGCTGTGCCTCGATCAGGGTCATAACAAATACTTTTTTCAGGATCGATGTTGCCGCCCAGAATCAATTTTAGTCTGCAGGAATTGCCATCAGAAAAAGCGGCCTCCCAGAAGCCGGTCATTTGCGCTGCAGTACAGCCTGCATAACTGACTGAACTCCATCCCAGAGTGGTGCTCACAAACAATGAGAACAGTATTTTGGTCTTTATATTCATCGTAAAGTCTCCAGATATGTGTCTATAGTTTTTCTTTTTTTTGTAGCACTTTACACCTGTGCTACTTGCAGCACTCTGGTGAGTATTCAAAGACTATAGCCCATTCTACAAAAACGGTGCAGATTGGTCCGCAATTATCATCAGCCCGGCTGCATGAGGACAAAATGGCTCTAAGTCCGGATTTGGCTTGCGAAGCAGACAACAGCCATCTATTCAACTCAATGTTATTCGATATATCCTCAAGCAATAATATTGCCTCGCAAGGGAAAGGTTATGTCCAAAGCCTAATTGTTCTCTCATACCTATTCATCTTCATCTAACGAATTAATTTGGACTTTGATGCAATATTGGACCAGTGTTTCTATGGGGGGTCTTGATCGGATCAAATTTTGTATTAAGCAGATTGAACCGATTTGTCATCGCCTCATTCCTGATTATCTATATTGTGTTTTCCGCACAGATTTGGAATGTGATATATGTACAAATGCAAGTATTGCAGGGTATCGCTGTGGACCTGCAGCAGCTATCCGATGGCGGAATTTTGCTAAGCCATGCCGTTACAGGTAGATTGGAAAACGGGCCAAGTGTGAGTGATTTACCGTGGGGAAAGTTGAATGGGCTAGCCATGTTCATAACTATGTTCGTCGCGACGATTTCTTATCCGATTTACTGTAATCGCAACGCTGGTGACTGAAAGTGGCACAAACTTGCCCTCCAGAGGGCAGGTTTCAGGCTCCACGAATGGCCGCTATAGGGTGGAGCGGACGAGATTGGGGATGTACCCTGACGGCAGCTAACGCATTGCAGTCATCGGGTGCAACAGATACCCTCAGGGGCGACAGGCTGCTGCTTACTCAAAGGGGGCGCTCGCTAAAATGCGTAGCCCTGTTTTTCAACGGAACTATTTCCGGCTATGTAGCTGTTAGCCCGATCAAGAGCTGTCTCGCCAATTTGTTGAATTCAGGAGGTATACCGCGTGAAAGCTCGCCCGATTGCGTTGATTACAACTCTCACCCTTTGCTGGCTGGGTGCTACTTCAGCGGTGCCATCGGGAGCATCAGAAACGCCCTCGGCATTGACCGCTGCCACATCGCCGTCGCCAGCGGAGCAAGAGATTCGCGCAGCGGCAGCCGCAATCGTTACCGCTTTCGGGCGTAGCGACCGAGCGGTCTATTTCACACATTTTGCTCCAGACGCCACCTTCATCTTTCACACCAGCCCGCGACGGTTCAACTCTCGCGCTGAGTACGAAGCCGAGTGGAACAGATGGGAAAGGGAAGACCACTTCAAGGTTCTCTCTTGTACCTCGTCCGACCAACGCGTTCAGCTATTAGGTGATACCGCCATCTTCACTCATTCCGTTCGTACCGACCTCTCCACAAAGCAGGGCAGGAGCACACTTTTTGAGCGGGAGACCATCGTATTCAACCGTCGCGGCGGGCATTGGCTCGGAGTTCACGAGCATCTATCTCCCGATCCGTAGCGTTCCCTGAGTACAGAAAGGCCGTACTCTTGATCGCTCTTCGGTTCGTACGACAACTCGGAGCAAGGCCCGGGCACCGCGGCCTAACCCATCGTTGCAGCGGACTCGCTTCGATCGCCGCTGAGCGAAAGCGTTACTAACTGGCCGTTCATGCCACCTTTCAGACACGCTGATCGGATCTCGAGTTCGGCCTGAATGGTGGCTTCGACGCATTGCGGACCAAATCCGGCCTGATCAAAAAATGACCTGAAGTCCGTTTTCGCTTATGAGCGATCGTAACTGGTCTGCTATGCTGATGGACAAGTAAAAACACAATGTGGGTATAAAAATAATGAACTGGAAGGCTATTGGAGCAATTGGTGAAATTCTTGGTGCTATCTGCGTCTAATCACGCTCTTCTACTTGAGCATTCAAATTCGTCAAAATACGGCACAAGTTCGCCATAGTGCCACTGCTACAGAGATTGCTTCATATCAACATATGATTGGTCGTATTTCTGACTTGAATACCATGAGACTCACTAATCCGGAATTCAACCACCTGCTCTTGAAAGCAAGAGAAGGTTTCAAGGATCTTTCATCTGAGGAAAAAGCACGCTATTTCGTATGGATCGCTTCATTGCTTCGCCATGGCGACATGGCGCACTTTCTGTACGAACGAGAGATAATAGACTACCAGCGTGCGATATCTTCTATGGGGCCGCTGCTTCCAGCTCTGTCAGAGCCTGGTTTCGTTAGCATATGGCAAACTCTGAAAAACAGCGATGCATCTTTTACAAATGACTATACCGATTTTATCGACAAACTGATCACTGAACGAACTAAAGCATAACAAGCACTTGAAGTCGGACAGTCCGCTGTAGGGGGTAAAATCTCGCCTGATAACCTAAGTTTGCTTGATTCTTTACGGCTGGAATGTGAAAGCGGTCGTCTATTGAGCTTGGATTGCCGCGTTGGCGATGCCCGCTGGCACAAACTTGCCGTCCAGGGAGTAGGTTTCAGGCTCTGTGAGTGACCGTTATCGGGAGCGGAGCGGAAGAGATATTGGATTCGCCCGGACGGCAGCTAACTCTGACAGGCTGTTCTATCCTAGCCGATCAATTATTTTGCCGCGGATCACGCGGGCAGTTTTGCAGGTGGCCATTTTCTCGCAAGGAGACTATCTTACTCTAGTACTTCGAATCCAAGAGGCTGGCCTTATGCGCAGACGAAATTTTTGCCGCGTAGCACTCACGGGCGCAGTCCTCGCTCCCACTTTCGTTAGCCAGGCGCTGGCGTCGGTCTACGCTGGCCTGCTCAAGGTTGACCGCGATCTGGAGGCAATAAACCGTAATGGCGGCGAGCAAATACTTGCGCAAACCCATGTACAGTCGCTGGCAGACAGTCTGCGCGGGAATTTGTTGCTGCCCGGCAATGCCGCCTACGAGTCGGCACGGCAGGTACTGAACGCTTCTATCGATAAACACCCGGCGCTCATCGTGCAACCCACCGGGCCAGCTGATATCGGCTCAGCCATCGATTTCGCCCGTGATAACAGTCTGGTGGTGGCGGTAAAGTGCGGTGGTCATAGTTATTCGGGACGCTCAACCTGCAATGGCGGGTTGATGATTGATCTCTCAACTTACCGCGATGTGCGCATAGACCTACCCAATCAATCAGCGTTTGTGACCGGTGGCAGTTTACTGGGCCAGCTCGATCACGAATCAATGGCGGTGGGTATGGTAACCACTGCAGGGACCGTGTCGCACACCGGCGTGGGCGGGCTCACCACTGCCGGCGGCTTTGGCCGGGTGGGGCGGCGCTTTGGCCTGGCACTGGATAACGTGAAGTCGGTGGATGTGGTATCCGCCGACGGCCGCCTGCGACACGCTAGCGCCGAGGAAAATCCCGACCTCTATTGGGCGGTGCGCGGTGGTGGCGGAAACTTCGGCGTGGTTACCAACTTTGAATTCCAACTACACCCCATGGCGCGGCAAGTCATTGGGGGCAGCCTGGTTTACCCCATAGAAAAACTGCGCGACCTACTCGAAATCTATGCACAATACTCGCCACGCAGCCCCCATGAACTGTACACCGACCTCGTAGCGGTTTATCCGCACGGCGGCAAGCCCGGGGTGGCGATACTCGACATATGCTGGTCGGGTGACGCGGCGGCTTATGAGAGAGCGATGCAGCCCTACCAGGCATTGGGTGACCCATTGGTCAATGGCGTAAAAGCCGTCGATTACGTGGCGCTGCAGCGCAGCGGTGACAGCACTGACGCACGGTCTTGGGCGAGCTACCTGAAAGGTGGTTTTATTGAGGGCTTCAAACCCGGGTTAGTCGATTCAATGCTAGACGCGATGGAACCGCACCCGGACCGTTCAACCATCGTCATCTTCCAACACAGCGGCGGGGCCATCAATCAAGTGGCAGCGAATGCTACCGCCTTCCCCCATCGCTACGCCAGCCACAACCTGATTGCTATGGTTGCCTGGCGGCAGGGTACGCCCACCGAGAGGCATGTGCGCTACATCAAATCACTTTGGTCACAGCTACAGCCCTTCACTCACGGTTACTACACGGTGGAGGTGGATGACGATCATGACCTTGGGGCCATGAACCGCAACTACCAGGCCAACTATCCGCGCCTGGCGGGCATCAAAAAGCAGTACGACCCGCAGAATATGTTCCGCCTGAACTCCAATGTAACGCCTGCTTGACGGCGGATGGCGTTGCTTGAGGGGCAATCTAAGACCTTATTTACTGCCCCCATAAGTCTTACGACGCACATACGGCCTTTCGGGCTACACTGGGCTCTAATGCCGCTTCTTACTCGTTGCGGCCGGTCGCCAGAAGTCGTTATTTGTACCCTTGTACAGTTTCATCCAGTGCTGAGGTTCTTGCCGCTGAGCGTATAGTGCTGCTTGCGCCGCCTGAAAAGTGTACCTTTGCGAATTTTCTATTATGCTTGTGGGGCATAAGTTGCTTGATTCACAGACAGGGACATTCAATATGAATACGGAAAATCGCGGAGCCCGGCCCCGGTTGAACCAGATTGCCATACTGGTGGTATTGTTGATTGCGGCGTTGCTCGCAACAGGTGTCAAGGGGGATTCTAGCGGCGCGGTTAATTACGGGCCGGCGACGAGCAAATTGATGGCGCTCGTCGAGGCGGATCCGGACCTGAAATCCATGCTCTCAGCTTCCATCGAACAAGCCAGGCAGATCAATCCGGATCGTAGTACCAATCCTGCGCAAAGCCTGGAAGAGTATTTCGATTTTGTATCCTGGGCTGAAACAGCGATGCCCTGGGCGCTTTTGAGGAAGCCCGAGTATCCGGAAATATATGACAATATTTACCAGAGCCTCGTATATTTTAATTTTCTGATTGAACAGCCGTTGCCTGAATTGGAGGGCAAGGGGCTAGTCAGTAATACACTACAGTACTTCGAGCCCTTTGCATCCTGGTTGAACGTCTTCACTCAATCCTGGGGCAGCTTTCTCGATACGCGGGAATCCTGGAACGACACCTATTACGAAATGGCCCTGAACGACCCCGCCTTCGGTCTGCAAAATGACTGGTATGAGGATCCCGGCAACTGGAGCACGTTCAACGAATTTTTTGCCCGCTATCTCAAGTCTCCCGCGATGCGTCCTATAGAAGCACCTCTGGATGACAGTGTTGTGACTTCCTTTGCTGATTCAGTACCTCAGGGCGTGTGGGCGATTGATGAAAATTCCAATCTCGTCGCACATGATGCCGTGCCGGTAAAAGCATCGAGTCTTCGGTCCGTAGCGCGACTTATCGGTGAAGACAGCGAATATAGTAATGCCTTTGCAAACGGCACGTTCACCCATTCATTCCTTAACGTCAACGACTACCATCGCTACCATTTCCCACTGGCGGGAACCATTCGGGAAGTGCGAATCATACCTGGCATCAACGTAACTGGCGGCTCAATTTGGTGGGATGCGTCTAATAGCCGCTATGCGTTTGACCCTTCAGAAAGGCTGGGATGGCAAAGCATTGAAACCAGGGGTTGTGTCATTCTTGAAACTGACAGGCATGGCCTGGTGGCGCTGTTGCCCATAGGCATGACAGCGGTCAGCTCAGTGAACCTCGAGGACAATGTGAAGCCGGGGGCAAAGGTGAAGAAGGGCGATATGCTGGGGCATTTTGCGTTCGGGGGCTCGGACTTTGTCATGGTCTTTCAGGATACGGTAGATTTCACCCTTGATGCGCCGAGGGAGGCAAATAGCGAATCCTACCAGCATCTTCTGGTGGGAGAACGACTGGGCAGGCTGACACTGCGGGAAAGCGACTGAGTCGCTAAAGCAACAAATACTCTTGTCAGGCGCCTGCCTTTTGGCGAGCCCGGCCTCGCCCTTGGAGTGAGCGCCGTCAGTGACCCTTCATGGCACCTTTCAGACAAGATGAGAGCGGCTCCAGCACGATCTGGATGACTCCTTTCGGGAGTAGAGCAGACAAGATCGGGGATTGGCCCTGACGGCAGCTAACGACGTAGAGGCGACAGCCGCCCCTACTCCAGTTCACCCTAGCTCCTCGAGGATGTCGTAGATCTTCTGCCGGCTGAAATGAAAGGGGACGCAACTAGTTTCATGCTGACAACGAATTCTAGCCTCCTGAAAAATAAATGCGTCCCCTTTTTCCACGTCACGCAATTGGATCCAGTGATGCTGAGTATCCAGCCCGGTGTGGCCCCGCAGGCTTCCATGCATACCAGGCATACCAGGCATACCGGAATAGTAGCCATCAGTATTCGGAGCTGCTTATGAGTCTGCATTTTATCCAACTGCTTCTTACACTGAATGTTAACTGCCACGATCTCAGTGGACATGGTCAAATGGCGGATTTATTCTTCCTGTTCTTGGAATGCAGCGAAGCGTTCTAAGCGCCGAACTGTGGGGGTGCGCAAGTGATGTCATTGAGGTCAACAAAGCGAAGGTCGGGCGATGGCTGACCCGTATCTTGCATGGGCCTTTGTCGGCGCAGGCGCCTTCGGTCAGTTTATGGCCGCCCTTCTTGCCCGCCGTTCTCTGGGCTGGTTGAAGAAAGGTGGCCGCGCTGTGGGTCGTGTCGTGCGAAACGAGGAGGAGATGGTTGAACGCCGGGAGGGACCGTCGCGGATGTTTTACTTTCCCATAATCGAGTTCGAATCCGATACCGGAGTACGGACAGTCTTTCAGTCGGATACCGGGCGTCCAGTGCCCTTGGCGGTAGGACAGACACTGCCGGTGGTTTTCGATCCGTCGAAACCAGACGCGGCTAAAACGGCAACCTTTCGCACGCTCTGGCTGTTCCCGCTACTGACCTCCGTCCTTACACTGCCGATCCTTATCTTCGGGCTGGCGGCGCTGACATAATCGTTTATGGCCTAATTCAAAAAGGGGAGAAAAAGGGGACGCATTTATTTTTCAGCACGCTCGAACTCGTTGTCAGCATGAAAATAGTTGCGTCCCCTTTAATTTCTTATTGAACCACTATCCAATGCGGCAAATTCTAATTGTCCCGGATAAAATCGTAGGCACTGCTACCAGAGGAGAGCATTTCGTTGACGAATCCAGCGAATTCTGGCGACACGTTTCTTTCTCCAACATCCTGCCAGAACCTCAAGCCACCACCGACACCGAACATCGCGTGCATATCGGTTTTTACAATTACCCATTGGCTTTCAGGAAGTTGTCCCTCCTGGTACAGGTCATACATGACCGACCAGATGTTCAGGAAAGTTCCGACCAAAACTGTAAATTGCACCTTCTCAGCATCCGACAATTCGCCTTCCGTGAGGCCGCGATGGAACACCGATGAGGCTTCAGTGCTGCTGGCAATGGTGGCATTGCCTGCTCCGTAGGCATCGAGAAATGAATATCTGGCGGCGGCCTGAGATTGGAGATTCGAAATATGAATCTGCCGGCCAAGGTAGACGAGTGATACGACGACTGCGATGGCGGCGACGGCCTCCGCAGCGGCAGTGACGAATTCGATATTCATGAGATTAGACTCCGGTGACTAACGGGTAAATTTGTATTGCTTTGTCGAATTTGGATCCGAGATACAAGCCTCCAATATAGCAGAGCCCACACGGATCTGATCGTAGTCCTGCGGCGCGAGGCGCGTTCTACCCCAGCTACGTCGCATTTCGCCGCGTCGCACTTGACGCACACCGAGTCAAGACGGAACATCAACCCACGAACCGCAACTCAAGGTCGAAATCGGACGCCTAATCATGTTTGGATCAATCGAAATTTCGTCCGCTTTGCGTCGTTAGCTGCCGTCAGGGTGAATCTTCATAAGGGCAGGCAAGAAACCCACCCAAGACGCCCACCAGCTATCGCCTAATTTGAGACATTAGGACCAAATTGAAGCGATGACGGCTTTCGACGCATTTGAGACATTCTCGGTCTGCTGCGTTACCCTTCAGCTATCAATAATGATGGGGAGTTGAGATGAACTGGGACGCCATAAGTGCTATCGCTGAACTGCTTGGCGCACTCGCAGTAATTGTGACACTGATTTATCTGGCAGTGCAGCTGAGGCAACAGAATACCGTTACTAAAGCACTAATTGAGCAGCAAAGAGCCGATTCTGTCATTCAGCTTGCCGCAGTACTTAGCGTCACTGAGAATCGCATTCTGTACACAAAGGCAGTGCTGGATAGGAGCCTTACACCTGCCGATTTATCGGAGGAGGAGAACATACATCTCAAGATAATTCTGTCTCCATTGAGGGCGAACTTTGAGAATACGTATCAACAGTTTCAGTCAGGATACATTTCGGAAGAGTTTTACGAAGATGTTTCCAAGCAGCTCTACTTAGTCCATGGCCAATTATTACTCAGATTTGACATGCCTTTAACCACAGGGTTTAGAGCAGAGCTTGTCAGAATAATAGAGGAAGGTGTCGCGAAGTAGGCGAAAACTGATCAGCATCGGGAGGCTGGCCGAGGCGAACCCCCCGTCGAGCCAATGACGGGAAGTGGCACAAACATGCCGTCCAGGGGGTAGGTTTCAGGCTCCGTGAATGACCGCCATTGAGGTCATATGCCATGAACTGCAAATGGATAGGTATTCTTAGGCGTCGCTCAAACTTTCTTCGGATTTACGGAAACCGTAATCGCTGAACTGCGATAACTCCCGCCGGTCCATGTCCTTCCATAAATCCGCGAAGTAGTGGTTGGTTGATTTGAAGCGAATGAATGCTTCAAAGTCGAATGCCTGTTTAGCTTCGCTTTACTTCATGTGGAGCATCAGAAAAACCAACGTCGAATGACCCTTGTCGGGAGCTACACGAGCTTACCGACTCGATCAGTTGTCCACAGGTTCCTCGGTGGCCCGGTAGGAGTCGATGGCGGGGCAGGCGCAGAACAGGTTCCTGTCCCCGTACACGTTGTCCACCCGGTTGACCGGCGCCCAGTACTTGTAGCGGCGCAGTGAGTCCACCGGGTAGGCAGCCAGTTCCCGGGAGTAGGGGTGGTCCCAGTTCGTGGCCGTTACATCCGCCAGTGTGTGCGGGGCATTGGCCAGGGGGTTGTCCTTCGGGTCCAGCCGGCCTTCCTGTACCGCGGTGATTTCCTCACGGATAGAGATCATCGCATCGCAGAAGCGGTCCAGCTCCTCCAGCGACTCCGATTCGGTGGGCTCCACCATCAGGGTGCCCGCCACCGGGAAAGACATGGTGGGGGCGTGAAAGCCGTAATCGATCAGGCGCTTTGCCACGTCCTCCTCCGTCACCCCGCTGGCCTCCTTGATGGGGCGGATGTCGAGGATACACTCGTGCGCCACGTTGCCGGTGGTGCCGGTATAAAGAATGGGGTAGTGATCCTTCAGGCGATGGGCGATGTAGTTGGCGCTGAGGATGGCCACCTTGCTGGCCTGGGCCAGGCCGGTGCCGCCCATCAGGGCGATGTAAGCCCAGGAAATCGGCAGGATCGAGGCGCTGCCGTAGGGCGCTGAGGAGACCACGTCATTGCCCGCGTCCAGTCCCGGCAGCGGCAGCACAGGGTTGGTCGGCAGGAAGGGCTGCAGGTGCGCGCCCACGCCTATTGGCCCCATGCCCGGTCCGCCGCCACCGTGGGGAATGCAGAATGTCTTGTGCAGGTTGAGGTGGGACACGTCCGCGCCGAATTTGCCCGGGGCGGCTATTCCCACCAGGGCGTTCAGGTTGGCGCCATCGACGTAAACCTGGCCGCCGTGCTCGTGCACGATGTCGCACAGTTCAACGATCGACTCCTCGAACACCCCGTGGGTGGAGGGGTAGGTGACCATGATGCAGGCCAGGTCGTCGCGATGACGTCCGGCCTTGCTGCGCAGGTCATCCAGGTCGACGTTGCCGGCGTCGTCACATTCGACGATCACCACGTCCATCCCCGCAAGGGCCGCGCTCGCGGGGTTGGTACCGTGAGCGGAGGAGGGGATCAGGCAGACATTGCGCTGGGTGTCGCCGCGACTCTCGTGGTAACGGCGAATGGCCAGCAGGCCCGCATACTCGCCCTGGGATCCGGCATTGGGTTGCATTGAAAGGGCGTCGTAACCGGTGCATTCCAGCAGCATGTGCTCCAGCTCTTCCAGCATGGCCTGGTAACCGGTTGTCTGTTCCACCGGGGCAAAGGGGTGCAGGCCGGCGAATTCCGGCCAGGTCACCGGCAGCATCTCGGTGGTGGCGTTGAGCTTCATGGTGCAGCTGCCCAGGGGGATCATGGCCCGGTTGAGGGCGATGTCCTTGTCCTCCAGGTAACGCATGTAGCGCAGCATGGCGGTTTCGGAGTGGTAGTCGTTGAACAGGGGGTGTTGCAGGTAGTCCACTTCCCGCTGCAGGGCCTCTGGAATGCCTGCCATGGGGTCGTGTGCCGCTGTCAGTTCTTCCAGTTCCGGTGCTGGTCCGTCGCAGAATACCGCCAGCAGGGTCTGCACATCTTCCGCGCCGGTGGTTTCGTCCAGCGAAACTCCCAGCCTGTCGCTGCCGATCACCCGCAGGTTCAGGCCCTGGGCCAGGGCGCGCTGCACGATCGCCTGCTGCCGGTCGCCGACGGTGTAGGTGAGGGTGTCAAAATAGTGCGTGGTGTCGGCCTTGAAACCGGCCCGCTCCAGCCCGCTGGCCAGTAACACAGTGAGGTAGTGAATGCGCTGGGCGATCCGCCTCAGGCCCTGGGGGCCGTGGTACATGGCGTAGAAGGTCGCCATGATGGCCAGCAGCGCCTGGGCGGTGCAGATATTGCTGGTGGCCTTCTCCCGGCGGATATGCTGTTCCCGTGTCTGCATCGCCATACGCAGCGCCTGGTTGCCGCGCCGGTCGATAGAGACCCCGATGATGCGGCCCGGGGTGGAGCGCTTGTAGGCGTCACGGGTGGCGAAATAGGCGGCGTGAGGTCCGCCGAAACCCATCGGCACACCGAAGCGCTGGGTATTGCCCACCACAACATCCGCACCGAGTGACCCGGGGGATTTGACCAGCAACAGTGCCATGATGTCGGCTGCAACGGTTACCAGTACGTTCGCTTCGTGGGCCCTGTCTATCAGCGGCGAGATGTCGTCCAACTGGCCGTAGGTGCCCGGGTACTGCAGCAGCAAACCGAAGGCCTCGTTACTGCCCAGCAGCTGCTCAGGTTCCCCCACGACCACGTCGATATCCAGCGCTTCGGCGCGGGTTTTCACCACTGCAATGGTCTGGGGGTGGCAGTCCGCCGCTACCAGGAAGGTATTGCTGCGGTTGCGCTTGTTAACCCGGTGCAGCAGGGTCATTGCCTCGGCGGCGGCCGTGCCCTCGTCCAGCATGGAGGCGTTGGCCAGGTCCATGCCGGTAAGGTCCAGCACCATCTGCTGGAAGGTCAGCAACGCTTCCAGCCTGCCCTGGGAAATTTCCGGCTGGTAGGGTGTGTAGGCGGTGTACCAGCCAGGATTCTCCAGCACGTTGCGCTGGATCACGGCGGGTGTCCAGGTGTCGTAATAGCCGGTGCCGATAAAGGACTTGTGCACTACATTTTTTTTGGCCAGCGCGCGCAGCTTCTCCAGCACGGCCTGCTCGGTCCGTGCCCCGGGCAGGTCCATTGCCTGTTGCCGCCTGATCGCGGCAGGTACCGTGTCGTCGATAAGCGCGTCAAGACTGTCGTAGCCCACGGCTTTTGCCATGTCCGCCTGCTGTTGTTCGGTGGGGCCAATGTGGCGCTGGATAAATTCGGCGTGATTTTCCAGGTCAGGCAGCGACGGGCGGTTCATAGGAGCTCCGGGAGTGGCTGAATCGCTTGATGCGGGGGCTTTTCGAGGCCGCGATAGTATCAGCCCGGTGACCGCCCGGGCAACCGTGGATCAGGCGTCCGGCGCGGCGCCGGGGTTCTCATACCAGATCAGTCCCAGCCCGCGGGTCACCAGGCCGGGCAACAGGCGGCCCAGGACGCCGCTCGCCCCATTTTCCTCTGTGGTGATTATGTCCAGGTCCCCATCCTGGTCCAGGTCCTCCAGTACGACGTTGTCGTATTTGATGCCCTTGCGGGAGTTGTGCTCGGCGCCCGCTATCACCTGCAGGTGCAGCGCCTGGTCAGCGAGGGAATCGTCCAGGTTCATCAGGGCGAAGACCCCGTGCCCGCGGCCGCTCATCGAGATCACGATGTCCAGCCTGGGGTCGTCATCTATATTGCCGCAGGTGATTCCCTTGACCGTGTAGTCGTCCTCCCCGCTATCGCGCGGCACAGCCTCCAGGGAGCGGATTTCCCGCTGCAGCCAGCTGCCGTCCCAGTGCCCGTCGGCGTCGTGGTTTTTGCCCACCAGGTAGGCCACCACGTCCCCCGCCCCGGCCGCGGAAAGGTCGGCGCCCACCACCAGTAAGTTGCCCACCTCGGCCGGTGTGCCGGCACTACAGTTGGCGAAGTAGGACTTGGTGGTCTGGCTGATCTGGTGCTTTTCCCAGCGCGGCAGGTCGGCGCCGTCCGCCGTCGCTCCCGCTGCAAGGTTTTCGTACCACAGCAGGTTGTTCCAGTAGTTCAGCAGGATGTCATTGCGCCCGTCACCGTTTATGTCGGTGATGGCCAGGCTGTCCACCCAGTCGATCTGGTCGATGAAGCGGCTGCGCCATTGGCCGGCATTACCCGGCCCCGGCGCGGCGCCTGCCTGGTACCACACCAGGGCGCCGGCTTTGCCATCGGCCTTCGAACCGGCCACGATGTCGCTGGCGCCGTGCCCGTCAACCTGCCCGATGGCTACCTTCACATAAAGGTACTTCAGCGAGGGGTCCAGCCATGTGCCCTGCCACGCGCTTTCACTGTGCGCCTGCTGCGGCTGCAACAGCCAGTGGACGCCTACCCGCTCACTGCCTTTCTCGGTCGCGCTGACCACCGCGTCCACCGCGCCGTCCCGGTCGAAGTCGGCAAAGCGGGCGTCCTCGATCTTGCCGACGGTGAGACCGCCGCTGATGCGCGTGTGCCCCCAGGGCTCACGCACCCGCGCCGGGCCGGGGTTTTCATGTAACAGCAAAGCCCCGGATTCCTCCCAAGCCACCACTGCG
Organism: uncultured Gammaproteobacteria bacterium; assembly: GCA_963792815.1. Lineage (GTDB taxonomy): Bacteria > Pseudomonadota > Gammaproteobacteria > Pseudomonadales > Halieaceae > JARRPM01. The sequence continues at coordinate 273,009 of CAWBXR010000003.1, forward strand.
TCGGCATCGCCGTCGTTGTCGATATCGACTAGATCTACCCCGTCCGCACCCTCGTAGCTGTCGTCGATGACGTGCATGGCCCAGTAGGCGTCGTCTGCGGGACCCTCTGAGCAGCCTGCAAGCGACAGGGCCGCCAGTATCGAAGCAAGAAATACGCGCATGACTGTTCTCGTCAGGGGCGGCGGTGCGGGCAGGGGCGCATGCCGGTGAATGTGTCTGCCGGGGAGTTGCCGCTGTTATTTATTGCGATGGCTGCGACGAATGCAAGGGGTTTTTCCCCCAGTGCCTACGCGCACTGCGCGCTTTCGTTATATGATTCCCGGGCCGCTCCTGCGGCGACAGTTCTTGCATGGGTTTGGGTCCGGACATGATAGGTAGCGGGGACGTTGTGCGTGACAGCAGGTAAGACAGGCGAGGTCCCGCTGTTGGATTTGCTGGCGCAGGTTCGTTCCTGTCGCCATTGCCAGGACTCGCTGCCGCTGGGGCCGAACCCGGTGCTGCGGGCCGGTTCCGGTGCGCGTGTGCTGATTGTCGGCCAGGCCCCCGGCACCCGGGTACACGCCAGTGGCATTCCCTGGGACGACCCCAGCGGCGACCGCCTGCGTCGCTGGCTGCAGCTGGACAGCGAGCAGTTTTATGACGAGTCCCGGGTCGCCATCATACCCATGGGCTTTTGTTATCCCGGCAAGGGTAAGTCCGGCGACCTGCCGCCGCCCCCTGACTGCGCTCCCCTCTGGCACGAGCGACTGCTGGGCGTGCTGCCGGATATCCGGCTGGTCCTGTTGGTGGGGGCCTATGCCCAGCGCTACTACCTGTCCCAGACGCCGGCGGCGGCGCTGGCCATCCCCGGCTGAGACCCTGACCAGCCGGGTGCAGCGCTGGCGCGATTTCGGCCCGCGCTATTTCCCGCTGCCACATCCGTCACCTCGCAACACCCTGTGGTTGCGCCGCAATCCCTGGTTTGAAGAAGACGTCGTCCCGGCTCTGCGCACCCGCCTGCACCGCATCCTGGGGTGAGGTTCGGCCCAGGGGAGGCAGGGCACTTGCCAGCGCGGGCGTTACGGGTTTCACTGTCGTCCTTTTCCATTCCAGCGGAGAGCAACATGGTGCCTGAGCCTGTTTCACCGGAGTCGGTCGGCATGAACAGTGGGCAACTGGCCCGTGTGGGCGAGCATTTGCGCGCCCGTTACGTGGATCCCGGCAAGATTCCCGGCAGCATAACCCTCGTGGCCCGCCACGGCCGGGTCTGCTACCTGGATACGGCGGGGCGGCGGGATGTGGAGCGTGACACCCCCATGACCGCCGACACCATCCTGCGTATCTATTCCATGACCAAGCCGGTGACATCCGTCGCCCTGATGACCTTGTACGAACGCGGCCTGTTCTCACTGGACGACCCGGTCCATCGATTCATCCCGTCCTGGAAGAAGCTGCGGGTGCGCAAGGGCGGCTCGCATCCGCTGTTTCTCTCGGTGCCCTGTGAGCGCCCCATGACGGTCCGCGACCTGTTCATGCACACCTCCGGGCTCACCTATGACTTCATGCACGCCAGCAATGTCGATGCCGCTTATCGCGAGCTGAGCGTCGGCCTGCCTCGCAGGGGCTATACACTGCAGCAGATGATCGACCAGCTGGCCGCACTGCCGCTGGAATTCTCCCCCGGGCAACGCTGGAACTATTCCGTGGCGACCGATGTGCTGGGTTACCTGATCGAGGTGATCAGCGGCCAGAGCCTGCCGGAGTATATGCGCTCAGCCATATTCGAACCCCTGGGCATGGTGGACACCAGTTTTGAGATTCCTGCGGAGAAGGTCGATCGTCTTGCCTCCTGCTACGAGCGCAACCTGCAAAAGGAAATGGTGCTACAGGACGATTGCCGGGACAGCCATTTCGCCAGTCGTACCTTCTGGTCCGGCGGCGGGGGCCTGCTGTCCACTGCCGGGGATTATTACCGTTTCTGCCAGATGCTGCTCAATGGCGGCAGCCTCGAGGGGCGGCGCGTGATCGGCTCGCGCACCCTGCAATTCATGACCCGCAACCACCTGCCGGGCGGCATGGATATGTCGCAGTTTGCCACCGGCAGTTTCAGTGAAACGGTTTACGAGGGGGTGGGTTTTGGCCTCGGCTTTGCCAACAAGGTGGACCCGGTGCGCAATGGTTTTCCCGCTTCCGTGGGCAGTTATTTCTGGGGCGGCCTGGCCAGCACCCTGTTCTGGGTGGACCCGCAGGAAGACCTGGTCGTGGTGTTCTTGACCCAGCTCATTCCCTCAAGTACGTTCAACTTTCGGGGGCAGCTGGAAAGCATCATTTACGCCGCCCTGGAGCCCGGCCATATGAGCGTTCACGGTTCGACATAATAACGCACCGCAAAAATACCCAGCCGTTTGAGGCGGATTATGACGCAGCCCCCCAGAGCCTGCCGCGCAAGGATCCTACCGCCCAGGCGGAAAAGTCGTTCTTCCTGATGCCGGAAGGGGAGGGCAAGTTCGTCGATACCTGCGACCCCAGCCTGCCCTGCACCACGGACGGCTACGTCCCCGGCGGCTGCTGATACCCGCCCTGGCGACCAGCAGCCAACGACGTCGGCACATCCCCTGCAAGCGGGGCGTGTCACCGTTTTTTTCAGCGATTTCCTGTGCAGCCTCCGTGCCGCCGGCGCTAAACAGGAATAATTCCCATCGAATATTGTAACTGAGAATCATTCCTACTATGATTCCCTCTCAATTTGGGGCAAGTCCAATGAAGGGGACGATGGAGATGAAACGAGTCACAGGGGGGCTGGTGCTGGGTCTTTGCAGCATGGCGGCAGCGGCGGCAACACCTACACCGGAAGAGATGTGGGCCATTATTCAACAGCAGCAGGCTGAGATCAGCCGGCTCAAGGAGCAGGTGGCGGCCGCGGACGAGGAACTCAAGGAAACCAGCGTCAAGGTGGAAGCTACCGCCAGCATGGTGGAAGAGGGCATGGTATCGGCCGGGAGTTCGCTGGCATCCAGCTGGGCTGAGCGCACCAGCATCGGCAGCTACGGCGAAATGCACTATAACAACCTGGAAAACCAGAACGGCAATGGTGGTGACAAGGACGAGCTCGACTTCCACCGTTTCGTGTTTTTCCTGGGTCACGAGTTCAGCGACACCACCCGGATGTTCTCCGAAGTGGAGCTGGAGCACTCCGTCGCCGGCGATGGCCAGAACGGCGAGGTTGAACTCGAGCAGGCTTATATCGAGCACGACCTTAACAGCGCTACCCGGATCAAGGCGGGCCTGTTCCTGATGCCCGTGGGCATTCTCAACCTGACCCATGAGCCGGATACGTTTTACGGCGTCGAGCGCAACAATGTGGAAAAGAACATTATACCCACCACCTGGTGGGAAGGCGGCGTTGCACTGAGCGGTGAAATTGCGCCGGGCTGGAGTTACGAGACAACCTTTACCTCAGGCCTGAAGCTTGATGCGGACGATGGCCAGTTCATGATCCGCGACGGGCGCCAGAAAGTGTCCGAGGCGGACGCTTCCGACCCGGCCTATACCGCAAACCTGAAATACACCGGGATTGCCGGCCTGGAACTGGGCGCCACGGTGCAGTACCAGCAGGATATATACCAGGGTGATTACACCCAGGATGTCGATGCGATGCTCTACTCGGCGCACCTGAGCTATCGCAACGGGCCATTCGGTCTGCGCGCCCTGGCGGCATCCTGGGATATCGATGACGCCATCGACAACATTGCGGCCGGGGCTGATACCCAGGAAGGCTGGTATATCGAACCTTCCTGGATGCTGTTGCGCGACCTGGGTGTCTTTGCCCGTTACAGCGAGTGGGATAACCAGGCCGGGGGCGCAGGGGATACACAGTTCAGCGAATGGGATGTGGGCCTGAATTACTGGCTGGAGGAACATGTGGTGTTCAAGCTCGACTACCAGTTCCAGGACGCGCCTGCCGACCAGAAAGAGCTGGAAGGGCTTAACCTTGGAGTGGGCTGGAGTTTCTGATGCCCACCAATCCCAAGCTGCTGGCGCGCTTGCGCGCCGCACTGGCTGCCGGCCTGGTGCTGGCAGCTTTTTCCGTTGTGGGGGAGGAGTATCTGGGGCGAGACGAATTCCTCACTATGGCGTTCGGTGATACCGCACCAGAAATGCATACCCTGTGGCTGACCGAGGAGACCCGGGCCGAGGCAAAGTCCGCCGTGGGCTGGGTCCCCCCGGCGCTGAGGCTGCGCTACTGGCGCGCGGGTGACCGCACGGCCTGGATTCTCGAGGATATAGGCAAGGACAAGCCGATAACCCTGGGTATCGCAGTCGCTGCCAACCGGATAGACCGGGTGGAAGTGCTGGCGTTCCGGGAAAGCCGGGGCTGGGAAATTCGCTACCCGTTTTTTACCAGCCAGTTCAGCGGGCTGACACTGGCGCCTGATGGCTACCTGTCAGATTCCATCGACGGCATCACCGGCGCGACTCTCTCGGTGCGCGCGGTGGAGCGGGTGGCCCGGCTTGCCCTGTGGCTGGATGCACAGGTGGAAGGCTGATGCGGCGGCCCCGGCTGGTGGGGTTTCTCTGGCGCTGGCACCGGCGCCTGGGGTTGCTTGTGGCCGTTTTTGTACTTGTGCTGTCCGTGACCGGTATTTTGTTGAATCACTCTCCCGGGCTGGGCCTGGATCGCCGCTTTGTCGACTCGCCCTGGTTGCTGCAGGCCTACGGCGACGAATCCGCTGACCTGCCGGCATTTCAGCTGGGGGAAAACTGGCTGTCCCAGGCAGCCGATGGGCGCATCTATCTCGACACGCAGGCGGTGGCCCCCTGCAGTGGCAGGCTGGTGGCGGCGGTGCGCGCGGACAACATGCTGCTGGCCGGCTGCAGCGGGGAACTCCTGCTGATTGCACCCGATGGCCAGCTGATCGAGTCGGTGAGCGCGAGCAGCGGTTTGCCAGCGCCATTGCGTGGTGTTGGCATGGCGGATGACAGGGTAGTGCTGCAGGACGCCGACGGCTGGTGGCTGGCAGATCTGGATGCCCTGGAGTTCAGCGTGGCGGCACCCGGGGGCAGCCTCATCAAGCAGCTCGGGCCTGCGACACTGCCCCGGGCAATACTTGGCAGCATTCCCGCCAGGGAGCAGTGGCTGAGCTGGGAGCGACTGCTGCTGGACCTGCACAGCGGCCGCATCGCCGGCCGCCTCGGGATACTCTGGATGGACCTGGTGGCGGTGCTGCTGGGTGGCCTCGCCCTGAGCGGCATCGGCATATGGTGGCTGCGCCGTCATCGGCGCAGCGCCGGTGGTGCGAGCCGCTGAAGGGATCTGGTGACCGGACCGAATCGACTTGACGAGTAGTCGTCACTGGTCCCGGTAGCTGATGTCAGTGACGTAGTAGAGCTTTTTGGCCCGCGGGGCTCTCCACGCTGATTTCATCGTCCAGGCACTTTCCCAGCAGTGAGCGGGCCATGGGGGAGTCCATGCTCAGCCTGCCCTGGGTGAGGTCGAACTCGTCCGGACCGACAATGCGCCAGCGCTGCTCGATGCCGGCCTCGTCCTCGAGGCTGACCCAGGCGCCGAAGTAGATTTTGCTGGTGTCCGCCGGCGTCTCATCGATTACTTTAAGTTCGTCCAGGCGCTTGTTCAGGAAGCGCACCCGGGAGTCGATTTCCCGCAGTCGGCGCTTGCCGTAGATGTAGTCGCCGTTCTCGGAGCGGTCGCCATTCTTGGCGGCCTCGTGTACTGCATTGGTAACCTGGGGCCGCTCGACTTTCCATAACTGGTGCAGCTCCTCCCGCAGGCGTCGTTCGCCCTCGGGGGTGATATAGGTGGAGCCGCGCCGTTGCGGTGGTCTGTATCTGCTCATGGGCCGGTATTGTAGCGGTGCCGGGGCGGGTACCATAGGGTAGAATTCATCCGTCCAATCGAAACTCAAGGAGAAAGTGCTGTGAATTCAGCAGTGCAGCGCGCCATCGGCGCGGTAACGGCAATGTTCCTGGCGACTCCGCTGGTGCATGGCGAGTGCCTGCAGTTCAGTGGGGCGCTGCAGCAGGGCGGGTTTATCTGGGGCAAAGTGGAGCCCGGTAGTGCCGTCGAGCTCGGCGGGCAATTGCTCGACGTGCTGCCCGATGGCACTACCTTTGCCGGCTTTGGCCGCGATGCGCCGGCTTCGGTGGAGCTGGTGGTGACAGGCCCGACCACCTGCAACCAGACACTGCAGGTGGCCGGCCGCGAATACAATATCCAGCGTGTTGAGGGTGTGCCACAGGCCACGGTCACACCGCCCCCGGAGCAACTGGAGCGCATCCGGCGCGAAGCTGCCCTTGTGGCTGACGCCCGCGCCCCCAGCATCAAGCGCCCCGAGCTGATCGAAGGCGTGCTGGCGGGTTTTGTGTGGCCGGCCCAGGGACCGATATCGGGCGTTTACGGCAGCCAGCGCTTCTACAACGGTGAGCCGCGCAACCCCCACTACGGTGTCGATGTGGCCGCCCCCAGGGGTACCCCGGTCCACGCCCCGGCGGCGGGGGTGGTAACGCTGGCAGAGCCCGACCTGTATTTCTCGGGCGGCACGGTGATTCTCGACCACGGCTACCAGCTGTCCTCCACCTTCTTGCATATGAGCGAGGTGTCGGTGCAGGTGGGGGATGAATTGCAGGCCGGCGACCTTATCGGGGCCATCGGTGCCACCGGGCGCGCCACCGGCCCGCACCTGGACTGGCGCATGAACTGGCGGCAGGAGCGGATCGACCCCCAGCTGCTGGCGCCGCCCATGCCGAAACCGGCGCCCAAACCCATGCCCTAGTCGGGAAAAACCCGTATAATGCCGCCTCACTTTTAGCCTGGTAGCCCTTTGGCTTCCAGCCCTGTGAGGCGTTGATGATAGACAAGAAGTTGCTCAGTATCCTGGTGTGCCCCGTAACCAAGGCGCCGCTGGAATACGATCAGGAGAAAGACGAGCTGGTCTGCAAGGCCAGTGGCCTGGCATACCCTGTGCGCGACGGCATTCCAGTGATGCTGGAAAGCGAGGCGCGGGTGCTCACCGTAGACGAGAAACTGGGGTAGCAGCCATGTCCGATACCATTTTTGGCAAAATCGTCAGCGGCGAGATCCCCAGTGAGTTCCTGTACGAGGACGAGCACTGCATCGCCATCAATGACATCAGCCCCCAGGCGCCGGTGCATGTTCTGGTCATCCCCAAGCGCGGCATTCCCCGCCTGGTGGATGCCACCGAGGAGGACCAGGCGCTGCTGGGCCACCTGATGCTGGCGGCCGGCAGGGTCGCCGAACAGCTGGGCGTGGCGGATTCCTTCCGACTGATCGTCAATAACGGCGCCGGCGCGGGCCAGACTGTATTTCACCTGCACCTGCACATTATCGCAGGCAGGACATTCGCCGAAGGGCATATGGCCGGCTGAGGCGGCATTGGCGCCCCGCCACCGCAAGTCGTCGACCAAAACCTTACAATCGAGATCGCTTATGAAGACCGGAGAAATACGCGAGGCCTTCCTGGCCTACTTTGAACAGCAGGGGCACACCCGGGTTGCCAGCAGTTCGCTGGTGCCGGCCAATGACCCGACCCTGCTGTTTACCAATGCCGGGATGAACCAGTTCAAGGACACCTTCCTGGGTACCGACCCGCGCCCCTATGTGCGCGCTACCAGCAGCCAGCGCTGCGTCCGGGCCGGGGGCAAGCACAACGACCTGGAGAACGTGGGCTATACCGCTCGCCACCACACCTTCTTCGAGATGCTGGGCAATTTCAGTTTCGGCGACTATTTCAAGCGCGAGGCGATCCAGTACGGCTGGGCGTTTCTCACCGAGGTGCTGGGCCTGCCGCCGGAGAAACTGTGGGTGACGGTGCATGTTTCCGACGACGAGGCAGCGGATATCTGGGTGAATGAAATTGGCGTCAGCCCCGACCGCCTGTCCCGCCTGGACGAAGACAACTTCTGGCAGATGGGCGACACCGGTCCCTGCGGGCCCTGTTCCGAGCTGTTTTACGACCACGGCCCGGATGTCCCCGGCGGCCCTCCCGGCAGCGAAAACGACGACCTCGATCGCTACATAGAGGTCTGGAACCTGGTGTTCATGCAGTACAACCGCGACCAGAGCGGTGAATTGCACCCCCTGCCCAAGCCCTCGGTGGATACCGGTATGGGCCTGGAGCGCATCGCCGCCGTGATGCAGGGCGTGCACAGCAACTACGAGATCGACCTGTTCCAGGCGCTGATCCGGTCCGCCGCGAAAATCCTGGGCGTAAGCGACCTGGAGAACAGCTCCCTCAATGTCATCGCCGACCACATCCGCTCCTGTGCCTTCCTGGTGGCCGACGGTGTGATGCCGGGCAACGAGGGCCGCGGCTATGTGCTGCGGCGGATCATCCGGCGGGCCATCCGCCACGGCAACAAGCTTGGCGCCAGCAAACCCTTCTTCCACAAGCTGGTGGGTACCCTGGCCGAGCAGATGGGCGATGCCTATCCCGAACTGGTGAAGCAGCAGGCGCAGATTGAAAAGGCGCTGCTGGCCGAAGAAGAACAGTTCGCCAAGACCCTGGATAACGGTATGCAGATTCTGGACGAGGCCCTCGCCGGCCTGGCGGGAACGGAAATACCCGGGGAGCTGGTATTCAAGCTCTACGACACCTATGGCTTTCCCACCGACCTGACCAACGACATCGCCCGGGAACGGGGCCTGACGCTGGACATGGCGGGCTACGAGGAGGCCATGGCCGCCCAGCGTTCCCGCTCCCAGGAAGGCGGTAGCTTCAAGGTGGACTACAGTGCGGTCCTCACCCTCGATGGCAGTACCGAGTTTACCGGCTACGACAGCGTGGTGGGCGAGGGCACTGTCACGGCCATCTTGCTGGACGGCGAGCAGGTCGACGCCCTGGGCGCTGACGACGCCGGCATCGTGGTGCTCGATCGCACACCGTTTTATGGCGAGTCCGGTGGCCAGGTGGGCGATAGCGGTTATCTGGGCGGCGCGGGGGTGCGGCTGGAAGTCAGCGACACCACCAAGGCCTCGAATCACCACCTGCATCACGTCAAGGTGCTTGAAGGAGCAGTCAGCGTGGGCGACGTCCTGACGGCCACGGTGGATGCCCAGGTGCGCCAGCGAACCCGCCTTAATCACTCGGCCACCCACCTGTTGCACGCCGCCCTGCGCAAGGTGCTGGGTGAACACGTCGCGCAGAAGGGCTCGCTGGTGGACTCCGAGCGCCTGCGGTTTGATTTTTCCCACCCCCAGGCGATTACCACGGCGCAACTGAAGGAAATTGAAGGGCTGGTAAACGCCCAGATCCGTGCCAACACCGAGGTCGCAACGCGGCTGATGAATATGGAAGATGCCGTCGCGGCAGGCGCCATGGCGCTGTTCGGGGAAAAATACGGCGACGAGGTGCGGGTTCTTTCCATGGGCGAGAATGACTTTTCGGTGGAACTGTGTGGCGGTACCCATGCCAGTCGCACCGGGGATATCGGCCTGCTGCGTATTGCGGCGGAGTCCGGGGTGGCCTCCGGTGTGCGCCGGATCGAAGGGGTCACCGGCAGCGTGGCCCTGGCTGCAATCGACAGGGACGGGCAGCGCCTCGCGGCAGTGTGCGATGTGGTCAAGGCCACTAATGACAATGTGGTTGATAAAGTAGCTGCCCTGCGCGGCGAGAATCGTGAACTGGAAAAAGAGATCGCCCGACTCAAGCAGAAACTGGCCACCTCCGCGGGCGGTGACCTGACCGCCGGGGCTGTGGATGTCGCCGGCGTGAAAGTGCTGGCCGCCAGGGTGGAGGGCGCCGATGCGAAATCCCTGCGCGATACCCTGGACCAGTGCAAGAACAAGCTGGGCAGCGCGGTGATTCTGTTGGCGGCGATAACCGACGACAAGGTTGCCCTGGCAGCGGGCGTGACCAGTGACCTGACCGGCCGGGTGAAAGCCGGCGACCTGGTGCGCGACGTGGCCGCGCGCCTGGGCGGCAAGGGCGGCGGCAGGCCCGACATGGCCCAGGGTGGCGGCACTGATATCGAGGCCCTGCCCGGGGTGCTGAAAAGCGTGCCCGATTGGGTGGCGTCGGAGCTGAAGTAAGCCATGAGCCTGATTGTCCAGAAATTTGGCGGTACCTCGGTAGGCTCTATCGAGCGTATCGGGCAGGTGGCCGATAAGGTCGCCAGGTTCCGTGCAGAGGGCCACGACGTGGTCGTTGTGGTTTCCGCCATGAGCGGCGAAACCAACCGCCTGATCGCCCTGGCGCATGAGCTGCAGGAGCTGCCGGTACCACGGGAAATGGACGTGCTCATCTCCACCGGCGAACAGGTGACTACCGCACTGCTCAGCATGGCGCTCAACGAGCGCGGGGTGAAAGCAAAATCCTATAACGGCAGCCAGGTACGCATCCTCACGGATGACTCCCACACCAAGGCGCGCATCCGCGAAATTGACAACGAGAAAGCTGCACGCCGGCCTGGAAGCGGGCTATGTGCTGGTAGTGGCGGGTTTCCAGGGCGTGGACGAGCACGGCAACATCACCACCCTGGGGCGCGGCGGCTCGGACACCACCGCGGTGGCGCTGGCGGCGGCTCTGAAGGCCGACGAGTGCCAGATCTACACCGATGTCGATGGGGTCTACACCACCGACCCGCGGATGGTCGACGGCGCCCGTCGGCTCGACCGCATCACCTTCGAGGAAATGCTGGAAATGGCCAGTATGGGTTCCAAGGTGTTGCAGATACGCGCGGTGGAATTTGCCGGCAAGTACCAGGTACCACTGCGGGTCCTGCACAGTTTTCAGGAAGGCCCCGGTACGCTCATAACACTGGAGGACGTGAATCAGATGGAAACACCCACAATCGCCGGCATCGCATTCAATCGGGACGAGGCCAAGCTCACTGTGCTGGGTGTACCGGACATGCCCGGTATCGCCCACAAAATCCTCGGCCCTATTGGCAATGCCAATATCGAGGTGGATGTCATCCTGCAAAATACCGGCGAGGACAATCACACGGATTTCACCTTTACCGTGAGCCGCACCGACCTTCCCCGCGCGCAAGAGGTACTGCGGGAGGTCGCCGGGCAGATCGAAGCCCGGGAAGTGCGTGTTGATTCGAAGATCGCCAAGGTATCGGTGGTGGGCGTTGGCATGCGTTCCCACGCGGGCGTGGCCAGCCAGATGTTCGCCGCCCTGGCGGAGGTCGGTATCAATATCCAGATGATCACGACCTCCGAAATCAAGATTTCAGTGATTATCGAGGAGAAGTTCCTGGAACTGGCGGTGCGGTCACTGCACTCCTCGTTTGGCCTGGAAAGGGAACCAAAAGACGAAAGCGTTGCCTGATACAGGACTATTGCGACCAGGCAGTGTCGGACTTGTTCTATCGTACTTACATTGCTATTTCGGCAATTTTGACTAGAACTAATGAAGCCACAGGATAGATGGGGCCGGCGAATTGTGTGACCGGTTTCGGCAAGTGTCCTTTGCTTTGGAGACACATAGCGGACACGGGGCGGGAGATACAAAACAATGTTGATTTTAACGCGCAGGGTTGGAGAGTCGCTGATGGTAGGCGATGACATCACTGTGACGGTACTGGGCGTAAAGGGCAACCAGGTGCGCATTGGCGTCAATGCGCCCAGGGATGTTGCCGTGCATCGGGAGGAAATTTACAATCGTATCCAGGGCGATGAACCGGAGACCCCGCCCGAGCAGGAATAATCACCGCCATCTTCGTTGTATGACTTTGATTTTGCTCCGGTTGTGGTATCATGCCGCGCCTCGGGCAAAGTGCAAAGCAGGCAGTGTCGGGCAGCCCTGACGGGATGGCTTACATGGGCCCCTGCCAGGCGCAAGCACCCCGAGACAAGCACAATCCGGAGAGCTGGCCGAGTGGCTGAAGGCGCACCCCTGCTAAGGGTGTATAGGCTTATACCCTATCGAGGGTTCGAATCCCTCGCTCTCCGCCATATCCTATTGATTTTATTGAATTAATTAGACTTTTCTTGCGTCATGGGACCATTTTGGGACCAAACGCGCAGAATTTCCCAATCGCTCCGACACAAATTGCACCATCCTGGTCGCATCTGCGGAGATCCTCTTGCCGTAATGCTGATCGATCATGTGCGTGCTGGTATGACTCACCTGGCGAATGATCCATTCCTTCGCGATGTCGACCGTGAGTAATTGGCTGATGAATATGTGTTGTGCAGTGTTCGGCCCGCGATAGCGTACCTTGGCTTTTTTTAGATGAGCACGCCAAAAGTTATTACGTACCGTCCCGTCGGATTCGTGTGGCCTCTCCGTGTTGCTGTTAATAAAAACGAGGTGAACGTCCTCGGAGATTTTTTTCTTATTGTCTCGTGACATGACTTTGAGGCGACGAGTGTCCAGCAGCTCCGTGAAAGGACGCTGTACCCGCAGCTATTGAATCGCTGGATCGATTAGTTCAACTTCGCGTCTGACGCGTTTGGTTTTGGTTTGTTTATAGGACCCGTTTGCCCTGGCTCGACAGACCGTAACCGTCCCGCTTTTTAGATCAATATCGGTTTTTGTCAATTTTGGGCGGCAATCAACAGGCAGTGTCTCCAACCTGATACTGGGTTGTGTGTGCTATACAAATTTTATATTTAGCGCACTATACCTGTTTGGGTATCGTCGCTGGCTTAGCGGGGATTAGCGGCGTATTACGGCATTATCATTGATACAAGTCAACGGCGAAATGACTCGGACAAATGTATCCTCTAAAGAGGGAGGTTTTCTTAAGAAGGAAGTATGCGACAAAGGGTTAACTTGTGACCTAGAGCAGTGCGTCGATATTTCCGTCTTGATCGATTGGTCATATCTGTCGATGGATTTCAGCAATGTAACTGGTTCATGATTATGAATCATGGCTACAGTAATATAGGGTGGTTACGGAATGGCATATAGTATTATTCTGGTTGCGATCGACACCACCGACGAAGCTGACGAGGTGTTAAGTGCCGCGAAGGAAATTATGGATGACGACAAATCTACGATTTCCATCGTCTCGGTGATTAAACCGCTGGCTAATTTTTACGCTGACTTGTATTCAGTGCTCGATAACCGCGACGGAATTGCACCGCAGGCAGTAGAGCGCGCCACGGCTTGGATTTCAAGCCTGGCGAAGCGCCATGGAATCAAAACTCCTGCAGTGGATGTAGTAATTGGTACACCTGCAGTTGAAATTCGACGACTTGCCGAAAAACTAGGCGCAGATCTAATTGTCCTGGGAACCCACGGACAACATGGTTTGGGTCTGATGCTCGGCTCCACTGCCAATGCCGTGCTGCACGGAGCACCGTGCGATGTGCTTGCAGTTAAGGTGCGAAGCAATGGGCAGCAGAGGTAGGGCGCGCAAAACGCGCGGAAAGTCTCGACAGTGCCGACGAGATCTTAGTCAGGCTGGGCGGCGGGGTCGGCAGTGATTGCTAGAACTTGGTTCACTTGGCCCAAACCGCCGAGACACCGACGCCAATCCCCAGATCCCGAGCAGTTCAGTAACCTACCACGACGCGGTAGCTTACTGGCCGCATGCCGAACGAAGTGATACAAGTCGGCTTCAGCAATTTTTTAGTCTTTGCCGTACAGCTTTTGTAGCTGTCCTTCTTCCAGAATTTCAGCCAGAAACCTCAGTTGCTCAGCGCCACGACGCCAAGCGCGACGGCGTAAACGCACAGGATCAGCGCACTTTCGAATCCGATTCGGCCGATTCCATAGGTCTCTCGTCGCACCATTCCCAGCAGCAGGATGGCGGTCATCAAGATGCCAACCAGGCCCCACATCATCTGAACCGGTGCCATGTCATGGTAGATGGAGCCGTGAGGATAGCCCGCGTCAGCCGCGGCGACAACGAGCATGTTGAAGCAGTTAGTACCGAAGATGTTGCTTACTGCCAGGGTCAGCGCTCCAATTCTTATCGCTGCGATGGTGGTTACCAGCTCGGGGGTAGAAGTAGCCAGAGCAGTGAACAGGCCACCGACCAGAGTTTCGGAAAGCCCAGTATGATCGGCGATACCCTTGGCGGCCTCCATCAATATCCAGCCGGCCAAAGCGGTCACGACGGCCATGCCGATGAACTCCAGCCACACAGTGGCCGAACCAGCAGAATGCTTTGTAGGCTCATCTGAAACTGTCTGGTGGGTCAGTCTAGGGAACCACATGGGCTTGGCCTGCGTGTGGCGAACCAGGTGCAGGCCGAACAGATAGGCGACAACGATCACCGGCGTGATCGGGTGGACGTTCCACAGGGTGAGCGTCGGCGTTAAGATCGCGAGCAGCGGCAAAGACAGCAACACAATCAGCAATCCCGCCAGCATCAGGTTGACCGGGGACGCGGCCGCGTGTTCCAGGTTGGCTTTGCGATAGACAATGTCAGCCACGCCAAGAAACACCAGGTTCGCAGCCATGCTGCCCATGACGTTGCTCATAGCCAGGTCTGGCCGAGCGTCTAACGCTGCGCTCAGAGTCGCGGCGAAATCAGGCAGCGAAGTAACACCAGCAAGGAGCAAGACCCCGAATAGCGCCTCGCCCAGGCCGGTTCGGTCAGCCAAGGTATCAGCCAGCCGGGCCAGCCGACTGCCCGCGACGCCGATCATGAGGGCAGCGAGGCCAAAGGCGATAATGCTGGGAATCAAGGAAGAAAACACTTGGGCCTCGAACGACTATGGCATGCCGACTTGTATATCACTAAAACGACCTCGGCGAAGACTAACGCTCCTGGTGCAGCGAGCGAAACGCAGTATAGCAAGTCCAGCGCAACGTGTTGCGCAATTGTGGGCTTGCCAGGCCGCATAGTTAAATCCACTTGCCTCTAGTTGTCGCCAACGATGTTGGTAGCACAATTGGGAAAATGCCCAAATAGAAAAGTGAATACTCCTTATTCGATGATCACGAGATCTCGATAAACGGTACCAGCTCCTAATGGATCAATAGTAAGATGCCCAGCACCTTGCCCGTCGCCTAGGGTTGTGCAGCGAACAGGTAATGCAGGGAGAATCACCCACTGGCGCAATGGCTCATCGGGACAGACCTCATCGGCCAACAGGGCGGCGGCGCTAATTTATGCGACGATCGGAAACACGAAGTAGTCCGCCTGAAGCACAACGGTCTGGTCGTAGATCAACCCACTCGACCGATGCACGGCATGCGAGTGGCTCCCGAACAATACCGAACATTCCCTGAGCAAGGTATGCACGGGTTCGCCAGTCTTGCGTTGCTTTGGCACTGGCCAGGTTGTTGCGACGCACCACAGACCGAACACCGAAATGACAAAGCTTGTTACAGTGGGCGCGCAACAACGAAAAGTCCTCAACGGAAGATGCTGGGTCAACGGTGCATGAACCAACTTTCTCTGGTTGATATGCCGCCTCTCGAAGTCACTCCTCGAAGCGTGACAGAACGCATGCTTGCAGTGTAAATAAAGACCAGAATGGAACTTCAATAAATTATTGCATTTCAAGATGTTATGTCTTCCAACGGATCAAACATTGGGACACCGCTGGTTCACCATTACTTCGTAATTACCGAGCAATATATCGGATATATACGACTATTTATGCCTATTGGGTCCGTGTAGCATGTCTACTTATGAAAAACCAACGACAAAGCTACGGAGAGCCTTGTGAAGATTGATATCCAGGCACACAATTTTTTCCTAACTGATGCCGTACGTGGCCATGTCGAACGCCGGCTGCGGCACACCCTGACCAGCTGCAACGAGCACATCCTCCAGGCTATTATTGTGCGGCTATCTGACACCAAAGATTTACCCGGAGATGCCCGAAAACGCTGCCATGTGCAATTGGTGCAGGCCGGCATGCCCCTTATAGTGATAAACGATACCGAGGCCGACCTGTACATCGCCATCGACCGAGCGATTGATCGCGCCGAGCGTACCCTCGAGCGTCGGCTGGCAGATCAGGCGCGACACGGCCCGTTCATCTATCTGTCCTGTTCAACAGGGTATCAATTGCGAAGTGATCGGTAATCACTTGATCAACCTCCCCGGAGACAACCCACCATGAATACACCAATAGCGAATGCGACGGCCCATACACAAACGGCCGTCTTAGCCACCAATAAGGTGGTCCGCAACACCTATATGTTGCTGTCCATGACCTTGCTGTTCAGCGCGCTTAGCGCCGGGGCTTCAATGGCGCTGAGTCTGCCACATCCGGGTTTGCTGCTCACTCTCGGAGGCTATTTCGGCCTGCTGTTTCTGACTGCGAAATTCCGCGATCGTGCTTTGGGACTAGCTTTCGTGTTCGCCTTGACCGGCTTTATGGGCTACACACTGGGGCCGATACTCAGTGCTTATCTGGCCATGCCCAACGGTGGCCAGGTCGTGATGACTGCCATGGGTGGTACCGGTGCCATCTTCTTCGGCTTGTCCGGACATGCACTGACCACCCGCAAAGATTTTAGCTTCATGGGCAGTTTCCTGATCGCGGGTATCCTCGTGGCTTTCCTGGCCGGGCTGGGTGCCGTGTTTTTCGAGATGCCCGGATTATCCCTGGCGGTATCCTCAATGTTCGTGCTGCTGATGGCGGGACTAATCCTGTACGAGACCAGCAACATTATCCACGGCGGCGAGACCAACTACATCATGGCGACTGTGACCCTCTACGTATCCATCTTCAACCTGTTTACCAGTTTGCTGCATATACTAGGCTTCATGAGCGGTGACGAATGAGATCTCTTCCAACGAAAGAGGATACTGGCTTGACACACCTAACCACCCTCGACGAACTCACACAGCACATCACCCTACTGGCTAGCGTGAAAGAGACGGATGCGTTCTTTGTCAGCTGTTACGTAAACCTTGACAACGGGCAGACAGGCTGGCGCGACGCGCTCGATGAGCGTGCCCGTATCCTGCGGCGCGTTCTCAGGGGTAACAACCTTACCGATCTCGAGGAGGCGCTGGGCAAGATTGAGGACTGGCTGGCCACCGAGCTGCTCCCCGAGGCGAGGGGAGCAGCCATCTTTGTGCGTGGCAGCTTCGGAGGCACCTTTATGCTACCGATGCAGTTTGGCGCCCCCCTGCCCAACTGGATCGCAGTCTATCCAACGCCCAACATATACCATCTAGT
Source organism: uncultured Gammaproteobacteria bacterium (assembly GCA_963792815.1). GTDB lineage: Bacteria > Pseudomonadota > Gammaproteobacteria > Pseudomonadales > Halieaceae > JARRPM01. The sequence continues at coordinate 290,071 of CAWBXR010000003.1, forward strand.
GGAACTCAAGGACAACTACCACCGCTATATCGTCTTGCTCGCCATGCCTGGTCGAGCCAGCATCCTGGAGGTAAACCTGGGCGCGGCCACGATCCAGACCTGGATGAACCAGCCGGGACTGCGTACGCGTGTGGGTTCGGAATGGGCCCGAATGCATTTTCAGGTGAACCAGGCGCACCGCGGGAAGCAGTTTATACGTGAAAAGATTGCGGTTCTGAAACAGCTAATGCGCGCCGGTGGCCATACCCACCTGATCCTGGCTGGCGATCCCGAGATCACCGCTCGGGTCCGAGACGCCCTGCCCAGCGATCTAGCGGAAAAGCTAGTGGATATGGTCCCCGCCAGCGAACGCGATCTGCCGGCCGAGGTGGTCATGTTGACCCTGTCCAGCTTCATCGAACATGAGGAGCTTGAATCCCGGTCGGTTGCCGAGCGACTCATCGAGGGACTGCGCACCCATAATCTGGCGGCCGTGGGCTCGCAAAGCCACCCTGGATGCGTTGCGTTGGAATAAGGTGGACACGCTGGTCATGGCCCGTGATTACCAACCCGACCCCGGCTGGACCTGCACTGACTGCAAAGCCATCGGCACCGAGGTACCTGAAACTGCTCTGTGTCCCCAGTGTGGCGAGCCCGCTGTGCGGCCGCTGGATGTCAGGGAGGCGCTGCTGCGCCTGGCAGGCCAGCTGGAACGCCCTGTGGAAGTGGTGGATGAGTCCGAAGTGCTGATGTCATTGGGGGGTGTTGGCTGTTTGCTACGAACTCGCCTCGATATACGGACAGTCCGTACGCGCGCAAGGAAGGTATAGGAAGCGCACATGTTGAGGATCTACGATGAAGAGACATAAGTGGGGTAGCGATATAATGACTGTAGAGAAACGTTTCAAGGAACATTAGCCAACTTGGGTAAACATAGCATTGGTTCGGTTAGGGCACGTCATCGGGAAGACTCTCTTGCTGTCCCGGGACGCAGCCAGCGACGGGCCGGGCAGAGAAAGTGTGGGGGGCTCAAGCGGCAGCTGCGTAGTCGCCATTCCATGAAGGAGGGCCGTTAATGCACCCCGCGCGCAAGCATCGTCTGTACCTTGTATTGTTTGTCGTGCTATTTTCCAGTGCGGCCATCGGCCTTGTTGTGTACGCTCTGAGCGGAAATATCAACCTGTTCTTTCCACCGGCAGCGATCGCCAGGGGTGAGGCTCCGGTCCGCCAACCTATCCGAGTGGGAGGCATGGTGGTGGATAACAGCGTCAAACGCAGCAACGACAGCCTGCAAGTGCGGTTCGAATTGACTGATTACGAGGCTAGCATACCCGTGGTTTACGAGGGTATTCTGCCTGATCTCTTTGGCGAGGGACAGGGCGCCGTGGCCTCGGGGGTGTTAACTGCAGACGGTGAGTTCAAGGCGTCTGAAGTGCTGGCCAAGCACGATGAGAACTACATGCCGCGGGAGGTGGCGGACGCCCTGGAACAATCGGCCTACGACCAAAAGGGTAACGCTAAATAGTCCGTCCCATTGTTTATACGCACAAACCCAGGTGACAGCGATGCAGCGATTTAAAAAAATTCTTTGTGTCATTGAACATGGGGAAGCCAGTGAGCCGGCATTGAGCCGGGCCGTTGCGCTGGCCGAGAACAACCAGGCCAGCCTGACGGTCGTCGATGTGATTCCTCGGGTGCCACGCGCCTTTAGCATGGCAGATGGCGGTCCGATCTATAGCGAACTGCAAGCGGCTATGGAGCGCGAGCATGAGGCGCTCATGGCGCCTTTGATCGAACCCCACCGCAAACGCATCGATATCCAGAGTAAGGTCCTGCTCGGCACTTCATTTCTCGAGGTGATCCGGGAGGTATTGCGTAACGGACACGATCTGGTGATCAAGTGCCCTGAATCGCCGGACTGGCTGGATCGGCTTTTCGCCGGTGACGATATGCATTTATTGCGCAAATGCCCCTGCCCGGTCTGGCTTATTAAACCTAGTGCGCCGGGCGTCTATAAGCGAATTTTAGCCGCCGTGGATGCAGGCGATTCTTATATGTCACAAGAATTGAAAACGCGTCACGTGCTAAACGAGCAAATACTGGAAATCGCGGCCTCTCTGGCTCTAGCGGATTCCACGGAGCTGCATATTGTTCATGCGTGGACGTCAATGACCGAGATGGTTCATGGTTTGGGTTTTTCTTCGAATATGTCAAAAGATCAATTGGATTCAGGCATTGAGCAGGATCGGCGGCAACAAGAACAGCTGCTTGACAATTTAGTAAGCAAAATTATGACCAAGAGCAAAGCTGCTCAAGACGCCCTAGACTACCTGAAACCTCGAACGCATCTGTTGCAAGGGTCTGCCCGACAGGAGATTCCGGCACTTGCCAAACGCCTTGCAGTTGACTGCATCGTCATGGGCACTGTCGCGCGGACCGGTATCCGGGGTTTATTCATGGGCAATACTGCAGAGACCATTCTCGAGCAGATCGACTGCTCGGTATTGGCAATCAAGCCGCAAGGATTTGTGACGCCGGTGACGCTGGATGAGTGAAGAGCAAAGGAGGTGGGTGACATGAAACGGTTTAAGCACATTATTTTTGAGATGGACGTGCAATATACTCATTAGACCGCAGTTAAGTGGATGGAGAACAATTACTCACGCGCGTCGGTTGCCATCCGAGACCCCAAAAAGCGACATTCAAGGTGTCAATTGAGAATAGAGGGACGTCGAATTAAATGTGAAGTACTTTGTGTTCGATAAGGCCTTTATCGCTCATTGCTTTTCATTTTTCTACGCGACTTACACATAGCCCCAAACCGCGGTCGCGTACCAACCCGCTCGCACAGTAATCCTTTGAGCTTTCAAGCAGTGCACCTAGAATGCAAAAGTACGAACCAGAGGCTAATGCGGATTGCACTGTACTTGAAGAGCGAATCCAGCGCCACACTGAAGATGAGCTAGGACCCGGATGTTCTTCTGCCGGCGCCCATCAATACCCGATAGGAGAAACTGTAGCATATGGTGGTAGTCGAAGAAGTAGAAGAGCGATGGCTTCCAACTCCCAATAACAAAGTATGGGATACTCCAGTTTCTTGACCTCTACTGGTACCGAGTAGAGGGCTCCGACCCAGCAATTGCGTGTGTTCAAGGTGACAGCAGAGGAAGGTGTGATGGACAAATGGCTGAAGAACAGGATGTGGCTCGGTTTGTGACTGCAATGTCCGCGATGGCCATCAGTTTTCAGGGGGTAGTGCTGCGCGATCTTGTCCGTCCGCCGTTTCGGATCGTGTATTGGTGTGACCCCAGGCAGGTGGGGATTATTCGCGTTTTGAAACGGCAGGCGGCTAACAACAATGCCTAGATCAAATAACCTTGATTCCTCCTTGTCAGCATCCAAACGGCCTTGGCATGCCCAGACACAGGAGACGATATTTAGTCAACTCGACGCCGGCGCCACCGGTCTCGACACGGCCGAAGCCGCGCGGCGCATGGAACGGTACGGCCCGAACCGCTTACCGGAAGCTCCGCCCCGCGGCCCGCTGATGCGCCTGCTGGCGAATTTCCACAACCTTCTTATATACGTGCTGCTCGGTGCAGCGGTGATCGCAGGGGCAATGGGGCATTGGGTGGATACCACTGTCATCCTAGGTGTGGTGCTGGTCAATGCAGTGATCGGTTTCGTGCAGGAAGGCAGGGCGGAGGACGCGCTGCGCGCCATCCGCGACATGCTTTCGTCGCAGGCGATGGTGTTGCGCGACGGCAAGCACGTGAGTGTGTCGGCCGAGGAGTTAGTTCCCGGCGACATCGTGCTATTGCAATCTGGTGACAAGGTCCCGGCGGATCTGCGCCTGTTTCGAGCCAAGGGTCTGCAGATCCAGGAGGCGGTGCTCACTGGTGAATCCGTGGCAGTTGAAAAGGGTGTCGATGCGGTCACAGAAGATGCGGCATTGGGTGACCGTCTGTGTATGGCCTATTCCGGGACGCTCGTTACCCATGGCCAGGCCAGCGGCGTTGTCGTCGCCACCGGCGCAGCCACCGAGATCGGGCGTATCAGCGGTCTGGTCGCTCAGGTTCAGACCCTGACGACGCCGCTGCTGCGACAGATGGCGGTGTTCTCGCGCCGGCTCACCGGAACGGTGCTGGCGCTGGCGCTGGCGATGTTTGCATTTGGTGTGCTCGTGCGCGGCTTCAGCGCCGCAGAGATGTTCATGACGGTGGTGGGGCTGGCGGTGGCGGCCATCCCCGAGGGGCTGCCGGCAATCCTCACCGTCACGCTGGCCATCGGCGTGACGCGCCTGGCGGGGCGCAATGCGATCATCCGCCGCCTGCCCGTGGTCGAAACGCTGGGCTCGGTGAGCGTGATCTGTTCCGACAAGACCGGCACCCTGACCCGTAACGAAATGGCGGTGCAGAGCATCGCCACGGTGGATGGCCTCTACACCGTGGAGGGTACCGGCTATATCCCGCGCGGCGGCTTCCTGTTCGAGGGCCAGCCGATCGAGGCTGACCAGGCGCCGCTACTGATGCAGGCGATCCGCGCCGCGCTGCTGTGCAATGACGCCACGCTGGAACAGAAGGCGGATGACTGGCGCGTGCACGGCGACCCGATGGAAGGTGCCCTGGTGGTGGCGGCGGTCAAGGCCACACTGGAGCCGGAGGAGGAACGGCGGCAGCATCCGCGCACTGACCTGATCCCGTTTGAATCCGAACACAAGTTCATGGCCACGTTGCATCATGCCCACGATGGAAGAGCCACCGTCTACCTCAAGGGTGCGCCTGAACAGATACTGGCGCGTTGCGACAAGGTGCAAGGCGCGGCAGGCGAGGAATTGCCGATTGATGCCGAACGCTGGCAGCAACGGGTGGAGGAGCTGGCGAACCAGGGTCAGCGCGTGCTGGCGGTGGCCTGCAAGCCCGCGCACGCTCACCAACAGGAGCTGGATTTCAACGATGTGGAAGAGGGCCTGGTACTGCTCGGTCTGTTCGGCCTCATCGATCCGCCGCGCGCGGAGGCAATAGAGGCGGTGGCCGAGTGCCGGACCGCAGGTATCCGAGTGAAGATGATTACGGGTGACCATGCCGGCACGGCGCGCGCCATCGCAGCGCGGCTCAATCTTGAAAACAGCGCTGAGGCCATCACTGGTCACGATCTCGATCAGATGGACGACGCCGCGCTGGCTAGGCGCGTGCGGGACGTGGACGTTTACGCGCGCGTCAGTCCGGAACACAAGCTGCGGCTGGTCACGCTGCTCCAGACGCAGGGTGCCATCGTCGCCATGACCGGCGATGGCGTCAACGATGCTCCCGCCCTGAAGCGCGCCGACGTCGGTATCGCCATGGGCCACAAAGGCACCGAGGCAGCCAAAGAGGCCTCCGAGATGGTCATTGCTGACGACAACTTCGCCTCCATCGTGCATGCCGTCGAGCAGGGCCGTACCGTCTACGACAATCTCAAAAAGGCCATTGTGTTTCTGCTGCCGATCAACGGTGGCGAGGCGTTGAGCATAATGATCGCCGTGCTGTTCGGATTTACGCTGCCTATCACCCCGGTGCAGATCCTGTGGGTCAATATGGTGAGTTCGGTGGCGTTGGCCATGGCTCTGGCGTTCGAAGCCACCGAACCGGAGACCATGCGCCGCCCGCCGCGACTGGCAAAAGAAGCGATGCTGTCTGGCTTTCTGCTCTGGCGCATTGCCCTGGTGTCGGTCCTGATGGCCGCCGGCGTGTTCGGCATCTTCGGCTGGGCCAGTACGCATGGTGCCACGCTGGAAGAGTCTCGCACCTACGCGGTCAATACCCTAGTGGCGATGGAGGTGTTCTACTTGTTCAGCGTGCGCTATTTGCGCGCGCCATCGTTCAAGCTGGGCCAACTGTTCAACTCGCGGGCGGTCCTGATCGCCGTGGCGGTGGTTGTAACGCTACAGTTGTTCTTCACGTATGTGCCTTTCATGGGGCGTTTCTTCGATTCCCGGCCGGTGGATTTCGTACACGGCGCCGAAATCATCGCGCTGGGCATCGCGCTGTTCATGATGCTTGAACTGGAAAAATTCGCGCTACGCAAGTGGCGCAGTAAGCACGATGGCCGACGCGGCAGTTCGGCGGGGAGCGAGGCTGCATCATGACTGCGTTCCCGGACGTGTTCACCGAGATGGCGGTACTGCTGCTGTTTGCTGCAGCGGTAGGGGCTGTGGGCGTACGCCTGCGCCAGCCCTTGATCGTAGCCTTTATCGCGGTGGGCATATTAGTTGGCCCATCGGTGCTCGGTTGGGTGAGCGCGAACGACCAGATAGATTTGCTGGCGAAGTTCGGTATTACCCTGTTGCTGTTCGTCGTCGGCTTGAAATTGGACCTGCACATCATTCGCACTATGGGTCCGGTGGCTTTGGCAACGGGGCTTGGGCAGGTAATGTTTACCAGTGTTGTCGGCTATCTGATTGCGCTGGCGTTCGGCATGAGGCCCATTAGTGCCTTATACGTGGCGGTAGCGTTGACATTTTCCAGCACCATCATCATCGTAAAATTACTCTCGGATAAGCGGGAGGTCGATACATTGCATGGACGCATCGCCCTTGGCTTCCTGATCGTTCAGGACCTCGTCGTTGTGCTGGCCATGATAGGCCTGAATGCAGCGGGAAAGCCCAGTGGTGTATCCCTTACCTACGCGGCGCTCGCCGTGCTGTTGAAGGGTGGCGTATTTATTGTGCTTATCGGGCTGGTGACGCGTTATCTCCTGCCTCGCCTGCTCCATCAGCTTGCACGATCCCCGGAGCTACTGGTACTGTTTGGGATCGCCTGGGCGGTGACCCTGGCGACGGTAGGCGCTGCTTTGGGCTTCAGCAAGGAGGTAGGCGCTTTCGTGGCTGGCGTGTCACTGGCTTCTACACCCTACCGGGACGCATTGGGCGCGCGCCTGGTAAGTTTGCGCGATTTTTTGTTGCTGTTTTTCTTTATCGACCTCGGTGCGCGCCTTGATCTGGGATTGTTGGGCGCCCAGTTGTTCGAAGCGCTGGTCTTCTCCCTGTTTGTCCTGATCGGTAACCCGCTGATCGTCATGGTGATTATGGGCGTGTTGGGATATCGCGCACGTACCGGTTTCCTGGCGGGTCTAACGGTGGCGCAAATCAGTGAATTTTCGCTGATACTTGCAGCCCTGGGCGTAACACTTGGCCATATCGACCGCGAGACCATGGGATTGATCACGCTGGTAGGTTTAGTCACCATCAGCGTATCAACCTACTTGATTATCTATTCCCACCCGCTTTATGAACGACTTGCCCCGTGGTTGAAACTCTTCGAGCGTCGAAACCCCTACCGTGAGAGCTACCAGGACACCGTTATCGACAGTGGCACCACCGATATCGTTCTTTTTGGCATGGGCCGGTATGGTAACGGAATCGCCCGGGCATTGCGTGGGCGCGGCAACCGGGTAACAGGTATCGACTACAACCCTGAACTGGTTCGATCTGGCGATGGGATGGGATATCCAGTGCTCTATGGAGATGCCGAGAACCCCGAGTTTGTGGGATCGCTACCGCTGTCCCAGGTGCAGTGGGTCGTCAGTACGACTCGCGAGCGACATGTCAATCAGGCGCTTATTCATACCCTGCGCAGCCTGGGTTACGCGGGCCGTATCGCGGTGACCGCGCACGGAACCCGTGAAACGGCACTGTTGCAACAGGCGGGTGCAGACCTGGTGTTGGTGCCCTATGCGGATGCTGCCCATCAGGCGGCTGAAAGACTCCTCGGGCATGCACCTTTGGCACCGGTGTGATGAGTCATAGCTCAGGTAAGGATTGGTTTGCGGATTCGCTATGTTTGCGTGTGGCGCACGATTCGCGCTGAAACGCTCACCAGCCTTGATATGATTGACTACCCATTATCTCTGCCTCCGAAATTGCCCGAGTGTTCATAGTCACTGCCATTAGCGTGTTGATTGAGGCATTGAGCGCCGAACCAAGTGAAGACTGTTTGAAGATTCAGGTGCTCGATAAACGAGAAGGTGTTTTCTGGGAATTGATTGCGCTGGGGCAAGGCTTAGCTCGCATTTTTGAGATATCTTCGCAGCATGGTTGATGAGGAGAAGGTAATGAAGCATTTTAAAAAAATACTCTGTGCGGTTGAGTCGGAGAAAGAGTGCAAGCCCTTCCTGGAACGTGCCGTTAGGCTGGCGGAGACTAACCAAGCTAGCCTGACCGTAATTGACATGGCCCCTCTTATGATACCGAGCATCGGAACTGCTGAAGGTGGCTCGATCTCGGTCAGTGTGCAAGATGCAATGGTGAATAGCCATGCGCGAGAACTGGAAGCGCTCGTTGATCCATATCGTAAACGGGCCAAGATTAAAACAAAAATTCTGGTGGGTACTCCTTTTCTCGAGATCATTCGGGAGGTGCTGAGTGGCTTGCATGATCTGGTTATAAAGATGCCTGAAAGTCAGCACTGGGCGCACCGATTCTTTGGCAGTGATGATATGCACCTGTTGCGCAAGTGCCCTTGCCCGGTATGGCTAATCAAGCCGGGGGCCCCCGACGCGTATCGGTGCATTCTGGCGGCGGTCGATGTCGATGATGGATATGCACCTCAAGAGATGGAAACACGCCGTGCGCTCAACCATGAAATTATCGAGAGGGCCACCGCGATCGCGGTGGCGGATTCTGCCGAGCTTCACATTGCGCACGCGTGGCAAGCAGTGAGCGAGAGCGCTTTGCGTCACAGCGTATTCGTGCAGAAAACAGAAAAGGAAGTCGATATCTATGTTGACCAGGTAAGGCAGCACCACAACGCCAGTTTGGAGGCGCTACTGGCGGAGGTTGCCATCACTCAGGGGCAGGCTTCACTGGATTATCTGGAACCAAAAACACACCTTATAAACGGCTGGGCGCGGCAGGTGATTCCGGCGCTGGCCAAAAACATCGGGGCAGACGTTGTCGTTATGGGGACGGTCGCACGAACCGGTGTTCCGGGTTTCATTATTGGCAATACCGCCGAGACGATTCTGAATCACCTCGATTGCTCCGTGCTCGCGATCAAGCCACCGGGGTTTGTCACGCCGATTAAGCTGGGCGGCTGACGCCGTATGCCAGCTTCTCGTTTTTTGATGGTCTTATATGCCACCGAGCTGGCGTTCAGTTTGATGTTGAAATTAGACGCAGAGACGAGTCGGGTCGAGTTATCAGATGGCGAGTGAGACCATAGTGCAGATGAACGGCGCAGAGCCTAAGGAACGCAATACCACTATCTTGGTGGTAAACTGCGGTAGTTCCTCGGTCAAGTTCAAGCTTTACAACGTGCATGGCGGGCCGTCTATAGCCGGTGGTTGGCTGGAGGGGATAGGCAGCACTGATGCGGCTCTTTCGTACGCTCGCAATTCGGAACCGATCAGCAATCGCCCTCTTACTGCACCTGACTATGTCAGTGCTGTGTCTACTGTATTTCGTTTGCTCCAAGAAGAAGGACTTGTAGATAATCCTCTCGCGCCGTGGGCCATCGGTCACCGGGTGGTGCATGGCGGCGAGCGGTATAACGCCCCTGCGTTAATCGACGACAATCTGGTCTTTTACCTGGAGGCGATCAGTACGCTCGCGCCGTTGCATAATAGTGCCAGTCTGGCGGCAATACGGCTGGCACGTGATGTCTGGCCCGACGTGCCGCAAGTAGCGGTCTTCGATACGGCCTTGCATCACGATCTACCAGGGCAGGCGCGTTACTACGGGTTATCCCTAGAATTGCAGCGTGAGCTGCATATACGTCGCTATGGCTTTCATGGTTTGTCGCATCATCACGTCGCCGTTGCTGCGGCAAACTGGTTGGAGCGCCCACTCGACGAATTGAAAATAATTTCACTTCACCTGGGTAATGGTGCTAGCGCGTGTGCCATTCACAGCGGGCGCAGCATCGATATCTCTATGGGTTTCACGCCGCTAGAGGGTCTTGTGATGGGTAGCCGTTGCGGCGACCTTGATCCGGCCTTGCCCGGCTATCTGGGTGACCACCTTGAACTGAACGGTGTGGAACTGGAACAGATGCTGCAGCAGCGAAGTGGCCTGCAGGGTTTGTGTGGCGATGCGGATATGCGACGTATTGAGCAGCGCATGGCAGCGGGTGATCGCGATGCCCAATTAGCTTTCGATATTTTCTGTTACAGGATACGCAAGTACATCGGAGCTTATTTTGCTGTGCTCAATGGTCTGGATGTTCCTGTCTTCACCGCAGGTATCGGTGGGCACTCCGCTGCTGTGCGCTCGGCGGTGTGTGGCAATCTGGAGGCTTTGGGTATCAGCGTGGATGCAAGGACTAACGAGGTGGTAGATGGCGGCATCTCGGACATAAGCGATGTGAGTTTACCCGTTCGTGTTCTGGTTATACCCTCCGATGAAGAATTGGAAATGGCCCGAGCCATGGTTCGCTGCTGAGTCAGACCCCAGTTGCCTACGAAGCAACACGCAAATCGTGAAGTTCAAAGCCAGCCACACTCAACCACAGATATGTAGGAAATCACATGACTGATCCTGCCGATGAAACTGTAGAGCTTGGTGTACCAGCCGACTCGGAACTGCAATTCTTGGATGCCTGGTGGCGCGCCGCCAACTATCTGGCTGCCGGTATGATCTACCTGCAGGCCAACCCGCTATTGCGTGAACCGCTCAGGCCCGAGCACATCAAAAGCCGGCTACTTGGTCACTGGGGCACCAGTCCCGGTCTGTCGTTTATGTACGCGCATCTCAATCGCCTGATCGTCCAGCATGATCTCAATGCAATCTTTCTCGCCGGCCCGGGCCATGGCGCCCCCGGTGTGTTGGCGCCGGTCTATCTTGAAGGTACTTATTCAGAGGTCTACCCGGACAAAGGCGAGGATGTAGAAGGACTGCGACGCTTCTTCAAGCAGTTTTCGTTTCCAGGCGGTATCGGCAGTCATTGCACCCCGGAGACCCCGGGCTCCATCCACGAGGGGGGAGAGTTGGGATATAGCCTGTCGCATGCCTTCGGTGCCGCTTTTGACAATCCGGACTTGTTGGTGGCCGTGGCGATTGGCGACGGTGAAGCGGAGACTGGCCCTCTGGCCACGGCCTGGCACTCGAACAAGTTTCTCAACCCAATCCGCGACGGCGCGGTGCTGCCAATCCTTCATCTGAACGGCTACAAGATCAACAACCCCACAGTGCTGGCGCGGATCGACCATGAGGAATTAGAGCAGCTCCTGAAAGGATATGGCTGGACGCCGCATTTCGTCGAGGGTGACGACCCGATGACCATGCACCGTCTGATGGCCGCTACGCTGGAGCAGTGCCTGATCGAAATCCACACCATCCAGGGTGCGGCGCGCGATAGTGGGCAGCCGAGCCGCGGGCGCTGGCCGATGGTCGTGCTGCGCAGCCCCAAGGGCTGGACCGGACCAAGGGAAGTTGATGGTCGCAAGCTAGAGGGATCCTGGCGATCTCATCAGGTACCCTTGTCTGGTCTGCACAACAACCCGGCACACTTGAAACTGCTCGAAGCCTGGTTGAAGAGCTACCGTCCCGAGGAGCTGTTCGACGAGGCAGGCCGCTTGGTCCCCGCCCTCAGGGAACTGGCACCGAAAGGCAGTCGCCGGATGAGCGCCAATCCGCATGCCAATGGCGGGCTACTGCGGCGGCCACTACGCTTGCCGGACTTTCGCGACTACGCCGAGGCGGTGTCGACGCCAGGTCAGGAAGTCGCATACAACACCAAGCCCCTGGGCCGTTTCTTGCGTGACATCATGGTGCGAAACCCAGGGAACTTTCGGGTGTTTGGCCCGGACGAAAACACTTCCAACAAACTGGACGCCATCTATGAGGTCAGCAAAAAGCTCTGGCTGGCGAAATATCTACCCGAAGACGCCGAAGGTGGCGAGTTGTCACCGGACGGCCGGGTTATGGAGATGCTGTCTGAGCATACCTTGGAGGGCTGGCTGGAGGGTTATATCCTGACCGGGCGGCATGGCTTCTTCTCCACCTATGAAGCCTTCGTCCATGTCATCGATTCCATGTACAACCAGCATGCCAAGTGGCTGGCCATCTGCGAGGATATCCCCTGGCGCGCACCCATTGCATCGCTGAATCTGCTGATTACGTCTACAGTATGGCGCCAGGATCACAATGGCTTTACTCATCAGGACCCAGGCTTTCTCGACGTGGTTGTTAACAAGAACCCAGCAGTTACCCGGATTTACTTGCCGGCGGACGTGAACACGTTATTGTCAGTCAGCGATCATTGCCTGCGCAGTCACAATGACATCAACGTCATCGTTGCAGACAAACAGCAGCATGTGCAGTATCTGGACATGGATGCCGCCGTTCGTCATTGCACCAAAGGGATTGGAGTCTGGGATTGGGCCAGCAACGACCAGGGCAGTGAGCCAGATGTCGTGATGGCAGGTTGCGGAGACATTCCCACTCAGGAGGCCTTGGCTGCTACTGCGCTGCTGCGCGAATTTTTCCCCGATCTGAAAATTCGCTTTATCAATGTTGTCGACCTCTTCCGTATGCAATCGAGTGGTGAGCACCCTCACGGACTTTCGGATCGAGACTTCGACAGTCTATTTACGGTCAACAAACCGATCATCTTCAATTTCCATGGCTATCCGTGGCTGATCCATAGGCTGGCTTATCGCCGCACCAATCACAACAACCTTCATGTACGCGGCTACAAGGAAAAGGGCAACATCAACACGCCTCTGGAACTGGCGATCAATAACGAGATCGATCGCTTCAGCCTGGCGATCGATGTCATCAACCGTGTGCCGCGAATTCAGGTCACTGGCGTGCATGTGAAGGAAAAGCTACGAGGCCTCCAGATCGATTGCCGGCGATATGCACATCTGCACGGTATTGATAAACCGGAGATCAGTGAATGGCGCTGGTCCGGCTGATGGCAGGTACACTAATAGCACCAAAGCTATTGGCCACGTGTTATTGCGTTCTTCAGGCAGCCGTAAGGGTGCCATCGGCATGCTGAGGATTTTGTGTGTTTTGTGACCTTTCACTGCAATACGAGAGGCCAAGATAGTTGACGTCCAATAGACCCGGAATAGTTCTGCTTGTTCCTCTCGGAACGTACATGGTTAGGGCTTATGACATGCATAAAGTTACAGGCTGATTTTCTGAGGCAAATTTGGGACCATCATGGGGCCACACTCTTACCTTTTTATACCTCACCACCCGGACCACCTGCCGCTCCACCAGGTCCTTGCTGGTGGCCGGGTTGCCGATATGTTCGGCAATGGACGTGGATACCCCGGCATTCACCAATCGCGCCAGGTACCCCTCCGCGGCGTGGTAGGGCGCCTCGCACATGGGGATGGGCTCACCCCGGGCGGCGAGGGTGATGTCCAGCAGCTCCGCCGTCTTCCTGGCATCGTCGTAGAAAGTATAAGGCGGATAAACGCTATGGCGAGAGTAGATTGTCAGCTCTGGCTTGGTTGGAAAGTCCTGCACTCTGAGGAAAAGTCCACCATTCTTCTCGAAATCGTGCTCGTGCCGGTGAGCAGGGAACTCATATTCGTTCATTCCTGAATTCGTGCGCGCCGCGGGCCCGGCCGAGTGGTTTTCAGCTGCGTCCTTGCTGCTCAAGTTCCTTGCCCGGGAAAAGAGGCCATATCACGGGGGGTGCCCGGGGTGGTGGCAGTAGCGACAGGGTAGGGGAGGTCTGATCCTTGTCGCGAAGATGCGCCAGAATCTTGTCGATGATGTCCTGGTCTTCGATGCAAAAAATCACCTGTACAGACCCTCCGCAGCGGGCGCAGCCCCAGTTCTTCGGGCCGCAGTGCGGCATTTTTCCCCTTCCTGCCAGTGATCGCATCGCAGCCTACGTGAAGAGGGCGGCAGAGGAGGCGTTTACCTCCCGATGCGGCCGAGCAGATCCAGCAGCCGCGACGAGTAGCCCATTTCGTTGTCGTACCAGGACAACACTTTCACATGGTGCTGGTCCACCACCAGAGTGCTGCTGGCGTCCACGATCGATGAGCGTCTATCGCCCACATAGTCCACCGAGACCAGTTCCTGCTCCTCGTAGCCGAGAATTCCGGCCAACTCGCCCTCGGCTGCCGCGGCCAGGGCCGCATTGACGGCTTCCCGGGTGGCTGCCTGGCGGACTTCGAAGGTGCAATCGGTGATCGAGGGGCAGGTCAGGGGCACGCGCACCGCAAGGCCGGAAATATGGCCGTTCAGGTCCTCGAAGATGCGTCCTATAGCCTTGGCAGCTCCGGTGGAAGTCGGGATCAGGGAGGTGAAGCCGGCTCGCCCGCGGCGGGCATCCTTGCTGAAGCCGTCCATCACCACCTGGGAGGGGGTGACGGCATGAATGGTGTTGAGGGAGCCCCGCACGACGCCAAAAGTTTCGTGCAGCACCTTGAGTACGGGCGCCACGCAGTTAGTGGTACAGGAAGCGCCGCTCACAAGGCGATGCCGGGCCGGGTCGAAAGCGGCGTCATTCACGCCCACCACGACATTGGGTATCTCGGGATCCGCCACGGGCGCACTCACTATCACGTGGCCGATGCCGGCGTCCAGGTAGGGCTGCAGCAGTTCAAGTGTCTTGAACTTGCCGCTGCACTCAAGCAGGACATCGATGTGCTTGCCCCAGCCTGCGCCCGCACAATCCCTGCCGCGGGTCCATTGCACACGGCGCCCATCGATGACCAGGGCGTCGCCGTCCGCCTCCGCGCGCTTGTCCCATGTGCCCTGCACTGAGTCAAAGTTGAGTAGGTAGGCGGCGTTTTGCGCATCGCCGCCCGGGTCGTTGACCTGGCAGATCTCGATATCGTCCCGCGCCCAGGCAGCGCGAAATACCAGTCGGCCAATGCGGCCAAAGCCATTGATTCCAATTTTTACCACGATAAAAACTCCCTTGTTCGATCTCTCGGTTCCGAAGGGCCGTAGCACGCAGCCCTTTACATGCCAGTTGAGCTATATGGCGCCTTAGAAGATAGGGCGTGTTAACTGCTTGCTGCGAGTAGATTGTCTGGTTTGGCTTGGAAAGCTGTACTGTGATTTGCGTCGAATTGCGCATTAGGGATGCTATGCCAGTTTCAGCTGCAAATCAACAGCCTGTTGTCAGGGATGGGTATCGACATTGCCCTGCGGCTGGAGGTACTGCAAGACGCTTCAGTAATAGCCCTGAAGGTCAGGAATTCACGCCGCTGGACTCCGGCCAGCTCCGCCTGTCTGGAGGCTTCGGGACACCGCGAAAAGGGGTTGATCTACCCAATCACCGGGTACCAACATGATGATTTCCCTGACGGACCTGAATTCATTCTGGGGCGAGCGATGAAACGTGCTGCCGATACACACTTGTCTGTGCAGCGGCCAGCCGGTGTTGAAAATTTGCCGTGTTCCAGTCGGCCAGTGATTACGAGAGAGCTTAAGAAGAACGGGCGTTCTGGTGGGCGGCAGGCGCTTTGCCGCGATCGCCGGGCGGCTGATATACCGGCACAGCCGCTCGAGCTTCTGGCATTGATTGGCTCGCGCCGCCACGCCAGCATGTAATGAGGACCAACGGCCATTCTCCATCCGCTTTGCAAATGGTTTGCTGGCATAAAAACCCGGTGTAAGGACTGGTGGTTGAGTTACCTGTGGGTCGCAATAAGAGCAATCCCTGCCGATTTGGCACAAGACTGATCGTTGCCGGCCCGGGGTTCGCAGAGGCCGGGGTAGGTCAACCTGTATTTACGCGCAGGAATGTCGCTGCGACCTACCAGTTGAAGCCAGGGCCAATATTGTACAGGTAAATACCGTCGTTCGACTTATTCTCGAAGTCATCAGTGTCGTTGAACAGGTAGGAATACTCGGCTGCGAAATTGATGTAGGTCTTCTCCAGCACGTACAGCTTGAGGCCGGCTTCCACACCGGCAGTGCCCGTGTTGGAAACCTCTTCGACGGAGATGCCGCCGAGGTTTTGTGCCAAGGTAAGGGCGGTAAGTGCCGTCAAGAACGGATGGGACATCTCCGGATCCTTGAAAATAGATGCAGCTCTTTGCCCGGCTGTTTCAATCAATTCCCTGGACATGACGGCGGGAACAACATGATCCTGCGCCCCGGCGATAGATAGGAAATTCGCCGCTGCTCGCGGCAGGTTGTTGACCGGATCATAGGCTTGTGGGCAGCCGTAACCCGACAATCTACTCGGCGTCGAATCAATCATCGACAGATTCCCGTGTTGTCCTTGTTGCTCTTGTGGCAGCGCATTTAGAAGCACAATGCCACCGAAAGACATGGCGTAAAAAAAGGCGGTATGTATAGGGGCGGGAATTGAGCATATCAATGATTTGTAAATAGTCACTAACCATGGCCTTGAGCCTGCGCTTGCCTTCCGATTTGCCATTGCCGCGGTAGTCGAAGATGTAAACATCGACACCTGCGCTGGCGAAGTGGATGAAGTGGCTCAGTATCCGATTCGCGAGCATGGCGTTACCCGGCACCACCAGCAGTTAAGCTCGCGCATGCTGCGTCTCGTGCCCGGTTGCAAGTGCTTTGAGTATATATCCGCGCAGGGTTCGACCATCCACGGTTCGCATGGAGATATCCTCGGCATTGGCAAGGCCTTCGACGCGCGCGGAATCCGGACTGCCAGCCATACTACTCCATAGCCAGAAAAAAAGGGCTCCTTGATTCCACATACGGTCTTCTCCAGTTCTGCATGCACCGATTCCTCCGCGCTTGCGAAACAGGATAGCAACAAGATAACGAAATACAGGCACCGAAGCCCAATAAATCCCAGCCTAAACATCCTCGCGACTGTTACTGTACGATTCTCATAACTTTACCCGGATAAAAAAAGTTTCCTATACTTTCACGCAACCGTGCAAATCTCTAATCTACATACCATTAATAGAGTGTCCGGTAATGTTTATGTCTCGTCATGTTCCACGCCGCTATAGGAATGAACCGAGACACCGTTCTCTTTCAAACCCCGTAGCGGGATGGTACAACGCATGGATTAATCTGCGCGACCCCGCCTTTACATTTGTATAGGGTGGTAGGGTGAGCAGAGCACCGTGACGGAGCAAGCTATGGATGAGGACAACAGCAGCGAATTGCCAGCGGCACTGCTCAACGTGGCAGCTCAACTGGCACATGAACTGCATCCCCAGCGCAAGCACATGATACGGTTGAACCTAGACAGCGCCCTCCACAAGGACTTTGACTTCGACAGCCTGGCCAGGGTGGAATTGCTGCACCGGTTGGAACGCAGTTTCAGTGTCAGTTTATCCGAGCAGGTCCTGGCCGAGGCTGAGAGCCCACGGGATCTGCTGCGAGCGGTACAGGAGTACCAAGCGGCGCAACCGCAGCGCTCAGCTCCACAGATGAGACCAATTGACTTGGGGGATGTGGAGAGCACACCCCTGGAGTCACAGACCGTAGTGGAGATGCTGGCGTGGCATGTCGAAAATCACCCGGACTACCTGTCCCTACCAAAAACTCAGTCCATGACTCGATTTTTACTCTGGGACAGTGCTGGATCAACAAATTTAGGGGGACTGGTTCAGCTTGGATATAACGTTGCCGGTTAGCGAAGAATATTGCACATAATTGACCGGTCGCTCACGTAAACTGTTAAGAATAGTCGCTCCTCTCCTGAAACAGAGAACAGCCCGGCAAGCCTATCAGGCCGCTCGCCGGTACTCATGACGAACACCACCGACGTGAGGAATAGCCACGACCTTTCCTTGTTTTGCCGGTGCAATGAATCGTGGCACCGGACTCTGTTTATTCAGAGACAAGTGCGTTCTCGCCTCGTGGTAATAGGCGATGTAGGATTTCAGTTGCCGCCGCAGATGCTGTTTATTGAAGATGATAACGTGGTTCAGACACTCTCCCCGTATCGAGCCAGTCAGTCGTTCTACATAGGGCGATTGCCATGGCGAGCGCGGGGCTGTAGGCACTTCTTCAATGCCGAGACTCTTCACTCGATTACGGAATCTATCGCCATAGATGCTGTCTCGATCACACAATAAGTAGCGTGGCGCCGTGTCAAAGGGAAAGGCTTCCACTAATTGTTGAGCAGTCCATTCTGCAGTGGGATGATACGTCGCGTTGAAGTGAACGATTTCTCTCAGTTGGTGATGCAGAATAACAAATACGTACATGATACGGAATGTTGCCGTGGGCACGGTAACGAAATCTACTGAGATTGGATCGACTGTATGGTTTTCGAGAAATGTTCTCCAGGTTTGGGAGGGCGGCTTTCGGTGACGAATCATGTATTTTGCAACACCGGACTCGGATATCTGGATACCGAGCATCTGCAATTCACCATGGATGCGAGGCGCGCCCCAACCAATATTGTTAGGTGACATTGTCCGGATCAGCTCGCGCACATCGGGATTAACAGCCGGGCGTCCCCCCCCCCCGGCGCCGTCGAGATTTCCAGATCCATTACAATCGAAATCCCCTGCGATGCCATCGCACCAGAGTGTCCGGCTTGAAGATCATCAATGCCTGCAGGCACGTGGGCCACAGGCGGTAGAGCCACACCCAGAATATCCGCTCGCTGGGACGAAAGTAGAGCCGTTTTCTATTGCGGTCGGCAGCCATTGCCAGGTGCTGGCGCATCGCGAGCATTTCCAAGTGCAACGAAGCCCTGCTTCGCAGGACATCAATCAGCGTTTTAAGTAGAGGCATGAGTACAGTTTTCATGCCAGTAGCGCTGGCGGCCCCATGCCACTAAAGTCAACAAAATCATCACGTATGAGGTTTAGGGTAAGGACAAGCGCGCTGTTGGGACTGTCCGCGGGGGAACATATCGAGCGGCCCCGGCCGGGGGGCGGTATGCTGAAAGTGCGTATCGAGGACGTCGTTTATCAACCCGAACGGGCCGGTGAGTTCCACCGCTAGCGCACAATCCTGATACGCTGGCTCCCGCTATTCTGGTAGCGTGTAACGGGCATTAATCAAAACTTCTATCATCTGTCGCGTCTGCCAGGGCGCGAGGTCGGTGCGACGTTCGACGCGCTCCGTCTCATCGGCTAGATATTCGTCCTTGATCGCGTGGCGGAACCAGCGCGAGTAGTCGCCGCGGTGAAGGTGGAACACCCAGGTCGACTCGTCGATGCCCTGGGCAATCTGGCAGAACACCATGAGATTTTGCGCCTTCAGGTTATGCTGGTTGTCGGGGCCGTGGAAATAGAAGCTGTGCCAGCGCAAGTTGCCTTCCGCGTACTTGCGGTGGTGACGGATTCGTTCCGCTCGTCCGGGCTGCGCCTGAATCGCAAACGGTGCCTGCCCATTCGCGCCGAACCATACGACGACGCGATCTGCTTGGTAAGCTAGATCGACGGGCCAGGTAATCGTTTGCCCTGTTACCCGGGCAAACTCCTCAAGCGTTTGTTCAGGCGAATGACCTATGGCCACAACCATGTCAATCGGTGCCAGGATGGCCGGCGCCACCTGGTCTGGGTGAACGGTGACCAGAATGGTTTCGTGAAGTTGTTGTGGCAGCACGGCCGCTGCGTGCCCCCAGATGTCCGGCAGCATGTGGTGCGCTTCGTCCACAACCAGCCAGTGTGGCCGCCCGGTGCGGGCGCGCATGGCTTGCAGGTTCGGGATGAGTTGCGCGGAAAAATCCGGCCGATCATCAAGCGGAATGCCGAGCAGGTTGACGCTCAGATTGATCTTGGGGTCCTCGAGAATTGACAACACCTCGTTGACACTTGGGGCGCGCCACTGGTTGCCAAGTGCCACAACGTCGCGCAAGGTTCCGTAATCGCCTTCCGGATCAATGATGCAGACCTGGTAATCCTTCTCGATGAGCCGCTCGATGATGCCGGTAGTGAGCGTAGACTTGCCGCAGCCGGAAGGGCCGGCAACGAGCATGTTGTGGCCGTAAGGTGGGAGCTGCACGGCGCTACCGTCCGTGCGGTTCCCAAGCAGAATGAAATTTTGCGAAAGTGAGCCTTCCCGTCGGCGTAAATCGTCGGCAACTAGCTCGTCGATCAGTTCGATGACGCCTTTACTGTTCTCGGCCGCCGTGACGAAGGCGGCGATTTGCTTGATGGATGGTGACGCGTTGCCCACGGCCACAGCGCACTCACAGCACTCCAGGAACGAGTGGTCGTTCTCTGCGTCCCCGATGCCCACTACTTCATGGCGCGAGAGCCCGAGTTCACGCAGCGCATACTTTAGCCCGGTTGCTTTGTTGACGCCGGCAGGCAGTATCATCACTGCGTTACGGTTACCGATCACCTGGGCCTCGAGACCTAGTTCCCAAATGACATCGTGAACCGCTGAGCGATGTGGTGCGAGGGTCGCCACCAGGACCTGCCCGATTTCCAGCGGTTCAACCCCGCGTGTCTGGAGGCCCTGTATTAATGATTTCGAAGGAGGTTTGGCTAGGCACGTCCGTTCCTGACTTACGGGATCGTAGACGACTGCGCCGTTTTCAGCGACGACGAGATCGAACAGCCGCGCGCAGGTACAGACCGTAAGCAGGTCGTCGAGCCGACGGCCGGTGACGAGGATTGCACGTCGGCCGGATATCCTCAGGCGTTCCAGAGCGTGTATCGCCTGCTCTGAGACCCTGCCATCCGAAGATAGTGTCCCGTCGTAGTCCGTTGCGAGTGCGAGATATCGCATATCGTTTACTCAGTTTGAGTCTCATGGCCGAGCGTTGTCGGATGGTGATTTGTTCGTGGCAGCCAGCGTACGCGTTGACGGGGATCAAGGAATCTCGAACATCTTTCGAGTGAGTATACACTATACAATTTGCTGGATATTCTGGCCCGACTGAGGTGTTCAGGCTATCGCGGAACCGGCACAAAAACCGGTTATTTCAATCCAGACTGCGCAACGGATAAACAGACGGGTTAACTTACATGAAGAAAATCAGGCATGTTCTCTTGGCCGTTGACGGCACTTACGACAGACTGGCATTGTTGAATGAGGTTGCCACCGTCGCGACAGATACAGGTGCGCAGGTCACGTTGTTGAGTGTTTTGGATGGGACAGCGCGTTCGTCTTTTTTGGGACCACCATGGGACCATCCCCACGCCTTCTGATGCCCTCAAATGCCAGCCCCATTTTTTAACTCTCTGATTTATAGGGCATTTGGGGGCATAGCGAGGCGGCAAAATGCATGGCTCAGGGTTCGAATCCCTCGCTCTCCGCCATATCTTATTGATTTTATTGAATTAATTTCACTTTTCTGCCGCCATGGGACCATTTTGGGACCAAACGCTCAGAAACTCCCAATCGTTCCGACACAAACTGCGCCATCACGCTCGCAACTGCGGCGAACAACTTCCCGTAATGTTCATCGACCATTCACGTGCTGGTGCGACCTTGGTTTTTGGCGAGTCGAGTCGACGACTGTTAAGATGCGGAGCTAATTTGACGAGCCGTATGTATGCGCGATGTCCTGATCAATGCCCTTGCCGCTGTCAACCGCCCCGGCGATTTCTGCACAGCGGGTGATCTCCCGTTGACGATGCCGGGACTGGTGGTCGAGGGCCTCGGCACGCTGCGTTTGCCGCTGGGTAGAACACAGGCACGCAAGCTGATCAGCTGTTGCCGCCAAGCTCCCTACGGCAAGGGGACGCAAACCCTGGTGGACACGGCAGTGCGTCGCGTCTGGGAACTGGATGCCGGGTACCTTGAGTTTACTAATCCCCGGTGGGAGCGCTTAATCGACTCGATTGTCGAGGAGATGCGGCAGACGTTGGGGCTCAACGCCCACACGTTGGTCGCACACCTCTACAAATTACTGGTGTATGAGAAGGGGAGTTTTTTCCTGCCGCACTGCGATGGGGAAAAGCTCGATCGTATGGTGGCCACCCTGGTCGTTGTTCTGCCCTCGGTGCATGAGGGTGGTGCGCTGATCGTATCGCACGCCGGACACCAGCGCGAAATCCCGTTTACCGGCGCCGCATCGGGGCACGAATTGAGCTTCGCGGCCTTCTACGCTGATTGTGAGCACGAGGTGAGACCACTCGAAAGCGGCTATCGCCTGTGCCTGACTTACAACGTGGTACTGGCGAAATCACGTGGCAGGAAGGGTATCACGGCGCCTTCCTACCAGGCGGTTGTCGATAAGATCGCAGTGCTTCTTCAGCAAATGGTGCCGTGACCCGCAACCGAGAAAACTTGCCATTACACTCGATCATCGTTATACGCGGGGCGGGCTAAGCCCTGGATTCGCTCAAGGGTACCGATCGGTCGCGGGCCGAGGTGCTGTTTGAGGCAGCTGAGCGAGCGGGCTGCGTGGCACACCTTGCCCTGGTCACCCTGTGGCGGCTGGGCACCGCAGAGAGCGACTATGACGGATACTCCTCCGGTTGGAATGATGGTTACCACTGGAACGACGAGGACGACGACAACGAACAATGATGAGGGGAACGATGATGACCGATGTGCCAGTGAATACCGGATGGGCGAGATCCTTGAGGCCCGCCTCTCGGCCGATCACTGGTCTGACCGTCAGGGACGCAAAATACGCCTCGGGTGAAATTCCCCTGCTCGAAACCGAGATAGTTGCTGCTGCAGCACTTGACACCGGTGACCCGAGTGAGGAGGAGTTCGAAGGCTATACGGGCAATGCGGGTATGACGCTGGAGCGGTGGTACCACCGCGCGGCCTTGGTGATCTGGCCGCGCGAGGAACACTTCGCGGTGCTCTGCGAGGCTGGTATCGATGCCGCCCTCGGTGGCCTGGAATCGATGGTGAAACAGCTGCGGCGGGCAGCGCAATCCGTGCGTGAGGCGCAGCGCCAGGACTGTCTGCGGTTTGCCGCCGCCATTATCGATGCCTGGCGGCGGACGCACCGCAGACAGTCCTGGAATCGGGAGGAAGAAATTGATCGAAGTATCTTCCCACGATTGCTGTGCGAACTGGACGATCCCGACCTCCTGGGTAGCTTTCTTAACAAAGTGCTGGCTGTTGACGGAGAAATTCAGCTGGATGCGGCCTTTGCGGCGTTCTGCAAACAACACGGCTGGTCGAGGTTTGAAGGGGAACTACGGTCAGTCATCGAGGCCTCTGGGCCTGAGACTCTGGTTCGCAATGCCGAGTGGCTACAGCGAATCTGCCGGCAGCGGGACAGAAACCCGGAGCGCCTAGCATTGTGTGTCCGTTTGTGTCGAATCTTTGTCGATACCCTCAAGGGTTTGGACAGAAAACCAGTAGCGGATCCGTGGCGGTATCGCCAGATCAACCGGACAGCCTTGCTTGTATCGGCGGTCAACGCGATGCTTGCGATCGACGCGCAGTCACCCTTGTCCGGGCTCATCCAGCATGTCCTGAGCAGTCGCGACAAGTACCCACTGACGGACACACAGCTGGCCGCGATCTTCGCCCTCGAACCCCGGCTCGGCAAGCTGTCTAAACCCAACGAGGCGATCTCACTCTGGCTGGCCGCCTGCCGGGAAGCGCTCCTGTCCCGCACCGCTACACCACCGGTGAAACCGCGGGATTATAGGCGCGCTCACGAGTTATCCTGTAGCTGCGGCGACTGTCGCCAGTTAAGCCGATTCCTGGCTGACCCGAAACAGCGGCAAGTCCGGCTCCCTCTCAGGAAAGAGCGCCGCCAGCACGTGCATCAGATTATAGAAAGTAACAGCTGCGATCTCACCCACGTCACCGAGCGGGTTGGAAGACCCTTTACCCTGGTCTGTACCAAGACGGAGGCATCCTATGAACAGGCCCGCAAAATTCACGTCCGGGATGTGAACAACCTGGCCCGAATAGAAAATCTCGTGAAGAAATTACCCGGATGAACCTGGCGCTTTGCACTAGTGGAGGATGCCTGTTCATGGCTATGGACTCGCCGGCAATCTTAAAATAGGGGTATTGGTATGAAGACAGGACGCAACGATCCCTGCCCCTGTGGCAGCGGGAAGAAATTCAAGCACTGCTGCCTTCGAAAAGGAGATGGCGAGCAACGTTCCGGCCCCGCACAAGCTATCGCCGACGAGATTGCCATGGCCGCCGCAGAGCGGCCCTTTGAATCGCTGGAGGAACTCAACGCCTTCACTGCCGAGCTGGCAAACGAGCGCAATCGATGGGCCCTGGCCGAGTTTTGCGGGCTTTCGCCTGAGCAGATGACCCATCTCCTCTATGCGCCGTTCGACTCTCCGGAGACGGTCCGCTTTGTCGCGGACATCCAGCCGGGTCTGGAGGTCGAAATTATGAGAATCTTCTTCGCTCTGGTGGAGGCGATCGGCGAGAGCGGATTGAAAGCCACAGCCACGGGAAACCTGCCGCTCAAATTCTGCAAGGCTCTGGCGCAACAGCTGCAAGAAGACGCCGACGATAGCCGACCGTTGCGCATTGGCGGCATTCGCTCGGAAACTGATCTCGAACAGCTGCACTGCACCCGGCTGGTGGCGGAGCTCGCAGGATTGGTCCGGAAATATCGCGGGCACTTCGTCCTGACCCGGAAGTGCAAGGATCTGCTTTCCCGGCAGGACAACGGCGGCATCTATCTCGAATTGTTCAGGTCGTATACTACAAAATTTAGTTGGGCTTACCGGGACCTGTATCCGCAGGCGGATATCATCCAGCACTCTTTTCTTTACACGCTGTTCCTTCTCAATGCCTTCGGGGACTGATCAACGTCCCCAGACGTTTTATGAAGATAAATTTCTCACTGCCTTCCCCATGGTCATCGATATGTTTCCGGAGACAGGCTACAGCACCACTGAAAACAGCGCCAGGCACTGTTATGTCATCCGCGCGCTGGAACGATTCGCCGCATTTTTTGGATTAGCGGAGCTGGTGCCGGAGTCACAGAAGTTACATGGCTACCGCTATAACGTGGAGAAAACGGCCCTGCTGGACCGTTTCGTAACTTTTACTGTGAGTCCCGCATCCAAGGGAGGGCGTGTGAACGAGATACTTGCAAGAAGTAACTAGGAGCGTTACAGTATCGCAATCTTAAGGAGATTGCTCGTGATTCACAGTTTTCGGGACCGGTGGCTTCAGGACTTCTATCTGGCAGACAGGGGCAGTAAGAAGATTCCCGCTGAGATCGAAGACCGGCTTTTCCGAAAGCTGCAGTTGATCGATGATGCGACCTGTGACCTGGACTTGCGTTCACCTCCGAGTAACCATTTTGAAAAGTTGAAAGGAAAATTGTCCAGCAAACACTCAATTCGCGTTAACAAACAATGGCGACTGGTGTTCGCATGGTCAGGTGAGAGAGGCGAGGCTCAGGGCATTTATCTGGATAACCACGATTATCGATGAGGCAGGCGATGAATATTACGAAGCGACAACCCGTCAGTGTGGGCGAAATGATTACCGAAGAATTCCTGGTGCCAATGGGACTGACCCAGGGGCAACTGGCAGAGGCGATGGGTGTGAGTCGAAAAACCGTCAACGAGCTATGCACCAATCGTCGCGCCATCACGGCGGATACCGCGTTGATGCTGGCCACGGTCTTTGGTAATACAGCGGATTTCTGGCTGAACTTGCAGCAGCGAAACGAGCTGTGGAAAGCGCTGAACACACCGAAGCGGCGAGCTCGAATCGAGAAGGCCAGGCCTGTCGCGGCTTGAGGTCTATGGGACCACCATGGGACCATCCTCACGCCTTTTGATGCCCTCTAATGCCGGGCTCATTTTTTAACTCTCTGATTTACAAGGCATTAGGAGGCATGGCGAGGCGGCAAAATCGCATGGCTCAGGGTTCGAATCCCTCGCTCTCCGCCATAAATAAAAAAGGGTCCCTGTTGGGGCCCTTTTTTGTTTAGGGTGGGGAGCGGGATATGGTTCGAACCCTCCGGTTCGACAAATTCGCCTTAGAGGCGAATTTAGACGCCGCAGCGTAGCGCAGGCGCCCGCAGGGTCAGAGCAGCCCTAAGGCTGTTCTGATCAATCCCTCGCCCGGAGCGTTGAGACTATTCCGAGCGTTCGTGCAGTACACAGTTACCGTGCGCTCACCAATCCCTCGCTCTCCGCCATACAGTCTGTGGGTTGGAGAATCTCCCCATGGAGAAGCCGCACGCCCCCCCGAAGCCCGGTCATTGTTGGCTGGGGGTCAATGTAAATTGCAGAACTTTTAAGAAAATCGGTGACAAATTTCATGCAATTCAACACTCAGTCCACTCACAGTTCTTCGGCGATCCGCTCCAGTCTCGGTCGAAATACATTTACAAAAATGTTCAAAGTCGTGGCAAAAAAGTCGAGAATCTCATCCCGATAGCGTTCATCAAGTGGATTTCCATACTCGCGCCGAATGATCACAGTATGTTGGCCGCCAATTGATTGCCACTCTACGGGAATTCCTAATTCTGAATTGATTGTATCTTGCTCTTCGAGCAGTCGCTGATACGCTGCATCGGCAAAGTTCCCGCGTGTGAATCTCAAATAGACTCCCACACAGTGTTGGCTGCTTGCGAAGTAAGCTGACACCCATGCCTGTCCTCCTGAAGGAGGCATCGGGAGAAAATAGTTCTGGGTTTTGGTTGCTTTTCCTATCGGTTGAGAAGCATCGTCAAGCACGAGTCTTTCCAGTAAAGATGACCAAATATCCTGATAAAACTTTTGACTCTCACTCAATTCCCCGACGCCATTGGCATCGCCTGATGCATCAGCATCGTCTTCTATTTGAATTTTGCCATCGACAACGCTTACCAAGGTCCTTTTGATTATCATCGATTTGGCTAGCACCCTGGGTTGAACCAGTATGTTCAAAGATGGATGTTGGTATAAAGCCAGCTCGACCAGGCCAAAAGTAAACTGAAGATTGCCGGACCGCTCTATAAACTCTGCAATAGCTCCCGCACCTTCCCGGATACCATCACCCACGATTAGTAGCAAGAATTTTCCTGAAGACAGTGATTGTGTTACCGCATCACAGAAAATGATCTCGTCAAGGTCCGTCTGACGCTCCTTGGCGATTTCAAATAGTGCATTCCCCTTGCGGCCCGTGACTCGAGTTATCTCTCTTTGGAGGTCTTCATAGGACCAGGCAGACAATTCCTTTGCGTAGTCCAGAATTTGCCCAATCACCTTCCTACGTGCTTCTGGATTTCTCCAGAGCTTGGCTTCAACTATACCGAGGCGGCCTGTCGGCGTAACAAATAAAACATCCAGAGGACCTGCCGGAGTATTTAGTTCACAGCAAACAGGGATCAGGTTGCTGAAGCTTTGATCGATTTCGTTAATTGGAAGGCAAGATGGGTGCTTGAATATCAGGTCTTGCAAATACTTCTCGCTGTAATTGGCATCGGAGCCTGCCATAGCAACACGTTCCAGTGTCTGTGCCTTGCCATCTGCGTCTACAATCAGAGGAGTACCGTAGGCCGAAATTGTCATTATGCAATCCTTGCGTTTTTGGCACGTTTAATGGGTAACAGTGCAACGGTAAATTATTAGATTAGAGCTGGCGACTCATCGACGATCAATGTGTGTCGTGTCTCACGAAATTGCGGTGGCGGTGGTGGCCACAAGCAGGGCTGCACAGCAGATCATTCTCAACATTAAGGCTCCTCCGATGTGATTGTAGCG
>CAWBXR010000004.1:0-418681 GCA_963792815.1 uncultured Gammaproteobacteria bacterium
CAGGGGGAAGTCGGTACAGGCGGCGGCGCTGTATCCGACGTCTTCAGGTTGCAGGCCCAGCATTGCGAGTAGCTTCCCGGCGGTGCTGACGACATTGCGCATCTGCTCCTGCCAGTCGTCCCTGGGCAACAGGGGCAATATTTCGGGGTTCACGGCTCAGGTTCCAGGGCTTGCGCGATGGTGGTCTCAGGGCCAGCCATTGTAACAATGAATGGTCACGCTGTATCAGCCGTCGTTTCGCGGGCCGTCAGGGGGTGGGTTTTGGCGGTTTCAGCCTATCCGGTCCCGCAGGCTGTAGAACAGCATGCCCGCCACCAGGCCGGGCCAGCGCAGCAGTGTGCCGCCCGGGAACTGGCTGGCGGGAACGCCGGCCATCACGTCGAAGCGTTCTGCCGTTCCGCTGATCACCTCCGCCAGCAACTTACCCGCCAGGGTGGCTGTGGGTACCCCGTGGCCGGAATAGCCGTGGGCGTAAAAGGTATTGGCCGACAAGCGCCCGAAATCAGGCATCCGCTTCAGGGTGATGGCCAGGGTCCCCCCCCAGCCGTAATCGATGCGGGTATCTGCCAGTTCCGGGTAGATGCGCAGCATATATTTGCGTACAAACCCCTTGATGTCCGCTGGAAAGCGCCGGGAGTAGGATTCCCCGCCGCCAAACAGCAGCCGGTTGTCTGCTGAAAGTTTCCAGTAGTTGATCACGAAACGGCTGTCGGACATCGAGGTGTCGTCGCGGATGAGGCGGCGCGCGACTTTTTCCGACAGCGGTTCCGTGGCCAGCATGTAGTTGTTGATCGGCATGATGCGACCGGCGGCACGGGGCTCGAGTTTGTCGAGATAACCGTTGCAGGCGATCACCAGGAAATCCGCTCGCACTTCGCCGCGGTCGGTTTTGACCAATACCCGGGAGCCTTCCTCGTAGGACAGCACCCGGCTGCCCTCGTGAATGGTCGCGCCCAGTGCCAGGGCCGCACGGGCGAGTCCGAGAGCATAGTTAAGCGGGTGCAGGTGCCGGCAGCCTGTGTCGAGGGTTGCGCCGCCGAAGCCCCGGGCCGAGGTCATCTCGCCCAGTTCTGGCGCATCCACGTAGCGAATCTGCTGGTAGTCGTAAACCTTCTGCAGGTGCTCCACTTCAGCTGGCAGGCTGGCGATGTCCCCCACCTTGGACGCCACGTGCAGGTTGCCTTGCTTCAGTTCGCAGTCAATATCGTACTGTTCGATCAGTCCGCAAACGATGTCCACGGCTTCCAGCCCCAGCTGCCACAGGGCCTTGGCGTGGTCGAGGCCAAGCCAGGACTCCAGTTGCTCCTGGTCGACCCGCTGGCCGGTACCGACATGCCCCCCGTTGCGTCCGGAAGCGCCCCAGCCAACCCGGTGCGCTTCCAGTACAGTGACCTTGTAGCCCAGCTGGCGTAAATGGATGGCGGCGGACAGGCCGGTGTAGCCCGCACCGATGACACAGACATCGGTGTCAGTGCTGCCCTGCAGTGGTGGCAGACCCAGTTGCTGGTTCGCCGTGGCGGCGTACCAGGATTCTACGTGAGCTTCATTTTGCATGGCGCAACTATACCGTTTTGTACGTCTGTCGAGGCATAACACGTTAGGGGTAGGCCTGAGGAAAAGCCTTGAAGAGCGCTTTCCAGTGCTGCGATACTGGGTTCTTTCGGCTATTAGAGGAACCTATGGATCCCGAAACGAAGGCCATCAAGGACTGGCTCAAGAAGCACAGGATTTCAGAAGTCGAAGTGCTTGTGCCAGATATGACCGGCAGCGCTCGCGGCAAGTTCATCCCGGCTCACCAGTTCCTTGGCAGGGGCAACCCCCGTCTCCCGGAAAGCATTATGATCCAGAGCGTCACCGGGGAATACTCCGATAGCCACTGGGATTTTGTCGAACCCACTGACGCCGATATGATTCTCAAGCCCGACGCCAGCACAATGCGGGTAGTGCCCTGGGCGCGCGAGCCGACCGCCCAGATCATTCACGACTGTTTTACCATGGACGGTCAGCCTCATCCCCTGGCTACCCGTAACATCCTGCGCAAGGTTCTCAACCTTTACGAGGCTGAGGGTCTGCGACCCATCGTGGCCCCCGAAGTGGAGTTCTACCTGGTCAGCAAGAACCTCGACCCGGACTACGTGTTAACCCCCCCTCCGGGCCGCTCGGGCCGCAACGAATCATCGCGCCTGTCCTACAGTATCGACGCCGTGGCGGAATTCGAGGATTTCGTGGAGGACATGTACGTGTTTGCCACCGCCCAGGAGCTGCAGGTCGATACCTTGATCCACGAAAATGGCGCCGCCCAGATGGAAATCAACTTCCTGCACGGCGATGCCATGAGCCTTGCGGACCAGGTTTTTACCTTCAAGCGCACTGTGCGCGAGACCGCCTACAAGCACGGCATGTACGCCACTTTCATGGCCAAGCCCATGAAAGCGGAGCCCGGCAGTGCCATGCATATTCACCAGAGCTTGGTGGATGCCGCCACCGGCAAAAACATCTTTGCCGACCGCAAGGGGCGGCATACCGATGCGTTCCTGAGTTATATCGCGGGTTTGCAACGCTATACCCCGGAGCTGATCAGCCTTTACGCACCAAACGTCAACTCCTACCGACGCCTGGCCCCGGATATTGCCGCGCCCATCAACCTCAACTGGGGTGTCGACAATCGCACCACCGCTTTCAGGGTGCCACACGGGGATGCGGAGAATACGCGGGTGGAAAATCGGTTCCCCGGCGCCGATGTAAACCCCTACCTCGCATTTGCCGCCACCCTGGCCAGCGGTTACCTGGGTATGAAAGGGAAGCTTCGCCCCAGCGAGCCGCACCAGGGCACTGCCAACGAGGAAGAGGTCGAAGTGGCGCGAACCCTCGAGGAGGGCCTGCGCCACCTGCACGATTCGCCGGAAGTGCAGGAAGTGTTCGGAGAGCTTTTCCTGCGTGCCTATGCGGCGGTCAAGCTGGACGAATTCGAGGAGTTCAACCAGGTGATCAGCTCCTGGGAAAGAGAGCACCTGTTACTGCAGGTATGAGGTAGCCAGTCGAGATGGTCCAGAGCAGCAGCTACTTCGGCACGACCACGCGGTTTCGCCTGTTCAAGTTCGCGAAGTATCTTGTGTACGCCCTGCTGAGTTTCAATATCTACCTCTTCCTGCAGGAGGAACTGCTCGCTCTGTCCTTCACTTTTGCGGACGGTATCGAGCTGGGCCAGATCATCCAGGCTTTCTCCGCCACGATTGATACTGCGGCCTGGGTTGTGCTGTTGCTGATGTTCGAGCTGGAAACTGCGGCGCTCGATGACAAGAAAATTCACGGCGCGGTCAAGTGGGGCCTGCACGGCCTTCGGGGGATCTGCTATATCGCCCTGCTCTACGCCTTCACCGGGTACTACCAGGAGCTGGTCTCACTTTACCAGGTGGTTCCGCTGGCGGTGCCGGATGCCTGCTCCCTGGCGGGTGGCGACTATTCCATGCTGGTCGATCTCGACGAATATGTAGCGCTGGACGCTGTCAACTGTGCGACCCTCGGTGACCAGGTATACACCGTGGCGGGCTTCGATATCCTGGCCGACAGTGAAACCCTGCGCTCGGCGCAGATCCTTGCCTGGGTGGATGTGATCAATGCCGCGGACTGGATCCTGGTAGTCATCGTGCTCGAGGTAGAGGTCCGGCTGCAGTTACGCGGCGACCTGTCAGAGCAGGTGATGAACGCCACCAAGGTGATCAAGCTTATCCTCTACGCTATCCTTTTCCTGTGCGCTGCCTACTGGGGTTATGCGGGCGATTTCCTCGATTTCTGGGATGCCTCCCTCTGGCTGTTTGCCTTTATTTTTATTGAGCTCAATGTATTTGAGTGGCAGTACGAAACGGATAGTGAACTTCCGGTCGGCGCCTGAGGGCCTGGCTGCCGTGTCTCCCCCCGAAAAACTCTGCAGCCTGCGCTGGAACCCCGCCCGGGGAGTTGCGCAGGTAATCGACCAGACCCTGCTGCCCCATACCCTGCGCTGGTGTGAGCTGCAGGATCTGGATGCCTACTGCCATGCTATCAGTACCATGCAGGTGCGTGGCGCCCCACTTATAGGCATTACCGCGGCATATGGCCTGGCCCAGGCGCTGGCCCGGGACCCCTCGACCCGGCAGCTGCAGGCGGCCAGCGCCCGCCTGCTGGCCACCCGCCCTACCGCGGTCAACCTGCGCTGGGCCCTGGAGTCCGTGGCAGCAGCGGTGGGCGGGCTGGAGCCTGCCAACAGGGCGGAGGCCGCCCTCGAAAAGGCGCACTCACTGCGGGACAGTGATATTGCCAATTGCTCGCGTATCGGCGATCACGGGCTGGCGTTGTTGCTGGCACTGAAGTGCGCGGGTCCGCTGAATATAATGACCCATTGCAACGCCGGCTGGCTCGCCGCCGTGGAGTGGGGTACGGCGCTGGCGCCGGTTTACAAGGCTCACGCCGCGGGTATTGCCGTGCATGTCTGGGTGTCCGAGACCCGTCCCCGCAACCAGGGTATGAACCTGACCGCCTGGGAGTTACGGCGGGCCGGGGTGCCCTGCACTGTGGTAGCGGACAACAGTTGCGGGCAGCTGATGCGTCGCGGCGCCGTGGACTGCGTGCTGGTAGGCAGTGACCGAACCGCCGCCAATGGCGATGTCTGTAACAAGATAGGTACCTATCTCAAGGCACTGGCGGCGCAGGCGAATGATGTTCCCTTCTATGTAACCCTGCCGGAATCCACCATCGACTGGCGTTGCGCCAGCGGTGATGCCATCCCGATCGAGGAGAGGGACCAGGCGGAGCTGCTGACCGTGACAGGGCTGGACGACGGCGGTCGGCTGCAGGCAGTGGCGCTGGCCCCGGCGGATACCTGCACCCACAACCCGGCCTTTGACGTGACCCCGGCCGCTCTGGTGACCGCGCTGGTTACCGAGCACGGCAGCTTCGAAGCCAGCCCCGCCGGCCTCGAGCGCCTGCGCTCTCAGATTTTTTCGTCCAGCCCGATGTGATCAATGCGGGGGTACTCCCGCCACTGGAATGTTTGCTGGTGATTGCAGATAAGGCAGCGGTGTTCGATGTCGCCGGTGGCCGGGTCCATTTCACCCGAGCGGGACATCATCCCCTGGCCACAGGCATCGCAGACATAATTGACTTCTACCGGACGCACCTCTCGTTTGACTTCTGGCATGGCCGCTCATCCCTGTGGTTGTCGAGCGACTCATGCTATCGCGACCACTGCGAGTTCTGAAGACTTTTCGTATTCCGGGCTGTCGCGATCCCCATCGACCGCGGCTTCTATGCTGCCAGCTAACCAACTGCCGCCGTCGGCGCCGTGCAGGATATCGCCCACCCCCCCGGGGTGGCGAACCCGGTATTTGTGCTGTCCGGCGATAGTGGCCGGCGGCGGCGACAGCTCCATGGCAGCCAACGCTGCAAAAACAGCTTTCGCGTCAAATTCGAATTCGGCCTGCAGAAGTTGTTCATCACCCTGGCGGGGGCACAGCGTGGCGTCGAGCTGCAGCGCCTGCAGTGCAGCCTCAGGGTCCTGGCCGTGGGCGCGACAGTGCCGCGCCAGGATGTCTGCCAGTGTGCGATACAGCGTTTCCCGTTGGCCCAGGGCCGCCAGGTAGATCTGGTCGCGCTGCTCGTAGACGGCCATGCGGTCATCGAGATCGATACCGGCCAGCATCGGGTCCGCCAGTTCGACCAGCGCGCGCAGCATCTCCCGCAGCAGGGGGGACACCGGGACCTCCCCTCGCAGGGCCAGCAGGCGGGTGGTGAGAGGCATGATGTGGCCGTGAACCAGCAGGATATGGGCGCTGATGAGGAAATATCCCTCCTCTCCCTCGTCCCGGCTGAAACTGTGACAGCCCACCACGTACTCGCCCTTCGCCTTGCCGTAGCCCGCCACGGGAATCGCCTCTATCCGGTATTCCTCCCGGCGGGCGTAGAACTCGGTGCCGGGCAACAGGGTATAACCGAAGATATTGATGTTGGGAAAGGTGGCGAGCAGGCGGTCCAGGTTGCGCTCGAAATCGTGGAGGTTGTCACCGGGCAGGCCCCAGATCAGCTCCGCGGCGATCGGCACTCCCTGCTCGGCCATCGACTTGGCGATCGGCTCGTACTCATTCGAGTCCATGTTCTGGCGATTGCTCAGCCTCAGCGCCTCGGGGGTGAGGGTCTGCAGGGCCAGCTGGTAGTGGGGCAGCAGGCGGTTGCGATGCAGTAGCAGGGCGATCTCCTGTACCTGGCGGCTGTGTTTTTTCGACCAGGAGGTGGCGAAGGACAGCGGCAACCCGGTTCGCTGTTTCAGTTCGACGACCAGGTCAGCCTTGGCACGGTCCAGCTTCAGGGCACCGAAGTTGGAGTCTGCCAGCCAGATATTCTTGATCCCGGCGGCGACAATGGTCTCCCAGTCCTCGCGGACGCGTTGCAGTGGCCACTGGTACATTTTGCTGCCGATAGCCCCGGTGCCCCACTCACAGAAAGCGCATTTGAAGGGGCAGCCACGGCTGGTCTCGTAGGCGATGGAGTCATAGCGCGGCCGCCCTGCGGCGTCGGTTAGCTGCAACACCTCCAGCGGGGAGGGAAAGCGCTCCAGGTTCCGGCAGCGCTCCCGCGGGGCCGTTGTCACGACAGCGGAGTCGACCAGGAAAGCGAGCCCGTCTATCCCGTGCCAGCCTGACCGGTCGCGGCAGTCCAGGAACTCCTGAAAGCTGACCTCAGCCTCGCCCAGGAAAATGACATCGATGGGGTCAACCCCGAGGTAATCTCCCGCCTGCTGCACGTGGGGGCCGCCGGCCACGATCAGCAGGTCGGGCAGCAGCCTCTTGAGTTCGCCCGCCAGGGCGAGAAATTCAGCCGCGTTCCAGGTATAGAAACTGAAACCCACAACCGGGCTCAGGCCCGACCGAAGGGCCTCGCTGGCTGCTGGCTAACCCGTCCCGCCGCCAGCGCTCCAGCCAGTCGACTATCTCCTGCCCGGACTGAAAATGCACCAGTTCGATAGCGGTGTCGGCGGCACTGGCGCCGTACTTGTTGAAATAGGCGGTGAGGGCGGCGGTGGTTGTGGGTGGCGCATTGAACTGCTCTGAGTCCATGCTGAGCAGCCAAACTGGACGTTGCAAGTGGTTGTTCTCCAAAACCTTTGTGGTATCGGGAATGTATAGGATTGACCGCGAGTTGCCCACCCTCGCAGGCGCCAGCATCTCAGTGAACAGGCGATAGTACTGTTCTCTGCACTGAAGCGGCGTGCGCGCTCAGCGAGAACGGGTGGTTACAAATGGGAAAGAGGGGATGAAAGAACCCCGGTCCGAGGGCGAGCGCCGACGGCAGGGCCGCGCCTGGCGCGCTGAGGCGCCAGGGCTGTTGCGGTTAGCTAGAAATCGTCCAGTTGCAGGTCGTAGTAAC
Organism: uncultured Gammaproteobacteria bacterium; assembly: GCA_963792815.1. Lineage (GTDB taxonomy): Bacteria > Pseudomonadota > Gammaproteobacteria > Pseudomonadales > Halieaceae > JARRPM01. Next base: position 7,399 of record CAWBXR010000004.1, read on the forward strand.
CCAGCTCGTCGCGCAGGCGACGTTCTTCAAGGCGTTGTTCAGCGCGACGGCGCTTCGCTGCCAGGCGCTGTTTTTCCGATGAAACCGGCACCAGATCCTGCATGTCGTCATCGCCTAGATCACCGATCACCGGCTCAAAAAAGTCGTCCAGCGAGTCCGATGCAGTAGAGTCCTGATTGCGTTCAGCCATAAATCACCTCCGGATGATTCGACAGAGCCATTTCGCGGCAATATCACTCACTGCCTGGGGGCTGTAAATCTTTTTTTTAACAATTTTTGCACAAAACAACGCCCCAAAAGTGACCATCGGGGGCGCTCCCGGCTGGTAAGTGGCGGCCCGCCTGCCATCCGTGGCAGCCCTGTGCCCGATGCTACATCCCTGTAGTGGCCTTCCCTGGCCCCGATTGCACGTTCAGGCAGGGCCGCCTGGAGAACTAACAGCAATTCCCGTGCCAGCGTTTTTTTGACTGCTCAGCGGCTTTTGGGCCCATTTCTCGGCCAGCGTATGGGTGTCCGCTAACGACCGGACGCGTCCGGTGCGGGGTGTGGGTTATCGGGTCCGCTGGGCCAACCACCGCACTATGCTCGCGGCAGCCAGTTCGGGGGTTTTGCCCGCGGCATCGACGCAGAGGTCGGCGTAGTGGCGGTAAAGTGGCGTGCGTTCTGCAAAAATATCGGCAAAGCTCTGCTTGCTGTCGCAGGCGATGCCGCGCAGCGGTGCCGCGGCAACCCGCCGTTCCAGGGTGGCCAGGTCGGCCTCGAGATAGATCACCGGCCCGGCGGTCTTGAGTCTTTGCATTGCAGCGTCGCTGTAGGGCACGCTGCCCCCGGTGGCGATGACAGCGCCAGCCAGCTCCACCCGCAGCAGCACTTCCTGCTCGAGGGCCCGCAACTGCAGGTGGCCATCGCGCTCGAGAATATGTTGCAGGGTGGCCCCGGCATGTACCTGAATATCCAGGTCCGTATCCACAAAGCGCAGGCTGCAGAGCTTGGCCAGCAGCACGCCCGTGGTGCTCTTGCCTGCACCCGGCATGCCGATGAGGCTTATGGTGCTCGCGCCTGTTGTGATGGCTGAGTCCAAAATGGCATTCCTGTCGCTGGAGGAGCCGCCATTATCCGTGCGCTGCGCACATCCGCCAAGAGCAGCGGCGCCTTGCGCCGGTATGCCGCGCTGGTTAGAGTGGCTTCCATATCGATTCTGCCGTTGCCGGCCAAGGACTTATACGTGACCTTGTTGACTACACCACTGGATGCGCTGCACCGGGAGCTGGGTGCCAAGATGGTGCCTTTCGCCGGCTACGATATGCCGGTGCAGTACCCCACAGGCATAATAAGGGAGCACTTACATACCCGGGAAGCGGCAGGATTGTTCGATGTCTCCCATATGGGCCAGGTGATTATCGAGGGCGCAGGCGCGGCCGCCGTGCTGGAATCCCTGGTGCCTGTGGACATCCTCGGCTTGGGTCGGGACCGCCAGACCTACGCTCTTTTTACCAATGACCGGGGCGGCGTGCTGGATGACCTGATTATTACCCGCTGGGATGAGGACAGGTTTTTCCTGGTAGTTAATGCCGGCTGCAAGGCCCAGGACATCGCCCACCTCAGGGCACACCTGGGCGAGTCTCAACTCACCGTGCTCGAGCAACAGGCCCTACTGGCGCTGCAGGGCCCGGCTGCCCGCCAGGTCATGCAGCAACTGTGTCCCGCCGCCGCCGGCCTGGTATTCATGCAGGGCTGCCGGGCGGCTGTCGATGGTATCGAGGTCTACATCACCTGCTCAGGCTATACCGGCGAGGACGGGTTTGAGGTATCTGTGCCCGCCGCCCAGGCCGAGGCCCTGGCGCGGCGGATACTCGGGATCAGCCCGGTGCAGGCTATCGGCCTGGGGGCGCGGGACTCCCTGCGTCTGGAGGCCGGTCTGTGCCTCTATGGGCACGAACTGACGCCAGACATCGACCCGGTGCAGGCTGGCCTGCTGTGGTCCATCAGCAAGGCTCGTCGCGTCGATGGTGAGCGCCCGGGGGGCTTTCCGGGGGCCGCTGCAATATTTGAGCGCATGGCCACTGGCGCCCCCTTGCGCCGGGTGGGTCTGGCGGTGGATGGCAAACGACCGGTGCGTGAAGGTCAGGCCGTGCTGGATGGGCGCGGCGCGCAGGTCGGCTCTATCTGTTCCGCCTGTTACGGCGCCAGTGTGGGTGGGCCTATCGCCATGGCCTACGTCGAGCGGGAGCAGGGTGAGCCCGGCACGAACCTGAATGTCGATGTGCGGGGCAAAAGTGTCTCCGTTACGGTGGTGCGCATGCCCTTTACTCCCCAGCGTTACCACCGGGGTTGAGCCGCTTCGGCAGGGCCGGTTTGCGCAACGCGTGAATCCTTTCCCGTAACGCCGCCAGCGCATTGCCCAGCCGGGACAGGGGTAGCCGGGGCAGGCATTTTCCCGCCAGCCAGAGCAGAACCACCAGCAGGACCAGGCCGCCAGCCGCCAGCAGCCACTGGCGCGGACTCAAGGGCACCGTGTATTTCGGGTCGCCAGCGCCCCCGTCGGCACCGGCGCCGACGGTAATTGTCGTTGCCGGCAGTGACAGCACCTTCAGTTGCGCGCGGGAGGTATCCCACCAGAAAAAATCCGCTGCGGGTAACTGATACTCGCCCTCGGCCTGGACCACGTAGCTGATACGCTCGGTGCGGCTGGCCCCGATCTGGCCCCGGTTGTTGCTGTTGTCCAGTACCGGGGGTGCCGGATAGGCTGCCAGCCCCGGTAAGTTCTCCGCGCTGAAGGTCGGCAGCATCATGGCCATGATGTCGCTGGCGGCAAATACGATCTCCCGGTCAAAGGCATCCCCCACCTGCAGACCTTCCAGGGAGCGGTCAAAGCTCTGGCTTACGCTATATTCCGGTGCGGCCACCCACTGCTCGACGCCGGCCAGCGCGGCCGGCAGCTCCACTGAGAAGGGCACCGGGAGCGTCTTCAGGGCGCCCTCCACATCCCCGGCGTCGCCGGCATTGATCTTCAACCGTGCGGTAACGGGAGGAAGCGTAAAATTCCCCGGCCGTTGGGCGTAGATATCAAGCGTCCAGCGCTGCAGCACCCAGTTCTGGTCTCCCCGGCGCTCGCTGGCGTTACTGGCAAATTGCTCGGTCTGCAGAATGACCACCCCCGGCACTTCCGGCAGGCTCAGGCGGGTGCCGCCGCTGAACCAGCGCTCGGTGGCTATTTCAATGGTCAGGGTCATTTTCTGCCCCGGTACCGCGCCGGCGTCGGGGCTGAGCATGGCCTTGAGCTCGAGGCGGCCTTCATCCACCAGCTCCTGCAGCGTCAGCTCGCTGGCCAAGCCGCCGGCGGACAGGAGCAGCAACAGGGCCCCTTGCCGCAGCCTGCGCAGGGACAGCCGCATCACTGCTCGCCCCCCTCGGGGTTGGACTGCCGCTGCAGTTGCATACCGAATTTGATCGCGAGGAAATTGGACGGATCCTGCTGCACGCTGCGCAGCCACATCTCCCCGGTGGCGGGGTCCGCCAGGATCTCATCGGCGGTCAGCTTGACAGTCTCGGCCTGCTCCCAGGTGAGTTCCTCGGCGCCCTGGGCCGGAATCGCATCATCGGTTCCGAGTTCCTTGTCCTCGCCACTCACCCCGGGTTCCGCCTGTTGGCTTTCACTGAGGCGGTTGATCTCGTCAATCAGCTCCTGCACCCGCTGTCGGTTCTGGCTGGCGCCGGGGTAGTCCGGACTGCGCTCGAGCAGCTGGTCGTAACGATTGACTGCACGCACATAGTCCCTCCTGTGGGCCCTGGCGTTGGCCTGGTTAAACAGCGCGTCGTCGCTGTCACTGCGGGAAAAGTACTCCGCCGCCAGCCTGAAATCCTCGGCGTAGTAGTACGCCAGGCCTTTCCACATAGGGTCCTCGAAGCGCGCGGCGGCGGCACGGTAGTCGCCGGCCTGCATCAACAGGCGACCCTGCTGGTTTCCGGTAAGCCACAAATCGGCGAACCACTGCAGGCCGGCCCAGAGCCCGTCAGCGCCGGTTTTCTTTGCTTCCACTGTTGCTGCTTCCGCCATTGCCGGGTCTCCGGCGGTGGATTCAGCCTGGGCCTCGGCGGGTCCCGGTGTGCCTGTCAGCAGCAGGGATACGAGCAGCCATGCCCAGGTCAGGGTCCAGCCCCGGCGAAACCAGAACAGGAACAGGGCCATGGCCGGGAATACCAGCACGTAGCCGCTGTCCAGCCAGGGCAGGGCGCTGTCCTCGATGATCACGTAATGGCTCTCGATCTGGCGATCGAGCTGGCGCACGTCGCTGTCGTCTACCGTCAGGTCCCGGTAGCTGCCCCCTGTGGCGCTGGCGAGCTCCTTCAGCGAGCGGCGCTCCAGCGGGGCCAGGCCCTTTTCCTGCCCTTCGGTGCCCACACCGACCACCAGCAACTGGTCGCCCGATTCGATGAAGTAGGCTTCAAACGCGGCGCTGCTGTCTGCGCCCAGGCCGTCGGTAAACAGCACCACGGTGGCAGGGGCATCGGACTCCCGCAGCACGGCCTCCACCAGCGGCAGGCTGTACTCGGGGAACTTGCCGGCCCGGGGCATGATGGCGGGGGTAATCGCGGCCAGGTACTGGCTGAGTATTTCCTGGTCGGCGGTCAGTGACAGTACCGTGTGGGCACTGCCCGCATAGACGATCAGCGCCGCCTTCTTGTCGGGGCGCAGGGCGAGCAGGTCGCCTATCTTCTGCTTCGCCCGCGCCAGCCGGCTCGGCTGGATATCCCTTTGCTGCATGGAGGACGAGACATCCAGCAGGATCACCAGGGCCGCCTCGTCCTGGCTCAGGGGGGAGGGTTGCTGGCGCCAGCTGGGGCCCATCAGCAGAATCAGCAAAAGTACGGAAATGACCCGGGTGAAGTTAACCGGGTTGAGCCAGCGCGACTGGAAGCGCTGCAGTCTCAGGTGCTCCAGCAGGTGGGGGGCAATGATCCCGCCGAACAGGCTCCGGCTGACTTCGCGCTTGTTCTGTACCAGGGTGATGACCAGCCATGGGATAATCGCCAGCGCCCAGGCCGGACGCAGGAAGTGGAAGTGCTCGAGGGCGGCGAGATCAGGCAGCATTGGCGGCTCTCATGCGGCGCCAGGTCCGCCACGCGCCCAGGCTGTGGTAGACCAGGTAGAGGCTCAGCGCCACGCTCACCGGTACCCAGTGCAGGCTCTGGCGTGGGCGGAAGCTGATGGTTTCATACAGTTCCGGCTCGAGTTCGCCTATCGCCAGGTAGGCCTGGGCCAGCTGTTCGCGGTCCAGGGCCTGGAAGTAGCGCCCGCCGGTGATCTCCGACACCCGCTGCAGGGTGGCGATATCCAGCGCCTCCTCGCCGACCGAGGCGGGATCGCCGATGGCGATGGTGTAGATCCGGATATCCTGGCTGGCTGCCACCCTGGCGGCGTCCACCGGGGGCACCATACTGCCGGTATCGTTACCGTCCGTGAGCATGATCAGTACCCGGTTGTCGGAGTCGCTCTCCCTGAACAGCTTGATCGCCAGGCCGATTGCGTCGCCAAAAGCGGTGCTCTGGCCGGCCATGCCTATCTCGGTTTCGGCCAGCAATTGGGCCCACACCTTGTGGTCGTCTGTGAAGGGGCTTTGCAGGTAGGGGGCGTTCCCGAACACGATGAGCCCGAGCCTGTCGGAGGCTCGCTGGTCCCCGAGTCGTTCCAGTACATACTTCACCGCATCCAGGCGGTCCACGCTGCCGCCATCGGGCAGGGTGAAGTCCGTGGTTTCCATGGATCCGGACAGGTCGACGGCGATCATCAGGTCGCGACCGGATTTCTGCTGCTCTATGGGCGGTGCTATCCATTCGGGTTTTGCCGCTGCCAGCACCAGGCACAACCACATGAAGTTCACCAGGAACTGCTGGGTGCGATCCCGGCGCAGTATCATTGCCCCGGTCTCCGGCCGCTGCTCACTCAGTTCCACCAGCTTGTCGAAGAAAGGCACCCTGATGGAGTCCCTGCTTTCCTTATAGGGGGGCAACAGGCGCATCAGCAGCGGCAGTGCCAGCAGGACCAGGACCCAGGGGTGCACGAGCTCAATCATCGTGCGGGTTCTCGTGCTGCTCCACCCATGCCAGGCTCGCGGCGAGCAGTGTCGCGCCCGACTCGGGTTCCACGGCCTGACCGCTGTAGCTTGCCAGGGCCAGCAGGCGGCCATGTTCCGGCGAAAACGGGGGGCTTGGGCAGCAGCTGTTGAGAAAGTCCACCCACTCCTCACCCGACAGGCGCGCCACCTGTTCCCGGGAGTAGGCCGCCAGGGCCGTCAGCTTCAGCAGGCGATTTATCTCGCTCACCAGGCTGGCGCTGCTCCCGGGTCTGGCCAGCCGCTGCAAGCGACCGGCTGCCTCCCGCCGGTAACGGTTGCGATACCAGTGGCGCAGCAACTTCCAGCCGCGGTGCAGGGCGAAGCCCGCGAGCACAGCCGCCAGCCACCACCAGCCGGTGGTCTGGGGCCACCAACTGATGTCAGGGGGAGGTACGACCTCGACAAACTCCCCCAGGGCATAATTGCCGAAGGCGTCGGGCAGTGGCGGGGCGCTCATTGCAGTACTCGCTGGCCGCCCAGCTTTTCCCGCAACTGGCGGCTGACCGGGGTCACGGTGTCCACTGGTACGACCAGGACATGGTGACGCCTCAGCTCCCCCTGCACGTAGGCCACGGAGCTTGTAAAACTCTCATGGAATTTCTTTCCCAGTTCCTCCCGGTCGGGTTCTATTTCAAGCTGGAACTTGCCGTCGCTTACCACCAGCTTGCTGGCGCCGGATATATCGCGCTCCAGCGGATCAAACACCAGTGCGCAGATGATGTCGTTGTGCTGGTTGATACGGCAGATGGTTTTGAGCGCAGCATCATTCCAGCCATGAAAATCGGAGATCAGTACGACCAGGTAGTCGTGGCCGATACTGCGTTCAAGCATGCGCAGGGCATCGTTAAGCCCCGCGGGGTTACTGCTGTTTCCCGGAGCGACTGATAACTCGTTGTTCATGGTCGCGAGTTGGCCCAGCCAGCCGACGACCCTGCGCTGGTTGCGGGTTGGCTTGACCTCGAGAATGCGGTGGTCATTGAACAGAATGGTGCCCACCCGGTCACCCACATCCAGCACACGCCAGGCGGTCAGGGCGGCCATTTCCGCCGCGATCACGGATTTCATTTTCTTCTGGCTGCCGAAGAACATGGACAGGCGCTGGTCCACCATGACCACAACCGGGCGGTCGCGCTCCTCGGTATAAACCCGTATATGGGGCTTGCCGGTGCGGTTGGTCACGCGCCAGTCCATGGTGCGGATGTCGTCTCCGGGGCGGTAGTGGCGCAACTCATCGAAGTCCAGGCCGCGTCCGCGCAGGCGCGAGCGCTTGCGGCCGCTGAGCAGGGAGCGCACGGGCTGGCGTGGCAGGTAGCTGAAGCCCCGGGCGCTGTAGCGCAGCCGCATCAGGGCCCGCAGGCTGGTGTAAATGTCCTCGCCGGGATGATCGCTCATTATCTGCTCAGCCCACCGCGACCTGTTTGATGATCTCGTCGATAATGGCGTCGGGGGTGACCTGGTCCGCGAGCGCATCGTAAGTGATGATCAGGCGGTGGCGCATGATGGCGTGCAGTACCGAGCGCACATCGTCCGGGGTCACGAAGTCGCGTCCGTCCAGCCAGGCGCTGGCCCGGCTGGTCCGGTGCAGTGCGATGCTGGCCCGGGGGCTGGAGCCGGAGTCGATCCAGTTGCCGAGTTTGTCGCCGAACTGCCCGGGCAGGCGGGTGGCCATGACCAGGTCGACAATATACTGCTCTACCGCGGGCGCTACCTGCATCTGCTGGATTGCCGTGCGCCCGGCAAAGATATGATCCTGGGAGATCATATCCAGGCTTTCTCCTTCATGGCCCTCCTCCTCCTGCAGCATCCGCACGATGGCGAGCTCGGCCTCTGCCTGGGGGTAGTCCACCGAGATCTTCATCAGGAACCGGTCCATCTGGGCCTCCGGCAGCGGGTAGGTGCCCTCCTGCTCGATCGGGTTCTGGGTGGCCAACACCATAAACAGCTCTGGCAGTTTGTAGGTTTTGCCCGCCACCGTCACCTGGCGTTCCTCCATCGCCTCGAGCAGGGCCGACTGCACCTTGGCGGGGGCGCGGTTGATCTCATCCGCCAGCACCAGTTCGCTGAAAATAGGGCCTGGCTGGAAGGTCAGCTCCGACTTGCCCTGGTTGTCCTGGTAGATTTCGTTGCCGGTAACGTCCGAGGGCAACAGGTCAGGGGTGAACTGTATTCGCCCCAGCCTGGCCTGCAGTACCTGCGAAAGCGTTTTGATCGAGCGTGTCTTGGCGGTGCCCGGCAGCCCCTCCAGTAGCACATTGCCGTTGCACAACAGGGCCAGGGTGAGCGTGCGTACCACTTCCTCCTGGCCGATTACGGATTTGGCCATCTGCCGCATCATGGACTGGACTGCGCTGAGGTGTTCTCTGGACAATGGAATACTCCCTGGTCTGTTGGGGGGGTAGCCTGGGCGGCAGGGGATTTGCGTCAGTGGATTATAGACGGATACGGCGCAGGATTTTCAGGTCGTTTCCCCGACCGGTCAGCTCGCCCACGCCCGCGGCGCGCGAAACTGCTGAGACAGGTAGTCCATCTGGTCCGCGAGTATCCGGTCCTTGGCCAGGAAGTGCCACTCAAAGGGGTTGGGCTTGAAAGGAATTGCCAGCAGCGGCATGTGCGCCTCTTCCGGGGTGCGGTTGTCTTTCTGCCAGTTGCAGCGCTTGCAGGCGGCCACCACGTTTTCCCAGCGGTCCGTGCCGCCCCTCGAAGTGGGCAGTACGTGGTCGCGGGTCAGGTCCGAGCGGGCGTATTTCTGGCCGCAGTACAGGCAGCTGTGGTCGTCCCGGCGAAACAGGGTGCGGTTGCACAGGGGCGGGCTGAAGCCCTGGATGATCCTGCCCTGGATGGCGACGATGGGTTGCAGCTCGATCCGGGAGCGGATGCCGGTAAGGCGTTGCACACCGCCAAAATACGGTGGCAGGGCGGCCCCGATGCCGTACACGACATCGCCCTTGGCGTAGGCGGAAATCGCCTCGTGTGCGGTAATCCAGCCGCGCGGCTGGCCCGCCACATCCAAACGCAGGATAGTATGCATGGCCCCCAACTCACAGTTGTGGCTAAACGCTACTTTAAAAAGGTTAATTTAACAATCGCCAATTTACCGGGCTTGACGCCCCTGTCAGCAGGCCACCCAGTCGGCGCTCACCAGGACCTCGCCCCGCGACAGAATACGTCCCTCGAACCGCTCGCCCCGGCGGATGGCGCCCACTCCGGCAGGCGTGCCGGTCATGACCAGGTCGCCGTCTTCAAGCGTGGTGAATTTGCGCAGCTCCGCGCGGATAGTCGCCGGGGGGTAAATCATCATCTCGACACCGCCCGCCTGGCGTATTTCCCCATCTACCTCGAGTTGCAGCGCGAGCTGGTCAAGGTCCGGCGGCAACGGCACGAACTCGCTGAACAGTGCGGCGCCGTCGAAGGCCTTGGCCCGCTCCCAGGGCAGGCCCTTCTGCTTGAGGGAGGACTGCAGCTCCCGCCGGGTGAGATCGAGGCCAAAACCCACTGCCGCAAATTCACCGCCCCGCACCAGCAACACGATTTCCCCCTCATAGTGCAGGGCCTCGCCATCCACCTCCGAGTGCAGGACATTCGAGATAGCCGAATTCGGCTTGTTGAACACCACCATATCCTCGGGTACTTCGTTGCCCAGTTCCTGGATATGTGCCACATAATTGCGGCCCACGCAGACTATTTTTGACGGTGTTACGGTTGTGCCGTTGACGCTTACGGTTTGCATGGCGTTTATTCCTGGGGGCGTTGGGTGGGTGTCATATGTTTTGGCAGGGCGTAGGCGAGCAGGTGGTCTGAGGCGCCGGACTTGCTCGCCCAGTGACTGCCCGCGGCTATCACCACGAATTGCCGGCCGTCGGCGCCGCGGTAAGTCATGGGCGTGGCAGCACTGCCCGTGGGCATGCGGGTGCGCCACAGCTCCTCGCCCGAAATGGTGCTGAAGGCGCGAAAGTAGTGGTCGCCGGAACCGGCGATGAGCACCAGGCCCGAGCCGGTTACCATGGGCCCGCCTATCCCCGGGGTACCCTGGAAAAACCAGAAGGGAAAGGGTGCCATATCGCGCGTAGTGCCAAGCGGCACGCTCCACATTTTCTCCCCGCTGGTAAGGTCAATGGCATCCAGGGTATTCCAGGGCGGGGCCGTGCAGGGCAGGCCCCAGGGCGACAATAGTATGTCCGGGGTGACGCAGAAAGGCGTGCCCTTCTGCGGGTGCGCGGTGGGATGCTGGTCGCACTGCGTGCGCGGAATCATGTGAATGATGCCCGCCAGGTGGCTGGTACGCAGGACAATTATCTTGCGCTGTTGGTCGATGGCTGGGGAGCCCCAGTTGTTGCCGCCCCCCTGGAAGGGGTAGGCGATAGTGCCCTGCAGGCTCGGCGGAGTGAATATCCCCTGCCAGCGCGCCGCGGCGATTTTGTCGCGGCAGGCGTCCTCTTCCCAGGGTGTTATACCCCAGGCGGTTTCCGGCGCGATGGTTTCCGCAACCAGGGGTGCCGGCAGGGTTGGAAAAGGCTGGGTGGGTGAGTAGTACTCCCCCGGTAAGTCTCCTCCAGCCACCGGCCGTTCCTCAACCGGGAACAGGGGCTCGCCCGTCTCGCGGTTGAGCAGGAACAGGTGCCCCATCTTGGTGGGCTGGGCCAGTGCGGGGATGCTTGCGCCGTCTTTTACCACCTCGTACAGGCTGGGCTGGGAGGGCGTATCGTAGTCCCAGATGTCATGGTGCACGGCCTGGAAATGCCAGACTACCTCGCCGCTGCCACCGTCCAGCGCGACCACTGAACTGGAGTAGAAATCGAGGCCTCCGTCCGGGCCACCCCGCAGTCCGCCGTAGTAATCCGGGCTGCTGTTGCCGGTGGGGACGAACACCAGATTCCGTGCGGAGTCCACCGAGATAATTGACCAGACATTGGTGGTGCCTTTCTGGTAGCGCTGCCCGGCGTCCACCAGTTCGGCCTTCGCTCCGGGCGGGAGGGGATCCCATGACCAGGCCTGTTTCCCGCTGAGCACATCGAAGGCCCGGACCACGCCGCCGGGGCTGTCGGTGCGACGGTTATCCAGCACCATGGCGCCGGTAATCACCAGGTTACCGAGAATGGCGGGTGGCGAGGTGATGCTGTATTCGTTGCGGACGTGTTCCCCTAGCCCCTCGCGCAGGTCGAGCTGGCCGCCCTCGCCAAAGTCTTCACAGGGCTTGCCGGTCGCTCCGTCCAGCGCTATCAGCCTGCCGTCCAGGGTGCCGGTAAAAATGCGATGGTCGCAGGCCTTGCCCTTGGGTTGGGGATTCTGCCAGCTGCTTACGCCGCGGCAGTTGGTGAGTGCTATGGGGTCGGTGTCTACTGCCGGGTCGTAAACCCAGCGCTCGCGACCACTGTTGGCGTCCAGGGCGAACACCCGGTTGAATGGGGTGCAGTAGTAAAGCGTGTCGTTGACGACGATAGGTGTAACCTGCAGGGCACTTTGCGGGCGCGGGCCGTCGCTGTCGCCAAAGCTGCTGCCCTCGACCCCTTCCCGGGCCTGGCGAAAATCGCCCGAACGGTGTTCCCATGCCAACTCAAGGTCCGTCACGTTGGCCGGGGTGATCTGGGTCAGGGGGGAAAAGTGGCCGCCACCTGGGCTGCCGCCATAGCTGCTCCACAGGTTCTGGCTGTGGAGTTTGCCCGGACAGGCGAGGCCAAGGGCAAGGCAGAGGGCCAGCGAAAGGCAGGGCCGCTGGAAGAGCGAGGTTAACTGGAAACCCATTTAGCTGAATCCTTGTCGGACAGTGCGACAGGCAGTTATAACCCGGTTGGGGCCTATGTGCCAGATCGATGGCGCCAGCGAGGGCCGAAGTCGCCGGTAGCCCTGTCGCCGTGATTCAGCCGCCGGCCAGTAGACGAATACTGGCAGAGCCGGCCGCGCTGCCTAAAGCGGCGGATCTGCCCGTTTTGCACTCGAGCTGTTGACCCTGAACCAGCCCGCCACCGAGTAGCGGTCACGCCGGGCCGGCAGTACTTCGTGCTCGAAGTCCTCGCTCAGGAATACCGCAAGGGTGCCAAAGGCGGGAGTCACCTTGATTTCCTTGCCAACACCCCCTTCAGGGTAGATTACGAGTTCGCCGCCGTCACCGCTCAGCCATCCGGGATTCAGGTAGGCGACGATCGATAGCACACGGTTTGACTCGCCCTTGAAGGCGTCCAGGTGGCGGCGATAGAAAGCGCCTTCCGGATAGTGGGCAAAGTGGCTTTCAAAGGAAAACAGGCCCAGGAAAAGCCGGCAATTGAGGTGCTCTTGCAGCGCCCCGGTCCAGTCCAGCCACCTGCGCCCGGCTGCGGATTCACCGGTGATCCAGCAGATTTTGTCCTTGCGCACAAAACGGTTGAGCATCTGGTCCTGCTCGCGACCGATACCAGCGGGTGAAAACTGCTGTTCCGACATGGCGTGCAGCTGCAGCAGCAGGTCATCGGCAAGTCCCTCGGGCAGGGCGCAGGGATTGATGCTGTAACCCTTGGCCAGCAGGTCTTCCGCAATTCTCGCGAACAGCAGTTCGGTGTCCGTGCCGGACTTGCCGGGCGCCGGGTTGTATGGGGCCAGTGTCATCGTCCGCTAGAGTCCTTTGGGTCAGCCCGCGAGGCGCGCGTGGCGGCTTATGGCGAGCCCGGTGTCGGCTGGAACAGCCCGTGGCGGGTTTCGGCGCAAGTATATAGCGCCAGTGCCGTTCCTGTCCGAAAATTGACCGGCCCACCAGGGCGCTGGAACCCCTGATCCGCCGGCGCTCCCGCCCCTGTTTCGGCCGCTGGCGCGAGTGGGCGCTGAATTGACTTCAAAGGGCAATACACTTATCGTTGCGTGCTGTTTTTTTGAGCAGATTTGCCTGCAAATCCGGCTCCCCGGAGCATGCAAATCCACCACGGTAGTGTGCCCGGTCAATGCGACCTGCCGGGGTTTTCCCCGCCGTGAAGTGGCCCTTCAGGCCTGGAATAATCGCCAGCGGAAATTGGACAGAATCATATGAATGCACAACGCCCGGCAGGGGTCATCGCGACCCTGGAAAATCCGTTCGCAGAGCGGGATGAGCAGGCTTTTACCGTACCGGGGCAGCTCGCCTCGACACCGGGACCCTACGAGGATTCGCTGAAAGCCGGGTGGGAGCTGCAGCAGCGCCCCTACCAGACCGCGGGTGTGAAAAACATCCAGCGCCAGCACCAGAAGAGCCGCATGACCATCTGGGAGCGTATTCGCTTCCTCAGTGACGGCGAGCCGACGGTGCTCTACCAGAACTGGGGGCCGAACCTCGACGGCGCCTCGCTGGTAACTGCGATTATCAAGGTCAATGGGCGCGACGTGGCCCTGTACGGTCACGATTTCACCGTGCGCGCAGGCTCCATGGACGCCACCAACGGCGAAAAACTGGCACGCCTGTTTGAGTTGGCTGCTCGCCAGCGCATCCCCGTGGTGGGTATCAATGACAGTGCCGGGGCCTATATCCCCGCCGGCGTGGGCGGCCTGGATGGCTACGCTGAGGCCTTTGCTGCCCTGCGCAAGATCAGCGGCGTAGTGCCCAGTATCATGTGTATGTTTGGCTTCAATGCCGGCGGCGGTTCCTACCTGCCGCGCCAGGGCAGCTTCCTGATCCAGCCCAACGAGACATTTTTCGGCCTCACCGGCCCCGGCGTGGTGAAAAGCGTACTGGGCGAGGACGTGACCCCGGATGAACTGGGTGGCCCGGCAGTGCACAGCAAGAGCGGCGTCACCGACTTTGTCGTGAAGGATGAGGTTGCAGCCCTGCGCAAGGTGCGGGCGCTGCTCAACTACCTGCCCAGTTACAACGGTGAGTTGGCTCCCTTCCAGGCCAGCTCGGACCCGATTACCCGTAAAACCTGGGATATCGATATCCTGTTGAAAAAGGCGTTCAACTCCCCCACCGGTTTCAATACCCCTATTGACGTCACGATCCTGATCCAGCAGCTGTGCGACCACGGCGACTTCCTGGAAGTACAACCCGATCGCGCCCGCAATACGGTCACCGCGCTGGGCCGCATGGGCGGTAACGTTATCGGTTTCGTCGCCAACAATTCTTCCGTCGCCTCCGGCCAGGTCGATATCGACGCCGCCTACAAGAACGCCCGCTTTATTCGCTTCTGCAATTTGTACAACATCCCGGTGATTTTCCTCGAGGACACTACCGGCTTTTTGCCGGGCAAGGAGCAGGAGAGCGGCGGTATCGTCCAGGCGGGCCGCGCCATGCTCGACGCGATCGTCGACCTGCGTACACCGCGCTTCCTGGTGCTGGTGCGCAATGCTTACGGCGGCGCCTATGCAGCGTTTAACAGCATCGCGGTGGGCGCCGATTTCGTGGTGGCCCTGCCGACCACCCGCGTGGCCGTGATGGGCCCTGCGGGGGTGGAGTACGTCTACAAGGACGAGCTGCGCAAGATTCGCCAGTCGGTTCCGGAAAAGATAAAGACAGAGACGGTAGCGCAGGTCGCCGCCGGCCTGTCGGAACAGCAGGCCGCCGAGGCCGCCCGGGACCTGGTGCAGGGCTGGGTGAAAGCCGAGGAAGCCCTGTTGGCGAAGCGCTACGAGCGGGAGCTGATGAACCCGAACGAGGCCCTTAGCCTTGGTTCCATATCCCAGATCGTCATGCCCTCCGACCTGCGCCAGGTGCTCGCGGAAAACATGGCTTTCTACCTGCGTCGCTACCAGCCCGGCCCGTTGCAGTCGGTACAGCGCGAATTCCATTGATCGCGCCAGGCCGCGAATAAAAAACTGAGGAACATCGGCGTGTCCAACGAATATTACCTGCACAACCCGCTCATACACCGCGACCGCAAGCTGGGGCAAAGCCGCAGCGCCTGGGTCAGGCAGTTCGACTGCACCCACATGCGTCCGCTGATCATCTGTCGTGGCCCGATCCGCAAGGAGGCCATGGACGTTTTTACCGAGATGGGCATAGAGCACTTTGGCATTCTCCTGTCGGAGAAAGATTCCATTGTCTATCGCAATGCGCTGGCCCCGGAGCTGCGTTCCCTGACCGACCCCGACCGGGTGCACCGGGTGCCGGATTACAGCGGTGCCAACAAGGAAGAGCGCGAGGCGCGAATCAGGCAGATAATCAACATCGCACGGGAGAATAATTACAACTCTATCTTTGCCGGCTACGGCTTCATGGCGGAGGACGAGATGATGGTCGCCGCCATGGAAAAGGCGGGCCTCAATTTCATCGGCCCCTGTTCCCGCACGGTGCACGACGCGGGTCTCAAGGACGAGGCGAAGCGCACCGCCCTGAAAACCGGCGTGTCCGTCACTCCCGGTATCGATAATGGCACTGCCCTTACGCTGTTGAAAAAACACCCCGATGTGGCAGCGCTCAAGGCGCTGGTTGCCGAACGGGAGCTGGCGGTTGAAGACGCCGTGCTGGACGATGAATCCGTTACGCTGGAGGACAAGGCCGACATCGTCCTGGCTGCGTCCTACGACAAGGGCATCGACCTGTACACGGTGGCCGAGCTGTGCGACACCCTGACCGAGGCGGTTGTGAAAATGGCGGCGGACTACCCGGAAAACCGGGTGCGCCTCAAGGCCATCAGCGGCGGTGGCGGCAAGGGCCAGCGCATCCTGGGGATCGGCGATTCCGCGCGCACCGCAGAGATGGTGAGGGAAATCCTCAACGAGGTAAAAACCACCGGCGTCGGTGACAACAAGAACGTGCTGGTAGAGCTCAATATCGAGACCACCCGTCACCAGGAAATCCAGGTCATCGGCAATGGCCGGTGGAGTATGACCATGGGTGGTCGCGACTGCTCCCTGCAGATGCACGAGCAGAAGTTGCTGGAAGTGTCCGTGACTGTGGAATCCCTGGCAGCTGCCATCGAGGAGGCCGAAGGCAGCGGCCAGAAGGAAGAGGCGCGGGTGCTGCGCCAGGACCTGATCACCCTGCAGGAGATGGAAGACGAAGCCGCACGATTTGGCGAGGCGGTTGGCCTTGACTCCGTATCGACCTTCGAGTGTATCGTCGATCGCGACAAACACTTTTTCATGGAAATGAATACCCGTATCCAGGTAGAGCACCGAGTTACCGAGCTGTGCTATTCCCTCAAATTCAGCAACCCGGACAAACCCGAGGAGCACTTCGAGGTGGAGTCCCTGGTAGAGGCGATGGTGCTGCTGGCGGCCCACGGGGAAAAACTGCCCAAGCCCGACCGGCTGTTGCGCAACAATGACAGTGTCGAGGCGCGCCTGAATGCTACCAACCAGGCCCTGCAGCCCCACGCCGGCGGGGTGATCGAATCCTGGAGCGATGCCACCAACGGCGAAATTCGCGACGACCAGGGTATCAGCCTGCACAATCCCGATACCGACGTGTTCATGAAGTACACCCTGGCCGGTGCATATGACTCCAATATCGCCCTGTTGCTGACGGTGGGTAATACCCGGCTCGGCACCTACCAGCAGATGGCCGAGACCATCCGCCAGACCAGGATGCGCGGCCGCGACCTGGCCACGAACCTCGAGTTTCACTACGGCCTGGTCAACTGGTTTATCGCCCAGAATGTGAATGCGCGACCGACCACCCGTTTCATCGTGCCCTATCTCACCGCGGTGGGGGAACTGAAGCGACATGCCAATAACGTGGACCTGGAGTACGCCTACAGGTCGATCAGCACGGCGGCGCTGGCGGCGGTCGAGGGAGAGGGCCAAAAGGCCCTGTCCGAGGCCCTGCAGCTGAAGGAATCCCTGTTGTTGCGTCCCCTGCATCACCTGCTGCGTGAACCCCATGTACTGAGCGGCTGGCTCAGCATCAATCGCGACTGCTACACCATGATCGATGGCCGGATCAGCTGGAATGAAAACCCGCTGGAGCTGCTTGCCGACACCTATCATTTCCTCAACATGGACAACGAGAATGACCAGGAAGATGCCGCCGCAGCCATCATCTGGGACCACGACGACCGTATCCTGCAGGATGCCGTCGCCTTTTACGACGAGTTGAACAATCGGCTGCAGGCCGGTGACTGGGTGGAGTTGTGCTCCCTGCTGGAGTCCGACGACGCGCCGACGGGTATGGATGACGCGACCTGGGACAGGGTGCGCGGTGCCCACCTGGGATTCCAGGCCGGGGTCGATATCATGGCGGTACTGCCGAGTATCGCGGAGGCCACCGGCTTCTATGACCTGCGGGTCAACCCCGACCTCACCGTGCATATACCCGCGCGCCTCAACGACCCCGAATTGCAGGCGGCGATGGCCAAGGTGCTGGTACCCCCGCCGGTGGCCAAGTCCGATGAAATCCTGGCCGAGAGCGGCGGTATGTTCTACGCCCGGGAGACCCCGGAACACGACGTTTATGTGAAAGAGGGTGACCACTTCAGTGCTGGCGATCCCCTGTTCATCATCGAGGTCATGAAGATGTTCAACAAGTACTACGCACCGTTTTCGGGGACTGTCGAAAAGGTGCTGGTTGAAGCCGACGGCATGATCATCCACAAGGGTCAGCCGATCTTCAAGATTACCCCTGACGAGCGCCCCGTGATCGAGTCGCCCGAGGAAATCGCAGCCAGGCGCCGGGAAGCCACCAGCCGGTTCCTGCAACAGTTGTAGGCAAGGAGTAGACGAGATGATTACAGCCCTGGACCACATTGCCATCGCAGTGCCCGACCTGGAGAAAGCCATCAAGCGTTTCATGGAGGACTTCGGTCTGCCCATGGGTGGAACCGAGGACGTGCTGGAAGCCCAGACCACCGCCGCCTTCTTCCCCCTGCCGCCGACCAATATCGAGCTGGTTCACCCCCTCGAGGGCAAGGGACCCGTTGCCGCCTACCTGGAGAAAAAGGGCGGCGGCCTGCACCACCTGTGCTTTCGCTCTGACAATATCGAGGAAGACGTGGCCAGGCTGAAGGAAAAGGGCTACCAGTTCCTGGCGGACGCGCCCACCCCCGGTGCCCACGGTTCAAAGGTTATTTTTATCCACCCCAGAAGCTGTGACGGCGTATTGATTGAGATTAACCAGCCCTCCGGGGATCAACACTGACAGCTTCGCGAGGATTTCGCCAATGACAGACAAGATTTACGACAAGGCCAAAGCCACCCCTGATGCCTGGCGTGATCTGGCGGAAAAACAAATGCGCGGCGGCAGCCTGGACGACCTGGTGTGGCACACTGCGGAGGACATCCCGGTAAAGCCGCTCTACACGGCGGCGGACGTGGAGGGCCTGCCCTACACCGACACCATGCCCGGCATGGCGCCCTATATTCGCGGCCCCCAGGCGACGATGTACGCGGGGCGCCCATGGACCATCCGCCAGTACGCGGGCTTTTCCACCGCGGAGGAATCCAACGCCTTTTACCGCAAGGCGCTGGCCGCGGGCGGGCAGGGTGTTTCGGTGGCCTTCGACCTGGCCACCCACCGGGGTTACGACTCGGACCATCCCCGCGTTGCCGGCGATGTGGGCAAGGCCGGGGTGGCGATTGATTCCGTCGAGGATATGAAGATCCTGTTCGACGAAATTCCGCTCGACAAGGTCTCCGTCTCCATGACCATGAACGGCGCGGTGCTGCCGGTGTTGGCCGGCTACATCGTTGCCGCCGAGGAGCAGGGCGTGGCCCAGGAGCAGCTCACGGGCACCATCCAGAACGACATCCTGAAAGAGTTCATGGTGCGCAACACCTACATCTACCCACCCAAGCCGAGCATGAAGATCATCGGCGATATCATCGCCTATTGCTCCGGTCACATGCCGCGCTTCAATACCATTTCCATCTCCGGTTACCACATCCAGGAAGCCGGAGCCAACGCGGCGCTGGAACTGGCCTACACCCTGGCCGACGGCAAGGAATACATCCGCACGGCAATTGCCGCGGGAATGGATATCGACGAATTTGCCCCCAGGCTGTCGTTCTTCTGGGGCATCGGCATGAACTTCTACATGGAGATCGCCAAGATGCGGGCCGCGCGCCTGCTGTGGGCCCGGATCGTCAGTGAGTTCAACCCGAAAAACCCGAAAAGCTCCATGCTGCGCACCCACAGCCAGACATCGGGCTGGTCCCTGACAGAGCAGGACCCTTACAACAACGTGGTGCGTACCACCATCGAGGCCATGGCCGCGGTTTTTGGCGGTACCCAGTCCCTGCACACCAACGCCCTGGATGAAGCCATCGCCCTGCCCACCGAGTTCTCCTCACGTATCGCCCGCAACACCCAGCTGGTGATCCAGGAAGAGACCGGCATCACCAAGGTGGTAGACCCATGGGGCGGCTCCTACATGATGGAAAGCCTCACCCAGGACATGGCCGACAAGGCCTGGGAACTGATCCAGGAGGTAGAGGAGGCCGGCGGTATGGCGAAAGCCATCGAGACCGGTATGCCCAAGCTGCGGATCGAAGAAGCGGCCGCCAAAAAGCAGGCCCGCATAGACCGGGGCGAAGACGTGATCGTCGGGGTCAATAAATACAAACTCAAGCAGGAAGATACCGTTGATATCCTCGATATCGACAACGAGGCGGTCCGCCAGGCCCAGCTCGCGCGCCTGGCCAGTATCCGTGCGGGACGGGACGAGGCAGCCGTGGAGGCTATTCTCGAGGACATCTACCAGTGCGCGGTCAGCGGCAAGGGCAACCTGCTGGAGCTGTCCATCGAGGCCACCCGCCGGCGCGCCACAGTCGGGGAGATTTCTTTCGCCATGGAACGTGAATTCGGCCGCTTCAATGCCCAGGCCCAGACTGTCTCGGGCGTTTACGGCTCCGCCTTTGCGGAGGACGAGAACTGGCAGGCGATCAGCAAGGACATCGACGCCTTTGTAGAGCAGCACGGCCGCCGTCCCCGCATGCTGGTGTGCAAGATGGGCCAGGACGGCCACGACCGCGGCGCCAAGGTGGTAGCTACCGCCTTTGCCGACGTGGGCTTTGATATCGACCTGTCCCCCATGTTTTCCACCCCCGAGGAAGTCGCCCGCCAGGCCATCGAGAACGATGTCCACGTGGTCGGTGCCTCCTCTCTCGCCGCCGGCCACAAGACCCTGGTGCCGCAGCTGGTCGAGGAGCTGCGCAAGCAGGGCGCCGACGATATCGTGGTGATCGCCGGCGGTGTGATCCCCAAGCAGGATTACCAGTTCCTGCTGGATGCGGGCGTCAAATGCATTTTCGGCCCCGGCACCCCGATTCCGGTGGCAGCGCGCGATGTGCTGGATGCGGTGAACGCAGCACAAAGCTGATTGTGCCAATAGGTGGCTGGCAGGTGGCTGGCTGTAGAGCCCTTTGAGCTGCTGTGGCGGATAGATTGCATATAACGCTGCGCCCTTCTGAACTCGGTATTGGAGGATAATGCAGCCATGCTTCTGTACTCGTCGATGCGTGGCTGTGACAGATGTGCCCTCAGGACCCGCCGTAAATACATCCATGTAGGCTCGTGTCGGCCATCCATGGCCTCCAACGGTCCTGAGCTCACATCTGCCACACCCACACCTCTACCAATGCTCTCTCTTTCCAGATTATTGAATTCAATCTTCAGGCACTCCTCGAGCCACAGTGCTTCGTACGCAGCCCCGACCAGTGGATCTGACGGCTGGGGTGCCGACCGATGCTAGCGGCTCGCCAGTGGGTATCCCGTTGGCGGAACGTCGGCCGCCATGGACGGCGGCCGCCGAGCCTGTACATGGATGTACGCTTTTTGGCGTTTCCGCCAACGGGATACCCACGGCGAGCTGCGGTTCCAATGCCCAAACAGACGTCATTAAACTAAAACACCATCGAGGCGGTTATAATCTCAACTCAATGACAACATTCAACCTACAAGCACTCCTCGACGGCAACCGCCGCGCACTGGCCAAGGCGATCACCCTGGTTGAGAGCAAGCTCGCGTCGCATCGCGAGCAGGCGCAGCAGATACTGGAACAGGTGCTGCCGCACAGCGGTAACAGCATCCGTATCGGCATCACCGGGGTGCCCGGTGTCGGCAAATCCACGTTTATCGAAGCCTTCGGGCTCTACCTGATATCCCAGGGCAAACGCGTCGCAGTGCTGGCGGTGGACCCGAGCTCACCTATTGCCGGAGGATCGATACTCGGCGACAAGACCCGGATGGAAGAGCTGTCGCGGCGCGACGAAGCGTTTATTCGCCCCTCACCGGCAGAGGGCAACCTCGGGGGTGTCGCCCAGAAAACCCGGGAGACCATGCTGCTGTGCGAGGCGGCGGGATACGATGTGATCCTGGT
Source organism: uncultured Gammaproteobacteria bacterium (assembly GCA_963792815.1). Classification (GTDB taxonomy): domain Bacteria; phylum Pseudomonadota; class Gammaproteobacteria; order Pseudomonadales; family Halieaceae; genus JARRPM01. The sequence continues at coordinate 28,700 of CAWBXR010000004.1, forward strand.
AGAGACCGTCGGCGTGGGCCAGAGTGAATACCAGGTCGCGGGGATGGTGGACTTCTTCATGGTGCTTATGTTGCCCGGTGGCGGTGACGAGCTACAGGGAATCAAGAAAGGTATTCTCGAGCTGGCGGATGCGCTGGTGATCAACAAGGCCGATGGCGAGAGCGAGAATCTCGCCAAGCTGAGCAAAACCCACTACACCAGCGCCATGAACCTGCTGCGCCATACGAGCTTCTGGACACCCCGGGTGATGACCTGCTCGGCGATCAAGTCGGTGAATATCGATGCGGTGTGGGGCATGGTGGTGGATTACTATTTCCAGGCCGTCGCGGAGTCTGCCTTCCAGGCCAAGCGCGCCCGCCAGAACCGTGACTGGATGCACCAGCTGGTCAACGAGATGCTGTTGCTGCGACTGAAACAGAATCCGGCGGTGAGGGACATGCTGCCGAGGCTGGAGGAGCAGGTGCAGAGGCAGGAGATTACCGCCTACGCCGCCGCCAGGCAGATCATGGACCAGTTTTAGGCCCGCCGGCCACAGACGCCATGCGATTCTATCCACTGGAAAAACTGATCAATCTTCACGACAACTACGCCCGCCAGTTCAAGATCGACAACCTGCAGCTGTTGCTGCTGCAGCGCGACGGAGAGCTCTATCTCATCGAGGGTCGCTGCCCCCACCGCGGTCACCCCCTGGATGTCGCCACCCTCCAGGGCGGGGTGATCCAGTGCGCCCTGCATCACTACCAGTTTGCTATCGCCGACGGTCGGCTGCTGCATGCCACCGAGGAGCGCTGCCGCGCGCTGCGAACTTACCGGGTGGTGTATGAAGGCAATGAGGTCGGTGTCATGCTCGAGGACGCCTGAGCGTCCTGGCGAAACGGCGGCGTCTCTTCGACTGGTCGGGTTCCGGACAACGCCTCCGGATCGGGGTCCGGATCGCTGTCCAGCAGGGGGGCGAGGGTCGGGATCAGGGCGCCGAGCAGGCGCACCGGCAATCCGCTGGTGAACTCGTACTGGGCGGCCTGGGCGCCCGGCACAAAGGCGGTGATGGTGCCGTAAAAGCGCTTGTCTATCATGAAAACAAAGGTGGCCACGCGATTGACCACGCGGGAGGAAATAAGCCGGCCGGGCGAGGCGTACACCTCGAAGCGGTGATCGCCGGTGCCGGTCTTGCCGCCCACCGTGTGGCGTGAACCGTCCGGGCGCTGCAGGTACGCCTGCAGTGCCCGCGCGGTGCCATTTTCCGCCACATCAATCAACGCCGAGCGAACCACCTCCGCGATTGCCGGGTCGATGACCTGCTGACCCTCGGAGGGCAGGGCCCCGAATTGGGTTTCATAGGGGGTGGCTGACGCGAAATGCAGCCCCTCGATCAGTTGCGCGGGGTAGCGGACACCGTCGTTGACGATAATACCCATCAGTTCCGCCAGCGCCGCGGGCCGGTCGCCGGAACTGCCGATCGCGGTTGCAAGGGAGGGCGTCAGCGAGGCGAAAGGATAACCCAGCCGGCGCCATTGCTGATGCAATTGCTGAAAGGCCTCGATTTCAAGCAGGTCGAGAATGCGCTTGTCCTGGGCATGCTTCCGGCTGGTTTTCATCAGCCACTGATAGACTTCCTGGCGCGCATCCGCCGATGCGCCCAGCACCTCGTCGATGGACGCGTCCGGATGTTGCAGGAGGTAGTCGATCAGCCACAGTTCCAGCGGGTGTACCCGGGCCAGGTAGCCGCGGTCGTTCAGGTTGAATTTTTCCGGGTCGTAGCGCTCGTAGACGTCTTCCAGTGCCTTCGGCGTATAGCTCTCATCGGGAACATGTTGTTCCATCCACGGTGCGAGGTCCTCCACCTGCATGTCCGGCCACACCGAGCGCAGCGCGATGACCACCGCGCGGGGTGAGACCCGCACTCCATCGAGCAGCGTGGTCAGCGATTCATCCCGCGTCTTGCCGCGATATTTCTGGTAGAAGCGACGCAGGAAAACGCTGCCCTCGCGATCGGCGAAGCGGCGCAGGTAGTCACCCCGGGCCGGGTCGGCGGCATTTTCCAGCACCCTGGCTGTGCCGGAGGGCGCGCGGTACATATAGTGGTCGGTGATTTCGCGCATCATGCGGATGAACACCAGGTTTACCGAGCGCTGCATGGCTTGTGCGACCGTCAACACGCTCTGGTTGTCCTTGCTGTCGAAGTTGCCGAACCGGTGGGCGCCCCCGCCGGTGTAGAAGGTCTGGGCAGTGCTGGCTGAGTAGCGGCGTTGCATCGCCGCCGCCATGGTCGCGTTCAGGTCTGCGCCGGGGTTTGCGCGCAGATAGTCGACCACCCACACGCTGAGCCGGTCTTTCGGGTGCGGCGAGACTCTCGCCAGTTCCGCCGCTGGCATGGCGTGATAATTGGCGTGGGCCTCGCTGATCAACTCCAGCCAGCTGACGAGCGTGCGCAGCTTGGCGGTGGATCCCAGGTCCAGCTTTGCGCCCGCGTTGATGTCCAGCGGCTGGTCGAGGTTGTCCGCGTTGACGCGCAGGCGGTTGAAGCCCGGGCCCCGCTCATACAGCGTCAGGCTGTAGATCACCTTGCCCGGGTCACTGGCGCGCAGCAGCCGCGCGCCAGTCAGCCCCAGCTCCTCGATGCGCTCGGGTTTTGCCAGGGAGCGCAGGAACTCGGTGACGCCGAGCTGGACCTGTTCATCCAGGGTGGTACGAACCGTGAGATCGAGGCGATCCAGTTCGTACAAGCTGCGCACATCCAGCAGCGAGAGCAGCCTGTTGCGCGCCAGGTTGACACCTTTCTGGCCCGTAAAGTCGGTGACCGGGGAAGATGGCGAGCGCTCACGCAGGGTGAGCGGTATGGCCAGCGCGGCTTCGGCCAGGTCCTGGCTTATCACGCCCTCGCTCGCCATGCGCCTGAGGTAACTGTCGGTGAGCCGGGACAGCGCGGATGTATCCTGCCCGAGATAATAGGTGGGGCGGCGCACCGCCAGGATCAGGCTCAGCGCCTGCTTGTAATAGAGCGCCCGTTGCCCCGGCGGCGCCGAGGGGTCTGACAGCACCCGGCTGACATCCTCGAAATCGCTGCCGTACCAGGCCTGCAATCCGTCGCCGATGCTGCTGATCTCGCCGAAGCCCCGCTGGGCAGCCAGCGGCAGTGAATTGAGGTAATTGAGCACGAGCTTGCGTCGGGCCGGCAGCGTGTCCGGGCCCTGGCTGTACACCCGCAGACTCGCCGATATCATCTGGTAGAGTTTGTCCCGGGCATCGTGGGTGATGCCGTCGGGCGAGTGGCGGAATTTTTCGAGCTGGGTGGCCAGGGTGCTGGCGCCGATCACCTTTTGGTCGCCCCCCACTGTTTTCAGCCCCTGTTGTGCCACCGCCACTGCCAGGCGTTCCCAGTCGACCACCGGGTTCATGGCGGGGCGGGTCTCATCGAGTAGTTCACGGTCCTCGATGAATAACAGCGCTTCCACAATGAGGGTCGGTATGGCGGCAAAATCCGGGTATACCAGGCGTGGGTAGCGCGCCTGTTGTATCACGGCGCTGTTCATATCCAGCAACTGCAGCCCTGCCTGGATCTTCTCGGGGTAGACATTGAACACGCCGTGGGCGGCGAGCTCGCTGAGGCGACGCGATGGCACCGCCTGGCGCTCGATAAAGTAGCCGTTGTCCAGCAGCCGTTGCTGGAAATCCGGGAGCTCGGCGTAACCCAGGCGCACATCCCAGGGGCCGCGATCAGGTGGCAGCGGGTCGCGGGCGGCGCCATCCTCGACGTGAAAGCCGATATGGGCGGCAAAATCAGCCAGCTGGCGGGACTGCAGGGTGCCGGTCCGCATTTCCTGGTAGCCGAGGTAGGCCAGTGCCGCCACGCCGCCCAGCATTATCACCCCGAGCGTAACTCGCAGCAGCGGGGCAAACACGCGCTGCCACAAGCCCTCGCGCCGCCGCGGGGTGGCGGGGCGTTGGCTTGTGCCTCGTGCGGCTTTCCCCGGAGTGCGTATGAGGTAAGCGCGGTAGGCGGGCAGATTGTTGCCTGGTTTCATGCGGGTATCTTGCTTGAAGATGGCGCTGAATTGCCATTGAACTTGGCGAAATAGCGCACTTATTCGGCTTTTTTGGCCGTCAATGCCCAAACCTGTACCGGTTTTTGCCGAGAGCGGCCGGACAGCCCGGGTATTCCGGGCCTCCGGCTGTGAAGCCTGGTCAGAATCCGTAAAGCGCTTTGCGCTCCGGGTCCTTGTCGGCGATCAGCCGCGCCAGGTCGACCATCACCTTGCACTGCTTCCAGGACGCGTCGTCCTGCATCTTGCCGTCGACCATCACCGCCCCCGAGCCGTCGGGCAGTGCTTCCAGTACCCGCTTGGCCCAGATGACCTCGTCGGCGGGTGGGCTGAATACGTTCTTGGCGATCTCGATCTGGCTGGGATGCAGGGACCAGGCGCCTACGCAGCCCATCAGGAAAGCATTGCGGAACTGGTCTTCGCAGGCCAGCGGGTCGTCGATGGCGCCGAAAGGGCCATAGAAGGGCAGGGCGCCGACACTGACGCAGGCGTCCACCATACGGCCGATGGTGTAGTGCCAGAGGTCCTGGGCGTGGGTGCCGCGCGGTGCTTCGGGGTTGTCGGCATCGACGTCATCGCGCACCAGGTAGCCCGGGTGGCCGCCGCCGATGCGGGTGGTTTTCATCCGCCGGGAGGCGGCCAGATCCGCCGGGCCCAGGCTCATGCCCTGGATCCGGGGGCTGGCGTTGGCGATCTCCTCGACATTGGCCACGCCCAACGCGGTCTCCAGGATGCAGTGCAGCAGGATGGGCTTTTTCAATCCAGCGCGTGCTTCCAACTGGGCGATCAGCTGGTCGGCGTAATGGATATCCCAGGGGCCCTGTACCTTGGGCAGCATGATGACGTCGAGTTTATCGCCCACCTCGGTGACCAGGCGGGTGACGTCATCCAGGAACCAGGGACTGTCCAGGCTGTTGACCCGGCTCCACAACTGGGTGTCGCCGAAATCATTGTCCCGGGCGATCTTTATCAGCCCCTCCCGCGCGGCCTCCTTGTTGTCGATGGCAACCGCGTCTTCCATATTGCCAAGCAGGATATCCACCTTGGTGGCGATGGCCGGCGCCTTTTCCGCCATCTTCGGGTTGCTGGGATCGAAGAAGTGGATCATCCGGGAGGGGCGCACCGGGATGTCGCGCAGGGGTGCGGGAGCTCCCAGTGCCAGTGGTTTGAAAAAATCTCGTGGACTACGCATTGCTATCTCCTGGTTTCTGCCTGAAAAATCAATTGTATTGCCGCGGGGCCTGATCGAGCGCACCGAGCAACTCTTGCCGCAGGGCCTCATGCTGTTCGAACAGGGACAGATCCTGCACCGTGAGCTGCTGCAAAATGGTCGTCTCGCCCCCCAGTTGGCGGATGCCGTGGCTGCCGAACTCCTCCTGCAGGCGTTTCAGCAGCCACTGGTCGCGATAGCAGCGGCGTCTTTCAAGTAAGCACTTACTGTCGCGCAAAACCTTTTGATGAAGGGCCAGCATGTCAGCCAGTGCCTCTATGCCGGTGCCCGCGGTGGCGCTGGCTGACAGCACCGGTACTTCCCAGTTGCCGTCGGTATGGGCCCGCCCGAGAGCGGTGCCCAGTTCCGCGAGGGTGCGGCGGGCCACCGCGCCCATGTCCTCCTTGTTGACCACCAGGACATGGGGCACTTCAAGGATGCCGGCCTTCAAAAACTGCACGCTGTCGCCGGACCCGGGCTGGGCGACGAAGCAGGTAGTGTCGCACATGCGCGATATATCGATCTCCCGCTGCCCCACTCCCACCGTTTCGATCATGGTGACGTCGAAGGCGGCGAGCATCACCAGGCTCATGGGCCACACCTCGGCGCTGAGGCCGCCGAACTCGCCCCGGCAGGCCAGGGAGCGGATAAATACGCCGTCGTCATCGGCGCTGGTTTTCATCCGCAGCCGGTCTCCGAGCAGGGCGCCGCCGCTGATCGGGCTGGACGGATCTACCGCCAGCACCCCGACCCGCAGGCCGCGCTGGCGCCAGACTGATATAAGTGCGGCGGTAAGACTGGATTTGCCGGCCCCCGGAGGGCCTGTCATACCGATCAGGTGACCGCTGTCACCGGGCTGGTTGGCCTGCAGCCGGCGCAGGAAGTCGGCGGCCTGGCGCCGGGACTCCTCGCGCCGGTCGTCCAGCAGGTTGAGCGCCCGCGCCAGGGCTGCCCGCTCTCCCCGCCTGACTGCCATGGCGAGCCGGTCGGGGTCGAAAGGACTTGCTGGCTGCGCCACCGGGCGGGCTACGCCAGCTCTTCGAGGCCGTTGTTGCGGCGGATGATATTCACCATGGTGGCCATGATCGCGTTCATGTCGACATCCTTGGGCGTGAACACTGCCTGTACCCCGTGGGAGAGTAATTGTTGGGCGTCGTCTTCCGGAATGATGCCGCCGATTATCAGCGGCAGCTCACTGGCGCCGATTTTCGCCAGCTCCGCCTGGATGTCCTCCACCAGCTCGAGGTGGCTGCCGGACAGGACCGACAGGCCGATCAGGTGAACGCCTTCCTCCTGTGCCGCGCGGGCGATGTGGGATGGTGTCAGGCGAATACCCTCGTAGACGATTTCGAAGCCGGCGTCCCGCCCCTTGACCGCTATCTGCTCGGCGCCGTTGCTGTGTCCGTCCAGGCCGGGCTTGCCGATCAGCAGGCGCAGGGGGCGACCCAGCTCCTCGCTGGTGCGGTGCACCTTGCTGCGCACCTCGTCCATCGCCGCGGAGCCCGACTGGCCGGCCATCGCGATATCGATGCCGGTAGGGGCGCGGTACTCGCCGAACACTTCGCGCAATACCTCGCTCCACTCGCCGGTGGTGACACCGGCCCTGGCGCAGGCGATGGAGGCCGGCATGATGTTGTCGCCGTTCACGGCGACAGCGCGCAATTCGGCCAGGGCCGCGTCCACCAGCGCCTGGTCGCGGCTGGCGCGAAATGCCTGCAGGGCGGCGATCTGGTCGCGCTCGGCCTGCACATCCACTTTCATGATGCCCGAGTCGGTGCCGGCGGTTAGGGGCGATTCAGCGGTTTCGCGGAAGCAGTTCACGCCGACGATTTTCAGCTCGCCGCTCTCGATGTCGCGCATTCTGCGGGTGTGGCTCTGGACCAGCTCGCGTTTGACGTAGCCGCTCTCGATGGCCTGCACCATGCCGCCCTGCTCCTCCACCCGGGCCATTTCAGCCTCGGCACCGGCGATCAGCTCCTGTACTTTCGCCTCGACAACCGGGGAGCCGTCGAACAGGTCGCCGTATTCGAGCAGGTCGGTCTCCATCGCCAGCACCTGCTGCATGCGCAGGGCCCACTGCTGGTCCCATGGCCGCGGCAGGCCCAGCGCCTCATTCCAGGCGGGCAGCTGTATCGCCCTGGCCCTGGCGTTTTTCGACAGGGTGACGGCCAGCATTTCCAGCACGATACGCTGCACGTTGTTTTCCGGCTGGGACTCGGTGAGTCCCAGGGAGTTCACCTGCACGCCGTAGCGGAAGCGTCGCTGTTTCTCTTCCTCCACCCCGTAACGCTCGCGGGTGAGCTTGTCCCACATAGCGCCGAAGGCGCGCAGCTTGCAGGTTTCCTCGACGAAACGGATGCCCGCGTTGACGAAGAAGGAGATGCGTCCCACTACCGCCGCGAAACGGTCCGGGGATATCTGGCCGGAATCCCGCACCGCGTCCAGGATGGCGGTCGCGGTGGACAGGGCGTAGGCAAGTTCCTGGGTGGGTGTGGCGCCGGCTTCCTGCAGGTGATAGCTGCAGATATTGGTGGGGTTCCACCTGGGGATATTCTCGACAGTGTAGGCGATCAGGTCCGTGGTCAGGCGCACCGAGGGGCCGGGCGGGAAAATGTAGGTGCCCCGGGACAGGTACTCCTTCAGCACGTCGTTCTGGGTAGTGCCCTCCAGCTTTGAGGTGTCCGCACCCTGGCGCTCGGCCACAGCCACATACAGCGCCAGCAGCCAGGGCGCGGTCGCGTTGATGGTCATGGAGGTGTTCATCTGGTCCAGGGGAATGTCGTGGAACAGGGCCTCCATGTCGCCGATATGATCGATGGGCACTCCCACCTTGCCGACCTCGCCCCGCGCCAGGGGATGGTCCGAGTCGTAGCCGGTCTGGGTGGGCAGGTCGAAGGCCACCGAAAGGCCGGTCTGCCCCTTGCTCAGGTTCATGCGGTAGAGCTCGTTGGAGGCCTTCGCGGAGGAGTGTCCCGAGTAGGTGCGCATCAGCCAGGGCCGATCCCGTTTTACAGTGTCCTGGCTCACAGTCGTGTCCTCAGCGGGGGCGGCGCTTGATCAGCAGGCGTCGCTCGATTTCGAAAATCTTGGCGGGGATCTTGTCCTTGCCCAGTTCGCGCTTGCTGTCTTCCTTGATAAACAGATCGGCCCCGTACTGTTCCAGGGCCGCCGCGGCGGAGATGTTCTTCACGCCGATCAGTTGCATGGTGACCACCGCGAATTCAGCGGCGCCGGGCACCTGCTCCACCGCCAGGATGCGACTGATCGCACCCACCGTGTCGCCGGCGAAGGCGGGCTGGGTGTGGTAGCCCTCGGTGAAGCCAAGCTCCCACACGGCGTGCTCACTCACGTCGCGGCTGGCCAGGCCGTCCAGCCAGGCGAACACCAGGCCGCCGTAGACGATGGGTTCCCCGCTCATCTTGCCGGACAGGCCACTGGAGAAAATACGGTCAAAATGCAGGGGATGGCTGTTGCCCACCAGGTAGGTGAGGGCCATGTGCTCCTCGGTGATGGTGCGCCCGTTGGCGTGCACGATGATGTCGCCCGCGCTGAAGTCCTCGGCGTAGGTATTGGGTCCGGTGAGGCCCTGGGCGTAGGAGCCACCGGCCAGCGGTATCTCTATCCGGGGTTCATCCTCCCCCGGGAATGGCTCTGTGATCGGCCGCTGCGGGCGTTGTCGGCAGACGGTCGCCGCGCCAGGCCACCATGATCTTGCGCTCGTACTGCAGGACCACGTGATCGTCCTGGTTGACACTCACGGTGCGTATCCTGGCGATGCCGGGCTTGTCCGGGCCCCGGTCCTTGCGCTCCAGTACCTTGGTAAAGGCCCGCAGGGTGTCGCCGGGATAAACCGGCCGCAGGAATTGCACCTGGTAGTAGCCCAGGTTGGCGATAGCCTTTTCCGAATCGTTCTGCACGCCCAGGGAAAGGGTGACATTGAATACCATCTGCGGGCTGGCCGGCAGGTCGCTGAAACCGTGGTCCAGGGCGTATTGCAGGTTCAGGTACAGTGGATTGGCCTGCATGAAGGTGCGGGCGAAATCGAGCATATTCGCCCGCTCGAAGGTGAAGCCGCGAGGGTGCTCAAATACCTGGCCGGGTTCCAGTTCGTCCAGGTAGCGGCCGTACTGGGGCTGCCGGGTGCGGCCCAGGTCCACGGCGATGTCCGCGGCGATCTCCTGCTGGGTTGTCAGGGGCAGGGAAAGTGACATGGCCGGGTTCCTCAGGCTGCGTTTTCTATCAGTGAACGGGTAATGACTTTCAGGGCCAGGGTCTCTTCAGCGCCCTCGAAAATCGACAGAACCCGCGCGTCGACGAAGTAGCGACTCACCGGCACTTCCTCTGCGTAGCCCATACCGCCGTGAATCTGCAGTGCCTCGCGGGTAACCCACTCGGCGGTTTTGCAGGTGAACAGCTTGGCGCCGCTGGCCTCCATGTCGCCTTTGCCCTCATCCATCAGGCGCGCGACCCCGTAGGTGATCTGGCGGCAGGCGGCCAGGTGGGCTGCTATGCGGGCCAGTTTTACCCGGGTGAGCTGGTATTCGCCGATGGCATGGCTGAACACCACGCGCTCTTTCGAGTAGGAGATAGCCCGCTCGAAGGCGGCGCGCATGACGCCGACCGCGCGGCCGGCGGTCTGGATGCGGCCACCCGCGAAGCCGGCCATGGCAATGTAGAAGCCCTTGCCCTCGCCGCCTTCGGCTCCGATCATATTTTCGGCGGGCACGAAAAAGTCGTCAAAGAACAGCTCGTAGGAATGCATGCCGCGGTAGCCGATGGTGGCGATGGCGCGGCCCGTCAGCTTGCCGCCGGTCTCCGGCGTGACTTCGAATTCATGGCCGTCGCTGCTGGGCTTTTCCACCAGGAACATGGACAGCCCGCGGTGTCCCTGGGCCGGGTCCGGATTGGTGCGCGCCAGAACCATCAGCACCCCGGCCTTGCCGCCGAAAGGTGCACCAGGTCTTGGCGCCGTTGAGCAGCCAGCCGCCCTCGGTCGGGGTCGCCCTGAGCTTGACGCCGGCGACATCGGAGCCGTAGTTGGGCTCGGTCACCGCCACGGCGCACAGGGGCTCGCCCAGGGCGAGTTGGGGCAGCCAGTGTTGTTTCTGTTCCTCCGTGCCGCCCTTGAGCAGGGCGCGGGCCAGGATCTCCGGGCCGGGTGATCAGGCTCCCGGCGGCACCCAGAGAGCCCCGTGAGAGCTCCTCGGTGACCACGATCATCCCCATGGTGTCTTCCTTGTCATCCTCCTGCAGGCCGCCGTAGCTCTCGGGAATGGACAGGCCGAACACGCCCATCTCCTTCAGCGGCTGCAGTATCGCGTCGGGGATGATCAGGTCCTGCCGGTGTACTTCCTCTGCCAGCGGCATCACCACGTCGTCGGCGAACTTGTGGAAGGTGTCGCGCATCATGGTGTAGCGCTCTTCCAGCAGGTCGGGCCCGAGGTCGGCGCCGCGATCCACCACGTCCTCGCCGATGGCCGCGATGTTGGCAGCGCTGAGTTGACTGGCGAGAAACGCGGCATGGTCGTTGAGCACCGCGGCGATATCGGCATCCGCCAGTTCGAAATCCGCGAGGCGGGCCCGCAGGCGGGCGCAGCTGGCGGTGACGGCCTCGGCGCAAAACAGGGCGCACAGGCGGCTGGTGAATTCGTCGGCGCAGTCGCGTGAGTGGTCCAGCATGAAGCGGGCGGCGCAGCACTCGGCCCAGCACAGTGACAGCTCGTAGGAAACCAGCTGGTAGCCATCGAGTTTCGCATTGGACAGCTTGCCGCATCGAGGGTTTTCGCCTTGAGTGCGCTCAGGGCGCGGTCGATAAGACCCTGGGTGCCCGTGAGCACGCCCGCTGCCTGGTCGAGTAATTGGCCGTCTGTCGGAGAGACGTCATTCATGGTGCTTCCTGCCTTTAGTGATGATCGGGATGGTGGCAAGGGTCAACCGGGGTGAGATGAGTACCCGGCCCCTCGCAGGAATGAGGCCGCGTATTTTAGCCCCCGGGGCGGGGGCATACAACCACGCGGGCACGCTGATGCAGGCCGGTTGGACTGGCGCCGCAAAATGCTGGCTGGAACCTGGACAAATACGGGTACTGGCAAGATGGCCGGCCCCGAAAATGACAAAACCCGGCGCGATGGCCGGGTTTTGCGTTGTTACCTTGAAGCAACCGTCCTTGCGGGCGGCCGTGTTGTTGCTTACCAGTTGAAGCCTACACCGATGTTGTACAGGTAAAGACCATCATTTGACCCGTTCTCGAAGGAATCGGTGCTGTCGAACAGCCATGAGTACTCGACGCCGAAGTTGATGTAGGTCTTCTTCAGTACGTACAGCTTCATACCGACTTCGATACCGGCGGCGCCAGTGTCGGAAACGGATTTCACCGTAGATACCGCCCAGGTTTGCACCCAGGTAGGGACGGTAGTTGCCGTCCAGGAAGTTGTACATGATGAAGCCGCGAGTAGAGCCGGCCCAGCTGTTGCCGCCCTGGTCCTGGTCAACACCGTTGACGCTCTGGCGCAGGCCTGCCTGCCACTTGTCGGTCAGGAAGTAGCCCAGTTCGCCTGAAACGCCGTAGGCGGTATTGTCGAAATCGTTGTCGCTGGTACCGCTACCGGAAACGGTGAAGCTCTTGTCACCCTTTACCGGGCCATCGCCGGGAGCTGCGAAGCTGACCAGCGGGGCAGTCAAAAGGACGGATGCAACCAATGCCAGAGTCTTGTTCATCTTACAGTACCTCTTCAAAAAGAATGTCAATTACGACAGGCCTGTGTGCCCTGTCAGTGCTGCGCATCTTGAAGCAATGCCATGGCGAAAAATAGTAAATATTCAGCACCTGTGATGTGACATTGGTACAGTATTTTTAGGGAATAACGGTGATCCAGATCAATAGTGGATGCCGGTAAAACCGGGTTGTCGGCCGCACACGCGCAGCCCCGGGCAGGGTCGCCCGGTGTTGCCTCCGCCGTGCCGGTTTCTGTATGCTGGCCACCCTTTGAATGGCGCAGCCGACAGCGGCCGTGTCAGCCCCATGGAGCCCGAACATGACTATCAGACCTCGCCGTTCACTTCTATATATGCCCGGTTCCAATCCCCGGGCCCTCGATAAGGCCAGGACCCTGCCCGCCGACGGCCTGATCCTCGACCTCGAGGATGCGGTGGCCCCCGACGCCAAGGCCCTGGCCCGGGAGCAGATCGTCGCCGCCCTGGCCGAGGGCGGTTACGGCCACCGGGAGCTGCTGGTGCGCATCAACGCCCTGTCGACCGAGTGGGGAGCGGAAGACGTCCGTGTTATCTCCGCTGCAGCGACGCCCCCCGACGCGATACTGATACCCAAGGTGTCCACCGCCGAGGATGTGAAAGAAGCAATTTCGGCCTTTGAGTCGGCCGGCTGTCCCGCTTCGGTCGACTTCTGGATCATGATCGAAACGCCGCTTTGTATCCTCAACATAGCGGAGGTCACTGGCGCCCACCCGAGGTTGAAGGGTGTCGTGATGGGGACCTCTGACCTGTCCAAGGACACCCGGGTGCGCCATACGCCTGATCGGCTCGGTTTTATGGCGGCCCTGAATCTCAGCGTTTACGCCGCCCGGGCCCACGGCCTGGAGGTTATCGACGGCGTGCATCTCGACCTGGATGACGACGCAGGCCTGGCGGCCGCCTGTGTACAGGGCAGGGAACTGGGTTTTGACGGCAAGAGCCTGATCCACCCGAAGCAGATCGCCGCAGCCAATGCGACCTTTGCGCCGGACGAAGCAGAGCTGAACCAGGCCAGGGCTATTATCGACTGCTTTGAGCAGGCCCAGGCGGAAGGCAAGGGGGTGGTCGTGCTCAACGGTCGGCTGGTGGAAAACCTGCACGTGGAGGAAGCCCAGCGCCTGCTGGAGCTGGGGGAGGCCATCGCCAGCATCAGCTAGGCCGGTATCCTTTCATCGGGTCCCCACCCGGCCGTGAAGCCCGGGTGGGGACTCCGGGGCGCTTTCCAACCAAACCTTGATCCAGTCGCTACACCCCGCCGCCGCGCGCGCTAGTGTTCAGGTTTTGAATACAGACCGGGAGGCACCATGGAAAAGCTGAGCTCACAGGACGCGGGCTTTCTCAAGATAGAGTCCGCCCACTGCCCGTTTCACGTTGCCGGGCTGATGATCCTCAAATTACCCGCGAACGCACCGCGAGACTACGTGCGGCAACTGGCGCGCAAATGCGGTCGGCTCAATCAAATCTGGCCGCTGTTCAACAAGAAACTGCAGGACCCCGTCAACCTTTCCGCCGCTTCCTGGATCCCGGCCGATGACTATCGCGCCGAGCGGCATGTGCAGCACTACGCACTCCCCGCCCCCGGGCGCATGGACGAACTGCTGCGCCTGGTTACCCTGGCTCATGAACGCCCGCTGGACCGTTCGCGCCCGCTTTGGGAGATGCACGTTATCGAGGGCCTGAGCGGCGACCGCTTTGCCCTGTATTGCAAGGTCCACCACGCCCTTGTCGATGGCGTGGGCGCGATGAAGATGATGCAGTCTTTTTTCAGCGCCTCGCCGAAAGAAAAAATCGACTTCACCCGGCTCCACCCGGCACCGGAAAAGCACGACGGCCATCATTCGCTGTTCCAGACACTGGGGGATATGAGCCGGAACATGCAAAAACAGTACAGGGCGCTGCCCGAGTTGTCCCGCCTGTTGGCGCATATGGGCGCTGATGCGCTGTTGGGCAAGGAGGATGTGATGCGCCTGCCCTTCACCGCCCCGCGCTCGATATTCAATACCCAGCTGGATTCCAGCCGGGCGATCATGGTCTGTGACCTGTCCCTGAACGGCGTCAGGAAAATAGCCCGCCAGGCCGGGGGCTCGATCAACGATGTCCTGCTGGCCTTGTGTGGTGGTGCCTTGCGCCGCTACCTGCTGGCCCAGAAAGCGCTGCCCAAACCCTCCCTGATTGCCGGTATGCCGGTCTCCCTCAAGAGCCCGGGCGAGGAGGGGGGCAATAAACTCAGCTATATCATGGGCCCCTTCTTCACCAACGAGAGCGACGACTGGCGGCGCCTGCAGCGGGTGATAAAGGTGACGCGGGGCGCCAAGTCGGAACTGGGCAAGGTGTCGACCACCGCGGCGCAGGACTACTACGCGCTGCTCATGGCGCCGACGATCCTGCTGACCATCGCCGGCCAGGCCACGCTGGTGCGGCCCGCTATCAACGCTATATTCTCAAACGTGCCCGGCTCAAGGGAGAAGCTCTATATCGAGGGAGCCGAGCTTGAGCAGATGTACCCGCTGTCTATCGTCACCGATGCAATGGGCCTGAACATCACCGTGGTTAGCCATGCCGGCAAGCTGTGCTTTGCAATTGTCAGTTGCCCCACGGAACAGCCGGGAATCGAGGGGTTGGGCAAATTGCTCAAAGAGAGCTATCGGGACCTGCAGGCCGCCGCGCGCAATGCCTGAGTGCCGCAGCTGAAAGCCCGCATCAACTCCCGGCTGTCGGCTCCGCCCCCAGCCAGCGCAGGTCGGCCCTGGCATCGCCGGGCGCGAGGATCTGCGCCACCGGCGGTATCACGCTGGCCAGAGCATCATCCGTCTGCCACGGCGGGTTGACGAAGGCCATGCCGGAGCCGTACATGCCGGCGTCCCCAGACTTCTCAGCTACGGTGAGTTCGCTGAGCAGAATGCTCCCAAGGCCCGATCGCGCCAGCTCAGCCAACAGTTCCAGGTGCCTCGATGCGGGCAGCAACGGATACCAGATCGCATAGGTGGCGTTAGCCCAGCGCCGGTGTGCGCTGGCGGTCAGTGCGGCGATGCGCCGGTACTCATCCTTCACCTCGTAACTCGGGTCGAGCAACACCAGTCCGCGCCGGACCGGCGGGGGCACCAGCGCGACAAGACCTTCATAACAGTCCCTTGCGTGCACGCTGAAGCGCGGATCACCACCGGTATTTCCCATCAGGGCCTGTTGTGACTGCGGGTGGAGTTCGAATAACAGCGATTTGTCCTGTGCCCGCAGCCACTGCCCGGCGAGGGCCGGCGAGCCGGGATAGTGGCGCAATTTGTCGCCCGGGTTGAGCGCCGCGACTGCCTGGAGGTAGGCGGCCAGCGCGGGTGATTCGGCGCTTTGCCTACACTGCCATAATTTGCCGATACCACCGTCAGACTCACTGGTCCGGCGCGCCTGGGCGCTGCCCAGGTCATAGCTGCCGGCTCCCGCGTGACAGTCGATATAGGAGAAGGGCTTGTCTTTTTTCAGCATGGCCTGGAACAGGATGCGCAGGCACAGGTGCTTGTGGACGTCGGCAAAGTTGCCGGCGTGGTACTCGTGCTGGTAACTCAACATATGCGGAGGCTGCGCATGCCCTTTGCCGCAATGGACACGGAGGTGAAGGCTAGCCTGGATGCTATCGCTGGTTGCCTAATCGACCTGGATATCCTGGCTGGACAACACGGTGGCTTTCGCGGTTGGGCAATCCATCTCGAAGGCGCCGCGACGCTCTGCCGAAGCGATAGCCTCCGGCTGGATCTGTTGCAGGAACTGGGTGGAAGAAGTACAACCCGCCAGCACTCGAGGCAGGACGAGGACAGCGGATTTTAAACGTACTGACATGTGGACACTCCTTGCTACAGGCAATGAACAAGACTGGAGGCGGCGCCCGAACGATAGTAGTCGGGAACAAGGGCCCGTTCAAGGCGGGTGAGCAGGCGCGCCGGCCCGCTGCAGCAGCTATTCCAATGCGGCTTTGGCGCGGTCACTTGAAACCTGCACTATAGATCGCACAGCTGCCGAGACGGCGCTCGATTTCGCGGTTGACCAGCGCGTAGGCAGCGCTGTCGAGGTCTTCGTAGCGGGTCTTGAATTCCAGCTCCATCAGTCCTTCTGGCAAATCGTTGAATACCGGCATGTAGTCTGCCTCCTGCACTCCATCGGCCATGTACTGCTGCAGTTCGCGCGCCTTCGCGCCCAGTGCCACTTCCGCCAGGGATACGCCGGCGCGGTCTGCCAGCAGGTCTGCAAAACTGAAACCCGAACCGCCGCGGGAGTCGTCCACTTCCTTGAATACCCCGACCCTGTCCGCCAGTGCACTACCGCCAGCGGCGGTTATGGCCGCTGAAACACTGAAATGCTTGGCCAGGTCGCTTCTGCCGCCCAGGGTCAGATTGATGGGCCGGGGGCGGGGCAGCCCCCGGGCTGCCTCTGGTCCCACCAGGTATTCGATGGAGTTCCCGCTGACCGTCACCCCCAAGGCCAGTAACATGGCGCGGTTTTCCGCCGCCGCGTCGCTGTTGTCGGCGCTGCGGCGCAGCGCCAGCGCGAACAGTGGTTGCAGCAGGCTATCCAGTGACACCCCACCGCGGCGCAGGGGCAGGGATTGCCGGTTGATTTCAGTGTAATAGGCGACGATTCGCTGCTGATCGAGGGTCCCCAGTAACAGCTCGCGCCCGGTCGATTGCAGTCTTTTCGCCAGGCCGGACTGCCACTGATAGACAATGTGCAAGGCCCGGGGCTGCACCTTGATTTCCTTAACCGCCGCCAACGTATCGCGATACTCTGGCGAACGCCAGGCCAGGTAGCGGTCAGCGATAGTGATCACCGGGGCGAGCAGCCAGCCGGGAAGCCCGGCATGGCCAAACCCGAGTCGCTGCAGGGCGAGACTTGATCCGTTTTGTCGCAATCGCGCGGACAGGTTCAGGAACCGCCCGAGCGGGTTATCTGGTAGCCCCAGACTGTAGTCCAGGTCCATGCTGCCCTGGCTCAGCCCTACCCGCAGCGCCTGGCGCTCAGCATGTGGAACCGCCCAGTTCAGCAGGAGATTGATGTCGCTTCCGCTGATTTCCAGTTGATGGGTCTCGCCATCACGCAGACTCCTGGGGTCATGCTGCTGCAACAGTTCCTTGATCCGGCCAAGGTCCTCCTGGCGAACACTGTCCTCCCGGGGGACCAGGGGCTCCGCCTGGATGGCCGACAGCAGCAACCAGGCCGGCAAGACCAGCAACAAAACAGTTGCCAGCAGCAATCAGCCTGAACAGCAGTTTCAACGAGTACTATCCACGGTCGGGTGCAGCTGGTTTGTACGCGCCCGGGAGCCAGGCCCTGATCCGGCATGCGCTCGCACGCAGGTGCCCGGGCTTGTTGCGGGTTGTTGCTGTCCCGAGAACCGCTTCAGTTTCCGGCTTCCTCGTAGATGACGTAAATTTTCCTGGTGTGCTCCAGCACTTCCCACTCACCCTCAAAGCCTGCGGGAATACAGACGTGATCGCCGGCCACCAGGACCATTTCATTGCCCTCCAGGTCCCTGACAATCGACTTGCCCGACAGGATATGAAAGTACTCATGCTCTGTGTATTTCACTTTCCAGCAGCCGGGCTCCGCGCCCCATTCGCCGGCAAAAAAACTATTCCCGGCTTCAAAGTGCAGGGTGTTGCTCTGCTCCGGGTGACCTTTGACAAGGCGCTCCGGGGGTGTGGGGTAGCGCTCTTGTGGGGCGTTACTGGTGGCAAAGTTGACGAGGTCGGCGATGGTTTTTGTCATTAGGTGTTCCTGGGTTTCCGGGTGATTGGTTTGTGTATTGTCGTGGCAAGGCGCCGGCAATTGTAGAATAATACAAGTCAGCTGCATTATTCAGAAGATACAAGTGGTGAATCCCCGGCACCTCGGCAGCGCGCGGTATGGGGTGCAGAACCTGGGGTGTTGATGGCGCTTGTTTTAAGTCAATGTAGTCGGGCGCCAATGCGAGCATAGTTAAAAGCTCGTTGGTAACAGACATCAGCAGGCCAGGATGTTGCAGTTTTATGCAGTTCCTTAACGCGAAATAATCACGGAGATAGACAATGGCTAAAGCTAAATCGAAGACAGTGGCAAAGACGAAGGCGTCAGTAAAGAAAAAACTGAGCGGCCTTGATCTGGGCAAGTACCTGGATGAAGTGAAATTTGGCAGCTACAAACTTGACGATGTCCTTGAGGGCACCAGCAAGAATGTTCAGGCGATTGCGGATGCAAACCGCGCGATAGTCGATGGCTATATTGATATTGCCAAGCGTCAGTACGATATGCTCAAGGACCTTCTCGATGACCTGAAGAAAGTGAGCGGCGATCGCTCCGACATCGTCAAGGAGCTCAAGAAGGTTGTTGAACAGGCCCGCAAGGATGTGCAGGTGCTGCAGAAAATGGCCAGCAAGACCAACGCTGCGGCCCAGAAGATTGTCAAGAAGCGTTCCGAGGCAAACCTGAAGGCATGGAAGAAGCTGGTGGCGGATACCCGCAAGGCCCTTACCGGCAAGGGTGCCACGGCCAAGAAGAAAACCGCGGTCAAGAAGAAAGCTGCGGCCAAGAAGAAAGCTGCAGCCAAGAAGAAAGCTGCAGCCAAGAAAAAGCCTGCCACAAAGAAAAAGGCAGCGGTAAAGAAAAAGGCGGCCGCGCGCCGGAAAGCAGCCCCAAAAGCCAGGGCGAAGGCTAGCCCGGGCGCTGCCGGCGCTTAACCGGGCCTTCAGATACCTCCCCCTTCCCGCCGCTTCGGTCCCGTTTGGGCCGGGGCGCCGGGCCATCAAATGACTACCTCATTGTGTTTAGTTTGACCTGAAGCAAGGACATAGAGAGCCTTTGCCCCCATGATGCGTGGCCTGTATTCAACTGCCCATCATTCTCGGGAGGTGATTTATGACGTCCGCTCGTTCACCGCAGCCAGACTCCAGTCCGGTCCGCATTGTCAGCAAGCTCAGTGACGCCTTCGAACGTCTGGAAGGGCGAATTCGTGACCGCGCTTACCATATTTTCAAGTCCCGAGGCTGTGATGACAGGGACCCGGAGGCGGACTGGCTGGAAGCCCAGATGGAGGTCCTGACGCCAGTGGAACTCGTACTGAAGGAGCAGAAGAAAAATCTCGTGGTCGAGGGCAACCTGAAGGGCTTTACCCCACAGGAGATTGAACTGGAGGTGGGTGCGCGGGACCTTCGGGTCTTTGGCTCCCATACGGCGTCGAGCTCGGGTAAGAAATCCGGCGCCACGGAGTCATTCTCTGAAACCCGGCATTTTTTCCAGTCCATACCGCTTCCCTGCGAGGTGGACGTCGACAACAGCACAGCCAAACTGCTTAAAAACGGCAAACTGGTAGTGACACTGCCGAAAAAAGCCTGATTCATCTCCGCTCGGCAGCCCATGCAGCGGGGACCTCAGTCCGGCAGCGCCAGCCTGGCCAGTTCGTCAGCCCGGGACAGCTCGGGCACGTCGAGAAAATCTGCTTGCGTATAGCTGGGTTCCGGGTAGGTGTAAAAGCCCTCGCCGCTCTGTTCCCCGAGCTTGCCGTGGTCGAGAAAGTGCTCCTTGATATAGCGGGCATTTTTCAGCTGTTGTTCGTCCCCGCTCAGTTCTCCCCAGTAGCTTGAAATATTGAAGGCGGTGGTCATTCCCACTATATCCAGCAGGCCGCAGGGCCCCACCTTGCAACCCCGATTGGCAATCATGAAAGTGCGGTCAACCGTCTCTGCAGTGGCTATCCCGTTGGCAACCAGGGTCAGGGCCGCGTTGGCCAGGGGCACGAACAGTGAGTTCAGGACATAGCCGTTCTGTTCCTTTTTGATAGGGATCGGCACCATGCCTATTTCAATGGCAAAACGGGTGACGGCGCCCAGGGTTTCTTCCGCGGTGCCAGGATGCGACATGATCTCTCCCACGTTGCTTGCCCAGATATGGTTGGCAAAGTGCAGCGCGCAATATTTTTCGGGGCGGCCGGTTGCCTCGGCAAACTGGCTGGGCAGCAAGGTGGATGAATTGGTGGCTATCAGTGTGTGTTCAGCCAGGAGTGATGCCATTTCCCGGTAGAGTGCGGTTTTTACATCGGGGATCTCCGGTACAGCCTCGATCACCAGGTCGGCGTCGGCGACTGCAGCGGCGAGATCGGTGGTAAAGGACAGTCGTGCAGCCGTGGCGGCGATCATATCCTCGCTGGCGTCCAGGCTCTGCCGATAAATCTGCGCGTACTGCTGCTGGGCACTGCGGCATTGCTCCAGCCCGGCCTCATAAAGGTCGTAGACGATGACAGTTTTGCCTTTGAAGGCGCTTTGCCAGGCGATTTGCCCCCCCAGCACCCCTGCTCCGAGAACTGTGAGTTTGTTCAGCTGCCTTTTTGTCATTGATGAGCTCCGCTAGTTAGCCTGTTATGTGAATTTCTGTCTTGCGCCGCGCTCATTGTAGCTGCCCGGTGCGAGTAGCGCATGGTGTTCGGCGGTACGATTTGGCCAGGGAGAGCCATGCATTCAGCCGCACAGTCTGCAGTGCCCGGCAATCGTGGCGACTCAACCGAAGGCGCGATTGGGAGAAACAACATGACTGGACACGCCCATGGAGGTAGAGGATTCCATGACCATGCACCCCGTCTCGCGCAAGCTCAAGGATCTCGGAGGCACACTGTCGGTGGAGGAAGCAATCGCGGGTATTCTGGCGGGGCTGGACGCGGGAAGGCATGTCATCATTCCCGGATTCAAGGCGAAGCTCACCTATATCTGTAACCGTTATTTGCCGGACTTTTTGATGAATGCTTTTGTCGACCGGGTGGTGGCATCGGAGCTGGGGAAGATGGGTCCGGGCTAGCGAAAGGCGAACCCGGCGTGCGGGCCGGTGGCGTAATCGGCCCGATTGCGCTTAGATGAGTAACAGGATCCCAGCGGAGCGAGCCATGGACACAGCAACCGACAAGCAAATTTGCCAGGTGGCATTCACTGCCCTCAACGCGCCGGCGCTGAGGGAGTGGTATGCAAATGTATTCGGCCTGGTCAAATCGGGCAAGATGCTCTTCTTCCCGCCAGCTACTTCCAGGGTGCAGGGCATCCCCGGCGCCTGGGAAAAGTGCAGCTGGCTGATCGACCAGCAGGACTACTTTCAGCTCGAATTCTTCCAGTTCTGGAAGCCCCGCGGCCAGTTGAAGCCCACTGACTGGCGCCCCTCGGATTACGGCTACAACATGGTTGGTATCGCGGTAAACGATTTCGACCAGGTGCTGCGCAATATCGGCGCCTTTTCCGGGGTGCCGCGACCGCGGATTGTCGGTGAGGCCGGCCAGCGCCGGGCCTGCGTCACCGACCCTGAGGGCAATTGGGTTGAAATCCTGGAGCGCGACCCCCTGACCCTGGTCGAGGGCGCCGACGCCAGTGTTCTGCGCCCCGAGGTGCCCGCCGTGGTCAGGACCCTGCGGGCGTCCGTGCCCAGCCTGGATGATGCGCGCGAGGCTTTTGTCGACGCCATGGGGCTGGTGGCGGTGGAGGATTTCCAGTTGCATGCCGCAACGGATGAGAAATTATGGGGCCTGCCCCGGGCAAAATCCCGCTCCATGGTCCTGCGCGGCGCCAATTTCCTGCTGGAACTGGTGGAGTACCAGTCTCCGGAGCCCAGGCCATGGCCTGCGGGCTACAGCCTTGCAGACCAGGGCATCATGAATATCGCCCTGGGCTATCGCGACCCGCTCGACTACGCCCGCGCCTTTGGCCTGGCCACTCGCGGGGGCATGCGGCCCAATGGCGAGGTGCTCGATGCGGGTATCTTCCAGGTGATGTATGTCAATGACAGGCATGGCTTCAGTGTTGAAATGCTGCATGCGCGCAAGCGACTGTGGTCGTTAACCGGGTTTAATGCCGCTGAAGGCTATGTGGACCTGGAAATAGACATCAATGCCCCGGCTGCAAAGGTGTGGCAAAAACTTACTGACCACGCCGCCATGGGCTCCTGGAGTATGTTCAGTGGAAAGGTGTTGCGCGCGGGCCGGGACGAGCCGAATGGGGCCGGCTGCCTGCGGCAGCTGTCAGCCCCGGGCATGCGCATAACGGAGGAAGTCACCCAGTGGGACGAGGGCCGCCACTACACCTACAGGCTGCGTTCCGGCGCGCCTTTTCGTGCTCACCAGGGCGATGTGTTCCTGGGCGAGGACAGTGGCCAAACCAGGGTGCGCTGGGCGATACGCTTCGACTCCTGGATTCCCTTCAGCAACAGGATTACCGCCTGGTTACTCGGGCTGGTATTCGGGCGGGCGCTGCGCAATCTGAAAGGCCAGCTGGAGTCCTATCAGCCGCGCTAGAGTTTCCTGGCAGGGCTCAGGTCACCAGTTTGAAGCAGGGGACATAGTTGCTGGAGTCGAGTTTCATCCGGCCCTGCTCGACGAAAGCGGTCAGCAGCTCGCCGAGGCTCGCCACCACATCGGCGTCCCCGTGCAGCTGGTAGGGGCCGTGCTCCTCAACCGCGCGCACACCGAATTCCTTGATGTTCCCCGCGACGATGCCGGAAAAGGCGCGCCGCAGTTCGGCCGCCAGTTCGTGAACCGGTTGGCGCCGGTGGAGTTTCAGCGCCGTCATATTCTCGTGGGTGGGATGGAACGGCTGCTGCAAGTCGTCCGGTATGGCGAGCCCCCAGTTGTAGCTGAAAGATTCCTGCTGCTCTATGCGGTATTCGCGGACTTTCTTGATGCGTTTTTTCAGGGTCTTGGCCACCGCCGCGGAGTCGCCGCAGATAATTTCATAGTGCCTGGCCACCTCATCCCCCAGGGTGCTGCGTAAAAAGGCGTCGATCTGCTCGAAATAGGCAGCGCTGGATGCGGGCGCCGCCAGCACTACCGGCAGGGGTAGTTCGGCGTTGGTGGGGTGCATCTTGACCCCCAGCAGGTAGAACAGTTCTTCGGCGGTGCCCGCGCCACCCGGAAAGACCACCACCGCGTGCGCCAGGCGTACAAAGGCCTCCAGCCGTTTCTCGATGTCGGGGAGTATGACGAGTTCGTTCACCAGGGGGTTGGGTGACTCCGCGGCGATAATGCCCGGTTCGGAAATACCGACGAAACGGCTGTGCGGGTTCAACTGCTTGGCGTGGCCGATGGTGGCCCCCTTCATCGGGCCTTTCATGGCGCCGGCGCCGCAGCCGGTGGCGATGTCGAATCCGCGCAGACCCAACTGGTAGCCCACCTCCTTGGAAAAATCGTATTCGGGCCGGGAGATGGCGTGACCGCCCCAGCAGACCACCAGCCGGGGCGGCAGGTTGCTGCTCACTACCCCGGCGTTGCGCAGGATGCGAAAAACAGTATCGGTGATGCCGGCGCCGCTGGTCAGGTCGAAGTGTTGCTGCTCGACCAGTTTGTGATAGGTGAAAATAATGTCCCGCAGGGCTGAAAAGAGGTGGCTGCGAATGCCCTCTATCATCTTGCCATCCACGAACGCCTGGGCCGGGCAGTTGTAGAGCTTCAGCTTGAGGCCGCGGGACTCCGGCACCACTTTCACCTCGAAATCGCTGTAAAGGCTGTAGAGTTCCCGGGCGTCGTCCACGTCGGAGCCGGTGTTCAGCACCGCGAGCGCGCACAGTCGAAACAGCTGGTGAACCTCCTGGCCGGCGGAGGCCAGGCTGGCCATTTCACGCTGGGAAAGCAGGTCCAGGCTGCGCACGGGCCTGACTGAAGCGAATTCGATTTTCTCTGACATGTATCCACCGCTGTTTATGGGTAGGAGTGTACCTGTTGTATTACCGGCTGTATCGGTGCCATTTCAATGGTTGCGGGGCTCAGTCATGGGCCGGCGAAGCCTGTTGCGGGTTTGGGTGTGAGGAACTGACAACCCAGTCGTTGACACGGCGTTCGAGGATGGACAGGGGAAGATTGCCCCCTCCGAGTACCGCATCGTGAAAACCGCGAATGTCGAAGCTTTCCCCGAGCGCAGTCTCCGCCTGCTCCCGCAAGGCCAGCAGTTTGAGCATGCCGATCATATAGGATGTGGCCTGCCCGGGCATGACCAGGTAGCGTCGTACCTCCGCGCGAATGTAGACCTCAGGCATTGCCGTATTGGCCAGCATATAATCCACGGCTTCCTGCTCGGTCCAGCCCAGGGCGTGAAGCCCGGTATCCACTACCAGCCGCACCGCGCGAAATAACTCGCTGGCGAGGCGGCCAAAGTCGCTGTAGGGATCGGTGAATGCGCCCATTTCCCTGGCCAGGAGCTCGGCGTAAAGAGCCCAGCCCTCGCCGTAGGCGGAGAGCCAGGCGTCAGTGCGGAACAGTGGCAGTTCACGCTGCTCCAGGGCAATGGCGGATTGCATGTGGTGCCCGGGTATGGCCTCGTGGTAAGCGATATTCTCCAGGTCGGTCCTGTTAAGTGCAGACATGTCGGACAGGTGCAGGTAGTAGGTGCCCGGGCGGGCGCCGTCTGCCGTACCCTCTGCGTAGAAAGCCGACATGCCGTCCTGTTCCATGAATGGGGCGACCCGTTTCACTACCAGTTCGGCCTGTGGAAGAATACCGAAGTACTCGGGCAGGCGAGCTTTCATAGCGGCGATAAACTGCCGGCTCTGCTCCATGTAGGCATTGCGACCGGCGTCGTCATTGCTGAAGTAGAACTGCTGGTCGGTGCGGATGAACTCGAAAAACGCTTCCAGGTTACCGTTGAACCCGACCTTTTCCATGACCTGCAGGATCTCTTGCTGAATACGGGCGACCTCGGCCAGGCCCAGCGCGTGTATTTCCGCGGCGGATAGATCGGTGGTGGTGTAATAGGCCAGGCAGGCATCGTAGTAGGCGATCCCGGCCGGCAGGGAGGACACGCCCTTTGGCGTAATACCTGTGCTTGGCAGGTCTTTCTGCAGCCACGCGATAAGCTCCCGATAGGCCGGCAGCAATGAATCAGTGAGCGCCGCCTTCGTTTCCTCGCGCAGGGTCTGGGCTGTCTCTGTCGTTATCATCCCGCGCGCCACCAGGCTTTCAATTTTGCTGTTGGCGTCGGCCCACAAGGGGGAATCGACGCCCGAATCCGTACCGAAAGGCGCGCCGGTAATGACCTTGCCGGCTACCTCGATGACAGTGTTGTAGGCAAAACGGGGTGGGCGAATACCTTCAACCGCCGCCAGTTGCGCGCGCAGCAGCGACTGGCGCAGCGCTCGCCCCGTCGCCCTCACGCGGGCAATGTAATCCGCCATCTCCTGCTCGGTGTCCACGGTATGCTGATTGATCAGGAACTCCGGCAAATCGCTGTGGGCACCCCACTCTGCGGTGAAACGGTAGTCGTGGCGCAGAAACGGCAGGCCCCGCGTGAGAGAATCCAGCCGGTACACCCAGAAATCATAGGAGATTCGACCCTCCGGTGTGAGATTGTCGTAATCAAACTCCCGGCGCAGCTCGGCCACGTTCTGCTCCAGCCACTGGTACTCGGCCAGCTCGCCGGCCTCGCTGAAATCGTCGATCTCAGCGTATCCGGTCTTGCGGCCCAGGGTGGTCAATTGCATCGGCGAATGCCTGAGTTCCTCCTCGTAGCGGGCGTCGAGCCAGCTATTGAGGCGGGCGGTTTCCGCGACGGGGCTTGCAGGCTCGCTCGCCCAGCTTGTCGCAAATGGAGATCCCAGGGCTAGCGTGAAAGCGGCAAGCCCTGCCGCGCGGGGTGCAATTCGCAGGCCCGACAGGAGCGCAACGACAAGGATTGCTGTCATTTTCACGGGCGTACCTGACTATCGTTATGGTGGGGTACGGTAGCAATTACCTGTAGCTGACTCAAGCGCCCCATCGGCTTGCGCTTGCAGGGTCGGGTCCTGAGGGAAAAACAGCAGCTTCCGCGCCTGGAAATTTTATTGACAGGCAGTGCCGCGCGCTGCGAGGGTGGCAGGCATGAGGTTACTGTTGATAAGCGCAATGTTGGTTGGCCTTGGCAGCGCGACTACTGCCGCGCAGTCCGTGCAAGACAAGGCGTTCTACCTGGCCAGTTGCATAGAGCAGGTCAGCGGGCAATTCGGGCCAGAGGCGGATATCAAGCTGGTCAACCTGCGCCGGGCCGGTACGGGCATGCGGGTGAAAGTTGCGGTTCGCCTGCGCGCGTCTGGGGATGGAATGGAGAAAGTACAGTTCACCACCTGCCTGGTGAGCCGTGCAACGAGCCCCGGGAGTAATGCCGCCGTGGGAGCCCCTCACCCGCTCCTACCCGCGGAGGGGTAGGTTTGGTCCTTACCGTAGCGTGGTTATGCAGGTCGACTACTTTTTCCGGGTCACCTGGTCCAGGTAGCCCATGCAAAAAGCCGAGAGCACGAAGGTCAGGTGAAGAATCACATACCACATGATCTTGTCGTTATTCACATTCTGGGCATTCATGAAAATCTGTAGCAGGTGGATAGACGAGATCGCGACAATGGAGACCGCCACCTTGTTCTTGAGGCTGCCGGAATCCATTTTGCCCAGCCAGTTCAGGCCATCTTTGGGATCGACCGAATCGAGGCGCGAAACAAAGTTCTCGTAACCGGAAAACATCACCATGACCAGCAGGCCGCCGACCAGGGCCATGTCGATCATGCTGAGGATGACCAGCACCAACTCTGCCTCTGACATCTCGAGAATCAAGGGGAAGACATGTATTACCTCTTCGAAGAACTTGATACCCAGCAGCACGATCGCCAGGCTCAGGCCAAGGTAGATCGGCGCCAGCAGCCAGCGTGACGCATACATGCAACGTTCCAGCAGTACCTCCAAAATGTGTCCTCCTTGCAGATCGGTCCGGCATTGTATACAGATTCGTCCATGGGGAAAAACACCGGGCGCCTGATAAGCGCGATGCCGGCCGCGTACCGGCCGGGGTGTCTGTAACCGCCAACGACTCTGCTGTAGAATCCGGGCACTTCCCGGAGGACGATATGGCTCACCCAGCACAGACTTCCACGATGTGCCCGGGCCGGATCTCGGACCGGCGCGGCTGCAGCTCACTCCGGTGACACCCGCGCCGCCGGTGTGGGGGCGGTGAACGCCTTTCTGCGCAGATGCACCCTGTTGCCGATTCTGTTGTTCAGTGTGCTCACGGCTTTCGGTGACGAGGGGCCCCGGACTGGATCAACCGCGGTCGATGCTGCCCCTGCCTGGGGGCCACTGGATATCCTGGACCATACTGTCGCCCCCGGCAGCAAGAGCGCGTTCTTGCTCACGCAGGACCAGGATTTCGACTCATCCTTTGTCAATTCCTCGGTCTGGGTGGTGCGCGGTGGCATCCCAGGGCGCATCCCTGTGCCTGACAGCGGGTATTCACGGTGACGAGATTAACGGGGTGGAAATCGCGCGCCGCGTCTTCGCGTCGCTCGATCCTGCTGATGTCAGCGGAACGGTTGTCATCCTGCCCATGATCAACCTGGCCGGCATCCGCAGCGGCGAGCGTTACATGGCGGACCGGCGGGATCTGAATCGGCTGTTTCCCGGGCGCCGCGACGGCAGCCTTTCCTCCATCGTGGCGGCCAGCGTTTTCAAATTGGTGACCAGGCACTGCCAGGCCCTGATCGATCTGCACACGGGCTCTTTCTCGCGCCTGAATACACCCCAGATCCGGGTCTCTCTCGACCGCCCCGGCGCCCTGGACATGGCCCGCCACTTTGGCAGTGGTGTGGTTGTGCTGGGTGACGGACCCAAGGGCAGCTTGCGCCGGGAGGCCAGCGATGCCGGCCTTGACGCCATTATCTACGAGGCGGCCGGACCACACCGTTTTGACCCCGAGGCGGCCCAGGTGGGAGCCGATGGTGTGCGCAGCGTGATGGCCTGGATGGGAATGCTGAAGATGCCGATGAAAACGATACCGTTCAACAGCATCTTTCGCCGCACCTACTGGGAGCGTGTACCGCTGCGTGGGGGTGGTTTTTTCTTTCCCGCCATTGAAATTGGCGCCCGGGTGCAAGCCGGGGACCACCTGGGTACGATTCACGCACCGGGAACGGAGATTGAAACACCGATCCTGGCCCGCCGGGCCGGCACCGTGATTGGTATGGCGGTACCCCAGATCGTGCTGTCGGGCTACGCCCTGTTCAATATCGGTATCGAGGGCAGCGACGTCTTTCCCGGGCTGTTGCTGCAGGAAAGCAGCGACCCTACAGCGCCGGAAGTCGATGGCTAGAGGCGGGCTGGCTACCCTCAGAACAGCAGTATCAGGCTGTAGCCCACGGCATACGCTACCATCAGGTGCGGGGTGTAGCGCAGGTAGCTGGTGAAGCCAAGCCCCTCGATCTTGCTCATCATCAGTACCCCCGCCGCCGACCCGATGGCCAGCAGTGAGCCCCCCACGCCGACTGTATAAGTAAAGCCGAGCCACTCTTTCAAGGGCATCTGCAGGTCTGATTTCAGCACCGCAGCCGTCAGGGGCACGTTATCGATCATTGCCGAAGCGCATCCGATCAGGAAATTGGCGACAGCCGGGGAAAACTGGCCGTAGAGTTCGGTAATGGAGTCCAGTGCGCCGATTTCCTCCAGCATGCCGACGACCAGCAGGATGCCGAGAAAGAACAGCAGGGTGTCGAATTCTATCTTCCTGATGTAGTCGATTATCGGCAGTTCCGCCTCCTCGGGGCTGAGAAACGTCGAGAGCAGAAAAACCAGCGACAGGCCGAACATGAAGACCAGCAGGGGCGGGACATGCACTATCAGGTTGATGGCCAGCGTAAGGAGAATGGTGGCAAGGAATATCAGGGCAACGGACAGGTCGAAACCGCTTGGTCGGGAGATGTTGCGCTCGAGCGCCAGGCGCCCTTCAAAGCCCGGCATCAGGATGATAGCCAGCAGTAAACAGCCCGTGAGCCCCGGCACAATGATGGCGAACAGGTCGCTGATGCCGACCTTCCCCGAGGTGAAGATCATCAGGGTGGTTACGTCGCCGGTAATCAGGGCGGCGCCGCCGGAGTTGATCGAGAAAACCGCGAGAACGGCCAGTTTTATGTTGCTGCGGGCAGGCAGGCGCAGGGACTGGATCAGCGCCACTGTCACCAGCGTAGTGGTGATGTTGTCGCAGAAGGAGGACAGGACAAAGGCAAACAGGGCCACGAAGGGCAGTAGCGCTTTCTGGGGCATGTTTGCCGGCAGCAGGCGATAGACCAGGGCCTCTACCATGCCGTGCTGGTTCAGGTAGGCAACAAAGGTCATGGCCGCAAACAGGAACAGCCAGAGCGAGGCTATGTCGAGAATGTTTTCCGAGAACGCGGCTTCTATCGCCAGGTGGTCGCGGCCGAGGGTAAACAGCAGGATCCAGCAGAGCGTGCCCAGGAACAGGGTGGACTTGGCCTTGTTGATGTGAATCACGTCCTCCAGCACGATGGCAAGGAAGGCCAGCACAGCGAGGCAGATCAGGAGTACATCAAGCATCGGGGTATATCTCGTCACAGAATTGATGGCCCGCTAGCGGGCGGGTGGCGATATTACACGGTATTATCGCTCCGGCGATACAGGGCTTGTGCAGCCGGAGCCTCGC
Source organism: uncultured Gammaproteobacteria bacterium (assembly GCA_963792815.1). Lineage (GTDB taxonomy): Bacteria > Pseudomonadota > Gammaproteobacteria > Pseudomonadales > Halieaceae > JARRPM01. The sequence goes on from CAWBXR010000004.1 coordinate 58,126, forward strand.
GGCAGGCAGGGTTCGCACCCACACTGGATTGCGCCTGCAAGTCCATCTGAATGGTTTATTTTTGTGCGGTTCTTCACATATTTATCTACAGGCAGGTGCCCTTCCCGGTCGCAGCTGCTATCAATGGCCTCACAAGGGGCAAGTGCAAACGGCGGTGCAGGGTGGCGCAGAGTCTTGGGGACGATCGCGAAGAGGAGGCACCGGACGCCTTCCAGGGGCGGATGGAAGCCCAGTGCAATGAGATTCGCAAATACAGGCAGCAGTTGCTTGAAAATGAAGGCCGGCAACTGAGCTACGACGAGGCCGCGCTGGAATGGGTGGAGCGCTACGCCGAGCTCTTCGCCAGAAAGCACGACGCCGACCCCGGCGAACCCCTGGCTGGCACCTGAGTATTCGCCCTGCTTCCCCGCGGTTTACGACAACGGGTCCCGGCGTTCACTGCCGGCTCGAGGCGCTGGCATCGCGCAGGCCCCTGAACTCGTTCCCCGGGTACCAGTTGGGGTAAGTGGATTCCCCGCTCAGCTGACGTCCGATTTCAAAATACAACATGATATCCAGGGCCGCCCGCCGAGGTCCCAGGCGGGATCGTATTCGTCCTCGGGTGAGTGATATCGCTGGTCGGTGTACTCCTGCGATATTTTCGAACCCCATTCCCGGCCGTGCTCGAAACTGTCCTCTCCCGACTTCGCATAAAGTGCCGGAACGCCGTGTCGGGCAAAATTGAAATGATCCGAGCGATAATAGGAGCCCCTCTCGGGGTGAGGCTCCCGGGTGACGTAGCGGCCCGGCTGTCGGGCCACAGCGACGCGCAGGTAGTCCTCGAAGCTCGCTGTTGCCGTAGCCGACTACTACCACGTCCTTCATCGGGCCGTACACATTCAGGCCGTCCATATTGATATTGGCCACGGTAGTGGCGTGCGGGAAAAGGGGGTTCTCTCCATACCATTGGGAACCCAGCAGGCCGGACTCCTCGGCGGTGACTGCCAGGAACACCACGGTTCGGGCGGGGGCTTCGGGTAACTGCCTGAACAGGCGGGCGATGGCCAGCAGGCCCGCGGTTCCGGTGGCGTTGTCCATGGCGCCATTGTAGATATTGTCGCCCTCGACCTTGGGGTTAATGCCCAGGTGATCCCAGTGCGCACTGTAGACGATGGTTTCCCCGGGCGTTTCGCTGCCGGGAATTATGGCGACCACGTTATCGGACTCGGATGTGCGGACGGTATTGCTCAGGGTGATGCTGGCCTTGATATCCCCCAGGGGTTTGGCGCGAAACCCTGGCCGTGCGGCCGCGGCCACCTGAGCCTCGTAGTCGAGGCCGGCGCCGGCGAACAGCGCCCGCGCCGACTGCTGGGACAGCCAGCCGAATACCTCGCTCTTGTCGGCATTGCCGTCCTCGGCGGTCAGGCTGATCTGCGGCCGGGACCAGCTGTTGTAGACAACCTTCCAGCCATAGGCGGCGGCGCCGGTCTCATGCACGATCAGCGCGCCGGCAGCTCCCTGCCTCGCCGCTTCCTCGTACTTGTAAGGCCAGCGTCCGTACCAGGTCATGGCATTGCCATTGAAAAGCGACTCGTCCTGGGTGGCATAGCCGGGGTCATTGACCAGAATGACCACTGTTTTACCGCGTACATCCACGCCTGCGTAGTCATTCCAGTTGCGCTCAGGTGCGACGATGCCGTAGCCGACAAATACCATGGGACTGTCTTTCAGCGCTGTGGCCTCTACCTGTTTTTCGGTGCTCACTACCATTTCATCACCGTACTCCAGCTCGGCACTGAAGTTTTCACCCTTCATGGTGAGGGTGGTACCGGCGTCTGTAATGAGTTCGGTAACTCGGCACCCGCTGCAGGTAGCTGTCGCCATTGCCCGGGGCGAGCCCGAGAGCCTTGAACTGTTCTACCAGGTAGGCGGTTGTCAGGGCCTCGCCTTCGGTGGCGGGGGCGCGACCGCCAAAGGCGTCCGATGCGAGCACCGCTGTGTGTTTGTGCAGCTCGGCGGAGACTGATTCGAGCTTATCCTGCGCCACTGTGGCGGTGGCCTGCTCCGCTATGGCGTGGGAATTGCCAAGCGCCAGGGCGCCGAACAGGAAAAGTAAGCGGATTTTCAAAACGATCGCTCCATTAGTGGGTGGGAATGTTGGCGGTGTGAGGATCAGTCACGTCCTACCCGGGTTGCCTGTTACCGGGCTACGAGGGCGAAAGACGCAGTATTTATTCGCCAGGAAAGTATATACGGGCACCAGGCCCACCGCAGCCGCCAGCGACAACCAGGCGGAAGCGCCGAACGCTTCCCTCACCAGAAGCAGAATCAGGTAGCTCAGGGCCAGGCCGCTGAGTGAGACCAGCACGAAGCGCGGCAGTTGTTCCCTGTGGGAGACCGTCTCCGCTGCCAGACGGAAGGAAAACCTCTGGTGTCCGAAGTACGAGATAGCCACCGCCATGAGATAGCCCAGCAAATTGGCGGCGTAGAGGTTGATAGCGTTCGCCGAAATCAGCGCGACCACATAGTGGGCGCAAGTGGCGGCCGCGCCCACCAGCAGAAATCGCAGCAATTGGCCCGGGATTTCTCCCGCAGTTTGAGTTTCGCCCTGTATGGTCACCGCACAGTTCTGGTCCGCCGGTGTGCCTGCGCTCATCCGGGCTGAACTGATAGACCCTGTCGACCAGGTATACCGGCCGTTGCTTTACCTCGATGAATACCCGGCCCAGGTATTCCCCGATGACGCCCAGGCTGATCAGCTGGATTCCCCCGAGGAACAGGATTACCACCATCAGGGAGGCATAACCCGGCAGGTCCACGCCCACCACCAGGGTGCGAAAGACGAGGAAACTTGCGTAGAGAAAGGACAGGAGCGACACCGTCAGTCCGACATAGGTCCAGACCCTCAGGGGCATGGTTGAGAACGAGGTCAGGCCATCGAGGGCAAAATTCCACAGCTTCCAGTAGCCCCACGCGGACTGCCCGGCTGTCCGACCGGGTCGATCATAGGTGACCGCGGTTGATTTGAACCCGACCCAGGCGAACAGGCCCTTCATGAAACGGGTTCGCTCGGGCAGCTCGCGAACCCGGTCCACCACCCGCCGGTCCATCAGCCTGAAGTCGCCGACATTCGCAGGCACGGGTGTCGGGGCGAGCCGGTTGAATACCCGGTAAAAAACGCCTGCGGTGATGCGCTTGCCCGGGCTGTCGTTGTCGCGGGACTGCCGCACGCCGTAGACAACATCGTAGCCCTCACGCCACTTTTCCAGCATCTGGTCGATCAGCGCCGGTGGGTCCTGCAGGTCCGCATCAATGAGTATTACAACATCCCCTGTAGATGCCTCCATGCCTGCGGTCAGGGCCGCTTCCTTGCCGAAATTACGCGACAGCTCGAGCACCTTTACCGATGGGTTGATCCTCGCCGCGGCCAGCAGGCGCTCCAGGCTGCTGTCGCGGCTGCCGTCGTCGACGCAGACGATCTCCCACTCCATGCCTGTTGCCTGCAGGACATCGATGACAGCCGGGAAAAACTCGTCGATGACCAGTTCCTCGTTGTAGAAGGGCGCAACCACCGAAATAAGTGGGCGAGCGTTCTCTCTTTCCACAGATGCATCTTTCAAATCAGATCCTTCCTGTCAGTCTGGTTTTCTTGACGCGTTGCCGGCGGCATATTGTGGCATCCCGGATGCAGTTGATCGGGAACAACGATAGCAAGTTTTTGGGTCCGTGAGTGCAAAAACCAGGCAAATCCAACCGCCGGGCAATCAGCGATGAATACCGCTTGGCAGCTGGACCCCACTGGGGTATTTTCGCAGCACCAGTCAACACCGTATCTTCAACAAGCAGGAAACCATACTTGAAAATTGAATCCGGAACTGTCGTAAGCTTTCACTACACCCTGCGCAATGGAGACGGCAAGGAACTTGAATCCTCCCGCGGCTCCGAACCCAGCGTATACCTGCACGGGGCCAACAACATCATCCGCGGGCTCGAGACGGCGATGGCGGGCCGTGAGCAAGGCGATGTATTCAGCGTCAGCCTGGCGCCGGCAGACGCTTACGGGATGCACAACCCCGACAAGATGCAGCGGGTACCTGTGAAGCACCTGGCCTTCAGGGGCAAGCTCGAGGCGGGCAAGGTGGTGCAGCTGAATACCAGTGAGGGCATGCGGGCGGTTACCGTCGTCAAGGCGGGCAGGCACAGCGCCGATATAGACGCCAATCACCCCCTGGCGGGCCAGACCCTGGCATTCGACGTGGAGATCGTGGATCTCAGGCCCGCTACTTCGGAGGAGGTCTCACACGGTCACGCCCATGGCCCCGGTGGTCATCATCACTGATGCACGCGCATGGGACTGCGGCGGCCGCAGGTTGAATCGGCCGGCGCGGTTTGTCGCGCCTGAGTGACGATGTTCTCCTTCCCGGCACCCCTCCCCAACTGTCGTGATACCGGGCTTCTATAAACCTCTCGGGTTCCTGTTCCTGGCGCTGGGCCTGCTGGGGATTGCCCTACCCGTATTGCCAAGTACCCCCTTCATTTTGCTGGCTGCCTGGTTTTTCGCCCGTTCATCGGAATACTGGCACCGGCGCCTGCTCGACAGTCAATTGTTCGGCCCGATGATTCTTAACTGGGAGCGCAATCGCTGTATCTCCTGCCGTACCAAGGTGGTGGCGATAGTATCGATGACCCTTGCCGGTGCCGGGTCAATTGTATTTGCACTGGAGGACTATCGCCTGCGCCTGGCTACCGGCGCACTGATGGCCGTGGGCTGTGCCACGATCCTGCTGCTGAGGACCTGCGGCCCAGCCCCGGCCCAGGATGAACGCTGAGCCATTCGCTGCCCGTGGCCTAGAGGGATTCACGCGCCCGCTGGCGGATGTACCAGTAGATCTGTTCCACCTGGCGGTCATCGAGCTCATCGAACTGCGGCATGCCCCTTGCCTGTAGCTGGCCGGAGCGCAGCACGGTACCGAAGGAGCCAAGATCTGCCGCCGCGGCGGAGGCGCGCAGGTCCGGTGCACCGCCCCCGGACACTGCAGCGAAGCCGTGGCACCCCATGCACCTGGTGAGATACAGATCCTGGCCCGCGCCGGCCTGGGCCGTATCGATAAGTTGCTCGCTGTTATCGACGATAAGAATTTCTGTTTTCGGCGCGACTGTCGGCGGTGGTTCCGCCTTTCCATCCAGGGAGAACACCAACAGGCGCCGGGGGTGGGCGCCGTAGGCCCAGCCGTGCTGTGCCATGGCCGAGGAACCGATATAGCTCACGCCGCCCCAGCCCGCCAGTACCGCGACATACTGCTTGTTCTTGACCGCATAGGTAATGGGGGGCGCGACAATCCCGACCCCGGCATCAAAGCTCCACAGGAGCCTGCCGGTATCCGCCTGGTAGCCATGGAGGGAGCCGCTGCTGGTCCCCTGGAAAACCAGGTTGCCCGCGCTGGTCACCGTGCCGCCATTCTGGAAGCCGGGCAGGTCGACTTTCCACGCGGTTTTTTGCCGTCGGGGGTCCCATCCCAGCAGGGCGCTCGAGACGTCCGCGGCGGTGATATCACCGCGATAGGGCTGGAAACCGCTGTTCATCTGAAAGTCTTGCGCACGCCAGCGCTCGCTGTCGATACCGCGTTTGTCGTACTCCCCGGCCATTTCCTGGTAGGGGATATAGACCAGGCCGGTGTCCGGGTTGTATGACATGGGTTGCCAGTTGTGCGCTCCCAGGAAACTGGGATAAATAACACTCACCCCGTCTGTGGCCCGGGCCTCCGGGGTTTCGATGGGGCGGCCGGTTTTCATGTCTACCCGTTCGGCCCAGGTGACCTTGCCGAACTTTTCAGCTCCCAGCAGGCGGCCGTCTGCCCGGTCCAGCACATAGAAGAAGCCGTTCTTGGGCGCATGCAAGATTACATGGCGCGACTTGCCTTCCCATTCCATGTCGGCCAGGACGATGTCCATGGCGGAGTTATAGTCCCAGTTCTCCCCGGGTGTGGTCTGGTAGTGCCAGGCGTATTCGCCCGTATCCGCGTCCAGCGCCAGGATGCTGCACAGGAACAGGTTGTCCCCGCCGCCGGGACTGCGCACCTGCTGGTTCCAGGGTGCGCCGTTGCCGGTGCCGAGGTAGACCCGGTTGTAAAGCGGGTCGTAGGTGATGGCGTTCCACACCGTCCCGCCGCCGCCGTGTTTCCACCACTCGCCACGCCAGCTGCCCGCCGCCTCCTTGAGTGCCTCGGACTCGAACCCGTCTGCGGGCTTGCCCGGAACTGTGTAGGTACGCCATTTCTGCTCGCCGGTGGCGCTGTCATAGGCGGTGACGTAGCCGCGTATAGCCCCCGCCTCTGCACCGCCATGACCGATTATAACGAGGTCGTTGAAGGCGCGCGGCGCGCCGGTGATATAACGGGTTTCATCCAGTGGGAATGTCTGCACCGACCAGGCCTCCTTGCCGGTGCCGGCCTCCAGTGCAATCAGCCTGCCGTCAAAGGTTGCGACGTAAACCCTGCCTTTCCAGAACGCCAGCCCCCGGTTGGCCCCCCAGTTGAAGCGCATGTGCTTGCGGTTGGCCAGGCGCTTGATGACCTCAGGGTCGTAGCGCCACAGCAGTGCGCCGCTGGCGGCGTCTACCGCCATCACCACGGACTGCGATGCGGTGAAGTACATGGTGCCGTCCACCACCAGGGGGGTGGCGTTCAGGGCCCGCGAATCGGGCATTTCCAGGTACCAGTCGAGGCGCAATTGCTCGATGTTTTTGTCGTTGATCTGCTTGAGAGGGCTGTAGCGCTGTTCGCTGTAGGTGCGGCCGTAAGCCCGCCAGTCGCCGCCCTGGTCGCTGGCGGCAATTGCCGCCCCGTCTATCGCAACGGCTGCGCACAGCTGTGTGGAAAAAAGCAGCATTGCTGCCTGCAGGACTCGAGCAAGGCGGGTCATATGCGGCCTCTTTTCGGGTTATTTTTATTACCTGTGTTTACTTGTACTACAGCTTTGCACCACCCTCAAGTAGCGCCGGGGACAAGCCCGGCGTTTTCTGCAACCGTGTGTGGCAGCTTACAGCTGGGGAACTTCCGCGAGATTGATGGGCAGTTCGGCGCGGCCGATGCGGGCGGCGCGGTCCAGCAGGGTCGCCTCGGCCCCCTCGAGGCCTATCATGATGATGAAGCGCTGGTCGCGGATGCCCTGCAGGCAGTAACGGGCCAGTTCATCGAGATCCTGCAGAGGCAGTTCCATACCCGCAGCCTCGGCGGCCACCTTGAAATCCTGCACTGTGGGTACCGGGTCGTAGGGCTTTTCCCGCGCCAGGTCTTTCGGCCGGTTGCGGTCGGTGGTCCAGATGCCGGTGTCGAGCAGGCCACCGGAGGGGTAGAAGATCGACGCTCCCAGCTTGGTGCCCTCGGTGCCCAGCTGCGCCGCGAGGCATTCCGTGAGGCACGAAACAGCTGCCTTGCTGGCGGCATAGACGGACTGGTAGGGCAGTGGCGAGATGCCGCCGTCCCCTGAGGAGGTATTGATGATGTGCCCCTCCTCACCGCCGGCAATCATGCGCGGCACGAACGCCCTGATGCCGTGCATCACCCCGTGTACATTGACACCGTGCACCCAGGTCCAGTCGTTGGCCGTGGTCTCCCACACGTTGGCGGAGGGTGCCGCAACCCCCGCGTTGTTGAACAGCAGGTGGCAGGCGCCGTGGGTGTCGTAGACCTGCGCCGCGAGAGCTTCGCAGGACTCGGCACTGCGCACATCGGTGACCACGCCCATGACTTCGCCGGCCCCGCCAAACTCTGCCAACACCCGGTCCAGGGCGCTTTGCTCCACATCGGCTATCACCACCCTGGCGCCGGCGGCCAGTAATTCCTTGACGAGCGAGCGGCCGATACCGCTGGCGCCGCCGGTGACAACCGCTACTTTCCCTGCAAAGTCTTTCATGATTCCGTGATCTCCTGGCATTCAAGTCGGCAGCAAGTGTTCCATACCGCCGGGCGGTGGTCCACGGCCGCGGGCCAGTCCCGGCCCGGATCGGGTCACCTCATTGAACTGCAGGAGAATTATTTGCTGTCACAGGAAAATCTTCAGGATGGCGAAACAGGCCAGGCCCGCGACCACTGTAATGAACAGGTGCCGGGTGAGCAGCGCCACGACAAAGGCGGCCAGGGCCGCCAGTGCATGATAATTGTCCGCGCTGAGATCCAGCGCGCCATCGCGGATAAGAGCGGTCTGGGCAATGATTGCCGTGAGTACCGCCACGGGTACGAAGTCCAGGGCGTGCTCCAGTGCATCGGGCAGGTGCACCCTGCCGGCCAGGGCCAGGGGGAGCCAGCGGGGCAGGTAGGTAACCAGGGCCATCAGGGCGATCAGCAGCCACTCATTCATCTGCAGCTTTCCCGCTCAAGGCCATGCCCACCGCCACCGCCAGCAGCGATGAGAACAGCAGGCCGGTCTGGTGCGGCCAGTCGTGGGTGAGGACGGCGCTGACGAGGGCCACTGCCGCGCAGGCCCAGTCGGCCCTGCGCCGTAGCGCAGGCACCACGATACCGACAAAGGCTACCACCATGGCCACGTCGAGCCCCCAGTCCGCCAGGCCCGGTATCCGGCTTCCAAGGGTGTAGCCCAGGGCCGTGGATACCTGCCAGAAACTGTACATGAACAGTGCCGAACCGAGGTAGAACCAGCGCAGCCCCGGCTCGCCCGGATGCCGGTTGAGGCGGTCGGATACCACGGCGAAGGTTTCGTCGGTGAGGAAAAAGCCCAGTATCGCACGCTGCCACTGGGGCCAGTCTCCCACGTGATGCATGAGGTTGGCGGCGTAGAGCAGCTGCCTGAGATTGACGATGAAAACGGTCATGACGATGACCGGCAGGGCAGCAGCACTCGCCAGAAGGGTTAATGCGATGAACTGGGAGGAGCCGGCGAATACGATTGAGGACATGCCCAGTGTCACCCCGGCCCCGAAGCCCATGGTGTTGGCCATGGCGCCGAATACGATCCCGAAGGGGAATGCCGCCACCACCAGCGGCAGTGTTTCCAGCGCCCCCAGCCAGAGTTGTCTTACGGGTGTGTGCATCGGTTGTCCCGGCTGCTCGACAAGTCAGCCATTGTAGTGCAGGTTCTGTGGTGGTGTATGTCGAATACAACCCTGGCGGGGTCGGTAGTAGAATGACTGCCGGGGCCTGCTGGCCCTTGTGTATTTCTCATTCTGGATCGATGTAAGCCATGATGGACGCTAAACTCAGAGCCGGCTTCTGGCGCCTGGCCGACCCGAAAATCAGTATCACCTCTGCCGCATCGATGGCCATCGGCGCGTCGCTGGCGGCGGGCCAGGTGGGTTTTTCCTGGCCCTGGCTGCTGACTCTCGGCCTGGCGATGTTCTGCATGGAGGTCGCCAAGAACGCCTGGGGTGATGTCTTCGACTACGACTCGGGGACCGACCTGGCGGTCCGGCCGGAGGACCGGACAGACTTTTCCGGCGGCAAGCGGGTCCTGGTCGACGGTATCCTCACTCGCGGCCAGACCTGGGCCATAGCCCTGGGCTTTGGTCTGCTGGGCCTGGTACTGGGTGCACTTATCGTTTTCTGGCGGGAGCCCTCCGTATTCTGGCTGGGCGCCCTGGGACTGGTGCTGGGTTGGTCCTATCACGGCCCACCCCTGCGACTGGCTTATCGCGGTCTGGGGGAACTGGATGTGGTGCTCTGCTACGGCCCCATCATCGCCCTCAGCACCTATGTGGTGATGACCGGAACCTATGCCGCCGGCCCCGTGTGGCTTTCCATGCCATTGGGGCTGCTGATAGCCGCTTTCCTGTGGGTCAACGAGTTCCCCGATTACCACGCGGACCTGGGGGCCGGAAAATACAACCTGGTTGCCAGGGCGGGCAAGCAGCGCGCTGCGCGCATACTGCCGCTTATCTACCTGGCCGCCTTCGCCCTGCTGGCGGCGCTGCCGGTGTTTGCCGCCCTGCCCTGGACGATACTGCTGGGTTTCCTGGCCCTGCCGACGGCGGTCGTGGCGGTCTGCTGGACCCTGCGGGACCCGGAGTGCTTTCATCGCCACAAGCCGGTCCAGCCCGCTGCACTGCTCACCTTTGTGCTTTACTCGACGGGTGTCAGCATCGGCGTGCTCCTGGGTGGTTGATCGGCCGGCCGGCGCCGCCGCAGGGCTGTCCCCCGGGGCGCAGCTGTGCAAGCGTCTGTTTGATATCCTGGTAGCGGCAGTAGCGCTATGTCTGTGTATGCCCCTGCTGTTGGTACTGGCACTGGTGGTTGCGTTCGGTGCCGGCAGGCCGTTGTTTTACCGGGAGTACCGGGTCGGCCGTTACGGTGTCGCTTTCCCCCAGTTCAAGTTTCGCACTCTGTTATCCGGAAGCACCGGGGTACGCTCCGTGGCACCGGACGACGACCCGAGGATCGTCGGCGCCGGTCGCTGGTTGCGACGTTGGCGTCTCGATGAACTGCCGCAGTTGTTCAACGTACTGCGTGGCGACATGAGCCTGGTGGGGCCGCGGCCGATGCCGCGCGCCCATGCCGACAGTTTGCCTGAGCGCCAGCGCGACATCATCCTGTCGGTGCGGCCGGGGCTGACCGATGCCGCCGCGCTGTATTTCCTCGCGGAGGATGAGGTGCTGGCCGGCACCCGGGACCCTGAGGCGCTGTACCTGTCCCGCCTGCTCCCCGCGAAGGCCCGGATGCAGGTCGACTCGATTCGGCGCTGGAGCCCCGGCGCCGACCTTCTCATCCTGGGCCGCACCCTGGCATCAGTGTGGTCTCCCCGTGCCCGGGCGAAGTCGGTCCGGGCGCTGCACAGCCTCCTGGGGGATAGTCCATCCGGGGGGGCATTCCCGTAAGCAGACATTCTCCGCCGGTCCGGATGCACTAAATTAGGCGGGCCCGACGGACTCTGCACTATGCTATGTACCCAGTTCGGTCCCCAGTCCTTTTTCAGGAGTGTATGTTTCATGAGTAATCTGATGTATCGCAGTTCCGCCCAGGTGTTTGTCCACAACCTGAAAAACCTCTCCGCTATTCTCAAGGCGGCTGTGAAAGACGCGAAGGCCAGGGGTATCGACCCCTCGGTACTGCTCAACTCTCGTCTGTCGCCGGATATGCATGCCCTGGCCAGGCAGGTGCAGATCGTGACCGACAACGCCAAGGGTTGCAGCGCCCGGCTGGCGGGCGTGGAGCCTCCCGTGTTCGCCGATGACGAAGCCACTTTTGCTGAGCTGGAGGAGAGGATCAAGCGCACCCTGGCATTCATCCGCAGCCTGAAGGCCGCCCAGTTTGAAGGCAGTGAGTCCAGGCAGGTCGTGATGAAACTGCCGATCGGTACCCTGTCCTTCAGCGGTATTGATTACCTGAACGGCTGGGCCCTGCCCAATTTCTATTTTCATTTCACCACCGCCTACAACATTCTGCGCCACAACGGCGTGCCGCTGGGCAAACTCAATTACCTCGGCGCAGTGCCGGGAATGCAGATGAGCGGCAAGATTGCCAAAATGATGGGGGGCGCTCCGAAGGCAAAGGCGAAGAAAAAGAAGTAGTTCCGGTGCACCCCGGCGGCACCGGTTTCTGGGTGCTGCCCGGGGCGAACTCAAGTGGCTTCTAGCAGGAGCCCGAATACATTAAACGGGATTCAGGATTATGAAAAAAGACAGGGAAATAGGTGTCGTCGTCTACGGCGCAACGGGCTATACCGGAAAACTGGTGGTCGAATACCTGAACAACCAGTACGGGGCCGATGGCGACCTCAGCTGGGCGATGGCCGGGCGCAGCCAGGAAAAGCTTGCAGCCGTGCGCGACGACCTGGGGGTGTCCGCCAAGGTGCCCCTGCTGGTCGCCGATGCCAGCGACCCGTCTTCCGTTGCGGCCCTGGCCGGGAAAGCGGCGGTGGTTATCTCCACCGTGGGCCCCTACCAGCTGTACGGCTCCGATCTGGTGGCCGCCTGCGCCGCGGCCGGCACTGATTATGTCGATCTCTGCGGCGAGCCCACCTGGATGAAGGAGATGATCGACGCCCACTCCAAGGCGGCCAGCGCCAGTGGTGCGCGTATTGTATTTTCCTGCGGCTTCGATTCGATTCCCTTTGACCTTGGGGTGTGGTTTCTCCAGCAGGAGGCACAGAAACAGTTCGGCGGCCCGCTGCCGCGGGTTCGCGGGCGGGTGCGCGGCATGAAGGGGGTCTGGTCGGGCGGCACCCTGGCCAGTTTCAGGACGACCATGGCGGCCGCCGCCAAGGACCCGTCACTGATCGCCACCCTGATGAACCCGTTCGCACTGACCCCGGGCTTTACCGGCCCGGAGCAGCCCAATGGCTTGCAGCCCATGTACGACGAGGTGCTGGAGAGCTGGGTGGCTCCCTTTGTGATGGCGACCATCAACACCAAGAATATCCATCGCTCCAACGCGTTGCAGAACCACAGCTACGGCACCGATTTCGCCTACGACGAGATGTTCATCACTGGGCCCGGTGACGAGGGGGAAGCGATGGCGAAGGCAATCGCCAGTGACAAATCGATGGCGACGGACACCACCGCGCCGGGAGAAGGCCCCACCCGGGAGCAGCGGGAGACCGGCTTTTACGACCTGCTGTTCATAGGCGAGGGGCCCGATGGCAAGACCCTGCGGGTTGGCGTCACCGGTGACATGGACCCGGGATACGGGTCCACCTCGAAGATGATCGCAGAGAGCGCCATCTGCCTGTTGAAGAATCCGGAGGCGGCTTCGGGGGGTATCTGGACGCCGGCGGCGGCCATGGGCTCGCTGCTGATCGATCGCCTGAAGCGCAATGCCGGCCTGACGTTCGGGGTTGAGCAGGCCTGAACCAGGCAGCACCCGGCCCGCGGTGTAGCGCGTATGGGGGTTGTAATAAGCTCATGCGACCAAGGATTCGATAAAGCATACCAGCGTCGGCTATCTGGGGCTTAACAGCGCTCAGCGCGCTTTTATCGGGTGTATTTCAGCGCCAGCGCGGCTATCTTTACAGGCGGTAATACAAGTAGAGAGAGGCTGTGAGATGTACGATCTGGTGATTCGCAACGCCACGATAATCGACGGTACCGGCAAGCCGGCCTTCACAGGAAGCCTGGCGGTGAACCAGGGCAGGATCGCTGCCGTGGGCGATGTCCAGGCCGCGGGAAAGAAGGAAATAGACGCCGCGGGCAAACTGCTCACTCCCGGCTGGGTGGATGTGCACTCCCACATGGACGGGCAGGCCACCTGGGACCCGCTTTGCAGCCCGGCGGCCAACCACGGTATCACCACCCTGGTGATGGGCAACTGCGGTATCGGTTTCGCGCCCTGCGAGCCCAGTGACGAGGCCCACGATCGCCTGATCGCCGTGGTCGAGGACGTCGAGGATATTCCCGGCGCAGCCCTGCACGAGGGGGTGCGCTGGGACTGGGAAAGCTTCCCTGAATACATGGACGCCGTGGAGAAATTTCCCCGGGCTATCGACGTGGGCGCCCAGGTGCCCCACTGCGCGGTGCGCACCTATGTCATGGGGGAGCGCGGCAGTAACAACGAGGCGGCCAGCGCCGATGACGTGGCCCGCATGGCGGCCATCGTCAAGGAGGGCCTGGAGGCGGGAGCCCTGGGTTTCACCACCTCCCGTACCGAACTGCACACCACCCGGGCAGGGGGTGCGATGCCCGGCACCTACGCGGATGAGGCCGAGCTGCTGGGTATCGGCCGGGTCATCGGCGAACTGGGCGGCAAGGGTATTTACGGCCTGGTCTCGGATTTCAAGGACTGGGAAAAAGAGATGGACTGGATGAAGCGCCTGTCCATCGAAAACCACTGCCAGATCAATTTCGTGCTGTTCTTCCGCGAGGAGGGGGACTGGTCCCGGGTGCTGAAGCAGCTGGACTATGTGCGCCAGGCAAATGCCGAGGGCGCCCGGCTGGTGCCCCATGTGGGCGCCCGCCCGGTCAATATCCTGCTGAGCTGGGACGGCACGGTCAATCCTTTCAGTTTCCATACCCACTATGCGCCGCTGTCGATCATGTCCCACGAGGAGCGGCTGGCCCAGCTGCGCAAGCCCGAGGTGCGGGCCGCCATCCTGGCAGAACCCCTGCCGCTGATGGGCGATGCCTTCATGGACACCATCATAGGCGGCTACGACAAACTCTATGAACTGGGTGACCCGCCCAACTACGAGCCCGCCCCCGAGGACAGCATTGCCGCAAAGGCCGCCGCCATGGGCGTGCCGCCGCAGCAGTACTGTTACGACCTGATGATGAAAAACGACGGCAGCAACGTGGTGTACTTTCCCTGCTTCGGCTACGGCGCCAATGACCTGAGCCGCCAGGTGGCGCTGCTGGAGGACGAGACCACCGTGCTGTCCCTGGCGGACACCGGCGCCCACTGCGGGGTGCTGTGTGACGCCAGCGTTCCCACCCAGATGCTCAGCTACTATGTGCGCGACCGCGAGCGCGGCCACAGGCTTGCGCTGGAACAGGTGGTGAAAATGCAGACCCACGACACTGCCCGCTGTGTCGGCCTCGAAGACCGGGGCACTCTCGAGCCGGGGATGAAGGCTGACCTCAATATCATCGACTTCGACCAGCTGCAGCTGGAACCACCCGGTATTATCTTCGATTTGCCCGCGGGTGGCCGGCGCATGTTCCAGGGGGCCCGAGGATATCTCGCCACCATTGTTGCAGGGGAGGTCATCATGGAGAACGGCCAGTACACCGGTGCTGTGCCGGGCAAGCTGATAAGGGGCAGCCAGGGCGCTCCGGAGGTGGCACATGCCTGATCGACTGATTGTAGTTTCCACTGACTGCCATGCCGGATTACCCATAGCGGATTACAAGCCCTACGTGGAGACCCGCTACCACGAGATGATGGATATGGCGGTTCCCATCCAGCTCGAGATGATGGAAAAGGCATCGAAGAGTTTTCTCATCCAGGAAATCAACGAGGCCTGGCGGGCCCCGATCCGGCAACAGTTGACCGGCGCCTGGGATTACCAGGAGCGGGTCAGGATGCTGGCGGGCGATGGGATTGCCGCCGAGGTGATGTTCCCGGACGGAATCACCGAGAATAACACTCCGCCTTTTGGCGCCGGGCTTGGCCTGTCGCCGCGGGACGCGGTCCCCGAACTGCAGTGGGCCGGCGCGATGGCCCACAACCGGTGGCTGGCGGAATTCTGCGCCAACGACCCGGCGCGGCATATCGGCGTCGCATCCATTCCCCTGCTATGGGATGTGGAACAGGCCGTGGAAGCAGTGCGCTGGTGTGTGGACAACGGCCTGAGGGCGGTGATGATACCTACCCTCTGGGGCGACCAGCCGGCCTACCACCACACCCGCTACAACCCTTTCTGGGAAGTCTGCGAGGACCTGGGAGTGATCGTTCACTTTCACTCCGGCCCGGCCCCGCACCCGGAGTACTTCGGCAAGGACTGGCCCGTGGAGGACAGCAGCCAGCAGTTGCCGGGGGCTATGGGCGTGTATGTATCCGAGGTCATGTGGTGGCTGTACCGCCCGCTGACCTTCATGATCTGGGGCGGCGTATTCGAGCGCTACCCGCGGCTCAAGGTGGTGATCGTGGAGGGCGGCACCATGTTCATGCTGCCGCCCTGGTTGCGCCTGCTGGACCACAACTACCGGGATGTGCAGTTTTCCGCCAAGCTGGGGGACTTTCGCGCTCACCTGTCGATGGCCCCCAGCGATTACTACCGGCGCAACGTGGCGATCGGGGCTTCCTGCGTGCCGCGCGCGGACCTGGACCTGCGCGAGGCCATTGGCACCGGCCAGATCATGTGGGGCAGTGACTACCCCCATCCCGAGGGTACCTGGCCCAATACCGGCGAGTACTTCAAAACCACCTTCGCCAATTTCCCCGAGGCTGATGGCCGCAGGATCCTGGGGGACAATGCGATAGCATTTTACGGGCTCGACCGGGAAAAGTTGCAGGCAGTCGCTGATCGGATAGGTCCCGATGCCACCATGTTCGCCTAGGCGGGGATAGTGCGCCAGTGGTTGCCGGCACTGAGTGCCATGGCCTGCCTCGGCTTCGGTGTGGGCTTGCTGGGAGTTTACGGCTTCTTCGTCGAGCCCCTTTCACGGGAGTTCGGGGTGGGGGTGGCCGCCATCAATATCGGCCCGGTAGCCCTGCTGCTGGTGCCCGCCTTTGTGGCACCCATGGTGGGAAGGCTGGCGGACCGGACCTCAATTCGCCGCATCCTGCTGGTCGGCATTTTCTGTTCCATGTTCTCCCTCGCCTTCATCAGCATCGCACCCACTCTCGCACTGGTGGCTTTCGGTTTCCTGGTGTTCGCCCTTGGCCTGACCCTGTATGGACCGGTGGTGGTCAATGGCCTGCTGGTCAAAACCTATCCCGGGCGGGAGGCCCGCGCCCTTGCCCTGGCGGCCATGGGAATCAGTGTCGCCAGCATGTTGCTGCCGCCGCTGGTGGGCGCGTTGATGGCGCAGCTGGGCTGGCGCGACACCCTGTTTTGCCTGGCGCTGGGGCTGCTGCTGGTGCTCTGGCTGATGGTTATGGCGGGGATCCCGGCCACCACCGGGGTAGCTTCCGACCAGGGCAGCGCAAAACTCGAAGCATCGATCTACCGGCAGCCCGCCTTCTGGCTTATTGGCCTTTGTGTGGCGATCGCGCTCAATGTGTCCCTGGTACTCGGTATCTGTTACCCGCCGCATTTCCTGCAGACCGGCTATTCCCTTGCCCAGGCCGGGCTGTTTCTCTCGGCTGGCGGCCTCGGTGGAATGATCGGCAAAGGGGTTGTCGCCTGGCTTGGTGACGCCGGCCGCGCCTATGCCCGGTGGGTGGCCGCTGGCCTGCTGTTGGTCGAATGCGGGGGCCTGTGCCTGCTGCTCCTTGCCCAGGACTCCACCGCCATTTACCTCGCAGTGACCCTGACGGGCTTCGCCACCGGCGCTTTTATTCCCATGCATCCCTACCTCAACAGCCGTTACTTTGACGCTGCAATCATTGGCCAGGTGAACGGCGCCCAGGCTCCCCTGTTTCTCCCCTTTGGCCTGGTGGGGGCGCCGCTGGCCGGCTACGCTTTCGACCAGTTGGGGAACTACGAGCTGGTGCTACAGTCCATGGTGGGCGCGCTGTTGCTCGCCGCCGCACTGGCACTGGCCCTGCCTCACTCACATCGGAAACCGGTGCCAGTTTAGGGCCGAAGGGCCTGGCCCGCTTTATCGGGTAATAATTCGGTCAGGACACGACGGACTATATTGGATAACAATGAATAAGTGGATAACACTCGGCACCGCCACGATCCCCGATAACGGCGGCACGCTCACCCTTGCCCGGCGCGACAAGGAGTTTTCCATACGACTGTCGGGTATCCGCGGCGAGCTTATGAACAGCCGGGTGCATGGCTCGGAAGAGGCGCTGGCAGAATTGGGTTGTGCGGGCCTGGGCAGTCTGCCGGGAGCCAGGGTTCTGGTGGGCGGGCTGGGCATGGGCTTCACCCTCGCAGCGACCCTCGGCATCGTTGCGCCCTCTGCCGTGGTTACCGTGGCGGAACTGATACCGGAAGTGGTCGACTGGAACAGGGGGCCCCTGGGCGAGTGCGCTGGCCAGCCGTTGCTGGACGATCGGACCAGGGTCTATGGCGGCGATGTGGCGACCCTGATCAGCGCCACCGAGGGTGGGTTCGAGTCCGTTTTGCTCGATGTCGACAACGGTCCAGAGGGGCTTACCCACGACGACAACCAGTGGCTTTACTCCCCGGCCGGGCTGCGGGCGGTACACCGGGCACTTACCCCGGAGGGGACGCTCGCCGTGTGGTCAGCGGGACCCGATCCGCTGTTTGTGATCCGCCTGAAAAAAGCCGGCTTCCACACTTCGGTGCGCACTGTGCGGGCACGCCCCGGCAAGGGCAGTCGCCATACGATTTTTCTGGCGAAGAAGGGCTCGGCGCTCTAGCTGGCAGCGGCCCGGTTCATGCGGGCTTATAAACGGGTTTCTGTCGGCCCGCGGTATCGAGGCCGTGGTACATGCGGCAGACCTTCTGGTCCTGCAGCTTCAGCAGGTGCGGTATCTGGCGGATATTGGCCCTATCCTTCTCCTTGTCCGCCTCGGTCAGTTCCTCCCAGGGGATGAGGTCCGGGTGCAGCATGCGGTCCTCGTCGCGAACCTCCCCGTAGCCGTATCCCGCCAGGTATTTGTCGGCCATCCAGCGCCGGTGCTCCAGTTGGGCAAGCAACTCCATCATCAGGTCGTCAGGGGGAAACACGGCTTCCGTCTCCCGGGCGTCAATGGGCAGGGCAACACAGTTGGCGATCCGCAGTTTGACATCCATGTGGGCGGCGGCGTGCTGGTTCGCCTTCTTTTTGTGTGCCGGCAGTTCCGACCATGGAATAATCGAGGCGTTACTGCGGCTGCTGCCACCACCGGCCAACTGGGTGTTCAGGTAGGCGTTGTGCAGGGTGCGGGCCATGGCATCCAGGGCTTCATTGACGACGATTTCGATCGAAATCGTTTCGTCCAGCGCTTCGAAGTACTCGATCGGCTCGAAGTCCGGCAGATTCAGTTTATCCATGCCAATGGGCTGGAAGTCGTCGTCGATAATTTCCGCCAGAAAGTTCTGCTGGTTGAGGCAGACCACGAAATTCAGCGGGGTCAGGCCGCTGTGCCGGCGCAGGCGGTTGAGCCTGCGGGCTGAGAGGATGCTTTCGACATCGTGCAGCAGGGCCACGTAACTCACGTCAAAGTGGGTGCTCGTTTGCATCTCGTACCAGGTTTCCGGGGTGATCGTCATCGGGTCGGTGTAGACAAACCGGATGTCGACGGTTTTATCCAGGTGGGGATAGCGGTGCCTGAAGCGCTCTACCCTGTTCTTATTATCAGACTCGCACAGCACGGTGATATGCGGCAGCCGGAAGTCGGTGTAGTGGGCGGTCAGGGCAGCCTGTAATATCATTTCCCGCACCAGCGCCTCGAAGCCGATAAACAGAATGTGCATGGGCTCATTGCTGCGGCTGGCCGGGCGGTAGTACAGGTCAGGGGCGCAGACCCGGAAAATATTGCGCGCTATCGTTTCGCGCCGGTTGAACAGCCTGATCGCGAAACGTGAACTGTTGATCTCGAAGAAGCTGTGCACACTGAAGATCTCGTAGATATCGGGCGAGTCGACGCACAAAAAACAACGCAGTGATACATCCGGTGGCTCGCCCCCAACCATCGGCTCCAGCCGCCGGGCGATATTCTCGAGTTTCTTTAACTCGGTGTTTTTCAGGCGTCGGGTCAGGCGCTCGGCGTTCTTCGCAATGGCGATATTCGCCTTGTCGTCGCTGGTACACAGGAATAGTTCCTTGGCGTAGATGACCTGCGACTTGAGCAGCACCAGGGGATCCATGGCATTGCCGCAGACCACGATAGCCCCATAATTCTTCAATTCCGCGGCCAATGCGTTCAGCGGGTCATTGTCGATAACCACCACCCGTTTGCTCGAATTGAGGCAGTAGTCCCGGGCGATACGAAAGCCGGTTTCACCAATGCCGCAAACCACCACGAAGCGCCGTTTGCGAAACAGCAGAGCATACAGCGCGACCTGTTCCTCGATGACGTTCCACACGGCCTTGGCTGCTGTGTAAAGCACCACCATCGGGGCCAGGGCCCGGGCGATCTGCATGTACAGCGGCCAGCCCGCCGTTTCTTCCGGCGCTTCAAAAATAAACAGGCGCAGGCTGGCGTAGGCAACGTCCCACCAGGTGTTGGGGCCGCCATTGTCGGCGAAGGTCATGGCCTGTGCGTAACCGATGCAGCCCAGCACGAAGGCGAGCGCTGCCAGCAAGCCAACCAGGGTCCATTCGTGGCGGGCAAACAGGCTCGCCTGTTCCGGGTCAGGCTTCTGGTCTCGTCTCCGGTCGCCCGGGGCTTTATCGGGTGGGATCATGTGGCCTGGTGTTGTCCGGGGGATCTTCCGGCCACTTTAGCGGGAATGGGATCACAGAGAAAGTGCGTTATCTTTAATTGGCCAGACGTTTTCGCAATGGACTGATCTGATTTTTGGTTCAGAGGCTTATAGTGTGCGGACTGCTTTTGGCATGGCGAGTTGTCACGGCCTTGCTAATAATCCAGTATGCTGTGAGCACAGGCCTACAAGCGCCTGCGACGTAAAAGGGTTTGTCGTGTCGTCATGTTGTCAGGTGGCGTAAACAGCGACCTGTCCATAGCGCCTGATTGGGGATAACCGGTGATCGACTGGCAGGATTACAAGTACAAGGCCTTCATAAGCTACAGCCACTCCGACGAGAAATGGGCCCGCTGGCTGCACAAGTCCCTTGAGAATTATCGCGTGCCGAAACGCCTTGTCGGGCGTGACACCGGCATGGGCAAGGTGCCGGCCAGGCTCGCGCCGGTGTTTCGCGACCGTGAAGAGCTCGCCAGCGCCACCGACCTCGGCAATAAACTGACCGAGGCGCTGGAATCCTCGGCTGTGCAGATAGTGATCTGCTCCATGGCCTCGGCCAAATCCCACTGGGTTAACGAGGAGATCAAGGCGTTCAAGCGACTCGGTCGGTCCGACCGGATTTTCAGCCTTATCGTCGATGGCGAACCTTACTCCTCCGGTAAGGAAGGCATCGAACATTTCGAGTGTTTCCCCCCGGCCCTGCGCTTCAAGCTGGGTGAAGACGGTGAGCTGTCGGATGAACCCGCCGAGCCCATCGCCGCGGATGCCCGGCAAGGTAAAGATGGCAAGGCCAACGCCCGGGTCAAGCTGCTGGCGGGATTACTGGGGCTGGGTTTTGACGACCTGCGCCAGCGGGAACTGCAGCGCCGCAACCGCCGGCTCGCGCTCATTACCGGTTCCGCGGTGGTGGGCATGGTCGTGGCCATCGGGCTCGCCACCACCGCGGTTATCGCCCGTAACGAAGCCGAACGCCAGCGCGTTCGCGCCGAGATCGAGGCGGAAACCGCCCGGCAAACAACTTCTTTCCTTGTCAGTCTGTTCGAGGTCTCGGATCCAAGTGAAGCCCGCGGCCGCAGTATTACAGCGCGTGAAATCCTCACCGCCGGTGCCGAGCGCATCGATACTGAGCTTGCCGACCAGCCCAAGGTGCAGGCCCAGCTGATGGATACCATAGGCACTGTGTTCACCAGCCTCGGGCTGTTCGATGATGCCAGGGCCATGCTGCAAAAAGCCCTGGACAACCGCCGCGTCCTGCCCAACGTCACGGAACAGGAAATTGTGGACAGCCTGCTGAACATGGCCAACGTGATGACCATCAGGGCAGAACTGCAACCCGCTGAAATCCTGTACCTCGAGGCTATCGAGCGCCTGGAGAATTCTGGCGCCCAGAACAGCCAGGAGATGGCCGATGCCCACGCCGGCTTGGCAGAGCTGTATTTTCGCATGGGCCGTTACGAGGATGCCGAGCCGGTGCTGGTCCTGGTGCTGGAGGAAAGGCGCCGCCTGCTGGGGCCGGACGACCCGGCGGTAGCTGACGCCATTGAGGAACTGGGGCTCAACAAGTTTGACCAGGGTGAGTTTGAGGACGCGGAGCAGCTACCTGCGCGAGTCACTGGAGCTGCGCGAGACAATTTTTGGTGAGCAGCCGCATCCCGACCTGTCGGAAAACCTGAACAACCTGGGCCTGCTGCTGATGGAGTCCGGCCGCTATCGATGAGAGCGAGGCACTGTATCGCAGACGCACTGGCCATGGATCGGGGGTTGTATGGCGAGCAGCATCCCAGCCTGGCAAACGATCTGAACAACCTCGGTCTTCTGTACCGGGCCCAGGGTGAACTGGACAAGGCGGCGGAGACCTACCGGGAGGCGCTGGCCATGAACCGGGCCCTGTTTGGCGAAGCGCACCCGTCATGGCCCAGGTGCTGGGCAACCTGGCCTTTATTTCCTACGAGGCGGGCGATTTGCCGAGGCGCATTGCCACCAACCGTGAGGCGCTCGCCATGCAGGAGCAGGTGCTGGGGCTTAAACATCCCGAGGTGGCGGCCACCATGTCGACCCTGGGTCGCTGGCTCAGCCAGAGCGGCGATGCCGAGGCGGCGGAGCCCATGTTGCGCGATGCGCTGCAGCTCAACTCGGAGCTGTTGCCCGCGGACCACCCTGACATCGCCATTGCGCAATTGGGCCTGGCCCAGTTCCTGGCGACCCAGGGTGAAAATGCGGAGGCATTGCCGCTGGCGGAATCAGCAGCCACTACCCTGACCGGGGCCTATGGCGACAGTCACTGGATTACGGCCCTGGCAAACAGCATCAAGGGAGGCATCCTGGCGGGCCTGGGCCAGAATGCCGAGGCTGAAACCCTGCTGCGAAGCGGCTATGACATCCTCAGCACGGACGAGGGCGCCAGGCCGATATATGTAGAGGCGGCCAAAAAGCGACTGCAGGAACTGTATATTGCAACCGGCAGGGCAGAAGAAGCCGCCGCACTATAAAGCGCCAACCCCATAAAAAAACCCGCCACTAGGGCGGGTTCTGCTTGCCTCGATACTACAGTGCGATCAGAACTCCGGCAGAGCCGGGCTTGGTCTCGTCCAGCATGCGGTCGATCATGTAGAGAATATGCTGGATCTGCACGATCAGGTCTCCGCGGAAGTTGCGGGGCAGGTTGCCTTCGCCCGGGTACCGCAGGGTTGCCCACAAACACAAGCTTGTTATCCAGGTCGAACAGGCACTGGTCGTACTGGACGTCGTTCGACACGGTTTCCAGCAGCTTGATATACTGGCGCTTCGCGGTGCTGTAGCGACCGGTATCAAACGCATCCGGTGGCACGTCTTGGCTCGGGATTTGACGGCCTTGTTCTCTACGCTTGTCGACGCAGGCATCGGTCTGCGAGAATGGTGGCATTCAACTGCGTGATAGCGCTCGCGGGTGATAGCCGACGTAGGGCGCGTTCTCGATGTGGCGCAGGTCATAGGCCAGGAAGGAGAAGCGCGACGAGCCACCGCGGGAGCTGCCGCAGGCGAAGGTTACGTCCTGGATCTCACTCACCAGGTCGCCCTGAGCGTCGAGCACCGGGATCTCCGGCCGTGGAGGTTTTCGGCAACCAGGCGACAACCGGGCGCTTGCTCTTTTCCGCTGCAAGGCAATTGTAATCATCGTCGGTATCGTTAGCCGCGATCAGTTCCAGCACTGAAGTGATAACTGTCAGCTGGCTGTTGACGTTGACCAACTCGAAGGTGGGTTGTCCGCCAAAGGCCGGATTGGGCGTGCCGCACAGGTGAGCGGGGATCTTTGGGCCAGTTACGGGAGCTGGCGTGTTGTCGAGGGGAAAGCCGAGGTCCAGGATATCATCGTTCACTCCAGGGGGGATGGCGTCGACACTGGTATTGCCGCAACTCGCCCGCGGGTCGACGATGGTTTGTACGCTTGCGCTGAATGACCCATTTACATCCGGCGAATTCTTGACGGACAACGTGAATCCGTCGGCCAATTGAATGACGCAGCCAGCGGTGTTGTTTCCCTCGGTACCGGTGCACTCCTGGGTGTTGACGACAATGGGCTCGGCGCCGATATATCCGCCGTTTTCATCCAAATAGGGAACGCCCAGGGCGAAGCCAGTCGGGTTGAGTGGCTCCCAGTCAGTTTCATTGGCGTCTGATCCGCCTACTACAATCGGGTTGGCGCCGAGCTCATCGAGGGTGTAGGTAATCGAGCGTACGAAGTAGTCCGAGCTGTCGTTCGTGCCAGCGGGGTCTTCATAAGGCAGGGCGGTAAACACAAGATACCTGAACGGGGCGCTCGGATTGGTTCCCACAACAATATCCGGGATAGGCCCGAAGCTATTTGTAACCAGTTCAAAATTGGATGCGCCCACCAAATTGCCGAAACCATCAAAGGCCTCCCATTTGCCCCTCTCGCCACTGCGTTCATTAGGGAACAAATTGGAGACAACTACAGTTGCCAGAATTGCCTCTGCACCAAAATCCACCGCTATAGCTTCGGTATTAACGGTGCCTGATTGATGATTTATCTGGCTCGGTACCTGCCCAGCGGGCGTGGCGCCTTCTACACCGATACCATTGGTTTGAAATGTAATCTCACCGTCTGCAGCGAGGACCGCGCCGCTGCCGGCAATCACCACGGCGCCGAGCAGCATCACCGCGCGACACAGCGCTTTGCCCGGGCCAATCCCGGAGCGCTTCGTATTGTTTTTTTCACTAGCCATTTTTGACTCCTGGTCGGCATTGTCGCCGGTTTACCTGAGGGCCGGTCTGGCCCTGTTCGATTGAATAGATGACGCGTCCTCGGCAGCCTTTGCCCCCGCATCGGATTGCCTCGGCCCGGCGAGTAAAGCGGGTGACGCCGGGGCAAATCCATAAGTTGGAGAGCAAGATTTATACCATTCGGAGCCGTCAGCAGCGGGTCAAAACCCGGGTCAGAAGGAGTATAGACCCAAAATCGAGAGAGCAGATACGTTCCTGTCAACTGAAAATCGTCGTTTTGGCCACTTTGCATTTTCCGTAGAGTCCCGGGCGGGGCTCGCGAAACCCAGGACCGACGCGGCCCGGGGGCCCTGTCTGTGGCTGGCGCCCGGGGGCGGGGGATACTCGCAGCGCTGACTAGGATGGATCCCCTGCACCAACTGACGCTCAGAAAGCACAGCTCAAAAAGGTGGGCGGAACTGTGAACCAGTTCCCCGTCGCGCCCCAACTTGGGGCGCCTGTGGTCCGGTTTGATGCCAGTTTCATCCCTATGGCGTTCGTTAACAGCCACTTGATTGGCTATTTACTGTCGATTTATTTTACACAGGGGCGGTTTGGCCTGTTGGCTCGAATATTGCCTTTAGAGCCTGTTCCCCCGGCAAAACAGGCAGCTAATTTGTGAAAACCCCTCTCGACCCCGCGGCCATGCAGGCCACCTTGTTACAGCAAATGGGCTGGCGCACCCGCCCCGGCATTCTCGGCCACCACGCCGCCAGCCCCCAGTCCATCCACGCCCTGCTGGGTTATTTCCTCAACGACCGGGACTCACCCACCCCGTTCCCGGGCCGCGACTTCCTTGCGGACGGTGGCCTGTTCGAATGGGGGGTGGCGCCGCCGCTGGAAAAGGTCATCAGTTCGCGGGTTGAGCTGGATCTGCTGCTGGGGCTGCCGGAGGTGTATCGCCACAGCGTCGCGGTGATCGAGCCCTGGAAAAATGTGGGAATCAACCTGCAGGGAGAGGAGGTGCGGGCTTCCAAGAATATCGCCTATATCCTGCAGCAGGTGGCGGACGCGGATACCATTCTCTATCCCGTGTGGGAGAGCGGGGTGACCAATTACAAGCGCCTGGCCAGTATCCTTGCCGCGGGCATCGCCACGGTGGTGCAGGGAGGCAATCCTTCAGTACACGATGCCTCGAGCTTCGATGGCGCCAGCGCCAGCCTGGAGGATATCCTGAGTCTCACCGACGAGTTGTTGCTGCATCGCTTTCCCAGCAGCGGCCCCAGCATTTTTATCTGCCTGGGGCACCAGCTGGCGGCGGCGTCCCATATCCGCCTGCTCAAGCGGGCCGTACGCGAGGCGGCCAACCTGGCCCACCTGCCGCTGGATGTCGATGGCACGGCCATTCGCTCCCTGCAGCGGGTCTGTGAGCGTATCGCCGAGGTCGGGGCGGCCCTGCCGGTCATCAAGAACGGCAAGACGCTGGCGGAAGGCTGGCATGACACCCTGTTCGCGGTGGCGCCGAATGAGCAGGTGGAAGTGGGCACCCGGCGCCTGCTGCCCTATCGCCGGCGCGGTGGCAGCGAGCACATACCCGGTGAGTTGCACGAGGCCCATGCCCTGGTCGCGGACGACCTGGAGGGCGTCATCGACACCATGCTGAAAATGGAGCGGGACCTGCGTATCGAAATGTTCCACAGTGACGAGGTCAACGAGGAGGCCGCCCTGTTCGCCAACTGGGCGTACAAACTGCTGCACGACACCATCGTGCCCATTCGCTACCAGATAGCGGTGAGCCCGCTGTCGTGGATGCTGAACCTGCCCTACGCCGTGGAAATTCTGTCCCAGACCGCGGTGGACGAGACCAACTGGACCGAGGTCTCCACCACCTGCATCTACTACAAGGACTGGGAAACCCATACCATCCGCCGTTCCTTCTCCTGCCAGTTCCACCCGGAACTGATGGCGGATATCCGTGACATCGGCAAGCGGGATGGTCCGCGCTACGCCGAACTCAAGGACAACGACGGGGTGCGGCTGCTGGTGCGCCTGCTCTACCACGGCATGCAGGAGTAAACGCCTGGCCGCCTTTCTATACCCGCGACGGGAGTTTGGGAAGCGGTGTCCGCAGGCGGATAATCCAGGACTACAATAGGCCCTGTATCCTCAGCTGCGGCAGTTTCCCATGACACAACCCGCTTTTGGCTGGCGTCACAACTACGCCATGATCAACAACATCCAGATGCACTATGTGGAGCAGGCTGCGCAGTCCGCCGCCGGCGACAAGGGCACGGTGGTGTTCTGTCACGGCTTTCCCGATGCTGTGGTTCAGCTGGCACCGGCAGATTCCGGTGATCGCCAGCGCCGGCTACCGGGTGATTGCACCGTCCATGCGCGGCATGGGCCAGAGCGAGGCGCCGGATGAACCAGAGGCCTATGGGGTCGACGAGATCACCGCCGACCTGGTGGGCCTGCTGGACCACTGCGGCGTGGACAAGGCAATTTTCGTCGGCATCGATTTCGGCGCCTTCGCCATCCAGGACCTCGCCCTGCGCCACCCGGAGCGGGTGCAGGCGATCATCTGCCTGGAGAACCCCGCCGCGCCCCACAACCCGGACAAGCCGCCCCTCACCGAATACCGCGAGATGGGGGAGCAGCACTTTCTCCACATCGAGTATTTTCGCGAACCGCCCCGGGCCGATATCGAACTCGCCGCCGCCCCGCGGGAGTTTTTGCGCAAGGTCATGTGGCTACTCAGCGGCGCGGCAAATTATTTCGAGGTATTCAAACACCCCCCGGGCACCAGCTATATCGATGCCATGCCAGAGCCGCCGCCGTTGCCCTGGCCCTGGCTGAGTGAAGTGGAGCTGGAGTTCTTCGTCTCTGAGTACAGCCAGTCAGGTTTTACCGGCGGTCTCAACTGGTATCGATCGATGGACATCAAATGGCGCCAGCGCAAACCCTTCGAGGGGGTGCAGAGCCAGGTGCCGGCCTGGTTTATCGGCAGCGAGCGGGACGTGGACCTGGAGGGCTTTCACGGCGAGGACCCGATCGGCCTGATGCGGGCGATCTTCCCGAATCTGGTCGACGTGAAAATGATCCCGAAATCCGGCCATATGCTGCCGCTGGAGGCGGCGGATGAGCTGAATGCCGTCCTGCTGGACTATCTCGCCCGAATAAGCACCCATATTTGAGCCCAGCCCGGTCAACCCCGGGTTTCTAGACTTGCGCTCAAACAGCACGATCGCCTCGCTGTGCCCGGTGTGGGGAAACATGTCCACTGCCGCGGCCCTGCGCAGGGCAAAGCCGGCCTTGGCCAGGATAGCTGCGTCCCGTGACAGGGTCGCGGGGTGGCAGGAAACATACACCAGCCGCCTTACCCCGGAGCGCGCCAGGGCCTCACAGACCGCTTTCGCCCCCGCCCTGGGCGGGTCGATCACGGCGATGTCCGCCTTCGGCAGCACCAGTTTTTCCGCCATCAGGTTCAGGGTTTGCGCGCGGATATTGTCCAGGCCATTGCGCGCGGCGTTGCCGGCTACCCGCTCCGTCATGCCGGCATCGCCTTCAAGCGCGTGGACGACCCCGGCCCGGACGGCCAGTGGCAGGCTGAAGTTGCCGATACCTGAAAACAGGTCGAGCGCGCATTCGTCAGTGGCAGGCTGCAGCCAGTCGAGGGCGCGCTGCACCAGAGCCTCGTTGATCGCCCAGTGGGTCTGGGTGAAGTCCCCCGGGCGGTAGGCCAGCTCCAGGGGCTTTGCCTGGTCAGGGCCACCCGATTCCCGGGTTGGCAGCGTAAGTGACAGGCACAGTTCGCCCTCGCAATAGAGTTCCTGCCAGGGCGCCGTGTCCTCGCCCGTATCGTCCAGCGCATCGTCGTTGCGCGACTTCCTCGACTCGATGAGCCGCACTCGCAGCGCCCTCACCGGTGCATCGAGCACTGCAGCCCGCAGTGACAGCAGTGCCTTCTCGCCGGGCCGGGCAGCGAAATAACAACACAGCCCGAGCTGGTCGTGGCTGTCGCCGTCGATCTCGATTTCACGCAGGCCCTGCAACTCCGGTACCTTGTCCAGTAATGCAGGAAGGGTCCTTAGCAGCCGGTTCACCGCGGCGTTTGCCACCGGGCAGTCGCCGACGATAACCGCCTCCCGCGAGGCCTGCCGCCGCAGACCCAGTGCATAGCCCTTGTCGGGATTGGCGCAGCACGACCAGGCGCAGGCGATGGCGGTAGCCGCTGGCGTGACTGGTGAGGGGTGAATCCAGCTCGAGACCGGGTGCCAGCGGTTGCAGCAGTCCCAGCAGTTCCGCCGCCTTGTGCTGTTGTTGCGCGGCGAGTGACCAGTGCTGCAGGGTGCAGCCGCCGCAATCCTGGTACAGGGGACATCCGGGCTCGACCCGTTCCGGGGAGGGTTCGCTGCCCGCCGTCAGCCCGAGCATGCGGGCCTCGTCATAATCGCGCTTTACCGCGGTGCACTGCACCTGCACCTGCTCACCGCGCAGGGCGCCGCTGACAAAGACGATCTTGCCCGCCCGGGTGGCAATGCCGCGGCCCTCCCGGCTCATGCGTTCTATCAGCAGTTCATCCTTGCCCCACAGCTTCGGTTGGCCGGGAGGTTTGGACTGCTTTTGAAAGCGCATGCGCGCAGGGGGTGGTTTGGCCACGAAGGGAGTTTCCCGGGGGTGAAGACTGGAAGCCTCACTATAAACCACGGCGGGCCCGGGCCCTAACCGCAAGGGTGCTGCGGTACGCCTCAGAAGCTGCCGCTGAAAGCCAGGCCGACATAGCGCGGCTTCGCGCGCCTGGCCACCTCGCCTGCACCCACATCCTGCTTGAATATCAGCGTGTTCTCGTCGAACACGTTGCGCACGATGAGGTCGACCTGCCAGTTCTGGTTCGGCTCGATATAGCTCAGCTGCGCGGTGCTGCGAAAGAATTCGTCCTGCCGGTCCATGTGAGCTATTCTGCGCCGTAAAGTAAATGTCACCCAGGTAGTCGGTGCGCCACATCAGCGCCAGGCCGCCCCAGCTGTAGCGGGGACTGGCGTAATTGAGGGCAAGGTAGCCACTGTGCTGTGGGGTGAGGATAGTCCGGTTGCCGTCGAGATTACCGGTCTCTGTTTCGAAATCCCTGAACTCGGCGCGGGTGTAGGCGTAGGCAAGCTGGGCCTGCCAGGCCGGGTTCAATTGGGCCTGTAACTGGCTCTCGAGTCCGTAGCCGCGAACCCCGTTGGTATTGACCGTGCGCGCGAGGCCGTTCTCAATCACCTGTATCTGGTAGTCGTCTACATCGTAGGCGTAGCCCCCCAGTTGGTAGCTCAGTTGCTCCGCCAACACGGCGCCGCGCAGGCCGAGCTCCGCCGACAGCGCCTGTTCCGGGTCGAATACCGACAGTGCCGGTGTCGCCGCTGGCTCGAAACCGCCCGCCTTGTAACCCTTGCTGACCGAGGCATAGGCATTACTGTTCTGGCCAAGCAGATAGTTGAGGGCCAGCCGCGCTTCCCAGTCATTCCAGTTCTCGTCTATGTGCTCCCAGCCTTCAGTTGAATATCCCAGCAGGTTGCCGGCGGGGTTCAGCGGCGCCGAATTCAGGGCGTTCAGGGTGGTCGAGACACTGTCTACCGGCGCCGAGCGATATTTGAAGTCCTTGTCGTCCGCACTGTAGCGCAGGCCGGTGGTGACGCTCAGGCGCGGGTCCAGCGACCAGGTAATGTCGCCGTAGATACCGTAGCTCAGGTAATCCCCCTGCTGGTAGGACAGCTCTTCCACGCTCTGCTGGCAACTGCCGAACAGAATGTCCGAGGTGGCGTCGCAGAGCTCGAAGTCCGGGAATGGCAAGCCGAAATCCGCAGGAGAGACCGGGCGACCCGAGAGGATGTTGATATCTGAATAAGTCAGCTCGACCGCAGTACTCACATCCTCGCTGAACACGATTGCCCCGGTGACCCAGTCGATATTCTCGCGGGTTCCGGTAAACCGGAATTCCTGGCTCAGGGTCTCGCTTTTGCGATTGATAAAGCCGGCGGTGGTGAGGAAAACGGCACTGCCATCGACATCGAACAGGTTGGGGCTGTTGTTATTGTGGTAGGACGTCACTGACAGTAGCGAGAATGGCGCATCGGGTTGCCACAGTACCCGCAGCTGGCCGTTGGCATTACTGACATCGTCATAGGTACGGGTGTCGAGCGCCAGCCTGTCGTCAAATGGGTCCGGCGGAACATTACCTGCGGCAGCCAGCGAGGGCACCAGGGTTTCGTAGCCCAGGCCATTGGTATTGGTGCGCTGGTAGCCATAGCTCAGGGTGGTATCGAAGTCGCCCAGCACCGAGCGCAGTGCGAGGCGGCCGCCCAGGCTGTCCTCGTCGCCGATGTTCTCTCCCAGCCAGCGGTTATCGAGGTCGCCGTCATTGCGGTAGCTGAAGCCGCTGGCGCGCAACATCAGGCGCTCACCCAGCAGAGGCTGGTTGACGGTGAGCCTGGCGCCGCGGTCGTTATCCTCGCCGGCTTCCAGTGCGTAGCTGCCCTCGAAGCGGTCCACCGGCTGGTTGTTGTAGATCACGATGGCGCCCGCGGTAGCGTTGCGACCAAACAGGGTGCCCTGGGGGCCCCGCAATACTTCTACCCGGTTCACATCCACCATGGTCAGCGATGTGCTGTTGATGCGCCCGACGTAACTGTCGTCGACGATGACGGCAACACTGGCCTCACCACCTATGCCAAAGCTGTTGGTGCTGATACCCCGGATGGCGTAAATGGGCGTGCTCACACCCTGCTCCCAGCCACTCAGGCCCGGGGCCAGCGCAGTGAAATCCTCAATGCGGTTCATGCCCTGGTGTTGCAACTCTTCACCATTGAGCACGGTGATGCTGATCGGGACATCCGTCAGGGATTCTTCCCGGTGCTGGGCTTTTACCAGGACCTCTTCAAGGGCCTGGCTGGCAGTGGCGACAAACAGTGTGCCCAGAATGATGAACTGGTAACGCAAGGTGATGGGGTTCCCGTGGTTGCGGGTTCGGATAATGCCACAGATTCAGCGTTCTGGGGGCGCTGATTGGTGGGTTATGGTGGACGCACTCGTTACGTCCTGGAACGGCTACTGGATGGTTTGGTGAGCGCCGGCAAGCGGCGCCCAGGGGGCGCGGCCGGATTTGGCCGCGTTTTGGAGCCTAGTACCTGTACTGCACTTCAACGCCGTAGGTCCTGGGAGTGGCGGCAGCGTAGCCACCCACGCCCTCGGACTCCACCAGGGCGCTGCCGCCGACAATATAGTCCTCATCCGTGAGGTTATTACCGTAGATGGCGCCGACCCACTTTTCGTTGGTCGAGAGCCAGGTCACCCGGGCGCTGAGGTCGCGCTGATCGCCCTCCAGCCACAGGCCGGAGCGGCAACTGGCGGAATCGAAGCAGTAATCCACGTCAGACTTGTAACTGTACTGCACCCTGGGCAATACCTGGCCGATGGGCGTGTCGAAGGTGTATTCGGCTGCGACATAGTAGGTCTGCTCCGGCAGGCGCGGCAGGTTCTCATCGGAGCGGTCATTGGGGCAGGAGTCCACCTGGATGAAGGTCAGGTCAGCCCGGTCGCAGCCCGCTGCCGCTGGCACGCCGGGGTCGGCCAGGGTGACCTGGTTGTCGATGAATTCATCGATTTTGCCGTCGTTAAGGGTCATGTTGAACATCAGCTGCAGCCGCTCCACCGGGAACCACATGGTTTCCAGCTCGAAGCCCTGGATCGTCGACTTTGCCGCGTTCACCGTCGCCGGTGCTGGAGAGTTGGTTTGGGGGTTGATCACCAGGGATGTCAGCTGGCGGTTCTTGTAGTCGGAGTAGTAGAGCGCACCGTTCACCCGCAGGGTGCTGTCCAGCAGGTCGAGCTTGAAGCCCAGCTCCCAGTTTGTGACTTCCTCAGGCTCAAAGTTTTCCAGTTCGCCCGAGGGCGCTTCTGACAGCCCGCCCGACAAAAAGCCCTCGCTGTAGGTCAGGTAGACAGTACCCGCATCGATACCCTCGAAGCCATCAATCAGGTACTGCACGCTGGCCATGGGTGTGGTGTCACTGTCGGAATTCTTGGCGCGGGTTTCATCGACGAACTCATACTCGAACAGCGGGTTATAGACAAAATCCGGGCTGCGATCATACAGGCCCGAGCTGCCGAACAGGGGTACGACCGTGCCGCCGTTGGCGTCCAGCGTGTCGGGGATCAGCTGGTAACGGTCACGGGTGAGTTTGCGCGTCTCTTCCGTATAACGCAGACCCAGGGTGGTACGCCACCGTTCGGTCCACGCCCACTCAAGCTGGGCAAAGGTCGCCAGCGCATCGTTCTCTGCATCCAGCCTGGTGGAGGGTGAATTAAGGTATAGCCAGTTTGCCAGCGCCGGATCAAAGGGACCCAGGAAGGTAACCGTGGTTTCCCCCTTGGTCTCTTCGTTGAACCAGTACACTCCGGCCACGTAAGTCAGGCGGTCGCCGACGGCACTGCCTGTGACCTGGAACTCCTGGCTGTACTGGTCAGTCTCGCGGGGCTGGCCCTGGGGGTGAACGCTCTGGGTGCGGTGCAGGAAAGGGATGCCGACATGGTCCAGTTCGTCATCCTGCTCTGCCTTGGTATAGCGCCAGGCGCTGATGCTCTTCAGGCTGATGTCGTCGTTCAGGTCCCAGTTGGCGATCAGGCTGCTGCCCTTGTTCTTGGCTTCGTACTTGCCGCCGAGGTCAGAGATCACCGTGTTGGCATCGCCGACATCGGCGGCGTCCTGGCAGAAGTCGTCCAGGGTGCGGCCAGTGGAGGGCACGATGGCCAGGGTATTGAACAGCTCCGCCTGCCAGCCCTGGTAACCCGGTACCGGGACACATTTTTGCGGCCGCATGTTCTGCTTGGTCTGGGCCCAGTTCAGGTTGAGGTCCAGGGTGAGCGACTCTGCCGGGGCATAGCGCGTCTGCCAGACGAGGTTCTGGCGGTCCTCATCCATGTACTTGTCGCCGTCGTAGACATTCTTGATATAGCCGTCGCTGTTCACCGTGGAGCCCGCCAGGCGGGTCCACACCGTCTCAGTGAGAGGCACGTTGACCATGAAGTTACCATCGGCCCGGTTGTAGTTGCCGAAGCGACCACCCACGGAAAAATCGAATTCTTCTTCGGGTCGATTGGTGGTGAATACGAGCGCGCCGCCGGTGGTGTTCTTGCCAAACAGGGTGCCCTGCGGGCCCCGCAAGACCTGCACTGACTGTATGTCGTAAATATCCAGCAGGGCGCCATCCGGACGCCCGACGTACACCTCGTCGATGTAGATGCCTACACCGGAATCGATATTCGGCCCGGTATTGCGCTGTCCCACACCGCGGATGTAGATATTGGCCAGGGGCGCGGTGCCGTTGGCCGAGGACACTTCGATATTCGGCGCGACCTGGTTCAGGTCGGCAAGGTTGCGCACACCCGCGTCGCGCAGCTCGTCGGCGCTGAGGGCAGTCACAGCCACAGGGGTTTCCTGCAGGCTCTCCTCGCGTTTGCGGGCGGTCACTATGACTTCTTCCAGGGCGCCGCCCTGGGCAAGTGCCAGTGGCATGTCTGTCGCGAGCGCTATGGCGGCGATCAGGGTGGACAAGATTGTTTTGCGGCTGCCGCAGGCACCGGACATGGGAGCACCTCTTTATTGTTATTCAGGCGCCAAGCCACAGTGGCCGACGCCGGGTCTAGAGTGCTTGAAATGAGAGGGTGTAGCAAGCCTGTTGCATTACGCTCGTGAACTATTGCCTGGTCCGGGCAGCTTATCGGGCAGTGATTATCCGCTGGTTGAATTTGCTGAACCGTTCTGGCGATCTGGGTTAACCTCTGGGGTTGGATACTGGCAGAGAACGGTTACGACGAGGCGGGTTATGAAAAAGCGGGTAGTGGTTTGGGGTACGGGCAACGTCGGGCGGCCCGCTATCCGGGCGGTGGTGGCTCACAGGGATCTTGAACTGGTCGGAGTGGTTGTATCCAATCCGACCAAGGCAGGGCGGGATGCGGGCGAGCTGGCGGGTATCGAAGCGGTAGGCGTACCGGCAACAACAGACTGGAAGGCCCTGCTGCAGCGGGAGAAACCGGATGCCCTTGTCTACGCTGCGAACGCCGATACCCGGGGCGCCGAGGCCTTCATGGAGTTGCTGGCCTGTCTCGAGTCCGGGGTGAATGTGGTCTCCACGGCATTCTACCCGCTGCTTTATCCGGCCTGCGGCCTGCAGGCGGCGGTCGACCCGGTGCGAGCGGCCTGTGCGAAAGGCAACAGCTCTGTCTTTGTCTCGGGTATCGACCCGGGTTGGGCCATGGACATTCTGCCCGTCCTTGCCAGCGGTGTCGTTGCGGATATCTGTCAGGTTCGTGTTCAGGAAATTTTCAATTACGCACTCTACGACCAGCCCCAGGTGGTGCGGGAGGTGATCGGCTTTGGCCAGAGCATGGACGAGCTGCCGCGGATGCTCGAGGAGTTCTCCCTGAAAATGGTGTGGGAACCAATGTTGCGAATCATGGCGGATGCGCTCGATTACCCCCTGGACAGGGTCGAAACCTTTGTCGAGCGACGGGCGCTGGAGCGCAGCATCGACGTGCCGGGGATGGGTATGTTTGAAAAAGGCACACAGGGCGCTTTCCGCTTCGAAGTGAGGGGTATCCGCAACGATTCGGTCCGCCTGGTGGTCGAGCATATCACCCGCATCGACGACCAGTGCGCCCCTGACTGGCCCTACCCGCCCCATGGCCAGGGCTGTCACCAGGTATTGATAAAGGGCAGCCCGGACCTGGTTATCAGCGTGCACGGCCACGATGCGATCGAGCCGGGGCCCGCCGGAGGCGGCAATGGCACCGCCGCCAACCGCGTGGTGAATGCCATACCCCATGTTTGCGCGGCAGCGGCGGGGATACTGTCACCACTGGACATACCCCCGGTCACAGGGGCCGCGCAAATGCGCGTGTAGGGAAGCCTGCTGTCGGCCGGCGGTCTAGCGCGCCAGCTGGTAGAACAGGAATACCAGCACGGCGGTGGCTATCCCCGCCAGGGTGGCGCGAACGAACAGCGGCCGTCCCTGGGCAAAGTGCGTGGACAGGGTTTCCAGCGGCTCCCGACCCGCCATGATGCCCAGCGATACGGGTAGTTCCAGCACCAGCACATAGACGAACTGGCCGATCACCGCCGCCAGTAAACCGGTAAGTACCAGGCTGTGTGCGCCTGTCGCGAGCAACGCCAGGATCAGCACCAGGTTGCCCAGCAGGCCGCCGAGGCTCAGGGCGAGAAACTGCGACGGGCGATTTGCCAGGTAGTCAAAGTCAAAGAACAGCGGGTGTACCCTGGGCTTGATCGTCAGCGTGGAGCGGGAGGTAACGGCCCCCAGGAAATGGCCCCACTCGTGAATAATGTGACTCAGTGCCAGGCCGCAGATAAATGCCCAGGCGGCAGCCAGGTAGAGCGTCACACCTTCACTGCCGGCGGTCTCCGCGGCGTGCAGGTAGAGCACGCTGCAGACGAGCAGCAGGGCGAGGGCGCCATGGGCCAGCCCCTGCCGGGCCATCAGTGTCCTGTCCAGCTCTGCCGGTTGACCGGTCCGCTCGCCGACTGCACCTGCACAGGAATGCCGGACAGGTGAGACATCCCGGACAGTCGTTCGACGCTGTCGGGGCCGTCCGATGCGAGAATATTGACGTTGGCGCCGCCCAGCTGGCGAGCAACGGACAGGCCCCGGGCGTGCTGGTGACCCCAGCCGTGAGGCACCGACACAGTGCCCGGCATCAGTTCTTCCAGCAGCTTCACCGGCAGCCGAATGCTGGCCGTGGCGGACTGGATATCCGCCACATCGCCTTCACCCAGCCCGAGCCTCGCCCCATCCTCGGGGTGGATGTAAACGTAGTTGGTCTGGTTGCGTTCGCCGTTGGTGAGTTCGTCGATATTCTGGGTCCAGGAGTTGTGGGTGCTGTGCGCCCGCTTGGAGATCAGTCTCATGAAGCCCTGGCCGGGACCGGTCTCCAGTTCCGCAAAGCGCTGTTCCAGCCGGCCGGCCTCGGCGATGAACTCCTGCGGGGCCAGGTGCACCAGCCCGTCATCCGTGGTGGGGCGCTTGCCCAGGAAAGTGCCGGGGGCCACCTGCTCCCGCGGTTTGCCCTGGGGGTGGCGCAACAGTTCGTCGAAGGTGGCGTGACCAGAGCGGCGCAGCATCTGGTCGAGAATGAACCGCTGGGGCAGGCCCGGTTGTGCGCGCGGGTGGCGCAGTCGATGCACCGCCTTCAGGCCCCGCAGAATCCACTGTACGGTTTTCGAGCCGAACAGCCCCACTCCGGCGGCGCTGGCCAGGTCGGTGTAGATGGATGCCTCGTCGCGCTGCTCGCCCTCGGGTTCAACCAGGGCTTCCGTGGCCGCGAGATAGGGGATGGACTGCATGCCCAGGAACAGGGGAAACACGAAAGGCAGGTCCGGGCGCTGCAGGGGCGAAGTGGCCGGCAGCACGTAGTGCGCGAGGCTGGCGGTTTCGTTCAGGTAAATATCGGTGACAACCAGTAACTCCAGTTGCGCCAGTGCATCGCGCAGGCGCGCGGAATTGGCCATCGTCAACAGGGGGTTGCCGCCGGTGACAAACAGGGACTTTATCTGGTCCTTGCCAGGCGTGAGAATTTCGTCAGCCAGGATGCCGCCCGGGAAACCGCCGTTGAGTTCGCGGAAGTTGCCGATGCGGGAGCGGGCCTTACGCATGAACATGCCTTTCTTTTTGGCGAAGCCGGCAAAATCAAAAATACCCTGCCCCACCAGGGTGCCGCCGCGCCGGTCCAGGTTGCCCGTCACCGCGCTGATGCACTCCGCCAGCCACTGGGCGAGAGTGCCGTCCTGTCCCATGCCAAGGCCGGTGCCGGTAACGATGGCCGCGCCCTTGGCATCGCAGAAGGTATTAACCAGCTCGCGCAGCTGGTCCGGGGCAATGCCCGTCACGTCGGCTGTTTTTTCCGGTGTCCAGTGGGCTACTGTGGCGCGCAGTTCATCCAGCCCGGAAGAATATGGCCTTATGGCCGCCTCGTCGCAGCGCCCGGTGGCGAAGATTTCCTGCAGGAAAGAGGCGAAGAAGAACACGTCCGCATTGGGTTTGATGAACAGGTGCTCACCGGCCACCTTGGCGGTCTCGGTCAGGCGCGGGTCGACCACGATGATTCTGCCGCCCCGGGCCTTCACCTCTTTCAGGCGTTTGACCGGGTGCGCGACCTGCAGGAACGTCCACTTGGAGACAACCGGGTTGGTGCCCACCACCAGCATGCACTCCACGTGATCCAGGTCGACGAAGGGCTGGAAGAACGGGAAGCCGTACATCTCCGTGGCGGTGGCGAAGCGATTGGCGCAGTCCTGGGTGGAAGAGGAAAAGATGTTGTGGGAGCCCAGCCCCTGCATGAAACCTTCCGCGAATATCGGGTGCAGGATACTGAAGCCCGCGGCGGTGCCGACGTACATGCCGATTGAATTGGGGCTGACCCCGCGCAGTTCGCGCAGCTTGCCCCCGATTTCCTGCAGGGCCTGTTGCCAGGATATCCTCTCAAAGGAATCGCCCACCCGCTTGAGGGGGTAGCGCAGCCGGTCCGGGGAGTCATACATCTTGTGCTGATGCAGGCCCTTCATGCAGGAGAAGCCCAGGGTACCGTGGTGGTCCTTGTTGGGGGCTATGGCGACTACCTTGTTGTCCTGCACCTCGGTGACCAGTCCGCAACTGGCCTCGCAGATACGGCAAAAGGTGTGTTTGGTCTGTGTCTGTGGCATGCACCTGTCCAGCTTCGTTTTGTTTTCAGGCCACGTTAGCAGATTTTGGCTGATAAGGGATGCAGCCCGGTAACGATGGTCTGACTGCTTGAACTGGCTTGCCGGACGCGGGGTAAACAGCTGGTTAATCTAACCGTCACACATGAGAACTATGGGACCGCCCGCAATGAGCAAAAGTGAAGGACTCCTGCGCGTCATTATCGCCTACGTCATAGCCCTGTTCCTGGGAGGTGCCAGCCTGTACCTGCTGGACTATGGCCCGCTGCTGGATATATTCATCGCCGACCTGGTGGCCACGGCTGTGATTTTTCTGTTCAGCCGGGCCTACGGGAACTCGAGCTTCTACGACGCCTACTGGAGCGTGGTGCCGCCGATGATAGCCCTGTACTGGCTGGCGGTCGGCAGCAGCCAGGCGCCGCCCTTGCGCGAACTGCTGGTGCTGGGCCTGATCCTGTACTGGGCAACCCGCCTGACCCTGAACTGGGCCTACTACTGGGAGGGGATGCAGCACGAGGACTGGCGCTATGTGATGCTCAGGAACAAGGCGCCACGCTGGGCGCTGCTAACCGACCTCGTGGGTATTCACCTGTTCCCCACACTCCAGGTATTCGCGGGCCTGCTGCCGGTCTACGCGGTCTATTGTCTCGGTGAACGTCCTGTCGGCTGGCTTGATGTGGTGGCTTTTGCGGTGACGGCCGGCGCGATTACCCTGCAGATGCTCGCCGACTTCCAGTTGCACCGCTTCATCGCCAATCGCCGTGAGGGCGAGCAGCTGGAGACCGGCTGGTGGGCGTGGTCGCGCCATCCGAACTACTTTGGTGAGCTGGGGTTCTGGTTCGGCCTGTTCCTGTTCGGGCTGGCGGCTTATCCCCAGGGCTGGTACTGGCTGTGCATCGGGGCCGTCCTGATGACCCTCATGTTCGTATTTGCCAGTATCCCGATGATGGAAGAGCGCAGTCTCCAGCGCCGTCCGGACTACGCAAGGGTGATGGAATCGGTATCCATGCTGGTGCCCTGGCCGCGGAAAAAGACTACTCTTGAGCAAAGCCGACCGGCGGCTGCCCCCGCCACCGTTACCCAGTCCCCATCACCAGGAGAATAGCGTGGAATACCTGTCCGTAGAGGAAGCAAAGAGTCGTGACGGGTTGCGCATAGCCCTCTCGGCGGGAGTGCCCGCGCCCTGGAGCGAGGCCGCCAAGGCGATCTTTGCGGTAAAGCAGATCCCTTATATCGCTGTGGCGCAGGCGGTGGGGGTCGACAACGATGAGCTGGTCGCCTGGACCGGGCATCGCAACGCGCCCACTGCCATGTACCGGGACGAGCCCCCCCGGGTGACCTGGCTGGACATACTGAACCTCGCCGAGCGCCTGGCACCTGAGCCCTCACTGGTACCGGCCCAGATCGATGACAGGATTGTCATGAACGGCCTGCTCAATGAACTGGCGGGAGAGGGCGGCATGCTGTGGAGTGGTCGCTACCTGATGTTCCGCGCGATGGAGGAGGCAGTTGGACGGGACGCGGTGGCCGCTAACCCCATGTTCCGTGACTACCGCTACAGCGCCGAGGCAGCGGCCGCCGCCGCCCCGAAAATGATCGCGATCCTGCGACGCCTCGAGCAACAGCTGCTCATGCAGGCAGCGGCGGGCAGCGCGTACTTTGTCGGCGCACAGCTGTCCGCCCTGGATCTTTACTGGGCCTGCTTCTCCCAGACCCTGGACCCCCTGCCGCCGGAAGTGAACCCCATGCCTTCGCGGGTGCGCGCGGCCTGGCAGGGTGTGGCGGTGGTACTGGCGCAGGAAGGCTATACCCTGGACAGCTCCCTGCTGCGACACCGGGATATGATATTCCAGGACCATATCGGGCTGCCGCTGAATTTCTAGGTACAAACGCCCCGCTACCCGGGGCGTAAAACTGGCAGCAAACGGATAGTGAAAATGACAAGCACCTTGCCTTACAGCGACACCGTGCGGGTGCGCTACAGCGACACCGATGCCCAGGGCCACCTCTATTTCGCCAATTACCTGGTCTACGCCGACGAGGTGGCCGGGTTTTACATGGAACACCTGGGGCTGAGCGCTATGAACCCCCAGCAGGCTCCGTGTTTTATATTCACGGTGAATGTGAGCTGCGAGTACCTTGGGGAATGCAAGGCCTTCGACACCGTGCGGGTATACGTGGGTTACTCCCGCCTGGGCAAATCAAGTGCGGATATGGCGTTTGAAATATACAACGAGGATGCAACAACCGCCCTGGCCCGCGGCTCGATCACCCAGGTGTTCACCGACAAAACGACCCGCCTCTCCACGCCCATCCCCGAGGCATTTCGCGCCGCCATCATCGCCGAGACACCGGACCTGGCCTGAACGCATCGCGCCCCGGCACCGTGTCCGTCTCAGGGCGCGCCGCCGTCCCAGCGACCCTCAAATAGAATCTGTTCCACCGGCTTGCGTTTCAGCCGGGTCAATTGCTTGACGGGTTTTCCAAGGGGCATGATGGCCGCTATCGCCCAGTGGGACGGAATACCCAGCAGGCCCTGAATCTCCGGCTCAGCGGCGACGCCCCAGGTAGTCATAGTACCGCCAAAGCCCTCGTTGCGAGCGGCCAGCAGAATATTCCACGCCAGCGGATAGATCGACCCGCCACTCACCAGCCCGATCCGCTCCAGCCCTTTATCCATGCTCGCGACCAGGCTCATATCAACTGTGATTACCAGCAGCGTTGGCGCGTCGCGAATATGCGCCACCAGCCAGTGGGGCGGCTCGGCCGCCGCCACCTGCTCATCGGTGACCGCGCTGGCGTTGATGGTATTCAGCGGGTTCTCACCGGCCTGCACTTCCAGCAGGTAGCGGCTCGCAGTTGAAAGCGACAGGTCGGCCAGGCGCTGTTTCATTTTCGCATCGGTGATATTGATGATACGCCAGCCCTGGCGGTTCCCCCCGCTGGGCGCGAACCGTGCATTGTCGACGATACGCCGCAACACCTCATCCGGTACCGGCTCGCCGGTAAACTCGCGGCAGGCGAAGGTGGTGCGCATGACATCGTATAGTTCCATGGCTGTGTTCTCTTTGGGTTTGTTTTGATGATACACCGGCTGTGGCGGGGTGGCTTGTCGTGGTTGGGTTTGGATCACGGCTGTACGATGGGGTGGGGCGCTTGCGGTAGAGCCGGGGACACGGGTGTTTGCCATCAATGGATGTAGTGCTGTTTCATTTGCGGCGAAGGTCCGGGTTTGTCCTGGCTCCATGGCCGCGCCCCTCCGGGCTGCCCTCAGTCGGTCAGGAGCCTTAAAGCGCTTCGCTGTCTCCTTCCACTCCCTCGGCGCTGGCCTTTAATATTCCGCCAGGACAAACCCGGACCCCTGCCTTAGGTCGAGCGTGCAAAAGGAGACTCGCAAAGCAGTGGCGGTGTTACTCCATTTCCATTGAAAGAACTTAGTGCGGTGAAGGGCGGGGGTTGCCTCGCGGAACGTTAAAGGCGCACGCCGAGGGAGTGGAGCGAGACAGCGAAGCGCTTTAAGGCTCGCGACCGACTGAGGGCAGCCCGGAGGGCCGCAGCCGTGGAGCGAGGCAACCCCCGCCCTTCACCGCGAATGGAACGAAACCAGGCTCATTGGCTCTCAGGATCATCCAGCAACGCAGTTGAAAATAGCTGTCCCGGCGTGAACACTGTGGCATTGTTGCAAGCGAAACCCGCCGGGAAAAACACAATGAGTTTAATGGGGTCAGCCATCATATGCTGAAGTGCCTGCCAGGCCAGCAGGGCGAATCCTGGCAGTCGCAGCGATAGCAGCCCGCTGAGCGAATCCTATGCAAAAGTCACGTAGCAAATTTGGCCCGGGTATTCTGGTAACGGCGGCTTTCATCGGGCCGGGGACGGTGACGACGGCGAGTATTGCCGGCGCCCAGTTCGGCTTCGCCCTGTTGTGGGCGCTGTTGTTTTCCGTGCTGGCAACCATCGTGCTGCAGGAAATGGCGGCCCGCCTGGCCCTGGTCACGCGGCAGGGGTTGGCGCAGGCCCTGCGCAGCAGTTATAGCGAAAGCTGGCTGGGCGCTGCCGCTGTAGTGCTGGTGGTCGCGGCGGTGGGGGTGGGCAACGCCGCCTACCAGACCGGCAATATCACCGGCGCCGCCCTGGGCCTGCAGAGCATCAGCGGGATCGACCTGGGTTGGTGGGCGCTCCTGGTCGGTGTCGTGGCGGGGGTGCTGTTGGCTTCGGGCACCTATGCACTTATCGAAAAACTGCTGATAGCTCTGGTGTTGTTGATGAGTCTGGTCTTCCTGCTCACCCTCGCCATGGTGCGGCCATCGCTGGGGGACATGCTTGGCGGGCTGCTGGTGCCTACGCTGCCCCCGGGGTCCCTGCTGACGGTGATGGCACTGATCGGCACCACGGTGGTGCCCTATAACCTGTTTTTACACGCCAGCGCGGTGCAGGAGAAATGGCCGCCCGGGGTAAGCACACGCCGGGCCCTGCACGAATCCCGCATCGATACGGGTCTGTCCATTGGCCTGGGCGGGCTCATTACCCTGGCCATAATGAGCACTTCGGCGGCGGCTTTTTTCGGGGGCGATATCGCCTTCTCGGCCACCAGCATGTCCCAGCAACTCGAACCGCTGCTGGGGGCCGGGGCGCGTTACTTCTTTGCCGCGGGCCTGTTCGCCGCGGGCTTGAGCAGTGCGGTAACAGCGCCCCTGGCGGCGGCTTACGCGGTGTGTGGCGTGCTGGGTTGGTCCCAGGACTTGCGCGGCAAGCGCTTCCGGATGGTCTGGTCTGCAGTCCTGCTCTGCGGCACGGTGTTTTCCGCGATCGGGATCAAGCCCCTGGCCGCGATCCTGTTTGCCCAGGCCGCCAATGGCTTCCTGTTGCCGTTCTGCGCGGTATTCCTGCTGATGCTCATGAACCGGCGGGATGTCCTGGGCGACTATATCAACAAGCCGCTGGCCAATACGCTGGGGGTACTGGTGGTGCTGGTGACGGTAGCGCTGGGGCTGCTGAAACTGCAGCAGGTGCTCGGGGCGCTCTAGCTGGGCTCAGGCCGCGAGGATTTCGTCCACCGACTCCCCGAGTGCAGTCCTGAGGGGGGTATAGGTCATCCCCAGCTCCTCTATCGCGCGACTGCCGTCGAACAACAGGGAGCCGGCGGCGGTGGTTTTGATGACGTCCAGGGGCAGCGCGGGCCTGTTGCCGGTTTTCCTGGACAACCACTCCATGCCGGTAGCCAGCGGGAACAGCCACGA
Organism: uncultured Gammaproteobacteria bacterium; assembly: GCA_963792815.1. Lineage (GTDB taxonomy): Bacteria > Pseudomonadota > Gammaproteobacteria > Pseudomonadales > Halieaceae > JARRPM01. The sequence goes on from CAWBXR010000004.1 coordinate 101,164, forward strand.
CTCCGGGATGTTAATGCTGGGTATGGGCACCCCGGCAAGCCCGCCGATCATGTTGAAATATTCCCGGGTGGTCGCGCGCTGATTGCCTATGAGGTACTTGCGCCCGACCGAGTTGCTTTTCAGCAGGGCCCGGGCAATGGCCTCTGCCGCATCCCGGACGTAGAGGTAGGTATACGTGGTGTCGGCACCCACCAGGGCCGGCAGCTTCTTCTGGACCGCCCGCTTCACCTCCATAGTTGATTTGTCATCGCCCGCGCCGATCACCGCCGCAAGGTAGACCGCAGTCAGTGGCAGTCCTTCGCGCCGGTACAAGTCCCACCCCGCCTCATCGCCCAGATACTTGCTCCTGGCGTAATCGCTGGCATGGTCTCCCGGTGGGGTGTCTTCGTCGAAGGGAATCCGGTCAGGCGCTCCGTAGGCCAGTGGCGTGGAGACCTGGACAACCTTTTCGACCCCGGCGTCGAGGCAGGCGCGAAAGACATTGGTCGCTCCGCGTTCGTTGATGTCGTAGAAGTGGTCCCGCGACTGGCTCCAGAACTCGCGATATCCGGCGAGATTAACCACCGCCCAGGCTCCCTCCAATGCCCCTGGCAGCGACTCCGGCCGGGTGATATCCCCTTGGACAATACTGACCCGCTTGCCCAGGGCGGCCAGGGCCCTGGTGTCGCTGCCAGGCCTGACCAGGCAGCGCACCTCGATGCGCTTTTCTGCCAGGATCCGTTCGACAAAGTGGCGCCCGACGAAACCGGTGGCTCCGGTGATTACCAGGACTTTCTTGTCTGCTGCCATAATCTGCCTGCGCATTTGAGCGCGTCATCGTGGGTGATTTGTTGAGCTAATTGGTACGGATGGCGCTGCCTGTCAGTTCACTGCTGGTGCCGGGTCCAGCTTCATTTAGCGTCTGAATGAATCCGCAGAGGGCTGGTCGGCGTAGTTAGAGAAGAGGCCCCGTGTGAATAAAAGTGAGACCAGCGAAATGAACGCACCCACCCGCACCCATGACAAACGCCAGTTAGCTGTCGGCATGCTGGCAGATATTCAGGGACTCCAGGACCATTTCCGCCAGCGGGCGAGCACGACCCGCGAGGCGCGGCGGCTGCCGGATGAAAGTGTCAGGGAGTTGCAGGACACGGGGTTTTTCCTGGCCCTGCAGCCAATACGTTTTGGCGGATACGAACTCGACCCCCAGGATTTTTTCCGCATGCAGTGCGCCATCGCCGAGGGCTGCATGTCCACCGCCTGGGCCGGCGGCATCATCGCAGTGCACGCTTTCCAGCTTGCGCTGATGGACGAGCGGGCCCAGCAGGATGTCTGGGGGCAGGACATCCATACCCGGGTTTCATCCTCTTATGCCCCACTGGGCAAGGTGACAGTGGTGGACGGAGGTTTCCGGTTGAGCGGGCGCTGGGGCTGGAGCTCCGGCAGCGATCACTGCAGCTGGGTGCTATTGGGCGCTATCGTGCCGCAGGAGGGGTATCGCACCTTCCTGGTGCCGCGCACTGACTACGTCATTGAAGACACCTGGCATTCCATGGGTCTGCAGGGCACGGGTTCGAATGACATCGTGGTCGAGGACGCGTTCGTGCCGGACTATCGCACCCACAAGCAGATGGACGGATTCACCGGCGACAATCCCGGGGTTGCCCTGAACACGGCCCCGCTGTACCGGCTGCCCTGGGCACAGACCTTCATCCGGGTCGTGTCCACCCCGGCAATCGGCGCCGCCCGCGAGGGCCTGCGCCTTTACCGGGAAACGGTTAAAGGCAAGGCCAGCGGCGATATCACGAAACTGGCCGGTGACGTCGGCACCCTGGAACGCATCGCCTTCGCCAGCACCGAAATCGACGCGATGGAAGCGCTGCTGTATCGCAATTTCGACAAGATGATGGCGGCTGCAGAGGCTGGGGAGCCGATCAGCATCGAGGACCGGGCGCTTTACAGGTACCAGGCGTCGCTGGTCATCGAAAAATCCATGGGGGTAATCGACGCGTTGTTCTCCTCGGCGGGCGGAGCATCGGTTTTCTCAGGCAGTGAAATACAGCAGCGTTTTCTCGATATCCACACGGCCCGTGCCCATGTCGCGAACAACCCTACATCCTTTGCGCGCAACCTGGGGGCCCTCAGTCTCGGAGCCCAGAACCAGGACTATTTCATCTAGCGCCCTGATCCTATGCAAAAAGACCAGCTTTTCTATGATGGCCAATGCCCGCTGTGCCTGACGGAGATGGACAGGCTGCGCGAGCTGGCCGACCCGGGATTGGAGCTGATCGATATCCACACCATGGCCGATGCAGCCGATCTCCCGGAGCGCGACACATTACTGGGCACCCTGCACCTGCGCCGGGACCAGGGTGTCTTTCTCACGGGTATGGATGCCAATGTGGCCGCCTGGCAGCACACCCGATACGGCTGGTTGTGGCGACCTCTGCGCTGGCCGCTGATCCGCACTGTGGCGGATGCCTGCTACCGTCACTGGGCCCGCTGGCGCTACCGGCGACTTTACGGCAGAAATCCCGAAGGGGTCTAGGGCACAGCCTGCCGGTCTGCGATGCGCACAACCACCTTACCCTCAACCTTGCCGGCAGCGATGTGCTGGATGGCTTCCAGGGCATTATCAAAGTCGAACAGCTGTACGTTGGAAGCCTTCAACTCCTTCTTCTGCCAGTGGCCGATAAGGTCGCGGTGCGCCTCCAGTAGCAGGTCCGGAGAAAAACCGACGGGCATCGCGCCAACCAGCGAGATATTCCTGGGCAGGGTTTCCGGCAACTCGATTTTGGGCCACTCACCGCTGGCGTAGCCGATAACCACGAAGCGGCCCTCGAAGGCGGTGGCTTTGAAGGCGGCCCTGCCGGCCCTGCCGCCGACCGGGTCATAGATGACGCTCGCGCCCTTGTTGTCGGTCATTTCCAGGGTTTTCCCGGTGATGTCCTGGGAGCGGTGATCAATCACCTCATCCGCCCCCAGTCCCTTGCAGAATGCCGCCTTGTGCGGGCCGCCGGCGACCGCGATGACCCGCGCGCCCTTGGCCTTGGCAAGTTGCACCGCGGCGCAGCCCGAGCTGCCGGATGCACCCAGCACCAGCACGGTGTCATCAGGGCGCAGTTGCGCGCGGCGCACCAGGCCGATCCAGGCTGTCAGGTAGGGAATGAAAAACCCGGCGGCTTCTTCTCCCGGCATGTCATCCGGAATAGGCAGCGCTGCCTGCGCATACATCAGGCATGCGTCCGCGAGGCCGCCCCGCTGTGCCTGGAACAGGGTGGGGCCCAGTACCCGGGTACCCAGTAGTGATGCATCGACGCCCTCGCCGATGGCGACGACCGTACCGGCCGCCTCCTGGGAGGGGGTGAAGGGCAGCGGCGGAGTCAGGGGGTAGTTGTTGGCGCACATGAAGACATCCGGCAGCCCCAGCCCGGCGGCCTCGACCTGGACCTTGACCTGACCCGGGCCGGGTTGGAAATCCCCGGCGTCCTCGTCGAGCTTCAATACCTGGGCGGGGTCGCCGAACTCGTACACTTTCCATGCGCGCATGCAATCACCTTTGTGGTTGTCTGGAGTAAGTAAAAAAGCCTGTCAGCCCAGCAGGAGCCTCAGCTCTTCGCCGGCAAACTTGACGATATCGCCGCCGAGCATTTTCCGGCGTTTGCGGGTTTCCACCTCGCCGTTGACCAGCACCAGGCCGTCGGCAATTGCGCTTTTCGCGGCACCGCCACTGTCGACCAGTCCTTCAAACTTTAGAATCTTGTAGAGCTCAACCGGCTCCCTGGTGATCACGACGGTCCTCATCAGTACTCCCGAAAATGTGCAACCCGGCACCCTTTTGGCACCGGGCTGTGCAGTGTAGCCCGGGGAACGCCCTCTAATACAGCGCAGGCGGCCCATCTGCTGCTACCATTGGGAAGTGCCTGAACCATAATAACGGAGAATGTTGATGAGCAAAGTGTTGCGCGTACTGATCGCCCTGCCCGGGATCTTTTTTGTGGTGATGGGGCTGCGCTGGCTGGTGGATCCGGCGGGCGCCGCCGCTGAACTGGGTATGGGGCTGCTCGACGGCGTCGGGCGCAGTAGCCAGATCGGCGACATGGCAGCATTTTTTCTTGCCCTGGGCACAATGATCCTGGTCGGCTTGATCACATCGCAGCCGCGCTGGTTATATGTGCCGGCGCTGATGCTGCTCGGCGCCGCAATTTTCCGGGTACTGGCCTGGTTGCTCCACGACGCCGCACTGGCCGGGCAAATGATCGGCTTTGAGCTGGTGGTGGCCTGCCTGCTGGCTGTTCGGGTCCTCCAGACTGGCAGCCAGGTAGTAAGCGGCAATGGGAACCATGCGACAACTGGGCGCTGGCTTGCTGCTGATGGCCAGCCTGGGCCAGGCCCATCAGGCTCTCGCGGCGAGACCAAACATTGTCCTGGTACTGGCCGACGACCTGGGCTTCAGCGATATCGCCCCCTACGGCAGCGAGATCAGCACACCGACCCTGAGCGCCCTGGCCCGCAACGGTATCAGTTTCAGCAACTACCACACGGCAGCCAGCTGCGCGCCCACCCGGGGCATGCTGCTTACCGGTGTCGACAGCCATCGCAACGGTGTTCCCAATATCCCCGAGACCATCTCTCCGCAGCAGGCCGAGCATGAGAATTATCGGGGCACCCTGAGCCACAACGTGGTGACAGTGGCCAGCCTGCTGCAGGACGCGGGCTATCACACCTACATGGCGGGCAAGTGGCACCTGGGCCAGACACCGGACTTGCTGCCCTATAGGCGGGGTTTTGAACGTACGGTCGCAATGGCGGATTCCGGTGCAGACAACTGGGAGCAGAAACCCTATATACCGATTTATGCCCGGGCCAACTGGTACGCCGATGGCGAGCGTACCACCTTGCCCCCTGACTTTTATTCCTCCAGGTTCCTGGTGGACAAAACCATCGAGTTCATAGATTCGAATATCGATGATGCAAAACCCTTCTTTGCCTACCTGCCGTTCCAGGCTGTACACATCCCGGTGCAGGCGCCCAGGGAGTTTACCGAGAAATACCTGGGTGTTTACGATGCGGGCTGGGATGCCCTGCGCCAGCAGCGCCAGGCCCGGGCCATACAGCTTGGGATTGTTCCGGCGGACACCGGCATGGTGCGCATGTCGACCACGGACGACTGGGATTCCTACACGCCGGATGAGCAGCGCTACCAGGCCAAGCGGATGGCGGTGTACGCCGGAATGATCGATGCCATGGACCACCACCTGGGGCGACTGGTGCAACACCTCCGGGACATCGGCGAGTACGACAACACGATTTTTATCTTCAGCTCCGACAATGGCGCCGAGGCTTCCGGCGGCGACAATGTGCGCAGCCCCCTGATGCGACTTTCGCTGCACCTGAATGATTACACCAACGACTACGACACCCTGGGTGAAAAAGGCAGCTTCAACAGTATCGGGCCGAGTTTTGCCAGCGCGGCCGTGGGCCCGCTGGCTTACTACAAGTTTTACGTGGGGGAGGGGGGCATGCGGGTGCCGCTGATTATTTCCGGCGAGGCGCTGCCCCACAAGGACCGGTGGACCAGGGCCTTTGCCTGGGTAACCGACATCACGCCCACTATCCTCGACCTGGCCGGCGTCGCGCCGCCGGGGGAGCACTACGGCGGGCGGCGGGTAGAACCCATTATCGGCAGGAGTTTGCTGCCCCTGGCCCGCGCTGAAGTCGACCGTGTGTATGGCGAAACGGACAGTATCGGTTTTGAACTGATTGGCAACTCGGCCCTGTTCCAGGGTGATTACAAGATTGTCCGCAACCGGCCGCCGGTGGGAGACGACCGCTGGCACCTTTACAATATCGTCAAAGACCCCGGCGAGACCCAGGACCTGGGCGATGCCATGCCTGAACGCCTGCAGCAGATGCTGGCGCAGTACGAGGACTATGTGGAGAAGAACGGCGTGCTGCCGGTGCCCGCCGACTACAACCAGGCATTCCAGGGTATTTCCAATGCCGTTCGCGAGCGATTTACACCGCAGATTCTGTTGATCTTACTCGCTGTCCTGGCGCTGTTGCCCTTCTACATTGCATACCGGTCAGCGGGCCGGAAACCGGGGGGCGCGAACAAGGCCTAGACAGCCGCGGGGGCCCTCCCGTCAGCGGTCTGCTCCCGGGTAGGCTTTCGCGTAGGCGATGCTGTCCGCATTGTCGATAATTGTGCCATTGGCCAGTTCCCCGGTGCGGGCGCTGATCTCCAGCATGGCCCTGCCCAGGTTTTCCGAGCTGATGGCCATGTGACCCGGACGCAGCAGGGTCTCGAGGGTGTAATGGGCGAGATTGGCCTGCTCGGAGGCTGGCCGGACGAAGCCCGAGTGGTAAGCGAAGGTTCGCAAACCGGTGCCCGTCGCCATTTCGGCGACTTCAATTTCCGCCCGGCCTTTCTCCTGCGCCCAGTGCGCGCTGCCCTGCGGGTCTGTCCCCATACCGGTAACGGAATGAAATGACATGGGGGCTTCCGTCCTGGCATCCAGCCAGGCCGATACAAAGGCCACCGGGAAATCCACGTGGATCAGGGTGTAGGTGGTATCGTCCACGTTCAGGGACGAGGTGCCCAGGGCCCATAACACCGTGTTCACTTCTGCCAGGATGTCTTCCATATTGCTGTAGTCGGTAAAATCCTCGTGCAAGATCAGTTCGACCCTGCCGGAGGCCACGCCCTCGTCAATGCGGGGAGTGCTGCGGCGCGACACGACGTAAATCTTTTCCACCTCGGGGTCATTCACCGCGGCTTTAAGCAGGCCATTTCCCACGGACCCGGTAGCGCCAAATACCATCACCACGCGATTGGCATCCTGGTCCCGCGCGCTGCCCTCGGCGGGTTGCAGCTTGCCCAGGGTGAGGTAGCCCCAGATATTCGTGCCGATGACGGCAAGCACCAGGAATATCACGGCGGCCAGGGCCAGTTTTTTCAATAGGTTCATTTGTGTGTTGCCGGTGGGATGTCGATGGGCTTAGGGTAACCGTACTTCCCCTGGTGAGCAAAGATGAATCACGCAGCTATCTGGCAAAAGGCGTGGCCGATTATCCTGGCGAATGCGGCGGTCCCGTTGCTGGGGCTTGCCGATACCGCGGTCATCGGCAATTTCGGCAACCTGGCACAGCTGGGGGCAATCGCTTTCGGCGCCATGATCTTCAGCTTTATCTACTGGAGTTTTGGCTTTTTGCGCATGGGTACCACGGGGTTTACCGCCCAGGCCGCCGGTGCGAGGGACGAAGCCGAGGTCAGGGCCACCCTGGGCCGGGCCCTGGTGGTGAGCGTGGGCCTCGGTCTGGTCGTTATCCTGCTCCAGCTACCCCTTGCCCATGTCGCCCTGGCCCTGCTTGAAGGCAGTACCGAGGTGGAGGCGATTACACGGGATTACTTCACCATTCGCATCTGGGGCGCGCCGGCGACACTGAGCATCTTCGCCCTGACGGGCTGCCTTATCGGGCTGGGCAAAAGCCGGCAGTTGCTGCTGGTGCAGGTATTCCTGAACGGCCTTAATATCCTGCTGGATGTGCTGTTCGCCGGCGTTTTTGGCTGGGGCGCCCAGGGTATAGCGCTGGGTACCGTGATAGCGGAATGGATGGCGGTGATACTCGCCGCGGGCCTGGTGATCAACCTTTTGCGGCAGCGCCAGACTGACTCTGAGGCTTTCTGGCCATGGCCCCGAATGGCTGACCCCGGCAAAATGCTCAGGCTTATGGCGGCCAACACCGACATCCTGCTGCGGACCCTGCTGCTCCTGTTTTCATTCGCCTGGTTTATCAACCAGAGCGCACAATTCGGTGACGCCGTACTGGGCGCCAACCACATACTGTTGCAGCTGGTGTCCTTCAGTGCTTTCTTTCTGGATGGCTACGCTTTTGTCACCGAGGCCCTGGTGGGCGAAGCCCTGGGGGCGAGGCGGCGCCAGCACCTGGCCATGGCAGTGCGCAAGTCGAGCGAGCTTGCCGCGGCCACGGCAGTCGTTTTGGCCTTGTTGATTGTCTGTTTTGGCGAGTCGGCAATCGCTGCCCTGACAAATATTGATGCGGTGCGCGTTGCCGCCGACGACGCACTGGCCTGGGCCGGGCTGTATGTGTTGTTGTCCTTCGCCGCCTTTCAGCTGGACGGAATATTTATAGGCGCCACCCGCACCCGGGAGATGCGCAATGCATCATTCTTTTCAGTCCTTGCTTTTATACTGGCCTGGTGGTGGCTGACGCCGCTGTTTGGCAACCACGGCCTGTGGTGCGCGTTCGTGATCTATGTCTGCGCCCGCGCTGTTGCCCTGGCCGTTTACTACCCCGGCCTGCTGCGTGACGCCGGGTGACACTGGCAATCAGGCACCTTTCGACGAACCCTGCCCGAAAATGCAACACGCGAGGGCACCGGCGGGTAGATCTGTTCCAAAGTGTCTGGCGTAAACTCTGTCAACCAACCCAATGAAGGGGGTTGGATATTACGCCAACAACTGAGGCAGGTGAACATCATGGCTATTATCCTTTTTATCTATTCATCCATTCTGGCCCTGGGGGTTTGGCAGGAGAGGCAGAACGAGTCCTGTTGAATTGCCAGGTCGGCCTGGTCGGTTTTCTGACCGACCCGGGGCCGACACCGCCGCTTTCCTGCCAGGACCCCTGCAGGATCGCGGCGAGTAAGGTATGCTGAGCGCCCTATTTAAAGCGCTGTATACACGGGGTCGACATGCAGGAATTCAGTGACAGGGTCGCGGTGATCACGGGCGCGGCCAGTGGTATCGGCGCGGCGCTGGCACGCCACAGTGCGGCCGAAGGCATGCGGGTGGTACTGGCCGACAAGGACGAAATCCGGTTGTCCAGCCTGTCGCAGGAGCTGGGCGCTTCAGGCGCAAGTGTGCTCGCCGTTACTACCGACGTGGCCAGGGACGTGGAAGTGGCCGCATTGGCGGATGCAGCCTTCGACACGTTTGGCCAGGTAGATATTCTGTTCAACAACGCCGGTGTGCTGATCAGCGGATTCAGCTGGGAGCGCTCCGTCGCGGACTGGCAGTGGATTCTCAATATCAATCTCATGGGCGTGATACACGGGCTGCACAGTTTCGTGCCCCGCATGCTCGCGCAAAAAACTCCCGGTCATATCGTAAACACTTCCTCCCTGGCAGGCTTGCTGTCATCCCCACTGATGGGTCCCTACAGCGTGAGCAAACAGGCGGTGTTGGCGTTGAGCGAAACCCTGCATTACGAGCTGGCGAGTATTGAATCCAGGCTGAAAGTATCGGTACTGTGTCCGGGGCCGGTGGCGACAGGTATCGCCGATTCAGGCAGCGAACGCGAGATGGCAGCGGCCGTGTCAGCCGCTGCCAACGATGAACTTATGGGGTTCCTGCGCACCGGCATCGCCGCGGGAATGCCAGCGGCCGACTGCGCCGTGAAAGTATTCCAGGGTATCCGCGACGAGTCATTCTGGATATTTACCCACGAGCAATTCAAGCCTGCATACGCGGCGCACTGTGAAAACCTGCTGTCAGGCCGCAACCCCGATTACCAACCCTTCAACATCTGATACGCGGCGTATCCGCCGAACCCCACAGGAGATCCCCAGTGTTTCGCAAACGCCTTTTCGTCTTTCTGGCTTGTGCATTTATTACATTTTTGCCCAGGGTGTCCGTCGGCAGCATTGCCGCAGATGATCCCGCCGGGCAGCCCCCGGGCAACAAGCCTGTTATCACCCGCAAGGATGACCTGCCCCGGCACAGCTACCAGCTGGACCTTAAGGTGACCGACCTGTACCTGCCGGAAAACCGCGCCGCCCTGCTCGGCCTCGCGAAGGCGGTGGAAGCGGATATTCTTGCGGACCTGGCGAGCCTGGACATCCAGGACGACAAGACCGTGCAGGAATATTACGCGGTACTGGGCAGCGTGGCGCTGCTGGAAAACCGCTGGCAGGATTATCTGGAACTGCTGGAGAAGCAGCGCGCCCTGGAAACCAAGGAAGCCAATCGCCTGACCATGGGCCTCTACTCCGAGGCGCTCGCCCGGGCCAGGCTCACCGGTGGGGACGCTGACAAGGTGCTGAAACAGAATATGGAGCAGGCCCTGGACGGGCTGGATTATTCACTGGTGCAGGACAATATCAAGAGTGCGAAGGGGCGAACGGAGATTCTCAGTGAAGCCCTGGTGCTCGGCAATCTCGACTCCTCTTACCAGCCAGTCATAGACAAAACCTCCGGGGAAATCAGTTACGACATCGCCTCGACCCTGGTGTCGGTCAGTTTTACCCTGGACCATTTCCTGCGGGATGCCCCGGCCATCAACGAGGTCTACTCCGCCTACATCTTCGCGAACAAGGTAAGCAAGAAAGATATCTGGGAGGCGCGCAAATACGATCTTGCCGCCAATACGAAGGCGAGCCCTGTGGTGGTCGCTGTCTGGGACAGTGGTGTGGATACCTCCATCGAGGCCCTTGCCCCGTTGTTGTGGCGCAACAGCAGTGAGATTCCGGATAACGGGATAGACGATGACGGCAATGGTTTCGTGGACGACGTTCACGGCATTGCCTACGACCTGGATGCCAACAAGGAGCGATCACTGCTCTATCCCATCGGGGCCTTCGACGAGGACGAGATGCTGATGCAGGCCCAGGTGAAGGGATTGGGCGATATCCAGTCAGGTGTCGACAGCGAGGAAGCCAGCGCCCTGCGCAAACGCCTGGCGGCGCTGGAGCAGGCTGAGGTACAGGACTTCCTGGAGGCCCTGAATATCTACGGCAATTACTCCCATGGCACCCATGTCGCGGGTATCGCCGTCGAGGGGAACCCCTTTGTTCGGCTGCTGGTGGCGCGCATGACCTACGGCCACACCATGATTCCCGAGGAGCCGACTATTGCCAAGGCAAAAGCTGACGCAAAAATGCTCCGGGAGACCGTCGACTATTTCAAGGCCAACGGTGTGCGGGCGGTGAACATGAGTTGGGGCGGCTCTCTGCGCGGTATCGAGGAGGCGCTGGAGGCGCACAATGCGGGCGGGTCACCCCAGGAGCGCAAGAAGCTGGCCCGTGAGATCTACACGATCGGCGACACTGCACTGCGCGAAGCGATCCGCAGTGCCGGGGATATCCTGTTTATCACCTCTGCCGGCAACTCCGACAATGATGTCTCTTTCGATGAGTTCTACCCCAGCAGCTACGACTACCCGAACATCCTGAGCGTGGGGGCGGTGGATGTGGCCGGTGACGAGACCAGCTTCACCAGCCTGGGCAAGGTGGATATCTATGCCAATGGCTTCGAGGTGGAGAGTTACGTACCCGGGGGCAACCGCATCAAGTTCAACGGCACTTCGATGTCGTCACCCCAGGTGCTGAACCTGGCCGCCAAGCTGTTGGCCCTGGACCCGTCACTGAGCACCGCCCAATTGAGGCGCCTGATAATCGACGGCAGTGATGAAAAGGTATTGCAGACCCGCACTATAAGACTGATGAACCCGGCGGCCAGCGCGGCGCTTATTCCCTGACCACCAGCACGGTCTCCAGTGAGGGGTCGCCGCAGTAGGCGACCCGGGTGCCGCCTGCCACTTCTACCTGCAGCGCTCTGAGCACTTCCGCCTGGATCCGTTCTCCCGGCGCCAGGGCCGGTATCCCCGGGGGATAGGGTACGGCGGTTTCCGCAGCGATGCGGCCGATCGCCTGCGCGGCGGGCACCCGCTCGTGATTCGAGAAAAACGCATCTCGCGGGGACATGACCGTCTGGGGCACTACCGTCCAGGCGGTGGTCGGCACCAGTGGTCGCGGCTCGCCGCGGTGTTCCTCGATCGCGCGGGTAATCTCGGTGACCATGCGATCAACCGTCTCGTCCGTGTCCGCCAGCGTGATCACCGGGCAGAAGGTATCCCGGTCGGCCAGCTCGAGGTGGATACCGCGCTGTTCGAGCACATCGGCCACCACCTGGCCGTCGGCGCCGGTACCGGCCAGGGTGAGCACTACCTTGGTGGGGTCCTGCATCAGCAGGCCCGGGAGACCGCTCGGCGAACTCACTGCCCAGCACGCCCAGGCCGGGAATCTGGCGCAGGCGCGAGCGTGCTTCGCCGGCAATACGAATGGCATTGCCCAGCAGCTCCTCGCCGCGGTCCTGCAACAGCCCCCGGGCCCTGTCGATGGAGGCGAAGATGGCGCCGGAAGGGCTGGTCGTGTGCAGGCCTTCGAATGCCGCTTCCAGGCGCTCCAGATTGATCAGGTCCCCCTGCACCAGCACCATCGAGGATTGGGTGAAGCCGGTAATATGTTTGTGTACGCTGGTCACCAGGATGTCTGCGCCCGCCTGCATCGCGTGCGGCGGCAGCTCCGGGTGGAACCCCAGGTGAGCACCCCAGGCGGCGTCGACAGCCAGGGGTATACCGTGCTCGTGAGCCACCTTCGCGATGGCGGCCACGTCTGAAACCCCGCCCACGTAGCTTGGCTCAACCAGCATCACCGCCCGCGCGTCGGGGTGTTCGCGCAGGGCCTGCCGGATGCGCTCCGCGGGCATCCCTGCGGCGAGGCCTGTCTGCTTGTCGATGTCGGGCCGCACCCAGACCGGGACCAGTCCGGCGAGAACAAGCCCGAAGAACAGGGACTTGTGCAGGGTCCTGGCAACGATGACCTTGTCCCCCGGTTTGCCCACGCTCAGTGCGATGGCCTCGTTGCCGTGGGACGAGCCCTGCACCGAGAAGCCGCACCACTTCGCGCCCCACAACTCCCCTGCAAGCCGCTCCGCCCCGGCCAGTCGCCGGGTCGATACCCGGCGGTCCTCCACGCCACCGTAATGCGGAATGTCCAGTGCCAGCAGCGGGTCACTCAGTTCGGGGTTGCGCTTGTGGCCGGGCACGGTGAAGGGCGTGCCGGCATTGGTTAGAAACCGGCGGTAGGCGTCGTAGAGAGGGGTTTCGCTCATGGTGGTTGCTGGTTGTTTCCCGCGAGGTCGGCCGGTGCCCTGAAGCGGGCAACTCTGGGGCTATCGGGGCCGGTAGTCAACTGCCTACATGGAACGGTCCAGGGACCTGCGCGCGGTTTCCGCATCCACCAGGGCTCCCGTGAACGGGTAGTCCCCGGTCAGCACGCTGACAAGCTGGCTGGCCGCATTGGCGAAGGCGGTGTCATCCGAGAAGTCGAGGTAAGTGATGGCGCTCGTCACGGATTCGTTGGACTTGACGGCCTTGGCCCGCACCTGGGCAGGGATGGTGATGAAATTGTCTCCCGGCTCGGCATCGAGCGACTGCAGCAGTCGTTCCATATTGACAGCCTCGGTGCCGGCAGCCTCACTCCCGGCTGCCAGGTCCTGTACCGTGATGACGTTTTTGCCGCTGACTGCCCGACCCAGCGGGATATCACCGATGGAAAACTGGATGGGCTGGCCGACCTCATACTGGAACTCGCCGTCACTGCCGGTTACCCCACTGATGGACCCCGAGACGTAGTCCGCGCCGCTCACCGGGGCCGCGCCAAACTGTCCGGTTGCCACCACGATGAGCTCTTCGTCCTTGTCCCTGTCATCGTCATCAGAACCGCTGCCGGAGCTGAAAAACACGGCGCACTGGCTTCCCACCAGCAGGGGTATGGCAAGCAATAACAGAATTAGAAAAGCCTGGCGGTAGCTCTTGTTTGGCATCATTGCTGGTCACCCGGAAATTTCGGCAAAAGATTGGCGAGTTGTGTTGAAGGTATTGTAACCGCTTCCCGATAAGCCTGGCAGCATCCCCCGCTGGTTGATTTCTTCGGGCGAGGGTCTATCTCGATGGGTCAATTATGCACTCCTCGGCCCTGCTGGCCTCGCGGGGCCGACACGGGACCACAATATGCTGACGCTGCACGGTTTTGCCTTCTCCAATTACCACAATATTGTCAAACACGCCCTGATGTACAAGGGCATCCCCTTTGAGGAGCACATTGTCTACCCCGGTACTCCTGAATTGCTGGCCGTAAACCCTGCCGGTAAGGTGCCCGCCATGACCACGGAAGATCGACGCCGATATGCGTGATAATGCGCCGGAGTTCATGGCTTATATTGCCAGCCGGCGATCCTAAGCCGGGCCACACTGCAGACACCGGCCAGCAAGGTCAGCACTGCGGCTATGGCGGCGGGAGTGCCGTCACTGCCATAGCCCAGGGCCAGCAGAGCGGCAATGAGAGTCGCTCCCAGGGCCTGTCCGACCAGGCGATTGGTCGAAATGAGGCCACCGGCAGAGGCGGCCCGGGCCAGCGGCGCTGCCGAAACCACCAGGCGCGCATTGGGTGAGAGAAACATTCCGTAACCCACACCGCACAGGGCCATGCGCCAGGCGATAGCCCACTGCGGCAGGTGGTCCGGCATCAGGGCCAGCAGCACCATGCCAAGGGTGGCGATGGCCATGCCGATGCCGCCGAGCAGGCCCGCGTGGAGGCGGTCGGACATCCACCCGGCGATCGGGGCCACAACCATCATACTCAAGGGCCAGGGGGAGATGACGGCACCGATCTGCGCGGGGGACATGCCAAAGTGTTCCTGCAGGCGGAACGGCAGGGACAGCAGGAATGTCATCGACGCTATAAACGCGAGCAGCGCACCGATTATCGACAAGGCCAGAATCGGGCGCGCCAACAGATCCACCGGCAGTATCGGCGAGGTCTCGCCCAGCTCCCGCCTGACGAATACCACACCAATTACCGCGCCGGCGAAGACCAGCGCCAGCGTGTTTCCTGCCGGATAGCCCTGGGCCAGCGCCATCAGTCCTGAAATCGAAAGGCCGAAGGTAAGTGCGCACAACGCGGCACCCGGCAGGTCGTAGCGCCCGGAGCGCGGTGGGAGATCGGGCAGCGACCGGTGGCCAGCCGCCAGGGAGATGAGTCCCAATGGCACGGTGGCGACAAACACCCATGGCCAGCTCACCTCGGCGACAATGAAACCGCCCAGAACCGGCGCCAGGGCCGCGGCGCTGGCCACCACCACGCTGTTTATTCCCAGTCCGCGCCCCAGCTGACCGTCAGGGTAAATGGAGCGGACCAGCGCAGTGGAGACACTGAGGGCCGCGGCCGCGCCGAGTGCCTGCAGCGTGCGCGCGGCCAGCAGCAGGGGCAGGTCCGGCGCTAAAAAACACAGTAAAGCGGAAAAAATGAACACGCACTGGCCACCCTGGTAGAGCTGGCGCAGGCCAATACGGGCGCCCAGCGCGGAAAAAGGCAGGAGTGTCATTACCAGTACCAGCTGGTATACGCTCACGATCATGACTGCCGTGGAGGGATCGATACCGAGGTCCCGGGCGATAGTTGGCAGGGCGACATTGGGTATGGCCCCGTCGATGACATTCAGGGCGGTGCCGCAGGAAATAGCGAACACGGCCAGGTAGCGCCGTGGTGTGGGAAGTCCGTCGGTTGTTGCTGGCATCGGGCATCTCAGGTTGTGAGCCAGACAGTATAGGCCCGGTACCTCACTGAATACGAACAGCGGCCGGTGCACTAGCTTGCACGTGTGGCCGCCGTTTCCACCCGGTTTTCGTCACACAAGCTTGTCTGGCGCGGCCAAAGGCGGCACATTCCGTTGATGGGAAAAGCGGGAGAGTCCGATGTATCGATTTCTTGGAATGATTTTGGTGATGTTCGCCACAGCGACGAGGCTTGCAGCCGCCGACTCCGCAACAGGGGAAAAAGACATGAAGCAGACAATGGCCTATGGCTCATGGCCCTCGCCGATTTCGGCCGCCTCGGTGGTGGAGGGCAGTCGCGGGCTCGGCGCGCTCAGTGTTGACGGCGACTATCTGTACTGGGTTGAGTCACGCCCGCAGGAGGGTGGTCGCAATACCATCATGCGCAGGGCCAGTGGTGGCAAGCCGGAGGAAATCCTGCCGCAACCCTGGAATGCCAGGACCCGGGTGCAGGAGTACGGCGGGCGCAATGTACTGGTGGCAGATGGCACTATCTGGTTTTCCAACTTCGAGGACCAGCGCCTGTACCGCATGGTCCCCGGCGGCACGCCCCAGCCGGTAACCCCGGCGGCGGAGCTGCGCTATGCCGGCTGTGTCCTCGATCGGGCCCGCGACCGCCTGCTGTGTGTGCGCGAGGATCACCGCGGCGAGGGCGAAGCGCGCAATGCGCTGGTTGCCCTGCCGCTGGAGGGTAGTTCCGAGGGCGAGGTGCTGTTTGCCGACAGCGACTTTGTATCAGCGCCCAGCCTCTCCCCGGACGGCAGCCGGCTCGCCTTTACCAGCTGGCGCCACCCCAATATGCCCTGGGACGACACCAGCCTGTGGTCGGCGGAATTTGGCAAGCAGGGGCAACTGGTGGTGCTCACCCGCCACAACGAGGGGGTGGACGAGTCGGTTATTAACCCACGGTGGAGCGAGGACAACCAGCTCCACGCGATTTCCGATCGCGACAACTGGTGGCAGATTTATCGCGTGGATGCCGATCGCTTCAGCGCCGTGGATACCGGTATCCCACAGGCGGAGATTGGCGGTCCTGACTGGTCGGTCGGTGACAACTATTACTACCTGCTCAAGGGCGGAAAAATCCTGGCTAAGCTCAGCAGTGGTGGTGTCGAATCCCTGGTAATGATCGACCCGGCGAAATCGAGCGCCATTACCCTGCCCCTGGACAGCGCTGCCATTTACGACTTCCTGCCGGCGGATGGGCGCCTGTTTGTCATCAATGCCACTGCAGATGCTCCCCCGGTGTTGCTCCAAACCGATCTGGCCGGCGCAAGCCGGAGTGTTATCCGCACCTCCCGCGATGCAAGTATCCCGGAAGACTGGATACCGAAGTATCGCCTGGTCAGCTTTCCGTCCGGCGAGGGCGGTGAGGCGCACGGCATCTACCTGCCCCCGACGAACCCCGGAGTCCAGGGCCCGGCCGGCGCCGCCCCGCCGCTGATCGTCAGTGTGCACGGGGGGCCCACCGCGGCCAGCAACCCGACCTTCCAGCTCAGCCAGCTGTACTGGACGAGTCGCGGCTTCGCCATACTCGATCTCAATTATCGCGGCAGCACCGGCTTCGGCCGTGAATACCGCCGTTCGCTCTACGGCCAGTGGGGTATCTTCGATGTGGAAGACGCGGTGGCCGGCGCGAACTGGCTGGCATCCCAGGGCCTGGCAGACCCGGACCGCCTGATTATCAGGGGAGGCAGCGCCGGAGGTTACACCACCCTGGCGGCCCACGCCTTCCATGAAACCTTTGCCGCCGGTGCCAGTTACTTTGGTGTCAGCGATGTGGAGGCCCTCGCCCGGGACACCCACAAGTTCGAGTCCCGCTACCTCGACCAGCTGATCGGCCCTTACCCCGAGCGCCGGGACCTCTACCGCGAACGTTCGCCCATTCATCACCTGGACGGTTTCAAGGCGCCCCTGCTACTGCTTCAGGGCCTGGATGACCACGTGGTGCCACCCAACCAGTCGGAGATGATTTTCGAGGCCCTCAAGTCCCGCGGCATCCCCACCGCCTACCTGGCGTTCGAAGGCGAAGGGCACGGCTTTCGCAAGGCCGAGAACCAGGTTCGCGCACTGGAGGCTGAGCTCTACTTCTATTCGCGAGTGCTGGGTTTTGAAACTGCGGATTCTTTGCCGAGAGTTGTCATTGAAGGGCTTGAAGCCAAACCGTCCGGCAAAACTAAGGACTAGAGCTTTTACCAAGTATGAATGTTCAATAGATTCTGACATCTCTGTTCCATTGTCGGCAGGAGTCCGGGTGTGTCCTGGCTCCATGGCCGCGCCCCTCCGGGGTACCCTCAGTCGGTTGGAAGCCTTAAAGCGCTACGCTGTACCCGGTAAAGCGGTGCAGGCTCTCCGCTCTCCAACGCGAATGGAACAGCAAACCGTGAAGTATCACAGGAAAAACCAGTTAAAACGGCCGATCCCCCGCCACTGTTACACGCTCCATGACCCTCCGTTGAGGCCAGTAATCGGAAACCGCGTAATGCTGGCTGGCGCGGTTATCCCAGAACACGATGGCACCCCGCCGTTGGCGCATCCCCGGTGGCGGTGCTATTTTCATTGGAGTTGCAACGGGAGGCGAGATGATGGCTGAAGACGATATTGCAGCGCTGGAAATGCAAATATACGAGCTGACGATAAAGCTCAACAAACTGCGACAGGCGGCAAGTGGCGGCGAGGTCGCCAATTACCGCTTTGCCACCCAGTCCGGGGAGGTGTCATTGCTCGATCTGTTTGGCGAAAGGGATACCCTGCTGCTGATCCACAATATGGGCCAGGGATGTCGCTACTGCACCTTGTGGGCGGATGGCTTCAACGGATTCCTGCCCCACCTGGAGTCTGCTATGTCAGTGGCGCTGGTATCGAAGGACGAACCGGAGCTGCAGCGCCGCTTTGCCAACAGCCGGGGTTGGCGTTTTCGCCTCGCCTCCCATGGCGGGGGCGTCTACATGACCGAGCAGTCGGTGCAGGAGGGCGGCGGCAATATGCCGGGGGCTGTGGTCTACACCCGCCAGGGAGGCACGGTCCGACGCAAGAATGCTGTCATCTTCGGCCCCAACGACCGTTTCTGCCCCGCCTGGAATCTGCTGGCGATGGCGGGACTGGACGAGGGCTCATGGACGCCGCAATTCAACTACTGGCAGCGACCCGCCCAAATGGATGACGGCGGTGCGAACCTGATGGACTGAAGGTGAATGGAGGGCCCGGGCGGGCAAGGCCGCGCCCGCACCCAGTCAATCCTCAGAACTTGTAGATGACATCCACGCCGCTGATGCGACCGGCGGAATCGTGGATAAACGAACCGCCGAACTCAGGCGCTGGAATGATTTCTTCCAGGTAGTCTTCATCGGTCAGGTTCTGGCTCCACGCCACGATCGACCAGTGCTCACCGGAAATACCCGCCCGCAGGTTCAGCTTCCAGTACGCATCGCGCTTGGTATTGGAGTATTCGCTGGGCCCGAAACCAAAACCGGGTACCTGGTAGACATCTGACAGGTCGGTGAAGTAGTTGATGGTGGTGTCTTCCTGCACGCTGTGGAACCAGGTTTCGCCAACGTACTCGAAGTCGAGGCGGGTCATCCACTCCAGGTTGTCGAACACCGGCATATTGAAATCCAGGCTCAGGGCGCCGGAGCCGTCCGGTGCGTAGGGCAGGTCATTACCCTCGGTATAGGGGCGGTTGGTATTTTGCTTGATCTCGGAGCTGATCGCGCCATAACCGCCACTGAAGGTGAGGTAGCTGTTGATGGCCCAGGCAAAGTCTATCTCTGCTCCGTAGATTTCCACCTTATCAATGTTGTTCACTACCCGCAGCAGGCCGAAGGGGCCGGCGAAGAAATTGAAGAACTGGTAGTCGTCCACCTCCGTGTAGAAAGTCGCGGCATTGACCCTCAGGCTGTTATCCAGCCACTGGCTCTTGATACCCAGTTCGTAGGTGTCGGTGGTTTCCTTGTCATAGTTGTCACGCACATTCTTTGGCGCCGTGGGATAGGTGCCAAAAGCGTTATTGATGGTTGCCTCGCTGCCGAGGTTGTTGAAACCCCCGGAGCGAAAGCCCACCCCGTAGGAGGCGTACCCATTGAAGTTGTCGGTGAATTCGTAGGTGTAACTAATTTTGGGTTGCCACTCGCTGAAAGTTTTGTCCCGGTTGGGGATGGTGTCTGTCAGCGAACCGTCATAGGCGGGGTTTATGGGGGCGCGCCCGAACTGGCCAAAAATCTGTGCGTTCAGAACATTCGGCACCTTGTTGTCAACCGACCGGTCTTCCTCGTCATAACGCAGGGCCAGGGCCAGTTCACCCTTGTCACCCACGTCCAGCTCTATCTGCCCGAAGGCCGCATAGACGTCGGTGGTGAACTTGTCCCAGAACAGCAGGTCGGTGGGGTTGGGGCCGCTGGGGGGAATATAGATAGTGCGCCGGAAGCCCAGGCCCAGGTCGGCACCGTAGCCGACCGCGGCAGTACGCTCAATGTCGGCGTAATAAAGACCGGCCAGCCAGCGCAACTTGCCATCCTCGTTTGATGTGAGGCGCGCCTCGATGCTGGTGCTTTCCTGGTCACGCTGCTGGTACTGGTAGCCGTCACAGGTGGTGGGGGAGTAGGGCGGCAGCAAGCCATTCAACCCGCCTATCTCGGGTATGTATGCACCGGGAGGCTGGCCGTCCTGGATCGCGTAGAAAGGGCTTTGCAGGAGCGAGGCGTCGAAACTGTTGTAGGTCTGGGTACAGGCGGTCTGGGAGGCCTCGGCGCCCAGGGAGTAGCCGCCGAAGGCCGCGCTGGTACCGTCCGATATCAGGTGTTCCTTCAGGTCATCATAGGCCGCGGTCACCGTCAGCGTGGCGAAATCCATCTCGTAATTGGACTTGATCGAGAAAAAGGTGTTGTCCTGCTTGTTCTCGCCCGGCACGTTGAAGATGTACCTGAAATTATGGTCGTTCACGTCCCCGTAGAGATCGGGATTGCCGAGAAATTCAGCGGCGCCGGGCAGGGCAAATACCGCATTGAAGTTGATTGCGCCGCCCTCTACCTCCCGGTAGCTTCCGATCATATCGACATTCAGGCGATCCGTCGGCTCCCAGATAACACGACCGCGAACGGCGGTTTCCTCGGAATAGTTGACCTTGTCGTCATCGCCGGTAAATTTGTTTTTGAACTGGCCATCCGACTTGCCATAGAACGCCGTCAGTCTGCCGTAGAGCTGGTCGGCTATCAGTGGTCCGCTGACCATGGCCTGGGCCTTTTTGAGGTTGTCGTCACCGAGGGTGCCCTTCACGCTGGCCTCAAACTCGTCGGTGGGGCGCTTGGTGTTGACGATAATTGCGCCGGCTACCGCGTTGCGCCCGTATAAGGCGCCCTGGGGTCCCTTGAGTACTTCGATCTGCTCAATGTCGAACAGCTCGCCGTTGAAGCCGTTGGGGTTGGTGATGAGCACACCGTCCACCACGTAAGCGAAAGTGGATTCCGCGTCCCGGGTTGAATACTGGCCCCGGATGGTCACCTGGGTGTCACCGGCGTTGGCGGTATCCACCATCGATACGTTGGGAGTGAGCGAAACGAAATCCTGGGGTCGGTTGATTCCCGCGCTCGCGATATCGTTGGCGGTGAATGCGGTGACAGCGATGGGCACGTCCTGCAGGTCTTCCGAGCGCCTGCGGGCGACCACGACAATCTCTTCCAGAGCTGCCTCTTGGGCCAGCGTGAACTGTGGAATCGCCAGGGCCGAGCCGAGAATGCTTGCCTGGATCGCATGGGAAATGAGCTTCTTATTCATGGTAGCGCCCCTTGAAATCGGAATGAGTCTTTATGCGTCACGCCAGCCTTTCCTGTCTGGATCACAGAAGCCCCGGCTGAAGCTAGTGTAAGTCCATAATGTGGTCTGGGCCAGCCCCCCGGCGCAATTCCCTCCCCTGGATTACTGTGCAGTGACGGTGCCCCCGCGACCAGTGGAAATTATCCGCCACTCATTCCGGTGGCGCAGGCACGGGTTGGTGCGGTGATGTCCGGGCGACAGGTCAATATCAAGACTCGCGTAATCGTCGTGGAGCAGCCACAATCAGGGTATTACTTGCTGGAGGAGCGGTTATGAAAAGGCATCTTCTTATCATGTCGTTGTTGTACGGGGTTTGTTTCGCTCCCGGGCTTGCCGCCGATGCGGTGACCGAGGCCATCAACAAGCCGGGCCGGCTGGCGGCCGACCTGGAGCGGGACGAACAGAGCCATCCCGAGCTCATACTGCCACTGCTGCAGTTGCAGCCTGGTGACCGGGTTGCGGATATCTGGGCGGGGGGCGGTTATTACAGCGAGCTCATCGCAACTATTGTCGGTAAGGAAGGCGAGGTGCTGCTGGTCAACAACCTCGCCTATGAAAAGTTTGCCGGCAAGGCACTGGCGCAGCGCCAGGACGGACGCGATATGGGCAGCGTTACCTTCCACACGCGCGAGGCAGAGGACCTGGAGTTGGGTGAGAACAGTCTCGATGCGGCTTTGATCATCATGTCCTACCACGATCTGTACCATGTGGACGAACCCAATGGCTGGCGACCGATAGATGCAGACAATTTTCTCGGCCAGATTCATGCGGCGCTGAAACCCGGGGGGCGCTTCCTCGTGGTCGATCACTACGCAGCCCCCCGCACCGGCAAGGCCTCAGCGCAGGATCTTCACCGCATCGACGTGGCCTTTGCCAAAAAGGATATCGGTGCTCACGGTTTCAAACTGGTCGCCCAGTCCGATGCTCTGCGCAACCCGGATGACGATTACAGCATCATGGTGTTCGACCCGCTGGTGCGCGGAAAGACCGACCGTTTTGTGCTGGTGTTCGAAAAGATCTGATCCTGGGCCTGCTGATGAGCGATATCGATGAGCTGCGTTCGCGCTGTCACAATGTTCTGCCGGGACACGGCAAACCGGTATTCCAATTCACCTCGATGGGGCCCGCATCTGGCAGTGCCGGACAGTCTATGACCGTACCTTCTTAAGCCAGGCGCCCTACGTCGCCGCGGCGAGACAGGGATCGCTGCCTGTCTACCCCAGCTCCTGGCGTGGAATAAAAGGGCCGGGAAGATCGCCGGGATCATCAACGGTACTCCGGGCATGAGGACACGGCCGGCGCAGCCGCAGCTCAACTTCTTCCAGGTGTTTCTGGAGGGTGAAGTCGATGCGCTGGAAGCCGCCCATACGGAGCTGGCCGGTGATGCCGGTACTTTCGTTTTTTCTGCATTCAGGGTCAGTTCAGTACCGGGTGTGTCGATGGCGGAGCTGCACTGCTGGGAGAACGCAATGGCCTTCGATTGCACCGAACTCGGCCAATTCCTGGAGAAACTGGTTGCCGCGGTCAAATAGCCGGCGGGTTGAATTTGATGCGCGGCAGCAGGCTCCGGCAATAAAGCCTTTTGCCCGCTGCCATGGGTTTTTCCTCAATGACCGATTGCGGCCAGCTGGCTTGAGCCTATCTGGCCCATAGCCGCCGCCATTGCATCCTTGACGCATTGGCGATTGCGTGACGCCATGGCCAGGCTGCCGGCTTCGCGCAGCCCGGTGGGGCCACACACTTCCCTTGCAGCGTGCCTGATTTTGCCATAGAGGTTTGCGCGCCCTTCGTCGGAGGTCAGCTGGGCCGGAGCGTATTGGATACTGATGGTTTGGATGCCGGTACCCGCGCCCGGTATCGCCGCCTCGGGGGCCTCTTCCGCGGCGGCAGGCAATGCGAGCGCAGTGGCGATACTGAATGCTGCGATGGTCAGAATACCCGGTTCGAATGTTTTCATGATGGTTACTCCCTACTTTTCCGTTATGGCACTAGTGCCGATTGGCGGCCAGTTTTCTCGCATCAGCGTCTGGCCTTGAGATCCAGGTTAGGCCTTGGCAGGTAGGGTTAAAATGGTCTTGCGACCGGCAGTGGGCGATCTTCGATGAGTTGTGCGAATCTGTAGATGAACCGAGGGAGCCTGCGGTGGGGCGATACGCCTAAGTGCCGAGCAGCGACTTGATTCGTTCGCTATAGCTGCGGCTGACCTTCAGCCTGGAGCCGCCCTCCAGGGTCAGGACATACTCGCCATTTAGATGAGTTGTGGCAGTTGCGATGCTGTTTGCATTGACGATACTGGAGCGGTGAACGCGGATAAAGATATTGGGGTCGAGACTGGCCTCAAGCTGCTTCATGGTAGTGCGCATGATATGGGTTTTACCGCCCACATGAACGCACATGTAGTCACCAGCCGCATCAATCCATTGGATGTCGAGGATTTTGATGAATTGAAATTCACTGCCATCCTTTATGGTCAGGCGTTCCGGCCAGGCCTGGGCGGTGGAGCGGCTTTCCACCAGCTCCTTTGCCGCACTTGATTCGCTCCTGCCGCTGACCAGCGCCAGCAAGCGTTCCTTGTTTTCCTGTGAACTGATCGCATGGCGCTGCACGGCGCGCGCCACCGCCTCTTCCAGGCGATCTTCATCGATCGGCTTAAGTATGTAATCGACGGCGTGTACCCTGAATGCATCTATCGCGTACTGGTCGAAGGCGGTGACAAAAATAATCAGGGGCATGGCGTCGGCCTGTAACTCGCAGACCAGGTCGAAACCGTCCATCCCGGGCATCTGGATATCAAGGAAAACCAGGTCGGGTGATTCGTTACCTATTACCTGCAGCGCCTCCTCGCCGTTGGCGCATTCGGCGATCACCTCTACCTGCGCGATATTCGCCAGGCGCAGCGCCAGCCCGCGGCGGGCGAGTTTTTCGTCGTCAACCACTACAGCCCTCAGGGGTGTCATGAAGTTACCTCCTCCCGCTCGAACGGAATAGTGATCGTGACCGTCAGCCCATGCGGTTCAGTAGCGCCCAGCCGAAAACTCTGGTTGTCGCCGTATATTTCTTTCAGCCGTTCGCGGCAGTTCATCAGTCCCACGCCATCGCTCCTGGGCATTCCGCCGTGCTGGAGTTCCAGTCCCGGGCCATCATCGGCCACCGCCAGTTGCAGCTTCCTACCGGACACGGACGCGCGGACAGCTATAGAGCCCCCATTAATGGCCTGTGATACCGCATGCTTGATCGAGTTCTCCACCAGGGGTTGCAGCAGCAGGCTCGGCATCAGCGCGGAGCGGGCCTCGGTATCGATATCAAAATGAAGCTGCAGTCTTTCATCAAAACGCACTTTCTCTATATCCAGGTAAAGCTTCAGCGCCTCCACTTCTTCCGCTACTGTCACCTTCAGCATCGGGTCCTTGTCCAGTGAATAGCGCAGGAAACGGCTCAGGCGTGTCACCATGGTATTGGCGAGGCGGGTGTCCTTGTCGAGAATCAGGGTGGAGATGGCGTTCAGTGTGTTGAACAGGAAGTGTGGGTTGAGCTGGTAGTGCAGCATTTTCAGCTGTGCCTCGTGGGCCATTGCCGTGGCCTTGAGGCGCCGCTGCTGTTCCTCCTGGGCGATCATGTAAAACTTGATGCCGAAGTACAGGGCGCTCCACACAACCATGACCATGAATGCGCTGGTAGTGCCTTCAAAATGGGACCAGAACTCCATTTCCCGGGAGACATCTTTATCCGCCGCCATCGGAAACAGGTTGCGAAAGATCAGTACCCGGCTGGCCATCCAAACGCCGCCGGCAACAAAGGAGCCGATCAGCACCGCCAGCACGCGCCAGACGATATCCCTGTCCCAGACAGCGTGATAGAGCGCGCGCAGGACCAGGGTGATCAAAAGACCAAGGGTGCTGACGATCGGCAGGTAGATTGCGTAGAGCTTCGGCGGTTCACTCCATACCAGTACACCCAGGTAGAAGGTAATCGCCCAGCTGCCCCAGCCGCCCAGCTGCAGGGTCCAGAAGAGATAGCGCTTGTTCTGTAGCAGTTGTTGTACTGGCATCAGTCGCATTATAGGGCCGGTTTTACCGCTTCAACGACGGTTCGACGCAAATATCACTCGGTTGGTCGCGAAGGGCGAACGCAGTCGCTGGAACAACAGCCTGGCGGCACATCTTTGCCGTATCCCGGGTGAACTCACGGCGTGACTTTTGCCAGGTACCTGCTCTTGAGATAAGGCGTTACCAGGTCGTGGACGCCGTGCACGATGACCCGCTTCATCGTCGGGTTCATGGCAGGGTTGATGGCTCAGGCAAAGGCGGCAGCCGCCTGCGCTGTATCCATGAAGTCGCGAAACCGTGTCCATTTCCCGTCTTCCACGGTGATCACGTGGGCGAAATCCGAACGTATCTCCCGCCCCGTGGACCGGGCCACCAGGTGAAGCTGGCCGGTGACGGTTACCATCTTGCCATCGGCCAGGAATTGCTCCGGTTCAAATTGCCGGATGTCGACCGAGGCCAGCACGGTCTCGAAGAAGCGGCGGGCCTCTGCCTTGCCGTGATACTGGCCTGCGTAGGGGATGATCGGCGGACCGTAAAACTGGATAAACACCTTGTCGTGCAGCAGCTCGACTATGCCATCGACGTCGCCATTGCCGAATCGGGCAAACAACTCCGTGGTGACGCTAACCGGGTCATCTGACATCGCGTGGGCTCCCTGTGTTGGCCTGAAGGAAATTGATTCGGTGATAATAGTGTCGTATGGAAATAAATTCCAATGTATACCTTCTCCCTCACAAGTTGCAAGTTTACGCTTACCCGGCGCGACCAAGTCCGGGCACAATTTCGCTGACGCGCCTCATGAACCGGATGCCGGAGCGGATCTCCTCGTCAGACAGTTCCTCGACAATCCGGCCGATAAAGGCCTCAGACCGCGCAATCATTTGCTGTATCTGGCGTTGGCCTTCCGCGGTCATGGTAACCAGCTTCTCCCGCCCCGAGCGCGGGTCCTCGGCAATGCTGAGATAGGGCATATCCGCCCGGGCGAGACTGCGCAGCGCCTTGGAAATGGCTGAACTGGTGATGTCGAACCAGGTGCCGATGCGCGCCTCGATGTCCTTGCGTCGCATGGTGAGGCCCGCATCGCCCTCGGAGTGAATGATCCAGAGGATCACTGTCTGGTGTTGGCTGAGTTGCTCGCCACGCAGCGCACTCTCGATGGTAGATCCCACCTGGTAGTGGAACGGGTAGAAAAGCCGCAGGAAATCGGCGGGGGAGGTGGCGCGGATATTGTCTGCTCCATGGGTATCGCTCATCGTTCTCGGTCCATCTCCACCAGCAATTACTTCAAGGAGAACATAGTAAACCACTGAACATCATTTCCAAAAAACGACGTCACCCGCTTCAGGCGATGATTATTCGGTTTCAAACCGCGACCAGCCCGCCCGCGTCGCAAATAAAACTGTCTTGACAGAAATAGTGTCCTAAGGATAGTATTTCGTCCAGAACGTAATTCCTGCGCCCGCAAGTACGGTAGCCCGGCCCTTTCAGTCGGATATCGGGGCTGCATTCCAGGAGGCCGATAATATGAAAAGCACGGAACTTACCCCTGCCGTATCCGCTGAATTTGATGTTACCCAACTGACCCTGCCGGAAGTGATCGCGAATCCCTACCCCTACTACGCGAAGCTGCGCGACCGCCCCCCGCAATTCGGCCTGCTGGATTACCCGCCGGGGACTATTCCCGGACTGGATCCCCCGCATCCTGCATGGGTGTTCCTGCGCTACGAGGACGTAAAAGAGATAGTCATCAACCACAAGGTTTTCTCCTCCAGGGACCAGATGCAGGAGGAGTCGTCCGCTCCCACCCTGATGCTGGTGAACGATGATCCTCCCCGTCACCGCTACCTGCGCGGGCTCGCTCAACAGGCATTCATGCCCAGGCGGGTCGAGGAGGACGTGGCGCCCTGGGCGGAGGAAACCGTCGCCGAGATGACAGGGCGCATCGGCGGGGGCCATCTCGAGTTCATGGATACCTACGCGGTAGAGCTCCCCGCGCGCTTCATCACCCGTCTTATGGGGACCCCGGAGGCGGACTGGCCCCGGCTGAGGAACTGGAGCAGTGCGTTCATGGTGACATCGGACTTCACCGCCGAGGAGAGAAGCCAGTGCAATATCGAGATTGCCCGGTATTACTCGGATGCGGTTGATGAACGCATGGCGGCGATTGAGCGTGGTGAAGCTGTCGGTGACGACCTGATGAGCGCGTTTATTCAGGCCGAGTTTGAAGGACAGCGTCTGACCCCGGAAGAAGTGAAGCGGTTCTGCATTACCCTTGTAGTTGCCGGTGCCGAGACCACCGTGTATTTCCTGGGAAACCTCATCGCGGTATTCCTGGAGCAACCCGAGCTGTACCAGCAGCTGCGGGACGACCGGACTCTTGTGCGACCATTTATCGAGGAAAGCCTCAGGCGTGACGGCCCCCCCCAGCGTCTGTTCCGGGTGGCGACCAGGGATCACCAGGTAGGTGAAGTCATGGTGCGTGAGGGAGACTGGGTGGCGCTGTTTTATGCTGCGGCGAACCGGGACCCGGCGGTATTTGAGAATCCGGATGACTTCATTCTCAATCGACCCAATGCCACCCGCCACCTGACGTTCGGTCACGGCATACATTCCTGCATGGGGTCCCGTATCGCCCGGATGGAGGCGGACAAGTTGTTGAATGGGCTGCTTGATAACTTTTGCAGTATCGAACCCGGCGCGGCCGAACCGCGGCGGCAAACGGGCGGCCTGCTCAATTATGGGCTGGACAGCTTGCCGGTATTTCTCAGGCGTTAGTGCGGGGTCCCGGATGCCTATTCGTCGTCATACCGGTCTTCCTCCATCACTTCGCCCGCGCCCCGCGCTCCGGAGGCGTCGGCGCCATCCGTCTCGTATTCTTCGTCATGCTCCTCGCTTTCCTTGTTTTTCAGCGCTGCTGCCTTGAGGGTTTCCTTGGCGGAGTGAATGCCGATGTGGTAAACCGCGAAGCCCGGCATCACAAACTGGTCCAGAGCCATTCCCAGGATGCGGCCCTTATAGGGGGAAATGATGTCGATCTGTTCGTTGCTTATGGGGTTGTTAACCGCGCCCAGAATGTCGCCTTTCTTGACCTCGTCGCCCAGCTCCATCCGACTCAACAGAATTCCCGAGGAATTGCTTCTGACCCAGGCGGAGTCGTAAAAGGCTGGTTTGGGTTTATCCCAGATTCCCAGTTTCGAGTACATGCCGCTCTTTGCCAGCAGGGTATTGATAGTCTTCACACCAACTTCAACCATGTCACGCTGCAGGCGCATGGGCTCGCCGGCCTCAAGCGTGACAGTGGGAATGCCCGCCCGAACAGCAGCGGCGCGCAGCGAGCGCTTGTTGCCGCGGGAGTTCAGTACGGGGATGTCACCGAACAATTCCACGAATTCAGCAACCTTGGGGTTGCCCAGGTCGGCGCGTAACTGGGGAATATTGGTGCGGTAGAAGGAGCCCGTGTGAAGGTCTACCAGCGTGTTGCATTCGCGCACGACTTCAGTGAAGAAACCGTCGGCAATGCGCGATGCGACACTACCCCTGGGATTGCCGGGGAAATACCGGTTCAGGTCGCGCCGGTCGGGCAAGTACCGGGAATTGCGACTGAACCCCAGCAAATTGACGATGGGGACGCCGATGATCATGCCGTGCAGTTTGTGCGGATCAATGTCGTACATCACCCGGCGGACCATCTCGATCCCGTTGAGTTCGTCGCCGTGAATCGCGGCGGTGATGCACAGGGTGGGTCCGTCACTGGCACCGTTTACCACGAGCACAGGGGTGTCCACTGCCATTCCGCTGGAGCTGTGTGAGGGCTTCCATATAAGCCTGGTCGCGGTGGCGGGTGGAATGTCCACGTCCATAATCCGCCGGGTGGTATTGGGGTGCCTGAGAATCTCGTCCGCACTCAACAGGAAGCGAACAGGGCTCCCACTTGGCTTCCTCGTTCGCGACTGACTTTGCCTCCTGCTGGATAGCGGCCTCTCCGACCGATACCTGTGGCAGAACTGCGACAGTCGAGGGGGACTCAAATACGTCCCCAGGTCGATACTGGAGGCAATTGCAGGTCGTTCAGTGCTGGCAAGCGTCAGTTCGGCCGCTGAAGCCGACTGCCTCGACTGGGGGCATTCTCCGGCTCGCCGGGTGTCGCACTTGCGGGGTGCGCAAGTGCCGCCACCAGCACTAGCGCGAGGGGAAATCTGACAACCATATCGGTCACTGGGTTAAACACGTCATCGCTATTGTCATTGGAGCGGATGAAAACTGCAATGAGTGGATCGAGTGTGTCGGCATTCGCTTTGTCGAGAAAACGCAGCCGGGATTTGCGGTGCAACATTGCTAAGCTATTGAATAAATTGAGAAAAATAGCTGGAGTGAGGGGCTGGCGAGAAGTCAGGTGGATTATTTACGCCTGTTGGAGCACCCGTTCAGGGCCGTTTTCATGGCGAGGATACGGGACTATTGTATTCCAGGGCGGTGACAGTGGGGCTCGGTCGCGGAGCCGCCGCGGGCGGCGGTCCACGCGGCGGCTACCGGGCGTGGAGTATTACTTTTTGCTGATGACAGACAGAATGTAATTGGTGCCTGCTTCCATTTGCGCGGCGGTGATACCCTTCTTGGCATCCTCCGCGGCGTCGTACACGAAGCCATCTTCCAGGTGCTGTGCGTGTACATCCGACCAGACTATGCCGGCGTGGTCTGGCCACTCGGACGCATCCTCCAGGACCGGGGCACCCATCTTGCCGCTGTCGTGGCAGCGCGAACACGTCGCCTCGTAAACCTGGCGACCTGCGTCCATGTTGTCGGCTTCGGCGCTGGCAGTGCCAGCTGTTGCGAGCAGGCAAATGCCTGCCAGCATCGTCGAAGTTTTGTTCATATGCTCTCTCCTTTCAGGCTGAGTTGAAGCGCACACAGAGTCTAGCTGATTTTTACCGACGTGTCCCATACCCCGGACGGCAAGTGACAAAGGCTTGAACAAACCGGTGGATAGGCTAACCTGCCTAACGACAGGCGAACCCGGTACTACCCCATGACTGAAGAAATCGCACTATGGACGACGGTTCGCCAGGCCGAGGCAATCCGCAATGGCCAGATCACCAGCCGGGCCTTACTGGAACACCTGATTGAACGCATCGAACGTATCAATCCCGCACTCAATGCCATCGTCACAGTGGATTACGAGTCAGCCCGGGCCGCAGCCGATGCGGCTGATGCCGCCCTCGCCCGGGGAGATGCCCCCGGCCCCCTCCACGGTGTGCCGATCACCATAAAGGATGCCCTCGAAACCCGCGGTATTCGCTCCACCGGCGGAGCCGAGGAGCTGCGCGACAATGTACCCGTACACGACGCGCCGGTGGTGCGGGCGGTGAGGGACGCCGGGGCGATTATTCTCGGAAAGACCAACCTGCCGCGCTGGTCCGGGGACTTGCAAAGCTTCAATGACCTGTTTGGCACCACGGTAAACCCGTGGAATCCCGACCGGGTTCCCGGAGGCTCCTCGGGAGGTGCCGCCGCGGCCGTGGCTGCCGGGCTGTCGTCCTTCGAGATCGGCACCGACATAGGCGGCTCGATCCGGATCCCCTCGGCCTACTGCGGCGTGTTCGGCCATAAACCGAGTTTCGGCATTGTCCCCAGCAGCGGCTATCTCGACCACGAGCGCGGCGGTACCACTGAAGCGGATATCAATGTCATCGGACCCATCGCCCGCTCGGCCGGCGACCTGGAACTGTTGCTGGGTATCCTGCTGCGCAAGGACGGGCCGCTGGTGGCGGAGCTCGCTCCACCGCCGGAAGACCTGCGCACATTGCGTGTGGCGGCCTGGCTGGATGACCCTTTTTGCCCGGTGGATACCGAGGTGCTCGAAGTGATGAGCGCCGCCGCGGATGCGCTGGAAAAGTCCGGGGTGGCTGTCGACAGGAGCGCCCGGCCGGACTTCGATGTCTCCGAGGTGTCCTCCCTGGGACTTTGGCTGCTGTTTGCAGCGTTGGCCCAGTCCCTGCCGCCCGAGCTGAGTGCTGATACGACCCACCACGCCTGGCTCGATGCGCACCTGGCCAGGGAGGCAATTCGTGCAAAGTGGGCGGAATTTTTCACCCGGTTCGACGCCATCCTGATGCCTGTGACCATGGTGCCGCCGTTTGAGCACTGCCAGTCCGGGGACCTGGCCAGTCGTACTCTGCCCTGCAATGGCGTCTCCCGCCCCTACCTCGATCTCGTATCGTGGACCGTTCTGGTCGGGATGGCGTACCTGCCGGTTACCGTTCCCCCTATCGGTGCCGGTAAATCGGGGTTGCCGACCGGTATCCAGGTGGTGGGGCCCTATGGCGCCGATTACCGGACGATACGCCTGGCGGGGTATATTGCGGAACTGTGCGGCGGCTACCAGGCGCCGCCCCTGGCCACCTCCTGAAGAGGGACCGACCAGCGCCGGTAAGACATGTGGCAGAAGGCTGATAAACAGCTAAGGAAGATGACATGACGGGAAAAATGACTGACCTGGTTGTCGCCGGCCAGCTCGCGGCCAGGGCTGCAGGCCGCCGCATCCGTGCGGAAATCGAGCCCCCGCCCGACCTGGACAGGTTCTCCCGTGCGATGGAACAGATGCTGGCCAAGGCCCCCGAGAACGTTGTTCGCGACTATTGCTGGGTCTACATCCCCGCTACCCGCCCGCCCTGGGTCGATGCAAATATGACCGTAGAAGAAGGGGACGAGCTGAGCTATTTCGCCGAGGGACGGGTTTACGTCAGTCCGGCCCTGGATATCTACGTGACACCCTCCCTGCAGTTGTGGTGCAAGGTCGGCGACCAGGGCGAGGTCTTCCGCGGCACCCGCAGCAGCCACAGCTTTCGCGCGCAGTGTTCCGGGCCATTAACCTTTGGCAATTACTTTCCGAATGACTGGGCCGACCCGCAGGGCGCTCGCAAGGAAAGTGACGAGGTCTACGGGCAGGTCGGTGGCGAGTTGCTGGTCCTGGTGATCCGCTGGAATGGCGCAGCGCAGGACGGTCTGCATGCCCTCGGCGAAGCGGGTGACCCGACCGGGCTGCTGCGCCAGGAACTGGAGCGGATCGGCCAGGGCAATACCACCCCCGAGGGCTGGCACTATCTCTGGCATCTGGGGCCGGCGGAGATTTACCGGAAGCAACACGCCGCCAATGGCGATGCCTGTATCGCCTGCCTGACCCACGGTGATGTGGGTATTTTGCAAAAAGATGTCGATCTGCCACTGGAGGCGTCCACCGAGATCAGCTGGGCCTGGTGTGTGCAGCAACTGCCGTCCACCCTGCGGGAGGATACCCTGCCGAGCCACGACTATATGAGTATCGCGGTGGAGTTCGATAACGGCAGGGATATCACCTACTACTGGAGCAGCAAGCTGCCGGTGGGCACCGGTTACGATTGTCCCCTGCCCAACTGGGCCGGCAAGGAGTTTCACGTGGTGGTGCGCAGCGGCGATACAGGCCTGGGCCAGTGGCACAATGAACGCCGCAACCTGTACAACGATTACCTCCACTATATGGGCACCCCGCCCGCCAGGGTTGTCCGTGTCTGGCTGATAGCAAACAGTATTTTCCAGCGCGGCAGGGGAGTCTGTGATTATGCGGATATACGGCTGCACGCGGACGGGGAAGAGGTGCGGGTACTTTAGCAAAGGCGGGTGGCAGACCATCTGGCCCTCCCGTCGGCCATCCAGCAGGAGAATGACCCATGACATCAAAATTCGATTCAGATGAGATGCCCCAGGGAATCCGCCTCACCGCGATTGACGAAGCCTTTCGCCAGGACCCCTATCCCATCCTGGAAGTTCTGCGCGAGCAGGCACCCGTGCTCGAGGACAGG
The DNA here is from genome assembly GCA_963792815.1 of uncultured Gammaproteobacteria bacterium. GTDB lineage: Bacteria > Pseudomonadota > Gammaproteobacteria > Pseudomonadales > Halieaceae > JARRPM01. The sequence continues at coordinate 134,252 of CAWBXR010000004.1, forward strand.
GAACTGGGCCGTTTCGTCTGCACCCGGCATGATGATGTGAAGGCGCTATTGCACGACAAGGCCTTCTTCACCGACCCGAGGAAGGCCAATCCCGGTACCTTTTCCAGGGAGAGTCATCGGCAAGACCCGGGGCGCCGGCGATAACCCCTCGATGCTGCTGATGGATGAGCCGGAACACCGGCGCCTTCGGTCCCTGGTGAGCGCCCCGTTCAAGCCACATGCGATAGAGCGCTGGCGCCCCCACATCCGCGACATCGTCGAGGGGACGCTGGACAGGATAGAAGGGGATGAATTCGACCTCATCGGGCAGTTTGCCGGGCCGGTTCCCACGGTCGTGATAGCCGAGATGCTCGGTGTCGATCCCGAGCGGCATGAACAGTTCAAGCAGTGGTCCGACCTGATGGTCCAGGTCGGGTTTAATCCCTTCCCCACCGAGGAGCAGAGCCGGGTCGGGGAGGAGGCCGGACTGGCCCTGGATAATTACCTGCTGGAACTGATCGCGGCCCGCGCCGATGAACCCGGCGAGGATCTGCTGGGGGATATGCTGCGGGCTGAAGTGGAGGGCGAAAAGCTCACCCCGCAGGAGATTGTCGCCCAGTGTCGGCTGTTACTGATCGCCGGTAACGTCACGACCACCGACCTGATTGGCAATGGGGTAAAAGCCTTGCTGGAAAACCCGGAGCAGCTGCAAAAGTTGCGGGACCAGCCAGAGCTGATCGGCAACGCGGTAGAGGAAATGCTGAGGTACGATTCACCGGTGACGAATTCCGGCCGCATACCCAACCGGGATATCAGCATTGGCGGCTGTCCCGTGGCAAAGGGCTCATCCCTGTCCCCCTCACTGGCTGCGGCGAATCGGGATCCCGCCGTGTATCCGGACCCTGATACCTTCGATATTGAACGTGAGGACACCCACCACCAGTCCTTTGGCGGCGGCCGTCACCTCTGCCTCGGGGCGCACCTGGCCAGGATAGAAGCGCAGGAGGCAATTCTGGGTTTATTGCGGCGTTACCCTCGCCTGGAGCAGGGTGATGGGGGGTTTGTGCATCACGCGATTCCCAGTTTTCGGGGGATGAGTGAGTTCTGGGTGAAGGGCGGTCAGTTGATCTGAAAAAGGAAGGGGTGTGCGCACCCCTCCCCCTGGTCTGGTCCTCGGTCGGCAATCCTATACGACTGCCCGGCTGCGACGTCGACCCAGGAACAGGCCGGCAAGGCCGGCCAGCAGCAGGGCGGGAACACCGGGGACTGGTACATTGCCGCTTTCCTCTGAAAAGGCTTGTATCTCCAGTAGCGGCTGGAACCCGATTTGTGGGTCAGGACAGCCCGGGTTCTGGGCGCCGGAGCAGGACATGATAGGCGCTGTCAGCTTGCCGCTGCCATTCACGAAGGCTGCGCGAAGCCCTCCGTCAAACAACACGTCTCTCTGCCTGACGTCCTTGTCCCTGAAACTGACCTCAAATACCCAACTCAAGGTCGCGTCCGTGAAGGTAGAAAACCCCTGAGTGTTGCCAATAAAGTCTGTGCATACGGCGTTTGAACCACCGCCAAGCTCGCAGCCGACCGAATCGCTGATACCGATCTGGTAAAATGCTTTGGCGGACCAGTCATCTGTCCCGCCTGGCGCTTCTATAAGTGACACTGAACCGATGTTGCCACCCTCCCATTTCCAGTCTATTGCTTTCAGGTAGGATTCTTCGGTATCGCGTTGAAAACCGCTAAAATCCGCGCTATAGGTTATCTGGTAGCGGCCTCCAACCCATGCGGTCTCCAGCTCGAAGAGTGCGCCGTTGTATTCCAGCGCGTCACGATCAACAGGAATTGCATGTGACAAGTGCATATGCCCGCATATACCAAGTAATAACAGCCCCGCCATGCAGGATTTAGTGTTCGCCTTCATAATCACGTCGCCTTCTTTCTTGTATTCAATCCATATTTTTTTGAAAATTACTTCGGTGCCATCAGTTGGGCATCACCAATCTATAACTGCTTTAAATGCTAAATTTGCATGGCCCCATCTCTTTAAGGAGTTTTAGAAGTACCAAAGCACTAAACGTGCCAAAGGAGTAGATCCGGCCGACATTTGGCTTTTCGGCTATACGGCTTGAGAACAGGTTCACGTTTGTTTTTCCGCGGGCAAAAAGTTTAGAGCGGCGTCAGGTGTTGCATCCAGTGGGGCTGGGTTAACTGTAAGAAATACTGACGACTAAGGGCTTGTCGCAGTGCTTGCTCCCCCTATATTGTGAGCTGGTTCACTATTTGTGCGAACTGCCTGGCGCGGTTCCAGGGAAACGGTTTTATGGGGTAACTTCAACAGCCAGAACTTGTAAAATTCTCTGACAGAAGTAGAGCTTGTTGGCGCAATGGCACAGTCGTGCCTCATCTGATAGGCTTCTCGCTCCTGCCGGTCCTGAAACATACTTGCCCGTCGAATATCGTGATGCACCTGTCCAACTACTTTCATCTTGTCGATGTTCGAGCCCGTATGGCATTGCGAGCTGATGCCTCTCGTTACATGTTGGGGTATATCTGGTGGATTCTGGAGCCGCTGCTGTTTGTCGCGGTGTTCTACCTGGTATTCAGTGTTTTGCTGGACACAAGCAGAGCTGATTTCCTGGTTTTCCTTATGTGTGGAAAACTTTCTTTCATATGGTTTTCCAAGTCGGTAAGCAAGGCATCAGACAGCATTGTTGCTGCCCGTGGCTTGATAGGAAACCTCAATGCGCCGAAAAGTCTGTTCCCTGTGGCTGTCGTGCAGGAAGGTCTGTATAAGCAGGCGGCTGTATTTGTCTTGCTTTTAGCCTTTCTGTGGGCCTCCGGCTATACGCCCACACGTTTTTGGCTGTGGCTGGTTCCGATAATTCTGGTCAATTACCTGTTGATTGTTGCCTGTTCCTTAATGGGGGCTTGCCTGGTTTGCGTCTTGCGAGACTTTAGCAATTTTATACCGCTTGGAATGACATTCCTCCTTTTCACGTCGGGAATTTTCTGGGACGTTAATGCTCTCGGTGATGCCGGTAAAGCGGACTTGATACTCGCCCTTAATCCATTGGCATTCATTATTAATGCCTACCGGGAGGTCCTGATGTACCAGAGCTCTCCCGGCGGAGCACATTTGCTTCTGCTTGGTGTGAGTTCTTTGGCCGTCATCATTTCCATGCTATATCTCATGCGCAGATTCGGGCAGTATCTGGCTCTCAGAGTGATCACAGGATGAGACCGAACGATCGCACTCCGATGCTGGAGATGAAAGAGGTGTCGCTGAACTACCGCTCCTCAAAGGCTTCGTTTGACCATGGCGTGCATCACGTGCTTGACAGGGTGTCATTCAGGTTATTCGAAGGCGAAACCCTTGGGCTCATCGGTAGAAATGGTGTCGGCAAGACCACCATGCTTCGGGTAATGGCAGGAATACTGGCACCATCCAGCGGTAATGTTGATATCAGGCCGGGTGTAACGACATCTCTTTTGACCCTTGGTTTGGGGTTTCTACCCGACCTTTCAGGGCGTGACAATGCATTCCTTTCAGCCATGTTGCAGGGCTCGAGCAAGATGCAGGCAAAATCCTATCTCGATGAAATCAGGGGTTTTTCCGAGCTGGGCGAGTCATTTGAAGAACTCGTTAAAACTTACTCCTCTGGTATGAGAGCCCGCCTTGGTTTCACCACAGCCCTGATGACGCATGTTGACATTTTACTCATCGACGAGGTTCTGGGCGTCGGTGATGCGCATTTCAGAGCCAAAGCGGAAGCCGCAATGAAGGAGCGCATTGGCGGCAACCAGACAGTGGTGCTGGTTTCGCACAACGATAACCAGATAAAGACAATGTGTGACCGCTGTATCTGGATTGATGGTGGTCGCGTGGCAAGTGAAGGGGACACAAGAAAAGTACTGGCAGATTACCGCGAGAGCGTTGCACGGCAAAACTGACTGGCTTCCGGCGTTTAAGGCGAGTGGTTGGCCGGAGTCGGAGCCTTGCTAATCGTCTGGGCCGTGTATTTGCAACCCAGGTCTGACACCAGGCTGTTCAAAATCTGGTCAAAGAATTACATCCATATAGTGACTGTATGCTAGTAGCCAGCGGCTCATTTCATAAACAGGGTTATAGCCGCATATACAGTAATAAAAATGGCCCTTGGCAGGTAGCCTTTTGCCACTTTCGACCGATATTGCGGGTGAATTATTTTAATCGTAGACTTCCGGAGTGTTCAGAGGGTTTTGTTGTCGTCAAAGCCATTGCTGGAGGTAAGCTCGAGGCCACATTGGGCCGCTTCTGAACGGCGAGGGCGGGTCTAGCGTCTTCAGATTGTTGTTGCGGAGTAAAATGGCGCTGACGTGTTATTATTCCTGGCAATGCGCACAGGTTCACTATTTGCCAGAAAAGATGTTTACTTAGAATCGCCGAAGAGTTAATTAGAGCGCAGGAAGTGGTGTATTGAAAATAGAGAGGTAGTATGGCACAGCAATTAAGGAAAGTCTTACTGGGGTTAATCCTGGCGGGGGTGGCAACACAGTCGCTGGCTAATCAAGGGAATGGTGCAGATTCAGGAGACGGGTTCACCGGGGATTTTCCGGTGGTTTCCGGCAAGGGGGTTCTAATAGTCTCTGGTAATGGTTATCAACATAGCGAAATTTACGAAGATGGCGAGGTTCCCACTTTAACTGCACTGGATGATGCAGGGGATTTGTTGCCCGACGGTATCTACCGATTCCAGTTAACCACTAGACCTGAAGGGGCTAACCGCGGTTCTCGGCAAAGGGACGTTCTTAGCAAAGAAACTCCCGAATCCAATGGAAACGGCCTCAATAGTGCAAGCCGGCTATCCGGGACATTTGAGGTGATGGGCGGGCAGCTGATTTATCGTTGATTTGTAGCGGCTGAAAATCGATATATGAATGAGAGCATTTGGAGAGTTTTATTATGAAAGTACTCGGATACTGGAAAGCGCCGTTGGTCGTGTCTTGCCTGACGTTAGCGCCAGCCCTGGTGCAGGCTGCCACATGGGACGCTTCAGCAGCCGCCGGCAACTACGTCATCAGGAATACTACCGCAGGTATAAACCCGGTAGTGATTGATGGTAGTTCCGGCGCGGCTAATGGCAATACTCTAGTGGTAAGCGCTGCGGGAAATTTGGGCCTGGGTGCCTATCCCCCTGATGACGAATTAAGTGCGAGATTATATATCTTCGATCCTACTCCCGAGATTGAACTGCAAGATTCGGACAACCCCCGCACGTGGCAAATTTATGCGGATGGAGGCAATCGGCGTGACTCGATCTTCTTGGTGAAATAGCATTTGCAGACATTACAGCCGGGACTATTCCCTTTTCAGTCCAGTCGGCAGCGCCTACTGACTCGTTACGGGTGGATACATCTGGAAAAGTAGGGCTTGGTACATTCTCACCCGAATATAATCTACATGTCAAGGGCGACGGCGTAGGTGATGCATTTCCTGACACCGAGCGAGTACTGTTGGTCGAGTCCAGCTTGGCGCCAGAGCAAATCTTTAGAAACACCACCTCAAATGCCATATGGTATTTCGCGATGGTAAGTAATGACGATTTCAAAGTCTCTTTCGACGGCACAGGAAGGGTCGAAGCGCGATTCAAGCCCAATGGAAACCTGATAATAGCTGGCAATCTGTCCCAGAATTCAGATGTCAACAGCAAGAAAAATATCCTGGACGTGGATAGTAAAGACATTCTTGAAAGGGTGGTTGATCTTCCTATTTCATCCTGGGAATACAAAGCTGATTCAGGTGTCAAGCACGTGGGGCCCATGGCGCAGGACTTCTATGAAGCGTTCGGTCTCGGTGAATCGCCTACAACCATTTCCACTATTGATACCGGTGGCGTTGCACTGGCTGCAATTAAGGGGTTGAAACAGGAGAAAGACAGCCAGATAGAACAACTGAGAGCCGACAAAGATAACGAGATTGAAAGCCTGAAGGCGCAGATGAAACAACAGGATGAGCGAGTATTGCAACTCGAAATGGCGTTAGCTGAACTTCTGCGCGTTCGTAGTGGAGAGAATCAGGTTAGTTCTACAAAATAGCGGGTGTGACAATCGCGCCGGAAGCGGATTCTCCTGCGACGCAGGGCTTGCGGTTCGTTATTTTTTCTGACGTGGAAAGAAAAAAAATTGGATATGATTGCGTCGAGTTAAGGTGCTTGAAAACGTAACCGGATATTCAATGCGAATCGATAGGAAGGGCTGGTGAACACTAAAATACTACTGCAATTCCATCTTCTGCTCTATATTTTTATTATTCCGACCCAGGCCGTCGCCCAGGAAGTCGAGTGGGATTTAAGCGCAAGTGACGTGGGAGTGGGTACGGGTTCCCCCCGGGCTAAATTGCATGTCGTAGGGAAGGGCGTTGGCGGAGTATTACCCGATACTGAAAGAGTGTTCTTACTTGAATCCAGTCTTGCCCCAGAACAGGTTTTTCAGAATACAACGTCGAACGCGATATGGTATTTCGCGATGGTAAGCAACGACGACTTCAAAATCTCTTTTGATGGCACAGGGAAGGTAGAGGCGCGATTCAAGCCCAATGGAAACCTGATAATAGCCGGCAATCTGTCCCAGAATTCAGATGTAAACAGCAAAAAAAATATCCTCGAATTGGACAGTAAAGACATTCTTGAAAGGGTAGTCGGCCTTCCTGTTTCGTCCTGGGAGTACAAAGCTGATTCTGGTGTCAGGCACGTCGGGCCCATGGCTCAGGACTTTTACGAGGCGTTCGGTCTTGGAGAGTCGCCAACAACCATATCCACTATCGATACTGGTGGTGTAGCGCTGGCTGCGATTAAGGGTTTGAAGCAGGAAAAGGACAGTCAGATAGAGCAACTCAAGGTTGAAAACAACGTGTTGCGCTCCAAGTTAGAGCAGAATGAAAGTCGGATGGTTGCCCTCGAAGCAGCACTCACGGAAATTCTTAATCGCGAACATTAAGCAATTCTCTCGAGCCAGGGGTATTATTCAGCCCACCCGGTGAGTTCCCCCAACATCGCTATTGAAATATTTAGTACGCGTTTTTGTGAACAAAACCTTTAAAAATAGTTAGCGAAATAATTTTCAGGTCCAACCAGAGAGACCAGTTGTCTATGTAGTACAGGTCATGCTCAATGCGTTTCGTTAGATCGGTGTCGCCTCGCCAGCCGTTCACTTGCGCCCAGCCTGTGATGCCAGCTTTTACCATATGTTTTTGCATATAACTTGGAATTTTGTCTTTTAGTTGATGGACAAAAATCGGCCGTTCTGGTCTCGGACCAACTATGGACATGTCTCCCTTCAATACATTCCAGAACTGCGGCAGTTCATCCAGCGAGGTGCGTCGCAGAAACCCCCCCACACTGGTTGCTCGGTTCTCCCCATTTACAGCCCAGACTGGACCAGTATTCAACTCAGTATCTACAGGCATTGTCCTGAACTTGTACATTGTAAATTCTTTGCCATTCCAGCTAAGACGATTTTGTTTATAGAATACCGGACCGGAACTGGTGAGCTTTATCGCAATCGCGATACAGATTAGAACCGGGCTCGCCAATAGCAAAATCAAAGCCGAGATAAACTTGTCCTCGATGGCCTTAATCCAGAAGTTGACGCCATCCATTGGGGTAACCGAGAGATTTATAACCGGCATCCCCGCGATAGAACTTATCGAATGATTTATCAGGCGAAAAGACAAGAAATCCGGCACCAATCTGATATCTGCGGTGACGTTCTTGAGTTGTTCCATTATGTACTCAATACGGTCAGCATCCCGAAACGGCATGGCTATCCATACCTGGTCGATTTGATGGTTTTCCAAATAATCACGGGCCTCTGGAAAACGACCGTAATAAATTGTCGCAGAAATTCCATCCTTTTCCTCCTCGTCGGAAAAATAGGCTGCTACATTGAAGCCACTCTCGGGGGACCCCTGTATATTTTTCAGGACCTGGCCACCTGTATCACCTGAAGAAATAATCGCTATGTGGCGTAAATTGAAGCCGTGAGACCGCATGTAACGCAATACCCGGCGGAGAAAATAGCGCATTATCAACAGGGAGATCGCACCAAAGGTATACCACATGACTAGCCATGCCCGGGAAAAGTCCTCGGATGTCTTGGTAATAACGCTTAGAAAAACCTGTATGGAAAAAACAGTTGTCCAGGCCAATAGCAGGGCAGCCATTTCCTGAATGTAATCTATCCCACGCCAAGTCCGGTAAAGGGAATATGCATGAAAAACAAGCATTACCAAGAGCACAGATAAAAGCATTGCCACTTGATAATGTGGTGGTGAAGGCTGGGTGTCGAAAACCAGATAATAGGCCACAAAACAGCAAAGCATTGAAACCAGAACATCCAGCAATCGCATCACCCAGAGGAGGGTGTTGGAGTGTTCTCTTAGATATCCGTGTTGATACATTCCCTGGCTTACCTGATGAATCTTGAGAAAGGATTATGTTGATTTGCACCTGGAGCTGGGGCCCCATGATGGCCAGATTATGCAGCAGATCGTGGCTTTCTGCAGGCCTTTGTTACCCCTTTGCTTGTCATCGACTGCAATAGTCTCCTAGTGTGATCGCTTGTCCAGCAGGGGGTGTTTGCTGTTACGGATCAGGGGAGCGGGCCAAGACCGGCATTGGCAGGTGAATATACTCCCAGTCAAGGATTCAGGTGACAATTAATTGTTACCCTCTTACTATCTCTTCTATTTATTGCGTACTTAGAGGGCCACGATGAGATACGTGAGAGTTCTGATTTTTCCGCTTATCCTTTGCCTCCTGGCGGCCTGTAGCGAAAAAATCGATAGACCAAATATTGTACTGATCCTGGCCGACGACCTGGGATACGGCGATGTCGGCTTTAATGGCAGCCGTGACATACCGACACCCAATATCGATTCTATCGCAGCCCAGGGTGTCCGTTTCGTCAATGGGTACTCGTCGCATCCCTTTTGTAGCCCGATGCGAGCCGGTTTGATGACCGGTCGATATCAGCATCGATTCGGATACGTAAACAACGTGCCTTTCGACCCTCACAATGATCTGATGGGGTTGCCGGCATCCGAGCTGACCATAGCCAGGCGCTTGCAGGAAGCCGGGTACCAGACCGGTATGGTTGGGAAGTGGCATCTGGGCGCCGCGTCTGAGTATCACCCGCTTAATCGCGGGTTTGATTTCTTCTATGGCTTTCTCGGCGGCGGCCATGACTATTTTACCGTCGATACCAGGAAGCCACTGAAGGAGGGCTACTATTCAGCGCTTGACGACAATGGCAGCCCTGTAGCATTCGACGGCTATTTGACCAAGGTTCTGACAGATCAGGCCATCCGGTTCATCCGGGGGACAGATGATCGCCCCTGGTTTTTATACGTATCATACAATGCCCCACACGAGCCCTTACAGGCACCAAAAGATAAAATCGCAGAGTTTTCCTCGATTAAAGACAATAAAAGACGGGTTTACGCTGCCATGGTCTCGTCGATGGATGATCAGATCGGACGACTGCTTCGTAAAATCGACGAAACCGGAGAACTGGATAATACGCTGGTCGTGTTTCTCAGTGACAATGGAGGTCCCGAACTGGCAAACGGATCAGACAATGGACCGCTGCGCGGCGGGAAAGGGGATGTCTATGAGGGCGGCATTCACGTGCCTTTCGTTATGCAGATGCCTGGAACTTTACCGCGGGGACTGGTCTACGAGTCGCCTGTGATCTCGCTGGACGTGTCACAGACGGTACTTGAACTTGCCGGGATACCTCGTGATGAATTTGCCGATGGAGTCAACCTGTTCCCCTTTGTCATGGGTGAAAATAAGTCAGTGCCACACGATGCGCTGTTCTGGAGGACTGTTCACGATGGGCAGTGGGCGGTGCGTCGAGGTGATGACAAGTTGGTTATTTTGCGAGGAGAGGAGTCCCTATACGACCTGGGATCTGACCTGGAAGAATCGACTGATGTTGCGGTGTTGAAACCCCAGGTTGTGGATGAATCAAAAGCGCTACTGAATCATTGGGCGAAGGCCAATAAGCCAGCCATCTTTCCCGGATATGGCTATTACCACGAGTTACTTGGGCAATTTAGCCGCAAGGTCCGCGCCGATACCGAGGCAAGTGATCAGTCGGTTTCATTCGGCAAGAATATTGATGAGACAAAACAGTGACTGATTTAATCAAACAGGCCGTGTACAAGTTGCTTTCTCGGCTGAAGCCCCATCACTGGGAAAAAATATTCAAGGTAATCATGCACAGTCTTGGGCAGGAAAAAGTACAGGAGTTGGCCGGCGTTCCTCCAGCTTTGTTCAAGGTGCCACCTGGTCATTTCTACTCGTGTTTCCCCGACATTGCCATGGTTGAATCCCGGTGGGACCGGATATTCGGCGAGCCGGCCAATGGTTTACTCGGAGTTTCCGAGAATTTTGATGTACAGCTGGAACTTGCGGCCAGTTTGGAAAAATATATTGCAAGCTTTCCTTATAAGCTCTCTCCGAACGGAGATGAAATTTCTTGCACTTATGAGGGACGACCGCTTCGCTATCGCTGCTTCGAGGGCAACACCACCTTTCATCTTGATGCTGTGATACTGCAGGCGATGCTACGTTCTTTGAAGCCGCAGCGTGTCATCGAAATCGGCAGCGGATATTCGTCGGCGATTATGCTGGATATAAGGGAAATGGAAGGGTGGGGGAATCAGGAACTAACTTTTGTCGAACCCTATTCGCAAGACTACTTCTTCCCGCTTCTGCGGCCGGAGGACAGGGATACTATTCGCATCATCGAACAACCTCTGTGGGAAGTTGATCGCGCAGAGTTTGAGTCCCTTGGCTCCGGAGACCTGTTGTTCATCGATTCCAGTCACGTCGCCAAGATCGGTAGCGATGTCTACGATTATCTCTTCAATGTACTGCCGTTATTAAAATCGGGCGTGCTCATTCACATTCACGATATTACGTCCTATTTTGAAGTTGCACCCAACTGGTTTACCAATGGCTGGTATTGGAACGAGGGCGCTTTCTTGCGGGCATTTTTGATGTACAACGATTCATTTGAAATCATATTCCACTCGAGTTTACTGCGTGAGAAATTTCCCAAAGCTGCCGGGATAAGCACGCTGAATGAATTGGCACGGTATACCTTTAACCAGGATAAGTGGCGCTGGGCGAATTCGATTTATCTGCGGAGAAAATAATCGCTGAGGAACGCTGTAAGGCGAGTCGCTATATCGAGAGGCGTATATAGCTGTAATAAACTGGTACGTGTGCCTGATAAGAGCTGTCAAAGAATTAGGCGTAAAAACTAGCCTTTTGCCAAAGCGACAACCTGATCGTGGGTGATAGAATTATCCTGCAGCAACCCGTGCAAAATAGCTTTGGCAGTCAAATACAGAAAAGCCCTTCTCTCGTGAGATTTATAATGCCTGACTGCCAGAACGTACTTTGGGATCTTCACAAGTAAGACAAATGGGTAGAAGTAACCCGAGGCGACCCGGTACATTTCGATGCTGTTTCTGTAGGTATAATACGCTTTCCAGAGAGGGTGATATACGCCCTTCTGATCTACTAGTGTCTGGCAGTCGTGACTGAAGGCAATGGTTGGTACGAACCAATGCCGGAATCCGGCCTTTCGAATCTCCAAAACGTAAATGATATCGTCTGCATAGAGAAAAAGTTCTTTGCGCGGTAGGCCTATCAATTGATCACGAATTAGCGACAAGCGAACAAAGCAACCAACAAAAGAAGATGCATCGATGTCGACTGGTGTATTCATCTGGTAATAATCGTCTTTGATATGGAAGCCGACACGCCCTTTTGTAAAAGCGGCCAGGAATGCGCGCAAATGCCAAAACGGGTTTCTGCTAGGCCTGTTCATCTCGCTGATTCTTCCATCCGGTAGATAGACGGCAGCGGCCAGGCTTCCGACCTCGGCAGGAATATCCAGGGAATGGAAAGTACCTGCCAGATCTCCCTCTGGGTGGGCATCATCATCGAAACAGACCAGCCAGTCTGCTTCCGGCAGTTGATCGCTGACATAACTGAATCCCCTGTGAAATCCCCCGGCCCCACCTTCGTTGATCTGATTGTGTATAGTTACGAGATTGTCGTGGGTAAGAGTGTCAAGCCATTCGCGTGTGCCGTCGGTAGAGCAGTTATTTACGATGACAATTTTGTAGAAAGCGCTTTTGGAAGTGTGCGCAAGCGATAGTTTCAGTTTCTCTAGTCGATTAAAAGTTACGATAACCGCTACAAGCTTTCCGTTCATGGTCTGACTAGATCGGCTCGACAAAGAAGGCAGGAACTGGCTGATCGGTGCCTTTTAGAGTCAGGAAGCGTTTCGCCGCTTCCAATGCCTCGGCGACCGTCACGTCCATGTCGAGATATCGGTAGGTCCCCAGTCGTCCAACAAACGACACATTAGCTTCCATTTTTGCGATATCCACGTAGCGCTTCAGCAACTCCTGCTCTGCCACCAGGCGGATGGGGTAGTAGGGTATGTCGTCATCCCCACATTCCCTGCTGTACTCAGCAAAGCAGATAGTTTTTTGATGATCCTCCCAGGGAGAGAAATATTTGTGCTCGCTGATACGTGTATAAGGCACAGTCTCATCGCCGTAGTTCATTACAGCGCAACCCTGATAATCGCCCTCCGCGCGAATTTCCTGGAAATCCAGCGTGCGATAGCCAAGCCTGCCCAGGTTGAAGCCGTAGTAACCATCGATAGAACCGCTATAGAAAGTATGCTCATACTCACTCGTCTGCTCGCGGCTAAAACGGGTATCCAAATACACACTAATAGAACTATGCGACAGAATACTTTGTATCATGGCTGTGTAACCGTTTTTCGGCATACCCTGGTAGCGATGAAAAAAGTAATTATCGTCATAATTGAAGCGCACCGGCAGGCGCTTGAGAATGCTAGCGGGGAGCAGTTATGGTGAACATCCCCACTGCTTTTCGGTATACCCCTTCAAAAATGCCTTATAGAGCTCGGGGCCGACAAACCCCAGAGCCTGCTCCTCAAACGTTTGGGGGTAATCAATTGACTGGTCCGAAAGTGATGTGATGTGAGCTTTTGCTTCACTCGGCGAGAATGTTTTGCCAAAAAACTGATTGATAGTATGCAAGTTGATGGGAAGGGAAAATACCTGGCCCTGTGTGGTTGTTTTTACCCTGTTAGTGTAGGGCATAAACTCAGCAAATTGGTTCAGGTATCTCCATACAATCTGGTTATCAGTATGGAAAATATGTGGTCCATATCGATGAACCATCACGCCTGACTCCTCGTCTCTTTCGGTGTGGCAGTTGCCCGCCACATGAGAGCGAGCGTCAATCACGTCAATTTTATATCCGGCCTCGGCCAGCTCACGGGCTATTACCGCACCCGAAAACCCGGCGCCCACGACGGCAATTTTAGTCATACTTATCCTACCGAGCGCTATTCAATCTGTAAGGTGAACTATGAGGACATTTTTTTTCATTCGCTGTACGTTGTCCGAGAGATGTTCCAATTGGGGTGGGTATAAATGCTTTCCTGGCTACATGCTCTGCAGCTCACCGCCCAAGTGTGGCGCGTGGAGTATAGTTCAAAATAAAATTCTTTAAAGGCATACCTTCTATCATGGATATTGTAGGGTCAAAATCAAATTCGGTTTGCCTGAAAGGGCGAGTTTCGTAACCCATCCAGTAATCCGCGGCACTGCCAATATCTATCCCGATTCCCCCCCTGCGTTTTATGATGTCACAGAAAAACTTTCCGAGGAATCCTGCAGCTACAAGGTAAAGTTCCCCTGGCTTAGGGTGGATGTCCCGCGAAATAATTTCAAAAATATCCGGATAAATCCTCTGAACCTTATCCATACCTCGGTCGCTCTGAGTATATCCCATCTCAAACATTTGCCTATATGTATGCTCTGGTGGAAGAAACAATCTTTGCCTCGACTCAAGACCATATTTCCGTTTGAGAAATGCATCGAGATCATGGCAGGAGATATAAGAAACTGAGTTCACGACTACAAGCAAGGATTGATATAGATCCCAGCGAGCAAGGTCGTTGGTGACCACGGATGAGAGCAATATCTTTTGCCTATCAATTTTGTCAGATGAAATTAAATCTATTGTGGCCAAATTGCCTCTGTTTTCGTTACCTTCCAAAGAAACTTTACCGTTACGGAAAATTCTGCGTATTACCCTCCATAGAGGAGGTATACCGATAAAATCAGCATTCCTTGCTGCATCCACTAAGCGATCACCCAAATTTGTGGAATCTCGACGATCGATTAGGCATTCATGCCACCATATTTTTTGAGATGCTTGTTGATCTTGTCTGGCTTTTCCCCGCAAGTCCGCTCGATATGGTAAGAAATTTCCCTCGCCATCGCCGAGTCTGATTAGTGAAGTAGGTACGCCATCATTTATACGTCTTACGAGCTGCTCCACTATGCTTACAGCGCAGTAATAAGACTCCCTTGAATGCATGTATGCTACTTTATATTGAGAAATCGCATGTAGATAGTTTTCATAAAAGGACTTCAGCTCCGCAGCGCTGTCGTCCTGACTTATAACTGAGGAAAAGGCGCCGTTTAGATGCAAATTCAACCTGTCGAAATTATTTTGAAATTCGCTCCATTCCACGGGATAGGACAGAGAGAGGTTTAGCAGTGACCTATCTCTGGTTTGACAGTCTGCTCCCGCAACGCGAACACGATCTACTGGGCTTAAATTCTTTCGAAATTCGTCTACTAACATTGAGATATCATGATCTTCACCGCTTATAATTAAGCAATCGAGCAGCTCTGAAAAGTATTGCGCTTTTATGTCAGGGTTCTCAATAAGCCACTTGAAAATTTCAGGAAAATCGTCACCTATAAAATTTGGACCCATTTGAATCAGGGTTGGGTATACAGTTGCGACACCGAATTGACTTATCATGGCTTTCTTCAATTCTATGAGCTCTTTTCGCCTTCCAGTTTGCTGATAAGCGCGCATTAGCAATTGATAAAGACTCAGAGCGTATGGAAATCGCCTGATAACAGGCTCGATAAAATCGACCAAATCATCGAGTTCAGACCTCAGAAACAGATAACGAGCCCATATTCCGGCCTGTCGGGGAGACTGGAATTTCTCTGAATAGGCGACTGAACACAGGCGAAAAGCTTCCCAATTTTGAGTTGTGACATAGTAAGGTATGAGTACGTCGAGTATGAATTGTTCTGAGTGCTGGATTTCGGTCGGGGCCTGGTCAATTACATTCTGGAACTCGTCGATTTTTCCCAGTCCTAGAAGTGACTGCCAGAGCAGTGAATAAACAACCACTCCAGAAGAATGGTTCTTTAGCAAATCCAGGAGAATTACCCTCGAATTTTCATACTCACATTTTTTGACGGCCAGTCGAGCTTCTAATATTTGAAGTCTTTCAGCGCCCGGCCATATCGAGCTGGCTGCTCTAATCGAATGTGCCGCTTCTTCAAAGTGATCAGTTAATAGATAGCAATTAATGCGGCCAATAAAGGCATCAATAGAATCTGGAAATCCACTTAAAATTTTATCCCAGACTTTGAGCGCGCATTTGAAATTCCCCTCAGCCATATCCAGTCTGGCGAGTAGAAATAAAGGTCTGGGGTCAGAAGAACGATCAATGCTCAGCTCGTGGGCATATTTCCTGCATTCCGAAAACCTATGCATATCATACAGACAGCCAGCTCTGCCAACCCGGGGATCAAGATCTTCCATATGCGGTTCCAGGAACCGAGGCATTTGTTCAATTGATTTAGTCCATGATTCAAGCGCCAGGTCGAGATCGCTATTCAACATCGCTATCCTGGCCAACCCTATTGCAGCGCGGAAGTCCAGTGTCCCGTGGTTTTGGACGGACATGAAGATGTCCTCGGCGGCATTCACCTGACCCGATTGAAGTTTACGAAAACCGCGGATTATTGACGCCGTTCGAAAGGGGTGTCCCAGCAATAGACCACGCTTTTTTCGTATTCGAATAGCCAAGTGAGCGACGGTTCTTAGAAGGCGGCGAGGAGAAACCCGGACTAATAATCGGTTTGAGGTTGTCACGAATAGTACCTGGCTCCGGCCGGTTGCCGTCTAACCAATTTACTAATAGTGCATTTTTCTAGTTTCGTTTCATTCTGACGCATGTCCATGGCAAGCGCGACTCTTCTTAAGCAACAGGTGGCGTAGAGCAGTAGTTGCCTAGCGGGTTGCTGAAAAAGTCCTTCGAATGAGAGAAAATAGCGCAATCGCAGGTTGGAGGCCAAACAATGCGCGGTGATTACCAGGAAGGCGGCGACTTGTTCAGCTATGTATCGCTGGAACAGCGCATTCCCAAGCGCCACCCGATTCGCAAGATGCTTAAACTGATGGATGAAGCGCTGGCCAATCTGGACCCGATTTTCAATGAGATCTACGCGGAAAACGGTCGACCCTCTATCCCCCCTGAGCGACTGATCCGAGCCTCTTTGCTGCAAGTTATTTACTCGATCCGCAGCGAACGGCAGCTGATGGAGCAACTGGACTACAACCTGATGTTTCGCTGGTTTGTGGGCCTGAGTGTTGACGAGCCCGTGTGGAATCCGTCGACCTTTTCCAAGAACCGGGACCGCCTGGCGCAGGCCGATGTAGGGCGCTGCCTGTTTGAGGAGATTGTCGAGATGGCGCGCCGTCGCAACCTCACTTCCAATGAGCATTTCAGTGTCGACGGCACCCTGATTGCAGCCTGGGCTTCGCAAAAAAGCGTGCGCCGCAAGGATGGGTCGGACGATGACAACCCTGATGGCGTTGGCCGCAATGCAGGCCGTAACTTCCACGGCGAGAAGCGCAGTAACCAGACGCACGCCTCGCGGACAGACCCCGAAGCCATGCTGGCCACCAAAAGCCAGGGATGGCAACTCGTCCCGAGTTACACTGGCCATACATTGATGGAGAACCGCAACGGCTTGCTCGTCGATGCCGAGCTGACCCTGGCAACCGGTACTGCCGAGCGCGATACCGCCATCGACATGGCGACCGGATTGAACGATGGAGCGACGCTGGGCGCGGACAAGGGGTACGACACGCGGGAGTTTGTCGATGTGTTGAGATTCCTGAAGATCACACCGCATGTTGCCCAAAACGTGAACCGTGCCGGTGGTTCGGCGATTGATGGCAGGACGACCCGCCATCCGGGCTACGAGATTAGCCAGCGCGTGCGCAAACGGGTGGAGGAACCCTTTGGATGGGCCAAGCAGATTGGCGGGCTCAGGCAAACGAAGTTCAGGGGGCTGGTGCGCGTGAGACAGGACTTTCTCAGAGTGATGACGGCCTACAATCTGGTGCGTATCAGGAATTTGATTCCAGAGGCGGCGTGGTGAGGAGTAATCAGGCCGCTCAATTGGCCTGCAATGCACACACAGGGCTTATTGACCGCATGAAAATCGTTTTAAAGGCAAAAGCTGCACTGGGAATCTCCAGTTGGCAATACTTGGGCCAACACCGCTCTTCGCCGCCGACAAAATCGGCGGAGAACGGAGCATCTGTGGCGGGCGTTAAAAACATGCCTTTTTCAGCAACCTGCTAGTGGTCACAGTCATAGTCGCGCTGATACATATATTCCGCAAAGGCTAAGGTACGCGCTTTTTATACAAAGAGACAACCACGAGCGCAGGTCTTGGGCTTTTGTTACTGTTATGATTAGCGAACCCAGCGCGAAAAAAAACTAGGGACCAATTCAGATCGACTTTCCTTGTGTATCTGGCCTCGACGCCGCCTTGATTGTAAGTCTGGATAGTTCGTCGGCTAAAAACCAGATGGCGAATTTTTCTAAACCAGTTCTTGTAGTCCAGTTTTCGGGGTATCCATCGAAAATTGCATGCAAATCGCACACTGTCGGCGTTATGGTGTCGCATTAGCAAATTGTGTGCCACTGCCAGCGAAGCGACCAGAGAATTTCGATCAAGTAGTTCGATGTCAGCAATACCGTATTGTAGTGGCTCACTGTAGCGGGAAAAATAGTGTTCTATTGTATTTGATAATGAACTGGAATTGGCAATCGAGTTAGTAAGTGAGGACGCATTGTAGACAACAACTCTTTCGTCATCGATACTTTCCAGGAGTTCAAGGTAATCGGAATTTTTGCTACCCAGATCGTGTATGACGAACTTGACATCGTCGTCTGTCGCGGCAATAGCACGAAGCAGGTTTTTAAGCCCGCTGAGGGAGTTCTTAAGTTCTACAAATATTGGTGTTGGCTGGTTGCTTCGACGCTTCAGTGTTGAGCAGTCAATAATTTGCGCCGCGGTCTTTGTGCACGCTTCATCAATTGGGAAAGAGTCATATAATTTACTAAGATCATTTTTCGCTTTGGTTATAACACAAAAATCAAGTAACTCTCGGATGCTTGGGTAGGCGTTGATGACTGATGGGCTTCCCTGAGTCTCAGTTCGAGTTGAGTAATAGTCATGAAATTTGAACCCCTGCCCGACCACACCTTCACTGAGCTTGATCCAGCGGTTGGCGATTCCATAAGCATCACTTACTATGAGGCCATGTAGAGAAGAAGATAGGATTCTTTCGCATAGAAATAACTCATCTAGAACGTCTGTCACATCTCTTTGAACATCTATTACCAATCCTCCCTGAGACCTGCAGTAGTTCAAAAAGGGGTGCTCTTTGTCTATGTAGTGGGGTATTACACCAAACGGATAGATAGGATCTTTGCGCCGAGAGTATTCGCGAGGAAGCAAACTTCCAGGATCTCCCAGTGGCGGATCCCGAAGCCAGCTATAATGCTCTTTCAGTTTATTGAGGGAAAGTGTACCTCTGACAGCCCGCACATTTCCTTCGCTCAACTTTGGGCAGCGGGAATCTTTTCGGATAAAGCCACTTCCCCAAACGATGGAGTTCTCGTTGGCGCCTTCCAAAATGCTGCCGCAGCCCAGCAGATGTGGCGCATCTACTGAAGAAAGCGCTGGAATCCTGTGCGCGATCCTATCTATTAGAAATGGTGTTATCCTATCTCCAAAGTTGTCTACCCTGATAAAGTATCGTGCTGAAACTATGATCGAATCACCCATCAGTGGCCCGGTGGTTATCCAGTTAAAAAAGCAGTTTCGCACACTTGGTGTTGCCGACCAATATCACTTAGCTCTGTTCTGCTGTGATAACCATGTTCACTATACAAATGGCTCAATAGGCTGATCTCCAGGAAGAGAACTAGGTTCATATCAAAGCTTGACCAGAAAATACCCGATCAGGTTTACTTTAAGTCTCGCTTAGTCAGTCAAAAGGCGAAAATTGAGAGAAAAAATTTGGAATTTCACTCAAGCAGTTAAATTGGTAACGTCACTGAAAAATATAGAAGAAGCGTCGAAATGTATTTCTTAGTTAGTCATAAATATAGATATTTAATGGGTTGGTCCGCTAAGTGCGGGTGCTCGAGCGTAAAGAGATGGTACTTGGATACTCATGGAATAAAAATTGTGTCTCTGGATAAGCCCGTTTATGAAGCAATAGGTTATGGGGACACTGAATATACCCATGTCGACTGGAAAAGCCCGGAAAAATACCGCGAATACAAAAAGTATGTCACTGTGAGAAACCCTTTTAGTCGACTTGTAAGCGGCTTTATAGATAAGTATGTCTTGAACAAACAGTTTCCGAACTACGGCTGGCAGACTTTTAACGGATTTTTGGATGCGCTGGAGAGAGACAAATATTTTAATGAAGTGGAAAAGCATCACTTTTGTCCACAGTTTTCAGAGGCCTTTACTCTTTTCGATAAGGCCGGATTTACTTTTGATAATGTTTTGCAGTTAGAAAATCTCGAGTTCGATCTGCATAAAATTTCCGCCAATCGAGGCATTCCCATTAGTAGAACGCCAACCGCCAATCGAACAAAGTACAATGTGGACGAGGTGCCGGTTTCAAATGTTGCCGATTTGAAAATATCCGAATTCACCGCGGAAAAGATCCCCGCCTTTGAATATTTTTATACGCGCAACAACATAAGAACTGTAGAAAAGATATATAAAACCGATTTCAAAATGTTGAACGGTCTTGGTGTAGACTACGTTCCTAGCGACGCCATATAAATTATCAGCGATAAAAATCCCAATAATGAGTACAGCCGAAGAAAGGCGGTCAGTGAACGAACGGAACATTAGTGAATGTCGGGGAGAGCAGTTTGCTCTATATGAATATAGAATGGATTTTTCTGCGTTTCGCTATGGATAGAACAATTTCTTCACCCATCTCAAGGGCTCCGTCAGTCGCCAGGACTTACTGTTTAGAAGCGCATTATATTCCTCCGCCAGCAACTGATGCTGCTTTTGGCTTGTGTCATACTCCATCTTGAGTTCGCTTATTGAGATTTGCAGGTGAGAATCGGCTTTCTCAAGCTGGTGAAAGGACTCTTCCAGCTGATGATAGGACGCTTTCAGGTCAGATAATTCCTCCATCCTGGCGGCGTAGAAAGATTCCGACCCTTTTATATACATCAGTTTTTTGCATACAGACTCGGTATGTGAATTTTCAAAGTAGTCCGAAGGCTCGCTGGAGACTGAAAAATATTTGTCGTAATTGAAAAAGACAAAGTCCTTGTCATAAAGTCTATTGACAATTTTTAGTGAAGCTTCATCAAAGTGTGGAAGAGAGTCTGGCGATCTGCGGTCTTTGTTTGCTTGCGTGGTTTTTTCGCCGGATTGGTTTATCTGTGGCAACAACCCGCCAGTCTCAACCTGGATAATATTGGCTAATTGAACGAAGTCTCTATCGATAGACTCATAGCGACCAATATAGTCTGCGCGGCATTTTCCCGATGCATAGAAGAAATAATACTGCGGGCAAAAGTGAATATAATTCCAGTCGTATCGTATGTTGCACTCAGTCAGCTCCTGTTGCACGAAGTTGTTAAAGTCCATGTCTTCGGGTAAAGCCCATTGCCTTTTTCTTTCCTGAAAAGCCGAATATACCTTGTCATATGGATTCCTGACGAAGCCGAAGACAAAATAGTCATCCAATAACTGAAAATCCTTATACACGGCAAAGTCACTTAGTGGGATGTGTGCCTTGTCGACTATTCTGCCTAACGCGGCATTATCGTCGTGATCCCAGTAGTAATTCTCGCGATCGTCATATTTTTTCAGGGAATTGCGGATGCTGGAACCCGCGGTTTTGGGATTATGAAGAAATATGAATTGCTTTCTATCCGATATCAACACCGTCGCACTCCGGTCACCGAGCTTGCTCTTTTTCGTTACTGATTATATTTTTGCGCTTTGTTTATACACCTCTGAAACCGTCGCGCCACCCCCGCAACAGCGATTTGGCAACTGGCCACTCTGTCTTTTTGCGAATGGAAGAGAAGCTTAGCCGCGCAAGGTTCAGGAAGAATAGAAAATTGGTAAACCTGCTGGGAGTCCCCACTAACCCAATGCTGAACACCTCGCGTTTCAGCATAAAGGAATTTCTGATCATGTAGTAGCATCGCAAGGGCGTTATAGCTCCATATCCGTATATCTTCTTATAAAAAACGGCGTCCCGTACATAAATGACGTTGGTGTAAAAAGATGCCTTTATACCGAACACGGTATCGTCATGGTAAATAAAGTACCGGGGATCCGGTGTCGAAATTTTTCTGATGAGGTCGCTGCTCACCAGCATTCCCTCGAAGCATGCTACATTGACAGGGCACCATGTTTTACCAGTTTGAAAAGAGGCATTCTTGAGATCAATGAGCCGACAGGTGGCAAAGTCGAAATATTGTTCCCAGTATTGAATTTCACTATTCTCGGTAAATATTTTAGTCGAATTGATACACTCGGAAATTTCCGTATATTCGAGGAGTTTGTCCAGCGCGTTTTTTTCCGGCTCCACGTCATCATCCATGGTCCATACCCACTCACAGCCGGAATCCAGCGCTAGTGTCATTCCATGCGAGAAACCGCCCGCGCCACCGGTGTTTTTCTCAAGTTCAGAGTACTCCAGTTCATTCCAGGCGAGCACACCGTTTTCCTCAAGGTATTCCCGAGTTCCATCGGTGGATGCGTTATTCACCAGAAAAATACGATCCGGCCTGCGACTTTGGGCTCTCAGCGCTTTCAGTGTCTCAAGCAGCATGGTTTTGCGGTTAAATGTGACGACCACCGCGGCTACGTTCATTTTTTTACAATCCTTCTGAAAAAGTTTATGAACGGTAACGCTTTCAGTTTGTCCAGGATGTTGGAGATGCGCCAGATTCCTCCGCCTATTCTGTGAAAATAGTCGCCTTCGGCCAGAATCATTCCCTTGGTCAGTCTGCCCTCACTGATGTCTTCGCGCATATGCTTATTTACAATGAGTGCCCTGTGAAAAATATGTGAGTCTTGTCCGGCGGTGACTGTATTACTATAACCTTTGACTGAGTTTGTGCGCACATGATAGTTCGCCAGATTTTCCTTGAGGACGATAACGTCGTATTTCATGAAGTAGCGAATGTTGAATTCCCAGTCACCTATAACTGGCAGACTTTCGTCAAACATTCCGATTTCATCGAAAACGCAGCGCTCGAATAAAAATGCGATTGGCAGAAACCTGTTGATTTCGCTTATCTGTGGCAGTGAGATTGCCGTAAGGTTTGGATCGAAGTCCTGTCGCCTCTCCTCTATTACGGAACCATGCTCCAGGCGCTCAAATATCTGCGTGATATGAGTAACCACGCCCTTTACCGAGGGGTAAGCGGATTGTTCCAGCTGATTCAGGGAGCGCCGAAGAAAGTCGGGGTGCCAGCTATCATCATCATCGTGAATGACGACGTATTTTCCATCCGACGACATGATTCCCGCGTTTGAGGCAGCCTCCATGCCTTTTGAGCGCTCATGATGGATGACCGTTACGCGATCCCTGTAGGGGCCATCGTATCGTGCCACCAGATCATTCACTGGGTTAGGGTCCCCGCCATCGTTGACAATGACGTGTCGCCAATTCGGGTGGGTCTGGGCAAGTACGCTCTGTACAGCCCGATCGAGAAGGAGGTTGCGGTTTTTTGTTCGTGTGATAATGGAAACAGTGTGTTCAGAATTCATTAATTAATTACCAGATTCTTTGTTGAGCGTTCGCGATCGGGTGTGCGACCCGGTGGCTATCCACTCGTGTATGCTGAAAAAAACATAAAATACTATCGCGGTAACAGGATAAAGCAGAACGCGGTTCACTGTGGTGTAATCAAGGACAAATTGGCTGAAACGGGTAAAGTAAAAAGTAAATAGCAGAAAAGCGGATATGAGAAAGATCGATTGCAGCTCGAGAGATGCGGGGCGCAAAAAGTCTTTAAAGTAGATTTTGGTCATTAACACAGCAACGAAGACATACCAAAATAGATTCCAGTTAGACATAAATAAAATGGAGTCTAATAGCTCGCGGTGGGCTGGCTTGTAGCCTATTTCAAAGCTACCGAGGTATGGCAGAATAATATTGCTTCCGCTGATTTCTACCTGGCCGACGAGTGGCAGGTTAAACGATATCCCGAGCAGAACGGCATACATGAGCAAGAAGACGATAACTGAGGCAGTAATTATCACGCCTTTTCTGCCAAAATTCGCCAATGAGAACAGGAAAACAGACAAGATAATGCCTCCCAGGACAAGCCCCGGTAATTTGAGCTGTGTACACGAGAAGGCAAAGAAAAGTACTAGACCCGCCCAGCTCCAGTGCCTTTCCTGTTGCCATTCATGCAGGGCCAATACCGCAGCCCCGAAATACACCGCCAGCCAGATATCGGCGTAGCCTGCCAGTGCAGTGTGCACGTTAACGTATGGAATGCTCAAGAATACATAGCATGCGATCGTGGCTAGCAACGTGCTTGCGCCTGAAAGCTTAAGATGACCATAGAGTGAAAGAGCAAAAGCGATGGGAACAAATAGCCACGGCAGGTTACTCAAGGTCTGATCAGCTGAGCCCGCGCCCAACATTACCCACAGCTGGATCAACGGAATCGTTACGGGATATTTCCAGGCGTTGGTGGCCCCAGTGGTGTAAGCCAGCTTTTCACCCGTGTACTCGAGCCAATGGCCGGGACTGATGAAGTCGGTTAGCTGACGATCATAAAACCAATTGATTGCTTTGGGCGCCCAATTCATCCAGGCATCCCAGGGATACAGGGGTCTCAGGAGAATTTCATGGGCAATTCCGCTGTACCGATATGCAATTATCAAAACGAGCGCTGCAACGGCAACCCGTTCCCACCGCGTCGGAGAATTATGCCGCACAGGTGACTCTGGCGAGCATACGCGCAGGACAGTAATTCCGGCGATCGTGAAAAGTAACAGAACCGCGGTCAGTCCGGAGAAGCTGAGGTCCAAGACTGAAGTATTCCAGGCGCGCATGACCAGCGTGGTGAAAAGCATGCCGAACAGGTAGCCGTGGCCAGCGACTATCCAATAATTCCACCGATGCGAGCGCCCAAGGAGAACGAGCATCCAAATCAAGCCAAGTACCCAGGGGAGTACCAGCGAGGTAGTTGCGCCTCCAAGTGATAAGGGCTCGTTCATACTAATGCATTTCCCGGTGCGGTTTGGAAAATCCGATCATTCTGGCCCCTTACGGGCGCTGTCACTGCTAGCCTTTTTTGTAACCCTAAACAATTGTCCCTTTTTATCGCTGTCGAGCGGGGAGACCTTTAGCGTGGAGCTCTCACCCCATGCGAGCAGTCCCAGGGCGTGTTGATAACTTAGACCGGGAATATCACCTAGCATAAGTATGAAGTCGCCGGGCCTGATTGCATTTACCAGAGGGTACTGGCCGTAATTGTAGATGTTGTGTGGAAGCAGGTAGTATTGCGTTTTAAGCCTTTCATAATTATGTCCTGCCGAGTCATGCAAAATGAATACTCGCGACGGAGCGGCCGGTAGTACTTCCTCTTTCAAGCGCTTTGCATAACGGTAGATTGCACTGTCTTGATCGACGAGATGTCGTTCATCCATAGTTTTTCCATCGAAGAGGTATCGGGTTTCGTCGAATTGGATATTCAGTTCACGCTGCCACAACATGTCGAGGGCAAACCAGGTTACCAACAGGGCAACCCCGATGATCACCCGTGGCTGTCCTCGTATTGGAGACCGGGTCAGCAATAACAGAGCCAGAGTCAACCCGGCCCAGGCTGCCGCCGCTTCGGTGGGCGTTGGAAGTATGGCCCCGGGATTGCCCTGAAAGTTGATCGATTTCTGAGTCCAGCCGGTAAACGCAGTCCAGTCGGACCAGATTGCCGACAGCAGCTCGGTGACGCCGCCGGGTAACAGGTGTAAATCTGAAATTACTAACGGCTCACCGCGCAGGTCACCGTAGATGTCGAGCCCTATCTCGGTGATAGTCCCTTGCCAGTTGGGATTCTCCGCCAGACGTATTGTTGTCATGTCGTCCCCGGACCAGCCCAGCCGAACATTGAATACTTCTGCAGGCTTTGCCGCCGTTCTCCAGATCAGGTAAATCGTTTGAGAGGGGTTGCGATTTGATAGCTGATACTGCAGGAAGTCGTAGTCCTGCGCTTGCAGGGTCAGGTGCCGAGTCAGTATTGCCCTGTCCCCTGCGAGCCGGCTGAGCGTCAGGCTTTTGTCCGGGTTTTCTGTCGCAGTCCCCATGCGGGCAGACAGGTCGCTGCCAGGTATCGCCAATGTGCTTGATGTGTGCTGCTTGTGGTCTGAACGATAACTCTCGAGAGCCGGGGAGAGTAGAATGTAGGCCGACAGCAGCAGTAGGGCACCAATTCCCAGCCCGCCAAGCGCCATCCCAAAGGACCATAGGAGGCGCTGGTTGCCGGATTCTTTTTGCGGAATATTGGGGAATTTGAGATCAGATCGAAGCAAGATTACGTCTTTTAGCCTCTTGTTATATATTGGGCCTGGAGTGGCGATACTGCCTGGGAAGCTCGGTTAGCTGACAATAAGCCGTGCATGTAGGTGGAGCATTAGGACGACGAGACCTGAGTGAAGTGATGCCCTCTGGCCATTTGAGGCAGCACTCTCCATAATCCAAGGCGGTAAAATTTGCTGGTGTGGTCACATTTATCGGTTTGCTTTGCGCCTTGTAGCTAGTGTAATTGTAAACTGTAGGGGCAGCGTACCATTTTATTATCGGAACATGGGATGAACCTGATTTACGCTAGGTGTGTGCCTGCCAAGTCACCGATCGAGGGCTCAGTGAGGCGTCAATTCCTCGCTTTCCTGCCCGCGTTGATGTTTGCAATACCCTGCGTGCAAGGCCAACCCGCTCCTCCTCCCGCACCGCCGTTGGTTCCGCCCCAGGAGTTTCCCCAGGCCAGGTCAGCGATGACGGCATTTGACGTGCCGGATACCCCGGGCATCGAGTGGACTTATCATAAGAGCGCCAACGGCCAGGACCCCGAGTCCCGGTGAGCAGAAAATGCTGTGGTTTATGAACCGGGCGCGCTCAGACCCCACGACAGAGGGCAGTTGGCTGGCGGGCATTACGGATCCTAATGTAGCCTCCGCGAGATCCTATTTTGGTGTGGACCTGGTCGCCCTGAGGTCGGCGTTCGCACAACTTGATGCCAAGCCCCCCGCCGCCTTTGATATCCGGTTGCACGATGCGTCCGTCCTTCATTCCCTGGATCTGATTGCTCGTGACTCACAGGACCACGATGGCCAGTTTGCCAAGGTTTATGCCTCCGGATTTGCATGTAATGGTGGGCGCGCCAGCGTTTTCTCCTACACCAGATCACCCTTGCACGGTCATGCCGCACTCAACATAGACTGGGGCAGCGGCACACCGGATGGGATGCAGAGCCCTCCGGGGCACAGGCAGGCCATTATGGGTGTGTGGCCTTCCGGCGGTTCGGGTTTGACCAATGTGGGGCTGGCACTGGTTGCCGCAGATCCTCAACAGAGTATCGGCCCACTTGTTTTTTCCGGAGCCTACTGCCAGGCCGGCGCCGGGGATCAAAACCGATTCATTGTGGGCACCGTCTGGGATGACCTTGACCGGGACGACGAATACGATGAGGGAGAGGGGCTGTCCGATGTGATGGTTGCGCCAGACCACGGTGCCTACTACGCGATCACGGGGGCAGCGGGCGGTTACGCCATTCCCGTAACCTCCACGGGCAGCTACACAGTTACCTTCTCCGGAGGGGAGCTCAGGGCGTCACAAATTGTTAAGGTCGTGGAAGTCGGTTCCGCCAGCGTGTTACTCGACATACAGGAAAACGGCCCCGACTCGGATGGGGACGGCTACGGCGATATCTTTGACGCTTTCCCGGAGGATCCCACCGAGTGGCTCGACACTGACGGAGATGGTATCGGGGACAATGCAGACGCATATCCGGTAGGTCATTTTGTTGACGTGCCGCCAGGGTTCCCCGCATATCATTACATTGAGTCACTGATCGATAACGGGATCACCGGCGGCTGTGCTGTTGACAGTTTCTGTCCCAAAGCTGTAGTCACCAGAGCGGAAATCGCGGTGATTTTCGAGCGAGCATTCCATGGGGGTGAGATAGCTCGGCCCCCGGCGTCCGGAGAGGTCTTTCCGGATATCGATGCGGTGTCCCGGTCCTCGGCCTATATTGAGCATCTTTTCGCTGACGGCATCGTCACTGGCTGCGGCAACGGTAATTATTGTCCGGAGCAGGCCATTACGCGCGAAGACATCGCTCGTGTACTGTTGCGACTCAAGCACGGCGCCAGCTATGTTCCGTCGGGTCCGCCAACCGGCAGTTTCAGCGACGTTCCCGTTGATCATCGGGCAGCAGCGTGGATAGAACAATTGGCTGCAGAAGGCATCTCCAGCGGATGTAGCATTAACAACTACTGCCCTGCGCAGGTTGTAACCCGGGATCAGTTAGCGGTACTACTGTCACGGACGCTGGGCCTGTAATAATGAGCTGCCGAATGAGCGCACTGGCGGCGAATCTCTCAGGCGTTACCCTGATTGCTTGATCGGCCCTGCCTGCTGTTGTCCCCCAGATTGGATTGTTTCTACTCTTCCGATGGTGTGGTGCGCTGGAGAGCTTGTGTCACTATCTTTTTTTGCCTGCTCACCGCCTGCTCCGACCCGCCCCGTTTCTCCCCCCTCCCACCCGGCTCAGCGGTCCTCGTCTTCGGCGACAGCGTCACCGCCGGGGTCGGCGCCGCCTCTGGTATGGACTACCCCGGAATATTGGCACAGGCTACCGGCTGGAAGGTAATAAATGCCGGGGTGTCCGGGGATACCGCCGGGCGGCACGCAAACGGCTTGCCCCGCTGCTGGCGGCCCACCAGCCCGCGCTGGTTATTGTGGAACTGGGCGGAAACGACTTCCTGCGCCAGACCCCCGCTGCAAAGGTGCGCGGCTATCTGCAGGAGATAATCCGCGAGGCCCGCGCCTCCGGGGCAATCGTGGCGCTGGTGTCGGTACCCCGGTTGTCGCTGCTCAGGGCCAGTGTGGGCGCGCTGTCGGATTCCCCCATCTATGGGGAACTGGCCGCCGAGGAGGATGTGCTGCTGATCCCCTCTGTTTTCTCGGAGATCCTGTCTGACGAATCATTGCGGGCCGACGAAATCCATCCCAATGCCCTCGGTTACGAGCAACTCGCGCAGGGAATTCTCGCGGCTTTTGCGGAAGCCGGGCTTATCCCGGCCAGGTGACTGGAGAGTCCCGGCCCGCCTTGCCGAAGGCGAGCTGGATTGGCGGGCTTCTGAGCTTTCAGGCGACTGCCAGGGATTCCCCGGATTGTGCTCCGGTGAACACCAGCGCGCCGTCCTCGAAGGAATCGCTCATGAAGAGCTTTTTGTCGCGCCGGTAGTCCTGGGTGTTGATCCAGGGCTCGCGGTCTCCCTGCTTTGGGAACAGGTGCATTACCCGTTGCATGTATCCCGAGGAAAAATCCGCTATCCAGGGCCTGGCTGGCATATCTGCGTCCTGTGACCGCAGCTGGGGTGTAACCTGCTGTGCCCCGACGGCATCCATGTGGTGGAGCAGGCGACACGCATACTGCGCTGTCAAATCCGCCCGCAGTGTCCAGGAGGCATTGATATAACCAAAGGTGCTGATCAGGTTGGGCACGCCGCTGAACATCAGCCCTTTGTAGGTCCACGTGTCGCCGAAATTTACCGGAGTGCCGTCGACCTCGAATGTGGCCTCGCCCATCACTACCATATTGAGGCCTGTGGCCGTGACGATGATATCAGCAGCCAGTTCCTGGCCGGACTTGAGCATAATCCCGTGTTCGGTAAATGTTTCGATTTCGTCAGTGACTATCGAGGATCTACCCGCCTTGAGGGACTGGAACAGGTCGCTGTCAGGCACCAGGCAGAGTCTCTGGTCCCAGGGGTTGTAGCGGGGGGTAAAGTGTTTCGCAATGTCGAAATCGGGTCCGAGCTCATCGCGTACTGCATCCAGGAACTCCTTGCGCGCGGCTTCGGGGTCAGTCCTGGATTTCTTGTAGAGCTTTTCCTGCCCGTATATGTTGCGCCAGCGGGTGAGGGCGTAGGCCCAGCGGTCGGGCAGGACTTTGCGCAGGGTGTTGGCAAACGCATCCTTGAATGGCCTGCTGAACATATAGGTGGGTGAGCGCTGCAACATGGTTACATGGGCTGCCTTTTCCGCCATGGCGGGAAGGAGGGTAACTGCGGTGGCGCCGGAGCCGATGATTACCACCCGCTTGCCCTGGTAATCGAGATCTTCGGGCCATAATTGCGGGTGTACCACCTGCCCCTGGAAGCGTTCGCGACCGGGGAATTCGGGGGTGTACCCTTTCTTGTAACTGTAATACCCGGAGCACATCAGGAGGAAGTTGCAGGTGATGGTGGTGGTGTTGCCCTGCTCCGGGTCCTCGGTCCGAACGGTCCAGGTGGCGTCGTCGCTCGACCAGGAGGCACGGGTCACACGCTGCCGGTAGCGGATGTTTTCCGCGACCCCATTTTCACTGGCAGCCTCGTGGATATAGTCCAGTATGGCGGGCCCCTCGGCGATGGCTTTCTCCGCAATCCAGGGTTTGAACTTATAGCCCAGGGTGTGCATATCACTGTCGGATCGAATCCCGGGATAGCGAAACAGGTCCCAGGTGCCACCCATGGTCGCGCGGCTTTCAAGAATGACATAGCGCTTGCTGGGGCAGGACTTCTGCAGATGGCATGCCGCGCCTATTCCGGAGAGCCCGGCTCCAACGATCACCACGTCGAAGTGTTCCTGTGTCATGCCTGCATTCCTTTTGCTGGGTAAGGGTCCGGGTCTGCAATTGAGTGTAAACCAGATGACATTGCATCTGGTAACAGATATGCGAGGCGATGCCTAACAACGACTGAGAGATGCGCTGCTGGAGAGTGGCCGCCCGCAGCCGGATGAGCCCACCATAGATCAGGCTGAAGCCGGCTCGACTCGCGAGCAGGCCGCGCTCAGGCGCTTCACACCCTTTGCCGAGACCATGTACCTGATATTGATATAGCAGGTATCGTCCGCCAGCAGTTGCCAGGGTCGTTCTGCACCCTGCCTGGTTGTGAGATCCATATGTCCTGCAATTACCGCCCGAACTTTTTTGTCTTGCGATTTGGCGTAGTTGATAGCCGCGGCGAGGTCTGTATCCCCCCAGTCACCGCCGCCCGGCCTGAAGGCACAGCCCCGGATGTCGCCGGGATTGTCGCCCAGACCCGCCGGGCCACTGTGCGCCAGGAAGATAATGTCTTCGGAAGCGTCGTCTACCAGATTCCGCAATCGGTGGGCCGATTCGTCCAGGCTGTTTATCCCGTAGGTCCTGGCCATGTAATCGGGAAAAGTGAGCTCGGGACCACCCAAGCTGTGGGGTCTGGCGGCGATCAGGCTCAGATGGCGATCTGCAACTGACACCTTGTGGTGGGTGTGGCCGCAGAGGCTTATACAGCCGGGCTCAGTGTTTGACCGGGTAATTGCCAGGATCCGGTTGTCCCCCTGTTGGTGATTGAGTTCCGCCGCCAGCTGGTCAATATCCACCGTATCATTGTTGCCCGGCATCACCAGCGTCGTGTGCCGCGGCGCGCATGGACGCGCATGCGCAGCTGCGCGGGTGCCGCCACCGAGGTCACCGGTAAAAAAGAGGAGGTCGTAATTCTGCTTGCCGATCTGGTGGATATCCACATTATCCCAATGGGTGTGGAGGTCGCCGATGATCCCCAGTCGGAATACGTTGCCATCGGCTTTGATTACATCTGTCATTGGGCCTAGTAGAAGATCACCGACACCGGTTCCCCCGTGATTTCTACCAGCAGCTCGGTGAGCTCCCTCACCTCCTCGTCGCACAGGGCATTGTCGTCCAGTACTCTGCCCAGCAGACGGTGCAGCACGTCGGCAGGCCAGGTATCGAGCACATCACTGCGGTCGTCCAGCCAGTGCTGGATAAATTCCGCTTCTGCCAGATTGACCGTGCCGTCTGCGAGCACTCCCTTGCATACACCTATAAGCTCGGGAATGTCGATAGAGTTGAAGCGCGCCTCTGACAGCCGCTCGGACATTTTTTTTCCATGCAGTCTGGTCAGTGTCACCTGGTCACCTTGCGGTAGCAATTGTACTTGGGCCATTCTGCATCCTGAGGCGGGCGGCTGGCAAGTAAGGGAAAAGCCTGGTGGAATATGAAGACTGAAACTGTGATCGGTGCCGCATGATCGCGAAATCCGTTGGACCAGGTATCCCCCGGTGTCCCGGTTGTGCTCGGGAAATATTTTTGGGTGTCGGACGGGTACGCGCCCGATTCTTGACTACACTATGCAGGGGCCGGGTATGGTCTGGCCCGGCAGGCAAGTATTCATGGAAATAAAGGAGAGTGACAAAGATGCCAACAAGAGAGGAAATCCAGGCGGGGATGGAAGCCAAGCTCGCCGCCGGCAGCAAGAAAATAGACGAGCTCAAGGCTGAAATGGCCAAAGCCGGTGACAAGGCTTCCGCAGAGTCAGCGGAGGCGTTGGCGGATGCGGAGCGCCTGCTGGACAAGGGCAAGGCAAAGTATGCAGAGCTGGCAAATGCGTCCGATGAGCAATTTGACCAGTTGGTGGCTTCTACCAAGGAAACCTGGGATGACCTGTCCAGCCAGATTGAAGGGGGTTGGACAGCGATGACGGATAAGGTGAAAAGCCTGTTCTCGTGAATCTGGCGTATATCGCTGCGAAAGCGGCGATATACCTCTTCCTTGCTAACTGGCCATTTCGCGTTCCCCTAACGCCATGGAAATGGTGCCTGCGGCTAATTCACTTTTCATTGGAAAACCTCTGGTCGGTTGAGCCGTCGTTCTACCGGGTCTACACTTGAGCAGGATGGCGGGCGCCGCGCTGCAAAAATGTGGACGCGCGAGTGCGCTGCCACCCCAGCCACGATACCCCTGGCCCCGGAACCGCTGCCAACAACTATCAAAGAGGATGTGCCTATGTTCGGAATTGATCGCGTTTTACTGGTGGTCTGCCTGTCAGCGTTGCTCAGCGGTTGCGGTTACAACGCGCTGACTTCCGGGGATGAGCAGATCAAGGCGAGTTGGGCGGAGGTGCTCAACCAGTACCAGCGGCGGGCGGACCTGATCCCGAACCTGGTAAAGACCGTTGAGGGCTTCGCGAAGCAGGAGCGGGATGTGCTGGTGCAGGTCACCGAGGCGCGCTCCAAGGTCAGCTCTATACAGGCCACCCCCGAGATGGTGAACGACCCCCAGGCCCTGCAGCGGTTCCAGGAGGCACAGGGCCAGCTGTCCGGCGCGCTGTCGCGTCTGCTGGTCACTGTGGAGCGTTACCCGGAGCTGAAGTCCGATGCCAATTTCAGGGATTTGCAGGCCCAGCTGGAGGGCACGGAAAATCGTATCACCGTCGCCCGCAACCGCTTTATCGACACTGTCCGCCAGTACAATACGCTCGCCCGCTCCTTTCCAACCAATATCACCGCGATGCTGTTTGGCTTTGAGGTCAAGCCGTCCTTCACGGTAGAGAATGAGGCCGAAATATCCAAGCCGCCTGAAGTGTCCTTCGGCAGCGATTCCTGAAGCTCCCTGTGGCACTGGTGCGCCTGTTTGCTGGCCTGTGCCTGTTACTGGCGGCACTGCTGGCATGGGCCCAGCCGTTGCAGGACGTGCCTGCCCTGCGTGAGCGGGTCACGGATCTCACCGGAACACTGGACCCCGGTCAACAGGCCGAGCTGAGCGCGAGGCTTGACCGCCTCGAGCGCGAGACCGGCAGCCAGCTGCTGGTGCTGCTGGTGCCCTCCACCGCACCGGAAGATATTGCCTCCTACGCACTGCGGGTGGTTGAAGCCTGGCAGCCTGGTCGGGAAGAGATCGACGACGGCGTGCTGCTGCTGGTTGCGAAGGACGATCGACGCATGCGGATCGAGGTGGGCTATGGCCTGGAGGGTGCGATTCCGGACGCCCGTGCCAGGCAGATTATCGATACCATTATGGCGCCCCATTTTCGCGGTGGCGATTTCGCGGGGGGCATCATGGCGGGTGCCGACGCCATTATCGCCCTTGGTTCGCGGGGAACAACTGCCCGCACCGGCCGCCCGCAGGTCAAACGACGGCTCTGATCTGGAAGGCCTGTTACCGATAATCCTGATTGTTGCACTGGTGCTGGGCGGCCTGCTGCGCCGAAGCTTTGGCGCCTTTCCCGGCTCCGTCGCCACTGGTGCTATCGTCGGCGGCATTACCTGGCTGCTGGTGGGTATCCTGGGCGCCGCATTGCTGGCAGGGGTAGTCGGGTTCTTCATTAGTCTGCTCGGCGGCGGCGGG
This sequence comes from uncultured Gammaproteobacteria bacterium, assembly GCA_963792815.1. Classification (GTDB taxonomy): domain Bacteria; phylum Pseudomonadota; class Gammaproteobacteria; order Pseudomonadales; family Halieaceae; genus JARRPM01. The sequence goes on from CAWBXR010000004.1 coordinate 167,921, forward strand.
CCGGGGGCCTGGTCCAACCGCGGCGGTTTTGGTGGTGGTTTTGGCGGCGGCGGATTTGGCGGCCGTGGCGGTGGGGGAGGCTTCGGCGGCGGTCTTGGTGGTGGCTTTGGTGGCGGTGGCGCCTCGGGAGGTTGGTAACTATGCCCAATCGCTACCTGCGTAACCTGTTTACCACCAGTTGGGCCCTGCGCCGGGCGTTTCCGCGGCAACTGCTGCACGATATCGAGCGCGCGGTTGCAGGCATCGGAGAAGCTGCACAGTGGGGAACTGCGATTCGCTATTGAAACCGCGCTGGATGTTCCGTCCCTGTTGCGGGGAGTGACCGCTCGCGAGCGGGCTATCGAGGTGTTCGCCCGCTTGCGAACCTGGGATACGGCCGCGAACAACGGCGTACTCATCTACCTGTTGTTGTCGGAACACGATATCGAGATCGTCGCGGACCGCGGTTTTGGCGACAAGGTGAGCGCGCAGGAATGGGAGGTCGTTTGCGATGCCATGCAACCGCTCTTTCACAATCGGCAGTATCGCGAAGGGGCTTTGCGTGGTATCGAACTGGTAACGGCGCTGATGAGTAGACATTTTCCGCCAGATCCGCATGACATCAATGAATTGCCCAATAAGCCCGTGTTGATTTAGCCATCCTGGTTGGAGTCTGTAGCCTTCGGTCATTGAAGTGCCGCAGGGTGGCGAATTCGCGCCTGTGGACTATATTGCAGCGATTAGTTAACCCCGCAACAGTTGAGTGAGGAGAAGCGGAATGGAAAATGGCAGACAGGGTAGAGCGATACAATCGGTCAACAATATCCGCAAATTATGCAAGCGTACATGGTGGGTATTCCTGCTGGGCGGTATCGCCTCGGTCATTTTCGGCATACTCGCTTTTATCAATCCGGCTATCGCGCTGGCCGTGCTGGCCCTGTATTTCGCAGCCTGGGTGCTGGTTGACGGCGTGGTAAACGTTGTCGGCGCCATTCAGCACCGCGAAAATGACGGTTGGGTGATATTGCTGCTCATCGGCATTCTCGGCACGCTGGTCGGTGGCTATGCGCTCATGAATCCACCTCTGAGCATGCTCGCGTTTCTCTATGTGGTGAGTTTCATGGCCATTATGTTCGGGGTCCTGATGATCACCCTGGGACGCAAGGTCAGGGAGGAGATCGATCGCGAGTGGGTTCTGTACCTAACTGGCGCCCTGTCGGTTCTCTTTGGCGTGCTTATAATCTTCCAGCCCGAGTCGGCCGCCACGTCTGTGGTGTGGATGATAGCCACCTGGGCGATTATTACCGGCTTATTGCGTATTTTCTTTGCCCTGCTGGTAAAAAATCTACCTGAGCATGTCGGCAACCGGCTCAATGCGGCGAGTTGAACCGCTGGCCACCGCACTCCGGATGAGCCGTTTCGTCAGCTCCGGCTTGTTTATCTATTGTCTCCCCGCCACTTTCGGGGCACTGTGGCGGCAACAGGGAGGCTTCGGTGATGTTTCGATTTCTTAAGACCACAATTCTTGGCGGTGTACTGTTTTTGGTACCGATCGTGATTTTTATCGCGGTGATAGGCAAGGCGATCCAGCTTACCGATAAGTTGGCGGCCCCCATCGCCAGGCTTATGCCGGTTGAATCCGTCGCCGGCCTGGCCGTGGTCGAGCTGATTGCCCTGGGTATTCTGGTGGCGATTTGTTTTCTGGCCGGCCTGGCGGCCAGGACGCACCGCGCACGGAAACTGGTGGAAACCCTGGAAGCCAACGTGCTTGACAAGATACCGGCCTATGCACTGATGAAAGCGAAAACCGGCAGCATGCTTTCGCCCGAAGATACCCGTGACATGCAGCCTGTCTTGATACAGTTCGACGATTCCTGGCAGATCGGTTACGAAGTCGAAAAGATCGATGGCGGCAAAAGCCTCATCTTTCTGCCCGGGGCTCCGGACCCCTGGTCCGGATCGGTCTGTGCAGTCACCAACGATCGTATTCATCCATTGCAGATCAACATAAAAGAAGTTTCTGCCCTGATGAAACGGCTGGGCAAGGGCTCCACTGAAGCCCTGCGTAACCCAATTGGGGCAAGTTCTGCCTGAGTGATTCGAAGTGATCGCGGGTGCCTGGTTAGGGTGACCTTGCCTTGGTTCCGCGCGCTTTTCATTCACTTTTCGTCTCCCGGATCCTCGTTCCGAGGCTCCCGGTGTACGCCGGAAATATTTTGACAGATTCACGCCATCGGCTATGCTTTTTTTGCCTTAGTCCACAAATAACCTATACCGCGGAGAGATGCAGACATGGCCTTCAATATCATGGATATGGTTTTAAAGCAGCTGACGCCAGACAACATCAAGGCGGTGGCGGGTATGCTCGGGGAAGACCAGGGTAAGGTCACCTCGGCGATGTCCGGTGCAGCACCGGCGATTCTCGGCGGCCTGGTCAGCGCCTTTTCCCAACCGTCGGGGCAGGCAGGCGTTCGAGCGCCAGCTGGATCAGGCTGACGGCGGGATTATGGATAACCTCGCCGGAATGCTCGGTGGCAGCGGCGGTAGTAGCCTGGCCAGTTCCGGTGCCAGCATGCTGGGGGCGCTGATGGGTGACAACAAGATGGGAATGCTCGCCTCTGCGATAGGCAGCTTCAGCGGCCTGTCCAGTGACTCCAGCAAATCCCTGCTCGGCCTGGCCACGCCCATGCTGCTGGGAATGCTCAAGAGCAAGGGTAAGTCCGACGGTCTCGGCGCGAGCGGGCTTATCGATATGTTAATGGGCCAGAAGGACAATATTGCCGGCGCGTTGCCTCCGCAACTGGGCAGTGCCCTGTCCGGTAGCGGGCTGCTTGACGGCGTGCTCGGCAAGGCCGGCGGAGCCGCGACGGCCGCGGCGGCGGCTACCTCAGCCGCCGGGAAACAGGCCGCGGACAAGGGTGGCTCTTTGCTGGGTAAATTGATTCCGCTGATCCTGCTCGCCCTGGTTGCCTGGTTCGCATACCAGTTCCTGATGAAGCCGGGTGCTGAGCCAGACTCCGGTTCCTCTGTCAGTAGTGCCGGGGCCGTCACAACTCAGCGACCAGCTTGAAGTCCTGATGGGGCAGGCGGGCAATGTCCTGGCCGGCATTGATAGCGTGGATGATGCGAGAAATGCAATGTCCAGCCTGGAGAGTGTGGACCGTGGGCTGGGACAGCTGTTGAGCGCAGCGGCAAACCTGCCCTCGGGCCAGGCCCAGAAACTCGCCGCTAATTTCGCGCAACTCGCGCCCCCTTTGGAGAGCGCAATTGGACATGCCTATAACGTGCCCGGGGCGCGAGAGGTCCTGTCGGGTACGGTGGATTCTATTCTGCGGAAACTGAAGGTTATTTCCGGAGGTTAGCAGTTGAATCAGGGCTCTATGGCATTGGGCTGTTAAATCAAGAACTTCCCACAAAGGCAGCTATATGATGTTTATCGGGAGTTCAACAGCGATAAGGAGAAGGTGAGGTGGATATAACAGGACTGATAGTTTTTCTCGCGATTGGCGCGATAGCGGGGTGGCTGGGCAGCACGCTTATGAAAGGCGGCGGGTTCGGCCTGCTGGGCAATATTGTGGTGGGCATTCTAGGTGCGATTGTCGGCGGGTTCCTGTTCGGAATCCTGGGAATTTCCGCCGGAGGATTCATTGGCTCTGTAGTGACTGCGACAGTCGGTGCGGTAGTGCTCTTGTTTGTGGTGGGTATTATCAAGAAAGCCTGACAGGGACATTCACTATCCGCGATCATCACCGGCCGGTTCGACTGAACCGGCCGGCTCTTTGCAGCCCGCGCAGCGCTTCCTAAATATCGGCCTCCCAGTGAATCAGCACCTCGCCCCGTTGCGCCGAGTTTCGCGCCAGGTTTTCAGCCAGTGAGCCGAATCGCTCTTCCACCCTGTCCCTGCGAATCTTCATGGTGGGAGTCAGGATTTCGTTCTCGATAGACCAGGGGTCGTGGGAGATAATCAGCGCCCCGATACGCGCGTGCTTCTCAATCTCCGCGTTAATATTTGCGACGGTTTCATGCAGCGCAGCTTCCACTTCAGACCGCTCCCGGGTCTGGGCCTCCGCGCTGAGTACCGCGACCATTACCGTCTTTGAGTAGCCGCGCCCCAGCAGGCATTGCTGCTCGGCGTGAGGATTCCTGGCGAACTCGCTTTCAATTGGCGGTGGGGCGACAAACTTGCCCTGGATGGTCTTGAAGTAGTCCTTTACCCGACCGGTGATATACAGGAACCCATCTTCATCGACTTTGGCCTTGTCGCCGGTATGCAACCAGCCGTCAATAATGAGTTCCGCTGTCTTTTCCGGCATCTTGTAATAGCCGGGGGTGCAGCCCGCCGCCCGGACGGCCAGTTCGCCCTCATCTGTCAGGCGAAACTCCACCTCGCCGATAGGCTTGCCGATGGAACCGATTTTTCGCTGCTGGTGACTGTTGAGAATCAGGCCCATGGCCTCGGTCTGGCCAAAACCCTCCATGAGGGTGAGCCCCAGGGCCTCAAACCAGTGGATGAGTGCTGGCGGTGTCGGCGCCGCAGCGGTGAGGCAGTATTCGACCTCTGACAATCCCATGGTGTCGAGAACCAGTTTGCTGATTCCCTCGCGGTCTGCTGCCAGCGCCTGCTCAACCGCGTCGTGTCCCCCGAACTTGGCGACGATGGCCTGCTGGAACTGTTCCCACACCCGCGGTGGCCCGAAAAACATGTGAGGCCGGGTTCGCGGCAGGTCGCGCAGCAAGGTCTCCATGGATTCATTGAAACTGACTTCGCCACAGGCCACTATCGACGAGAACTCGACGATCTGGCGCTCCGCTATATGCGAAAGCGGCAGGTAGGAAAAATAGCGCGGGTTTTCCCTGATCCCGAATTCAGTGATAAAGCGATTGATGGGAATCAGGTTGCTCTCGTGCGTCTGGATCACTCCCTTGGGCACCCCGGTAGTGCCCGAGGTAAACACGAGTGAAATGACGTCATCGGGCTGGGCCCTGTACTGTGGTCGTTGCCCCTGGCCCTGTGCTACCAGGTCTTCCCAGGTCAGGTGTGGTTCATCGATCTCGACCCCCGGCAGGGTAACCAGGGTAATATCCGCCGGCAGAACCCTGCGCACGGCCTCCCAGTTGGTGGTCTCCCCGACAAACATCACCTTCGCCTCGGTGAAGCCAAGAATGTAGTCGGCGGTAGATTCAGGCAGCGTCGTGAACATGCTGACGGTAACATTGCCTGAGGCGATTATTGCGATATCGGCGAGGAACCAGTGCGCCCGATTGCGCGACAGGATAACCATGTTCTCGCCGTGGCCGAACTGTTGTTCCAGCACAGACGCCGCTGCGAAAATCTCGTGCTCTGCCTGTGCCCAGGTCCATTCGCTGGCACCCTCATTGGACAGGTCTTTCAGCCAGACCCTGTCGGGGCAATGGGCCGCCCAGTGCGACACCAGGGCAGGGATTGTAGTTAAAGCCATATCGGAGCCTCCCGTGTATTTCTTGTTGTGCGATGTTGGCAGGCGGACAGTCGTTGTCCGTTGCGGTGAGTTGTTTAAAGGTCGCTGGAGTTCAGTCGCTGAAATCATCCGCGCTGGCCTCGACCATCTTCTCGATAAACCAGCCGGGGAACTGGCTGACAAATTTCTGCATATCCCAGTAGTCGCTCCAGCGATAGATCAGGCCATCGCGAATCTCATGCATGCTGGCAAAGGTGTGCGAGGCTTTTTCCCCGGAGGTAAACGTCCAGGTTTCGGTGTGGTCCAGGAACACGATATCCCCGTCCACTGCAAGGTGGTGCGTAACCTGCTCCTGCTTTTGCAGGTGGTTAAACGCAATCTGTAGTCGTTTCACGCAGTTGTCCGGGCCGTGGGCGCCCGGGTCATCACTGGGAACGTCCCGGTAGTGAATGTCCGGGTGCATGCAGGCTTTCATGGCCGCCCAGTCCATGTCGCTCAGTGCCTGCCACATTCTTTCCACCAGGGCTTTGTTGGCGGCCTTGGACATTGTGCTTACCTGTTATCAGTGTTGGAGGGGGTAACTATTACACAAAACGCGTTGTAGATGCAGGCTGGTCGGCTCAGGTCTGCGCCCGCTGGCGCTGTGTGTTCCATGTTGCCGCCGCCCGGGTCCCAAAGGCCAGCGCGGCGCAGGGGTCATCCCGTTGCTGGCGCTCGGTAAATATCACGTAATCGCTGTATGAGCGCTGAACCTGCGGGTAATCGGCGGGCGAGGTCACGCCCGGCTCAACTTCCACCATGGAAATAACCACGATATCGGCTTGCGGCCTGATTTTGCGCAGGAACAGTGGAATACCCCTGTCCTTGCGCGCATGCCCGTCCCCGACGATGAGTATCCCCCGGGGTCCGGACTCTGACTGGGTCCAGGCCATGGCAGCGTCTTTCGCGGTCTGGATCGTCACCATTCTCGCCAGGTATTCTTCCGGCAGCTTGCCGCAGTGGGACGAGCGCATCAGCGTCTCCGCCTCTGATTTCTGCGAGTCACTGAGCGCACTTGCAGGTTGCAGCAGGGCCAGTGCATGTTCCTCCAGAACTGCGCCGTAGCCCTGCTCCAGAATGCGCCTGCTCTGTTGGCCGGCGAACATCAGCGGAATCGGCTGCCAACCCTTGTCCAGTACCTGCTGGAACACCGGCTCATACAGCGACCATTCCGGCCAACCCGAGCCGGACCAGTCGACCGCCACACCGATCCCACTGGCGTCGCCGGAGTGTTCGCTCAGGTACTGTTGCAGGGCGCTCGCCTGGCTGCTGTCGAGTTGTTCGAAGCCCACGGCAACCGACTGCGGCGGACCAGTAAAGCGCGCGATCAGCTGCGCCTGCAGTTGATGGTGACGGGCGTTGTCGTGTACTTCACCGAGCAGCAGGTAGTCCGTATGCTCAAATGCCGTGCCCAGTTGCTCGCGGCTGACAAACCCGGCGGCGTCGGATGACCAGATTTTGTCCAGCAGCGGATGCCCGGCCCGGGCTGTGGGCGTGTGTTCGGGCGTCGTTGCGGACCCGGCACAGGCCGCCAGCCAGGGCAGCGCCATGACCAGCAGGACCGCGGCAAACGGACCGCGCAGCAGTGGACGGGGCATGCCGGCGCTAGGCCCGTGCGGGGCTTACCAGCTCGCCCGGCAGGGCGCCTGTGGGTTCGCCCCGGGCGAAGGTGGCAACACCATTCACCAGTGTCAGTCGCATGGGTGCGGCATCCCGGGTCCAGCGCCAGGTGTAGCCGCCCTTGCCATCGGGCACATCGAAAACCTTGTACTTCCTGCGGTGTTCAATCTCTTCGAGCTTGAATACGGTGACATCGGCCCGTTTGCCAACTTTCAGTTCTCCCCGGTCCGGGAAACCGAAGTGCGCGGCAAGTTTGCCGGTCTGGCAGTGCACAGCTTCCTCGACGCTCAGCAGACCCTTGCGCACATAGTCTGTGTAGAGCAGAAGGTTGTCACCGCTGGCGCAGAATAGTTGTCCGTGAGCGCCAGAATCATTGATATTGCCCACGGCCAGCGGGTCCCTGGTGAGGCGGACGACCATGGCGTCGTCCTTCTCCCATGGGGGCATGGTGACGGTGGAGGACAGGCCGTTTCTGATAAACCATTCGGCCAGCGCGTCGGAAGCTGGCAGTCCCAGTCCCGCGGCGTACTCCCCCAGACTTGTCACGGGGTCGGCACCGTTTTCGGAATTGTCCAGCATCATCGCCTCGGGCTTGCGGAAGAAGCCCGTTTCCAGGGAGTCATTGGCCCATGAGTGCCGGGCGCGCTGCCGCCAGTCGGGATCAGCCAGTAGTGCCAGTTTCTCCTCATCACTCTCTGCGGTGACTACCTCGTGCCAGACGTACTCGTTCGATTGTGCAAACAACAGCGACTGCCTGATGCTGGCTGTGACGGTAATCGGCACGTGCGCATAACCGGTCCAGAAATCCCGGCCCTCCCTGGCGAAGCGCTCATGCAGTTCAACAATGGGCTGCTGAATGCCGTAGTCCCTTTGCCATTGCAATGTGGGAACCCCCGCCCACTGGACGCGCACGGCGAGGCCTTCGGTGAGGCGCGCTATACGCTCCATCGATTCCGCCGCGGTAAAGCGCATCAGGCTGTCGATCACCACCTGCACGGTTGTCCCGGGGTAATCCGCCATCACCGTAAACAGGGCCCGGAGTTCCGCATCATCGGCCACCATGGATGGCACAGGCCGATCACTGCCGTCGTGGTCAAGCAGGTTGGTGGAAAGCCCCAGGGCGCCGGCATCCAGTGCATCCTCCAGCAGGCTGCAAATTTGCGCTATCTCCGCGGGCGTGGCAGTGCGCTCCCAGGCGTCCATACCCATCACGGCCAGGCGCAGCGCAATATGGCCGACGAAAGCCCCATAGTTTGCGGCAACCCGGGTATCGCTGATCATGGCCTGTTTGTACTCGGACCAGGTGCGCCAGTTCCAGGGCAGTTTTTCCATAAAAGCCGATTCGGGTATGTCCTCAAAGAAGGAGAAGATTTTCACCACTTCCCGGCGTACCAACGGATCGTCGTGCAGGGGCGCCAGGGCAAAACCGCAGTTGCCCATCACTACCGTGGTCACGCCACACCCGGGCAGCGGATTGAGGTCCGGCTGCCACCACATCGCACCATCGAAGTGGGTGTGACTCTCGATCAGGCCGGGTGTGACGTAGCAACCGCTGGCGTCAACCACCACCTCATCGCCTTCCGCCGACAGGTTTTTCGCCACGGCGGTGATCAGGCCATTGCGCACCCGCAAGTCGGCGGCAAAAGGTTGGCTGCCGGTACCGTCGACCACGGTGCCGCCCGTTATCAGATAGCTGTTTACCGCTGTATCCATAGGCTCTTCGCTCCTGCTCGGATTGCGTTATTTCGATTGCAACGTTGCGTATACCGCTGCGCGCATATCATCGCGCATCGGCAGGTACGTTGCCAGAAACTGGGTCATCACTACCCCGACTATCCGGTTTTCCAGGTCCACCCAGAAATAGGTGCCGGCAGCCCCCTCCCAGCCGAACTCCCCCGGGACGGTCAGGCTCATCGCCTGCCCCAGGTCCTGCATCACGCGCCCGATCAGGCAGAAACCGTAGCCGGGAAAGGTCATCGGGCCAATCTCCAGCGGCATTTGCGCCTCGGGTATGCGATTGGCCAGCATCAGGCGATGCATGGCCGGGGCGATCAGGGTCTGGCCATCGGGTGTCCGGCCGTTGAGCAGCATGGTGGCAAACTTGCAGTAGTCGACACAGGTTGAAAACAGGCCCAGTCCGCCGCGCAGCGCGTTGTGACCCGGGCTGGAGGGGTAAATGGCCTCGCCATCCAGCACCACCAGCTCGTGCGGCGGCAGCACCGTATGGGACAAGTCAATTTTTTCGAAGCCGTACAGTGGTACCAGGCGGGGCTGCTTGTGTTGCGGCACATAGAATCCTGTGTCGCCCATCTCCAGCGGCGTGAAAATATTTTCATCCAGCAACGCATCCAGCGGCTGGCCGCTTGCGACCTCCAGCACCCTGGCCAGGACATCTGTCGCCACCGAGTAGCGCCACTGGGTGCCCGGGTGGAAGGCCAGCGGATAGCCGGCGATGGTGTCAGCAAATTGTTCCAGGCTTTGCTCCACCCGGTTGATCAACTCTATCTCTGAGTACTGTGCAGCCACCGGGCAGTCCGGCACGAAGTCATAACTCAGTCCGGAGCGGTGGGTGAGCAGGTCCTCCACCGTCATGGGGCGGGCGGGAGCCTCGGTGCCGCCCTCCACCAGCACCCTTGTCGTCGCGAACGCCGGTATGTATTGCATGACGAAATCCGACAGCCGCAACTGGCCGCGCTGGACCAGTATAAGCGCCATGACCGATACCACCGGTTTGGTCATGGAATAGATGCGGTAAATCGCATCGCTGCCAAGCGGGACTGTTCTGGCTTCGTCCGCGGTACCGGAAGTACCGCTGGCGATCAGTTTGCCGGCTTTTTCCACATGCCACGAAATTCCCGCATACAGGTTCTGGCTCGGTATAGCCGTCGGCAACTGCCTGGAGTTGCGCTTCTACTGGTTTCATTGTGGTTGGTTTCCTTATTTTTGTAGAGAAGTATCGACGAGGGTTTTCCGGGAGTGCCGACTCCGGCGGGTGCAGCCGTGCCCGCCCGGGCTGAGTGTATCGGCAGATGGCCGGTTTGTCCGGTACCTGCCCTAGGTCATTACAAAGTCTTTAGGGTCCGGTGCAAGCGTCTGCCGCCACCACTCCCCGTGGGTGCCGGGCCAGTTCTGGGTGACGCGCCCCGCGCTGTTCTTGTACCAGCTGTTCACTGATGGATCACCCCAGGCGCGCTGGCGGTTCAGGGCATCGATATGCCGGTTGTAGCTGTCCATGATCTCTTGTTTACACTCGATGGTCTGGCAGCCATTTTCCAGCTGAAGCTTGAGGCATCCCATGACGTATCGAAGCTGGCATTCCACGAAGAACACTATGCTGCTGCCCACAACGATATTGGAATTGGGTCCGTACAGGCAATAGAAATTGGGGAAGCCCGCGACTACCGCCCCCTTGTAGGCTTTGGGGTCGCCACCCCAGTGGCTTACCAGGTCGATGCCATCGCGACCGATAACCTGCATCGGGATGAGAAACTGGTCCGCCTTGAAACCGGTGCCGAATATAATGACGTCCGCCTCGTGCACAACACCGTCCGCGGTGCGTACGCCCTCCGGGATGACCTCCGCAATGCTGTCCGTAAGCAGCTGAACGTTGTCGCGCTTCAGGGTGGAGATCCAGGCGCCATCGTCCAGCACGGGACGCTTTCCGCCGGGCGGGTAGTCGGGAATCAGCTTCGCCAGCAGCTCCTTGTCGTCGCCGGCCTGCGTCGGCGAGCGAGTTGATCAGCTCTTGCCGCAGCATTTCGTTGGCTTTGCCGATGGTGCCCGGTGGTCCCTTCCAGCCAGGTTCCGAGTACATCATGGGCAGCAGGCCGTCCACTGCCAGGGTCCGGAACAGGAAGAATCGATACCAGCGGGCATAAAACGGCACTTCCCGAAACAGCCAGAGTTCCTCGGGAGACATTGGCTGGTGATAGGTCTCGGTGGGCATAAGCCAGGGCGCCGAGCGCTGGAATACCTTCAGTTGCTTGCAGTCGGGCGCTATTTTCGGCACGAACTGGGCGGCGCTGCAGCCGGTTCCGATGACAATCACCCGTTTGCCCTCCAGCGCGTGTTCGTGTTCCCAGCGGGCCGAGTGAAACGAGATTCCGTTGAACGTGTCCAGGCCGCTGATATCCGGCATTTTGGGGCTGTTGAGCTGGCCAACTGCGCTGATGACACTGTCCGCCACCAGGGTTTCGCGTTTGCCGTTGGCATTCACCTCTATCAACCATCGATTGTCGCTCTCCCTGAATGTGGCACGCTCTACCGCGTTGTTCAGTCTCACGTACTGGCGCAGTCCGTACTTGTCCACAATACGGTTGAAGTAAGCCTTCAGTTCGGCTGCTCCGGAGAAGTGTCCCGACCACTGGTCATTGGGCTCAAAAATGTAGCTGTACAGATGATTGGCGGAATCGACCTGGCACCCCGGATAGGTATTTTCGTACCAGGTACCGCTCATTTCCGGATTCTTTTCCAGCATCACAAAGGGTATGCCGTTTTGCAGTAGTCGAATGGCCGCCATGATGCCCGACATGCCGGTGCCGATGATGACCACCTTGAAACCCTCCGGCAGTGCGGCTTGATCGATCTGCACATGACGCGTGTCCTCGCCAAAAAGATTCAGCTCCTCCCGCAGGAACGGCACCTCGTCATCTGTCATGGGCGTCCCGGTGATATAGTTCATGGCTGCAACAACGTCATTCTCGCCGGGCCGGGCCAGCTCGGCGCAGCCGTTGTCGCGATACCGCGTAAGCGCATCGAACGCCAGCTGACGGGCAAGTTTGCGGTCTTTTTCGCCCAGTCCATCCTCGCTTTCGGCAAACATGACAAATTCCGGTTTCACCTGGGAGAAATGATCCCGAGTGCCATTGAGGTGCATCAGTGCCGCCATCAGCGCGGGTATATGGGCCTGCTCCAGCGCCTGCCTGATCTGCTCGTCGGATGCTGCAGAAATCGGGGTTTGCCAGTCACTCATATGTTCGTCTCTCATGTCCTGGTTGGAAAATGCCGAAGCCCGATTTCAGCATAGTCGGGGTTTTAGCGCGATGCCACAGCGGGCGATACTGACCACCAGTACCGGTGTGCATTCAGTATAGGGAATTGCCTGCCTGTGTGGGGAGTTTAGCTTGCTGAACGGTTACAATGGTGTGCTAAAGGTCCTGCAGTCGGAGATTCGAGCATGTTTATTCTTCATCATTACAGCATGTCCCCTTTCTCTGAAAAGATCCGGCTGATGTTGGGCTATACCGGGCTGCCCTGGCAGTCGCTTCCCTCTCCGGAGATGCCTCCTCGCCCCAATGTCGATCCGCTCAGCGGCGGTTATCGCCGCATACCGATTGCTCAGGTCGGGGCGGATATATTCTGTGACAGTCGCCTGATAAGCGCCGAAATCGCCAGCCAGTGTAACAAAGAGGCGCTGGACCCCTTCCGCGCCACGGCCCAGGCCCAGGACTACGCCCGACGGCTCGAGGGCGATATTTTCTGGGCGGCGGTGCTGTCGATGTCCGCGGGGGTTACCATCCGGAAGTTGGTGCGCAATGTGGGCATCTGGAACACTTTCAGATTTATCAAGGATCGTGCAGGGGTGGGCCGCAGTGCCCGGGTAAAGCTGCCGTCTGCCGGGCAGGCGAGGGCGACTTTTGGCGCCCACCTGGTGGATCTTGAGCAGCGCCTGGAGGACGATTTCCTTGAGGGGAGTGTTCCCTCGCACCTGGATTTTGCTGCCTATCACACCCTGTGGTTTCAGCAGGTGGTGGGGGAGGTGTCGCTGCCCGCAGATCTGCAGAGGGTGGCCGACTGGTACCGGCGTATGTCGGGTTTCGGGCATGGCAGTGAGCGGACCATCTCCCCACAGGACGCTTTTGCGGCCGCGCGCGATAACGCACCGCGCCCCGTGCCGGTCAGTCACACCAGTGATGCCCTTATCGGTTCCCCGGTCGCTGTCAGCCCGGATGATTATGCGCTTGACGCTGTGCGCGGCACGCTTGTGGGCAGTTCGGCCGAGCGCTGGACGTTGGCGCGGGAAACAACAGAAACCGGTCTGCTGCATGTGCATTTCCCCCGAGCCGGTTTTGAGCTCAGTGCCGGGTAGGGTCAGTCGGCCATTGCAGGACGGTCAGGTCTTGCGTATGTATACGATCAGGGTGGGGAATTTGTTGGGGTCGGTCTGTACAATGAACATGACCCGTCCGTCCGGCGAAACCGCACCGTTGGCATCCCGGGTATCGATCTGGCCGGTCCCTTTTACCAGCATGAAGTTCTGCCCCAGGGAGTAGTTGCGCCCGCCAGTTGAATCGACCAGTACGGTTTCGGCTGTCTGTCCCCGTTGGTCCAGTAACAGTTCGGTCAACCCGGTGACAGGCTGGGTACTCATCCATGCGCCGTAGTAGCTGCCGGCGACATTAGCCACCATCTTGTTTCCGGAGGTGCGCACGCACATGCCTGCGCCCTGCAGCCTGGCGGCGACCTGGGTGGCCGCAAAGACGCTGCCGTCAGCTGACAGGCTGCCCGCGAAGCGTGTTCCGGCATACTCGAAGATGGTGGTGCCGTCTTCGCTGACTTCATAGCTGATAGCCGCCTGGTTGGCACCGGCGAGCCGGCGGGCGATAACAGCCATGGCGCCGCCGCCCTTGCCATCCATGGTCGCGCGGAAAAACAGGGCCTGCCCATTGGACAAGATATGCCCGCAAAAGTAGGTGCCTTTGAACAGGCCCGGGGCAGCCCCGGTCTGCTCGGCCGTGAGGTAGGTGACGGAAATGTCGCCGTCTGACGCGTCCGTATCTGCCAGGGTTATAAAATCTCCCGCCGCTGTCGCTGCACCGCCAGGGGTGAGCTGGTCGGCACTTTCCCCGGTCAGCAGCAGGCCGGTTTTCTGGCGTTTGAAGCTGGTCGGGGTGCGGTCAAAATAGCTGCGGGTGGAGGCCTGCTGGCTGGTGAAGCGGTAGTTGCCGTCGGCGGAAAACAGCGCGTCGAGCAGCTCGGCATAGCCCACTCGGCCGAGCGCCCCGAAACTTGCGGCGACATAGGGCACCGCGGGGGTTGCATCGCTGTCGGGAACGAATACTGCCGTCAGGGGGTCGAGGTCCTCATCGGGAAAATTCGTATCCCACCACTGGACCCAGGTTTTGTCGTGTTTGCGCCGGCAATCCTTGCCCTTGTAGGCCGGGTCGCAGGGCCCTTCCCAGTTGGAAAAAGTCCAGCCCGGTCGGGGCAGGGCCCGGTATACAACGGTTTCAGTGCCCAGGATCTCGTTGTCGGTACAGCGGGTCCAGCCGGCCCTGAATTCCTCCAGCGCACAGCCGCGCTCGCCGCGCTTGAGTTCGACTATGTCGCCCTCTCCCTCAATCGCCAGTGGCTCCTTGCATGCGGCCAGTGCCGCCAGGCAGCTGATTATCAACAGGAGTCGCGTTTTTTTCATGGTGCTGGCTGTAGTCCCTGGCCGGAAGTGGCTCCTATGATAACTGAGAAAGACCAGGCCATAAATCCGCCCGCAGGCCTGTGTCGAGGACGTGGGTAACTTGCCGCATGCCCGCGGCTGGTTACCGGGGCGGGGTTAATGGGACAATCCGGCTTTTGGGGAGAGGCTTATGAAGGCCGGAAGATACCGACATTTCAAGGGCGGCGAGTACCGGGTTGAGGGTGTCGCCAGACATTCGGAAACCGGTGAGGAGCTGGTAGTTTACACGCCGCTTTACGGTGAGGGAGGGCTCTGGGTCCGGCCTCTTGCAATGTTCCTGGAGACGGTTGTACGCGATGGCCGGGAGCAGCCCCGGTTTGAGTATATCGGCGCCAGTTAACCAGCCCGGGCGCGAAAATCGGCGATAATCGTCCCGCTGCTGGCAATATCCTCCTCGTGGGATGCCTCGCGCCAGGTTTCGGCGATGGCGGCCTCGTACCACTCCTGCATGGCGGGCAGTTGCAGCATCTGCTCAACGTAAACCCGCGGTTTGTCCGATAATTGCAGTTGGTAAGTTGCGATACGAAATGCAACCGGGGCAAAAAAAGCGTCCACCGCACTGAACGCGGAGCCTCCCAGGTAGGGGCCACCGAACCTGTCCAGTCCCTCGCTCCAGAGCTCGTCGATTCGGTGCAGGTCCTGCGCCAGCGCCTCACTTACCCGCTTTAGCGTGACCCGCTGGCCGCAGCTCATGCTGCACTCGTTGCGCAAGGCGGTGAATCCCGAGTGCATTTCCGCACTCGCGCAGCGCGCCCAGCTGCGCGCATCGGTGTCCAGGGGCCATACCCCGGAGTGAGTTTCCGCGAGGTACTCGGCGATTCCCAGGGAATCCCATATGACCCGCTCGCCATCAACCAGGCAGGGCACCTTGGCGGTCGGGCTGAATTTGCGGAATGCGTCCCGGTTGCCGCTGTCCGAAAACGGGTGGACACGCTCCTCGAAGGGGATCTGCAGGGCGCGCATCAATACCCAGGGCCGCAGGGACCATGAGGAATAGTTTTTGTTGGCGATATGCAGCGTGTACAAGCGCGTTCTCCCGGTCAGTGGATCGATTTGGGCAGGTGCAGTGTCACTTCACGGTGTCAAAGGCTATCGGCATGGATTTTATGCCATTGATGAAATTGGAGCGCAGCCATGCGATCTCGCCATCGAAGCGAGGATTGCTCACCCGCCGCAGAATTTCCTGGAATATGACCTTCAATTCGAGCCTTGCCAGGTGCGAGCCCAGGCAAAAATGCTCACCGATGCCAAAGGCGCGGTGGCTGTTCCTGAGCTCCTCGCGCTGGGCGCGGGTGATATCAAAGCGGTCGCTGTCGCTGAAAACGGCTTCATCGGCGCTGGCCGAGCCATAATACATCTGGATTTTGTCGCCCTTTTTGATGAGTTGCCCACCAACCTCCACATCCTCGGTGGCCGTGCGACGAAAGGCTATGACGGCGGGGTTGTAGCGCAGGAACTCCTCGATAGCGCCCTCCAGCAGCTCCGGGTTGTCAGCCAGCTGCTGGTATTGCCCGTGTTCGATCAACAGGCGCATGCCGTGGCTGGTCACGGTCCGGGTGGTTTCGTTACCCGCCACTATCAACAGCAGGAAGAAGTAGCAGAACTCGTCGTCGGTGAGCGGTTCATCCTCCACCGTACCGTTGAGCAGGACGTTGACGATGTCATCCTGAGGCCTGGTTTTCTGTTGTGCGGCCAGCTCCTGCGCCATCATGAACATTTCCATCATTGCCATGGTGCCCTCCTCCTGGGTGGTGGAGAGTTCGGGATCGTCCATGCCGATCATGATGTTGGTGAGTTCGAACAGGCGGCGTCTCTTGTCGAGCGGCACACCCATGAGTTCGCAAATGGCGATGAGCGGCAGCTCGGCAGCCACGTCCTCGACAAACTCACAGCGGCCCCCCTCCACTGCCCTGTCCAGTATCTCCCTGGCGATTTCACGAAACCTGTCCTCGTAGGAGTCCACGACCTTCGGGGTGAACGCGTTGCGCACCAGGCGCCGGTACTTGATGTGCTTTGGCGGATCCATATTGATCAGTTGCAAGCGCATCATTGCGAGCATCTCCGGGTCCTGTTCATGCAGGAAGCAGGTTTCGGCCTCGGAGGAAAAAAGCAGCGGGTTCTTGGAGATGAAATCAAGGTCCTGGTGGCGCGTTACCGCCCAGAAACCGCGGCCCTGTGCCGGGTCCTCGTGCCAGTACACCGGTTGCTCGTTCCGCAGGTATTTAAAGGTTTCCCGCGGCATACCTCCCAGGTAGGTGTCTGGTGCAGTGAGGTCAAAAACAGGACAGCCGGACATTGATATTGCTCCGTTTGGATTGGGGATGGTGGCGGGGCGCCGCCCGAGTTATCGGCAGCACCCATTAGTGGTCGAACTATAGACCACCGACTCTCGATTAAACAGACGAGCCGGTACTGATAGCTTGACCAGGGGGCGCTTGTTGCCAGCCCCAAATTGCCCTCAAGCGCTGCGGCGGGATCCGTTAGGCTCACGTCGTGGATGCCTGTGGTCGGATATTCGCAAGCTTGCGTATACTCACGCCAGCTTTAGTTTCGCTTAGCCTGTCGGAGATAAACCATGTCCAGTCGCGCCCTTGCACCGCCGGCCAAGCTGTTGATGTTGCGAGAACTGGCGGCGCCCCTGGACGTCGCCGGGTCGCTGTTGCGCGCGCCCGGCCTTATCAGCTGCCCCCGCGGCAACGGAGAAACCGTGATTGTGATGCCCGGTTTCGGTACCGGAGACCGCTCTACCGCCGTGTTGAGAGGATTCCTGCAGCTGTTGGGTTACAAGGTTGAAGGTTGGGGCCTGGGCATCAACCGGGGTAATGTGGAAGCGCTGATGCCGGTGGTTGCCGAGCGCGTGGCGGCGCGCAGCGAGGCCCTGTGCGAGCCAGTCAACCTGGTGGGCTGGAGCCTGGGAGGAGTGCTTGCAAGGGAGGCGGCCCGCGACCTTCCGGAGCTGGTCAGGCAGGTGATCACTCTGGGAACGCCCGTGGTAGGCGGCCCCAGGTATACCGCGGTCGCGTCTTTTTATGCAGCCCAGGGGTTTGATTTCGCAACGATAGATCGCCAGATCCTGGAGCGTCAGCAGGTGCCGCTCAGAGTACCCGTGACCTCCATCTACAGCAAATCCGATGGCGTGGTGGCCTGGCGCGCGGCGATCGACCCGATCAACCGGCACGTGGAGCATGTGCAGGTGAGTGAAAGTCATTTCAGCCTGGGCTTCTCATCCCGGGTTTTTCGTATCCTGGCAGAGCGCCTTGCGGGTAAAGGGCCTGTCAACGCCACCGCGGATACGGCTGTGCTGGCCGGAAACCCAGCCAGATAGCAGTTGTACCGCGCATCATCGTGACCTCGGAGGTTCCCGGCTCCCGCCGGAAGACCCCGCGTCTTACTGGCATTGCCGCCGGAGCGCTGACATACTCCTGTGGAAACGGTATCCCTGAGGCCTCGAACCAGAATGAAAATGCCCGAGCGGAAGCGTGTTTACCAGTGCCATCACTTCGACAGTACCCGCTGGAATTTCCTTGCGCACCGGCCTGACGACATAGTGATAGCGACATCCTATAAGGCCGGTACCACCTGGACCCAGGGGATTATCGCCAACCTGCTGTTTCCAGATGGTCAGTTTCCGGCGCCGCCGGAGGTGATGTCGCCCTGGCTGGATATGCGGCTGATTCCCCTGGAGCTGGTGTTGACCGGCCTGGAAGCACAATCACACCGGCGCTTTATCAAGACCCACCTGCCGCTGGATGGCATGCGTTACGAGCCGGAGGTGAAATATCTGTATGTGACCCGCGATGGGCGCGATGTGTTTATGTCCTTGTGGAATCACTACAGTAATTTCACACCGGAAGCCATCGCTGCAATGAATAGCACTCCCGGCCGTGTTGGTGAGGAGTTCCCGGCTGCTCCCGGGGACATTCACGAGTTCTGGCGGCAATGGGTGAGCAGGAGTTGGTTTGACAATGAAGTCGGCGGCTGGCCGTACTGGTCGCACCTGTCCAATGTGCAGTCCTGGTGGGATTATCGGCACCTGCCCAATATCCGGCTGGTGCACTATAACGATTTACTGGCGGATACCGAGACGGAGATACGCGGCATCGCGGGTTTCCTGGGCATTGATGTGCCGGAGTCCGCGTGGCCGGCCATAGTGAAGGCGGTGTCGTTCAAGCAGATGAAAGCGATGGGAGACCTCTATACGCCCGGCGGCGGTGTCTTCTGGAAGGGTGGCGCGGAAACCTTTCTGAACAAAGGTACCAACGGGCGCTGGAGGGAGGTGCTCTCCGCTGCCGAGGTGGAACAGTACGAGGCGGCCTGTGAACGCGTGCTCACACCCGATTGCCGGCAGTGGCTGGCCAGCGGCGGGCAGTATACTGGCTAGAGAGCGCACCGGCGCCTTTACGAACGGGCAGCGTCGTCTATGCTCAACGGTATAGTTGCGAGGCTCAGCCATGAACAGCTCAAGTTTTCCCCAGACCCCGTGCATTTTATGGAGGGTGCATGCGCCCCGATTCCAGTGTGAGTGATCAGCAGACCGACACCGCGCGACAGCTCGAGGGGGTTTGGCGGCTGGTCTCGTCCGTGTTCAGGACGACGTCGGGCAAGGTGATCTACCCGCTCGGTGAAGGCGCCACCGGCCAGGCTATTTTTACCCGGTCGGGCTACATGTCCGCCCAGTTGATGCGGCCGGGCAGGCCGGCCTTTGCATCGGGCGACCAGGCCGGTGGCACCGAGCAGGAAATACACGCCGCCCTGCAGGGCTATGCCGCCTACTATGGCCAGTGTGAGATCGACGAGGAAAACAAGACACTGGCCACCCGGGTGGAGGGGAGCCTGTTTCCGAACTGGGTGGGGAGCAGGCAGCTGCGCTATTACGAGTTTTCCGACTCGCAGCTCATTCTGAGGACCACGCCAATCGCCTTTGGCGAGGAGGAATTCACCGGCGTACTGACCTGGGAGCGCAGGTGATTGTGGCTGGAGATTAACCGGGAAGAACGGCGGGGAGTTCGTGCGTGTTGGACAGGAGCAAGCTGAAGTCCGCTGAGAGGGCATTTCTCAGTCAATATCCCCAGGGTTTCGATGACCCCGAAATGCTCAAGATCATCAAGAAGCACCGCATGTCACCCCTGGTGGATATGGCGAGGGAGAGCTTCAGCGAGCGCGCCTGCTCCAATGTTCACCTGGCCGCCGCCAATATGGTCAAGATCGTGTCCCGCTCCTCCATGGTCTCCCTGTTTGAAAAGCCCAAATTCAGGGACTTCGTCAAAGCCCTGGACGAAAATGAGAAAGCCTTCCTGGTAAATGCCCTGCGGGAAATCCTGCACGGCAGGCAGCAGGCGGGGTTTGAGGCGATGGTCGACATACTGAAGACCGGCAAGCTGGCCAAGTGGAGCCTGGTTACTATCATCCCGGCCTATTACAAGCCGACGCGCGAGGTGTTCGTCAAGCCCACGACCGCCAAGGGCATAATCCGGTTTTTTGAGCTGGAAGACCCGGTCTACAAGCCAACTCCCAGCTGGGATTTTTACCGCAAATACCGCAAGCTGATAAACGATGGCAAAAAAGAGGTAGATCGCAGCCTCTCACCTTCCAATGCAGCATTTACGGGCTTCCTGATGATGACAGTCCTGCCTTAAAGCTACTTTTCTCGCCTTTTTCACCCTCCGAAGCGGTGTTTCATGCTTCAGGCTGGGCTACAATCGGGTTGGGGACAAAAGAAGAAGACAATGTGACGTGAAGGTTTTACCGGGGCTGGTCCTCGCTACTTTGTTGTGCTGTTCGCTGCCCGTCCAGGCCGACGGGGGCAACGTTGTCCTGGGCACCGGCCTGACGGAGGCTGAGCCCGCACCCGCGCAACCCGCCATGAAAATCTATAAATACCGCGACAAGAACGGTGTGCTCTCGTATTCCGACCAGGCTCCCGCGGGCAGGAGATACGAGATATTCCAGCTGTCCTGTTTTGCCTGCAACCTGAAGTCCAGGGTCGACTGGCACAATACCCCGCTGCAACTGGATGCATTCAATTACGCGATCAGCTCGGCATCCAGGAAATACCAGGTGGACCCTGCACTGGTGCGCGCGGTCATTCATGCCGAGTCTGCTTTCAGGCCTGCAGCAAGGTCGAAAAAGGGCGCGCTGGGCCTTATGCAGTTGATGCCGGATACCGCCAGGGACATGGGTGTTTCGGACGCCCTGGAACCGGAGCAGAATATACTCGGTGGCGTGCGGTACCTCGCCTGGCTGCTCGACCAGAACGGCGGCAATACCCTGCTGGCCACCGCGGCCTATAATGCCGGCCCGGGCGCCGTCGAGCGTTACGCAGGCATTCCTCCCTTCGAGGAAACCGAAACCTACGTCAAGCGGGTAAGAATCCTGCATGAACGTTACCGCAATGCACTGGCGGCGAGCCACAGCGGTAGCAGCATCTCGCAAGCCACGGCCTTCAGATAGTCCTGATCTCCCCCTGAACAAGCTGTCCCGGGGTGCCGGGATGCAGCATGTCGCTGGCATATCGAATGGCGCCGGAGCATGAAATGTTGCTATGGTTTGTCCCGCGCAAACCTGGCGCGCGCCAGGGTGCCAGCAAAATCAAACGGGGAGCAGAATCGAAATGGAGCTGGATAAGCTGCAGAGCTTTGTACTGAGGTTCCTGGAGTATGGCACGCTGGCCCTGGCCTGCGTTCTGGGCCTGCTGATCCTGGCAGTGCTGTATATGTATGTTGCCGACGTCACCCAGAAAAAGCAGACCATTCGTCGCAACTACCCGGTAATCGGGCGCTTCCGCTATTTTTTCGAGCATCTCGGGGAGTTTTTCCGGCAGTACCTGTTTGCGCAGGACCGGGAGGAACTGCCCTTCAACCGGGCCCAGCGGGCCTGGGTATACCGGGCCGCAAAGAACATCGATTCCACCGTGGCCTTCGGCTCCACCCACCCCCTCAACCGCCCCGGGGATTTCATTTTCCTCAATGGCCTGTTCCCACCATTGGAGGAGGAGGTGAGGCCGCGCGGCACAATTACCTTTGGTGAGGGTTATGCGCTGCATCCTTACAGCACCTCGTCCTTTTTCAACATATCCGCCATGAGTTTCGGTGCTATCTCGGAGCCAGCCGTGCGCGCACTCTCCCGCGGCGCGAAGCAGGCGGGAATCTGGCTCAACACGGGTGAGGGAGCGCTCTCGGCGTTCCACCTGGAGGGCGGTTGCGACCTGGTATTCCAGATAGGCACAGCCAAGTATGGTGTGCGGGACGAGCAGGGCCGGCTGAGCGACGAGAAATTAAAGTCCGTTGCCGCACACGAAGCAGTGCGCATGTTCGAAATCAAGCTGTCCCAGGGTGCCAAACCCGGCAAGGGCGGGATATTACCCGGCGCCAAGGTGACACAGGTAATAGCCAGTACTCGCGGCATTCCACAGGGGCAGGACTCGCTGAGCCCCAACCGTCACCCGGACATCCAGTCTATCGACGACCTGCTGGACATGATTCACCGGGTGCGGTCGGTGACGGGCAAACCGGTGGGGATCAAGGCAGTGATAGGCCAGTCGGATTGGCTGGACGATATGTGCCTGCATATCCAGCAACGGGGCCTGGAATACGCCCCTGACTTTTTCACCGTGGACAGCGCCGACGGCGGCACGGGCGCCGCCCCCCAGAGCCTTATCGACTATATGGGCCTGCCCATCCAGCGCAGCCTGCCGCTGCTGGTGGACAAACTCGTGGCACACGGCCTGCGCGAGCGTATCCGGGTGATCGGCTCCGGCAAGATGATCAACCCCGCCGGGGTCGCGGCTTGCCTTTGCCTGGGTGCTGACTGCGTCAATTCCGCCCGGGGGTTCATGTTTGCCCTGGGTTGCGTGCAGTCCCTGCAGTGCAACAAGAATACCTGCCCCACGGGTATAACCACCCACGACGAAGACCTGCAGAAGGGCCTGGATCCCACCGACAAGGCGAGCAGGGTGGCCAGCTATGCCCGGAACCTGATGCATGAAGTGGAAGTGATTGCTCACTCCTGCGGGGTGGCTGAGCCCGGCCTGTTGAACCGCGGGCATGTGCAGTCAATCAATGCCCGGGGTGAGCCCGAGCGTATTTGAATCGCTGTTGACAAAGCGGCAAGGCTCGGGGCCCGTCACTGCCCCGGCTGACCTGTTCAGATCACGCCAGGCGATGCAGGGCGCACAGCTTGTTGCCGGAGGGGTCGCGCAGATAGGCGAGGTAAAGTTTGCCGCCGGCGCCTTCGCGCACCCCGGGTGGATCTTCGCAGGCGGTGCCACCGTTGGCGAGCCCGGTGGCATGCCACGCATCAGCCGCCGCCGGGTCCGCTGCCGCAAAACCGATGGTAATGCCGTTGCCTGGGCTGGCAGTCTCTCCATTGATCGGTTTGGTAATCGAAAATATGCCGGTAGGGGTAAAGTAAAAACAGCGGCCCTTGTCGTCAAAGACGCCGGGTTCGTGGCCGAACACGCCCAGGGTGGCATCGTAGAATGCCTTTGATTTCTCAATGTCGTCGGCGCCAACCATGATGTGACTGAACATATCTGTTTTCCTTTAGAGTAGTTGAAGGGAGTTAGAGTCTAGTCGATAACTGCCGCGATACAAGTTAGCCTCGTACCGCAGCCCGGACAAAATATTTCAGGGAGATATCACACAATGCAGAACAATCTTGATCGCGCAAAGGACCTTTTGCCCTCTATCATCCTCACGATCCTGAGTATGATACAGGCACTGGCGCTGGAGTTATTCTGGAGCAGGGTGGAGGACAGCAGTTTCCTGTGGCACGGGGGGCTGGACGCGGTCGTCGGTTGGCTGCAATTGCTGGTTATGCTCGTCGGTATTCTCCTGATCTGGGTCTTTTATGTGAGCTTCGTGCTGCGCTTCAGCTGGCTTCCCTCGCTGGAAGATACCCTGATACCGTTTCTTATCGGTCTGCTGGAATTTGCCATGATAGACCTGATGCGGCCGGGATTACTGGGTATCTGGTTTGTGTTGCTGGGCGCGGTATTCGCGGTTGCTACCATTGGCAGCCACCTGACAATGCGGCAGGCCCGCCAGGATCCGGCAAACGACTATTTTTTCAGCAAGGTTGCGCCGGCCAGCTGGCGGGATTACAGCGCCACTATACTGGTCGTGTGCCTTTTCTGCGTATTCGGGTTGGTGCTGTGGCTGAGCGACAACCACGGCCCCACGTCCATTGTGGCTCTGCTGATAGCCCTCGGCATTTTGCTGTTCCGCTTTGGCCAGGCAAAAAACTACTGGATGCATTCCCTGGTTTCTGACCCCGTCAGTGCGGATGACCGGGACGAAAAGTAAGAAAACGTATACCCGTCACCGCAGACGGGTGCGCGAATCAAAGTTCTGGTCCGTTGCGCGCCTGGGGCCGTATTATCACCATGTAAGGCGAAATCGTGTGAAGCATGCCATATTTTGAGCCTTGCCGGGCCAGTATAATGCTCGCCCCGTAAGTGCATCCTGCCGGTACCTGTGAATGTCCAAGAACATTATTTCTGCATCGATCGTAGCAGTGGGGCTGTTGCTCTGGCTGGGGTCGGGCCTGTTCTTTGGTGAGTCGGCGCCATCCGAGCACCCCGCCATTGCTGTCCAGGACCCTGCAGGCGGCGGCGCTCCCGAACGCGCGGCTGCCCAGGTGCGCGCCGAAATCATCAAGTCGGAGGCCCGAACCCGGTTCCTGGTGTTACGCGGCCGGACCGAGAGCAAGCGTACCGTGGAGGTGAAGGCCGAGATCGCCGGCACAGTGGTAGCCCGGCCAGTCGAACGAGGCATGCGGGTCCAGGCGGGCGAACTGCTGTGCGAGGTGGCAGTGGATGATCGCGAGGCCGCGGTAGCCGAGGCCGAGGCCGCCCTGGAGGATGCCAGGATCGAGTTCGAAGGCAGCCTGAAACTGAAGGAGCAGGGCCTGCAGTCCCAGGCGGCAATAGCGGGCGCCGCGGCCCGGCAGGAAGCGGCTCGCGCCCAGTTGCAGCGGCAGGTTCTCAATCTGGAGCGCACCCGTATAACCGCGCCTTTCAGCGGTGTGGTGGAGGACCTGCACATGAACGCGGGGGATTACGCCGTGCCAGGGTCCGTGTGTGCCACGCTGATCGACCTCGACCCGATGCTGGTGAGCGCCGATGTCACCGAGTCGGAGGTGGAGAGCATGCGCCTGGGCGGCCGTATCTCCGCGCGCACCAGCGCGGGGAGGGAGATAGAGGGTGTGGTCACCTTCATCGGCAAGCAGAGCGACCCGTGTGACACGGACCTATCCCGTCGAAATTACAGTGAAGAATCCCGATTACAGTATCCGTTCCGGCCTGACCGTCAACGTGCGTTTCGGGCTGGGCGAGGTGCAGGCCCACCGGATTTCCCCGGCCCTGTTCACCCTGGACGACCTGGGTGCGATGGGTGTGCGCACCATCGACAAATCCAACCGGGTGAAATTCCATACGGTGCGCATCATCGAGGATGGTCCCGAGGGTGTCTGGGTTACCGGGCTGCCCAGGACCACCCGGCTGATTACCGTCGGCCAGGAGTTTGTCTCGGCAGGGCAGGTAGTCGAGCCCGTGTACCCCGACGAGCGCGGCGCACAAGTAGCCCAGCCATGACTTCGCTTATCGATTCGGCTATCAGTCGAACCCGCACCACCATGTCACTGCTGGCAGTGTTGGTGGTGGCGGGCTTCCTCTCGCGCGCCGTCCTGCCGATAGCAAACGACCCGCACATCGAGTTGCCGTACTTTTATATCGGCGTTATGCATGAAGGCATCTCGCCCGAGGATGCCGAGCGGCTGCTGGTTCAGCCCATGGAAATCGAGTTGCGCAAGCTCGAGGGCGTGGTGGAACTGAAGTCCCAGGCGTCCGAAGGCCTGGCCTTTTTCTTCGTCGAGTTTGACGTCTCCCAGGACCTCAACGAGGCTCTGAGTGATGTGCGTGAGGCGGTCAACCGCGCCAAGGCAGAAATGCCAAGCACGGCGGAGGAGCCGATTGTCCAGGAGCTCACGGTCGATGATTTCCCCATAGTGCAGGTCAACCTCGTAGGTGGGAACGCCAGCGAACGCAGCGTCTACCAGGCTGCGCTCAAGCTTCGGGATGACATAGAGTCAATTCCATCGGTGCTGGCGGCAAATCTGCAGGGTCACAGGGAGGAGTTGCTCGAGGTCCTCATCGACCCGGATGCCCTCCACGCCTACCGCATCTCCAGTGAGGAGCTGTTGAGTACGCTGCAGCGCAATAACCGCCTGATCCCCGCAGGCAGCATCGACACCGGCAAGGGGCGCTTCTCGGTCAAGGTCCCGGCAGTGGTAGAGGAGGCCGCGGATATTCTCGATCTGCCGATCCGCAGTTCTGGCGACACGATAGTCACCCTGCAGGACGTGGCGTCAGTGCGCAGGACCTTCAAGGACCGCACCAGCTATGCGCGCTACAATGGTCGCGAGGCCATTTCCATCGAGGTAACCAAGCGGGCTGACGCCAACGTCATCGACAGCGTTGAACAGGTGCTGGCCATAGTGGACGCCGCGCGACCGCTCATACCTGCGGGCATAGAGGTGATAGTGTCCCAGAACCAGGCCGAGTTTGCCGCGCTCCAGGTGAGGGAGCTTGAGGGCAATATCGTGACGGCTCTGGCGCTGGTAATGGTGCTGGTGGTCGCGGCCATGGGATTTCGCAGCGGTCTCATCGTGGGTCTGGGAATCCCCGTATCACTGCTGTTTTCCGTCATTATCATCTACCAGTTGGGCTACACCTTCAATTTCATGGTGATGTTCGGCATGTTGCTCGGCCTGGGTATGCTGATCGACGGCGGGATCGTTGTCACCGAGTACGCAGACCGCATGATGGGCGACGGCATGGACCACAAGGCCGCCTATGCCGAAGCGGTGAAACGCATGTTCTGGCCGGTCACCGCGTCAACCGCTACTACGCTGGCGGCGTTCCTCCCGCTGGTGTTCTGGCCCGGGGTCGCCGGCCAGTTCATGGGTTACCTCCCGGTCACTGTGTTTACGGTCCTGACCGGTTCCCTGCTGTACGCCCTGTTGTTTGGACCGGTTCTGGGCAGCCTGTTTGGCAGGCCATCCGGCCACAGCCGCAAGACCGCTGAGGCCATGCACCAGCTGGAAGCCGGCGATCCCACGCTGCTGCGGACCCCTACCGGCCGCTTCGCCCGCTTTCTGGTGCGGGTCTGCAATCGACCGCATATTGCCCTGGGACTTATCGGAGGCATTTTGTTCAGCATTTTCTGGGCCTACGGCAAGTTTGGCGTGGGCACCATATTTTTCTCCGACGCCGAGCCCCAGTTCGTCCAGGTATCAGTGCTGGGCCGGGGTAATTTCTCTGCCAGCGAAGTCAACCGCCTGGTGCTCGAGGTCGAGCGTGAAATTCTGCAGGTGCCAGGCATACGTTTTGTCAACAGCCAGACCCTGTTGCCGGGTGGCAGCGGCGGCGGTCGCGGCAGCGGCAGCAGCTCGGATCGTATAGGCTCGATTTTCCTGGAGCTCTACCCGGAGTCCGAGCGCAAAACCTCGGGCAACGCGATCATTCGCGAGATCCGCAGCCGGACCGATCACCTGGCAGGTATCCATGTAGAGTTGCTGCCCCTGGAGCAGGGCCCGCCGGTTGGCAAGCCGATCCAGATCGAGCTGACCTCCCGCCAGCGCGGCCTGCTGGAGCCCGCCATGGCCCGGGTGCGGGCCTACCTGGACTCACTTCCCGAGCTGCTCGATATAGATGACACCGCTGCCCTGCCATCGATCGAGTGGCGGATCGAGGTCGACCGGGCGCAGGCGGCCATTTACGACACCGATGTCTCATCCGCGGGTATCGCGGTACAGCTGGTTACCAACGGGGTAAAGGTCGGCGAATACCGGCCCGACGGGGCGGACGACGCTGTCGATATCCGGGTGCGTTATCCCAGGGATGATCGCGGCATTCGGGCCATGGATGAGCTGCGCATCAGCACCAACCAGGGAATGGTCCCTCTCAGGAACTTTGTCAGGATAGAACCGGCCCCGGGGGTGGATACCCTGAGCCGGGTAGACGGCCTGCCGGTGGAATTGATTCGCGCCGATGTGATCGATGGCGTGCTGGCCGACACAATGGTGCGAAAGATCGAAAGTTGGCTGGAAATGCAGGATTTCGACCCGGCGGTCAAGATCCGCTTTCGCGGCGCCAACGAGGAGCAGGCCGACTCCCTGGCCTTTGTGGGAGTCGCGTTTCTGCTGGCTCTAGCCCTGATGTTTATCCTGCTGGTCACCCAGTTCAACAGCTTCTACCAGAGCGCCCTGATAATGCTGGCGGTGGTCATGTCCACCGCTGGGGTGTTGCTGGGTCTGCTGATTCTGGGCAAGCCTTTCAGTGCGATCCTCACCGGTGTGGGAGTGGTCGCGCTGGCCGGCATCGTGGTTAACAACAACATCATCCTGATCGATACCTACAATCACGTGAGGAGGATGCACCCCGAGCTGGATACCCGCGCTGTCATCGTCAAGGCCACTGCCCAGCGCTTGCGGCCCGTGCTGCTGACGACGGTTACGACGGTATTCGGGCTGTTACCCCTGGCCTGCGGCCTCTCCGTTGACCTGATATCGCGCAGCGTCACGGTGGATGGGGAGATGGCGCTGTTCTGGGCGCCGCTGTCCCAGGCGATCGTGTTCGGCCTGTCATTCGCGACTATGCTCACGCTGGTCGCCACGCCGGCCATGCTGGCCTTGCCTACTGCGGTGAGAGAGTGGCTGGCAAAGTACCGCCGGCAAGAACCGCACCAGCCCCAGGGGCAGCTGCAGTAGCCGGCGCCAGGCGGTTCGTCCCTCGGGGCGAATCCGGTTCCCGGCTCAGCGCTGTTTAACCCTTGTTCATGTTACAGAATCCGCAAATCGAGAGGTCTCACCAGCAGATGTTGCGCCCCAAAGTTAGAAGATCACCCGCAAAGTATAGCAAGGTCATGGCCTTGGCGGTGGGCCTGCTGAGTGCCCTGCCCCTGGCGTCCCAGCCCGAGGGCAATGGCCGCGGTCCCTGGGTGTGGGGACTGGCCGGTGGCGCGGTGCACCAGATGGATGCCGATCTCAAGACCGGTGACGGCCAGGTCAGTGTCAGCCGCGTGTTTGTCCAACCCAGCCTGGGCTACGCCTGGGACCGGCGCAACACCGTCTCACTCTCCCTCGGGGCGGGTTACGCCGATTATGACTTTTCCTCCGGCGCCCAGGTTGGGGGAACCCGGCCCTGGGGGGATGTGCGGGACTTTTCCCTGTCCCTGCCGGTGCGCTTTTCCGCGGCGGAGCGGGCGGACGTCATCGTGATTCCCAGCGTTCGCAGTTTTTACGAGGATGGCGCCGATTTTGACGAGGGCAGGACGGAGGGGCTGATAGCCGCCGCCGGCTGGAAATTTTCTGACTCACTGACGCTCGGGCCAGGTTTTGGCTGGTTCACCGAACTGGGCGGGGGCAGCAACGCGTTTCCCATTATTCTCATCGACTGGCAGATAACCCGCAGGCTGTCACTGACTACCGGGCGTGGACTGGCCGCTTCCCAGGGCCCGGGCCTGACCCTGAATTATGACCTGGCCGAGAAGTGGGTGCTGGGCCTCACCGGGCGGTCGGAGAAAACCCGGTTCGCGCTTGACGACGACGGCAGTGGGCAGGAGGGTTTCGGCGAAGACAAGTCACTGCCGCTGCTGCTTACGCTCAGCTACACGCCCTGGCCAAGAACAACGGTCAGTGCCCTGCTGGGTAGCGAGTTTGAAGGGAGTTTGCGCAAGGAAAACAGCCGCGGCAACGTGATCGCTAAATCCGACTTTGATACCGCGGTAGTGTTTGGCCTGGTGTTTTCCAGTCAGTTCTAACCGGGAGCCGGCGCCCCCGTGGCGGTGAGTTTCAGCAGGTGGCTGGCGTCAGCATTTTTACCGTCCTGCAGCAACCAGATACTCCCATCGGGGCCCTCAGCTACCGCCCGGATGCGCTCTTTCATATCGAAACGCTGCGCTTCCCTGGCACTGGTCCCTTCGAGTTCGACCCGCACCAGTGATTGTGACGACAGCCCGCCAATCAGCGCATCGCCCTGCCACTGGGGAAATTGCCCACCGCTGTAGAACATCAGGCTGGACGGCGAGATGGCCGGCACCCAGGACAGGGCGGGGGCCTCGAATTCGGGCCGGGTAGCGTGGTCCGGTATCTCGGTACCGTCGTAGTGGTCGCCATCGGACACGATGGGATAGCCGTAGTTGGCGCCTTTTACCACGAGGTTGAGCTCATCCCCGTGCAGGGGTCCCATCTCCAGTACCCACAGCTGTCCGCTGGCATCGAACGCCAGGCCCAGGGGGTTGCGGTGCCCGAGAGACCAGATCTGTGCGGTGACGCCTCCCTCTGCCGCGAAGGGGTTGTCAGCCGGAACCGTGCCATCGTCGTTGAGGCGCAGGATTTTACCGAGGTTGCCCTGCATGTCCTGCGCGGGGTCAAATTTCTGCCGGTCTCCCGAGCTGATCCAGAGATACCCTTCCGGGCCGAAAGCTATGCGATGGCCGTAATGGCCCTGACCGCTCACCTTTGGCGCCTGGCGCCATATGGGCTCGAGCCCGGTGAGCCTGGCGGGGCCGTTATCCAGCTCCAGGCGGCCCCTGGCCACTACCGCGCCGGACCCGCCCTCACCCTGCTCGGCATAACTTATGTAGACCAGGCCGTTATCTGCGTAAGCGGGGTGCAATACCACATCGCCGAGGCCCCCCTGGCCGCCGAAATTAACCTCCGGGGTCCCGGTCACTTCGCTGGAGCTGCCATCCTGGGAGACCAGCAGCAGTGCGCCGCGTTTTTCGGTGACCAGCAGGCGCCCGTCAGGCAGGAACGCCAGCGCCCAGGGTTGTTCGAATTTTGCCACCTCGGTCACGCTGAAGGTGTCGTTTTGCGCGGTGGTGGAGCAGGCGGCGATGGCAAAAGCTATCGCCAGGAACGCCGGCACCAGCCGGAGGGTGCGAGTTGCCACGGGTGGCAATCTCGATTGCTGTTTTTCATCTGATACTGCCATGGTTACTCCGCTACCGTTAGTCATAGTCCAGCCGGGCACCACTCGACGTCCCGGCGTCAGGTTACGGTGGTGAATACGCGGCAAATGGCCATTTGGGTCAGATTTCGCCAGAGCCCCGCGGCGCGCCCCCGGGGCATCCGGTGGGGATGCAAGCCGGTCGGGTTGGTCCGACCGTATGGACCGCTACTGGCGGAACCTGTAGCGCACGGGCATCGACTTGAGCCCGCCGACAAATACCGCCTGCACCCAGTCGGGATCGCCCGCCAACTCGATATGCTCAAGGCGCGGCAGCAACTCGCGGAAGAACATCTCCACTTCCAGTATCGCCAGGTGCTGGCCCAGGCACATATGGCCACCGTAGCCAAAGGCCAGCTGGTTGCGATTGTCGCGCTCGATGTCGAAGGTATCCGGGTTGTCGATCACCTCGCTGTCGCGATTGGCTGAGGGATACCACAGGCACAGGCTGTCCCCGGCCGCGATGGATTTGCCGCGCAGCTCCAGTGCCTCGGTAGTGGTGCGCATCATGTGCCGGACCGGCGATACCCAGCGAATCATCTCCCGCGCTGCCTGTTTTGCCAGTTCCGGGTTCTCGCGCAACTTCGCCAATTGCTCCGGGTGTTCCAGCAGCGCCTTCATGCCCCCGCCAATCGTGGCGGAGGTCGTGTCGTGGCCGGCGGTGGCGGTAATGATGAAGTAGCTGATCTGGTCCAGCGCCTCCATCGGCTCGCCGTCGACCAGGGCATTGGCCAGCAGGGAGGCGAGATCCCCGGTAGGGTTCTTTTTGCGGTCCTCCACCACTCCGGTGAAGTAGGTGAAGAAATCCATCAGCACCCCGAGTCCGTCACTCACTTCCAGTCCTCGGGACTGGGTGGGGTCCTGTCCGCCAAACAGTTCCTGGGTGAGCCGCAGCATCATGGCTTCCTCTTCCGGGCCCACGCCGATAATCGACATGATGACCCGCAGCGGGTAGAGCAGCGCAATATCCTTGACGAAGTCGCACTCGCCGCCCATCGCTTCCATCTTGTCGACGTAGGCTTTGGCTATTGCCTGGACGTCCGGCGTCAGCCTGTCGATAGGTCCCGGCTTGAACCAGTCCCGGGTGACATTGCGCAGCTTGCGGTGCTTGGGGTTATCCATGTGGATAAGGGTTTCGAGCCCGTTGCGAGTACCAAACTGCGCCAGCAGGGCCTGTTCAAAATCCCGGCGGACCAGTACGGTGCGCGGATTATTGAGAAAAGCCGCGTTGTTCTGGCTGATGTTCTTTATATCCTCGTGCCTGGTAATAGCCCAGAAGGGTTCGAAATCCGGGTGCTCAACCAGGCTTACCGGGTCCTCCTCACGCAGGTGGCGGAACAGGGCATGCATGGTGACTTCGTCACCCATTACTTTCGGGTCCAGCAGTTCCTGGTTACGGTTCATGGCGACTCTCTGTAGTAGCGAAAAAAGCGAGTGTATACAGCTGTGGGGCGCTCGCACAGAGGACCATGGGCGGCGGCCACCATGAACCCTATTATGGCCACATATGACCACATTGATGTGAGTGGGTCCGGCAGCGGCGCCTTATCGCTCACCGGTACCGGCGAGCCGGGGGTTACCGGCATTGATGATACAGATCACCCGGCGTCCTTCGTGTTGGTTTACTATCAAGGAGTGAGCTGGCGTTGGTGCCGGCTGCCCGGTCTTCGGGTCGGGGCGGATTTACGAAATGGATAAGCGACAGGGAAAAGTTTGATGTTTGATCTGGGTGCATGCCATGTCGAGCGCAACGGGGACGGCCACTACCTCGTGAGCTGGCGCACGGCGAGTCCGGGGCAGAGAGTCGCGATCTATATGTCGGACAACCCCGACCACTACTATACCGGCAAGGACCTGGGTACCCCGGTTCTTTACTCTAGCGGGCACGAGGCGCTGGTGCACAACCCCGACAAGGACGTCAGGCATTACTTCTACCTGGAGACCGAAAGGGGTGAGGCCGTGATACTGGCGGAGCGGCAGCTGACCCTGCAGGGTACCCCCAACTTTCGCGACCTGGGGGGCTACGAGGCGGAGGACGGGCGGCGCCTGAAGTGGGGCAAACTCTATCGCTCAAGCAAGTTGTCGGCGCTCACCGATGTGGATATCGGCCGCGTCCGGCGACTGGGCCTGACCCTGGTCTGCGACTTTCGCCAGGTGCTTGAGCAGGAGCTGGAACCCACGCTGCTCCATGGTGAAAACATGCCGCTGCTGGCGAGCCTGCCAATCATGCCCGGCAGCTCAGCCAGCTTCCTGGAAAACCTGCACAAGGGCATTATCGCGGTTGATGATGCGGCGGGCTTCATGGAAGCAACCAATCGTGAGCTTGTTATCAGCCAGATGCCCCGCTATGCCGAGATGTTCCAGTTGTTGCTGGCGGGGGACCAGCAGCTGTTGATCCACTGTGCCTCGGGCAAGGATCGCACGGGCTTTGGTGCAGCCCTGATCCTGGATGTCCTCGGTGTCAGCGAGGACGCCATCGTGCAGGACTATTTACTGACCAATCGTTACCTGCCGATAGACGAGGAGATACGCCGCCTGTCCGCCGCATTTTCCGATCACACGGGGGCTGCGGTCTCGCCGGAGATACTGCGACCGATGCTGGAGGTTCGCCCGGAGTACATCCGCGCATGTTTTGAGGAGATAAAGCGACGTTACCAATCCAAAGACCATTTTTATGAGGCGGCTCTCTCCCTGGATGATGCCAAGGTAAAGCGATTGAAGGATCGCTACCTGCACTGACATCATCATGCCCGACCCAAAAGACAACCCGGACCGGAAAATCATCCATATCGATATGGACGCTTTTTTCGCCAGCGTGGAGCAACGCGACAATCCGCAGCTGCGCGGCAAGCCCGTCGCAGTGGGTGGTTCTGCCCAGCGCGGAGTCGTGGCGGCGGCCAGCTACGAGGCGCGGAAGTTCGGGGTGCGCTCCGCCATGCCATCGGTCACCGCGGCCCGGCGCTGCCCGACGCTGGTGTTCGTGCCACCGCGCTTTGATGTCTACCGCGCGGTCTCCAGCCAGATACGGCAGATTTTTTCCCGCCACAGCGACCTGGTAGAGCCCCTTTCGCTGGATGAAGCCTACCTGGATGTGACCCGGGACAAACAGCAACTGGGCAGCGCCGTTCGGGTGGCGCAGATGATCCGGCTGGCGATACGTGAAGAAACAGGCCTTACGGCCAGTGCCGGTGTCAGCTACAACAAGTTCCTGGCCAAGATCGCCTCGGACCAGAACAAACCGGATGGAATCTGTGTTATCCGGCCACACGAGGGAGCCGATTTTGTCGCGACCCTGCCGGTGCGGCGTTTTTATGGCGTGGGGCCAAAGACCGCCGAGCGTATGGCGCAGCTGGGGATCCAGTCGGGTGCGGACCTGCGCGGTCGGGAGCTGGACTACCTGCGTGAACACTTTGGCAAGTCGGCGGACTATCTCTACCACGCCGCCCGTGGCGTGGACCAGCGGCCGGTCCGCCCCGACCGCATCCGGAAATCCGTCGGCTGTGAACGCACCTACAGCGAGGACCTGGTGGCGGAAGCGGCCCTGCGCGAGGCGCTGGAACGTATAGTGGACCTTGCCTGGCAGCGGATCGAGGGTCACCGTGTGACGGGGCGGACGGTCACCCTGAAGATGAAGTTCGAGGACTTCCGCCAGATCACCAGGGCCAGGTCCTGCGACCCGTGCATCGCCCGCAAGAGTGACTTTCGCGCCGTTGCCGCCAGCCTGCTCGACCAGTTGCTGCCTGTGCCCCGGGGTGTGCGCCTGCTTGGCCTGACCCTGTCGGGACTGTCCGGCCCGGAACCCGAGCGGGTTGCGGAGCCGCAACCGCGCGGGACGAATCCCCAGCGCGCGTTTGATTTCTGACGAGAGCCGCCCCGGTAACCTACCGTGGCAGGCTGAACCTGTGCCAGAATCCCGATACAGCCATTTCAGAGAGCGATGGAGCAGCAAAATGCCGAAATTCAGCAGACAGGAACTCGAGCAGGCCCTGGAAATCTATAATGACAAGCGCGACCGCTCATCCCGAACAGGGGACTGGTCCATATGGGCGTCCCTGTTTACCGAGGATGCCGACTATGTTGAACACGCCTACGGGGAGTTCAAGGGCAGGGCGGCGATCGAGCAGTGGATCACGGATGTCATGGCGCCGTTCCCCCATATGCGCTTTCCGCAATCCTGGGTGGCCTTTGATGAGGAGAGCGGCACGATTACCATGGAGGTCGTCAACCTCCTGGACCACCCCAGCCAGCCCGGTCATGAGGGTTTCGGCTTTCCCAACTGGACCCGGCTGACCTACGCCGGTGATGGCTTGTTCTCGCGGGAAGAGGACATCTACAACCCCGCCAGGGACGCCGGCAGGGTGATCAAGGCCTGGCTGGCAGCCGGCGGCGAATTCGTCAGCCGCGAAAAAGTGAAATTCAAGCATTCCTAGCCCACCGCCAGCGGCAGGCGATATGACGTTCCGCACCGGAGTTCCGTGATGGCGACTATTGTGATGCGCTTTGATTTTCGCTGCCCGCCTGGCAACGCCACGCCGGCGGCGGAGCTTTACCACGCGGCGCTGGAGATGGCGGCCTATGCCGATGGCAAGGGAGTAAACGTCATTGGCCTGTCGGAGCACCACAATACGAGTGACGGTTATCTGAGCGCGCCGCTGACCGTTGCCACGGCGATGGCAGCTCGTACCAGGCATGCGTTGATCAGCGTCGGTGCACTGCTGGTTCCCCTGTACGACCCGATAAAGCTCGCTGAAGACCTTGCCATACTCGACATCATCGCCCGCGGCAGGTTGGCGGTGATCGCGGGGATTGGTTACCGGGAGTCTGAATACCATGCGCTGGATCGTGATTGGGCCCGGCGCGGCAAGCAGCTCGAAGCCACCCTGGAGATTTTGCGCCAGGCCTGGCGTGGTGAACCTTTCCTGTATCGGGGCAGGGAAGTCACCGTGTTGCCAAGGCCATATAGCCAGCCGCACCCGATGATCGCCGTGGGCGGCAACAGCGCTATCGCCGCGCGGCGGGCAGCCCGCCTGAAGCTGCCGTTTTTCCCGGGGATTGACGACCCCTCCCTGGTGGAGTGCTACCACGAGGAATGCCGGCGCCGCGAATTCGCAGATGGTTTTGTTTTACTGCCAAATTATCCGGCGACAACCTATATTGCCGAGGATGTGGAGGAAGGTTGGCGGGAAATAGGCGAATACATGCTGTACGACGCACTGGCCTACGGCGCCTGGAGCCACCCCACCCGGCGCGCCTATGCCGAATCCTTTGCCGGGGATATTCAGAGCCTGCGGGAGGAGGGGAAATACCGGGTACTGACCCCGGAGCAGGCGGTGGAGGTCATCCGGGAAACCGGCTCCCTGCACCTGTCGCCGCTGGTGGGGGGATGTCCCCCGGCGCTGGGTTGGAAAAGCCTTAAGCTTTTTGTCGACAGGGTTGCATCGGCGCTGACACAAGGCCGGGCGGCATCAACTGGTGCCGGCCCAGCCTCCTCATAATCCGGTAATCAGTTCAATTGAGTAAAAAGCGCGGATCAAGCGGCTTGTCGGGACAGCGCTCTCCCACAACGGTGTATTTGTACTCCACGTTCACTGGCGTATAGGGATCAAACTTCGGTGACCGCCGGAAACCCTTGCTGTTGGCTTTCAAAGGTCCGCCCTTGAACGGGTCGAAATAAATGGTGAAACCTTCATTGATGATTTTTCCCGCAGCATCCACAGCCTGCCACGCAAGGCGCTGGTTGCTCGCCTTGTCCACGGTCGGGTTGTTGGGATCTACCGCGGTAGGGCAGTGCGTTTCGTCAAAGGTGATGTTTACCGGTATGTCGGGTTTGGAACTCTTTGGATCGTCTGTGGTGCAGGCGCTCAGCAGCATTACGCCCAACATAAGCGCTGCTGGCAGTCCATAGCCTGGTCGAAAGTGTTGGTGAATAGTATTCATGGCGTATCTCCTTCACTTACCTGGTCGCTTTCAAGCCCTTGCTGCGTCAGCACGGCTTCGTAGCCCGGCAACTCCCGCAGTCTGGAAAGCCCGATATCTGCTCTCACCATATGCGATGGATACCCCAGCGAAAGGGCACTACGAATTGAGTCCAGGGCCTGCTCGGGTTCGTTAAGCGCGCACAGGGCCGTGGCTGAAAAATAGTAGACGAACATATCCTTCTGTGCCAGTTGGGTTGCCAGCCTGATATTCTCCAGGGCCTGGTTCCTTTCACCGATAGCTGCCTGGTAATGTGCCAGGGCCGCGATCGCAACCGCATCGGAGGAGTTGATTTGCAGGTGCTGTTCGACCAGTTCGATTGCGCGACGGTAGGCGGTGTCGGCTTTTTCGCCCTGGTTTGACGAGTAGCGATAGGCATCGCCGAGGTTTCCCCACCCCTCGAAGTGTTCTGGCGCGAGTTCCAGCGCTTGCCGATACACGTTTACGGCATCATCGAATCGCCCGAGGAAAAAGTAACTGGAACCCAGGTTGATATAGGCCTTGGTATTGGGTGCGCCGCCCAGAGCATCTTCCCATGCCGAAGCGGCCTCCTGGAAACGTCCCATCAGATAGTAAGCGGCCCCAAGATTGTTAGATGCGACTCTGCTTTCGGGTAGTAAATCATCAACGCGCTGAAAATAGCTTATCGATTCCTCCAGCCGGCCAACATTGAACAGGTAGCGCCCCATGGCCATCAAGGTGGCCCAGTTCTTGGGCTGCAATTCGATGGCGCGGACCAGGGTCTGCTCCGCGAGGGGGTATTTTTCCTGCACTATAAAAGTCTCGGCCAGGCCGACATAGGCGTCGACCGCCGTGGCGTTCAATCCCAGTGCCCGGTTGAATTCGCGTTCGGCCAGTGCGTACTGACCGGAATCGCGATAGAGGTTGCCCAGGGCCACATGAACAGCGGGTGAGTGACTATCCAGCGATTGTGCCTGCAGACATGCATTTTCAGCCGCGACGAAAACGGTTTTTTCCTTTTTCGCGGAGTACTGGAACAGCAGGGTATCGCACAGCCCGGCCAGGGCATCCGCGTAATCCGGCGCCAGCTCCACCGCCTTCCTGAACATCTGCTCTGCATTGTGCAGGGTCTGTTCGACCCGCGGCTGGCGCAGGTAATCGCGACCGCGCAGGTAGTAGTCGTAGGCATTGGGGTCGATGGTCAGGTCGCGCTGTAGCAGCTCCCTGCTCTTGCTAGACAGTACAACCTGAAGGTTCCGCACCACTTCTGTTGCGATCTCAAGCTGCAGATTCAATATATCTTCCATGTCGCGGTCATAACTTTCGGACCACAGGTGAAATCCCTTTTGTGCCTCTATCAACTGCACGGTGACGCGAACCCTATTGCCATCGTGCCGAACGCTCCCTTCGAGAACGTTCTGTACACCCAGTTGGCGGCCGATAGTCGGTATGTCGGCACTCTTGTCCTTGAAATAAAAGGAAGATGATCGCGCCGAGACATTCAGCTCACCCAGCTTTGCCAACAGGTTGAGAATCTCCTCCGCCAGGCCGTCGCCGAAATAGCCCATGTCGGGTGTATCGCTGAAATTCACGAAGGGCAGTACGGCAATCGTCACCCGGCCGTCAGTTGTCTCGGGGCGGGCCTTCTCGACCTGTTGCGCCGTGTCTGGCGCCTCGTCGAACAGGCTCGCGCTGTCACTGCTGAGGCGTTCCAGGTAGAGATAGCCTACCAGCAGGATCAGAATCACGCTGGCAATGACCGCCGCGATCCGTATCGGCGTTAAATGAAACCGCTCGGTATTGAGCGTTTCCGACGCGGTCTCCACCAGCCCCCGGGAGGTCAGGTCGAAAACCCAGGCCAGGGCTATGGACAGGGGAAAACCGGCACAGGCCAGCAGCAGTACCAGGGTGATGGCGTTTTCACCAAGGCCAATTATCGGGAAGAACACATCGGCAACCTGCAACAGCGCCCAGGCCGCCGCGGCATAGAGGGTCGCAACACGGGTAACGCCCCTGTGCTGGAGCTGCGCCAGAATTTGTTTGATATCCATCATCGGTCCTACAGCGCAGGATCAATGAAGTCTAGCAGAAAGGCCGCGGGATGAAGGTAGCAGATCCCCCTCCTGCGGCAGGGCACCCGGTGGGTCGGGCGATCGCTGATGCTGTACCGTGCTTTCTCTGTTTTATTCAACTATCGTAAAAACTGCATGGATTGGTCCGGTGCCCACAATGGCTGAATGGCCCTACAGATTGACCCGGTTGGACAGGCTGCTGAGCCTGTTCACCCGGTTGCGGCCCGGAGAAGGCCGCAGCGTGATGATATTTTTCAGCTACGCGCTGCTGCTGATGCTGTCTTATTACATATTAAAGACAGTGCGCGAACCCTTGCTGCTGTCGGGATCCGGCGCCGAGTTCAAGAGCTATGCCTATGCGGCCACCGCGGGGCTGCTATTGCTTGTTGTGCCACTTTACGGCGCACTGTTTCGTCATGTCGACAGGCTGCAGCTCACCCGCTACGTCACCGGCTTTTTCCTGTTTAACCTGCTGCTGTTTTACCTGCTGGGTCGCGCCGGTATCAATATCGGGTTTGCCTACTACGTCTGGGTCGGTATGTTCAGCGTGATGATTACTGCCCAGTTCTGGGCCTTTGCTGCCGACAGTTTCAACGTGAAGAGCGGCCAGCGCCTGTTCCCGCTTATTATGGTGGGAGCGACCCTGGGTGGCCTGGTGGCCCCTGCCCTGAGCGGCTTCCTGTTTCGGCAGATCGGACCGTGGCCCTTGTTGCTTATCGCCGCCGGTTTGCTCGCATTGACTATCCCCTGTGTGCGCTGGGGGCACGAGTCCATTCCCCCGGGATCCACCGCACAGGAACGGTCCGGCAATGATGCGGAAAAGGCCGGTTTCTGGGGCGGCTTTTCCCTGGTCCTGAATGACCGTTACCTGCTCCTGCTTGCGCTGCTGATCGTCCTGCTGAACTGGGTGAATACCACGGGAGAGTACATCCTTGCTGAGCTGGTGGTGCGCTACGCCGACGACATTGTCGCTGCTGACCCAGCTATCGACAGGGGCGGAGTGATCGCGAGCTTCTACGGCTCTTTCTTTTCCCTGGTCAATTTGCTGACGCTGTTGATCCAGGTGTTCCTTGTTGCGCGGGTTTTACGCTGGATCGGGGTGCGAGGCGCGATCCTGGTGCTCCCCATAATCGCCATAATTGGTTATGGCATGGTGGTTTTCATACCCATATTCAGCATTATCAGGGTGGTGAAGTTATTTGAGAATGCGACCGATTACTCCCTGATGAATACCACCAGGCACGCCCTTTATCTCCCTTTGAGCCCCGCCAAGAAGTACGAGGGCAAGACCACCATCGAGGGGTTCTTCTGGCGTTTCGGGGATCTTGCCCAGGCCGTGGCGGTCTATGTGGGGTTGCACTGGTTCGAATTCGGTGTCGGTGAATTCGCCATGGTGAACATGTTGCTGGCTGTAGTGTGGCTGGTGCTGGCGGTCGCGGTTGCAAAGCAGTTTCATGTGAAGGAGAAAGAGGCGGGCCTCAACCTGCCCCCGCGGTTGTACCGGCTCATTGAAGATCGGTTGGTGGAGCCCGGGCGCACTTTCGCGTTCGAGCTGCCCCCGGACACGTTTGTAGATCCCGATCGGGGGGAGGTGCTGGCATTCACCGCCTGCCTTGACTCTTCTGAGGCGTTGCCGGACTGGCTGAATTTCTATTCGGACACGCTTTTCTTCAGCGGGAGGGCTCCTGTTGAGCCCGGCACCTTTGTGGAGGTGACACTGCGCGCGACCGATTTTGACGGTGCCTGGGCCGAGGGTAAGATGCGGATCACGGTCATGTAAAATGGCAAACGCAGGTTTTGAGTCTAGAATAATTCCAGTGCCTGCAGGATCGCGCGAGGGATCCATGCCAATTCAATTAACCAGCGAGATAAGCCTGCCGTGAATCGCGTTTGCATATGTTTTTTCGTTCTTCTGTTTTCGGCAAGAGCGCTGGCCGCTGAGTATGATATTGCCGCCCCGGGACCGGTAGTGGCCTTTGGCGATGTTCACGGCGCCTACGAGGACTGGTCGACCATGCTGCAGGAAGTCGGTGTGGTGGATGCACAGCTCAATTGGAGCGGCGGAAATACCCACCTGGTATCCCTTGGCGATCTGTTAGACCGCGGACCCGATTCGCGTAAAGTCATAGAGCTGTTGATCAAACTGGAGCAACAGGCGGCTCAGGCGGGTGGAGCAGTGCACCTGGTGCTGGGCAACCACGAAGTCATGGTCATGACCGGTGACCTCAGGTACGCATCGCCCGAGGAGTTTGCGGCGTTCGCCGCGGATGAAACCCAGGCAGAGCGGGACGAGGTATATGCGCAGTACCGCGCATTCAATCCCGGCGGCAGCGAGGCTGACGCACGGCAGCGCTTTGATGATGCCTATCCACCGGGATACTTTGCCTTGCGCAAGGCATTCTCCCGTGAAGGCGCTATTGGCAGCTGGCTGACAAAGCAGCCCTTCGTGATCAAGGTCAACGACAAGGTGTATTTGCACGGGGGGATTGCCAGTGTGTCCGCACAGGATTCCCTGGCGTCATTGAATGGCAAGCTTCAGGGGGAGTTGTCGGACTTCCTCACCAGTATGGACGAACTGCGAGCAGCGGGCGTCATGCCCTGGTACGTCGATTACCACGACCGGCTCGACTTCCTGACCGCCCGGGTCGAGGAATTCGCCGCTGCCAACCCCCGGAAGAAGGCTAGCTGGTTTCCTGCCGTTAATACCGTGTTCGAAGCCCAGAAGGCGTTCCTGTTCAGCGACGACAGTCCCAACTGGTACCGTGGAACTGCCCTTTGCAACCCTTATTCCGAGTCGTTCAATACCGAGCGCTTTCTCAAGAAGGTGGGGGCAAGGCAGGTGGTCATGGGCCACACCCCGACGCGGGGTGAAGTGCTCGAGCGGATGGACGGCCTCGCCATCAGGCTGGACACTGGCATGCTTACCAGCGTGTACAAGGGGCGGGCGTCGGCCCTGGTTTCCGGTGACGGCCCGGACTATGTGCACTACCTGGGGGGCACGCAACAGGAGCAGCCTGTCGCAGAGCAGCGCAGCATCTCCCGGCGGCTTTCGGGGATGAGCGACGCAGAGCTGGAGCAGTTCATGCTCACAGCCCCCGTTGTCAGTGTGGAACCTATTGGAGCCGGTATCACCAAGCCGAAGCGTGTTACCCAGCAAAAAGACGGTATTACCAACGATGCGGTGTTCAAGTACGAGGATACGGACCGGGGTCTGCAGTCGAATTCCAGTTACTCACCCAGGCGTCACAATGACAGCGATCGCTATGTCTACGACGTGGCCGCCTACAAGCTCGACCGGATGCTCGACCTGCAGTTAGTGCCCACAGCCGTGGTCACAAACGTGGAGGGGCAGGAGGGGGCCCTTTCGGACTGGATTGAAGATGCCGTCACAGAAACCGGCCGTCTTGAACAGCAGCCAGAATTCAGCGGATATTGTAAACAGTATGAGCAGTACCGGCTGCGCGTTGTATTCGATATTCTGATTCACAATGACGATCGCAACCTGGGCAACATCCTGTGGACCAAAAACGATCTCATGCTGCAGTTGATCGACCACAGCCGGGCCTTCCGCTCCACCGAGAAGCGGCCCAAGCAGTATCGCAAGGTAACGGTTGATGTCTCCGACCTGCTGCGCGGTCGCCTGGAATCCCTGAACGAAGACAATCTGGGGCGCGAGCTTTCGGACTATCTACACCCCCGGCAGATTGAAGCGATCATTGCCCGCCGGGACCTGATCCTGAAAGAGGGCAGGGGAACCAACCCCTGAGTCCTTGCTGTCACAGGAGCCTTTGCCGTTTGGCATGAAGGTTTGCGCGCGGCAGTAACTCCACCTTCTCCAGGGGGCAGGCAATAATGTCTTGCTGGCCTGAGGCGAGCAGAGGGCCAAGGGGGACGAGGTGGTATTGCCCCGAGTGGCGATTTTTGGCGTTGCGCCTGCGCGCTTTGGAACCGTCCGCCTTGCGTTTGGCGAAGGTAAACAGTGCGTAGTCAGCGGGCAGGTTCTCCTTTATATCCCCAACGCTGTCGAAGGACAGCGAATTGCCAGGGGTTATTTCGCACACAATAATTGGACGCGCCGCGTTAAGGCTTTCCCGCAATCCCTGCAGTACCAATTTTTCATAGCCCTCCACGTCGATCTTCAGCAGGTCGATCCTGTCGATTCCGTGGCCTGGAAAATAATCGTCCCCCCTGGCAAGTTGCAGCTCACCTATGCTGACGTTGCCCTTGCCGACGCTGCTGGCATCGAAGGAACCGATGCCCGCGTTTGTTCCGGTGGGGGCAAAGAATGTTGAGCGAGTGTTTATGTTGCTCAGGCCCACCGGGTGGACGCTGATGTTGCCCAGCCTGTTGCGCTCGATCTGCTGTACAAACTGCGCACGTACCTGGCTGAATGGCTCGAAGGCGTGAACCCGTGCCCCGTGGGCTGACATGAACAGCGAGTGCTGACCGACATTGGCCCCGATATCGACAAACACAGCCTCATGCT
Organism: uncultured Gammaproteobacteria bacterium; assembly: GCA_963792815.1. Lineage (GTDB taxonomy): Bacteria > Pseudomonadota > Gammaproteobacteria > Pseudomonadales > Halieaceae > JARRPM01. Next base: position 210,954 of record CAWBXR010000004.1, read on the forward strand.
CTGCAAGTACAGCCAGGATATCGCGCAAGAAAAAAAGCAGCGGCTTTTCAAAGGCCCCGTAGAAGTAAATATTGAAGTCGATGTTGTTGTTCAGGTTGCCCTTGTAGCTCAGGCCAAAAAAATCCGTCAGGAAGGGTATGTCAGGTGCGCTCCCGGCACGGGCGAGGCGCTTGTAAAGGTGGCGCAACAGGCGCGGCGGTATCCACCACCTGTTCCAGAGGAACCCGTAAAACCTCTCCCCGGAAGTCACCGCTCAGAACAGCCACTGCGGGGCGAACAACAATAGTGTGCCCAGGCATGTCCTGGTAAAGCGATCCAGTCCGGGGCTTCCCGCCACAATCAATTTCCTGTTCAGACCCGTAGGGGCGGCCTATGAGTTATCTTCAGCCACTGTAAGGTATCCTGCCTGGCGGTACTGGTCACACACCATCTGGGCATACGCCCGGGAGTGGTACCTTCCGACGACCAGAACCTCGCCTCCCAGTCTCTGTTGTTTTGCCAGGCCTGGCATGATTTCTTTCAGGGCTGCCTCCTGCCGGGGGCTCTGCGGCGCAATGAAAACATGGTAACCGGTTGTTTCAGATCCGGAAATATAGCCGCCGATCATTCCACCCAGTTCGTCCATCATCATGCGCTCTTCCTCACTGACACTGTCGTCGACTGAAATCAGCATGGCCAGTACATCCGCCAGCTGGCTGGCCTGCTCGTGGGGCGGCGATTTAGACAGGTAGCGCTCCAGCGATTCCCGCAGCTGACTGAAGGACGGTGCAGACCCGGCACCGGTGTCGAGCTCTTGCAGCAGTTTCTCGAAGTCGATATTCCAGCCCAGCGCCACTTCTTTTAGGAAGCCTCGCTCGCGCTCGTCAAACTCACCGTCTATGAGTGCCATGTCCAATAGTATTTTCAGCACGTCTCTGGCGGCAACCGGATGCAGCAGTTCTCCCGCGAGCGCGCCCGCTTCCTTGCGCTCGGTCCGCAGTGACTGTTTCAAATTGCCCCAGAACCCGAGGCTCCTGCGACCCTCTACCCAGAATCCTATGCCGATCGCGATCATCGCAATGTTGACTAGAAGAATTATGCCGTCGCCTATCGCGCCCTCGTAAGCACCTTCGTTGATATAGAGTGCGACAAACGGTATGCCAGTTGTGAGGGCCAGAAGTTGGGCGGAAACCGACACGCTTTCCGCGACCACCGCCTCATGCTTGCGTATCCAGATCTTGTTTACTGTGAGGTATGCTTCAACAACAATCAGTGCCAGTGACAGGCGGGCCCAGAACCGGATGAATTCCTGGAATGTGATGTCGGCAATATCCAAGGCACTACTCCTTCATCCAGCTCTTGAGCCGTCTCAGCGAATCCGCTGCCAGTTGCGGTTCGGTGAGGTTGGCTGTTGAAGTCCGTGGTAGGGGTGGCGATTGACCAGCTCGGGTACTTTGAAAAAAGTGATCAGTCCGGCGCCGGCAGCAAATCCGCCTATGTGAGCCCAGAACGCCGTCCCTCCGCCCTCTGCGCCAATTGAGCCAAACCCGCCTATGAATTGCAGCAGCAACCAGTAGCCTAGCATCAGCACGGCGGGTACTGCGATGACTGTAATGAAGAATCCCAGAAATATAAGCATGTGAACATGCACCCTGGGGTAGAGCACAATATAGGCCCCCATCACTCCGCCAATCGCCCCGGATGCGCCGACCATGGGAATGCCCGAGTCGGGGTTCGACAAAGTCTGGCCAAGAGCGGCGGCCAGGCCGCATATGAGGTAAAAGCAGGCGAAGCGGGTGTGGCCCATCGAGTCCTCGATGTTGTTACCGAACACCCACATGAACCACATATTGCCAATAATGTGCATCCAGCCCCCATGCATGAACATCGAGGTAAACAGCGTATGGATGGCGGGGGCATCAGTGAGTACGCACCAGGTTTGCGGGCCGACCTGGAACTCGGTGCCTGCTGGAAGGGTGCCGAGCAGGTCGGCGGGCATCAGCCCCAGGTTACAGACCGAACGGGACAGTGCGGGTTCCGCCCCCATGCCCTGGAGGAAAACCCAGGCACAAACATTGAGCCCGATAATGGCGTAGGTAACCCAGGGGGTCAGGAAGTGGGGGTTGTCATCGCGCAGAGGGAACATGGCGGCAGTCCATTGGCAAGCCTGAAAAGCATATGGGCATACGGACTGAAAGTCCATGCAGGCGCCTGGCCAGGTAGCCTGGACGCGGATACTGCTTGCTATGCCAAGAAGTTGGGCTAGACTTTTCCCTGCAAAAAAAGAACCGGTCCTGGACGTATGCCTCCCCACTGCTGCCTGCTGCAAGCTACCGGGTTGGATGAGCTTTCGACTGGGTGGCGTCTGGAACCGACAATCGCAGGAGAAATTTTATGAGCAGTGCCCCGCAACCCCTGAAGTACCTCGACAAAGCGCTGAACACCCTGCGCGACCTCAATCTGGTGCCGGACACCACGGACGAGGCGCCGATCATCGACCTCATCGACCAGATATCCGATCTCGACCAGGACAAGACCCTGGCGATAGCACGAACCCTCAACCAGGCCTCGCTGTTCAACGAGGTGGTGCGTGAGCAGGTCAGTGGAATGGAGCTGGGTGACCGTTACGAGAAAATCACCGATGCCTTCAACAGCATCCGGGATGATGCCAAGAGCATGGTGGAGCAGGTTGAAGACGGCAAGCTCGATACTTTCGAGCGTATCGGAAACGTGTGGATGAAGGTCACCCGTGGTGATATCCCTGACCGCTTCGATAAGATCAAGACCAACTACATGGAGGTGGCCGGTGATTCGAAGGACCAGATCCAGCGTGAGCACCTCATTCTCAACGCCTACCAGGATTTCCGGGGCGCCATGAAGGAGTCCGAAATTCTAGCCCTCGAAGTGCTCGAAAAGGCCGAAAAGCAGCTTGAAAACGCCAAGGGGGCGTTGCAAAAGTCGATGCAGGCCATCGAGGCCCACCAGGGCAGTGAACCCGCTGAGCGAGCAAGGCTGGAGCTGGCGCGGGACGAGAAGATGCGGGAGGTGCAATTCCACGACCGCCGTTACCAGATCGCCAAGGATCTTTCGGACAATCTGACCGTCGGCTACAACTCCTCGGAAGTCATTATGGCGAGGTTGCTGCAAACGACCAGTGCCAAGGAGCGGGTGTATCAGCAGGCCATCAGTTTCTTTGGAACTAACGAAACAGTGCTGACCGCTCTCACCGCGTCCTTCACCGGGCTGTTTGGTCTTCACGAGAGCACCCAGACCGTGAACGCGATGAAAGAGGGTATCGGCAAGAGCATGGAAGATCTTGCCGATATCGGTGGCAAGGTCCAGGAGGAGGCACTGAAGGCGGGCTATGGCCCAACGATTGCCGCACAGTCGGTTCAGAAGCTGGTGGATTCAGTGGTCCGTTACCAGGAGAACTCCGCGAAAATTATCGAAGAGATGCGCACCCTCAGCACCCGGAACGCGGAAGAGATTCGCCACGCGGTGGAGGATGGCAAGCAACGACTCGCCAAGCTGGTCGAAGAGGGCAAGGCGCTGCCGCTCGATTTCCCGGTTGAGCAGCGTTCCGCCACCACACCCGCCTGATACGGGATTCGGTGATGGCGCAGGCGAGCGCAGACAAGCATCCCCTCGACGATGTCATGCTGGCCATGGACGTGGTGGACACGCTGCGCCATCAGCAGGTACTTATTGAGCGTGAGTTGAATGCGCAGGACCGGGACCGGAAGCTGATAGAACGCCTTCGGGAAATCTACGCTTCCCAGGGTATCGATGTTCCTGACCACGTGCTGGAGGAGGGGGTGGAGGCGCTCAAGGAGGACCGCTTCAGCTACACGCCGCCGCCCGAGAGTTTCCAGACCCGCCTGGCGCGTCTTTATATCGGCCGAGGGAAATGGGGCAGGCCATTGCTGCTCGGGCTTGGTGCGATACTGATCGCCCTGCTCGCCTACACACTGTTGATTCGCGGCCCGGCGGAGCGTGAGCTGGCGGGGCTGCCTTCGCGGCTGGAGAAGCAGCACGAACTTCTGTTGCAGGCCGCAAAGGGCGAAGCGGCCCGGGAGCGCAGCGAATCACTCTACAGCCGTGGCAAGTCAGCGCTCGCCGGCGGTGAGAAGACGCAGGTGCTGGATTTACTTGACCAGATGAGCGCATTGCAAACGGAAATTGAGCAGGAATATGAGCTGCGCATCGTATCGCGGCCGGGCGAGCGCAGCGGGGTCTGGCGGATTCCCGATGCCAATAGCAATGCCCGCAACTATTACCTGATTGTGGAAGCCATCACTCCGGATGGCAGGACCCTGACCCGCACGGTTGTCAATGAGGAGGACGGCAAGAGTTACCGGGTCGACAAATGGGGGTTGAGGGTTGACGAGTCGCTGTTTGAGCGGATTTCCGCCGACAAACAGGACGACGGTATTATCCAGCAGAGCTGGTTCGGGGTAAAACGCCGTGGCTATCTCACACCTGAATACCTGCTGCCAACTACCGGCGCCGCGCTGACAGCCTGGTAAGGAAGAAACAGATGCAAACAGGACGCCAGACCCTGGCGAGTCTCGATGGGGGGCTCAAGGAAATACACCGCCAGGTCCAGGATATCGACCAGCAGATAGACCGCGTGAGCAGTGCGCAGCTGGAGCTGCAGCAGGCTCAGGCCGACCGGTACAAGCGCATGGCCCAGATTCGCCTGGACAGTATGGTCAGTGGCGAACTCAGGGATGGGCTGGATGCGGCAGGGCGGCGTGTGAACGAGCTGCTGCAGGAAAGAGTGGCGGAACTGGCAGCGATAAAACAGCAAATCGATGCAAACCGGTTGTTGCAGCAGGAGCTGGAACGCAAGCGAGAAGCGGCCAGCGAGAAAACGGCGGAAGCTGCCCAGGCGCTGGATCTTGCAGAGGCGGCCACCCAGGCCAGGCTGGATCAGGACGAAGCCTATCGTGCGCAGCTGGAGCGTGCGCAAAAAGCAGAGCGCATGGCGATTCAGGCGCAGGAAAAACAGGCCCAGGCAGAGGGTATGCACAAGGAGAAAGGCAGGCCTTACAATCAGGATCCCCTGTTCTCCTATCTCTGGGACCGCGGCTATGGCACATCCCGCTATGCGGCTAATCCGCTGTCGCGGTACCTGGACGGTTGGGTTGCCCGGCTGTGTGGCTACCAGGATGCCCGGCCAAACTATGCCAGGCTGCAGGAAATTCCCCGGCGCCTGCAGGAACACGCGGCGCGGGTTGCCGGGGAAGCGGACGAGGAGTTCGCCCGGCTCAAGTCTCTCGAAGAGGTTGCCGCAGGCGAAGATGGCCTGCCGGCCCTGCGGGACTCGCTGGCAACGGCGCAGGCGGCACTGGATCAGGTCGATGCCGACATCGACCGTGCAGAACAGCAGTTACATGAGCTCGAAAACCAACGCGCCAGCTTCTCCAGTGGCGAGGACGCTCTTTTCCGGCGAGCGCTTGACACCTTGAGCGGCGCCTTCGAGCGTGAGGATTTGCTCACGCTTTATGAATACGCCCGGGCTACAGCGACGGCCGAGGACGACCTGCTGGTAAGGGAACTGGAAGCGGATAACCAGCGCCTGCGCGAACTCGGCGAGGCGATCGTCGAGCACAAACGGGTGCGGCAGCGGCACTATGGCCGCATGCAGGAACTGGAGGGGGTGCGACGTCGTTTCAAGCAGCATCGCTTCGACAGCGTGCAGTCGGGCTTTGGCAACGAGGCCCTGCTGGCGATGATCCTGGGCCAGTTCCTGCAAGGCACTGTCACGGACCAGGAGCTGTGGCGCACGCTGGAGCGGGAACAGCGCTATCGCCGGATGGATGCCAACCCGGACTTTGGCTCCGGCGGTTTCAGGCCCCGGGCGGGCAGCTGGAATATTCCCTTCCCCCGTGGAGGTGGCCTGGGCGGTGGCCTCGGCGGGGGAATGCGCATCCCCCGGGGCATGCCGCGCCGGGGTGGCGGCGGTGGGGGTTTTCGCACCGGTGGCGGCTTTTAGTACCGGGCAGCTGCTTGCCGGACATTGCCGATTGCAAGGGTGCGGTTTTCACCGCCGGTTTTTATCAACTTTGCGGGCGGGCGCTACCGGGAGGGCAGTTCCATAAGGATGGAGATAGATATGAAAATGAAAAACCACTTTTCCAGGCTACTGGCCATTGCTCTTCTGTCTCCTGCGGCATCAGTACAGTCTTGCACCCCATATCGGTATCAATAATATGAATAAAATGCTCGTGCTCTTCCTGCTCCTGGCTGCTCCCCAGCTTTACGCTGAGCCTAAGCTGCAGCAGCAGTTCGACTCTGTCGGTCCGACCATGAAGATGCTTCAGTCTGCCACGAGCAGCCGCACTATTTTCTACCTGGATGAGGGGGATGATGACTGGCGCCCGGTGGTGTTCGTCGGTGGTGGAGGAACCAGTGGCCGGGTATTTGCCCTGATGGAGTTTTTGCGCACCACGCGCGAGGAGCTCAAGCTCAGGTTTATCGCGGTGGAACGCAACGGTTTTGGGAATACCGCCTTTGACAGTGCACTGGACTATGCGGATTATGCGGCCGATGTGGAGGAGGTGCTCGAACATCTGGGCGTCAGGGATTTCAGCCTCTTCGCTATATCGGGGGGTGGTCCCTATTCCGCCGCGCTTGCCGCCCGCAATGCCCGCCGGCTCGAATCCGTGCATCTCGCCTCCGCCCTGACCTATTTTGACCCGGGCTCGCTTGAGTGTGTCGTGCCGCTGGATGCCCTGACGTTCTACACCCGGAACCCCATGAACTGGTTCGGTTTTCCACCGGACAGTCCGGTACACGCGATACCAGGCTTTCAGGATGCAGCCTTCGACGACGCCGCGAGAACATTCAATATGTCCGGGCAGGCGGGTGCTCCCGATGCCCTGTACCACGAGCTGCAGTTGTATTGCCTCAACCAGCAGCTGCCGGATCTTTCCGCTGTTTCAGCCCCTGTCTTTCTCTATTATGGGGAGGCCGACGAGACAACCCCGCCTTCCGTGCACGTAAATCGCTGGGTGCAGGGCTTCTCGAACGCGATTGTCACGAGGCGACTGTACCCCGGAGAGGGACACGATGTGCAGTACCGTCATTTCGACCAGATACTGGTCGATATGTCCGGCTGGGCAGAGCGAACTGTTGTTTGTGACCGCGGGGGAAAAATGAAACTGGTCAAGGAAAAGAAGGCACAGCAGGTCTTGTCCAAGGGTGGCTCGCTGGGAATCTGTGCCTGGCGGGACTAGCGCCGTCCGCTGCCCGGGCCGTCCCGTGGCGGCTTATGCTGACAAGCCGGGGTTCCGGCTTACTCAGCCTTCTTTTGCTTGTCATACTGTTCGTAAAACCGCTCGGCGGCGGGGTGCAGGGGTACCGCCAATCCAAGCCGCATGGTTTCCCGCGATATAAACGCCGCGCGGTAGTATTTGCGGGCCAGCTCGTCTCCGCCGGTCAATAGCAGTTTGAGTATCGCATCCACCTTTGCGTCCTCGACTCCGGCATGGGTTATAAGTGCCGCTGCAAGCCCCAGTGTTGTGAAGGGCTCGGTTTGTCCTGGATAGGTTTTCGCCGGTACCGTAAGGGGATAATAAACGAAATGGTCTTCCGCCAGATTTACGAACATCTCGGGCGGCATCGATATAAAACGGAGGTCCTCACGCTTTGCCGCCAGTTCCTGGATGGCCGGCGCCGGGATAGCCTCTGTCAGGAAGAGGGCGTCGACTTCACCGGCCTCGAGTTGCGCAATGGCCCTGGCCAGGCTGATCTCGCGGATGTCCGGCAATTGATCTGCATTGAGCCGGGCCGCAAGCCCTATCAGTACCGCGTTGATCCGGCTGCCGGAGCCGCGCTGGCCAACGGCGACCCGGCGCCCGTGCAGATCCCCGAGCCGTTTGATCCCGCTGCCTTCCAGGGTCAGCAAATGTACGGCCTCCGGCCACAAGCTGGCGACGCCGCGAAGCTCCCGATTCGGGAAAAACCCCTCGCCCACCAGGCCGCTGTATAACAGCTGCGCCACATCGGACTGCACCAGGCCGAAATCCAGCCTGCCGGCCTGAAGGAGGCTCGCGTTCGCGACGCTGCCCTCGGAGGCCATGCTGAATAAGGGAATGCCCTGCTGCTCGGCATAAAGACTCAGCGCCTTGCCAAATGAGTAATAGGTGCCAGGCGCTACCCCGGAACCGAGCAGGGTCTTGCCTTCGAGCCTGGCGATGCGCAGGTCGATGCGATCAACCGCCGTGTCCAGTTCCTCAACGATCAGGGCCTGCCGGCTGCCGGTCGCGTATGCGGGAGCTTTCGTCAGCAGGCTTCGGGCCTCTTTCAAAAGGGATTCCGGCCCCGGCCCATGGCTTTCGACAGCGGGCTCGGCCTTGTGTTTCGGGCGCGGTCCGGATCCGTCATCGAGCGATTTCCAGTTGCCGTCCTGGTCAGGGGTATAGGCGAAGCGGCCGTGGACCTTCAGTACGTCGCCTCGCACATTCCCCTGGGCGTGGAAACCCTCGACGCCCGATTCGGTAGCCCCGATCGCGTAGGTGAGGGTGCCGAGATTCAGTCCCAGCCATTCGCCCAGGCTGTAGTCCTGCTGCAACTCCAGTTCGGCGTCGTAATAGGTATAGACCCCGGAGATATCGTTTTCGAGGTCCCTAAACGGGGCGGAGCCCGTGCGGCTAAATTCCCTGACCGTGAACAGGTCCTGTTGAAAGTTCTGGTCCAGGCGGTTCTGTAAATCCTGCTCCAGCCGTTCCGGTGCCGGACCGCGATCGCAGCCGGACAGGACCAGGAGCGCGACCAGCATCAGGTAAGTCAGGCATTGGTTTTTTATCAAGGGCATACTCATTACCCAAATATTGGCAGGGCGAGGTAACCCTGAATAACCAGTGCGTTGAGGAAGTCGATAAAGAAGGCCCCCATCAGTGGTACTACCAGGAAGGCCTCAGGCGATGGCCCGTAGCGGCGGGTCAGGGCCTCCATATTCGCCACCGCGGTCGGTGTCGCGCCCAGGCCGAATCCGCAGTGGCCGCCGGCGATTATTGCCGAATCGTAGTTGCTGCCCATGAAGCGGAATGTCACCAGACTGGCAAACAGCACCATACCCCCCGTCTGTATCAGTAGCATTACCAGCAGGGGTCCCGCGAGGCTGAGCAATTCCCACAGCCGCAGCGACATCAGCGCCATGGCGAGGAATATTGACAGTGAAATCTTACTGACCATGTCCACGGTTGGGCGGTGGACCGAGAGTCCGGGAGCCAGGTGTTCCAGGTTGCGCACGGCCACCCCGATCATCAGGCACCAGACAAATCCCGGCAGGGTGAATGCGGCGCCAGCCAGGACGCCAGCCAGAGCGAGGCCGCCAATCAGGCAGATGAGTATCGTGAACGAGGTCCACAGCAGGGTGTCGCTATCAATGGGGCCTTGGGATTCCTCTTCCTCCTCGCCCGCCTGGTAGTCGTGGCTTGCGGCGGACTCCAGGCCGTGCAAGCGGATAAGGCGACCGGCCACCGGTCCCCCGATAAGGCCGCCCAGAATCAGCCCGAAAGTGGCGCATGCCATTGCCAGTTCCATGACGCCCGCAATATTATGCGCGTCCGCAAACTGTTCCGCGTAGGCCGCGCCGGTGCCGTGCCCCCCGGACAGGGTGATAGACCCTCCCAGCAGGCCCACCAGCGGGTGCAGGTCCATCCCGATTGCGGCCATCAAGCCAAGACCATCCTGTACAATAAGGTAGATCACGCAAACCAGGCCAAACACCAATAGTTTGGGGCCGCCGCGCACCAGCAGGCGAAAGTCGGCTGCCAGTCCGATCGTGGTAAAGAAGGCCAACATCATCGGCTCCCGCAGGGCCATATCGAAGCCGATTCTAAGCTCGAACCCAAGGAACATGACGGTGGTGAAGACGGCGAACAGCAATCCCCCGACCACGGGAATTGGAATATTGTTATCACGCAGGAACCCGATTCTCGCCTGCACTGCCCCCCCGACGAAGAGTATCGCTATGGCAGCGGCAAGGGTCTGCATGGCGTCGAGACTGATTGCCAAGGTCCGTCCTCCATGGCGTTACAAGGCGAAAGTGTCAAAGCAGCATAGAACAGCCGCCCGGGCGATGCCAGCCCGGTGCTTGTCCCGGTAGGTGACTAGCGCGAACCTGCAGTGGAAGGCCGGGTAGTTCCTGCAAAGGCAGAGAGTCGTTCAGCTATTTGCATCGGCTCAGTGTCGCTCTTGCCGCAGCAGTTGTTCAAAGGCATCTATCTGGGCACTTGCGATATCGATACTTGCCTGCCAGAAGTCGGGTTTTGCCAGGTCGACCTGGAGATACTCCCGCGCGAGTTCTTCCGCGCTCATCGATCCTGTCGCGCGCAGCAGTTTGAGATAGTCCGGGTAGAACGCGTCACCGCGCTGGGCGCGCTGCGAGTAGACGCCCTTGCTGAACAGGTACCCGAACAGATAGGGATAGTTGTAGAAACTCACATCGGCAATACTGAAATGCAGCTTGCTTGCCCAGAACAGGTCGTCGGCCTGGCTCATGGAATCTCCATACCAGCGGGACCAGGTTGCGGACATCAGTTCGCGCAGAGCGCCCACACCCAGCTCGCCTGCGGCGCGCTGCTCGTAGAAATCGCGCTCGAATTCGTAGCGCACCGGGATATTTACCAGGAACCCCAGTGCGGAGGACATTTCCTCGAATAACATCAGGCGTTTTTCATAGCTCGATTCTGCTGCTGCGAAGAGCTCGTCCCGGACGACACTCTCGGCGAAAATGGAGGCCGTTTCTGCCAGGGTCATGGGGTATTGACTCTGGCTGAAGGCAGGTCCCGCATGACCCAGGAGTGAAATGCGTGTCCCAGCTCGTGGGCCAGGGTCAGGACATCCGACATGCTGTTGCCCCAGGTCATGAATACTATCGGGATTCGGTGGGCGGCAAAGCTACCGCAGAAAGCACCCAGTTGCTTGCGCGGTTGCGGTGCTGCATCGATCCAGCCGCGCTCCACCATCATCTCGACAAAGGCGCCCATCTCGGGGTGAACACCGGTGAAGCATCTGCGGATGATCTCGATGGCCTCGGGGAAGCTGTATTCCCGCACCTGTACCCCCGCTGGCGCCGGCATTGACGCCAGCTGGTCCCAGGGTTCCAGCGATTTTGTCTGATATAGCTCCGCCATCAGTTTCGCCGCCCTTCGCCCCACTTCCACGTTGTTCCAGGTGACCTCCAGCAGGCAGTCCAGCGTTCGCCTATCAATCCTGCTGGCGTGCAGGCTGGCGTCCAGGAAGTGGACTTGCCTGGTATGGGAGCGTTTCTGGTATTCGCTGAGCCGCCATCCAGCCAGGGCGTTCAGGATGGCGGCGATGGACTCCGCGTGGGTCTCCATCTGCGCCCGTATCCCGCGCCACGCCGGCTCCCTGCGCAGGCTGTCGCTGCCCTTCACAATGCTGGCGGCCTGGGACAGGCCGAGAATCTCGCGACTGCCGTCGGGCAGCTTGAGTTCGACATCCAGGGCGCCGGTCAGGCGGTCGTAAAGGTGTGACCAGGCGGTGTGGCCGTCTACCGCCATCAGTGACAGTAATTGCTCCTCGGCCACTTCAAGCCGGGTGTCACGCAAGCTGCGACGCTGTTCGATAGCAAAGCGGAAACGTTCCAGGGGACCAGTGTTATCCTCTGCCGCAAGCACCTGTTCCAGATCGGCTGTGTCGATGCGAATCAGCCGGTTGATCGAAAGGCTCGAATGCCTGATCCAGTTCCGCCAGTAGTTTGTCCACCTGGCCGCTGAGCTTGCGGGCGCCCTCGTCACCGCTGTTGACAGCCAGCAGGCAGCTCGCATACCGCTCCAGGTTGCGGGCAGTAATACGGGCCAGCTCGGACTGAGTCAACGCCTGCTGCAGCACGGGGCCCTGGTCAGCTGCCTCGGACCAGCGCAGCAGGTCAGACAGCCGCTCGCGAACGAAGGCGATATCCGCAGCTATTTTCGGGTCATCCAGGCCGCTATAGGCGATGGACAGGTCCCACTCGGGCGCGTTCATAAGCTCTCCTGGATAGAGGGGCTGTGGTTAGTGTGGCACGCGGTGTCAGTCGCGCTCTATCGGTGGCAGTCGCAGTGCCATGAGCGCACCGGCTGCACTCATCGCGCCCAGGCAGTAGAGCACAGGCAGTATGCCCAGGTGCGACAGCCAGGATGACAGGCCGCCTATCACCAGTAACAGAACGCCGATCAGGGTATTGCTGACGGCCACCAGCTGGGCGCGATTATCCGGTGTTGCCATATCCACCAGGTAGGTTTTGCGGCCCAGCCTGATGGCGGCGTGGCCCAGGTAGAACACGAAAATCACCAGTCCATACCACAGCGGGGCGTTGCCGATCGCCCATTCCAGACCCACTGCGCTGGCTACGGTGAGCGACAGTGCGGCGCAGAGGCCGCCGCCAATCGCCATTGTCCAGCGGCTTGAGCGGTCGGACAGGCGACCCCAGACGCGACCGCTCACCAGGTTTGCGAAGCCCGCCATCAGCACAAGCAAGCCCAGCTCGCCCAGTTGCTGCTGGCCGTGCTGGCTGGCCAGGCTGACGTAGAATGGCGCGGCGAGGCCACTGCTGATCAACAGGGTGCGGGTGGCCAGGAAGCTGCGCAGCTGGCTGTTGCTCCAGGTATCGCCGAGGTTGTGCAGGATCCCTTGAAGCCCCTGCTTGCCACCCTCCGTGGCACCGGGCTGCTCCCGCAAAGTGGCGTAGACCGCGCAGGCTGCCAGCCAGAGAACGGCCGCGACGCACAGCAGTAGGACGAGAGGCTCCCTGCCCTGGGGCGCGCCAAACCATAGCAGCGCCGCACCCATGCCTATGGCGGCCAGCCCTGAAATCGAGGTGGCAATCCCGCTCACGCTGCCGCGTCTGCGCTTGTCGACTGTCTTGCCCAGCACGTCCTTTGCGGCGACGGAGGTAACGCCCCGCCCGAGGGAAAACAGCGCCAGGGCTGCGATAATGCACCACCCGGCCGCAGCGCCGTGCAGGAAGGCCGCGACCAGGGCCATCGCCAGCAGGGCGCAGGCCTGCACCAGGCTGCCGATAATCCAGAAGCCCTTGCGCACCGGGTGTTCCCTGATCCACTGGCCCACCGCCAGTTGCGGCAGCAGCGCCAGCGACTCCCGTACCGGTACCAGGGCTCCCACCATGGCGGTGGGTGCACCCAGCGCGCCGAGTAGCCAGGTGAGGGTCAGCTTGGCATCAACCAGGCTGTCTCCCATCTTGGTCAGCGTCTGGGCTGTTATGTGGACGAGCCGGCTGTGAGGCTGTTCACGGCAGGCCTCCGCCGGGATCTCCTTGCAGACCCGGGCGTCCTCATCGGGCTCCAGCAGTTCCGACAGGTTCGGCAGCAGGCGGTTGTTCAAAAAGACATCATCCGGTGCGGTTGCGCAGCTCCACGATATTGCCCTCGGGATCGCGCAGGTAGATTGAGTTGCCGTAGCCCTGGGCCCCGTAGCGGCGCTCGAAATTTCCCGCTTCTATGCCCTGTGACACCAGGTATTGCCTGATGGCTTCCTCCGGCTGGGGCTCTATCTGCAGGCAGAAATGATCCATGTTGTTGTCGCCCGCGGTAGGCGGCCCGCCGCCGGCCCGGCCCAACTCGCTGTCCACCGCTACCAGGTCGATCAGCGCGGAACCGGCCCGCAACTGCACCAGGCCGAACTCGGGGGACAGCTCCCGTTCTACCGGGCAGCCGAGAATGGTGCAGTAAAAATGCAGCATGTCGTCCATGCGGGATGTGCGCAGAACCACGTGATCCAGAGCGGCTACTGTAATCATATCGACGGACCTGAAATACCTGTTACCAGCTGATCTCTATCTCGATGCTGGACTCGTCACTTTCGATCTCGACTTCCATTTCGACGGTGACCTCGTCCGGAACCTTGACATGTATCTTGATGCCGTTGCGCACCAGGTCCAGCGCATTCTGGCGGGCCAGGGCGTCCGCGATCTCGTGCAGGAACTTTGCCGCTTCTTCCCGTCTCATTTTGCGTTTTTCGGAGATTTCCATGAGGTCCATATCTGCTCCCGGCTCGTGAGATGAATGTCCAATGTACCGAAAAACCGGCCGGGAGAGTAGCTATCACGGTGTCGCTGAGGCAGCCGGCTTCGCCAGGCGTTCGCCATTGGCCCTGTGTTTAAGGAAATACCATGCTGGCACCAGCACCATGACGCCGAGCAGACCTGCGGCAACAAACAGGGATTCGTAGCCCACCCGGCTCGCGACCCAGCCCGAGGCCATGCCTACCATTCCCGACAGGATCACCTGGAGGCAGGTCTGCAGGCTGTAGTCCGCACCCTCATGGTTTTCCCTGCACTGGTCCATCATCAGGGCAAACAGGACCACGGTGGACATGCCGTCAGCCATCTGTTCGAACAGCATCACCGCGTAGATCGTGTTCAATTGGGTTTGTCCGGAGGCGATCAGGGCAAAGCTGCCTATGCCGATAGCCTGTAACAGCCCGAACCCCAGCATTGTCAGGCGCGGCCCGAGACGATAGTAAAGCAGTCCGCCGACAATGGCGGCCAGTATGCCGGCTACCGAGGAAGCCAGGGTGAGGGTGCCGATGGTCGAGAGCGTCAGGCCCGCGTCCACCAGCATGGGTTTCACCATGCCCGACCCAAGCGCGTCCCCCAGTTTGTAGGACACCAGCACTACCAGCCACAGGGCGATTTCTGGCTGCCGAAAGAACTCGAGGTTACTTTGCCAGGAGAATGCCGGTGAGGATGGGGCCGGCTCGCCGGCCCCGTTTGCGTTGATGTCCGGGCGTTCCCGAAAGAGCAGCGCGGGCAGGGTGAGCAGCGCCAGCAGGCCCGCAAGTATGAAAAAACTGGACTGCCAGCCGACCCGGTCTATCGCCAGCAACAGCAGGCTGCCGCCGATGATCATCCCCAGCTTGTAACCCGATACCTGGATACTGTTGCCCACGCCGCGCCAGGCGCTGGGTAACAGCTTTACCGTGAGGCCGTCGGTGGCGATATCCTGGGTGGCGGAGCAGACATTGAACAACATCAGGATCGCGAAGAATGGCACCAGGTAGGACCCGAATATGAGGCCCGGGTCGAACTGGCTCAACACCAGCAGCAGGAGAATGACAGCCGCCTGCATTGGCAGTATCCAGCTGCGGTGTGGGCCGGTGCTGCGAAAGTGAAACCGGTCGACGTAGGGCGCCCAGACGAATTTCAGCATCCAGGGCAGGGCCAGCAACTCGAGGTAGCCGATATACTCCAGCGACACCTGGTGTTGGCGCAGGAGCGCGGGCAGCGCGTGGGCCAGCAGCCCTGCGGGTAAGCCCTGGGAGAAATACAGGCTGGTCAGCAGGATAAATACGAAACTGGATGGTCTCGACCCCGGCATGGCTCACCCCCAGGGGGTGTATCTCCCCGGTTGGCCGCAGATTGGCACTGGCCTTAGCAACCGGCCTTACGGTTTGTCTTGAAGCGTTTTTTCGAACAGTCAGTGCGGGCCTCCGTTTCCGCTGGCTCCTCTTCCTGCACGGAATCGCCTGCGGCAGGAGCGGTCGCGACCGATGAACTGGTGCCAGCCGTCGCCGGTAATGCACTGCCGGCGCCCGACTCCAGTGCCGCGATGTCGGTGGCAACAGCCTCCACCATGGCATTGGGTATGGGCACGCTGAGATTGTATTGCGCGATCCTCCAGCCACCGGCCGATTTCACCAACACGCCACTGCCGCGACAGGTGCCGAGGGTATCATTTTGCAACAGCTCATCGAACCATGCGATATCGCCGCTGGCACTAACCGTGATTTCGCGCTGAATGGAAACATAGGTCCAGCCCCGGCCTGCGTTGAAATTGGCCGCGGCAAAATCGCGAAACTCGCTGCCCTGCCAGCGCTCACTGCCATCGGTGCCCAGGAATACCACATCTTCCGTCATGGCGGCGAAGTAAGCGGCAGTATCCGCATTGGCGGCGGCGCGGTGGAAACCATCCAGTGCCGCCGCTGCCGACTCATCCCCCAGCGCCGCGCCGGAAAGGGCCAGGCAGGCGACCAGGGTCAGGCGTTTCATCATCGACATATTCGCTTCCTCACACTTGGGGGCGACCGGGTCCGTCGGTCTGTATCCTGGCCCTGGCGGAATTCATTCGCCAGGTAAAGCCGCAAGCGGTCGGATGCCTAGTGTAGTGGTTTACATCCTGCGCGCAAAGCTGGCGGCCTGGTTGGCGGTTACGGCACGACTTGTCAGTCGTGTCCTTCATGTTAAATTGGAGAAAAATCCCGAGGATAACAACGTGACCTTTTCTTCCCTGCGCTATGAAACCCGGGGCCGCATCGCCCGCATCACCCTGAACCGGCCGGAACGCCTTAACGCGATATCGGCAGAAATGCCCGGGGAGATCGCCGCCGCGGTGGCAAAAGCCAATGACGATGATGGGGTCCATGTCATTATCCTGCAGGGTGAGGGCAAGGGCTTCTGCTCGGGCTACGACCTGAAGGAGTTTGCCGAGACGCCGGGTGCCAATGCCGGTGTCCAGGAAATGCCCTGGGATCCCATGCGTGATTATCGTTTCATGAAGGCCTGTACCGACCATTTCAGCTCCCTCTGGCGCAGTTACAAGCCGACCATAGCGAAGGTACACCACGTCGCGGTTGCCGGTGGCTCCGATATTGCCCTGGCCTGCGATTTCGTGATCATGGAAGAGGAGGCCCGCATCGGCTACCCCCCCGCCCGGGTGTGGGGCTGTCCCACCACGGCCATGTGGGTATATCGCCTGGGCGCGGAGAAAGCCAAGCGCATGCTGCTTACCGGGGACCTTGTCACGGGCCGGGAGGCAAAGGAAATGGGGCTGGTGCTGGACGCGGTGGAGCCGGCAGCGCTGGAGGATCGGGTGATGCAACTGGCCGAGCGCATGGCCGGGGTGCCGCGCAACCAGTTGATGATGCAAAAACTGATGATCAACCAGGCCTACGACAATATGGGGCTGGCCAATACCCAGATGATCGCCACCCTGTTCGACGGCATCACCCGCCATTCGCCCGAGGGTGCCTGGTTCAAGGACTATGCCGAGGCCAACGGCTTTGCCGCCGCGGTGGAATGGCGCGACAGCGGGCGCAATATCCCCCAGGGGCGCAACCGCGAGGAGTGACCGGTTGGCGCCGAAAAATGGCGCCCTGCAGGACAGTACGGCCGATCACGTCTATTCTCTAAGACCGGATGGTAAC
The DNA here is from genome assembly GCA_963792815.1 of uncultured Gammaproteobacteria bacterium. Lineage (GTDB taxonomy): Bacteria > Pseudomonadota > Gammaproteobacteria > Pseudomonadales > Halieaceae > JARRPM01. Next base: position 228,111 of record CAWBXR010000004.1, read on the forward strand.
CACAATAAGACTTAACAGGTGAGGGCTCAGCATGGCGGAACAATCTCTTTTCAGCGATCTGCTGGTTATCGACTGCGCGAGCTTTATAGCCGGCCCTGCCGCCGCCACGATTCTGGCCGATTTTGGCGCCCGGGTTATCAAGATTGAACCGCCCGGCAGCGGGGACGGTTATCGCCGCCTGCGACAGCTGCCTGGGGTGCCCACCTGTGATCTCAACTACCCCTGGCGGTTGACCAACCGGGGCAAGCAAAGCCTGAGCGTCGATCTCAAGCAGCCCGAGGGCCGGGAGATGCTGGATCTGCTGGTGCGTCGGGCTGACGTCTTCATAACCAACTATCCGCTGGGCGTGCGCGAGAGCCTGCGGCTTCGCTACAGCGATATCAGCGCGATTAATCCGCAGCTGATTTACGCCTCTTTTACTCCCTACGGCGAGTCGGGCCCGGAAGCGGGCAGCAGTGGCTACGACGCCACCGCCTGGTGGGCGCGCTCCGGGTTGATGGACAGCGTGCGGGCGTCCGGCGATACTCCTCCGGCGATCTCTGTGCCGGGCATGGGTGACCATATGGCGTCCTGCAGTCTCTACGGGGCCATCGTCACGGCCCTCTACCAGCGCCAGCGTACCGGCCAGGGCGCCATGGTGGGCAGTTCGCTGCTGGCGAACGGCCTGTGGTCCAATGGCTTCAATGTACAGGCGGCCCTGGACGGTGCCAATATGGATGTGCGCCTGGATATCGAAAAAGCCAGCACTTTTACCCAGGTCTACCAGTGCCGGGACGATCGCTGGTTCCTGCTGACCATATTGCCCCAGGTGCAGGACGCGGCGTGGCCGCGCCTGGCCCGCTGCCTCGGCCATGAGGAGTGGCTGGAAGATACGCGCTTCGCCACGATGACGACACGGCACAAGCACAACCGGGAGCTGACTGACCATGATCCGGGATGTCATCGCGCAGCAGGACTGGAGCTACTGGGAGGCCAGCTTTGCCCAGTGCGGGATCACCTGCGGTCGCATCGCGAAAGCGGCTGATCACTGCGAGGACGCACAGGTAGCTGCCGCCGGATTTCTCAGTGATTTCACCGACGACAGTGGCCGTACCGTGGACAGCCCCCTGTATGTGACCGGAGCGCGCAAGAGCAAGCCCGCCCCGGCACCCGGCGTGGGGGAGCACAGCACGCAGATTCTCAGCGACTTCGGGGTCGAGGCCGGCACCATAGCCGACCTTCAGGCCAGGGGAATCGTCGGTTGATGATCGCGCCATGCCCCGCTCAGTAGGGCAGGGTAGCCCCGCCGTCCATTAACAAATGCTCTCCGGTGACATTGGGCGCGCCGTCAGCAAAGAACCAGATATTTTCAGCGACGGTTTCCGGCGTCATTACCTGCCCGGTGGAAGCCTGGGTCTGGTAGTGACCCTTGACCGCATCGTACATATCCTCACCCAAGAGTCCCTGCAGCCACTCGCCCTCGACGAACCCCGGGCAGACGGCGTTTACCCTGATTTCGGGCCCGAGATTGCGAGCCATGGACTTGTTGATGGCCAGCAGTGCGGCCTTGGAGCAGGCGTAGGCCAGGCTGGTGCCGACCCCGATCAGCCCGGCCACCGAGGCCACGTTGACGATGGAGCCCCCGGTCTGTTTCATCACCGGCACGACGGCGCGTATCATCTGGAAAGCGCCGATGCTGTTGACTGCGTAGAGGCGGTGAAAATCCTCCGCATCCAGCCCGTCGAGGTCGTTGTGCGGGCAGAGTTTCGTGGTGCCCGCGTTGTTGACCAGGACATCGATGCGCCCCCAGGCTTCCTGTGCGGCGGCGGCCATCTTGCGGCAATCGCCGTCATCGGCCACGTCGGCGCTGCACAGCGATCGCCTCGGCTCCCAGTGCCTGGCATTCTGCCACCACGGCGTCGGCTCCCGAGCGGTTGCTGTTGTAGTTGACCAGCACGTTGTAGCCCTTGCCTGCGGCCAGGCGCGCGACGGCGGCGCCGATACCGGAGGATGACCCGGTGACGATAATAACCCTGCGCTTTTTGTCTGGCATTGCTGCTCTCCCATGGTTGAAGTGTTGATGGCTGGCAGGCCTGTTACCTCGAGAAATTGCCAACCCCCCCAAGGATAGCGTGCTACTGTCCACCGTGGTACGCGCATCGTTTCGATTGCTACCGTGTAGCGGGATACCCGATTGAGAATAGTTCACCAGTTTGTCGCACTCCTGGTCGCCTGTATCTGGGGTACCAATTTTGTCTTTATCCGCTATGGCCTGGATGAACTGGGGTCATTTACCCTGGCGACCCTGCGTTTTGTCCTGGTCGCGTTTCCCCTGATTCTCGTCATTCCCAAGCCCCGGACCTCGTGGCTTAACCTGGCCAGCTATGGCCTGTTTATCGGTTTTGGCCAGTTCGGGCTTCTGTACTGGGTCATGCAGGCCAATATCACGCCGGGCCTGGCGTCCCTGATCCTGCAGATGCAGGTGTTCTTCACGGTCGTGCTGGCCCTGGTGCTCATGAACGAAACCATCCGGCGCCAGCAGATCGTCGCCCTGTGCGTGGCCTTTGCCGGCCTGGCCCTGATCATGGTCTACACCGATGGCCAGACAACACACCTGGGAGTCGCCGTGGCTCTGCTGGCCGCCGCCAGCTGGGCCTGTGGCAACATGGTTATCAAGAAGTCGGGTAATGTGGATATCCTGGCCTTCCTGGTCTGGTCCTCGCTGTTTTCCATCCCGCCCCTGGCCCTGATGGCCTGGTATTCCGCCGGGCTCGAGGGCATCAGCCGGGAACTGGGACAGGCCAGCTGGAAGGCCTGGTCTGTTGTGGTCTGGCAAAGTGTGGGCAATACGATGATCGGTTACGGTCTCTGGAACATGCTGCTCAACCGTTATACGGCCGCGACGGTAACCCCCTGGGCGTTGCTGGTCCCGGTGTTTGGCATGTCGGCCTCCGCGGTGATGTTGGCGGAACCCATGCCCTGGTGGAAACTGCTGGCCATGGTTTTGATATTCACCGGATTGGCCCTGAACATGACGGCGAGCCGCTCATGGTTTCGTAGAGCGGGTCGCCAGCTGGCTCCCTAGTTTCCGAAACTGAAAGTCTCGACGGCGCCAACCCCGTTTATAATGGTCAATCGACTCTACAAGCCGATAATGACATTGTCGATTAATCCACCGACAGCCATGAGGTGATCGTGCCGGAGCTTGCAGCCCCCAGCGAAAGACTACAGCAACTGCTCGCCGCACAGGCGGCGCGGCAGCCCGAGGGTGTCGCCCTGTGGTGGCACGGCGTGCCAACAAGCTACGGGGCGCTTCACGAGCGGGTGCTGGTTATTGCGGCCCGTTTGGCCGCCAGTGGTGCCGTAGGCGATCGGGTTGCGGTACTGGCGTGGAACTGCCCGGAGTTTGTGGAGCTTATCTATGCCGTGCCCGCCAGTGGCAGGGTGCTGGTGCCACTCAACGCCAGGCTGGCCCCGGCAGAGCTGGCTTTCCAACTGCAATCGGCGGGGGTGACGCACCCTGTTTGGCGACCCCGAATTGCTGCGGCCCCTGTTGCGCGAGCAGGAGCTGGCCGCTGATATGGCCGTTATCGACCTGGAGAAGGATTACGAACAGTGGCTTGGCTGCGGACCCACCGCGCAATTGCCGCCGACTGATCCCGCTGATCCGGTATGGATCCTGTACACCTCTGGCTCGACCGGGCGGCCCAAGGGTGCGGTGCTGACTCACGCGTCGTTCATGGCGGGTTTGCGTTCCGCGGCCCTTGGGCGCCCGGTGGAGGCGAGCGACAAATACCTTTACCCCTTTCCCCTGTTTCATGTGGCTGCGCACAATGTGCTGTTGCAGCACCAGTACGGCGCCGCGGTGGTGTTGACCCGGTCGTTCGACGCGGCGGCTACACTGGCTGCCTGTCGCGAGTTGCAGGTGACGACGATGTCCCTCGCCCCGACGATGATCGCCATGCTGCTGGACCACCCGGACTTCAGTCCCGTTGATTTACAGTCGGTCCGTACTATAGGTTACGGGGCCTCAGCCATGCCCCAGACCCTGTTGAGACGGTTGTTGTCGGAGACCGATGTTGGGCTCTGCCAGAGTTACGGCATGACCGAGTTGTCCGGCAGCGCCGCTTTCCTGACGGTAGCGGATCACCAACTGGCGGCTGATACCCGGCCTGAACTGCTGCAATCGGTAGGCAGGCCGCTGCCCACGGTTGAAATCAGGTTGGTTGGCGAGGACGGCCGGAACTGCGCCACCGGCGAGAGCGGCGAAATCCTGGTGAAAGCCCGCCAGTGCATGCGCGGGTACTGGAACCAGCCCGAGGCCAGCGCCCTGGCGATCGTTGACGGCTGGCTGCACACCGGGGATATAGGCAGGTTCGACGCCGGGGGTTATCTGTACATCGTCGATCGCAAGAAAGACATGATTATCAGTGGTGGAGAAAACGTCGCTTCCAGGGAGGTGGAAGAAGTGATGCGCCGCCACCCGGCAGTGAAGGACTGCGCGGTCATCGGCCTGCCGGACGCCAGGTGGGGCGAAGTCGATTTGCTGTGTTTTGCAGCTTGATACCGGGGCGAGAAGACCGCGAGCTGGTCGAGCACTGCCGGCGCTTTCTCGCGCACTACAAGACACCGCGTCGCTGGATACGCGTGGCGAGCCTGCCGCTGAACGCCGCCGGCAAAGTCGATAAACCGGCATTGCGCCTGGCACACACTGTCCCCGACCATCCCACTGGTTCGGGCCCAGTATTGCGTTTTCGTCTTTGCGGGAGCGGGCGGGGTCAATCCGGTAAAAACGCGCATCGAGGATAACAATGTCTACCAGCTCAGTATGGGTTACCGAGTAGATATCCTCGCCTGTCATCGGTACCAGGAAGTTTCTAACAAGCTCCTCCCGGGCGACTTCCCGCAGGGCGGGGTCGTGATCGCCGCCATAGCGGTTTTCGCCAAGGAAATCATGGTCATCGTAGGTTACCAGGACGGGGACACCTCGACTTCGCAGGTCTGCCATCAGCGCCGCATAATGCGCTTCGCGTAACTGGGACTGATAGCGAATCTGCAACTCGGCCCGTAGCTTGCGGGGATCTTCATAGTCATTGTGGTCGAGGTAGATATTGTCTCCGGCCAGAACCAGCACATCCGGCAACTCATCCATGATCTCTTGCCAGACCGGCTGTGTGTCTAACTGTTGGAGTTTGCAACAGGATGCAGCGGCGATTTTCATTTTACAGATCTCCCATGAGTGTTGCCGGCGTACATCCAAGTTGGGTCCGTGGCAGGTTTGATCCGGTTGACCCGGGTACATCGACTATACTCCGGCCTACTCAGAAGATCAGTGTACCTTGGCGGGTCTATTCGCTAAGATTGATCAAAGTCGACCGTGCGCGAGGCAGGAATGTCATTTGAGATTTTATACTGGCACTGGATAGTTTTCGGTGTGGTTCTGATATTGAGTGAGATCGCGCTTACCACGTTTTTCATCCTGTGGTTTGGCGTGGCCGCCATTCTTGTCGGAGCAGTACTATTTTTCTTTCCCGCTGTTGCCCTGAACTGGCAGATATTCGGCTGGACCATTCTCTCCGCCGTTCTTGCCATTGCCTGGTTCCGATACCTGAAGCCGCTTTCGATTGACAGGACCAAGGCAGGCTTGTCCCGGGAAGCCATTGTGGGCGAGGTCGGCCAGGTAATCGTTGCCCCGGGCCCGGAGAAACGCGGTCGGCTGCGATTCCCCGCGCCGATACTGGGCGACGACGAGTGGATGATTATTGCAAAGGAACCGCTGTCCGAAGGCGACCGTGTGAGGGTCGTTGACGTATCCGGTAATGCCCTGTTGGTTGAAAAAGCCTGATCTTTGGCTGTCATTGAGGAGTAGAGGATGGAAGCCGGACTCGCCGTAGTCGTAGCAATATTTGTGCTGGTTGTGATCACCCTGGGCAAGGGCGTGCGCCTGGTGCCGCAGGGTTACAAGTGGGTGGTGCAACGCCTGGGTAAGTACCATTCGACGCTCAATCCGGGCCTGAATATCATTATTCCCTTTATCGATGCTGTCGCCTACAAAGCCACCACCAAGGACATAGTGCTGGATATTCCCTCCCAGGAAGTTATCACCCGGGACAACGCGGTGATCATTGCCAACGCTGTGGCGTACATCAATATCATATCGCCGGAGAAGGCTGTTTACGGGGTTGAGGATTTTCGTATCGCCATACAAACCCTGGTGCAGACGACCCTGCGTTCGATTATCGGTGAAATGGACCTGGATGATGCCCTGTCTTCCCGCGACAGGATCAAGGCTCACCTGAAAAATTCGATCTCGGATGACATATCCGATTGGGGTATCACCCTGAAAACCGTCGAAATCCAGGATATCAACCCCTCCGGAACCATGCAGCACGCGATGGAGGAGCAGGCAGCGGCGGAGCGGGCGCGCCGCGCTACCGTGACCCGCGCCGACGGCGACAAGCAGGCTGCCATTCTCGAGGCCGAAGGGCGACTCGAAGCCTCACGCCGCGATGCGGAGGCGCAGGTCGTTCTCGCCAATGCCAGCAAGCAGGCCATCGAGATGGTCACCAGCGCTATCGGCGACAAGGAAATGCCGGTGGTGTACCTGCTCGGCGAAAAGTATGTGAAGTCGCTGGAAAATATCGCCAAGTCAGACAACACCACGACGGTGGTATTCCCCGCTGATATCCCCAGCGCTATCCGCGGCATGATGGGCCGTTAGACCGGGCGCGGTGCGGGTAAGATAAGTTCATGTGTTATTGAATAAGGAACCGGGGGCACTGTGCCCACCCTTACACTCAGTTCTTTCGACTATGCCGTAATAGGCGGGTATTTTGCGGTAGTCCTGGTAATCGGGCTGCGTGCGGCCCGGCGCACCCATAGTGGCGAGGACCTGTTCCTGGCGGGACGCCGCCTGGGTTGGCTGCCGATCGGCTTTTCCCTGTTTGCTTCCAACATCTCCAGTACCACCCTGATCGGCCTGTCGGGCGCCGCCTACGTCTGGGGCATCGCGGTTTCGAACTACGAGTGGATGGCGGCCTTTGTCCTGGTGTTTTTCGCTGTCTTTTTCATCCCCTACTATCTGAACAATCGGATTACCACGGTACCGGAGTTTCTCGAGCGACGTTTCGACCGGCGCTCGCGCCTGTATTTCTCGGGTCTTACCCTGTTCTCGAATATTGTGGTGGATACCGCCGGAACCCTGTTTGCCGGGGCGATAGTGCTGAAATTGTTCTTTCCCGGACTGGATATGTTTACCGCATGCCTGCTGCTGGCAGCACTTGCCGGCGCGTATACCGCGGCCGGGGGGCTCGCCGCAGTTGTGTACACCGACGTTCTGCAGGCAATGGTGCTGCTGGTTGGCGCCTGCCTGGTGAGTTACTACAGCTTTGAACAACTTGGCTTTTCCTGGTCAGCCCTGGTTGCACAGGTTCCGCCGGACAGGCTCTCACTGATGTTGCCCCTGTCAGACCCCAATCTGCCCTGGCTGGGTACGCTGGTGGGGGTGCCGATACTGGGCTTTTATTTCTGGTGTACCAACCAGTTCATCGTTCAGCGTGTCCTGGGTGCTCGCAATATCGCACACGCCCGCTGGGGCGCCCTGTTCGCCGGCCTGCTGAAGTTATCGGTGCTGTATATCATGGTTATGCCGGGGGTGATGGCGGGGGTATTTCTGCCGGGCCTGGATAACCCTGACCTGGTGTTCCCCACACTGGTGGACAAGCTGCTGCCCGCCGGACTTTCAGGGCTGGTATTTGCGGCTTTACTCGCGGCGCTGATGTCGAGTGTTGACTCCACTTTGAACTCGGCATCCGCCCTGCTTACCATGGATTTCATGCAGCCCGAGCGGCGCGGTTGGTCAGCCAGGCAGGTTGCCTGGGTGGGGCGCATATGCATCCTGCTTTTCATGGTGCTCGCCGCTGCAATCTCACCACTTATCAGCGAGTTTCCCGGCCTGTTTCACTACCTGCAATCTGCGCTGGCCTACCTGGTGCCGCCTGTCGCCGTCGTTTTCCTGTTTGGTCTTTTCTGGCGCAGGACCAGCGCAAGCGGTGCGTTTGCCACCCTGCTGGGTGGCCACGCCGTATCCGCGCTGCTGTTTGCACTTACTGTACTGGATCTGCTGAACCTGCATTTCACCCTTGTCGCCGGGCTGCTCGCTTTGGTATCCAGCGTGATACTGGTGGTTGCCAGCCTGGCGACTCGCTCGCCCTGTGCTCAACAGGTAGAGCAGTTCACCTTCCACCGTGCGGGCGCGGCTACCTCAGAGGGCCTGCGGTGGTGGCAGGACTACCGTCTGCACAGTTTCATCTTGCTTGCCCTGGCCAGTGTGTTGGTAATCGCTCACTGGTAGGAGCGAGTGGCGCTCTACACTGCGCGCCCTGTCCTGGCTCAGGCCGCGCGGGTCCTGCGCCCCGAAACGGGTCCTCGTCTGATGCCCGGGGCATCGTCCCGCCCAGCCCCGATGCGTGCCTCCATTGAGCGGGAATCAATCTCTTCATGGCACTCAGGGCAGCAAAGAACCGGCTGTATATCTGTTGCGCAGGGCTTGTGGCGCCGCAAGATAGGGGGGCCCTCGTCGCCCGCGTAATATTTATCGCCCCAGTTGATGATGGTTGAAAGTACGGGGAAAAGGTCATGTCCCTTGGCGGTCAGCCTGTATTCATAGCGGGGCGGATTATCCTGGTAACGCCGCCTCGAGATCACCTCATGCTGTTCCAGTAATTTCAGCCTGCTGGTCAACGTGGTGCGGGATATACCGAGGCGCTCCTTGAACTCCTCGAAGCGCCGCACCCCCAGGAAAATGTCACTGAGCAGCAGCAAAGTCCAACGATCTCCCAGCACCGCGGAGGCCCGCGCAACAGAGCATTCCTGCTCACTCACTTCAGTCCACTTCAATTTCGACTCCTCGCGTGGGTCAGGTACCGGGATGAACTGTACTGGATATCCGGCGGGTAAGTCCATTAAATGGATTGACTAGCTCCTTGATCGGTACTAGCTTGTCTGGTGTCCGGGCTATCCTGTCCGAGGCACTGCCGAGGAAAGCAACATGCCGGCCCCCGTACCTTTTGACCCGCAAGCCGTTGCAGCGGCACAGCCCGTAAAGCGTACTCCTCGTGAGGGGATCGAAACCCACCGCGTAGTCTGTTCCACCTGTGATATCGCCTGCAGCGTAGTGACTGAAGTCAAAAAGGGCAGGGTGGTGAGAGTCAGGTCCTCCGACAACCCGATTTTTCGCGACAACATCTGCATGAAGGGCATTATCGCACCAAAGGCGTTTTCCCACCCCGACCGAATTCTGCATCCGCTGAAGCGCGTCGGGGAGAGAGGCTCCGGCGAGTGGCAGCGGGTCAGTTGGGATGAGGCCATGGCCGATATCGGTCAACGGCTCAAGACCGTTGTCAGTGAATACGGCCCGGAGGCCTGGGCAGTGTCTACCAGCCAGTGGAATACCTGCACTGATCACGGCCTCGGCCGGCGCGTGATGAACCATGTAGGCTCACCAAACTGGATCAGCGGGGTGGCCCTGTGCGCCGGTAATACAGCGGCTATCAACCGGATGACTTACGGCTGGTTTCCCATGGGTGATTTCAACAATACCAGGTGTATTGTGCTGATGGGGCACAACCCCCGGCGGCACAGCTGGACACCGATTTTCAATTTTATCCGCAGCGCCCAGGCTCGCGGTGCCAAACTGATTGTGTTGGACCCGCGCAGAAGCTCCAACGCCGAAGTCGCAGATATATGGCTGCCCCTGAAGGCCGGCAGTGACGCCGCGATGCTGCTGGGCTGGCTCAAGGTCATTATCGACGAAAAGCTCTACGACCACGATTTCGTCGCCCAATGGACTGTGGGTTTTGAAGAGATGTGTGCCCGGGTGAACGAATATCCCCTGGAGCGCGTTGCCGAACTGACCGGGTGTGACCCTGAGATGATAGCCAGGGCGGCCCGTATATACGCGACGGAGGGCCCCTCTATTATCCCCTGGACACCCATTACCGACATGCAGCGCAACAGTACCTCAGGTATCAGGCTGCAGAGCATACTGAGGGCGATTTGTGGGTACCTGGACGTACCAGGTGGCGAAACCCTGCAGGGGTTTCACCCGGATATCGTGCCCGAGTCTACAATTGAAATGCACGAAGTATTGTCCGCCGGGCAAAAAGCCAAGCAACTTGGCTCCGATACCCACCCCGCATTCACCTATCGGGGTCAGCAGGCCTTTTCCGAACCCATGAAGCGGGTCTGGGGGCATGAGTATCCCAACCAGATAACCGGTTGTTACATGGCCAATCCATCTGCAACTTTCCGCGCCATGGCCGGGGAGGGGGCCTATCCGGTGAAGGCGTTCTTTTCACTGGGTAACAACACCGTGCTCAGTTACGCCAATATGCCGCTGATCATCAGGGCCATGATGAATCAGGACCTGATAGTGGTGCAGGAACACTTCATGACGCCAACCGCGCAGCTCGCTGACTACGTGCTGCCCGGTGACAGCTGGCTTGAACGCCCCTGGCTCACCGACAGTTTCGGCTGGATGTCATCTTATCGGGCTTCGGAAAAGTCCATGGATCCGCCCGGCGAGGCGATAAGCACCTTTGAATTCTGGAAAAAAGTGGCGGCTGCGCTGGATCGTCCCGAGATAGTGCCCTGGAGCGACCTGGAAGCTTTCTACGATGATCGTCTGCGGGGAACCGGCATGAGCTTTCAGCAGTTTGCCGATAGTACCGAGATGTATTTTGCCAAACCGGAGTTCAGAAAGTACCTGCGCACTGGATTTGCCACACCCAGCGGAAAAGTTGAACTGAAGTCTTCTGTGCTGGGCGATCTCGGCTTTGACCCACTACCCTATTTCAGGGAGGACCCGCCCCTCGATCCCGACTACCCCTTGCAATTGTTTACGGGGGTGCGGGAAGACGGGTATTTCCAGACGGCACAGCGCCAGGTCCCGGAGATGCGTAAACGAAGCCCCGAACCTGTCATGTTCGTCAGCCCCGGTACTGCGCAAGCTTACGACCTGTTTGAAGATGAATGGGTTTCAGTGGAAAACCAGGTCGGCAAGATCTCGGTCAAGGTGGGAGTGCGCGATGCAATGCCCGATGGCCTTGTTCGAATCCCGCACGGCTGGTGGAAACCGGAAATGAAGCAGGGTGCCGGCCACCTCTCCGGAGCGCTGCAGTTTTCAGACGCGCAGCTGTGTCGCGACGACGAGGACTACCTGGACAGGGAGCAGGGTATACCTCACCTCAAGGGAGTGCCCTGTCGCGTAGTCAAATTGGCAGTACAGCCTGGCGGCGTTTCTGCGTCGGATGGGAGCGCCGTGGTATGACTGCCGATTCGCGAGATCTGCGCCGGCGCGAGCGCTCGGCCAAAATAACCCTGTGGTTGGCCGAACGCGCCTCGCGCAACAGGTCGTTTTTGGATCGCCTCTGTCGGAAATTACTGGCCCGGGCGACCAGAAAGGAACCGCACCAGGACTTCATGCGGGACCCGCTCATTGACAACGATACCGGGTTCGATCCCGACGAGCTTGAGCGCTACCAGCGCGGCGAGTAGTGCATATTTGAAAACGGGTCCCGGCTATCGATACCAGGCATGGGGGATCGATGCCTGTACCAGCTCCATCGGTGGTCACGACTTCGCTGAAAAGCCTTTGCCAGACCTCCGGGTCATCGATGTCGCCTTCATAGGTATGGCGGCTGTAGCCCCGCTCTCCCAGCGCCACGTTTTTTTACTGACCTTGGGCTATAGCAGGACCTCAGCGCAGATTTTCCTTACGTTATGGCATTGACCAAGCTGTTCGAGTGTCAGGTAGAGAGTGATGAGATAAAAACCCACGAATACGAAATCACTGTGTAATTTGTAGTCGTGAGAAACGAAGAAGGCGAAAAGCTCGTCGAAGGACGCCTTGAACTCGTCGATGGAAAATCGTTGTGAACGCTGCTCGATACCGAAGTGGTTAAACAGCAGTGTCTTGAGCTCCGTTGCGGCGGCGGGGGAGAGATCTTCGCGCAGCATGCCCATCTGCCTCAATGCCTGGTCAAATGCGTTGTCGTCCGAGCTGTAGAAGGAGCGGTACAGGGCAGTCATGCCCTCCCGGAAATCCGCCCGCAACTCTATCCACAGACCGTTCGGGTTAAACAGCAGGCCCGCGTCATCGACTGCGAAACGCGCCAGCCGCAGGTCAATGAATATGCCCGACGGGACCAGCCACTGGGAAAAATAGAGTCTCAGGATGTCGTCACCCGACTGGCGCAGCTGGCGCGCATCTTCGATCTCCGCCAGCCGGGTAGCGCTGTCCAGGTCGGTAACCAGCCTGACGGGAGCTGCTACTGCCCTGGTCCGGTTCGCCAGTTGGTTGACGCCCCTGCGGCTTACGTAGCGCCATGATACCGTCCGCATCGAACCCAGCATGGGCTTCCAGTCGATGACATCCCAACCGGATGTCGGGATGAACCTGGCCATTTGACGCAGCTCCTTCGGAATAAAGCCGGGTAACCTGTCTGCCATTTGCGTTCTCCTATTACATGCCGGCCGTCGCAGGCGTCAGCACGGATTGGCGGCTCGCCCCGTCAGCCCGGGCGCGACGGATAATGGCCCTGGTCCAGCCGCGAAAGATGAACAGGTGAGCAGGTACAAGGGCATACCAGTACAGCAAGCCCCAGACACCGCGAGGATGCCAGTAGGCGGTTATGGTAATTTCGGTGTCCCCGTCAGTCAGCGGTCGCAAGACGAATTCAAGTATACCCGAGCCCGGAGCCTTCATACCAAAGTGCAGGGTCAGGTGGCGCTCCGGTTCAATGCCGATAACGGTCCAGTAATCGACGACGTCACCAAGGCGCAGGTCGTCGGGATCGCGGCGACCGCGGGAAAAGCCCGCACCACCGACGCACCAGTCCATGAAGCTCTCGCACCCACCAGAGCCAGTTCATGTAGTAGTACCGGTTGTTGCCTCCAATTCCAATCACCTGCGCCCAGAGAGCGGCTGTTGACACCGCCCCTCTCGCACTGCCGCCGGCTTTTTTTGCATAAAATGCGGTGTCATGCCGGAAGCCCCGCTGGTCAAATGCGCCCTCGGTCCAGCGCGCCAGCATGCGGTGGGAGCGCTCGGCGGAGAAAGCCATGGCGATCGCCTCCCGCACAGTCAGCAGTCGCTGCGGCACCAATTCACGCAATTGCGAGTCATCGGCGTAGAAATCGTGTTTCAGCCCGCCTATCAGGGCCCTGGCTATGTCGGGCGGTACCGCTGTCACCAGCCCGAGCCAGTAGGACGACAGCCCGGGACTGAGGATCGGCACGGGAATGATGATGGGTCGACGTTTACCTGCGGTCTCTGCCATCATCACCATCATTTCCTGGTAGCTGACCTGTTCGGGGCCGGCGGCCTCATAGACCTGGCCGGCGGCCTGCGCACTCTGGGCGACCCCGAGCAGGTAGGCCAGCAGGTTGTCCAGCGCGATAGGTGGCGACTTGGCCCTCACCCAGCGCGGCGCGACCATGGCCGGCAGGTTCAGTGCGAGGTCCCGCATCACTTCGAAGGCCGCAGAGCCCGGGCCAATAATGATACCTGCCCTCACTTCCGTCACCGGTACCGGTCCGCTGCGTAGTGCGTCACCGGTCTCGCGCCGGGAGACAATATGTTCGCCGCTGGCATTTTCCGGCACCAGGCCTCCAAGGTAGACGATTCGCTGTACGCCGGCGTTAGCGGCAGCCGTAGCGAAATGCCGGGCGGCCAACAGGTCCAGCTTGCTGAAGTCCTTGCCCGCCGCCATGGAGTGCACGAGGTAGAAAGCCACACTGACATCGCTGAGCGCGTCACTGAGGCTCGCGCTGTCCAGCGCATCTGCCTGCACCAGCTCTACACGGTCCCAGTTTCGCGCCTGGAGTACCTCAAGGTTGCGGGCGGCTGCCCTTACTGACAACCCGTTCTGTTGCAGGAAGGGTACAAGGTGGGTGCCGATATAGCCTGATGCACCAAACACCAGGTAACGCGCTTGATCACTCACGGTTGCTCCTCAGGCCTGGAACAAGTTCTCTGTGCGGGCCCGGCAGCCCGGCGGGCAGGAAAGAGACGCTGCCAGCGCCGGAGTCGGCAAGCCAGAACCGGGCATCCCGACCAGCCAGGCCGCTGATGCTCGCAGTCTTGCTGATGGAGCTTGCCAGCCCGGTAGCCAACAGGCGCTGGTAAAATGCAAGGCCGGGGACGTAGAACGGCAGACCTGCTTCCAGGGTATCCTGGCCGTCCAGCACACGCAAAAAATTACGGACAAAATCGGTGAGGTCATTCACCAGGGCGGTGTGGCGCTCCAGGTCATCGGCCGGAATAAGTTTCCAGGTCATGTCAGTGCGCAGGTAACAGGTACCGACGCATACACCGGGGTCGTTGCTTATCCACTCCGATGGCGCTATCAGCGACAGGCGCCAGCGGTTGCCGCAGCGGTAAAGGTGATAGGGGCTGCCCACGACGGGCTTGAACCTGAATTCGGCTGATAAGACGAGTAGTGACACTACATAGTCGTTGAGGAGGGTGCGCGCATCCTTGACCGCGAGCGCCCCGGGGCGGGCAGAACCCCAGTGCTCCAGTAGCGGGACCTGCCCCTTGCCCTGGGGATTGGGGTGATCGGGCATATGCGCTCATTCCGGACAGTGTGGGGGAATATACGGTTAAAGGGCCCGGCCCGATTACCCCCAGCCACTGGATCGCGGCTCGCGTGGGCCTAGGCGGCGGCTTCTTCCTCACCGGTGTCGGCTGTGTCGAGCTCCGCCAGTTTGCCTTCCAGTTCCTGGATTTTGCGCTGCAAGTCGGCGTTTTCGTTTTTGGTCTTGCTCAGGGATTTCTGCAGCGACTCATTGGCCGCGGTCTTCTCGGCCAGTTTCTTCTTGTTGGCATCGAGATTCTTTTTCATCCTTGCAGGATCATATTGCGTTAGCGTGCTGATCCGCTCGCGCTCGCTGGCCAGCTCTTTCTGCAGGGTCTTGACCCGCTTCTTAAGAGTGGTCACCTCTTCCTGCAGCTTTTCGCTGCGGTTGTTGAGCTCCCGGTTCAGCTGTTCAACATGCTGGTTGGCGGTGGCCTTCTCCGAAAGATCGGTGATGGTTTCCAGCTGCCTGTCGATGGTGGCCTGCAGGCGACCCTGCTGTTCGGCCAGTTCTCGCTCGCAGTCGTTCGACGTCGGCGGATTTGGTGTCCAGTTTGGACTGGTATTCAGAGCGGAGGTTGTCTTCGAGTTCGATGATTTTTTCGAGTTTGTTGGCTGTCAGCATTGATTGCGTCCTGTGCGATTGTTTTCCTGGGGAGCCGGCGTACTTCTCGCCTGCTTTAACTAGTTGAATTTTAAAGTAAATATTGCTTTCAGGCGGCACGCCAGCGCGGCTGTCGGCCTGTGACCTGGTGGAAATGGGATGCTCGGGGATTACCGGATTCGGCTGACAAGCCGAACCACGGTGGTAGTTGCTCAGAGCGCCGGCGCGGATTGTACCTGAAAGCGGACCCGTGCAGAACCGTTGGGCAAGTTAAATATTGCCACCGCAGCCCTGGCTGCCGGAGCTGCCCCGAGCTAGAAATTTATCGATATCGCTTCCAGGTCGGATCCGAAAGTGCCAAGGTCGGCTCCCCTGGCGTCGAAGGTCTGTTGCAACGACTGTGTTTTCACCGGTCCTATATGGGGCACCACCCAGTGTACCTGTTCCAGGTTTATCGTGGTCCCCCTGGAACTGCCAACCAGAATTTCCAGGTCGATAGTTGACGAAACCTTGTATGCCCGGAACGCCCCGAGTGGCACCGTCACCTTTAGCCGGCCCCGTAACCCGGAGCCGTAATGTAGCGGACGCAACTGGACTCCTTACGTTGCTGGGTGGCGCCAGCTGCAGCCGAAACGTCCGGTCTGTGCGGTTGACCAGGGGGGAAGGGTAGCCCAGATGCGCCAAACTCCGACGACCTGGGGTCGATAATCCAATTGCCCCCGGTGTCGGAAAGGTCGTACCAGGCACCGCCCCTGTTGCCCGCAGCAATTCAAGCCCTCCAGAGGAGGCTGTCGCGCAGGCGCCGGCTGAACAGCGTGAACCCGGCGCACTGGATGTTGATGAACGAGCGGCAGAGCGAGGCATAGCCTTCAGTTCCGGTCCGGGGTTTTAGCGCGACACGCGGTCGGGATGCTACAGTTGGCGGGCTTCAACTGCAGCTAATTACCCAGTCCCAAAAAGGTGGCCTGATTCCATGATTCAAATCCGTTCCCTGCCCAGTCTATTTATCACGCCGGCATGTTCCTTATTGTTGCTCAGCGCCTGCGGGCAGTCCGGCTCGCCACCGCCGGTGCCCGAGAGCAGCGAAGCGACCTCCTACACGGTCGCGGCCAACACAGAGATTGCCCGGAACCTCGATTTAGCCGATCAACAGGATTTTGCCGACGCCGGCAGGGGCCTGGTCGCCGCCGCACCGGCTATGCCGCTTACTGACAGCTCCGGCAGCGTTATCTGGGATCCGGCAAGCTACGGCTTCATTGAGGGCGATGCTCCCGCCACGGTCAACCCAAGCCTCTGGCGCCAGTCGAAGCTGAACATGCACCGGGGGCTGTACAGGGTCGCTGATGGTATCTACCAGCTGCGGGGTTTTGACCTGGCAAATATGTCAATCATCGAAGGCGACAGTGGCTGGATAGTCGTTGACCCACTGACCACCGAGGATACGGCTCGGGCAGCGATAGCGTTTGCGCGCGAGCAACTGGGGGATCGGCCTATCTCGGCGATTCTGTTTACCCACAGCCATATAGACCACTTCGGCGGCGCACTTGGGCTCATGTCCATGGAGCAGGCGAGCGCGAACAATGTGCAGATAGTGGCGCCGGTGGGTTTTATCGAGGAGGCGACCAGTGAAAACATCCTGGCGGGCCCCGCCATGACGCGCCGGGCCCTGTATATGTACGGACAGCGCCTTCCGAGGGGACCCACAGGTCATGTGACTACCGGCCTCGGCATCCAGCCGGTGATTGGCAGTGTAGGTATCATGGTTCCCAATGTAACCATAGACCAGGCACTGTCGGAGATGGTCATTGACGGGGTGCCCTTCAGGTTCATGAATGCTGCCGGCTCTGAGGCTCCCGCTGAGTACGTATTCTACCTGCCCGAACACAGGGCACTGTGCGGGGCCGAAGTGGTTTCACACAATATGCACAATCTCTACACCCCGCGCGGCGCCAAGGTGCGGGATGCACTCAAGTGGAGTGACTATATCGACAGCATGCTGGTCAATTTTGCTGACGCCGAGACGTACTTTGGCAGCCATCACTGGCCTATCTGGGGCAGTGAGCGAATCACCCCATTCCTCGAGAAGCAGCGCGATATGTACCGGTATATCCACGACCAGACCCTGCGTTGGGCAAATGATGGCCTGACTCCGCGGGAGATCGCCGAACGCATCCGTTTGCCGGACTCCCTCGCGAAGGAATTCTATAATCGCGATTACTACGGCACCGTCAGCCACAACGCCAGGGCCGTCTACCAGTATTACTTCGGCTGGTACGACGGCAACCCCGCAAACCTCAATCCCCTGCCGCCGGAGCCTGCGGCGGTGCGCTATGTCGAGTACATGGGGGGCGCCCGGGCCGTTATCGAAAAAGCCCGGGTTTCCTTTGGGCAGGGCGATTATCGCTGGGTGGCCGAGGTTTTGAATCACGTGGTGTTCGCAGAGCCGGATAACGAGGATGCCGCGCGGCTGTTAGCGGAAACCTACCGGCAGATGGCATACCAGTCAGAGTCCGGTCCCTGGCGCGACATCTACCTGACTGGCGCCTACGAATTACAGTTCGGTAAACCCGAGCAGGGCTTTAACCTGGCGTCGGCGGGCCCGTTGCTGGAACAGACACCCACTATCGAGTTTCTCAGGGCGATCTCGGTGCGCCTGAAGGCCGAGGAGGCCGAGGACCTGGAGATGCGGATCAATATCGTTTTCACTGACCTGCAGGACAGCTACGTGCTGGACCTGAAGAACTCGGTTTTGCATTACCGAAAGGCTGAGCCGGTAGCTGATGCGAATGCCACGATCAACATAACGCACCCCATGTTTATGAAATTGCTGCTCGGTGATGCCGGCGCCAGGGACATTATCTTCTCCGACGACCTGGAAATTACCGGCAGTAAGCTGGACCTGGTGAAATTCCTCGGGCTGCTCGACCAGCCGCGCGGTGATTTTAATATCGTTACGCCATAGGACCTGTTTGTGCCGCCAGGCCAGTTAAATCAATGGCCACCGTCTGCGGCGGTGGCTGGCCTGGTTGGTCCCTCAGCCTTCCATGGTAGTGGTCAGCGCTACCCAGCCGGCCAGGTCTGAATCATCGGCATTGAGCAGGCAAAGGCCGGCCGACCATCCCGCTTCCGCGCCGCTGGTCGGAATCGGCTGGCACCATCTGACATCTCCCACCAGGAATAGCGTACCGGCGCCCGCAGGTAATTCCACCCCGACCTGCAGGGTCGCACCTACCGCCAGCGCCTGTTCAAGCCGGACGCCCAGCCCCCCCCTGGACACATCCACGCCTTTACAGCGGGCTATGGTGCTGGATTCGTTACTGCCAAACTCTGGTGATGCGAGCTCGACGAAGACCGTGTTTTCAACCCTGAACCGCGGGTGTTTGCGCATGTCTCTTGGCATGCATCAGTCTCCTTCCGCCGGACTGCCCATATAAACTGTTCACCGCGCTAGTGTTTCGATTGCCCTTGAGCAAGGGTCACCTGCTCCCTGAACCTGGATCTGGTCTCGAGTATATCCGCAAGCCCGCGAGAGACCAGTAGTAACAATTGCTGGCCACGTAATTGGCGGACTTTTATGCCGTGACGGTCTACAAAGATGTAATGATTCTGCGTCCGATCATAAACGGCGAGCCTTGCGAGTGACGTGACATCGCCATCGCGAAATCCCAGCCAGGTCCCGGCGGGCAAGTTCAGGTCGGCGGCTGCGGCCGCATCGCCTTTATCCCTGGTTTGCCCGGCATGGGTTCCCGGCTTGTCGGCCTGTCTGCGCTCGGAATGCTGGCGTGACGCCTCTTCCCACTTGTGCTGAAGTTGCCGGGCCTCCTCCTGCTCCCGCTCCAGCTGCAACCGTTCCTGTTCCTCTTGCTCCCTGCGCAGGCGCACCGCCTCCTCGTACTCCCTGCGCAATTGCTCGGCCTTCTCCTGTTCAAGCCTCAACTGCTCAAGCCTCTCCTGCTCACGTCGCTGGCGCTCCAGTTCCACGCGCTCGAGCTCCGCCCTCTCCCGCTCCAGTCGGGCCTGTTCCAACGCGGCTTTTTGCTTTTCTTGTTCCCTTATCCGGGCCTTTTCCGCGGCGACACCCGTGTACTCGTCCAGCTCATCCTCGGTTTCCAGGCCCGCGCAGCGAGCCAGGCACCTGCTGAACCCGGCGCCGGAGTCGAGCGGTGTCACCTTGCCCATGGATACTAATTGGGCAAATTCGGCAAAGCTTTTTTGCAGCACCTTTAGCCCCGCCTGGTTGGTGAACAGCAGTTGCTGTTCGTCATCCATGCGCATCACCAGTTTCGCGCGCAGGGAGAGGCTCTTGTCGGTATCCAGGAGGAACCACTGGCCTTCTTCCAGTCCGCTGACGTTTTTATCCTTGAATTGCTGTTTGCGGACATCAGCGGACAGCGGAATAGGGGAGATCTTCTTCAGTTCCAGGGCCTGTTTGCGCAGAACCTTTGAGTGGTAGGACTCGATAAGTTCAAGCGTTTCATCGACGGCTTCGCCATCGTGCTGGAGGCTGAGCAGCCAGCGTCTCAGGTCTGTCTCCAGCTGCGCAATCAGCTCAAAAACCTGCTGCCTGCGAGCGGCTTCGTGTTCCGGCCCCGAGGGCTGGGGCTGCAGGGAGTCCAGCAGGTTTGTTGTCGCCCGGGACATGTACTCCCACTCGGCAGAATCCTGCCCGAACTTCAGCAGGGCTAACTGGGCACTTTCGTACCACGGGCCTTTGATGAATTCACCGACGTCAGCGGGCGCAGGATATACCCCGAGTGCCGCGTTGATCATCACCGCGGCCTCCCGCTTGCTCTCCGCGACCTTGATACGTCCCTGCTCTGCATCGATAAGACGCTGTGCCATCTTGCTAGCGCGCAGCTGGGCCCTGGTGGCGCTGGCGGTCAGGTCAGCGGTGATTGCCGCCAGGTCTGTGGCCGGGGAAGTAAGCCAGGCCATCGCCGCCGCTACCACTTTGATCACCTCCTGTTCCAGTGCTTCCCCAAGGCGACCCAGGCGTGGCTGCCAGCCGATGGCGTGGAGTTGAAGGGTGTCGAGCAGCTGGTGCATGGGGTGTGCGCCCGGTGTGAGGAAGCTCTCGTCCGTGACAGCCAGGGCCGCCAGCAGTGGCTTGAGCCGACGCAGCTCTCCGGCCAGCGGTTCCTCGAGGGCGAAGTCGCGCTCCCACTCCTGGAGTGCGGCGCCCAGCCAGTTGAGGGTCGCGGTCTGTTCGTGGTTGGGGAGTGCGGGATCACCGATCGCCTCGGCCTGGGCGAGTATGCCTTGCAGCGGCGTGAATTCATCGTAATCCATATTACGGAGGTAGCCGAGCAGCTCACTCTGGTCCATAGCCAGTTCTGCCGTGCCGGACATGTTCGGATCGGCAAAGCGCTCCAGAATCCGCTTTTGCAGTGAGCGTGGGAGCGGAAAATGTTCGGCTTTGAGTTTCAGCGGTTCAAGTTCCAGGTAGTCGGGCAATTCGTTCAGGCCCGGGGTTGTATCAACAATGCCAGTTTGCCTGCTCCCGTGACGGCCTCGGTACCGTCTATACGAGGTCCAGCTGGGCGTAGTCCGGGCAGCCGTCATCCCGACCACTTGTTTTTCTGCGGTAGCTGCAGTTTCTGCAGTCAGGCCATGGGAGGTTCCGAGTGCTTTTCGGGAGTAGGGCTACGATTTATCCAAGCCCGGGTAGGTTATTGCATTCGGCGGTGGCATGGCAAGCGCTTCCTCCGGTTTGGGCAGCCTGTGCAGCGCGTCTCCCGGCATTGGAGCACAGGTGGCGGCGCGACCCGTATCGGAAGTACGATGGCACCCTCATTGTTGGCTCGTGGAGCAAGGATCCTGCACATCCTGGGGGTATAAGTATGAGAAAAGTTGATGACACATGGCGCTCGAGGGCGGTCAGTGCCGAGGACGCTGTCGCCGCAATCGGCAGCGATATGAAGGTTTTTGTACATGGCGCTGCCGCTACCCCCACACCGCTGCTGAACGCCCTCTGCCGTCGGCAGGACCTGGAGGACGTCAAGTTGTACCACCTGCACCTTGCAGGGGAAGTACCGTTCGCCGAGCCCGGTGCCAACAGCGGCCTGTTTTCGATTTCACTGTTTACCGGCCCGGCGCTGCGAAAACCGATACGGGAGGGGCGCGCCGACTTCATGCCCATATTCCTGGCAGATATTCCGGGCCTGTTCACCTCGGGCAGGGTGCAACTCGACGTGGCCCTGCTCCAGCTGTCACCGCCGGATCGGCAGGGCTTCTGTACTCTGGGCACTTCGGTGGATACCGCCAAGGCGGCGGCGGATTCCGCTCGTATTGTCATCGCGGAAATCAACGAACAGATGCCCCGTACCCATGGCAATACAGTGGTGAGCCTGGACCGTGTGGCGGCGTTTATCCATACGGACCGGCCGCTGATCGAGCATTTTGAAGCGCCGGAAGGCGAAATAGAAGCGCGCATAGGCGCCATCATCGCCGACCTGGTAGAGGACGGGTCGACCCTGCAAATGGGGGTGGGGGCGATCCCCAATGCCGTACTCAGTCGCCTCCATGACAAGCGTGACCTTGGGGTTCACACTGAAATGTTTTCCGACCGGGTGATAGAGCTGGTCGATGCGGGTGTTATCAACAACCGCCTGAAGAAGATTCACCCCAACCGCATCACCACCAGCTTTGTCAGCGGTACCAGGGCATTGTTCGATTTCGTAAACGACAGCCCCATCGTGGAATTTCATCCCTGCGACCGTACCAATGATACGGCGGCGATCCGCAAGAACGACAAGGTGGTAGCGATCAACTCGGCCCTGGAAGTCGACCTCACCGGCCAGGTCTGCGCAGATTCGCTGGGACACAGTATTTATTCCGGTATCGGCGGGCAGATGGATTTTATCCGCGGCGCCGCGCTATCAAATGGCGGCAAACCGATCATCGCCCTGCCTTCCACCGCAGCCCGGGGGAGCATTTCGAGAATAGTGCCGGAACTCAAGCCGGGTTCTGGCGTGGTTACCACCCGGGGCCATGTCCACTGGGTGGTAACCGAGTACGGCGCGGTCAACCTGCACGGCATGACGTTGCGGGAGCGCAGCAGGGCGCTCATTTCCATTGCCCATCCCGATTTCCGGGCGGAACTCAACAGGGTAGTAACGGGTATTCGACACTTCCTGCCGGACTGAAGCGGAGGCAAACCGCGCTCCGCACGGGTCAGGCAGGTGAACTGTCAGCTACCGTGGCGGGTCGAGAGGTTCCGCCCCGGCTGGCGACACGCGCAGCAGCGTGCCGGCGGCCACGGAAAACAGGCAGTAGGCCAGGAAGTAATAAAAGCCGATGTCGAGACGGGCATGCATGGTCAGCATGTCTCCCGTCTGGTCGGCTGCGCTGCCCGCCAGGAAGGCGACCAGCAGCCCCATCACGAATACGTCCGCCATCGACCACTTGCTCAGTGCCGAATTCAGCCACAGCAGCGGCCCCCGAACCCGGGTGTCTGCGATAACCAGGGAGGCCGCCTGCAGTAGCAGCTTGAAGGCGGGAATGACCAGGCTGAAGAATACGATCAGAAATGCTACCGCCAGGTTGCCCGAACGCGCCAGCGACTCCACCGTGCCCCAGATAGAGCGCGTGCTGGTATACACCTGCAGCTCACCCTCGATCTGGTTGAAACCAAAAAATCCGGAAATGGCGGTGAGTAACTGCCGGGTCTGTGAGTCGGCCTCTGCCCCGGCGATCATTTCGATACCCAGTTCGGCAATGCGCGACTTTTCAACCGTGCCGCTAAGGCTTAGCACTGGCTGGGTAACGCCGGGATACAAGCAGGCCAAGGGCGATGGCGATCAGCGCCACGGTCATCAGTTTGCGAGTGGTCGACATGTCAGCTCCTGCGGTGGAAGGCGTCATCATACCGAAAAGCCTGCGCTGGAGCACAGTTGCAGCCAGCAAGGCAGGTGCGCTGCCCACCGTTGAGATCTCCGGCATCGACATTGCCGGCCCGTGGATTACACTGTGCCTTTATCAGGCTGAAGTTGCGGAGGTTTCATGGTCATCGGCAAAGTGGCTCGCGGTGGGGTGGCGGGTGTTTTTCTGCGGTGGGCTTCGCGGCTTCGCTTCCCCTATATTTTTTTACTGCTGTCCGGCCTGTTTATCCTCAATATCTTCATCCCCGATGTGATTCCCATGGTGGATGAGATCATTATGGGATTGGCGGCAGTCCTGCTGGGGAGCCTCAGGAAAAAACCGGAGGAGGAAAAAAGCGGGGAAATATCGGGTAAGTGAGTGTTGCCGCCGGCCTTCAGGCGGCGCGCAACCAGGTCATATGGCGCCCGTGGGGCCTCTCGCTCAGGGAGCGGGTTTGCTTTCGCGCATCTTTTGCATGCCGCGAACAACAAAATGTACGAAGGCGATCCACAGGCAGATATACGCCAGGGTGTAGCCCCAGTCAGCCAGGAAGTAGCCGATCAGGATACCCGCCACCGGCAGCATCGCCAGCCAGTGGCCGGGCACCCAGGCATCGCTGCGCCAGGAGATTGCGATGGCACTTACTGCCGACAGGATCATCAGGCCTGCGAATACCGGTAACGCCCAGGCATAGAAGTACATCAACCCACCCACCACGAGGGAGATAATGCCGGCGCTGGAATGGATAACGGCTCCCGCGTCCAGCGTTGGCTGTGCATTGCCCGGGCTGTGTTTGTCGGTCATACGCAAAAGTCCTGTCAGGGTCGGGTGCGGGGTGTCCGGATAGTGCCACAACTGCCGGCACTCGCGCCAATACGCCTTTGCCGCGCCCGGGTCGTGGGTTAAGCTGCACCGGGCCAGATAGCCTTTCAACCCCTCACGTGCAGGAGAGTTCCGGGTGAAATCAGTAGTCGTAACCGGCGTATCCACCGGCATTGGATACGGTGCAACCAGGGTTTTGATCGATCGTGGCCTGCACGTATTCGGGTCGGTGCGCAAACAGGCCGACGCCGACAGACTTGCTGCGGATTTTGGCGGGAGCTTCACGCCGCTGCTGTTCGACGTGACCGATCAGGCCGCGATTGGCCGCGCCGCTGACGAGGTTCGCAGTGCCCTGCGCGGTAATAAGCTGTTCGGGCTGGTCAATAACGCGGGTGTCGCATCCCCGGGGCCCTTGCTTGAAATGGCGCCGGAGGATTTCCGCCAGCAACTGGCGATTAACCTCGAGGGTCCGTTCCTGGTTACCCAGGCCTTCTGCCCCTTGCTGGGTGTCGACCCTTCGCTGCAGGGCGCGCCGGGGCGAATAGTCAATATCAGTTCCGTGGCGGGGGTGCGTGCCCTGCCTTTCCTGGGGGCCTACGCAGCCTCCAAGTTCGGTCTGGAGGGCTATTCCGAAGCCCTGCGCCGCGAGCTCCTGCTGTTTGGTATCGACGTGATCCTGATCGGGCCGGGGCCGGTGCAGACCTCCATCTGGGACAAGGCGGAAGAGATCGATACTTCACGCTACGCCAGCTCCCCCTATGCGCCGCTGCTCAAGGGTTTCCAGCAGGCTTTTGTGGAAAAGGGCCGCAATGGCTATTCCCAGGAACGTCTCGGGGAGTTGATTCACAAAGCCCTGACCACCGAGCGACCGCGGGTGCGCTATGCGGCAGTTAAAAGCAGCATTGCAGAAAAGCTCATGCTGGCATTCGCGCCGAAGCGGGTGATCGACCGGGTGATAGGCAAATCAATCGGATTGTTGCCGAAGAAGTGAAAACTTCGCCGTTGCACAGGCCCTGATTGTGCCACTGCCCCACCGAACGTAGACTGATTCCTCCTTTCCCTGGAGATGTCACCGATGGAGCCATCAGTTACGCGGCACCCACAGTTCAGTCGGCGCGCCCTGGCCGCGATAGAGCGGATCGGCAACAAACTGCCTGACCCGGCGGTGCTGTTCATCTGGCTGCTGCTGGCGGTGTGGGTCTTGTCCTGGTTCTTTTCACTTTTCAGTTACGACCTGATCGATCCGCGAACCGGCGAGGCCCTGGTTGTTTCCAACCAGCTGGCCCCGGGGGCGATGACCCAGTTTTTTTCCTCGGTGGTGACGACCTTCGCGCACTTTCACCCGATCGGGGTCGTGCTGGTGGCCATGCTGGGTATCGGCGTCGCCGAGCATACCGGTTTTATCAACAGTGCCTTGAG
Organism: uncultured Gammaproteobacteria bacterium; assembly: GCA_963792815.1. Lineage (GTDB taxonomy): Bacteria > Pseudomonadota > Gammaproteobacteria > Pseudomonadales > Halieaceae > JARRPM01. The sequence continues at coordinate 253,434 of CAWBXR010000004.1, forward strand.
GGCGATGCTGGGGGTTACCGCGCGCTGGCTGTTGACCCCGATGATCATCCTTGTGGGGATAGTCAGCCACACCGCGGCGGATGCGGGGTATGTGCTGGTGATTCCCCTGGGCGGAATCATCTTCCACGCGGCGGGCCGGCACCCCCTGGCGGGTATAGCGGCAGCCTTTGCGGGCGTTTCCGGCGGCTTTTCCGCCAATTTTATTCCCTCTGCCATCGACCCGATGCTGCAGGGAATATCACAGTCAGCCGCCCAGATCATCGAGCCGGGTGTGGCGCTCAACCCCCTCAACAACTTTTTCTTCACCGCCGTCTCCTCGCTGCTCATTATCGGCCTGGGCTGGCTGATAACTGACCGGGTAGTGGAGCCCCGCCTTGGCGACAATCCCGTCGACGCGGATATCGGGGAGCAGCCCGGCATGGAGCCCCTGCTGGATCATGAGCGCAGGGCCCTGCGCCTGGGGCTTTGGACTTTGCTGATTGCGGTCGGGCTGCTGGTCATGTCGGCATGGTCGGTCGACTCCGCCTGGCGTGGCCCGGAGGGTTCCCTGACCGAACGCGGTGCGCCCCTGATGGCGTCAATCGTGCCGCTGATTTTTGTGCTGTTCCTGATTCCGGGCGTCGTTTACGGGGTTGCCGCCGGAACAGTCAAGAGCAGCCGTGACGTCATCATTGGAATGACGTCGGCAATGAACAATATGGCCTACTACCTGGTGATCATGTTCTTCATAGCCCAGTTTATCTACGCCTTCGTGCAGTCCAACCTGGGCGTATTGCTGGCACTTGAGGGCGCCGGCTGGCTGAAATCGATGGGCTTGCCGGCACCGCTGACGATCACCGGGATTGTCGCGCTCACCGGCATTCTCAACCTGTTCGTGGGTTCAGCATCCGCCAAGTGGGCGCTGCTGGCGCCTATTTTTGTGCCCATGCTGATGGAACTGGGCATTTCGCCGGATCTTACCCAGGCCGCCTATCGCATTGGCGATTCCACCACGAACATCATCACCCCGCTGATGCCGTATTTCCCGCTGGTCGTGGTCTACTGCCAGCGTTACGTGGCGCAGACAGGTATCGGCACGGTCACCGCGCTGATGCTGCCGTACTCAATCACCTTTATCGTCGCCTGGACGCTGTTTTTACTGTTTTACTGGTGGCTGGGAGTGCCACTGGGACTGCAGGCCAGCTACAGCTGGCCCACGGGTTAGCCCCGGCCTTTTGAACTCGCCCACCTGCCCGGAGCCGGGCAGGCGGGTGGCCGGCATTATTCGCCTGCCGCAGCAGATCCTTCCGGTACAAACTCCAGCACCTGTTGGAATGTAGGCCGGTTGGTGGCCCGGAAAGTCGCGGGGATGAGATTGGGGGCAAAGCCCAGCCTGGCGCCTTCTTTCAGCCAGGTCGACGGGTCGTCGCCGCGCTCCACGGCCAGTTCCTGGCTGACGTCCTCAACCACCTGCCACAGTGAAGCACGGCAGGCGTCCAGGTTGCCGTTGCCGCAGTAGCTCAGGTTGAATTTGCCCTGCACGTCCTTGCCCAGCAGGGTGCGCAGGTCCTTGTCGACGAAGCTGGCGCCGGGGGGGCTGCTGACCGACGCGCTCTCCGGGCTGCCGCCGAGATCGCGAATTTCATCGAGGGCATCAACGAGGTCGCCGTATACGGGCTGCATCACCGCTCTGGCCAGGGGCTCCCAAAGAGCGTCCATGATGGTCGGGCCCGCGTGATCGTTGAAGCCGTCGTCGTCCGCATCCAGCCTGGGGGCGTCTTCTGCCACCCAGTCATCGAGCAGGTCGATAACCGCCGCCGCCAGCGCACTGGGGGCTTCCGCGCCGCGCAGAACCTCGCTCACCGCCGGCCACGCGGGTGATCTGGTGTCTTCGGTGGCGGACCGGTTCATTACGCCCACGAGGCCGGCCAGGTCTACCTGCTCGGGGAACTGGTCGAACAACTGAACCCGGTGGACCGAGCCGTAGGGCGTGTTGTCGCCATGCATGAAGCCCGGCGCTGACTGGTTGTTCCAGTTGAGGATGCGCCCCGACGGACCGTCCACGGTATGGGGGTGCTGCTCCAGGGTCAGGAACCCCTCCCATTCGTATTCGCCGGTACCCCAGGTGGGCAGGCGCCGGTCCAGGCCGGCTGCGCGCACCGGGAGCCGGCCGGAGGAGAAATAGGACACGTTGGAGCGTGACACATAGCCCCAGTTGAAGGTAAAGCCGAAATTATTGGCGGATTCCCAGAACTTCTCCGGGGTACTTGCACGCCCCTCGGTCATGGCCTTGAGGCCTGCGAGGTTCAGGCCATCCCGGCCGAAGGTTGAGCGCTGGCTGGCAAGGGCAATGGGCCGGCCATTGGAGGTTGCGGTCCCTATCCTGGAGCCGTGCACTGACACCGGGTAGCGAATGGGAACGCCTTGGAGTATGCCTGCGTCGAAAATCTCGTAGGGTCGGCATTCACCGTCGAATTCATAGTGGCTTGACTCGAGTGTGGGCTCGGAGCCATCCGGGTTGCACAGTGCCTCGGCAAAGACGTCCCTTACGTCATGATTGGCGGAGGTGAGGCTCCAGGCATAATCCTGTGTCCTGCCGATCAGGAGGTACATGGAAAGCCCCGGTACCGCCACGCCCTGGGCCTCGATCCCGGGGCCGCTGAGGTGAATTTGCTGGACGATCTCCGGGTAGTAAAAGCCAAGTTGCGGGCCCATGACCGCGAGGTTGGTGCCGTTGACCGACTGTGGCGAGTTAACGATCAGGAAGTTGGAAGCCATTCGCGCCGGCGCCGGGCCGGCGGAGGGCACGAAGGCACCCTGTGCATCGAGCTCGAAACCGGCGATAGCCTCAGGGTCGCGAGGGTCGATCCAGAGGATGGAGCCCTTGTCGACCACTGCCGAGCCGGTGATGGCTCCGCCGGTCAGGGGGCCGTACTCGAAACGGGTTTCGATAGTGGTCGGCGCTTCCGGGTCATCGAACAGCATGGCGTCTTCCCAGGCCTGCTGTCCCGGTCCATCGCCCAGGCCGTCGATCAGCGTTGCCAGGAACTCGGCATTGGACGCTTCGCCGCCGCCGCCGGCCCCGAAAATTGATCCGATCAGGGAAGTAATGGCGACCACATCGTTGACCGTGAAGGGCGCTTCTTCGCTGCCGGTGGCTTCCCAGTAGGCATTGATGCCATCGGCGTAGGCTTGCGCATCAGCGATCATTTGCCGGCCTTCCTCGCCATATACCTCGGCAATGAGATCGACCTGCTCAGTCACCAGCTGCTCGGTCGCCTCACTGGGCACAAACGACTGCAGGTTGACCAGGATTTCGAATGCGTCGATGCCCGGCACGTCAGCTACAGCGGCGCGCGCTGGGCCACGCCCCACGCTCAACCACAGGCCGCGGTCCCGGGCTGTCACCCAGCCGGCGCCAAACATCATATCCTCGCGAGTGTCGCCACTGACATGGGCGATGCCGAACTCGTCATAAAGGATTGTCGTGCCCGGCCGCCCGGTGCCCTCCTCCATGGTTTCGCCTGCCGGTTGAAAGTCTTCCGGTATGAACAGGCGCTCGATGTCCGCGTCCGTGACGTTGCCGCGCAAGGGAGTGAGCCCATCGTACAGCGGCAGTTGGTCAAGCGAGTTGTCGGTGGTGGGCAGGCCGCCATAGTTGCCGGGTGGCAGGACATAGTAGGCGCGATCGAACAGCTCTGGGGCGACAGGCACCTCCGGTCCGCTGGAGGAGCCATTCGAGTTATTACCTGAGCACCCCGTCAGGGCGAGGGCGGAAACCAGGCCCAGGGACAGCAGTGTCCGCTGGGTGGTAGAGGGGTTGGCTTTAAAATGTGTGCGCACTGGGTACTCCCGGAGTCGTTTTTATAAAAAGTAGCGAGAAATTTCTGGTTGATCGCGGTTTGGTCTGAAAACAGCGATGGTCGAGTAATAGCCGCATCACCCGCTTCGGTCATGGGCGGCCCCCCATCCCGACACGCTGACGCTACCCAATGGGCTCACGGATTTAGCGTGAGGCACCCGGACCTGCAGGGCCAAAATTTGCGCGATCTTACTGGAAATTGCCAGAAAATGGTACCGGACCGGCCGTGATGCCGCGCTATCTTACTCGGCTCGAGTGGTACATGATTAAATCACCGACACCGGTGTTAACCCGGTACCATGGCGGAGACAGCGGATACCTTTACCGCCAGCGGAACGGATGGAGCCAGGTCGCATATGCAACGCTACAGAATTATTCACCGCACTTACTATAACTTTACAGCGCCCGTGACCCTGGGGCCTCACAGCCTGCGCCTGCGCCCCAGGGAAGACCACGAACTGCGGATCGAGTCACTGGACCTCAAGATCTCACCACATGCGGATGTGCTCTGGCACCGTGATGTGGAGGGCAATTCGGTGGCTATCGCCTCTTTCACCCAGCCAGTCAGGCAGCTCGCCATAGAGAGTGAGGTCATCATCCAGCAATACCTGGAAAATCCGCTGGACTTTATGGTGGCGGATTACGCTGTGGACTACCCGTTCAGTTACCAGCCGGGCGACCGGGTACTGTTGTCGCCATACATGGTGGAAGCGGGCGTCAGGGCCGGGGCAGATTTACAGGACTGGATCGGCACCGTCTGGCGCCGGGGCGAGTCCATCCAGACCTATGTCCTGCTGCAGCGCCTCACCACCGCCATCTACGAGAACATGACCTACCAGGTGCGCGAAGAGCCCGGGGTGCAAAGCGCGAGTAAAACCCTCGCCCGGCGCACCGGCTCATGCCGCGATTTCGCAATGCTCTTTATGGAGGCCGCGCGGGAACTGGGGCTGGCCGCACGTTTTGTCACCGGTTATCTGCATGCGCCGCTTTCCACTGATGCCGGGGCGACCCACGCATGGGCTGAAATTTATCTACCCGGTGCGGGATGGAAGGCATTTGATCCCACCAGCGGCACTATCGTGGGGGCAGACCACATTCCGGTGGCTGTGGCGCGCTTACCCGAATCGGTACCACCCGTTGCCGGATCCTTCAGGGGCTCGGCAAATGCATCACTTGAAGTCGGGGTATGGGTGAGCAGGTTTGCTTAAGCGTGTGGCGAGACTTTTTCAGCGGGTAACGCCGATTCGGCAGGTAGCGAAGAGATTGATAGTCAAGTGAGGCCGCCGGGACAAATGCCCGTATTTTCGCAATCCGAAATAGACCTTATTGGCCCTCACTGGCATAGTGTAGTTGTGGGAATCGCCGGGTAACAACTATTGGGTGAGCAATTCGCTCTATCCCTGACCAAAACCAAGACATCCATGCAAAACAGCATTACGCCGTACAGCGGCAAAGAGTCATACGTTTTTGTCAGTTACGCGCATGCTGACGAAATTGAAGTTGTGGCCGAGTTGCGGCGCTTGAATGGGCTCGGCGTCAACACCTGGTACGACGCGGGAATCACGCCCGGAAGCAGTTGGCGGGAGGAGATCGCGCAGTCTCTGGCAAATGCTTCCAGGATTATTCTCTTTGTCACAAGAAATTCTGTAAATTCGACTCACTGTCTCCAGGAAATGTCCTTTGGCCACACCCGTGGCGTCAAGATTCTGGCCATTTACCTGGAGGCGGTGGAGCTGCCACTGGGCCTGGAGCTTACGCTCGGAGACCAGCAGGCAATATACAAGTATCAGCTGGATGAAGCGCGGTACGCCGACAAGCTGGCAGCCGCCCTGGAGGGCCTGGCCACGAACAAGGTTCCGCCCGGGGCTTTGGTGTCCGAACTCAAGCAGGTGACTGTCTTGCACGCGCAGATCCGAACTGTGGCGCTGGGCGATGAGCCGATTGATCCGGAGCTATACCTGGAGGCCGTCAGCCGCTGTCGCGAGCGGATAATCGAGCTGGTCGCTGACCTGGGCGGACATTTGTCTGCTATCGGTAGCGAGGACCTTGTTTTTTGCCACGGTGTACCCACTGCCCATGAGGACGACGCAAAGCGGGCCCTTCGTTCCGCGCTGCGGATACAGGAGTTTATCAATCGCTCGCAACCGGAGATGGCGCGCCTTTACGAACTGGAGATTGAGGTTAGCCAGGGCGTGCATAGTGGTCGCGTGGTGGTTCGCAGTTCGGGTGCCGGTGGCCATGAGATATTTGGCCAAACCACGAATGAGGCCGCGCTGCTCGCCAAGGAGGCCGACAAGGGGCAGATCTATATCAGTGCCGTTACCCATCAGTTGGGGAAGAAGGGTTTTGATTGCCACCGTCTTGGCGAGCAGGTACTGGGGGGGCGATCCACAGAGGTTTACCAGTTGCGCAAGGAGTCACTGGTACCGAAGCAGCTCGATTCATCAGGTTTCTCGGCAATAATCGGGCGCAAACAGGAGCTGTCCAGCCTGCTAGATCGCTGGAATATGGCTTCAAACGGTTCGGGTCAGGCGGTGCTGCTGTCCGGTGAGCCGGGAATTGGCAAGTCCCGCCTTACGATGAGCCTGATCGACCAGATTCGGGAGACCGGGCATGTAAAAATCTTCACCGGCGTTTGCTCACCCTACTTTACCCATACCGCGTTGCATCCTTTTATAGGGATTCTTGAAGAAAATCTCGGATTGCGGCCGGACATGGCTCCCGAAGAGAGAATTTCGAGATTGGACGAATATCTTGCAGGATTTCGCCTGGGAGGCGAGAGCCGTACCCGCCTGTTCGCGAAATTGCTGTCAATTTCCAACGACCTGCCCTCGTCAAAAACCACAGCAGAACTCGAAAAACAGCAACTATTCGAGGCGATATTGAATATCGCTATCCAGGAATCCGAGCAGCGTCCGGTGCTCCTGGTGATCGAGGACATTCATTGGGCCGACGCCACAACACTGGACCTGCTGGCTAACCTGCTTGATCTGCTACCGTCGACACGGATATTTCTGCTGCTCAATTTTCGTGCTCATTTCAATCCAGGCTGGGTCGCAAGACCACACGTCAGCCCGCTTGCCCTGAGTCGAGTGTCAGACCAGGAGGCAAAGAATATTATCCGTGCGGTCGCTGGGGGAGTGGCGCTGGACCCCGAAACCCTTGCCGTCATCATCTCGCGCGCTGATGGCGTGCCACTTTTTCTGGAAGAGGTTACGAGGTCTTTGCTGGATTCAGGTGCGCTTCATCGGGGCTCAGCTGAACTGACGATTCCGATTACGCTGCAGGAGTCACTGACGGCAAGGCTGGATCTTCTGGGTATCGAAAAGCAGGTAGCACAGATTGCGTCTGTGGTAGGGCGAGAGTTTGAGTTGTCGTTGCTTCAGAAGTTAGTTCCTTTCGATGCTGGTGAACTGGGCAAATACCTGGCGACATTGGTAAGGAAAGATTTCGTGATGCAACAGGGGGTTGGTGCCTCGGCCCGCTACATCTTCAGACACGCATTGATCAGGGATACTGCCTATGGTTCGCTGATGAAGAAGGAGCGCAATGAGCATCACCTGCGCATTGCGACAGTCCTTGTGGAGGAATTTCCCGAGCTTAGTGAACGACGTCCGGAACTGGTAGCCCACCACTATTCTATCGTGCAACAAAACGACAAGGCGCTTGCCTGGTGGCTGAAGGCCGGTGACATAGCCGCGCAAAATTCCGCTAACCGGGAAGCGGAACATCACTATCGCTGTGCGCTGAATTCCATACCAGCGATCGAGGGCCCAACAGAGTCCCGGGAACTGGAAATTCAGATGCGCCTGGTGCCGACATTGGTGGCCAACTTTGGCTATGGATCAGCGGAACTGGAGGCAACCTGCAGTCGCGCTCTCGAACTTTGCGAGCATGTCGGAGACGATGCCCAGACGGGCTTTGTTCTCTACGGTCTGTGGATGTTTCATGTGGTCCGCGCCAACCACCCGCAATCACTTGAGCTGGCGAAACGAGTGGCGCAGTCAGCCGAAAACCTCCAGAGTGCCGACCTTTTGCTTGAAGCGTCACTCGCGCAGGGCATAGCCAGCTTCTTTATTGGGGATTTTGCGGTCGCGCGTACAGAGTTCGAAAAGTGTATTCAACTCTATGATGAAGACAGGCATGCGGATCACGCCTATCTGTTCGGCCAGGACCCGCGTGTGATAGCCCTGTCGTATCTATCGTGGCTGTTATGGATAACAGGCAACGGGGATGAGGCAAGTGAAGCCGGAAAGAGTGCCCTGGGATACGCTCGCGAACTTGGTCACCCGATCACCCTTGCATTTGCGCTGTCATACGCTGCTTTTCTGCATCTTTTCAAGTCTGATCATGACCAGGCACCGGTATTCGCCAGGGAATTGATTGCGCTGCGTGAGACTCACGGTATTCCCGAACTTTGGGTAGCTCACGGCAACGTCGCCCTGGCGTGGCACCAGGGTGAGGTTGATGATGCGCACAAGGCTGCACAGCAGATGAAAGACGCCCTCGAATTATTCAGGGCCACTGGTTGTCGCTGCTTCCTGCCGTTGTGGGATGCCATTTACGCTGAAATACTGGTTCGAGCCGGCCGTACAGAAGAAGCATTGAAAGTTCTGGACAATGCAGAAAGGGAAATGGGTGAAACCGCCGAGGCCTGGTGCATTTCGGAGTGGCACCGTGTATTTGCGATAGCGCATCACTCGAGCGGAACGAACCCTGATACGGCCGTGAAATTTCAGCAAGCTGCCGATATTGCACAGAAGCAGGGGGCCGTAAATTGGTTAGATCGTGTCAACAAATCCCGGGATAAGCTGGAAACCTAAAAAGGATGTCATTTATGAAAATTAATAATTTTAAGACTTTCTATGCCCACAAGAAACACCAGTTAAAGCTCGACTATCAGAGCAGTGAGTTTTTATATCCCAACAACGGCCCCTGGCCTGAACCGTCGTTTGATTACCCTTACGGCATGGGACCAGAAGTCAACAATATCCCGAAAGAGGAGCAGGCTGACTGGGAAAAGTATGTTGGTTCCTACTACACGAACAACGCCCTTGGTACAGCCGGTGATCCTACACCTTTTGGCCAGAAGGGCGCTGAATTCGCCAAAAATAACTTCATGAAAAACGGTATGAGTGGCTACTCCAGCCTGGATGACAAACAGTTCGTGGAGCTCCTGTGCGAGGGCCTTTATAGCAAGTTTCTTTGTCAGCTGGATCCCCAGGATGAGGTGCTCTTCAAGGCGCAGCTGGCGGGAAATAAAGCTGGAAAGTATGAATACTTCAAATCGGACTATTCGTGCATGAAAGTCGTAAAAAAGACCTGGCCACACGAACACGCGGCTCCGACCATCGCGATATTTCGTCGGGAAAGAGATAGCGATAAAAAGTATGCCGACGAGGGTGCCTATGAACTCGTGGCGATTGCATTAGCCACGCGGCCTGAAGAAGGCGACTATAGTTTTAGTTCAGACATGATCTTCACGGCCAAAAAGCACGCTAGTGATTCCGCATGGTGGCTTGTGAAATACTTCGTTTTGCAGGGTGCCATACACAGGATCAACCTGATTGACCATGTCCGGGTCCATTTCCCTACCGATCCGATCAATGCGGTGACAAAGTCCGTGTTACCTCAATGGCATCTTATCCATCAACTGCTGATTCCACATTTCTGGCTGCATCTTCCCGTCGACAACGCGGTGCTGGAGGGTGAAAAGTCCTTGATCAACCGCAACACCTGGTATCCGTGGAGCCCGTTTGTAGCGAAGGGCGACGAAATCAGGAAGCTTTTACCCTATTCCTGGGCCGGCGAGTCGTTTTACACCGACGACTTCAACTCTTCTTACATGCAATATTATTTCAGCCTTTACCCGGATTCCGTGCCCGACCCGCGAGATCCTGCGAATAGCTGCGTTCCTACCTTCATTGGCCTCGGTGTCTCCCGTTATGGAAAGTTTTTGCTTGAGTATTTCGATCCGATTCTTGCTTATACCCGGGATGTGGTGGCACAACTCCCTCCGCCACCGTCCGCTGCGGATGCTCATGAGGATGCGGCCTGGCTGGAGATACAGCATTGGGCCTATGAGATATCACAGTTCATGCCGGGGTTCCCTGATGAGTCGGAAATCTGTGATGCCGAAACGCTCGCAAGGGTCCTGGCGATGATTATCTGGAACGACGCGGTTTGCCATTCCGGCGATCATGGTGCACTACACAAAATGATGGATGACTCCCCGGTACCCTTTGTACTGCGGGTTCCTCCCCCGGCCAGTACGGCGGTGAAAGTCGAGGAAAAATTGTCCGACGCATTGGGTGAAACCGGCTTCAAATATTTGAAGGAAGGGATTCATCAGATGTTTAATCTGCTTGAAAAGAGCGTGAAATTGCCAGGATTCATCAGTAACTTTATCGAGCGGGAGCTCGATAAACATCTCGATGACATGGAGTTGAAAGAAGGTACGATACCGCTGTGCTGGCCCACCGATCTGGTCTACGCCAAAATGGCTGATCTGCTGTTTTACCGGCCGCACAACTGTAGCCTGCTATACGACTGTGAATACGAATTCCTGGTACCCGAAGACAAACTGCCAGAAGCTCGCAAAAAACTTGAGCAAAGCTGGAAGGATCTGGGGAGGCCCCTGCTTTCAAGCGTACAGAAGGAGGCGCTGGCTGCGGCGCGCATGAGTTTCCAGAGTAAGCTCGATGAGGTAAACCTCAAGTACTACAATGAAGACGGCACGCCGATAGTGAAGTCACCTTTTCACGATGATGACACGGCCGCTCAGCTGAATAAATACGGTTTCCCCAAACTCCGGCCTGGCACAGCCGAAACCGATGATCCTAAAGTGGAAGCAGCGATCAGGGTGCAGGCATGTATCGGTGCCGGGGTTCAATATTGAGAGATCCTAGTCAGTCTGCTGCTTTGATTGTGGTGAAAACAGGACCGCCTTGAGGATCTCTGGTCTGAATAAGTGGGCGGGTGGTTGGGCCAGGTGCAGCACATTCAGGAATCCCTTGAACACTGCCGGGTGGGTAGCAGAAAGACGCAAAACATGGTCAGTGTAGCGACCCATGGGCTTTGTCCATATGGCCCGTTTGCCGGTGGCCTCCGGATACAGGAGGTCATTGCCTGTGGCTAACATCCAGGGATTCCGGATAATTTTTGCCGCCGCCCGATAATAACTATTCAGGGAGGCTTTCTCTCTAAGGCACTTATCCAGAGCAACCGCTTCCAGCGCGGCGACTGTAACGCCCTGGCCGTAGAGTGGGTTGAATGAGCAGAAGGCGTCCCCAATCACCGCGAGGCCGCCGGGCAATGTGCGTAATCTGTCGTATCTGCGCCAGACCTCCTTGGGGAAGTGAAAGCCCGATATCTCCGAGGCGGGTTTGGCATCTACTATCGCTTCGTAGATGTCAGGCCGGTCCAGTGATTTGGCAAACTCCAGGTATCCGGCTTCGTCAGTAGACGGTTGTTCATCAAAACACCCCCCGAAAGTGACGATCCAGCGGTTATCCTCAATCGGGAAAATAACACCGGATTTCTTCGACAGTGGCGGCCGGGCGTAGATTGCCATGCTGTCCCAGTCCAGTCCTTCCTTTCTTTCATACAGGCGGCTTGCGTAGCGCAGATTGACTCCAACCTCGATATGCCCGGGGCCCTCACAACCCTGCTGATCCAGCCAGGCTGGAAGGCGGCTTGCCCTGCCGGAGGCATCGATGACGAGGTCTGCCTGGATGTCTGAGTCGACTCCCCCAGCCGAAGCAAGATTTACTCCTCGTACCTTTCGATTATCGATGATGAGGCCTTTAATTACGCCCGCCTGGAAACTGACATTGTCGCGGGCATTCAGTTTTTGCCTGACTTGATGTTCGAGTAACGGTCGGCTTTGTGAGCAAATTCGCAACCCGCTCTGCATTCGCATCTTCCAGACACCGCCCTGGTACCACCGCATATCGGCGGAGTTGTCGAAACCAACGGCGCCTGCTGCCGCCAGCTCGTCAAATAGTCCAGGGAAGAATTTCTCGAGAATCGCGGAACCGACCGACCACAACACATGGATATGGTTGCCCTGCGGAACCCCTTTGCGGGGCTCAGGTCCGCGTATCTGGTCCCGGTCGACGAGTACAACCGATTCGAAGTGGTCAGCAGCCACTCTCGCGGCCATCATACCTGCGAGGCCGGCGCCGATAACAACTGCCTGTTTCGCTGGCACTAGGACTCTCCTGGTTAAAACCGAACACCCGGCAAGCAGCGTGTTGACGGGATTTCAATGGTAGCAGAAAGCACTAGCTGGGGTTGCCTATCAATGGCCCTGTTCGCCTGGGTTGGATCAATCTTCCGGGTTTGGCTGTTACCCCAAGGCGGAAGGCAATATCACGTAAAAAACGCGACAGCCGTTGAGGGGCGCTGTCGCGTTGGTTTAGCCTAGACCTGTTGGCGCCCCGCGGCCGGCGGGGCACCCTGGTCTCACGAGCTTTTCAGGTCAAAGCGATCCAGTGTCATTACCTTGGTCCAGGCTGCGACAAAGTCATTCACGAACATTTCCTGTGCGCCGTCAGCTGCATAGACCTCGGCCACTGCCCGCAGTTCGGAGCTTGACCCGAAGATCAGGTCGACTGGGGTGGCGGTCCATTTCACCTCGCCGCTGGCCCGGTCGCGACCCTCGTAAACACCCTCGGACTTTGCAGACTTGGTCCACACTGTGGACATGTCCAGCAGGTTCACGAAGAAATCGTTACTCAGGGTTCCCGGCCGTTCTGTGAGCACGCCGTACTGCACGTCCCCGGCAGTGGCGCCCAGGGCCCGCATGCCTCCGACCAGTGCAGTCATTTCCGGCACGCTCAGGGTCAGCAGGTCCGCCTTGTCCACCAGCATGAATGTGGGTGGTGCAGTGTTGTCGCTGGCGAAGTAGTTACGGAACCCGTCGGCCTTCGGCTCCAGCGGTGCAAATGAAGCGACATCTGTTTGCGCCTGGGTCGCGTCCGTGCGGCCGGGGGTAAAGGGAACCGTCACTTTGTAGCCGCCCTTGTTGGCAGCCTGCTCAACCGCTGCAGATCCACCCAGCACGATAAGGTCTGCAAGCGACACCTGCTTGCCACCTGAAGCCGAGCTGTTGAAGTCCTTTTGGATGGCTTCCAGCTTACCGAGGACTTTTGCCAGTTGCTTGGGGTCGTTAGCGGCCCAGTTCTTTTGCGGCTCAAGGCGAATACGCGCCCCGTTGGCTCCACCGCGCATATCGGTGCCGCGATAGGAGGATGCTGATGCCCAGGCAGTTTCGACAAGCTCGGACGTTGTCAGGCCGGAGGCCAGGATCTTCGACTTGAGCTGGTCGACGTCCTTGGCGTCGATCATCTTGTAATCGGCTACCGGGACAGGGTCCTGCCATATGAGTTCCTCGGCTGGAACTTCGGAGCCGACATAGCGCGCCCGCGGACCCATGTCGCGGTGAGTCAACTTGAACCAGGCCTTGGCGAAGGCGAGCTCGAACTCCTTGGGGTTTTCCTGGAATCGCTTGGAAATTTCCCGGTAGCTGGGATCGAACTTGAGCGACAGGTCGGTGGTGAACATGATCGGAGCATGTCGCTTGGACGCATCGTGGGCGTCGGGCACCAGATTTGCTGCTGCGCCATCGGCGGGAATCCACTGGATAGCGCCGCCAGGGCTCTTTGTCTGGACCCACTCGTAGGCAAACAGGTTATCAAGATACTGGGTCGTCCAGGCCGTCGGGTTGACCGACCAGGCGCCTTCCAGTCCGCTGGTGATAGTGTCGGCGCCACTGCCGGTGCCACACTTGTTCTTCCAGCCCAGGCCCTGCTCCTCGATACCGGCTGCCGCGGGCGCGGGACCCACGCACTTGCCGGGGTCGTTGGCGCCATGGGCCTTACCGAAGGTGTGACCACCGGCGATCAGCGCCACGGTTTCTTCGTCATTCATAGCCATGCGGCCGAAGGTCTCGCGAATATCCTTGGCTGCGGCCAGTGGATCCGGGTTGCCGTTGGGCCCTTCCGGGTTTACGTAAATCAGGCCCATCTGCACCGCGGCCAGTGGCTTTTCCAGCTTGCGATCACCGCTGTAGCGCTTGTCACCCAGGAACTCGCTCTCAGGCCCCCAGTAGACCAGGTCGGGCTCCCAGTCGTCTTCGCGACCACCGGCGAAACCGAAGGTTTTGAAGCCCATGGACTCCATCGCCACGTTGCCGGTCAGGACCATCAGGTCGGCCCAGGACAGGGACTGGCCATATTTTTGCTTGATCGGCCACAGCAGGCGCCGCGCTTTGTCGAGATTGGCGTTGTCTGGCCAGCTGTTGAGCGGCTCAAAACGCTGTTGTCCGCCGCCCGCGCCGCCACGGCCGTCAGAGACGCGGTAAGTACCCGCGCTATGCCAGGCCATCCTGATGAAAAACGGTCCATAGTGGCCGTAATCCGCCGGCCACCAGGGCTGCGATGTCTTCATCACATCCTCGATATCCTTTTTCACGGCATTCAGGTCGAGGCTCGCGAAAGCCTCTGCGTAGTTGAAATCCTCGCCCATTGGATTGGATTCTTCTGCGTGCTGGCGCAGGGGCGCCAGGTTCAGGGTTTCGGGCCACCAGAACTGGACTGACTTGGGCTCACCCTGGGCGAGGGCGGTGCCAGCTGGCAGGAGGCATGATAATGCGGTTGCCAGGATAGCGGACCTGGACTTGGCTTTTCTTAACATGTCATTTATCTCCTCTCGGTTGAACCGGGACGCGAGTTTCAGGCACAAGTGGGAAGCGTAGATTCGCAACCCGCTTTCATAAGTCGGGCATACGCGACGGCTTGTGCAGCTGCACATACTACATCGCCGGCCCGGCTCTGTCCCAACGGGACATTAATAGAACAATAAACAGTATATTTAATAATATCTATCCCAATAAATAGATTGAATCGAGAGGTAAACCCGATTGTCGCATCTGGCTGTTTACGGCCTGGGCGGGCAGCTCCGGAGGATGAAAGCTGAACTGCTTTTGGAACTTCGCATGCCGCAGTGGTCAAACCACTGTGGGTGAGCCCTTCAAGTAGTGAGGATTAGGCCTATGATCACACCTGTACGCACCGCTGTTGCGGTCGCTATCGCCTTGATGATGGCGAGCGGAGCAGCTGGCGCAGAAGAGCCGCAGGCGCCGGGCCCGGACGCGCAGCAGGGAGCCGAGTACTGTCTTAGCCTGATCCGTATTGATGACTCGAAAATACTCGACTCGCAACACATGCTGTTCACCATGACTGACAAAAGCATGTTCCTCAACACGCTGCCGCGCAATTGCCCGGGAATGAGCCCGGGCGATGCCTACAGCTTCCGCACATCCCTGAACCGACTGTGCAACCAGGACATCATCACGATACTTCACCCGGGGGGCCATTACATGATGCCGGGAGTATCCTGCGGGCTCGGGATGTTCGAGCGGGTGACGCCGGAACAGGTTGATGCACTCAAGCTCCGGATCGAGGCGGAATCCAGGTAGTTCCGGCGGGAAACTGGCTTGCATATGGACCGGGTCCCCTGGTCTAGGCCGCGACCATGAAAAAAGTACGGGATAATTAGGCAGATCATTCTAATATTTTTCTCTAATGTGTCTCTCAGAGGCTGCGAACGCGGCCCAGAATTGAAGTTACTGTGACCATTTGAGGAGATCTACCATGGCTACCACCACTAAAGCATCTGCAAAGAAAACCGCTGCCAGGAAAGCACCGGCTCGCAAAACTGCCGCCAAGCGTACGGCTCCCCGCAAGGCCGTCGCGTCCAAGAAGCCTGCACCCAAGCTGAAGCAGTCAGCTGAAAAAGCCCTGCACGTCTACCTGGGCGTAATCGGCAAAAGCATCGATGCACTGCAGGAGAACATCGACGCGGTGCGCAAGGACAGCGACAAGTATGTGAAGGGCTACGAGAAGCGCGGTTTGCAACTGCGTAAGAAGCTGAGCAAGCGTTTTGACAAGCTGGATGTTTCCGGCGAAGTCGAAGATGCGGTCGAGGACGCGAAAGCGCAAATCGGCAAGCTCCAGGACCAGCTTGAAGATGTAGTAGAAACCGCAAAGGACAAGTACAAGGCTGCCAAGGCCGCGTAACATCTTTGCCGAGCTCTGGCCGGCTCATTGTCGCTTCAACAGCACAGTGGCCGGTCGGTATAAGCCCTCCACGCGAGGGCTTTTTATTGCCTGGCGGTTGCCCCTCCCGAGTAATTCAACGGTGCACTGCTGAAAATCATCATGGATCCGTTGCGCGTTGCAGCGGGGGAAGCCGGGGGCTATATTTGCCGCTGGGGAACATTGTGCGGAATCCGCCGCACTAACAACGCTCGAGAGAATTGAAAAGAGGGGAGCCGGTGCAGGAATCGCGAAGAATCGCGCTGTTGATCGACTGTGACAACGTCAGTCACACCGCTATCGAGGGCGTGCTCGAGGAATTGGCCAAACACGGCACCGTGAATGTGCGCCACGCGCACGGCGACTGGAAAAGCCCTGCGCTATCAGGTTGGGCGGAGAAGCTGCATCCCCACGCGATCAGGCCGATGCAGCAGTTTGCCTATACCAAGGGCAAGAACGCCACTGATTCGGCGATGATCATTGACGCGATGGATTTGCTTTACAGCGGGAACGTTGATGCCTTTGCCCTGATGACCAGCGACAGTGACTTTACCCCATTGGTATTGAGAATATTGGAGAGCGGCTTTCCGGTTTACGGCTTTGGCCAGGAAAAAACGCCGCAGCCATTCGTGGATTCCTGTTCGCCGTTCATATATATCGAGAACCTGGTTTCCAGTTCGTCCAGCGAGGCTGACAGCGGCGCGCCGGCAATCAAGAAGAGCAAGGCCCAGCTGCGGCAGAACAGCAGCCTGGTGAAATTGCTCAGAACCGCAGTGGAGCAGACGGCGGACGATGACGGCTGGGCCAACATGGGGCAGGTAGGCAGCTATGTCTCCAACAACAACAGCTCGTTTTCGTCGATAAACTATGGCTACAGGAAAATCAGCGACCTGATAAAGGCGACTGACCTGTTCAAGATCGAACTGCGCAACGGTACAGCCATGTACATTCGCGACCCCAAGGGCTGAGGGCTGCTACTTAGCCTTTGGCAGCCAGGGGCGTGACATTCGACGCTTCCTGCGCCTTATCGCTGCCGATCTCCAGTAATAAATCCGGGTTGCCCTTGCAGGCGGCCACCAGCACGTTCTTGTTCCTGGACAGCAGCAGGCCGATATTTTCCGCATCCTGTTCGCTTATGCCTTCGATATGCTTGCTCAGTAACAGGCCAAAATTTTCCGCCAGCTCCAGCATTCTGTCATGGGCGTCGGCATCCTTTTTGTTGTCAAACATAGTGTCGTCCCGATCGCATTTCCACATCGCTACTACGGCCATACTTCACCTCGTGCAGGGTTAATTGGTTTGCTTATAACTGTATATACATACAGTATTTATGGCAAGCGGTATTTTGGTTACGGGCGGGCACTTTTCCTTACCGGCTTTTTCTTGTGTGCGGCCGGACGCCGGGAAGGTTTACTCGCGGCCTGTTTGCGAGCCCGCAAGGCCAGTTCGCGCACCCTGGCGATATCCTCTGCCGAGAATGCACCGTTGACACCGGATATGGCGGCCAGTCGCATGCCGTGCTTCAAACCGAGCTTGTATATTTCATGCACCTTCTCCCATTCGATTTTCCGGCCCAGGGTGAAGTTTTCGAAGCGGCCCTCCAGGGTGAGCACAATCGTTTCCGCGAGGCACGCATAGACCACATTGTGGTCCTCGAAGCCGATCTGCTTCATCCGCACCTCGCCCGGCAGGTAAACCTCTCCCGACTCGATAACCAACACATCCGGTCGCTTTGCCACTTCTTCCGCGGGCAGGTCCAGGGGCCGGGCTACGTCGGTGATCACACAACCGGGTTTCACTTTCATGATGTCGAGTATTTTCTTCCCGGCGCCGGAGGTCGCCGTGACGATCATGTCCATGTCGCCAATGCTGCGGTCGCTGTCCGCATAGGATGCCAGCACCAGCTTTGCCCCTGGAGACTCCCTGAGAATGGATTTTTCAAGGACCAGCAACTTGGCTGATTCCGGTGATACCAGGTGGACTTCCTGCGCGGTTCGCGCCAGCAGCCTGGCGCAGGCAGAGCCGATGGCGCCGGTAGCGCCGACTACCATGACCTTGCCCTTTATTTTCTTGCCTTTCTCCAGCTTGACCAGGCCCAGCCTTGCGACGGCGTCGTGGGCGGCCCAGAGGGCACCGGAGGCACTGTAGCTGTTGCCGGTGGTGATGGGCAGGGGTGCCCGCTTGGCCACTGTTACCCCGGCGTCGCCCACAACCTTGGTAAAGGCGCCAAGACCCATTATCTGGGCGCCCATTTTCTTGGCCATATCCGCCGCCGCCAGCAGCTGGCGATAGGTGAATTCCGGGCTGTGGGACATGATCTGCCGCGGTGTGCCGCCGACCAGGATCAGCCAGCCTTCTGCCTCCACCCCGGTGGGAGAACTTATGCCCTCCATTTTGCAGTAGACCATGGGTGGCGCATAGGCCACGGCCTTCTCCACCATATCCATTACCGCCGGCGGGGACACCCTGGACAGGATCTCCAGGGGTTTCAGGTTCGCCAGGTACTTCTGCGACAGCGGGTGGATGACGAAGGCGAATCTGTTGATCTGCTTTTTTCCTTCGATCGGGTACAGAATTCTCGGCTTGAGGTCCAGGTTGCCGAATATCTCCAGGTAGTCGTCGTGGGCGACCTCGCTCGCGGGCTTGCCCATGGCTGCCAGAATCATCGCCTCCACCACGTTCAGCCCCACGGTGTCGTCAAACAGCTGGATGCTGCAATCGATCACCACGCGCACACCCTTTTCCTTGAGGGATTGCTGCCGCTCGGGTGAGATCGTCGAGGTCAGCACCACCTTGCCGTCGAGTTCTGCCTGGCTGTAGCGCTCGAGCTGGTGGTAGGGCGCCACGATTACATCCGCCTCCCTTACCGCCTTGTTCAGCAGTAGCCGATTGGCGAGCCTGGCGGGAGCCAGCGACCGAAGCATGCCCTTGCCGGGACTCAGGCGCAGCAGAGGCTGGCTGCCCGCCGCATACAGCTCCAGGGCCTGCAGGGAGTGGAGGAGGGTGGGGGTGCCGAACTGCAGAACGGGATCGGCAAAAGACAGGTTCTGGGTGAACTCCGCCATCACGGACGCCAGGCGGTAGTTGGTGGTGCCGGACATGAACAGCACTTTCGCATTGTTGAAAAACTGGCCCAGCTGCTCCTGCGCCATACGCAGTGACCATTCCTGTACGATTTCCCGCAGTCTTGCACCTGTGGTCACCAGCGTATCGCCCGCCAGCTGTTCCAGGCGCGCCGTGTCTTTCTGGTGAAACTGGTTGGTCCCCACCCAGTAGTGGTCGTGAACCATGCCCAGCCCGATAGCATCGACCCGGTCCCGCCACTCCTTGACCAGGTTGCCGGCCGCCCTCGAGTCATTGTCGGTTCCGACGCGAACAACTCGGAAATTGTGGCCCAGGAACCGGGTCCTGAAATCACAGTCGAGGCTGCCGGGCCCAAGGCTGATGCTGACAACTGTTTTCATGGCTGAGGTTCCCGCGTCGGCAAAATGGACCGATCACGTTACAGCCTTACAGGTGGCAACGCTATTGACCACAATCAAACAACCCTTCAACAGCGTGACTGTCTGGCGGCTAATACTGGCGGCGTTTGCAAACTGCGGCTTGCCCGGGGGCAATCGATTACACTATCGGGTAACAGGGCGGCTCACAGGGAAAGTGCGACATGAATATATGGGTAGATGCCGACGCCTGTCCGGGGTCGATCAAGGAAATACTGTTTCGGGCGGCCCTGCGCACTGGCTTGCAGCTCACCCTGGTGGCAAACCACGCGTTGTCTGTACCGCCACAGGCGAATATTCGCATGCTGCAGGTGAGTTCGGGTTTTGACGTGGCGGATGATGAAATCGTCAAACTGGCGGGGGCGGGAGACCTGGTGATCACCAGCGATATTCCGCTCGCGGCCGAGGTCATCGCCAAGGGCGCCCATGTGTTGAGTGCCCGCGGCGAGCGCCTCACAGCGGACAACATAAAGCCGCGACTGAATATGCGGGACTTCATGGACACCATGCGCTCCAGCGGCATGCAGTCAGGCGGCCCGCCACCGCTTAACAACCAGGACAAGCAGCAGTTTGCCAACCAGTTGGACAGGCTGCTGGCAAAAGCCAAAAACTAGCGATCCCGGGATAGGGTATTCCCGTCGCCCTACTGCGTTCCCTTATCGCCGCGATGCTGCTCAAACCAGGCCAGTATCGCGGCTACTTTCGCAATCAGCTGACTGGGGCGTTTGGCAATACTGTGGGAGGCGCCGGGCAAGCGCACCAGCGCGGCATCGATTCGACGCAGTTTCAGGGCCGCGTAGAACTGTTCCGATTCCCACATTGGTGTGCGCCAGTCAGACTCGCCGGTAAGTCGCATGGTGGGTGTGCTGACGTTGCCCACCAGTGACAGTGGCGAACGCTGCCAGTAATCCATAGGGTCTTTCCAGGGCATCGCGGGAAACCAGTAGCGGCTAAAGTAGGCCGGGTTGTCCGAGGTGAGTACAAAGCTGGCCCAGTTGATGACGGGCATTGCCACTGATGTCTATCCGGTAGATGTCAGTGTTGTTGGGGTTGGTTTCCCAGTCCGCGTTCCATCTGACGATATGCTGGCGCCACTGTGGTTGACAGCGCCGGTGGTCACGGGCCGGGCATCGCTGCCGTCCAGGTTTACACGCCAGAGATTGGAGCGCCGCTCGTCCTCCATTATGTCCATGACGTTGTGGGTGTAGATCACAAAGGAACCATCCCCGACCACTTGCCAATATTGACCTGCCGCCGTGCGGGGCATACCTTGGACAGCCCGTTGCGCAACGGTCGCGCGCCGGATGGCTGCGCCAGCAATTGAGTGATTGGAGAAGTGAGTTGCCCGAACCGGTTAATCTAGTGATTGCTGTCCTGTTTTCACTGATGGCGTTCAGGGCCTTCCGCAGTGGCAGCGCAGTGGATTACCTGCTGGGTGCCACCCAGTGTGCGGGGCTACTGTTACTGCTGTTGAGTGACTTTCGTCAGCTTGCGTCATGGCTGCTGTTGGCCACTGCGTTCTTATACCTGCTGAGCCAGATACTGACCGGGGCGAGGCTTGCCAGTCGTTTGCTGCCGCTGGCTGGAGCGGCAGCAGTTGCCCTGTCCTTGCTGATGTAAGCGCCTGCAGCTCTGGCAGGACAGGGCAGGCCGGCCGCCCTACTTGGGCGGCATGCGAATCCCGCCATCAAGGCGGATAACTTCTGCGTTCAGATACGGGTTGGTAATACACTCCATCACCGCAAAGGCCAACTCCTCGCCACTGCCGAGGCGCTTGGGAAACAGCACGGACTGCCCCAGGTGCGCCTTGAAGGCTTCCGCATGTTCTCCCTCACCATATATGGGCGTGTCGATCAGCCCTGGTGCGATGGTGTTAACCCTTACTCCCACTGCACTGAGGTCTCGAGCGATGGGTAGGGTCATGCCGACCACCCCGCCCTTGGAGGCGGAGTAGGATGCCTGGCCGATCTGGCCGTCAAAGGCAGCGGCGGAAGCCATGTTGACGATAACGCCACGGCTGCCGTCTTCGTCCATGGGCTCTGTCTGGGCCATCGCCGCTGCAGCCCGGCTCAACATGTTGAAAGTGCCAATCAGGTTGACCTTGATGACGAAGGTGAACTTGTCCAGGTCCAGTGGCACGTTGTTGCGATCGATAGTGCGGCCGGGGGCGCCCAGGCCAGCGGAGTTGACGCAGGCGCGCAGGGGGGCAAGCTTACAGGCTGCGGCTACCACCGCGTCCGCATCCTCGGTTTTGGTGACATCACATTTGACAAATACACCACCGATTTCAGCAGCGATTTTACTGCCGCGCTCTTCATTCAAGTCGGCAATGACGACCTTTGATCCTGCCGCGGCAAGCTGACGCGCACAGGCTTCGCCGATACCGGAGGCCCCGCCGGTGACAATTGATGAGCTTCCTTCCAGATTCATGCGTGGCATAACAGATGTTCCTCGTATTTTGGTTTCTTCGATAGTGGGCGACGAATGGTGAGTCAGCGATTCCGGTGTGTCAAGGTTGTGCGCAATGCGCCGTCCTGGCGCGGTCACACCCTGGTCTGCGGAGTGTCGAGCGGCTTTCAGGCGCGTCAAAAGTGCGTTGATAGCTAACCCGATCTATAATGGTCCTGTAAATCGCACCCGTCTGTTCGCCGCTCCACGCGGCGCGTTCCGTAGTCCGGTGAAGAAACGCATGGTCGAGGCGATCGAGGATTTTCAGGCTAATATGATAGTTGCTCACGGGGTTTTGGTGCCGGTGTCGGTGACCCGCCTTGAGCGCCATCCAACGAAAAATTCAGGGGTTTTGCTAATGTTGAAAAAACTGATTGGTTCAATTTTGTTGTCGTTTACTTTAGTGGGGTATTGCGGGGTGATAAAGGCTGAAACATCCATGACCGTGTTGGTAACCGGTGCCAATCGCGGTATCGGGCTTGAATTGGTCCGCCAGTTACGCGCTCGCGGTCACCATCTTATCGGTACGGCCAGAAATCCCGAGGAAGCGACGGAGCTGAAAGCGACGGGGGCGCTGGTGCTGCCCCTGGATGTCACCGACGGCAACAGTGTCCTGGCATTGGCTGAGGCTCTCGAGGGGCGGGCAATAGATATCCTGATCAACAATGCAGGCATTATGGGGCACAGTGCAAAGAGTTTCGCGGAAACCGATTTTGACGAGGTCATCACGACCTTTGACGTGAATAGCCTGGGTCCCATGCGAGTCACCCAGGCCCTGTTGCCGAATCTGCTGGCGGGCAAGGGCAAAACGATTATCCAGATCAGCAGTACCATGGGTAGCATTGCTAACAATGGCGGCGGCTATTATGGCTATCGGGCCAGTAAGTCCGCGCTCAATATGCTCAATAAATCGCTGGCTCTGGAACTGGCGGACCTCGGCATTACTGCGGTGGTGCTTCATCCCGGTTGGGTCCAGACCCGCCTGGGTGGCGCCAATGCCGCCATTACAACGCAGGAGAGCGTAACCGGGATGCTCGTGGTTATAGCCGGCCTCGGTCCGGAAGATAACGGGCGCTTCCTGGATTACAAGGGCGAAGAGCTGCCCTGGTAGGCGCGCCCCTGTAGGGGGCCGTTTTCTTTGCGTCACGCATCATTTTGACCGGCTGCAGAAAGCTGATTACCGGAGACAATTATATGAATATACCCATTTCAAAAATGGCAGCTGTGTTTTTGCTGGCTCTTTCACTGGGCGCGCCCTCCCGTGCAGACGAGCTTTCCAGTGGGGTGGAGAAGGACTACGACCAGTATCTTGGAGCCCTCTTCGATTACTTCCATCGCAATCCCGAACTATCCATGATGGAGACAAATACCGCTGCGCGCCTGGCTAAAGAGCTGCGTGCAGCCGGCTTTGAGGTCACCGAGGGTGTCGGTGGCACCGGCATCGTCGCAATCATGGAAAACGGCCCCGGCCCACTGGTCATGATGCGTGCGGATATGGATGGCCTGCCGGTGGAGGAAAGGTCCGGCCTGGCCAACGCCTCCCGCGCCAAGCAGGTCGATTGGGACGGCAATGAGGTCTTTGTGATGCACGCCTGCGGACACGATGTTCATATCACCAGCCTGGTGGGTACGGCCCGGCAAATGGCCGCCAGCCGCGATAGCTGGTCGGGTACCCTGATGCTGGTGGGGCAGCCGGCGGAGGAGAGAGTGGCCGGGGCCAAGGCGATGATGGAAGACGGTATCTGGGACCGCTTTGGCAAACCGGATTACGCCCTCGCTTTTCATGTAAGTTCCGAGGTGCCCACAGGCAAGCTGGTTGCCGACCCTGGCTCCCCCTATTCCGGCGCCGACACAGTGGACATTATTATTCATGGTATCGGCGCCCACGGTGCCAGCCCCCACGGCGGCATTGACCCCATTGTCCTTGGGTCCCAGATTGTCATGGCCCTGCAGACCGTGGTCAGCCGCACCCTGGCGCCGCGAGAGGCCGGGGTCATTACGGTGGGCGCTTTCCACTCGGGAACCAAGCACAACATCATTTCCGATCGCGCCCATCTGCAACTGACCGTGCGCAATGACAACCTGGAAACCCGTCAAATCCTGCTCGATGGTATCAAGCGGGTGGCCGAGAACATGGGTCGTGTAGCCGGGTTGCCGGAGGACATGCTGCCGGAGGTCATCGTGTCCGAGGAGTGGGTTCCGCCTACGATCAATGATGCAAGCTTGACCAATGAACTGCGCGCTGCATGGGCTGCGAGCCTGGGCGACGACATTTTCTACGACATCAGGCGCCGGGGCATGGGTGCGGAAGACTTCCCGTTTTTCACCCTGGATCCCTATATCCCCAGCACCTACTTCGCCGTGGGTGGCACCCCCCAGGAACGCTTCGACAGCGCCAAAGATGGCGGCCCCGCAGTCCCTACCCACCATTCGCCGCTGTTCAGAATCGAGGCGCAGGAGTCGGTGACGCTGGGTGTTGAGGCCACGGTGATCGCCCTGCGCAAGCTGCTGCAGGCGGATTCGGTCGCGCTCAATCAGGTGCAGGCAAAGTTCTGATATCTACAGTACTGGCAATCAGCCGGAGAGAACATGCATCTGACGACACCCTATGACGAGAACAACATCTTCGCCATGATTCTGCGCGGTGAGGCACCCGCGATCCGGATTTACGAAGACGATATGACGCTGGCATTTATGGATATCATGCCCCAGTTGCCTGGCCACGTTCTGGTAATCCCCAAGTCACCCGCGGCAAATCTCCTGACGCTGCCGCCGGAATATGCGCAGGCGATGATGTTGACCACCCAGAAGGTCGCCCGGGCAGTGCAGCAGGCCATGGATGCACCGGGATTTATGATTGCCCAACTTAACGGGGTTGAAGCCGGCCAGACGGTGTTTCATATCCACATGCACATACTTCCGCGCCGGGACGGCCTGGAGTTCAAATTGCACGCCCGGGAACTCGCGGATATGGATGAATTGGAAGCGATCGCCGCGAAAATACGCGCGGCTTTGTGATGCCTGGTTCTGGCGCCGTGGCTATTGGTGTCCGGATCGACTATGTTTAGTTGACCGCAGGCGCAGGAAGAAGATGCGCTTGCTCGCTAAACTCAAGGAGTCAGGCATTATGCGTTCAATCACCAGAGCTGGTTTGCTTTTCATTCTCTGTGCTTTCAGTACTGGCCTTTGGGCCGCCGATGAGAGTATCGATGACAAGACCTTCAATTGCATTCGGGATATGACCCCGGTGAGGGGTTTCTTCGTCGGCAATCTGCGGGGAGACATCGAGGCAACCGTGGCGGTGTCGAGTGCCGGCACCGGCCAGTATCCCGAGGGCTCCGTCATCCAGTTGGTGCCGACGGAAGTCATGGTGAAGCGTGAGGCGGGCTTTAGTCCGGCAACCCAGGACTGGGAATTCATTGAGCTGGAGGTGTCTGACAAGGGGAGCAAGATCCTGAAGCGCGGCACTGTCGATGTCGTCAACCAGTTCGGGGGAAATTGCTTTGCCTGTCACGTTAAGGCTAATCCCGGACGTGATCTGGTTTGCGAACAGGGCAACGGCTGCGACCCGATCCCGCTAACACCGACCATGATCAGGGCAATCCAGAATACGGATCCGCGCTGTGCGACCGTTGAGCTGCCGCCCGAGCAGGTCGAGGCTTTGAAGCAGTTGCGGGCAGCTTTGGCGAAGCCCTGAGCGCTTTACTTCACCCGTGGCGGAGTTTTATGTAAGGTATGAATACTGGTTCGCTGCATTCCAGCTGATTCTCGCGATGCTCGGCATGGGCGCGCCCTGACCGCCTCCCTCCTGCCCTGCGGGACTGACATGCCGGCTTAGTCCCGTCGCAACAGGCCGGTGAGGGTCAATACCACCACCGCCGAAAGAGCCGCGCCAAATATCCCGAACAGGCTGTGCAGGGTCAGCCACAGCCAGCGCACGGGGCCGTCCGGGACGAAGCGGCAAAAAGTGTCGTGCCCGAGGTTTATCACCGGCAGGGCGAAGTCGAGGGCAAATTGCAGGGTATCCAGCCCCGGGCATCCCAGCGGCGCCTCGACCTGCCCCAGGCCGAATGGCATGGTATACGTCGTGGGCTCGGGGGGTTGCTCGAAAGGGAAAAATGGCTGGTCAAAATTGAGCACGGCTGCTGTATACATGGCAGCTCCCAGCAGCACGAACAACAGGAACGAAAACACTGCCCGGCTCGTTGAGTAGCCGTGTTGGCTGACCAGCATCAGCACCCGGGGAAAGATCCTTTGCCAGGGGCGACCCACCCTTGCGGCAAGGCGCATCCGGATTTTCTCTACCGCAATGGCGTCGGCCTCCTGGGACAGGCCGCTGTCGCGCAACACGCGGGTGAGCTGTTCATAGGGCTGGGGGCGATAATCGGATGGCCCGGGTTTGCCATTGACAAACTGGCGCCTCAGCCAGGCGGTGCGCTTGGCAACGAGGTCGCCCCCGTCAACGTGTCGAAGGCGCAGGTAGGAGGCGCCGTCGAGATCGAGATAGCCGGGCGCGGGCCAGCCGTTAACGGTGTTGTCGATCAGGGTGCTCACCTGGGCGCCGGCCATCATAAACCAGCCTTCCAGGGGTGTCGCTGACTCGAGATCCATTTCCCCGCCATCGGCAGGCCTCGCCCCCACGTTGAACAGGACCATGGCATTGGAGACGCGCATCTGCTGGAAGTTCGCCGCCACCGGACCGCCCCGCGCCAACAGCCCGGTGTAGTCCGCGCCCGGCGTCAGGCGTGCCGTGGTCATAAAAAAGCCGCCGCCGATAGTGGCGGACAGGAAATTGAGTCGACCGCTGGCCTCAAAGGCGTATTGCGGAAGGTCGCGGGACAGAAATACCGATTCGACCACCAGGTCCTCGCAGTGCAGTGCCCTGCCGCCGGGGTTGAGCAGTGCGGCGGACCCGCAGTCCAGGTCGCCGGTGATCCTTGCGGCAACCAGGGACACTTCGCCAAACACCTCGCAACGATACCCCTGGCCAGGTAGCAGCTCCACGTTGCCGCCAATAATCGCGGACCGCACGCTCAGTGCCGCCTCGTCGCAGTCCCGCAACAGTGCGCCGTGAAGTTCCACGCTGCTGTCGATCCGGGCGCCGTCCAGTCTCACGGTGCCGCCGGTCGTGAAGCGGGCGTTCGGGGTGGCCGACAGCAACAGCCTGCCGCCGATATGCGCGTGGTTGAGATAAACGGCGCAGTTACCCACGTCCGCCAGATCCGAGCTGTGAGCGCACACCCCGGAGAATTGGGAGCCGGACAGGTCGAGGTCGGCCTTGGTCGTCATGCTGATACCGATGAAGGCCGGCAGGGTGCAATCGACCATTCGCAACGAGAGCAGGTCGGCGCCACTGAAGTCTACTGGCGAGTCGAAATGACAGCCAAGGAAGAGCAGGGTCATGCCCGGACCTTCGAGCCTGTTTGGCAGGGCCCGGATGGGCCCGCGGATTTCTGCCCCGCGAATACGCAAGGCCCCGCTCAACTGCGGCAGGTCTGAACCCTGTCCAGCTATCAGCGCCTCGAGAAAGGTAGCATGCAGTTGCCGCGAGGACCCTGGAAGCTGGCTGAAATCGGCTATGCCACGATTGGCGATTGCGGTAAGTACCCGCTGCTCCG
Source organism: uncultured Gammaproteobacteria bacterium (assembly GCA_963792815.1). Taxonomy (GTDB): domain Bacteria; phylum Pseudomonadota; class Gammaproteobacteria; order Pseudomonadales; family Halieaceae; genus JARRPM01. Next base: position 280,942 of record CAWBXR010000004.1, read on the forward strand.
CCTCGTTAGTTGCTGTTACATCAGCGACCGCTGTGTCAATCACCGCGACAATCCTCGCTATGCCGGTCAGGTGTCATGATGACATCGGTAGCGGTATGTGGGAAGGGCCTCGGGCCCTCAGTGGCGCAGGTCGTGGTCGCCCGGATGGATGCCCATGGCTTCCAGCTGGCGTTTTGCGAGTGGGCTGCGGGTTGTTCGCCAGCGTTCGTAGAGCGCGAGAATGGCCTCGTCCGCAAGGTCCTGGTCCGCGGTGCAGGCATTCGCGACCAGGTCCAGCATCACGCTGAAGTCACCCGCCAGTTCCGCAAAGATATGGCGACCCCGACGGGCGTTGTCCGCCAGGTAGTCATAGGCCCCGCAGCCCATACCCACCAGGTAGTCCTGCCCCAGGCCGCGCCTGGTGAAGTTCTCCTGGAACAGGGCGCCCATGAACAGGGATGTATCCCCCAGCTGCTGCAGGAGCAGGCAGCGCTCGTGTTCATTGCGCGCCTCGACAGCATCCCCAAACAGCAGGGCGAGGGGGCGGAGGTCGAATCGTCCGTCCTCGTAAGTGAAAAAGTCCTCGCTGCGGCAGAAACGTACCAGCAGGTTACCCAGGTACCAGCAGGTATCTTCCTGGGGGGCTGGCTCCAGCCCCCGGGCGTGTCGTGCCAGTTGCTCCCGGAAATATTCCGACAGCGACCCCTCGTTGGCCCTGATAACCCCGGTGCCGGTGGAATGCATAGACCCTCTCCACTCCCGTATCCCCCCTTTTTAATACAGGAAAACGGGCCTGTGGGTCAACTCCCCGGTGTGGACGCTGACGGCGGGTAGGGTGTGCCCGGGAGGCAGTGAAGGCGAGGGTGTCGACCCTATTTGTTGCGCTGCTGGTTGCGAGGGGCCTAGTTCAGGGCAACGTTGATCGCCCACATGCCCGACAACACGACCCCGAAAGAGCCGATAGTAGCCACCGAGGCCGCGATTACCGAGCCCATAGGGTCCTGTATCCATTGACTGAAGCGTTCTGTGCGTGACGCGGTAGCTGCGCGGGAAATGTCATGGGTCGGATGGTCTTGCTGGGACTTCATGGGCTGTGCTCGCTATGTTGTCAAGTGGGTGTTGTCTGCAAGCGAGCAATATAGAGTGATCGAGACACGGAACAAGACAGTTTTCGCTGAGAAAAGCATCGACCAAACCGGATGGACGGGGCAGGGCCGGTGAGCCTAGAACGGGATGTCCTCGTCGAAATCAGAAGGGCTGGGGAATGGGGGTGCTTCGGATTGATCCGCAGCTGAGATTGAGCCCTGCTCTCCCGCGGGTACGATTTTCCAGCCCTGGAGGTTATTGAAGTATCTTCCGTTGTACTCTCGCCCGCGAATGTCGAATGACACGGTGACTTCCTGCCCTGGCTGCAGGCTGTCCAGCAGGGCGACCTTTTCCTGGACAAATTCGAGGTTTATTTCCTGGGGGTATTTACCGTCTTCGACGATGACGACCATTTCTCGCTTGGTGAACCCGCTGTCGAAGGTCTTCGGTTCCTGTATCAGCTTTATCTTGCCAGTTAACTCATATGCCACGCAGTCTTCCCTCTTCAATCAACCGTAGGTGTGGCTGAGCAGTCTATCCGCCTGTTCGGATGTTGTGTAGTGTTTAGAGGGGCCAATGCCAGTGAATTCTATTGCGTCAACGCATAACAGCGGTAGGATAGCGTCTCTTTCCGTAGGGTGTATATGACAGCTATTCTGCCGGTACTGGTCGTCGTCATCGCATTTGCCGTGTATTGGTACCTCACCAGGTGGCGCGAAAGGGAGTTGCTTGCCAGGCCATTCCCCGCATCGTGGCAAGGCATTGTGGCGACACGCCTGCCCGTTTATGCGTTCCTGTCCCCACTGGAGCAGACCAGGCTGCAACAACTGATAAAGCAGTTCATGGCGGACAAGCGCTTCTATGGCTGTGGTGGCCTGGTTATCACGGATGAGATTTGCATTACTATCGCCGCCGAAGCCTGCCTGTTACTGCTCAACAAAGGGGGCGCCGTGTACCCGGATCTCGAGTCCGTACTGGTTTATCCCACCGGGTTTCTGGTCGAAAGGGACCAGCACCAGCCTGACGGCACCGTGGCAAGGGGTGAGCACAGCCTGCTGGGTGAATCCTGGAGCAACGGGAAGGTCATCCTTTCCTGGGATGATGTTGAGAAAGGTGCGGCGGATTTCACCGACGGCCACAACGTGGTCCTGCATGAATTCGCGCACCAGTTGGATGCCGAGTCCGGGTCAACCAATGGAGCGCCGCCGTTGCGCCGCAATAGCTACAAAGCCTGGGCAAGTATTTTTTCAGACAACTTCGAAGATCTGCGAGCGTCCAGTCTGCTGGGCCATGAGACCGTCATGGATCAGTACGGTGCGACAAACCCCGCGGAGTTCTTTGCAGTTGCCACCGAGACCTTTTTCGAGAAACCGCACCAGTTGTGCGACAGGCATCCCGATTTGTATGGCGAGCTGGCAAGTTATTACCAGCTCGATCCCAGGCTCTGGAGTCGCCCCGAAAACTGAGCCCTGCCAGTACCCCGGTTTAGGGTTGCGATTAGCCCCCGGTTTGCCACCGCCACTGCTGCGGCGCCCACGCAATGATCGCGTCGGCATCTTCCTGCAGCAGGAAACCGGCGGCCACAGCCGAGTCGGCAGACTCGGTCACCGCCGCCACAAAACCGGCCTCATCCCCATAGAGATTGGCCATTTGCACGGCGCTGAACAGCGAAGTGGTGCCGAACAAAAAGCAGAAACTGTTACCCAGGTTTGCGTCACCGCGCAACACGGCCGAGGGAGCATCAACATAGGGCGTGCGAATACCGCCCAGCACATTACCCAGGTCGTCGTACAGGTAATCGGATTCATCGTCATTCAATTCCAGCAGTGGCGAAGCCGGCGGCGGTTCGCCACCTGCCACCCAGGCATTGAGCGCGCGCACGGCGGCATTGAATACGTAGTGCTGCGGGCCGTTGTTCATGGGTTTTTCACAGTTGATAAAGCCCAGGATTGAGCTCTCCTCGACAACAGAAGCAAAGACCGGGTCGCCCACTGTGTCATCCCGCCCGGAAATGAAGGTGTAGTAATCCCCATGCGCGGTTCCCGGGACTTCCCAGCTGCGAATGAGGTCGGTGTCGGGCTGGCGCGCGGCGGCGAAGCCCAGCAACAGCACATCCGTCTCGGTTTCAAAAGTCATGACGGGCACATTCAGGTCAGTGCGGATTCTTACGACCTCGGGCGTTGGAATTGCCACCTGCGGATCCTGGGCCAGAGAGGAGCTGCGGTCGCCCCGGCTGTGGATCATGTAGCCGTCATAGGCGTTGTAAAGAGGGTGAATGGCATTGACATAAGTCACCAGCCGGCTTGCCGACTGGGATTCACCGTAGGCTATCAGTCGCTGCGCCTCGAGGCCGCCCAGGGGATCTATACCCTCCGGGTTGCGAATTGCCTGTGCGACCTGGGTAAACATGTCGAAGGAGAAACTGTCACCGGGGTGCAGCAGTGAGCCGTAGCGTTCCGGGTCCACGGCTTTCAGGTAGAGGGGGAGGGGAAGGCCGCCGCTGGGGTTGCCCTCAATACCCACGATCTGCGCGGAAACCCCGACCCAGACCGCCCCGCCACGACGCATTTCCAGCTGCCCGGTACCCCAGCTGGGGGTTGTCTCGAATCCGGCTGTGACGTTCAGCCACTCGACGAGAACGTCACCGCTGAAATCAGCCGGATCTATCGGGCGGTTCACAACGATTCGGGTCTTGTACTGCGCCTCCTCGCCGGGTTCCACTGACCAGGTGCCATCCTCAGCCAACTCATTGAGATTGGTAAAGGAAGTCGCGGTGCCCTCCAGGAAATACTCGGATTGCTGGTAGCCGACCTCCTCGAGGTCAAAATTCTCCGCCAGGAGGTTGATCTCACCAACATCCGGTGGCAGGGACATGGTCGGGTTGGAAATCGGCAGGTACTCGGGCTCTGTCACTTTCGGGTTGTTATTGTTGTCGCTTGAACAAGCCACGAGAAATGAGCTTACACAGAGGGCGTAAATGACGCCCTGGGTCTTGGGACGAATCTTGTACATGCTGGCCCGCCTGGTACCGGTTTATGGCCGGGTAGCTTACCCAGCTGGGCAACGGGTTGTCGACTGCCTGCCGGCCAGATAGTTAGTCAAAGGCGTTATATCGACCAAGGCACGCGCACGGTTCGTCCGACTCAGCAGCTGTCAGCGACCAATATCTCCTGGCAGTAAGCGAGGCGGTTAAATATGCTGGTCCACGTAGCTGACAAACCCCGGGTCGAGCATGTTCCTGCCCTGGGAGCTCCACCAAGCCTTTCCGCCCGGCCTGCTCAAATAGAACAAGATATTCTTCTCGATAAAAGGCCACCAATAGTCCTTTTGGCGTCGGGACAGGTTGAAGTGGTATGCCTCCTGAAAATCGAGAAACATGCCATACATGTAGCTGCCGAACCGCCACCGCTCTTCCTTGGTAACAGAATCCGGGTCATCCATCGCGCGTATATAGATATTCATCATCCCCGGGGTGCCGGCGATGAATTTTGAGTTGTCCATGTTGCGATCAGTCTGGTTGCGCAGGATCGTTTCCCGGGCGATCTGGTTGTTTTGCCGCACCTGTATGGACAGGTAAATCAGGGTGATCAGAACCGCTATGCCGCCAATAAACTCCGCTACCGCCCCAAGTGCTTCCCAGTTCATAGTGCCTCCCGATTACTGTGGTTCGTCCGTCGGCAGCGCTCGACGCTGTCAGTTGGCCGGTTTCATTTCCTCAATGACTGTCCGCTCTATGGGAACCTGCACGTAGCCTGTCTCCATCGACCAGAAATAGTAGTAGCCGGCCGCGTTGCCGGCGTCGTCCTTGCCGCTGGTAATCTTGCCATCCTTGACGGTCCAGCTTTTCACAACCTTGCCGTTATCGATATAGGAGACACGCAGGTCTTCGCCGAGGAAATTATCCGTTGTCCGACTGATTTTGTTGCGCGATTCCTCAGTGCAACCCCCGAGTAATAGCATTGCAATTAGCGCAACAACACCAGCACTGAATCTGCCTGGATTGATCATAGGGTTCTCCGTGTATCAGGACCCCAGAGTACATCAATGCTGAGTGAGTGATAAGGTCCGCCTTACGCATTGCCGCTGGCGGTTGGCTACTGCGCTAAGGCCACAATGACATTGCTCCCACAATGTCTATACTGATGCCTTTATGGCGTTTCCCGCCACGGGTCACTTTTATGAATCGGATAACCGCTGTTCTGGCGTTTGTACTTTTGTTTTCCCCCATCACTGCGACCCACGCGGACGAGTTGACCCGCATCGTGCAGCAGGATCTTATCAACCTTGGTTATGATCCCGGTCCGGCGAATGGTGAGGCCAGCACCAGGACGATTATTGCCGTGGCGCAATTTCAGGCCCAGCACAATATGGAGCCCACCGGGGAGATTACGCCGCAGCTGGCCGGAGTTATCCAGGCCGCTGGTGCTAAACAGGGGGGCAATGCCGAGGCCAGTCCCCCCACTCCGGCTGCCGCAACTGCCCTTGCCGCGACAATGCCTGGTCCCGGCGCGATCGTACGCAATGTTTTTGGGCCCGATGTGGGCCTCGGGGCAAACCAGTGCCGTGGCGCCTGCGGCGGCGGCTGCCCCAAGAGCTGTGCGCTCGCCGTTACCTTTGAGTGCATGGGCCCATCACAATTGCGTCGGGTAGAGGCCTTCACCTGCGGAACCCACCCGGGCTGCCGCGAGCACGATGCCTGCCTGGACGATTGCCTGCAAAATAACCCGGGATCGCTTGAATGTCAGCCCCAATGTGACGCCGTCGCGATGGAATCCTACGGCTTCGAGTCCTCTGCGTCCTGGCTGCTCGGAAACGGACCCTACGACGGCGAGGCCACATTTGAGTACACCCGCCATGGCCCGGACCAACTGGAGCCTGCCTACCGCTGTCCCGAGGGCGCGCTGCGCCAGTGTGATGACGGCGGCCTCTGCATTGCCGCAAACGGCACTTCGGTTGAGCCTGTTTTCGATACCTATCCGGCGGGAAAGCCTGGTGCTATGCAGGTTTCGGCGCTACGTGCCGGCCCTGTGTGTGGTGGCGACGGGGACAGGGTTTGCGAGCAATCAGCAAACATTAAATTGTCAGGGGCTGACACCTGCCCGGGGGGGAGCTGCACACGCTTCGGGATGGAGTTTGACTACCGCAATGCCGACCCCGGGGCGCCGCTGGAATGCGCCACCTCTACCCGCGGTGATGACGGCGACTTTATAGGTGACCTGATAAAGCTCGGCGGCGACGCCATTGCCACCCGCAGTGGGGGCGCCGACAGCCAGCTCGGTGACGGTATGGGGCAGCTACTGGGTATGTTCGGCAAGGTGATCGCAAGTGCTGATTCCCCGGAGGACCTCCAGGTCAGCATTACTCCCCTGGATGAACACGGAAACCCTATTGAGTCACAGCGGGTCGGCAGTGAACCCCTGGACGGCCCGGCGCCGATTCCCCGCACTGTCGATCTGCCCGCAGCCAGTGGCCACCTGTTCGTTCCGATGTATCAACTGGCTTCCAGTTCCCGGCCCGGTGTGGTCAAGGAGCGCCGAGTCACCTGCACGCATAAGGGCGAACCTGTATTGGAGACCATTTTCGTCCTGCAATAAAGGTGGGACTGGACTTCAAGGATTCTGGCAGGCGTCGATATCACTTTGGGAGATACCCAGGTCCTTCGCGGCGCCTTCCAGGTCAGTGATGGTGGCATTGACGGAAGAGGCATCTGATGTGGTCGTGGAAATCTCTGTCGCAACATCCCCGGCGCCGTAACGGGAGGCCGTGCGGGAGACGGCGCTGAACAACTTGGAGAGGCCACTTTTCATCCTGGCCATATCTTCGGCCGCCGCCATTTTTTCCTGCAGGCAGGCCTCCTGGCGCGCCTTAAGATCAGCCCCAGCCTGTTGCGGGGAAACCTGGCTTGTCGCTGCGACTGCGGTATTCGATGCTGTGGACGGGCTGCTTTGTTTTGACATAGCCGCCTTGATCACCCCGGCGAGCTGTGGGGTGATTTCGCCTGTTACCTCCAGATTGTGTTCGGACTGAAAACGGGAGACGGCGATGATCGTCTTCGTTGTGGCAGTGCCATCGGTGCCGCCGGTGTCATAGCCCATCGCGGTCAAATCCTGTTGCACGATCTGCGTCAGCTCATCCGCCTGGGCGAGCCCCGCCGGACTGCACGCCAGAACAATCATTATCGTGGCATATTTCCAATTCATAACTGAATATCCTGATGCAATAACCGTATGAAGGCTTAGTATAGACTTGGGTTGGTGGCGATGCTGACAATTTAGTACCCGAGCCCCGGTCGGGACAATTGGGTATCCGCTGCATTGGCACTGCGATAGCCGGGTCGGTACTATGATCCGGCGGAGGGAAAACATCATGTCGGACAAAATCATTACCGTATCTGAAGATTTCTGGAACATCCGCGGCGAGTTCAAGATTGGCGGCGTCGTCAATATCGGTACCCAGGCGTCACTTGTCCGACTCGCCAGCGGCAATTTCCTGTTTCTCGATTCCTACGCGATCAACAGTGCACTCAGGGACGAGATATCCGCCCTGGTGGATGGTAGCGGAGAGATAGAGGCCATAATTAACCTCCACCCTTTCCATACGGTGTACGTGGAGCGGATGCACGAACTCTATCCCGAGGCGAGGCTGTACGGAACGGCCAGGCATCTCGAACGGTTTCCCGACCTACCCTGGGAAGAAGTCAGAAGCGAGGACCCCGAACTCCACGACTGGTATGCAGACGACTTCGATTTCACCATCCCGGAGGGTGTCGATTTCATTTCAGCGAACGAGAATGTGCACTTCTCATCAGTCATGGCCTATCACAGGGCCTCCGACACCATCCATAGCGACGACACCCTGATGTACATAGTCTTGCCTCGCCTGCTGCATCTTGTCGGCATGCGCGATTCGCTCAGCTTTCACCCTACGCTCACCCTGGCTTTGGAAAAGCGCCCCGGTGCGGCTGCCGATTTCAGGAATTGGGCGCAGGGCCTGATAGACGACTGGGGTGATGCGCAAAACCTCTGTGCCGCGCACTCCCGGGCGCTATTGGCCGATGATAACCGCGGGGGTTCAATGCGGGACAGGTTGCAGAAGGCGCTCACACGAGTGAAATTGCAGCTGAAGGCACATGAACTGCGCTACGGCTGAAGTTGACCCCCAATGCTGTGCCCGCTACCTTACCGGTGTGGTTGCGCCACCATTTTTTGGACCTGCCCATGAAGAAAAGTGAACGGGAATCCTTTCTCGCCGGTGTCCATGTTGCTGTTGTCGGCATATCTGAACCGGGGCGAGGCCCCCTCACGGTCCCGGTCTGGTATTGGTATGAGCCCGGCGGGAACCTCTGGTTCGAAACACAACCAGATTCCCGCAAGGGCAAGCTGCTGCATGTGGGTAAACGCATAAGCCTGTGTGTGCAGGATGAAAGGCCGCCCTATGCCTATGTCAGCATCGAGGGGCCGATCATAGAAATCGCGGAGGATGATCGCGATCTCCATGAGCTACCAATGGCCATTCGCTACCTGGGCGAGAAGGGCGGGCCAGAGTACGTGGCCAGCCTGCCGCCGTCGGAGTGGAAGCGCTATATCATGCGCCCCGAGCGCTGGCTCAGTATGGGCAGCTCGAAATAGGCTTCGAATTGCCCTTTAAGGCTGGATCCTCAGGATCAATTTCCTTGCCGCTATTCGCGCTCTTCTAAAAAAATATACCGCAGGGGTGGTCTTTGGTTGCTTGCATTGACCAGCCCCTTTGGGGGTGCGATGGTGCGAAAAATGACTCTGACCCCCTTTTACGCCTTTTACGAAAAGTGACTCTGACCCGGGTTTTAGTTGTTTAGTCAGCCCTGCTTTCAATCAGTCGCAGCCAGGGTTTACAGATCTCCGACCTGGCGAGTATCAGTTTGATACAGACCAGCAGGGGGACCGCAATCAGCACCCCGGCCATACCCCAGAGCCAGCCCCAGATCACCAGCCACAGCATGATGATCAGGGGGTTCATCCGCATCTTGCGTCCCAGCACCATCGGGGTGATTAACTGTGCTTCAAGGGCGTTCAAAATGAAGAATGCACCCGCCGGAAGTACGGCATCCCACTCCAGGCCATACTGGGACAAGCCGGCTATGGTCAACACGCCAAGGCTGATGATGGTGCCTACATAAGGCGCGAAATTCAGCAGCGCCACCATGGTGCCCCAAAGTAGCGGATCTTCGAAGTGCATCAACCACAAGACCCCCGCCGTAACGAGACCAAGCCCGAGGTTGATCAGGCTCACGGTGAGGATATAGCGTGACAGTTCACGCTGGGTGTCCGCCACCAGCTGCGAGGCCTGGGATTTATCGCGAATCTGTGGCAGGACCTCGATGGCGGTACGGTATACATCCGGCCCGTAGACCAGCAGGAATAAAACCAGGATGATGCATACCAGGCATTGCGCCAGGAACACGGGGGTCTCCGCCAACACGGTCATGGTAACTTCTATGCCGCCGACCACCAGTCGGTCGGTCAGTGCCGTGCTGTGCTCCGGGGCTGATGGCGGCTGCGCCTTCCCGGCCTTCACCTGATCCTCTTCCTCATCGTCGAACCAGCCGAAGAAATTGAGAATTCCCGTGTCTTTTTCAGGGTTTGACTCGGCCTGTTGCGCCGGAGCTTGCTGGGCCGCAGGCGCCAGCACCTCCGATATCGTTGTAAGCTGCTCGTTCACTTTGGCAGTGACTTCGGGAACCCGTTTCATCCATTTCTGGGCCGGCTCTACCAACTCCATGCCAAGCAGGGTAAATGGACCCCCAATGGCGACGAGCAACAGGGCAGCGGAAACCGCTCGAGGTACGTAAAAACGATTCAGGCTCGCCACCAGTGGACTGAATTGCAGTGACAGCAGCAGCGCCAGCACGATCGGTATCAGTAGCGATGCCGCGAAATAGAGCGTGTACAGGCTCGCCAGAAACAGCAGGGCGTAGAGCGCTGTTGTCCAGGGTTGCTTTCCCTGCGCTACCACGACAGTTTGCCCAGCAGCTGGCTCAGGCGATTGAGCGCCTTGCCCTTGTTGCTGATCTTCCAGGCAATATGGCGGTCCTGGTTTTCAGTGGTAGGCCCTTCGGTGGACAAAACGACCAGGGCACCACTGTCGAGATGATCCTGGATCAATTTGCGCGGCAGGTGGCCGACCCCCAACCCAGTCAGTTGCGCCTGGATCTTCTGCTCCATGGTCTGTACGTAGAGCACCTGCTTGCCTGTGGTCAAACCCTCGTTGCGCATCACGTTGAACTTGGCGGTATCGTGGCTCACGATTCGCCTGCAGGATGATAACTGCTCGGCGACCGCCCGGGGGTCGGCAGCGAAGCCACTGATCGGGTGATTGGGCGCCGCTACCAGGAGCATGTCGGCGGGAGAGATAGGCAGTGCGCGGAACCCCTTCTGTAATGGCACCGGTGACGGCGCCCCCACCAGCAGATCGATAGTGTCCATTTCCAGCGCCTCCCAGCCGCCGTTGAGAACGCATTCCTGGATGTCTATCTCCAGGTTCGGCTGCTCCGCCAGCAGGGTGCCCAGGGCCTGAAAAAACGGCTCCCTGGCTGTGGTGGATTCGAGCCCCAGGCGCAATCGCGGCTCCCAGCCTGTTGCCAGCTCCTTCACCTGGTCTGCAAGGTAAGCGGTAGCGCCGAGAATCTTGCGCCCCTCATCCAGCAACAACCTGCCGCTGGGTGTGAGCACAGAGCGTCGGCCCTGGCGCTGAAACAGGGTGACGCCCAGTTGCTCTTCCAGCTTTTGCATGGTGTACGACAGGGCGGACGTTGCCTTGTCCAGTTCCTCGGCGGCCCGGGCGAAACTGCCGCGCCGCTCGATGGCGTCCAGGGCCTGCAGTGCGTCGAGCGTGATGGGGGGCTGGCTCATGGTTAGCTCCTGGAAAATTCCGGGTAGTATTGTTCAAAAATATAGAACATTCCAGACAACAACATGCCCTTATTCTCCAGAATTGCCGGTAATACACTGTTTTCATCGCTTTAACGAGAACATTTATTGTGACGCGTAGGCGACTATTTACCCAGAACACAGTTATGGAGGCTTAATCATGGGTTTATTGCAAAACGGACAATGGGTGGACCAATGGTATGACACCAAAAAAAGCGGCGGCGAGTTCCGCCGCCAGGACAGCCGCTTTCGCAGTTGGTTGACGGCCGATGGCAGTGCCGGGCCCTCTGGCAGCGCGGGCTTCAAGGCGGAACCGGGTCGCTACCATCTATATGTATCACTGGCCTGCCCCTGGGCTCATCGCACGCTCATTTTTCGTGAGCTGAAGGACCTGGGGAAAATGATCGACGTCACCGTGGTTGAGCCCTTGATGCTGGGCAATGGTTGGGAGCTGAAGGGCGACCAGTATGGACTCGAGTACCTGTACCAACTGTATTTGAAGGCCGATCCCGATTACGAGGGCCGGGTCACCGTGCCGGTGCTGTGGGACAAGCAGGAACAGACCATTGTCAGTAACGAATCGGCAGAAATAATACGCATGTTCAACACCGCGTTTAATGGACTCACTGGCAACGACAGTGACTATTACCCCCAACAGCTGCAGGCGCAGATAGACCTCGTTAACGAGCGGGTTTACGACGCGATCAACAACGGCGTTTACCGTGCTGGCTTCGCCACTACCCAGCAGGCTTACGAGGAAGCGTATTACAAGTTGTTCGATGCGCTGGACTGGGTGGAACAAACTTTGGCCCGGCAGCGCTATCTGGCGGGGGACCGACTGACCGAGGCGGACTGGCGCCTGTTTACCACGCTGATTCGCTTCGATGCGGTCTATCACGGACACTTCAAGACCAACCGCCAGCGAATCGCCGATTACCCGGCCATGAGCAATTACCTTCGGGAGCTGTACCAGCAGCCAGGAATCGCGCAGACGGTGAACTTTGAGCATATCAAGCAGCATTATTATGGCAGTCACGTCACCATCAACCCGACCCAGGTAGTGCCGCTGGGGCCGCAGCAGGATTTTACGCTGCCGCATAATCGCAACAGGTTCTAGGGATGCAATCAGCCGGTATTCGGCTTGGGAGAACAGAATGAACAGGGAACTACTGCAGGTTTACCAGGCGCAACCATCCCGTGATGGCGACGGAGTCAAGATCAACCGTATCGCGGGGAAAGAGATGAGCCGGGTGCTGGATCCGTTTCTGATGATAGACGAGATCAACTCGGATTCGGCTGCGGATTATATAGGCGGCTTTCCCGAGCATCCGCACCGTGGCTTCGAGACCATTACCTACATGAAAGCAGGTCGCATGCGCCATCGTGATCACATGGGCAACGAGGGCGTGATCGGTCCCGGCGACGTACAGTGGATGACCGCCGGGCGAGGCGTACTGCATTCGGAGATGCCTGAGCAGGAGCAGGGCCTGATGCACGGTTTTCAGCTCTGGTTGAACCTGCCCGCTGCAGACAAGCTCAAGCCGGCGGCTTATCGCGATATTAGCAGCGACCAGATTGCCCGCTATCTGGATGAGAGCGGCAGTGAGGTGCGGGTTATCGCCGGAGAAGTAGGCATCGAAGATACGCGTCTCGCCGGCTGCCTGCCCGCGATGGTAACCACGCCCCTGATGGCGGACCTGTCAGTGGCTGCGGACGCGCAGGTCACACTGGATACAGGCGACTACGAGCAGGTATGGGTATTTGTCTACGCGGGTGCGTGCGCTGGGCTGAAGGCAGGGCAGCTGGGTGTTTTCGGCAGTGGCGACAAACTGGTACTGCATGCCGGAGATTCTGGCTTAGGGGCGCTGCTGTTGTCTGGTAAGCCCCTGCGGGAACCGATTGTTCAATATGGCCCTTTCGTTATGAACCGTTCCGAGGAAATCGAGCAGGCCATTCGCGATTATCAGCAGGGACGGCTGGTATCCTGACAGCAGGGTAGGGCGTCTTCATGTCAATCACTGATGAACGCCTGCAGCCTTGGGCACGATGAGATCATGAAATTGTTGGCTCTTCAGGGTATATCGCCGTCCTTGTTTAACGGGGAAAATAGATTGGGCGAGTAGTGGTTCACATTTTTCCAATAAACCCGGCGAATGTGCCGGTCACAGTATTGTGTCGCGTCAGGCTGGGATTTAGTCTGGAGCGAATACAAACGCTGGGTGGACGCATGGAGAATCGTCGTAAAAAGATCGTAATCAATCCGAAGTTCCAGCAGCAGTACGCGATCATCAGCGTCGTGTTGACGGTCTTTCTGACAAACATCCTCATTATATTTATGTCGCTTGGGCCCGGCGAACAAACACTGGAGCTCACTCCAGCGACCGCCTGGGCGATCGGTATATTCGAACTCGTTCTGCTGGTGGGAGTGTGGTACGGCACCCTGAAAGCCAGCCACAAGGTCGCTGGGCCGGTTTACAAATTTGCCCAACACCTGAAGGCAGTGGGAGCTGGCGATATTTGGACCAGGGTTTCGTTGCGACAGGGCGATATGTTTCAGGAGGAAGCTGACTTGATCAACGCGAGTCTCGATCAACTGCAGGAAAAGGTGCAAGCCGTGCAGAACGCCGCAAAAGTGATAGAGCTGTCCAGGGCTGACGGGGGCCCTACCCCCGACCAGATTGATAAGTTAATGACCGCAACGGCGGCGCTTCGCACCGCGCGGGAGGGTTGAAGCATGAACACTATGCCCACTATTCCTGGAGTGACAGTCGGTAGCCATCACCGCCAGGTTGGTTTCACCCTGGTCGAGCTGATGATTATCGTTGCGATCGTGAGCATTCTGGCGGTGATAGCAATGCCGGCCTACCAGAACTATACAATCCGCTCGAAGGTTTCCGAGGCGATGGTATTCCTGGCGGAGGCAAAAACGACTGTTACCGAGAAGTACTCAGCCACTAATATTATGCCGACTAATAATCAAGTAGCCGGCCTTTCCGTTCCGGAGAGCTACGATGAGTATGAGTACCTGAGCCGACTCGAGGTCAGCTCGATACCGGTCGATGGCGCTATTGTTGTGACGATCAAGATCCCCGGAACTTCCGCCAATGGCAAGCAGTTGCAATTGGTGCCCTCAACCAACACAAGCCCTATTATCTGGAAGTGTGAGCCGGTAACGGGGCCGCTGGCGATATCCACAAACCACATACCTGCCATCTGTCGCGGCTAGGCTGCCCCATTGAATCGGGGTCATCGAAGTCGACCCGGTTTCAGGTAAATACTTCGCTGGCTTGCCGCGCTGTGTATTGGTTTATTCTCGACAGGCCTTACCTATTTAATGCTGTAGTGCCTTATCGCTAATGTTGGTCCGGTATTCGCCGCTACGAGCGGCTATATGTTCCCGATAGTGACACTTTTACTGAGCCACATCATGATTGGCGAAAGCCTGGAGGTGTCCCACCTGGTCGGGATGGCTGTCACGTTGACCGGCGCGTGGCTGGTCAACAGGAAGCCCGGGTCATTTCAGCTAAGTCCGTGCAACTATCAACACTGGCAGGCTTTATCAGGACGCATACTGGATAGCGATCGCAGTAAGCCTGTCGGCCTGTTTTTCCATCCGCAGCAGTGCGCTCAACACCAGATCCACCTGGCTGGTGCCGATGGCGCGCTGGCGAGTGTCCTTGAGCCCCACTGCCCTGCCCACGTTGTACAACAGCCAGTTGACCCATGCTCCCTGAATCGCGTCCGATGCCGCCGGTATCATGTCCTCGACGATCCGGCCGCCGGCATCCACGTAGGCCTGCAGGATAGTGGTGAAAGGCCGCGCGTCAAAGTGGGCGGTGATACCACCCCAGTCCAGCGCCTCCAGTAACAGCTCGTAGGTTGGATTCAGGCGGCGTGCGGATTCCCAGTCGATCAGCAGCGGCTCTCCCGCCTCACTCCACAGGATATTCTTGTGATCCAGGTCGCCATGGCTGATTACCTGGTGCTCTTCGAGCCGTTTCAGCGCAGGCCCGTGCAACTCGACAATTCGCAACAGGTCATCCAGCCGGTCCTCGAGAATCTGGCTGTAGCGCACATTGCGCTGCCTGGCCAGGCGCACCAGGTCTATCACCCGTTCGGCGGTCACGGGAAAGGAGGGCACGTCGCGCAACTCGGGCACATGGATTTCACTGTGATGAATGTGGGCGAGTGTGGTGGCGACGATGACCGCGTGATGTTCTTCGATACGGTTCCGGTGACAGGCAGTGGCGTTGGTCCAGGGATAAACGAGGTAGCCGACACCGTCCAGTAAATGCAGGTGTTGTCGATCCCGGTGAAGTGAATGCAGGGCTGGAACCCCGTGCCGGGAAAACTCCCGGGCGGTGATCTCGGTGGCGTTTATCTGTGCGACGATCGCCTCATTCTCCATATCCATATCGTCCGCCAGCTGCTTGATCGCAAACGATCCGTCTTTTGCATCCAGCCGCCACATACAATGATGAAAACCGCCGCGTACGCGGTTCAAAGTTCCCCGATGGGGCCCCAGGTCAAGCTGGCCGCAGAGACGTTCGATATGTTCCGGGTTGTCGGATAGCGCTTTCACCGGTGTAATCTACCTTTCTGCTCCAGTTTAAAACTGGTAAGACTGAATTTATGATCGAGGGGCTTCCAGGGTATGTCAACGCCGGATCGATGTGCGCGTGTCGTCACTTTGCGCAGGCGATATTTCACTTCAGGCCACCGCTGTACCGGGGGCACGCCGTTGCCCCCGGATGAGGCGACCGGGCAGGGCACCTGTAGGTTCGCCGTTGCGATAAATGATATCGCCCGAAACGATCGTGGCCATGAGTCCATCTGCTTTCTGCAGGAAGCGCATACCACCGGCAGGGAGGTCGTGGACGACATGCGGGGTGTGTAATTTCAGCGCGTCAAAATCCATGATGTTGAGGTCAGCTTTCAGGCCGGGGGCTATCAGCCCGCGATCGTAGAGGGAAAAAAGCTCGGCCGGTTGGCGTGTGAGCATGTTGATGCCCCTGGCCAGGTTGAAGGCTTTCTTTTCCCGCACCCACTTTGTCAACAGGTAGATATTGCTGCTGGTGTCGCAGATTGAGCCGACATGGGCGCCACCGTCGCCGAGAGCCGCTACCGTGTACTCATGGCCCAGGAGTTGGGGGATGACGTCCTCGGCAAAATTGGCTGCGGGAATATAGACCAGGTTGTGGCCATTAGTCTCCAGTAGAAAATCGTACAGCCACTCGGCCGGGCTGATACCGTCCCGCCCGGCACGAGCGGCTACTGAGTCGTCCGGCGCCGGCAGGTACTCGATGGGATCTTCCATTGGGTACATCATGGCAAATTTGTCGGCGAGGAGCCGCACGAATATATGCGGGTTCACGTTGTCTTCCGCCAGTATTTTCGCCTTCACCGAAGGGTCCTTGAGTTGTTTCATGCGCTCGTCCCATGGCAGGCTTTCAAGGTCCAGGAAGGTCGGTCGCCGGTAAAAGGGGCTCATGGACGCCGAGTGCCCCATCAGCACGCCGATAGGGCGGGATATGACCTGTCCACGTATATCCAGGCCCTCGATCTGGGCGTCTTCGATGCGTTTCAACTGCTCTTTCCAGAATCCTGACGTCTTGCCGATACCAGCCTTGGCGGCATCGATTACTATCAGGGTGAACGTACCCTTGGCACCGGTTGTGCGGCTGGTTTCACGCAGTATGCTGAATTCCTCCTCGGGGTCATCCCAGTCCGAGATCAACTGCAGCACATGGCCCGACTCACCGCTGAGGGATTCGCCGAGTTGCTTCAGTTCACCGGTGGCTGCCTGGTAGGTGGGAACATGAGCGCCGGAACTGCTGAGATGTAGCAGGGTGCGAGAGGTCGAGAGGCCCACGGCGCCCGCGCTCAAGCCCTCCTCCAGAAGTGACTTCATCTGGCGGATGTCGGCGTCAGTGGCCGGTTGGCGCTCTACTGCCCGCGCACCCATGACATACACACGCAAAGGGCCATGGGGTAGTAGTACGGCCACATCAATATCTCGGGGTTTGCTGTCCAGTGTGTCGAGAAATTCCGGAAAGCTCTCCCATGTCCACGGCAATCCCTCAGCCAGCGCAGTTCCGGGGATTTCCTCCACACCTTCCATCAGTTGGACCAGTACATCGCGGTCGGCCGGCCGGCAGGGTGCAAAACCGACGCCACAGTTTCCCATCACTACTGTGGTAGCGCCGAGATTTGAGGAAGGTGCCAGGTGAGAGTCCCAGGTAGCCTGGCCGTCGTAGTGGGTATGCACGTCGACAAAACCCGGTGTGACTATCATGCCACTTGCGTCTATTTCGCTGGTGGCATCACCAGCAATATCGTGTTCGACCCTGGCAATCACCCCGGCCTTGATGGCGATGTCTGCGCGAAACGAAGCCTGGCCGCTGCCGTCGTATATCTCGCCGTTTCTGATAATCAGGTCATATTGTGGCATGGTAAATGTCTCTGGGCTTGTCTGTTGCTGCACAGCCCTCAGTGTAGCCCAGTCTGGGCTTGCGGAGTTGATTGAGGTGGACTACTCGGCTGATTCCCGGGGTTGAACAAGCCTGAGGAGTTTTCCGTATCCGGGCTCTGACCGCGGGCCGAACCCCGGTCATAATCGCGAGCGGGCACACATCAATGTGAAATGACGGGGGGGTAAGGCGTGGAAAGGAAATAGTATTTGCCACCGGGCTTGCCCGGTCTGTATAAATAGTGCCGCCGAGCAGCGTTCCTACCGGGTTGGGCGAGTTCGAGCGCTTTTGATTCGACACAAGGAGAAGATTATGTCCCTGCGACTGGAAGGAAAGGTTGCCGTCATCACCGGCGGAGCCAGCGGGATTGGTGAAGCGACAGTCAATAAATTTGTGGCCGAAGGCGCCAGAGTGGTGATCGCTGATATGCAGGTCGGTCGTGGCAGCGCCCTGGCGAACAAACATGGCGACAGGGCGATGTTTGTTCGCACGGACGTGTGCATTGAAGAGCAGGTGAAGGCAGCGATTACTCTCGCACAGGAGACCTGGGGGAGGCTTGACTGCCTGTTCAATAACGCCGGATTCGGCGGCGTAACAGGTGATATTTCTGACACTGATATGGGAGAGCCGTACCAGCGTACCGTTGGTGCGATGCTCAACGGGCCTGTTCTGGGCATGAAGTACGCCGCGCCCATAATGAAAAGCCAGGGGTTCGGCTCCATTGTTACCACGGCCAGCATCGCGGGTACCGGTGGTGGCTACGGCCCGCACGTCTATTCTGCGGTCAAGGCGGCCGTGATCAACCTGAGCCGCTCGGTGGCGCAGGAACTTGGTCCCTTCAAGGTAAGGGTCAACAGCGTATGTCCCGGGTTCATCAACACGCCGATTTTTGCAGGCCAACTGGCGCTGTCTGACAAGGAAAAGGACTTTGTCGCGCCCCTCAAGGAACTTTCGAGCATGGCACAGCCCATCACCCGGGCTGGTCTTCCAGAGGATATAGCGAATGCTGTCTGCTTCCTGGCCAGTGACGAGTCCGATTTTATTACCGGGCATGCGCTGGTAGTGGATGGGGGCATGACGCTGGGCGCCTGGCGCCACCCTGATCTTGGTCCCGGCTTCGGTGAAGCGGTCGGGGAAATATTGGGTATAGGCGATATGGCGGATCTCGATATGGTGTTTCACGCCGATCAGGGATAGTCCCATCGGACTGGCGGAGATCTGAATTATGGATAACTACACTGATTGCTGGTATCGAAGTAGCGACGGTCTGCGACTTTACGCCCGCGATTACCACTGCCGGAATCTGGATAAACACGACCCCGAGACCGTACTGTGCATGCACGGTCTCACGCGCAACTCTGCCGATTTTTCCGGCCTGGCGAGTCACCTGTGCGAACGCTACCGTGTGATCGCCGTTGACCAGAGAGGTCGCGGTCGGTCCGACTATGACCCGGAGGCTGCCCGCTACACCGCGACAACCTACGTGCAGGATATGTTCACCCTGGCAGACCAACTGGATATACCCGAGCTTATATTGGTAGGCACCTCCATGGGCGGTCTGATGTCCATGCTGATGGCAGCCATGCAGCCGCAACGTATCCGCAAAATGATAATCAACGATATCGGACCGGAGGTCGACCCACGTGGTCTGGCGCGGATCAAGAGCTATGTCGGCAAATCCGCTCCGGTGCACAGCTGGGAGGACGCGGTGGCGCAATGTCGTTCGATCAATGAGATAGCCTTTCCGGATTTCAGTGACGAGCAGTGGCTGGATTTTACCCAGGGTGTCTACCGCGAGGAAAACGGCGCGCTGGTGCTCGCCTACGACCCCGCGATTGCCCAGCCCATGGAAGGGGAGGCTTCCGGTGCGCTTCCCCCCGATATGTGGGCAGTATTCGAGCGCTGTACCTCGATCCCCATGCTGGTGGTGCGCGGCGCCAGTTCGGATATCCTGTCACCCGATTGCGTGAAGGCAATGAGTGCCGGGCACAGTGGACTCAGGGTGGTGGAAATTCCCCATCGGGGTCATGCACCGACGCTTACCGAGCCCGCCTCCCTGGCGGCGATAGATACGTTTCTCGCAGATCTGTCATGACATCCGGGCTGCTCGCCCCGGGGCCCGGACTACAGTCAACATTGGGAACTTTATCAACCGGGCGGTTGCTCCGGTGGTGTGTGTTCATTGCGATAATTCCTCACCAGGATAACAACGCTAACCAGCAGCACCCATGAGGGGAAAACCATGACCATCCACCGATTGAGGCTGATGCTGACAAGCAGCACCAGGGCTGAAGCGAAAGTGAGCACCACCAGCCATGGCGGCATCAATCCGGTGCGTGTCCAGATGGACCCAAGCACAAACAGGAACATCCCCGCCATCCGTACTGCATAAATGGTCATGCTCTCATTGGAGATAGAGCGCACTACATCGAGAAAACCGGATTGTGTCGCAAGGTCCGGGTGTTGGGCATAGACCGTCAGCGCACCACTGGCAAGAGCGGCGCTCATCAGTGTCATGCACAGGTAGAGCAGGCCGCTGCCAATCAACAGGGTGGAAAAGAACTGGTCCTCGAGATGACCAATCCCGTCCCGCACTACGGCCATAAACCACAGGAACGCAATTCCGGCATAGGGCAGCAGGCTTATCCCGAGTGAGAGCGACTTGCTGTTGAGTGCAAGCCAGGTCTGGATGTCACCCGTGTTACCCGGTGCGTGCTGAAGTATCAGGAAGTAACTCGTTGCAAAGAGTATGGCGAAGATGATGCCTGCAATCGCAGCGGCTCGCGGGGTTCTAAGTTCCTTGTTGGTGACGTGATCGGAGTCGTCACTCATATCGTACGGTTTCTGCAAAAACAGGCGCTAATCCTTGAGGCGAAACCCGACTTTAAGGGTGACCTGGTAATAATCCACCGAGCCGTTCTTGATATCACCGCGAACCTCCCCCACTTCAAACCAGTCCAGGTGGTCCAGTGATTTCGATGCAGTTGAGATTGCATTCTGGATCGCATCCTCGACACTATCCCTGGAGGAACCCACCACTTCAATTTTCTTGTAAACATGGCCAGACATGGGGCTAGCTCCGCTTGGAATGCCTGCCACAAGTATAGTTGCTCTTATGGAATTAGCACGCCATGGCGGTACAGGTCGACGGAAGCTGTACGCCCTCCTGAATCAATAAGTCGGCAGCTGTTTGAGCTCCTCGATGTCGTAGTCCTCGAGCACCCAGGGTGGCGTGCTGGCAACTCGCGGTGCCAGCGCCAGCAGCATTGTGACATCCGCTCCCCCGCTGGAGATGGCCACGGGAAGTCCGCGCGCCTCGAGGGCGACCTGCTGCGCCCGCTCCTGGTTTACCTCGACCGGGCTGTCGCTCGTGCGGGCCGCCAACAGCTGTTTCAGTGGCTCAAGGGTATCGTCCCGGTACCGGGTGTCCTCGGCCAGCGGCTCATGGGCTTCCAGATAGAGTTGGCCATCGCGCCAACCGGTAACGTAGGGCTCGTTGATGATACGCAGCGGCGTTCCCACCGGGACCTCCGGAAACAGCCGGGCGATGTCCTCCGGGTACATTCTGATGCAACCGTGACTGATCCGCATGCCCACGCCCCAGGGTTTGTTGGTGCCGTGGATGAGGTAGCTCGGCATGCTGAGGCGCATGGCGTATTCCCCCAGCGGGTTGTCCGGTCCCGGGGGCACGACCGCCGGCAGGGGGTCCCCCTGGGCAGCGTGCTCCCTGCGCACGGACGCGGGCACGGTCCAGGTGGGATTGGCGGTCTTCTGGATAATTCGGGTCGTACCCTGTGGCGTGTGCCAGCCCTCCCGGCCGATGCCTACAGGGTGGGTGATGATCTCCGCAGCCTGGCCCGCTTTGGCTTTGGGGTAGTAATACAAGCGCATTGAGGCAAGGTTCAATACCAGCCCTTCCCGGGCTCCACCGGGCAGGATAAAGGCTGTGGGTAGCACCACCGGCGTACCCTGGCCCGGCCGCCAGGGATCGACACCCGGGTTGGCGGCGATGATTTCCTCGTAGCCCAGGTTGTAGCGCCGGGCGATCTCGGGAAGCGTGTCCCCGTCGCGGGCGATGGCCACCTGGACTGCGCCCACGATGTCGTCACCCTCCGGAGGAACAGGAAATCGATCGCTCGGCACGGGAGTCGTAAAGGTAGCGGGAGGCGTGCCTGCCAGGAAAGCGCACCCGGGTAACAAGATGGCGGCAAACAATATCGCTGTCCGCAATGCGGCCAGGCGGCGGTCGCTAAGTTGACTCGAAAATCGCATGACGTAGATGATGACGGTCGGCCGACTTGCTTGCAACCACCAACCGCTGCCAACCGGTCTAGAATTCATGGGTGTCTCTCGGAGATCGTTTAGATGGAAACTGTTATAGCGCTATGGTTGCTGGGCGCGGTTCTGGTGGCAACAGGTATCGCGGGCATGTTGCTGCCGGCCCTGCCGGGGCCGCCGCTACTATTCGCCGGCTTTTTTATTGCCGCTTGGGCGGAGGATTTCGAGTACGTGGGCTATGGCGCGCTAACCGTACTCGCTGTCATGAGCGCGCTCGCCTACCTGGTGGATTTTATCTCCGGCGCTCTCGGGGCGAAGCACTTCGGTGCTTCTTCAAAGGCGGCTATAGGCGCCGCAGTCGGCGCCCTGGTCGGCATTTTCTTTGGCCTGCCGGGCATCTTGCTGGGCCCCTTCATCGGTGCGGTACTGGGCGAGTTAACCGAGCGTGATGACCTGCAAGCGGCCGGGCGCGCGGGTATCGGTGCGACAGTGGGCCTTCTGCTGGGCACCGCGGCAAAGATGGCTATTGGGTTTGCCATGCTTGGGTTCTTTTTGTTTGCCCGATTTCTCTAGGCGCTCAATGCATGCCTTGTTCCAGAGTATTGCCATTCCAGGCCGTGCAACTCGCCCGGGTGGTATCTTCTGGAAATCCACAGTTGGCCATTGTCTAAATAGCGGCGCTCAGGGTCTTCCAAAGGATTCCGGCCTGTCGACCCCCTGATTGGCAAGCAATATAGTGTTGGCAGTCGCAGTGTGCCCAGGCGTTTGCGCTGGCTGATAGCGCCGGGGGTCAATATTGCTCGTTGAGCGCGCAGACCGCATGGGGTATATATATGCGGTTTGAAAGTTGGCCAAAAGCGGTGTCAGGGTGGCGCGGCTGGTAATTTCAGTGTCAGCAGCTATGATTCTGTTCTCCGGGACGGGCCGGGTAACCTAATTAACGAGAAAGAGCACAGTGCCGGACTGGATTTATGATCTGCCAATCAAGACGCTCGCTATCTGGGTGGCCGTTATCTTTGTCGGCTATTGCTGGTTGGGTGGTACGCTGCTGCGTCCCATTTTGCGCCCTTTTGTCCGCTCGCGCCAAAGTGGTAATGAGATCGTCGGCTATGTCCTGTCCTCATTCGGGGTATTCTACGGTTTATTGCTTGGCCTCATAGCGGTCGCAGCCTACCAGAATTTCAGTCGCGTTGAGTCCAACATCGTGCAGGAAGTCTCGTCCCTCGAAACCCTGTATGAGGGCGTCTCGACTTTCCCTGAACCACACGGACAGAATCTGAGCTGGTTGCTGCGTGATTATTGCCGATGGGTGATAAAGTACGGCTGGCCCGAGTATGAAAAGGGCAGGGTTCCTGGCCAGGGATCTACAAAGCTCAAGGCTTTCCAGGAACGAATGCTGGCGTTCGAGCCCGGCTCAAAAACCGAGGAACTCATCTTTGCCCAGACGCTCCACCAGTTCAATGTATTCCTGGATAAGCAGCGCGTACGGGAGCAGTCGGTGACCACGGGTATACCCGCCATCATGTGGTTCGTGGTTATTGTCGGTGCAATTCTGAATATAGCGTTATTCTGGCTGTTCGATATACGTTACGTCACCATGCTGTTCCTGGGGGGCGTACTATCGTTTTTCCTGGGTGTGATGATTCTTCTGATCGCAGTGATGGATAATCCATTCAGGGGAGCAGTCAGTATTTCGCCCGAACCCTTCGAACAACTGTATTGGCAAAGGATGCGGGACTAACCATCGATGGCCAGCTTTGATGTGCATGAAGTCGAGGGAGTACATTATGTCGACATGACGCTCAACAACGAAACCGTGCGCGCTGAAGCGGGCGCACTGTCGTACCTGACCGGCGACATCAAGATTCATTCAAGGCTTATTCCTTCGATTCCATCGGCTATAAAGTCGGTACTTGCGATGCAGGCCATTTACCGGCCAACCTATAGCGGGACGGGCGTCGTCACCCTGCTGTCATCCCTCGGTGGATTTCACGTCATGGATCTTGACGATGAAAACTGGATCCTGGAACGCGGCACCTACTGGGCATCCGAAGGCAGCGTAGACGTGAGTTTTCATCGCGTTGATTTCTGGACCGCTTACCGCGCTCGTGAACCAATTATCTATTTACAGACCCGGGTCAAAGGTAGCGGCAAGGTTGCGGTCCGCACACGCGGACCCATCCAGGAGCTGAACCTGGTGGAGGGTCAGAAAGTCGCGGTCGATGGCAAGAGCGTTATTGGCTGGAGTTCGGATGTGCGCTTCAGGGTGCGCCGTCCGACTGACAATTTTTTCGGAAAATTTACCGCCGGGCAAGGCCGTTTGCGGGTATTTTTCGGCCCCGGCCGCGTGCTCCTCAACCCCGCACCGCATTGGCGTTATCGCTTGTTTGCTGAAGGGGAAGACGACAAGCCTTTTATTCCCTGGCAGGAGTAGGGCGAAACGGCAACTCTGTGTTTGAGCATGGAATACGCGATTAGGAAACCCACAGTAGAATGACAAAAAAACATCACTGCATTACCCGCCGGCAAGTATTGAATCGCGGTGCAAGCGCTATAGGGCTGACTGCCATGGCGCCGCTTGCTCCGCTCCTGCTGTCGGGCTGTGACGGCCCGGCTGTTGCGCCTGATCCGGTGAAGGTTGGAATCCTGCATTCGCAAACCGGTACCATGGCGATCAGCGAGATCTCTCTCGTCGACATGGAGATTATGGCTATTGAGGAGATCAACGCCGCTGGTGGAGTGCTGGGAAGAATGATCCAGCCTGTGATTGAAGATGCGCGTTCGCGTTCCGAAGATATATTTCCCAAAAAAGCTGCCAAGCTTCTACTGGAAGACCGGGTCGCCGCGGTTTTCGGTTGCTGGACATCAGCAAGTCGAATTGCGGTGCTGCCGGTTTTTGAGGAGCACAACGGGCTGCTTTTCTACCCATTACAGTACGAGGGCAATGAATGTTCGCGCAATGTAATCTACACCGGGCTGGCGCCCAACCAACAGATTCTCCCGGCAATCGACTGGTTGGTTAGTGGAGAGGGGGGCGGGAGAAGACGTTTCTTCCTGCTCGGCTCGGACTATGTCTACCCAAGAACAGCAAACTATATTGTCGGCAAGTATGCCGAGCAACATGGCGCAGAGGTTGTCGGCGAACTATACACCCGGCTCGGTGAGCGCGATTACGGGGCCGTCGTAGATGAGATACTAGCGGCAAGTCCGGATGTCATCTTCAGTACTCTAAACGGTGACACGAACGTCCACTTCTATCATGAGCTGGCCAGCCGGGGAGTTACACCCCAGCAACTGCCAGTCTTTGCCACGAGTCTGGGCGAGGACGAATTGCGGGGGATACTGCCGGCAGACGTGGAGGGACACCTGGCGGGTTGGAGTTACTTCCAGAGTGTCGACACACCGGCCAATCACTCATTTGTTAAGCGTTTTCAAGCTGAACACGGCGAGGACAGGGTTGTCAGTGACCCGATGGAAGCTGCGTATTCCCAGGTATACCTTTGGAAACTGGCGGTGGAGAAAGCCGGTAGCTTTGAGGTAGACCGAGTGCTGGAAGCATTCAACAGCGGGATCGATTTCGAAGCGCCGGGTGGCAAAATTATGGTGGATCCCAAGACCCGCCACACCTATAAGCCGTTTCTTATCGGCAGGATCAGGGAGGATCGGCAGTTTGATATCGTCTATGAAACGCCGACGTGGATACAGCCGGACCCCTATCCCGCTTTGGCCTTCCAGGGCTGGCAATGTGACTGGACCCAGGGAGGCGTAACGGCGGGTGAAGAGGTGCAGATCAAGTCGGTTTAGTGACGCGGTCGGTGCTGACCTTACCCTTACCCCGCTGCTGATATGTTCCCGGCGGTATGGGTGTTCTGTCGACTCGACCCTGGTCATCGAGGCGCCAGGGAAGCGGTGGAGCTGAGTCTTGACGGATGGCTAATGATGGGCCGTGGTGCTATGGTTTTGCCAGGGCCACGGGAGCAGTCTTTCAGTGCCGCAAACTAGTTTCCACATTGCTCAAATTCGCCGGGAGAGCCATACTCCCACCATCGCCGCAGTCTACCAATGGAGCGTGAAAGTCCAATGAGATACGAAGCACCATCGACTACCCGAGAGGCGGCAGCCCTGCTGGCTGGCGAACCAGGCGCTGCATTTGTGCTCGCAGGAGGCACCGATCTCCTCGTCCGGATGAAGCTTGGCCATATCGAACCGGAACTGCTGGTGGATATAAAAGGCATCTCCGCCATGAGATCCATCAGCCATTCCTCCAGGGGTACCCGGATCGGTGCCGCCGTATCCGGGGCTGAGCTCGGTGAGCACAAGGGCGTGGCCAAAGCCTGGCCCGGGGTGGTCGAGGCAACCAATTTGATTGGCTCCGACCAGATACAAAGCCGGTGTACCATGGTGGGCAATCTCTGTAATGCCTCGCCGGCGGCGGACAGTGTGCCGGCCATGATAGCCGCCGGAGCGAAGGTCGTGGTGGTGAGCAGTAGCCGCAGACGCACGGTCCCGGTCGAAAAAATTGTCACTGGCCCGGGGCGAACGTCCCTGGCCAGAGGGGAGATAATCGAGGCGGTCATCCTGCCTGCGCGCACCGCCAGGTCGGGGGACGCCTATCTGCGCTTTACCCCGAGAACGGAAATGGATATCGCCGTGGTCAGCGTAGGTGTGAATCTCACGCTTGAGCGAGGGCGCGTCAAGACGGCCCGGGTAGTTCTTGGCGCCGTGGCCCCAACGGCTATTCTGGTAACGGCGGCGGCGAGAGCCATCATCGGAACCAGCCTGGATGATGATGCCCTGAATAAACTCGCTGACGCCTGTCGTGCTGCCTGCGATCCCATCGATGATAAACGCGGTACTATCGAGTACCGGACAAAGGTCGCCGGCGTACTGGCCAGGCGCGCTGCAAAAATAGCCTTTCAACGCGCAGGAGGTGCCTGATGGCTGCTGTTCTGGTCTCAACCACGGTCAACGGCGATGCAGTGGAGTTTGCCTGCTCGCCTGAAGAGTCACTGCTGGCCGTACTGCGCAACCGGCTCGGTTTAACCGGGGTAAAGGAAGGCTGCAGCACGGGTGACTGCGGCGCCTGCAGCGTAACCCTCGACGGCCGCCTCGTATGCTCCTGCCTGGTGCTGGGCGCGGAAGCGCAGGGGCGGGAAATCACCACCATCGAAGGCATGGCGGAAAATGGCAAGCTGCACCCCCTGCAGGAAAACTTCATCGAGTACGCAGCCCTGCAGTGCGGTATCTGCACCCCGGGATTCCTGGTGGCCGCAAAAGTACTGTTGGAGCGTAACCCCGACCCTACAGAATCGGAGATCCGCTACGCATTAGCGGGTAATCTCTGCCGGTGCACGGGCTACGACAAAATCGTCCGCGCCGTGCAGGCCAGTGCGAAGGAATTGAGGCAATTGGATAAGAAGAAAAGCCGCCGCAAAAAAGCATGATAAGCCTGATTGAATAAATTCCCGACATTACCCAAAAAGTGATGTAACGAACACCAACAGGAAGCAGCCATGGGAAACGATCCGAGCTATACCAAGCAGAAATTCAAAGTCATCGGCTCACGCGTGCAGCGGCCGGATGGCATTGACAAGGTCACAGGGCGCGCCAAGTACGGCGCAGACTACGATGCCCCCGGGCAACTGGTGGGCCTGTTCCTGCGGTCGCCACACGCCCATGCCCGAATAATCAAGATTTCCACGTCCCGGGCCGAGAAACTCAGTGGGGTGAAGGCGATTATCACCAGCGCCGATCTGCCGGACCTGACCAAAGGCGATGCCGCCGCCCGGGACATCCTGGAAAACTGCATGGCCAGGGGCCGCGCTCTGTACGATGGCCACGCCGTCGCGGCGGTGGCCGCGGTGGATGAGCAGACCGCCAGAAAGGCCCTGAAGCTCATCAAGGTGACCTATGAGGTGCTACCCCATGTAACGGACGTGGATGAAGCGCTGAAACCCGAGGCGCCGGTGATTCACGATGATATCTATACGGCCGGAGTGGAACCCAAACCGAGGAAACCCTCGAATCTGTACAATGTGGCTGAATTCGGTCACGGCGATGTGGAGGCCGGGTTTGCCCAGGCCGATGTCATTGTCGAGAAGAGCTACAAGACCGAGCAGACTCACCAGGGCTATATTGAGCCCCACGCCTGTGTTGCCAGCGTCAACTCCGATGGTACCGGCGAGCTGTGGGTTACCACCCAGGGGCATTTCACCTATCGCAGTGTCTGCGCCACCCTGCTGGGCATGGATATCGCCAAACTGAAAGTCACCTCCTCTGAGATTGGCGGTGGCTTCGGGGGCAAAACCCATGTATGGATCGAGCCCATCGCCCTGGCCTTGTCGCGCAAAGCAAACCGCCCCGTAAAAGCGGTCATGAGTCGGGAGGAGGTATTCCGGGCGAGCGGGCCTACCTCATCCACGTCGATCGATGTGAAAATCGGCGCGAAGAAGGACGGCACGATCACTGCGGCTTTCGCCGCGCTGCGATACCAGGGCGGCGCATTTCGGGGCGCCATTCCCGGCATGCCCTGGGCCATGATCGGGGCAATGACTTCCTTTGCCTGTTATAACCTGGCCAATGTCAAAGCTGTGGGCTACGACGTCGTGGTAAACCGCCCCAAAGTAGCCGCCTATCGTGCGCCCTCGGCTCCCATGATCGCCTTTGCCGTGGAAAGCACCATGGATATGGTGGCGAAGGAGCTGGGTGTCGACCCAGTGGATTTTCGCATCAGGAATGCTGCCCGAGAGGGAACACGCGCGTGCTATGGGCCGGTCTACGGCCCCATCGGCATCGGCGCCACCCTTGAGGCTGTAAAAAAGCACCCCCATATGCGAGCCAAGCTCAAGAAAAACCAGGGCCGGGGCATGGCCTGTGGATTCTGGTTTAACTTTGGCGGGCAAACCTGCACCGATCTCAATATTGCCACTGACGGCTCGGTCACTCTCACTGTGGGTACCATCGATGTCGGCGGCTCCAGGGCCTCGCTGTCACTGATCGCCGCTGAAGAGCTGGGCATTCCCTATGAGCAGGTCAAGGCGCATATCGGGGATACCGGGTCCCTGGGCCACAACGACACGACGGAAGGCAGCCGGGGTACATTTTCCTCCGGCATGGCCGCCATATTTGCCGCTCGCCAGGCGATTGGAGTGCTGCGTGAACGTGCGGCAATCATGTGGAGCATCCCCGTAGAGGATGTTGTATGGGAAGCCGGCCACGCCAGGGCCAGCGGCAGCAAGCACCGCAAGCTGAAACCGCTGTCACTGGCGGAGATTGCCGCTGCAGCGCCGACTACCGGCGGGCCCATTGCCGGTCACAATGAATCAGTTCCGGATAACGCGGGTGTGTCTTTTGCCAGCCACATATGTGATGTCGAAGTGGATCCTGAAACCGGCGCTACGCGGGTCATTCGATATACTGTCGTCCAGGATGCGGGCAAGGCGATACACCCCACTTACGTGGAAGGACAGATGCAGGGCGGCGCCGCCCAGGGTATTGGCTGGGCACTCAATGAAGAATATATCTATGGAAAGGACGGGCGGCTGCAAAACCCGGGCTTTCTCGATTACCGGATTCCGGTCTGCTCTGACCTGCCCTTCATCGATACCCAGATACTGGAGATACCCAACCCCAACCACCCTTACGGGGTACGCGGCGTTGGTGAAACGTCAATTGTTCCTCCGCTTGCCGCCATTGGCAATGCAATATCGAACGCGGTTGGCGTGCGTATGAATCACGTGCCCATGTCGCCGCCGCGGATCCTGAAGGCGCTGGAACAGTTGGACGCCTCCTGACGCGGGGGTGCTCGCATGGCGCTCGTCAATGTAACATTCATCTCGTCATTCCGCCCCGCCATGGGCGGGGCGGAGTCTCTCGAAATTGAGGCGACAACGCTGCGCCAGCTCATGAGCAAACTCCTGGCTAAATATCCCCGCATGCAGAAACATCTCGACGAAGGAATTGCCCTGGCGGTCAACGGTGAAATCTATCGCGACAACTGGGATGTCGAGATCAAGGGCGGCTCGGAGGTTTTCCTGATGCCCCGGCTACAGGGCGGGTAGGATTTACCGGTCGACGCTCGACTGATTCGGCGCCTGGCAGTGATCGCTGTACAGCGCGTGCATAGCGTTGTTCTGCCTGAGCTTCGCCATCGCTGACTGCTCCAGCTGACGTACCCGCTCACAACTTACCGACATCTGATCGGCGATTTCCGAGCGCGTCAAGGGCGGCTCCTTGCGCAGCCCCCAACGCTGTATAACAACCTTCTGCTCGGAGGCGGTAAGCCGGCTTATCTCGCCCAGGAGCCTGCGATTGAGCAAAGCCTGTTCCGCTTCATCCCCCGGCTCGGCAAACGGGCCGCCGGGGATACTATCGAGTAGCGTTGCACCCGCTTCATCCTCGAACCGGGGAGCATCCAGTGACAGGTCGAAAGTGCGTAATTGCAGCAGCTCGCGGGTCCTGGCGAGAGGCAGCCCGAGCGCTCCCGCCAGCTCTTTATCCCGCAACGGGACACCCGAGCGCGCCAGTCTTCGGCCGCGCTCGCCGTGCACTCTGCCCAGCTGCTCCTGAATATGGCTGGGGTAGCGAATGGCGCCGGCGGAGTCAGCCAGGTAACGCTTGACGCCCTGGGTTATCCAGTTGAAGGCATAGGTACTGAAGCGATAGCCGCGCTCGAACTGGAACTTTTCCGCCGCTCTCAGCAGCCCCAGGTTGCCCTCCTGAACCAGGTCCAGGAACGCCACGCCGCTTTTGCGGTGGCGGCCTGCGATGGTATATACCAGGCGCAGATTATGTTTGATAAGCAGGTCGCGAGCCGCTGTATAGTGCTGGATTTGAGACGCCAGTGATCCCACCGTGGCAGGTGCTGGGGCTGCCAGCTCCTCAGTGCCCGGTGGCGACCAATGCTGTTCCCAGGCCTCGATAGCGGCAGCTACAGTGTTCCTGGTCGGTCCTTCGCTGTGCCGCGATACGGCTTCCGCAATGCCGACCACGAAAGTGGCAGGTAGCGACAAGGACAGCAAGCCGGCTGTGATCACCTCGTTCGAGGACCCCGTGGCAAACTGTTCAGCCAGCGCGGAGATCTTGTCGCTATGGATACCACCGGGCAAAAAGTCTGTCAGCTCCCTTCTCAGCAGCGAGCGGTGTTCGCGACACTTGAAATCTTCAATCGCCGGCAACGGCTGGCCGCAGCTAACCGTCCAGCGCCTGAGGTAATTGTTTGAAAACGTGTCTTCGCAAAGCAGTTCAAGCATTCTCTTTATCGCCGCCCACTTGCGCTCATCTATCTCCTGCTCCTGCTCGCGGCTCAACAAATCATGTCTTCGGGCCTGCGCGTACAGTCGCTCCAGATCCTGGTCTTCCCTGGTCGGTATCTCTGTATTCATGATGATTCTCCGCCTCATTGGCTTGCCTTATATACGGATGACGCGCGATGACGGAGAGGTATTTATTCAAGCTTTCCAACTGCTTGCGAGACAGAAACTGTACATGTGAGAGGTCTGGGCCGGGCAGCTTGAGGTTGGGCATGCGTGAACTTGAAGTCTTGAAGTGGGCACAACCACGACACCCCGAGTCCGGTGCAGGGTCGCCTGCGTACTACACTGGTAGCAGATATGATTCTGCGTACCCTGACTCTATTGCGAGGAAATGATTATGACTAATGTTGGAAGATTGTTGGCTGCAGTAACACTGTCCGCCGCCTGGTTTGGTTCCACCACCGCCTTTGCTGCTCATCATGAGAGCGGCGAGCCGAAGGCCGAGTCCACCATCGTAGAGATCGCGGTAGGTAACCCCGACTTCTCCACCCTGGTGGCCGCGCTGCAGGCGGCGGGCCTGGTTGAGGCACTTTCAGGTGAAGGCCCCTTTACAGTTTTCGCACCGACCAACGAGGCTTTTGCACAGTTGCCCCCCGGCACGCTTGAGATGCTGCTCCTGCCAGAGAACAAGGAGAAACTGACGGCGATTCTCACCTACCACGTGGTCTCCGGTGAAGTGAAGGCCGCTGATGTGGTGGAACTAACCGAAGCCACGAGCCTGGAAGGGGACACAATCGCTATCACCGTAGTGGATGGCGGGGTAAAGGTCGATGAGGCTGCCGTGGTGATGACAGACATCGATGCGTCCAACGGTGTGATTCATGTCATAGATGCTGTGATTATGCCCGGCACCTGAGGCGCACGGTCAATAAAGTGAACGAGCATCTCAGCAAACTCATACTCGTTCTTGGCGATCAGTTATCCCACTCGAACCCTGTCCTGGCTTCTGCAAAGCCAGGCAGGGATTGCATCGTCATGGCGGAGGTCCGCCAGGAGACCGAGTATGTGCGCCATAACCGGCATAAAATCGCCCTGATCTTTTCCGCCATGCGTCACTTCAAGGACGAGTTGGTGGAGCGGGGTTTTCAGGTTATCTACTTCCGCCTCGGGGATGGTTTGGCGTCCCTGGAAGACGCGCTGGAACGAGCCCTTCAGATTAGCGGTGCGGGCGCGGTAGAGGTTTGCGAGCCCGGAGAATATCGCCTGTTGCAGGCCATGCAGGGCTGGCAGGAACGCCTTGAGGTACCGGTCGAGATACTGAAGGAAACGCGTTTCCTCGCATCCGGTGAGGACTTCGCCAAGTGGGCGGATGGGCACAAGCAGCTGCGGATGGAATACTTCTACCGCAGCATGCGCAGGCGTTACGGGATCCTGCTCGATGAGCAGGGCAAGCCCGAGGGCGGGCGCTGGAACTACGACAAGGACAATCGCAAAGGCTGGCGGGCTTCAGAAGTCATCCCAGAGCGCCCTGCGCTCACCCATGACAGCACTACACTGGAGGTACTGGACGAAGTCAACTCGGCGTTTCCCGACAACCCCGGGAACCTGGATCTTTTCTACTGCGCTGTGACTACCAGCCAGGCCCAGGCCCAGTTCGACTGGTTCTGCGCCAATGCCCTGGGCCGGTTCGGTACCTGGCAGGACGCCATGGCTGACGAATCCCCCTGGCTATTTCACAGCCTGGTATCGATGTACCTGAACATCGGCTTACTGGAGCCCCTCACGGTTTGTCGCCAGGTGGAGCAAGCCTGGCGCGACGGCCACTGCAGCCTGTCCGCCGCCGAGGGTTTCGTGCGGCAGGTGCTGGGCTGGCGGGAATATGTCCGGGGCATCTACTGGCATAGCATGCCCGGCTATGGCGAACTGAATACCCTGGAAGCGAAGACCCCGCTGCCGGCCTGGTTCTGGGATGCGCAGACTGATCTCCACTGCCTGCACCGTTCGCTGTCCCAAAGCCTGGAGCTGGGTTACGGCCACCATATCCAGCGCTTGATGGTGATCGGTAACTTCGCGCTGCTTGCGGGGCTGGACGTCAGGGAAGTATGCGACTGGTACCTGGCGGTCTATGTCGACGCCTTTGAGTGGGTGGAATTGCCTAATACGCTGGGCATGGCCCTGCACGCCGACGACGGCCTGATGGCCAGCAAGCCCTACGCAGCCAGTGGCAAATACATCCAGCGCCAGGGCAATTACTGCCAGCACTGCCGTTATGATCCCGGGCAGGTGACTGGCGTAGGCGCCTGTCCCTACAATTCACTTTACTGGCGCTTTATCAACCAGCATGAACAGCGGTTTGCCGGTAATCCAAGGATGGGGCTGGTGGTGGCTAACTGGCGCAAGCGCGGCGTGGAGGACAAGCGGGCCATCCTGGCATGGGCCGATCAAACGCTCGACGAGATAATGCCTGGCTGAGCGGTGCAGCGTTTGTCCTGCCGCGGAACATGCCTTCGTGTTGTCAGTACCATGCAGGGACGTTAGTTGCCGTTTCTCCAGGCGGGGGCGTCCGGGTCAAGGCTGACATCCTTGAGGTGCAACAGGTCCAGCACATTGGTGGGCGCACCCTTCACGCTCGGTTGTACCAGGTGCTTGCTGTTATAGGTATAGATTGGAATCACGGCCGCTGAGTTCAGCACAATCGCCTCCGCCTCCTGCATCAGCGCGAGGCGATCAGCGTTACCAGGTGTTTCCGGCGCCAGTTTCAGCATGATCTCATCGTATCGCGCATCGGAGAACCTGGTGTCGTTGGTGCCGCTGTGGGTTGTAAACATGTCGAGAAATGATGCCGGGTTGAGGTCGCCGGCGATCCAGCCCCGGCGCGCCAGTTGGAAATTCTTCTCTCCGATAGTATCCAGGTACACCTTCCATTCCTGGTTGACCAGTGAGATATCGATGTTCAATTCCTCCTTCCACATATGCTGCAGGGCTATGGCGATTTTGCGGTGGTTCTCGCTGGTATTAAAAAGGTATTCCAGGCCGGGCCACCCCGCCCCTCCCGGGTACCCCGCTTCCGCCAGCAGGGCTCGGGCCCGGTCCGGATCGTAATGTTGAACTTTCGGCGGGGTGTAATCGGGCGTTGCTGCCGGTACCAGGGAAAAGCTTGCCAGTTCCGTGTCTTGCAAAACCGTGTCCACGAGTTTTTGCCGGTCTACCGCCATCGCGAGTGCCATCCTCACCCGCTGGTCATCGACCGGGGCGCTGGTGACGTTGAACTGCAGGAAGTAGGTTCCCTGCCACGGCGCCTGTCGATAAGGCGATTCGGCGATATCGCGGTAGGCGGGGATCTTGTTGATGGGTACTTCATAGGTGTAATGCAACTGGCCCGCGCGGAACATTTTCTCCTCGCCGACGGCGTTTTCAATGGGGTGGAACACCACGCCATTCAGTGCCACCTTGTCCGCATTCCAGTAGGTGTTGCTTTTGCTGACAACCAGCCGGCGGTTCAATTGCCATTCGGTCAGTGTAAATGCTCCGTTGCCGACAAAATTCCCGACCCTCGTCCAGGGCGTGAAGCGGTCTGTGAACTTGCCGTGCGCCTCTATGGTAGCCCTGTGTACCGGAAGGGCAGGGTAAGTTCCCAGTGTTCCCATGAAATATGGATCGGGATTGTCCAGGGTAATTTGCAGTGTCAGGCGGTCCAGCACTCGGATACCGAGCCTCTCAGGATCTTCCAGTGTGCCATTCGAATACGCATGCGCGCCGGCTATAGCAAATAAGGTATAGGCAAGTTGGTTGCCCAGGTCGGGGTGCAGGGAGCGTCGCAGTGACCAGGCAAAGTCCTCGGCAGTCACCGGGTCGCCATTCGACCATCGGGCCCTGGGGTTGAGGTAGAAGATCATGTTCTTGCCGTCCGCCGAGACTTCCCAGCGCTCCGCGACGCCGGGCTCCATCTCAAGCGTTTGCGGATTGCGCACCACCAGTCCTTCGAACAGTGCGCGTGCAACATTGACTTCCGGCATGCCACTCATGACATGGGGGTCAATGGTTTGCGGCTCTGTGCCGTTGCCAATGTGCAGCACGCCGTCCCGATTCCCGGCGACGACATTGGATTCTCCCTGGCCGCAGGCGAGCAGGGAAGCCATCATCAGCGCTGTCACCATGCCAAACGCAAATCTGCCCAGGGACTTATAGTGGATTGCCATTGAACGCGCTTTCCCCGCTTTGTGTGCTGACCAACAGTGTAGGCCACTGAGAACTCAAAAGCTCCCGGTGGTTGCTACTGCTACGAACTCCCGAAAGAGTCTCGGGTTGTCCCCTCCGACTTCAGCCGCGCGGCAACGTAGCTGAACATTATCGGCGGCGTTCTGGCGGGTACAAATCTGAAAGCAGGTCTTTCACTCCTCCTGAATTTCACCAATGACCAGAAGCGCCGCCTGAAATTGACCTCGGCGAAAATGATGGTTGACTTGCAACGGGAAGGGTATACAAATGTGATGTGCTTTATCACCCGGTTTGGCTGACCACTACCGTTATTAGAGAGAAAAATCATGAACCGATTCAACAGAGTCCTTCTCCCCGTCATCTTTGCAGCACTGGCCTGGGCGGTGGGCCCGAACCTTTCCCTGGCCGCAGATGCGGCGGAAATTGAAAGTGAAGCAAGAGCAGCCCTTAATGAACTATACAATACCAATCCGGCGGCCAAGGCGCTGGGTGAGAAAGCCGAGGCTGTGCTGGTCTTCCCCAATATTCTCAAGGCGGGTCTGATCATTGGCGGTCAGGGCGGTAACGGGGCTTTGTTCGTCGATAATAAAGTTGCCGGCTATTACAACATAGCGGCAGCCTCTTATGGTCTCCAGGCGGGGGCACAGGAATTTGCCTATGCCATGTTCCTGATGACGGATGCGGCGCGCAAATACCTCGATACCAGCGACGGTTGGGAAGTGGGTGTCGGGCCGTCTGTAGTCGTTGTGGACGACGGTGTCGCCAGGTCGCTGACAACTACAACCGCCCAGGATGACGTCTATACCTTCATTTTCGGCCAGACGGGTATCATGGCGGGCATTGGTATACAGGGGTCCAAGATTACCCAGATTAACCCATGACCCTATGAACGGAGCCGGGAGTCCCTGCCTTTGGACAGCAACAAGCTCAACCCGGGTCCATCGGGTGTCAGCGGTGGCGACTGAAAGTCGCCCCTGTTGGCTCGGGCAGCCTACTCTGCTATCGTCTGGCGTGACGTGTAATTTATAAGAACGGTAGGTATATATTATGTCGTATCTAATTAACTCCAGGCGAATCCTGGTCGCCCTGGCTGTTTGCGCCTTTTTGATCCCTGGTCTGGCGAGCGCAAAAGGCCTCAGTGACTCTGCTTTTGAGGAACTTGAGGCAGTAGGCCTGAACAAATACCTGGGTAAATTCACCCCGGTTAGTTCTGAAGATGTCGGTGATGGATGGGTCAAGCACACCTTTGACGCCGCGGCAGGTGAAGGCCCGGTCTGCATTACCGGTACCGATTATTCAGTCTACACGCGCAAGGGGAAGCACAAGAAGAGGCTCCTGGTATTCCTGCAGGGCGGTGGCGCCTGTTGGCAGGATCTGTACCAGTGCACCTTGAACGCGGAAAGCCAGGCGCCGCCTTTGCCGGCAACCGGTATCTGGGATTTTCAGAATAAGGGCAACCCGTTCCGCGACTACTCCATGGTGTACATGCCCTATTGCGACGGATCTATTTTCGCGGGCGATAACGATGTGATGGATCCAAAATTTTCCGCGGCTCTCGCTGCCGGTGATGATCCGGTTATCGTAGAGCCCATCCGATACCATCGCGGTTTGCGTAACCTGAGTGCTGGTCTGGATGTGGCCAAGTCTGTGTTTCCCAAACCCAAGGAAATTGCTTTGGCCGGAACCAGCGCAGGCGGCGTGGGGGTGACCAGTTTCGCCCCCTTCCTGGCGCGTTTCGTATACGGAAACAAGGTTAAAAAGCTCACTGTCTTCAATGACGCCGGGCCTATTGTGAGCAACCCCGGGGCAGTTAATGCTGCGATGGCCCGGGCTTCGGACTGGCGCTTCGACCAGTACTACCCGGCAAGCTGCGCCGACTGTGACGCCCTGGGCCAGGCTCTGGCTATCGTCGATTGGCGGCTGGCGAATGACCCGGTTATTCGCGAAGCCTTTTATTCGACGGATGCCGATGCGACCGGCATCGCATTTACCAGCGTGGACCTGCCCTCCATTCCCCCGCTGTATCCCTGGGACCCGGCCAATGGCGTTTTTGGTTTGACCCAGGAAACCTATCGCGCGCTGTTCGTTCCGGAGCACGGTAAAATCAATGCCAAGTATCCTGAGCGCTACAAGCGGTTCATTGTCAGCGGTGATGACTCACATACCGCCTTGCAATTTCCGTTGTTCTACACCCAGGACGTAAACGGCACATTGTTGAACAACTGGACCAAGGATTTTCTCGGCAACAAAAAGAAGCGATGGCTTGATCTCGTGGAAGAGTTTGTGCCGCTTTCGGAGTAACGAGATTGGGAACCAGGGCCATCGCGTGTTATAACTCGATGGCCCACCCGGCGGTTCATTAGCTTGTAGCCAGGTATTTCAGGTGTACTGCAGTATCGAAGTTGCCGTATCTGCCCGGCCCATCACAGCCTGGACCAACTTGTCCTGGCGAGCTTCAGAAGCAGGTAGAAAAACAGCAGCGGAATGATCACTGACTTCAGAAGAAGCGACATCAGCAGGTTGATCGTATTGTCTGCGAACGCTCCCATGCTGCCTTCAAGGTTTGCCAGTTTCTGGCGCAGCGCCTCCGGAGATATGCTGTCCAGCATCGCCCCCATTTTCCCACAGCTCTCGCCCCGGGATTGCTTTTCGACGCAGGCCATCGACGCCTGCATTTCATCGATATCATTCTGTACTGATAAAACAGCTGATTCCAGTTTTCTCTCAACCACTTCAAGGCGATCGACTTCGTCCTTTGCCGCCAATACAGCGGCAGGGCAAGTCGTGCTCGATATCAGGTAGGCGCAGAATCTGTTTTGCTGCCTGAGCTCATCGAGGGTGTCTTCAGCCAGGCGCAAGTCCAGTTGAATCTCCAATAGTGAGTCTTTGATGGCGGCCTGTTCCGACTTTTTGTCTGCAATCTGTATTTGGGTTTGTTTCACTAATCCTGTTGGACTGTCGGAGGAGGAGGCCATGCTATTGATCTCGCGAAGCTCAACTTGGAATTGCGTCATATTCTGATGGCGTTCGTTGTCGTCACTATTGAGGAAGGCTATATCGACCCATCCATTGGCGATCACGACCAGCCCCAGGGAAAAACGCAGGAAGGCGGTGATGATGAAGCCCCTGGCGAGAACGGGGTAGAATCGCTGGTTATTCATCAATAGCGCCAGGCCAGTCCCCAGGGCGAGTATAGTCAGCAGCACATTGAAGACTGTGTGGGAGACGAGTTTCAGGAGAATCGCCTGCAGTGCGAGGGAGCCCAGAGCAAACATGACAACTTCTGAAAAGCGCTCAATGAGGTCATTCAGCGGATCCAGCACCTCACCGATGGAGAATGTCATAACCATCAGGTTGAGCTCCGTGCCCTGCAGTAAGGAGACGAGAGCGTTGATGCCCCGCGCTGTGCCATAGATCAGGCCGGCCCCCGCCAGTGAGTCTCTCAGGTACTGGGTCGAGAAGTTGTCCAGCACACCCACCCACCCGACTATCGGGATAATTACCAGGGCAAGCAGGCATATCCGATGCCTGGTACTCAGGGCTATACTTGTGCGGTTGTTCATTATTTGTCTGATTCCATGCTGTACTGGCGATCCGTGTGAAGGAAGTACTCTGGCCTACCGATCAGGCTGGCGTCACACTCTGCTAATTAATGTCCGGGCCACCCTCCCACTGAATGAAAACACACATCGATACAAAAGGAGTAATAATAGATGATTTCCCAGTGCCGCCCTGGCTTGCTGCTCCTTCTGTCGAGCTTACTTTGTGCCTGCGCTTCTCCGGGCTATTTCGAGCCAACGCCCATCGCCCAGCCGGGAAATGCCATGGTGTACCTCTATCGCCCGGCCGCCAGCAATCCGGGAATGAAACCGCTTTACCTCAGTTACCCGGAGGTGATGGTTGATGGCACGAGCCACGGCTTTTTGAAATACAGCCACTACCTTGCCATCGAACTACCCCCGGGAAAGCACGAGTTCAGGCTCACGGGGCTGACGAAAGAAGCCAAATGGGAGCCCAGGGATGTTGACTACAGTATCGACCTCAAGCCAGGTGAGAAAGTCTTCCTGGACTTCAAGGTCGAATACAACACGGCTGAAATGAACCTGCTGGAGCCCGGTCCCAAATACATCATCAGGCTGAACCGTGTCCCGGAATCCCAGGCGGTCTATGAAATTAGAGATACCACCAAAACCGAGTGAGGCAGGGCGGGGTTCGGAGGGAGCGAGAAGGGCGGTGACCAGGAGTAACGCTTGAAGCCCTATCGCCAGATCCTGCTGCACGCCGGCCTGAGTAAAACCGGTACTACCAGCATCCAGGCCAATTGCCGCCGGCACCGTGAGTTCCTGCGCGGGCGCGGCGTCGTCTACCCGCAATTCAGTTTCGGCGACAGGCCTTTCACCATGCACTCCATACCCGTGACCGCCGCTATCACAGGCTCCGGGAAATACGGCTTGCGCCTGCAGCGGCGCTTTCCCGGAGTCACCGATGAGGTGATCGCCGCCTGCCAGGAGCAGTTGCATGCGGTTCTGGCCGCGGGTCACGGTGATACCCTGCTGTTGTCCACCGAGCTGGTCGCGGCTCATACGACGATGAGGACATGCAGGCGCTGCGAGACCTGCTTGTGGCGCATGCCGACAGGGTGCGCGTACTGGCCTATATCCGCAGCCCCCAGAGCAGCCTGGAAAGTATGCTGCAGGAACGTGTGAAGGCAGCGGCTACACTCGACCCCGTGGCACTGGTGGGCCGGGTTCGGGAGAAATGCCAGAATCTGCTGCGCAATTTCGGGGACCTGCTTGAAGTCATCAGTTTTCATGAGGCGCAGGGCCACGCACGCGGCCTGGTGGGCTCCTTCTTTTCCCAGCTTGGACTGAGTGAGGCGGCCATGTCGGGGCTGGAGTTCTCCAGCGGCAATGAGCGTATGTCCATGGAGGCGTTTCAGCTGATGTCAGCCATTAACCAGCGCTTTCCGTGGGGGCAGGAGCAGGTGATGGTCGAGCGCCAGCCCCACGACCTGGACAGCTTGATAAAGTTGCCCGGCCAGCCCTTTCAGCTTGAGGGTTTTGCAGGTTCCGATGTTTATGATGCCTGTATGGAGGAGGCCGCCTGGCTTGAGTCGTGCCTGGGCTTTAAATTCCCCGAGGCCACCCGTTCTTCTCCTGGCCCCCTGTGGCAGGAGGATACCCTGCTCGCTTTACAGCCCACTATATCCGCTATCCCCCAGCAACAGCTCAGGCAGTACTGCGGAGACTACCTGGATGGACAGGCCGCGCTGCTGGCCGCATCCAGGCCTGAGGCGGCAGCCAGACTGGCGGCTATAGCGCGGCACTTTGCCTGAGTGTTCGCCGGCCGCCACGGCCCCGGTCGTGGCGTCGTCCTGCCCAGTCAACGATATTTCCCAGAGCGCCCAGCAGCGCCCACATGGCAATGCTCAGGACCAGCGCTATCTTGGTTATTCGTAGCATCATGGCTTGCGGAACATCAGCGTCCAGCGGTCCGTATTGCCGGTGACCGTTTTGCGACCCACTTCGTAGACCAGCTCGTCATCGGGGCGATAGTGCAGATCCGAAAAATCAACGAACTCGAACCCCGCCGCCAGTATCTCCTTTATGGCAAGTACCGGGTCCAGTCTTCGACGGTTCTCATCGTTGTCGCCCTGCATGTGCCGGCGAGTGTGGTCGACCAGGGCATATATGCCGCCGGATTTTAGCGCCTTGAAAACCGAGCTGTTCAGCGCAGCACGGGACGAAGCATCAAAGTTGTGGTAGTTGCGAAAGGTCAGCACCATGTCGACATTGCTCACGCCCAGGTCGGTATTACTGGCGCTGTAAAACCGCGCACCCTCGGCGCGACCGATGACCGCATCGGTTGCGGTTACCTGCATCTTCTCGAAGCCGGGCTTGCCCTCGAGGGCGCTCTGGGCGCGGCTGGTACCAAAGGCTATATAGAACTCGCCATTTTCAGCGAGCACCGGCGCAAGTAATTTCGTATACCAGCCGCCACCGGGGAACAATTCCACGACTTTCATATTGTCACGCAGCCCGAAGAATTCCAGGGTCTCGATCGGCATCCGGTTGCTGTCACGATCAGTCTCTTCGCTGGTTCGTATGTCCGAGGCCATCGCAGCTTCCAACTTGGCTTTAACCGCATCGTATTCTGCGGCCAGGGCGGGGGCTCCCGGTATCAGGGCGACCAGCAGCGCTACAACAACGCTGGATGTGTATCTTTTCATGACATATCTCTCTTTTCAGGATGGGTTCGTGAGTATAAGTATCCCACAGGACGACTGGAGTGCCAGGAATATGGCTCACCCGACATTTCGAACACTTCGACCTTCACTATAGATCAAAGCGCTATTGGTGGTCACCTCTGCATGGGCTTACCCGGCACTGATTAACCGGTACGCTCATGCCAGTTGCCCTGGTGCTCTTCTCTACAGGCTTCTTCTGAATCAAAACGCAGTTGTTTTGCAATATTTTTGACGGGGATGCCTGCAACATTCAACTGATCGACGATCAGCGCACGCAGGTAATCATCTTTTTGCGCGGCGCGCGCGGCTGCCAGATCCTCCCTCGTAGCAAAAACACATACGATGCAGAGCGAGCCGGGGAAATCGCTATACCTGACGAAATGGGTTATCCACTGAAACCCCGCAACCTCGTCGAGCGCTTCCCTGCAGACAATATTCAGCGCCTTCACTATCTGGTTGTCGGTTTTCCTGTCGGTCTTCTTCATGGGCTAAGGTTCAATCGAGTTTGGATGCCCACATGGCAAGCCTGTGCTTCATGGACAGCTGTGAAATCTGTTCCTGGGGCAAAGGCTGGATTATCTTGTCATGTACCAGTAAACGATAAATGTACTCGATCTTTTCGGTGGCGGAATCGGTGGGTTCAAATTCGACCACGCCTCTTTCCTCGCCGTACTTCATTCCCGCGGCAATCGCTTTCTTAACCAGCTCTTTTTCGTTTTTCAGCTTCTTCATGCCCGGGAGCTCCTTTCAGCGACTGTTCGAGACTAGCAAGTTCTGGCGCCGGGGCATACAAATGCTTGTCGACAAGCTAACTGCCTCTAGCGGCGGTTGATCCGCATTGCGCCTACCGACTGGTCGATTTCGAAATGAAATTGGCGCAGCACATTCATGCCGAGCAGACCGTCGATGTCATCCATTGTCGTCAGATCCAGCACCGCAATATTGGCACCCTCGAGCCGCTCCTCGCCCAAAGTCAGGGCGGAAACCCTGTAGATGTCACCACGTGTATAGCCGTTTGCAGTATTGAACAGCCGCGTACCTAGCAGGGTTATATCCTGGCGACGCAGGCGGCGAAAGCTTTCACGAGTAAGGGCTGTCATCGATGCCCCGGTGTCGACCAGCAGTTTCAGGCTGGCCTGATCGTTCAGGGTGACCTCGACGACATAGCCGTCCCCGCGCCGCTCCAGCGGTATAGCGTTGGACAGGTCTGCGCCGGGCGCGATCTCGGTACCGGGCTCTTCCAGGTACTGCCCGAGGGTAGCCGCCCACTGCGGATCGCTGCCATCGTCAGCCGCACGCAGCTCTGCCAGTAGCTCATTGGCTCGTGACTGCTCACCAAGGCGCCGATACAGCAGTGCCCTGCGCAGCTCGAATTCCGGTGTGGTGAAGTCGATGGCGGCCAGGTATTCATAGTAGCCCAGGAGCTCTATCCAACGCTGCTCATCGGAAAGCCGCTCATCAGTGCGAGCCGTGAGTTGTTGCAGCGCCTTGGTGACCTGCCGCTGGTCACCCGAAAAGGCATAGGTCCGGGCCAGTAAAAGGGTGCTGGCCGCAGCGTCAGGCAGGCCGTCCCGCTCCTGGTACCTTGCCAGCATCAACAGTACCGGTATGTCATCGTAAAATGTCGCCAGCCAGTTTTCTACAAGTGCCAGAAAGCCGTTGCCTTCGCAATTTTCAAAACAACGTTGCAGGTAGTCGTCGACTACTGGGCGCAGCAGGGGTGCCTTCACGTAATCCGAAGTGATCGTCTCATAGTAAAAGGCAGTTGCCTCGCCAAAGCGTTGCTCCGACAGCAGCCGTCTCAATTGCTGTTCGTCACTGACAGTTTTCTGAACTGCTTCCATTGCTTCTGGGGGCGGGCGCACTGGCGCAAGCGGAGCCGAGCGCTCGCCCGGCGGGTCAAAGAGCGCTGTCCCGGTGGCGCCCACTTCGCGTGAGACCAGGTCACGGAACCACCAACCCCCGCCAAACCCCAGACAAAGTGCCACAGTAATTGCGGCCAGGGCGCCTGTAGTGGAGGTGCGCATGCTGTCAGGGTTTCGCTGTCACAATTACTGGCATCTGGAGTCTTCAATAGCAGTCCATGTACAGGACATTCTGCGGGTGGCCTTGCAAGGTGGCAAGCCGCTTTTTCGCTGGGCAGCGACAATTCAGGC
Organism: uncultured Gammaproteobacteria bacterium; assembly: GCA_963792815.1. Taxonomy (GTDB): domain Bacteria; phylum Pseudomonadota; class Gammaproteobacteria; order Pseudomonadales; family Halieaceae; genus JARRPM01. The sequence goes on from CAWBXR010000004.1 coordinate 324,535, forward strand.
CGCTTCAGGTAGCATAATTGCGCTGGCATCGCTCCAGTCAGGATCTGTTCATAATTGGCAGGAATCTTTCATGGTAAGCGGACGAGACAGGCTATGCAGCTGAATATAAATGGATAGTCGGTGGAGGTCGATGCCGATCCGGATATGCCTCTGTCACAACTGGAGGGGTCCATGCTGTTTGGCTTGAGCCTGGCCTTGATGGGTGAAATCACCTTTGAAAACGGTGCGGCAGTGCAATCGAATTTCCACGATTACCCGGTTGTACGGATGAGCCAGACACCGGCGGTTATCAAGACCCACATCGTCCCACAGCGACGCGCCCCCTGCCGGGGTAGGTGAGCCGGGGGGCTGAATCAGGACGAGGTAGCGCGTCCGGCCACATTGTGTGGCGCAGGACCATACCGTAAAGTTAGTCCAACTGCGCCAAAGCTACCAACAAGGACGACAATAGCAATGACTGATCATCACAGGGCACTGGCGGACAAGTGGTTTGAGCAGTGGCCCCAGACCGGCGCATACGTGGCGTCCGACGGCCATGCGAATCGTATACCCCTGCGCCTGGCCAGCACCAATGTCATCGTATATGGCAAGGCAAAGCTGTCTGAAGTACTCAAGGATTTCGAACATGAGGACCATCGGCCAGTCACTGTCGGCGGTGATGTTCCGGTGCAGCTGTGGTGCAATAACTTTGTCGATACAGATTGCGGCCCCGGCGATCGGGTAAATCCGTATATAGAGACCTGGTATTCGTTTCCCGTGACCCCGAAGTCAGCGCCACTGGACCTGCCTTACGAAGGCCCCTTCTCCTGCAATGTCCAGGCGCCGCAAGCCCTGGTCTGGTGCCATCGGGTATTGTGCGGCCCCGCCAGTGACGGCTACGCGCTGGGCGCGATCGCCGCTATCGCGGGCGGTCGCGAAGTCTGGGGCTTTCCCAAGCACCCGGGCCTGGCTGATCTGGGTTTCGAATACCCTGACCGCGATACCGTGGCGTTTCGGGGTTCGCACCAGGGTCACAAGGTCATTTCACTGAGGGTTAAGCGTCCCGAATGTGTGGAAGGGCATGTCACCGTGACCGTGGACGAGCGCACGGGCCCCGACACCTGCATTACGCCCAGGCAAAACCCCTCGAAGGCGACGTTCGTTGCCAAACAAACGCGCTATGGCCAGGCATTTACCGCTACCATGCACTTTTCGCCCTGGGACCAGACCACTGATTCGCTGACGATCTACAGCGAGGAAGACTATTTCGGAGCGTTGCTCAAAAGCTGGGATTTCACGCCCGTCCTTAAAATGCACTGCTCCGACCTGCGGATCGTGGCGTTCAAGCCCGCGGGCTGGATTGAATAAGCCCGGTTAACTACCTGTTTTACAGGACGGTGCTCTCCCGCCCAATGGGCGCCCAGGCCAGCAGCGAGGCGTCGTCGGCGAAGGTGCTTTTTACCAGCTCGATGCCAGTTGCTTCAGCGACCTGCTTGTATTGCATCCAGGACATTACGGCAGCTATGGGTGTGCCCGGGCCCTCGTCAAACTGTATCGGGCCGTAGAGATTGGCGGTATACACGAGATCCTCTTCACCCACGCGTTGGGTGGCCTCATGTCGCGCCCCGGCGGGTTCGTAGAACCATACCCCGGGACCGTAACCTTCCGGCGGTCCGGCGCGGTAGCCAATACGTCCGCTCAGCACCATAAAATCGGCAGCAGCCAGGTGATAGTGTGGGCCGGCAACACCGTTGTGACGGACAATCACCGATGTAATCCCGGTTTCCTCGCTCACCCGGAGTACCTTCAGGCCCACGTCCGGGACGTTCGGGTCGATAGCCCAGGGCACGGCCCGGGTGTCGATAAAATGCGGGTGAACAGACCGACCCGGATCAGCGGCCAGGCCCTCGGCAGCCACCACCAGGGCCTTGCCATTGCCGCCGTTGATAGCCAGGGGTTCGGCTGGCCCCCGATACGCCGGCGGGCGTTCCTGCATGCACTCGGCCAGGGTGTTGGGTACCAGCGTGATGCCGCGCTGGCGCGCTGCGGCCATGATGTCCAGGCTTGTGAGCAGGCCGGCGACGCTCTTGCCGTCGCTCTCGAGAAACGCCACCGGCCCGTAGAAGTTAGCCAGGAACTCGGTATCCTCGGTCGCCACCAGGCGCTCGATCCTGGCGTTGGCGGGTACATAGCCCCAGGTGCCGGGCCCGAGCTGGCCGGCCATCGGCCCCTCGGGATAGGTCATGGCGCCCGACAGTACTATCAGGTCCATCGCCCCGAGGTAGACCAGGCCGGTGAGTTCGGTGCCCCGCTTGAGCTTTACCACCACGGTAAACATACTTGTCTCCACGCTGGCACGCAGTGGCTTGATAGCCATGCCGGGTGCCTGTGGCAAATCGATCCAGGGAATGGCGTTGGTGTCGATTCCGCCCTCAATGCCGGTAGGCCTGAATTCCGGGTTGTAACCTGAGTTCATAGCTTGCTTCTCCTTATCAACTGCGTGGCAGCTGCATCAAAACACTGTTGATAACACCACCATCGACGGTGATATTCTCGCCGCTGATGTACTGGGCTTTATCCGAGGCCAGAAAGAGGGCGCATTCCGCCACATCATCTGCACTGCCCAGGCGTTTCAGCGGCACTGCATTCGAGCGCAGGTCGCGGACCTCCTGATTCTCGAAAAAAGGTGCCTGCATGCCCGCATCGATAAATCCGGGAGCGATAGTATTGACGCGAATATTATAGGCTCCCCACTCCATCGACATTTGCCTGGATAACGCAATAACGCCTGCCTTCGCCGTAGCATAGGCGCCACACTGGGTGGACGGGTTGATACCATTGATTGACGACATGTTAATGATGCAGCCTCCACCGGCATCCTTCATCCGGCGAGCGGCGATCCGGGCTACCAGGAACACACTGGTCAGGTTGACATCCATAACGCGTCTAAAATCGTCGAGGCTGTGCTCAAGCAGCGGGCCTGTGCGCAGAATGCCGGCGTTATTCACCAGGACATCCGGGGTCTCGCCAAAAGTATCAAAGGCACTTTGCACTGACGGCAGGTCAGTGACGTCGGCTTCCAGGGCGATGCCGCCAATACTTTGCGCGACTACTTGCGCCTGCTCGAGTACCAGGTCCAATACCCCCACCTTGTAACCTGCCCGTGCGGCGTGCTCCGCTATACACTTCCCAAGGCCGCTGGCGGCCCCGGTGACGATCATCGTAGGCATAAAGCCCCTCTCTATTTTTGAATCCACTGGCCGCCGCCGGCGCCAGGTGTCAGTGTGGCGAGCCGAAGAAGCGCTATTTTCCGCCGCGCTGCACAAAATCGTAATTCAGTATTCTGTCCCCGTAGTGGCTGACCCGCCAGCCGGGCGGGTCGCCCCTGGCCGGCGTTATCGGATCTGTAGGCTGCGCGATGCCGCCAATATAAACCTGCTTTATCCTTGCGGACTCCCCCAGAATGGTCACGTCAGTGCTCGGGTCCCCGTCAACAACGATAATATCCGCCAGCCGACCTGCCTCTATCGCACCGGTTTCGCCCTCGAGCCGCAATGCAAAGGCATTGTCGCTGGTTGCTGCCTTGATCGCCTCGAGTGGGGTCAGGCCGATGTCCTTTACAAAAACTTCCAGTTCCCGGTAGTGCCATTCGCCGTAGGGGGTAATGGAAAATCCGCTCTCGGTACCGCACAGCAGTGGAATGCCCGCATCGAAGGCGCGCTTGAGCATTACCGCACTATCGGAAATCTCGCGTTTGAACAGCGCTTGCAGGGAGGGGGAGGCGCCGACGCTCTCGCCATAGTCAGCGAGGTTTGCCTGGAAGGTGAAGGTGGGTACTATCGGCACGCCGGCTTCCACCACAGCTTGCAGTGCTTCCTCGTCCATATAGGTAGCGTGCAGTATCAGGTCGAAACCAGCCCGGGCCGCATCCCGAATGCTGCTCGCGCCACGGCAGTGGCCGGTAACAGGTGTGCCAAGCTCGTGCGCGGTGTCTGCGACCAGTTTGAGCTCATCGTAACTCCACACCTGCAGCTCGCCCTCGCATCGCATACGCGGGGCCAGTCCCGTTACGTGGACCTTGATCCAGTCCACGCCATTTTTTACCTGCCGCCGCACTTCTGCGACGATCTCATCGCGACTGGCGACGATTTTTCCGTAGCCGCGACGGCCCTCATCGGGAAGGAGGCGCCCCGCGGTGCCACCCACCGAGGTGAGCAGGGCGTTACCGCCAACTGACATGCGCGGACCGTGAATGATGCCGGCTTCGATAGCGTCGCGTAAATCGACCCCGATCTCGCCAAGGGAGTCCGGGTCCATAATCCCGGTCACTCCGGCGCGCAGCAATTTTTGCACGTTGCGCCCTGCGATGATGGCAGCGAGGCCTTCGCGACGGTGAAAAAACAATTCGTCGTTCGAACTGGGCTCGTCGAAACTGATGTGACAGTGTGAGTCGATCAGCCCGGGCATGATCGTCATGCCGCCGACATCGATACGACGAACCGAGTCCGGCACATCGACGGCTTCGGAGGCAGCCCACACCCGACTGATGCGTCCTGCCTCGACCAGGACACTGCCGTGAAAGGGCTCATTGCCCAGGCCATCAATAATCCGCCCATTGGCGAGCAGGAAATCGGTGCTGGAATCAGTCATTGCGCGGGCTCTCCTGGTGCCGGTTCATGATGTGACCCGCAGTAAACGTCGGGCGTTGTCCGCCATCTGCCTGGTCCGTGGATCGTCCACATTCACCGTCCGGGGCTGATCCCAGCCGGCAAAGTTCGTGCCGAGCACAATGTGTTGCGCACCGACGTGCCGTTCCAGCAGGCCCAGCACCTGATCGTCGTGAACGTGGTTGTCGAGCCAGAACCGCGCGAGTAGTTCTTCGAAGGCACCGTCCTGTCGCAGCTCCCCCGGGCTCCAGGGCCTGCGCCGGGCGGCGTCTGCAAGGCGCTCGGCAAGCAGTGCTATGGAGCCGCCGCCGTGGCTCAGGCAGACGTCGAGTGTTGGGTGTCGGGACATTACCCCGCCCAGGATAAGGGTCGCAATGGTCAGCGCTTCCTGTGAGGCGAATCCCAGCATAATCTCCAGCTCGTATCGCTGCAGCCGTTTATCTCCCATCGGGCCATCTATGCCTGAGGGTGCCGGGTGTATAAACAGGGGCACATCGAGATCACACACTGTCGCATAGAATGGATCAAGCTGTTCACTGTCCAGTGCCAGCGGCAGTTCTGCGCCTATGCAGGCGCCCCGCATACCCAGTTCCCTGACTGCCCGCCCAAGTTCCTCGCTGGCCGCTTCGGGGCTCTGCATCGGCAGGCTCGCCAGCGCGGCCAGGCGGTCCGGGTGACGCGCCACCAGCGCGGCCAGCTCGTCATTGTGGCGGCGACAGTATGCAATCGCCCGGTCCGGCTCGATATGGTGAAAATAGGTGAGGGGGTTGGGTGAAAGCACCTGGAACTCGATGCCGGCCGCCTCCATATTTGCCAGGCGGATGTCGACTTCCATAAACGCGCTGCCGACATAACGGACGCCGTCGAGGCGATAGTTGCCGACGCGGAACCATGGCCGGTCCGGGCCGTCTGACCCGATCTCGGGACCGTAGCTGCCGGCTGTGCCCATAGTGCCCGCCAGCACGGCGTGAGCGTGGATATCTATCGAGCGTGCAGACTGTATGCTCATCCTGGCTACATCGCCGCGCTGACGGCGCCTCCGTCTACCGGGATGGTAGTACCCGTGACATAGGCCGCGTTTTGCGATGCCAGAAACGCAACGACATCGGCCAGCTCATTGACTTCACCCATGCGTTTACTGGGTATGGCAGCAAGCAGAGTCTGTTCCAACTCTGCTTGCGCCATTCCGGTTGAGCGGGCGCGCGCCTGCAACAACTGGTCTACGCGGCCAGTGCGGGTCCAGCCCGGACACACGTTGTTAACGGTAATTCCGTCGCAAGCGACTTCGTTACTGAGTGTCTTTGCCCAGCCGACAACACTCATGCGGATGCTGTTGGACAGCATCATCTCCGCCATCGGTTGCTTGACGGAGTAGGAGGCTATGTTGATGATGCGCCCCCAGTGTTGGGCGCGCATGTTTGCCAGCGCCAGGCGGGTCATGCGGACGGCCGACATCATGGTAAGATCAAAGGCCTGCTGCCACTGGCTGTCCTGAATATCCTCAAAAAGGCCCGGCGGAGGCCCTCCGGCATTATTGACCAGAATGTCGATCTTGAGCTGCCTGTCCCTGAGTTGGTCGCCGAGTTTCTCGATGTCTTCCGCGCTGCCCAGGTCGGTGACAAATCCCTCTACCCTGGCCTGGGGGCCGGCGTGTTCGATTTCCTTCAGTGCGGCCTGGATACGCTCCTCGTTACGCGCACAGATAATAACGTGGGCTCCTTCGGCGGCGAGGCGCAGCGCCACGGCTTTGCCCAGTCCGTCGCTGGCGGCGGCTACAAACGCGGTTTTACCCTTGATACCGAGATCCATGGCCGGTTAACCCGCATGCTCGGTAATGATGCTGCGTAAACCGCCTGGAGAAAGCACCTCGATCCAGTACCCGTCAGGGTCCTGAATGAAGGCCAGCCCCTTCATGGCACCATCATCGGGTTTCTTTATGAATGGTACGCCCAGCTCTTCAAAGCGTTTACAGCTTGCCTGTACATCCGGGACGGTTATACCGATATGCCCAAAGCCCCGTGGCTCGCTGTTGCCATTGTGATAGCCGGGAAAGCTTTCGTCGCTCTCGCTCCCCCAGTTATGGGTCAATTCCAGCAGTGCGCTCTGGCGGAAGACCCACTCAACCCGTTCGCCCCGGTCCTCGGGTCGTTCACCCTCGAGGTCGCCCCGGAAGCCAAGGAAGTACAGCGAGAATTTCATCTGTTCAAAGTCGAACTTCTCCAGCAGTGTCATGCCCAGAACGTCGCAATAGAATGCGAGCGACCGTTCAGGTTCCTTGATGCGGAGCATGGTCTGGTTAAGTCGGGTGGAGCTGAGTTTATCTGTCATTGGATTAAAACCTTTGCATCGATTCGTAAGTAACAAGTCCGGTTGGCTGCCCTCATTGGCGGCGTCGGAAGGGGGGCGATCTGCCTCAGCCGGTAATCAGGCAGAGCCGTGATCTATTTGTGGGTTTTTTCGAAGTCCTTCCAGCTCTGTGCGGATTCGGGAAAGTCCGCCAGGCGTTTCTCCCCGCCGACGTAAAGTCGCTCTTCCCGGTTTAGCGTCTCAATGTACTCTGCCATCGGTACATAGTAGAAAAAATGTATTTCCCGTTCGCTGAAATACCAGACCCCAGCTTCCCTTGTGTACTTGTCCTTGTACTTCATCGCGGCGATGCTGACAACGCCGTTTGGCGTGGTCTCCGCGTGGCTGTAGACAACACCCGTTGCGCTGTCCTCATCGGCGCCGAAGTCTACAATCAGGTCATGCGTCCAGTGGTAACCCGGGCCGCGGGTCTTCAGTACCTCGGTAAACATCGACGTTATCGCTTCCCTTCCGCTGGACTGCATAAAGCTGCTGGGAGATTTGAAGACAGCGTCCCGGGTAAACAAACCCTGCAACTTGGGGATATCGTGCTCGTCGCAAGCGACGGCATACTTTGTCACCAATTCCCGAATAGCGGCTCTGGACTCGAGCCGATCTACCCTGGATTCCAATTCCTCGATTGACGCCATCAGTTAATCCTTTTTTTCAAATCGGTTCATGTATCTTGCATGAAACGCGCGATCGACCGATGAAAATGTTGCACCCCGGGCTCGTTTCTGCCGATAACAAAATGGGTGTTGGCGCCAGCCTTGAGGGCCTGTTGAATGCTGCCTGCGATCACGTAGTCTTCGTCCCGTACCGCCTGCAAAGTCATGGCGCTGAACTGCTCAGCCGCAGACTTTTCCGCTTCCGTTTCCGGCCTGGCGGCACACAGCAGGGTTTGTCGCGTTATGGTTGAGTCGGGGGATTTGCCGGGAAATACCTGGCTTACCAGGCAGTGGCCACCAATAATGCCCGAGATAGACAGGTTGGGAAAAACCGAATGAATAATACGGATGTACTGGCTGCCATCCCAGTCGTCGCCTTCCTCTTTATTCAGCTCGACGAGGTTTTTACGCCCGAAGGTCAGTCGCTGGTGAGGTCCATAAGTGTCGTGCACCAGTAGATTGCCGACCGTATGCTGGCCAACGGTTCTACCATGTACTGTGTCGTGGTGATAAACCTCCAGGTAACCATCGAAGGTCGCCTTCCATCCCGGACTGGCCAAGTTGCGCTGCTCGTATACGTACCAGTTGGTGAGGTCCAGTGAATCCAGCTTGTCAGAGAAATCGCCAAGCCAGTCGTCGATATCAAAAGTCGAACCCGGTTTCAACGCCACCCATACCACGCCGGACTTTTCGGCGCAGCATAGCTCGGTGAGCCCAAGCGCCATGCGATCCACCTCGCCAAAAGTGTCCTCGGCATTGATCCTGATCAGTTCGCCATCGGCAGCGTAGACCCAGGAGTGGTAAGGGCAGACGAAACGGGACTTGTTCCCCGTGCCCTCGGGGCATATGGTGGCGCCGCGGTGTCGACAAACGTTGAGGAAAGCCCTTAGCTTGCCCTGTGCATCCCGGGTCAACAGCACGGGTATGTTGCTGACATCCCGTGCCAGGTAGCTACCCGGGTCGGGTAACTCTGCAGACAGTGCGATACCCAGGGGCAGTTGAGTGAAGATCCTGTCGAATTCAAGCCTGAAGCGTGCCTCGTCCAGGTAGGCATCGACGGGAATTTGCATTGGTGATGGCGCTTGATCGGTGGTCCTGTTGCTGAAGTGACGATACGCCCGTTGCGCCAGGCCGCGCATTTCATCGGCCAGGCCAGACCCTCCGGCGGCTTCTTTTGGTTCTGGTGAGACTGACGGCGTCATAAAAGTTCGCTCCCCGCGCTGGGCCGCGCCGGCTTGCTCTTACCTTCAGAGGTTCGGGCCGGCAGAGAAAATGTCGGAATGTTTGCGATTACCGAGTCACCTTGTTCCAGGGTATGCCGGCGCATGACCTGATAGGCAGCTTCCGCGTCTTTTGAGTTAATCGCCGCAAGTATAGTGTCATGATCATCCTGATTGCGCTGCAGCCCGCCTTCCAGGGCCACCTGGAAACGACGGTATGGGATAAGTCTTGCCGCGAGTTCTGAAGTGATCTTGATCAATGTGCTGTTCTTGCTCCCTTCCAGAATCCGGGCGTGAAACGCTCGACCCAATGCGGAATAATCGTCGATTTCGCCCAGCAGCAGTTTTTCCGCCGCGGCGGCGTGGATATTGGATAACTCGAAACATTCCGCCCGGTTCATTCGTTCAGTCGCCAATCTTGCTGACAACCCCTCCAGTTCAGCCAGGGTCTCAAATAATCCGAAGAAATCATCGATGTTGATTTCGGCGACGATCGCTCTTTTTCTGGCCTCTTTTTTTAACAGGCCGGCCTGAACCAGCAAAAAAATCGCCTCGCGAACCGGTGTCCGGGATACGCCAAACTGCTTTGAGGTCTCGGTTTCGTCGATAACGCTGCCGGGGGACACCCGCCCTGACAAAATATCGGTCTCCAGGCCGATGCGGACGATTTCAGCCTGGGTCAGATTGCCGTGTTCTGTTTTCTCGCCGTCTGCTACCACTGTGCTCATCGAATCACACTCGCGAACGCCGCGCCTGTCGCGCCGAGCATTCATTGTATACAAGAATGCTTTATTGTATACAATAGACCACCAGCGGCGGAACCCCGCGCGCAGCTTGAGAAGATAACAAAAGTCCGGCCGGGGCCGGGACAGGCCCGGAAGGACACGGCCATCCTGGATTGCGGCAAGAGTCGATTTTTGTTGGCCTGTGGCCCTATATTAATAACAACAGATGTGGAAGCCGTTGAATATATTAGAAAAAAAGCTGAAATGCGGTATCGCCCTGGCATGTCTTGCCCAGCTGCCCCTGCCAGCATTGGCCCAGACCGATGAAGCGGCAAACTTGCAGGCGGTAAGCGAAGTGCCCGTACTCGAGGAAGTTCTCGTCACCGCCACCCGACGGGTCGAGAGCCTTCAGGACGTGCCCATGTCTGTCTCCGCATTCTCCGAGCAGTTTCTGCAGGACAGCGGCGTGACCCAGTTGAACGCGCTGGACCAGTACACCCCCAACCTGAGAATCACCACCGCGACGGACTCGAGGTCTACATCGATCAGGATCCGCGGCATCGGCTCGGTCGGCAGCAACTCGGGCGTCGACCCCAGCGTGGGACTTTTCATCGACGGGGTGTACCAGGGTCGCTCGGGGATGAGTATCGCCGACCTGGTCGACGTTCGGCAGGTGGAGGTACTGCGCGGCCCGCAGGGTACACTCTACGGCAAGAACACCTCCGCCGGCGCGATCAGTATCCTGACCAACCCCCCGGTGGCGAACTTCGAGTCCATGGCCGAGGTGACCTATGATAACCACGAGCAACTCGAACTGCGCGGCATGGTCAACGTGCCGTTGGGCAACTCCGGTCACGCAGTTCGGCTGAGCGGGTTCGGCGTGGATGGTGACCACCGTTTTGAAAACGATTTTACGGGGGAGGGCGTCAACGACGCCAACAAGTGGGGAGGGCGGGCAAGGCTTCTGCTCGACCTGGAGGGAAACAACCGCGCCAGCGATTACGGAGAATTCCTGATTTCCCTGGACTACACCAAGGAAGATACCGACTGCTGTGCCTTTGCGGTCATGGACTACAACGGGCTGTCCACCTTGAACTCCCCCTCAACCAATGACCCCTCCGCGGAGTTGCAGGCAGCGTTGGGGCTGAATGCCGCCGGTAAACCCATCCTCGCATACACCGCGTTCGAGGACTCAAGCGGGATGAAACCACCCAAAGCTGATCCGTTCGGTGACAATTACTGGTTCGACAGCGACGTCAGTAACAACGTCGAGGTCGGAGGCGTGACGGCGGAATGGAATCGACAATTGGCTGCAGGTGGCGCCCTCACTTTTATCAACGCCTGGCGTCACTACGAATCCAAAAGCGCTTTTGACGGCGATTTCACAGCCTACAATGCCGTGGAATCGACCACGGACGTGGAACTGGACCAGTACTCTTCCGAGCTGCGCTTCACCTCGCCCGGGGGTGAAACCTTCGACTACCTGGCGGGTTTGTACGCTTACTACTCGAAATTCGATTCGGAAGGGACTTTTTCGGAGCGGCCGGACCTGGTGAACAATGTCCGGATCATCGGCGACATTACCCTGGGCGCTTTTTTCCCCGACGGCTCGGTCAATACCGATATCAATGAGTACACGACAACCAGCCTGGCTGCCTTCGGGCAACTCGTATGGAACTACACAGAGCAGCTTAGTGCCACGCTGGGGATGCGCTACACCTACGAAGAAAAACAGCGCGATGGCTCCCAGATCACCGATCCGACGACTAACCTGGATCTGCCGCCAATCGCGGGCCCGGATGTTTATTATGATTCGACCCGCAGTGATTCGGATGTGTCCCCGTCCCTGAACCTGCGCTATTTTTTCGATCCCGACATAATGGCCTACGGGCTGATCAGCCGCGGGTTCAAGTCCGGTGGATTCAACCAGCGACGTGAGGTCGTTGGCTCCGACGGTGAGTTCGATGAGGAAACCGCGACCAATTACGAATTGGGCTGGAAGACCAGCTGGGGTGAAAGGCGCCTGCAGTTCAATGGCACGCTGTTCTACGTCGACTACGAGGACTTTCAATCACAGACGTTCGACGGCTCCTCGGTGCGCGTAAGCAATGCCGGCAACCTGGAGAGCTATGGCGCCGAGCTCGAGCTGTTATTTGCCCCCGCGGCGGACATGGTACTCGGAACGGCCGTCGGCTATAACAAGGCGGAGTACGGGTCCTTCGACAACGGCCAGTGCACGGTGGATCAGGCATTCTATCAATACTATATTGTACAGGGCGCCCAGACCGGTTCGCCCGGTACATCCAGCAACTGCACTCAGGACCTGAAGGGAAAACCGCTGGCCAATGCGCCGGAGTGGAATGTGAGTTCATATATCCAGTACGACAAGGATCTCGGCACAGAACTGCTGGGTATGCTACGACTGGAATACAGCTATATCGACGACTACTTTCTTGAAGAGGACCTGGATCCACACCTGAAAAACGACGCGGTGAACATTGTCAACCTGCGCCTGGGATTGGCCAGCCAGGATCGGCGCTGGGAGGTGACGCTATGGGGCCGCAACATGCTGGACGAAGAGTACTACGTGTTTGGCCTGGATATTCCCACCATCGGAGGTTACGCCGGGGTGGTAGGGCCAGAGGCCAGCTACGGCATAACACTGCGCCTGACGAACTAGGAGGTTACAGATGACCGATAGCGGCATTATTGCCAGCGACCGGCCCAGCGGTCGAGCTTCCCAGGCGGGATCACACGGCCTCTACTACCGCTGGGGACCCCAGGCCTGGATCGACATGTGGATGTCCAACGCCATGCTCGTGAAAAAAGCCATGCCTATCATCAGTCATACCTTTGTCCCCATCCTCAGGCTGTCGGGCGACCCGGCGCAGGTAGATCGGGACTACACGGAAATTAAATCCCGACGGGAACAGATCAGGTTGTTGGACTCCCCCCGGGAGAAGTGGCGCAAGCGCTATGGAAATTTCGTGCGCGAGATGGAATGGGCCCTGCTGGAGCTGCGCAGGTATTACAGCCCGCAACAGTTCGACGATATCGTGATCGGCACCGCAGTGGCCCTGTCCGAGGAGAACTCGCCGGAATTTCTCAAGATGATGAACAGCATGCCGGAGAAGAACAGGAAGAGTCGCCCGCGGGTCGCCCGGGACGGCAGCAAGAAGCCGGGGCGCTGGACCCGGCTTCTGTTCGAAACTTTCAACCCGGCTCACTGGCTTACGGGTCCCGCCTCGGTCACCGAGTTTGATCCCGCAAACGGCTTGACCGTGATCGACATACCCGAGTGCGGCTGGCATACATGCGCCGCGGCGAACACACTGCCAAACCCGGATGCCCTGCCCGAAGAGGGTTGCCTGGCGATCTGTAAGGGAACATTTGAAGTACTGTTCAGCGGCGAAAACGGCGGCCTCAAAATGGAGTTCGACCCGCATCTGCCCGAGACTTCCTGCACCGTTCGAATGAGCTGGAAGACCGACTGATGCCCCAAACCGGAGCCAACTTGCCTGACACCAGCCCGTCGCGGACGGGGCGACGCTTCCTCAAGCGGTTCATGTACTCGCAACTCGCCATGCGCGATGCATTCATGATCCTGATCGGCAGGCAGAACCCCAGCCTGCGCTTCACGGTACTGGCGGATCCGCCCTCCGTGTACTTCAATTTTCCGCTTAAAAAGGACGTGGAGCGGGAATTTACCGACTACATCAATCTCGCCGATGGCTTCTCGCTGGTGCCGATCAAGTGCCTGGCGGATGACGAGCCGACCCTGATGCTGACGCTGAATATCTACGAGGTAAGCGGGCTGGTGCATGGGCCGCGGGCGGAGTGGTCCACCTATGTGGTCGACAGCGACGGCAAGCCGCGCTATATGGTGTTGGAACCCAGGGCCGCCGCCGGCTCGCTGGATCCGGTGAACCTTTTTACCAAGCCCGACCGGGTGGAACACGGGGTGTCGGCGGGGCGCCTTGTTTCGACAGTGGCTTCCGAGGGCGGCAAGCTGTTCGAGTCGAGCATACCCCTGGACAAGGCCCATCCCCTGGTCAGGCCAGCCAGCGAGTGGATAGAGGCCAACGACTACATCTACTGGCGCAACGGGATATGCGATCGAACCTGGTACGATGCGGGCCTGTTCAACGCCAGGGTCCACAGTGTTCCGCCCGGGGAAGTTGTCATTGGCGACAATACACACTGGGCGCGGTTTATAGAGCCCGGGCCCAGGCAAGTCCTGTGGTTCGATGGGGCGCTGGAGTTCATGATTTCGCCCTGGTCCAATATCTAGGCGTCACGCATTGCAAACGCGGGCCGTTCAACCGGGAGCCGGATAGGGAAAAGCAACTTTCAGTAACGGCTATGCAATTACCCCCATTGAGATGTGTTAGGGAATCACTGTTGCCATTGGTGGTTCAAGCCTAAAACCATACGTAAAATATGGTTATTATGAGCATCAATGATCTGCATCAAATTGTCGGCCACGGGTCTGGTGCTAACCTCAGGGTATACGCTGAGGCTAACATTATAGGTATCCCGTATGCGCGCCACTCTTCGATTCCTGTCTGTTCTTCTGTCAGTACTGGCGCTCGGCGCCTGTGATGGTGGCTCCGGCTCAGACAAGAAGGATGCTGTCGTGCCACCGCCAATCACGCCGCCTGAAGGTACTTTTACTGGGTACCTGGTAGATTCCGGCGTATCGGGTGTTGCCTACAAAACTGCGACCCAGCAGGGTGTGACAGGCTCCGAGGGCGACTTTCAGTATGAAGGTGGGGAAACCGTTCGCTTCCTTATAGGCGACACCTTGCTCGGTGAAGTCACAGGCCAGGAGAGGATTACGCCGTTTGACCTGGCCGGCTCAGCGGTGATCACGGGAAGCCCTGACATAACCAGGGCTCTCAACGATGAGAGCAATCCATTTAACGCAGTCACAAATATAGCGGTTCTCCTGCAGACCCTCGATCGTGACGGGGACCCTGAGAATGGCATCGAGATCTTGCCGGAAGTGGCCGCCCTCTTCGAGGGGGTCAGTCTCAATATGGCCCAGCCCTGGAATACGTTTCGTGAGAGTTTCGCGCTGCGCCATGCTCTCGGTCAGGCAAACACCCAGGACTTCTTCAGCGAGCCCCACGGCATTGCCAATCCTGCACCCGCGCTGCAGTCTCTTTACGCCTACCTTGGAATTGATGCCCGCACCCTGGCGGTTAGTCTTCAAAAAAGGGAGGACGAAGAGCCTGTAAGTTACGAATATGATACCAATGGCAACCTGGTGCGAGTGGCGCTCCCCGCTGGTTATACCCAGGGGGACGACGTACTGCGGCATTTGACCCGGGTGTACGAGTACGATGTCTGGGGCAACCAGACGCTTTTAGAGGAGCACGACTACAACGAATTGAGATTCTATGAGGGGGGCGAAATTCTTATCTTGACGATAGTTTCCGACATCGAAACCCGTCTTTACAGCGCCGTTGGCCACTTGACAGAAATCGAGCGGGAGAGACGTTCTGAAACTGAACTTAAGGGCATTGACGGAAACTCCAGTGAGACGAGTAAAACCACCGAGGCTCGCCTGTACGACATTAACGGTAGTGTCATCCGGGTAGAAAAAAACTCAGACGGTACTCTCGAAGATTGGCAGTACCAGTATGGGCCGGAGGGTGAGCTTCTGAGGGTCGACGGCGATTTCACGAGCAATATCGATGAGATTGAGAATAACGTCACAACCTACCAGTACGATGAGAATGGCTGGCTGCTTGCAATAGAAATGAATGGAACCCGATTCCCTCCTACTGCCGAGGCGCTGGGTATTCCCGGAATCGAGTATTTTCAGCTGGCCGAGACCTATAGAGTGACTTACGAATATGACGCTGACGGACATTTGGCGCGGGATATCCGCGAGGGTGGTAGTGCCAGTTTGGGCCGCCAGCTCGAGGTCAGGCAATATGGCCTAAACGGCAAGGTAACACGCTTGGAGAGAACGACAGACTACTACAGTGACCCCACTGATCAACGAACTTCATTTGTTGATTACGAATACGATGATCAGGGCAACACTATCCGTGAAGTTGAAGATTTTGACGGAGACGGGGCGCCCGATGCAACACGAATTTGGCACTACGAATATGACAGTGTGGGTAATGTTCTGCGCCTGGAACAGGACCTGGACGGGGACGGGGAGGCGGATGACGTTTTCCTGTGGGAGTACGATGCCGATGGTTACCTGGTATCGAAACAGGGTTATTTTGGTCGTGCAAGCTTCGACTACGAGGCTACCGGTTGGGGTCATATTTTCGCTGCAGTACCTCTGCAGGAGCAGGACAGTCCATTGTCTCCGTGAAGCCGGGGGTAGACCACGGTTTCCGTTGAAAACGTATTTGGTGGTCGTGGTCTGTCCCCGGTTTTCTTAAGCAGTGGCCGGAGTCGACATTTGCTACAGCACGCTCTCTATCGCCGCTTCCAGCACCTTGCTGTCCGGCCGGGTGTTGCTGTCAAAGTGCTGGACCACCTCACCTGATGCGTCTATCAGGTACTTGTTGAAGTTCCAGCCGGGGGCCTGGGACTGGCTGTTGAGCGCCTGGAAAACCGGGTTGGCATCTGCACCCTTGACGTGACTTGGAGCGATCATGGTGAAGGTGACACCGTAGTTTACATAGCAGACTTGTGCTGCTGCGGCCTCGTCCTGAGCCTCCTGACGAAAGTCGTCACTGGCGAAGCCCACCACGACCAGGCCCTTGTCCCGGTATTTGTTGTACAGGGCCTCCAGGCCCTTGAACTGCGGGGTGTAGCCACAGTGGCTCGCAGTGTTGACGATGAGCATCGGCTTGTTGCCGAACGCCTGACAGAAGTTAACGTCCTCTTTCGAATGCAGCTTGCGCATTGAGTGATTGAGGTAATCCGGACAGGCCGCAGAAGCAGACGCGGATCCAAGAATGGCAATAAGGGCGATGGTTGACCTGATCATTAATAAGTCCTCTGCGGGGATGCGTTTGGCCGTAAGGTCCGCTTGAGATGTACGGTTGCCGCTGGCTACCCGATCACTATGGGTAAGCGGTAGCAGGGTGCGGCATTGATCAGTTGATTCCGCACCACAATCGCGCCCTGCTCCTGCCCCGCCTTTCGGGTATTTATTCGACCATAGACCCGACATACCTCAAGGCAGTGAATGCAACCGCCGGACCTGCAAATAAAGCCCCCAGGCATTACCGGCAATAATCAGCCCGGCCCCCAATACCAGCCACAGGCTCACACTCTCCCCATACAACCACCAGGCCACCACCATAATCAATGGCAATCGCAGGTAATCCATCGGCATCACTACCGAGGCATCGGCATAGGAAAGCGCCCGGGTCAGGCTGTAGTGCGCCATCAGTGCCGTCACTGCCGCCACTGCGAGCCACAACCCGCTGCCCGCTGGCGGCAGCCGCAGCTCACCCCCCAGCAACAAGAACCCGAGCGACAGCAGCCCCTGCATCGGCTGTCATATAGAACAGTACCAGCAGGAAGGCATGGCTGTGACCGCTGAATAACTGCGTCAGCTTGCGGGTCACGATAACAGTAATGCCGAAACCGAAGGCGCCAGCCAGCATCACCAGGCTGGCAGTATTGATCACCGCGGCGCCCGGTCGGAGAATCACCAGCACCCCGGCAAAGCCCAGCAGCAGGGAAACCCAGCGTCCGCGATTGAGGGCCTCTCCCATGAACAGTGCCGCCATCAGGGCGGCCCAAAGCGGGGTGGTGAACTCCAGCGCAAACACCTCCGCCAGTGGCAGGGCGGCGATCGCGACCAGCCAGGCGCACTGGCCACCGAAGTGGGTGACATTGCGCAGGGCGTGCCAGCCGATCAGCTGTGGCTGCAACCCCTGTTTATTAAAGCTGCCGGCCCGAACCAGGAACGCGGTGACGATGAGGCAGCCCAAGCAAGCTGCGCCAGAACAGGATATCCAGCGTGGATATCGCCGCGGTGAGTTCCCTGCTGGCGACGGCCAGCATAGAAAAGCAGGTCAGCGCCAGCAGCATCCAGGCGATTGCCAGGCCGATGGAGGTGTTGCGGGAGGCGTTCATGGAACTGCTTCGATTCGGAGGGTAGGGGGGAGTAATTATAGGATTTTTGCTTGCCGATTTGATATATGCTCTACAGCTCGCAATAGACGGACAGAATATCTATGACCATTACGCGCATCACGCTGGTGTTAATGACTCTGGCAATGTTACAGGCGTGCTCCGATGGGTCGGATGGCCCGAAAGCAGAACCGTCCTCTCTCACAGTGGTACCGATGGCGACCCCTGAGGGCGCCCCTGGAGAGATGAATATCCTGCGCTTCCGGGTCACCCTGACCGAGCCACAGCCTCGCGATGTTGACGTCAACTACGAGACCCGCGCGGACACCGCTACCGCGGGGGAGGATTACCTCGATACCGCCGGAGAAATATCTATCCCGGCGGGTTCACTCGAGGGCTATATCGAGGTGGAACTGATTGGTGACGCGGAAGAGGAAGCGGGAGAGACCTTTACCCTGAGTTTCAGCAACAGCAGTAATGCGACGGCAACCAGTGAGACCGCTACCGGTACCATCGCCAACGACGATACCGCCTGCGACGCGCCCTTCGATATTGAACCCAATCCATGGCTGGTCAATGGCGCCGACCCACTGAACTTTGCCCACCGGGGCGGTGTTACCGACTTCCCGGAAAATACCCTGTACGCGTATTCCGAGGCCGCCCTGGCCGGCGCCGACGTACTGGAAATGGATGTCTTCCAGACCAGGGACAATCACCTGGTAATTCTGCACGACGCCAGCGGGGTTGGTCGTACCACCAACGGCGAGGGACGAATCGTCGACCTGACGCTGGCGGAGGTCAAGGAGCTGGATGCAGCGTACTGGTTTATCCCCGGTGAAGGTACGAAGCGCGACAGGCCCGAAGCAGACTACTCGTTTCGCGGCATTGCCACAGGTGACCGGGCACCGCCCCCCGGCTACAGCGCGGACGACTTCAAAATCCCGACCCTGGAAGAGGCTCTGGCACGGTTTCCGGACAAATTGATCAACGTGGAGCTGAAGGAGGATGACGGCCAGGGCGACTACGAGCAACAGATGGCAGACCTGCTGCTGAGCTATGGCCGCCTGGAGGACTTGATCGTGGCTTCTTTCGACGACACGGTAAACGGCAACTTCAAGGCTGTGGCGCCCTGCATACCCACCTCCATGCCATTGGGGCAGGGCCTGGCGGCTTTTACCGTGTTTCTTTCCACCGGCGAGTTTCCTGCGATGCCCGAGCATATCGCGGCGCAGATTCCGCCGGACGCGAGCCAGATCGGCGACCAGATACCCGGCGATGATCCCATTCCCATCGTTACCGCCGAGCTGGTCGAGGCCGCCCACGCCGTGAACATGCCGATACAGGTCTGGACCGTCAATACCTGCGAGGAAATGCTGCGGATGATCGACCTTGGTGTGGACGGCATCATGACTGACCAGCCCCTGTTACTGGAGTCAGTGCTGACGCAGCCGCCGGGTGAACGCAGCTGTAACTAGGGTAAGCGCGGTTATACCAATTTCAAGCCGCCGACACTGGATGCACCTCACCCTGTCAAATCGAGGCGCCTGAAAACATTGGGGGAGGGTGAATTGCCGCCAGTGCTTCCGGCCCGCTCGCTTGCCCTGGCTTAACCCAGGCGTTAACGTTGAGCCATATCTGTTAACGTAAAATTCCCGGAGCGAACACTTGTCCAATACCTACCATATTTCAATCCTGTCTCTCGACGAAATCCACTCCCTTGCTGGCGCCTGGGGTAATGATGCCCTCAGAAAAGTTCTCGAACTGGCGGATGCGGACGATATTGGCGAAATCGCCGACGGAGACCTGGAGGAGATATGCCTTATGTCACTCCAGGATATTGGCAATCAACGGGCGGGTGAGATTGTGTTGGAGGCAGTTTTTGCCGAAAGTATGAGACCCGGCGTGCGACAGAACCTGGTGGACGACCTGCAAGAAGACCAGCCCTGGAACGACTTTGCCCAGATCAGCCAGCAGCGTGGTATTTTTGTTGCTGTTTGCCTGCTCCATAAGGCTTTTCCAACTCGGTACGGCACACCTGACGCCACTAGGCTGACCTTGCGGTTTGAGACCGAAAAGAATGCAGGCTTCACCTCAATCGACGCGCTGCAGCCCGCCGCGTTATTGCGCCTTCTGGCCTGTGGGCTCAGCGACGATAACATCGTCCATCGCCTTTACGGGGATGAGCTCAGAAACGGTGAGTTTTCCGAGGCTGCCGGTCTTGTATGGGACGCGGTAACCGTCGAGGAGCCAACCCAGGACCCACACTCTCGGGTAGTGGCTATTACCGCGTCATCGCAATTGTTTAATTCGCTGTATCCGGGCCAGCGATTCAAGGCCGCTCTATAGTGCTGGTTTCAGTACCGGCAGGCGAACATGCTGGTCCAGCTTGAGTAGTTGTATCAAAGCCCCTGCAACGCCGGTGCCTTGACCGGATGTTTGCCAGTACCTGTTACAGGCCTGATTCCTGAAAAGGCGCGATCCCCCGTGGATTACGTCTGTTGGGTTGTAAGCGGGCATCCGCCAGGCGGCGTATAAGCGCGCAGTATCTACTCAAATTGCTTCCTGAACGTCTCGAAGCGTTCTTCCAATACCCGCAGTGCAGACTTCAGCTCGCCGACTTCCAGCTCAAGCGCTTCCACCCGAGACGTACTTGCAGCGGATTTTTGACCAGGCACAGCGCCAGACTGGATGCCTTCATCCGCTTCCCCGCAAAACAGGTGGGCATAACGGGATTCTTTGCGCCCCTCTTGTCTTGGCAGCATCGCGACATAGGGGCCGTCGGGATGCTCCTGTAATTCCTGCAGTACACTGCCTACCGCATCCAGGCTGTCGAACTCATGAATTCGAGCGCAGCGGGTGCGGATCTCACCAACGGTCTGCGGCCCGCGTAGGAATAGCACGCCGAGTACGGCCAATTCCGGGCCGGAGAAATTAAACTTATCGGACACCCGGTGTTGGAGTTTGTGCTGGTACTTGCCCATCCGGTTGTGATCCGATTTCCAGGTGGATACCAGCGTTTTCTCGATCAGGCTATCGAGCGCGGGCAATACATCCTCGGAGCTGAGTTCCATGACCGGCTCACGGCTGGACTTCTGGTTGCAGGCCAGCAGGAGGCTGTTCAGGGTCAGGGGATACACATCGGGGGTTGTCGCTTCCTTCTCAACCAGGCAGCCAAGGATCCGCGTTTCAATGGGGGTCAGAGTAAAGTTCAAAATTCTCTCCAGTTGATGCGACCAGGTTCACTCACTTTTTATGGAGCAGTGGCTTGACCCTGGCGCCAGCCGCCAACTGCTGTTTGGCACTATCGCGACGCGCCCTTTTCGTCAGCGGCCTGCCGTCCTCGCCGATGACACTTTTGGGCTTCTCGCCCTTGGCGGTCTTTGATGCCCGGCTAACGGCAATCAGCTGCAGCGTTTCTTTGTCGCCCAGTTTGGTCGCGTTTTTTTCCAGGGTATCCAACTCTTCAAAACTGTACACGTCGTTCTTGAGCTTCTCTATTCTGTTCATATGATACTCGCATGATGGATCGATCAGAGTCGGATGCTCGATTCTATAGAAAATCTGTATAAAGCCAACAACAGGGTAGGTCCGGAAGAGGTAGATCGATCCGGGGGTGCTCCTTGGAGGGCTGGGCTACCCGGAAACAAAAATGGCGTTACGCTTGATGTTGCCTGCCTGCTGCGAAACAATCGGGCGCTGGTGCAGTAGGAGTGTCTTATGTGGCAGCGGATTTTTCTTTCCCTGTTTGCGCTACTTGGCCTGGGAGCCTGCATGAATGAACAAGCCGAAAGGCCAGACTATGCGCTGGTTATCCATGGGGGTGCCGGCACTATCACGCCTGACAAACTGACTCCTGAACTGGAGGCGAAGTTTCGTGAAGACCTGCTCGTTGCGCTCACAGCCGGTGAAAATATCCTGAAAGCGGGTGGAGCCGCACTGGATGCCGTTACGGCTTCCATTCAGGTTCTGGAAGATTCTCCCTTATTCAATGCCGGCAGGGGCGCCGTATTCACAGCCGAAGGCAAAAACGAACTCGACAGTTCGATTATGGACGGCCGCACCCTGGATGCCGGTGCAGTATCTGGCGTGAAGAACATCAAGAACCCGATTCTTCTGGCTCGCGCAGTGATGGAACAGTCTCCGCATGTGATGATGCAGGGGCACGGTGCGGAAGCCTTTGCGGCAACCGCCGGAATCGAGACGGCCGACGATGCCTACTTTTTCACTGACTATCGCTGGCAGCAGTATGAGGATGCCAGGGCAAAAGGGCTCGACCCAAAACTGGACCATGACGGTAAAGCGCCTGGTGACGCAAACGACAAGGCCTCAACCGGCAGCCCACCGGATGGGGACTACAAGTTCGGTACGGTAGGGGCGGTCGCTCTCGACAAACACGGCAACCTCGCCGCGGGAACTTCAACCGGTGGTATGACCTTGAAGATGCATGGCCGGGTTGGAGACAGCCCGATCATCGGCGCAGGCACTTATGCCAACAATGCCAGTTGCGCGGTATCTGCAACAGGGCATGGCGAATTTTTTATCCGCGCCACGGTCGCCCGCAATATCTGCGCACTGATGGAATACGGCGACCTGTCGCTGCAGCAGGCAGCGGACCGTATTGTGATGAAAGATCTTGTAGACATGGGGGGCGATGGCGGCGTGATCGCAGTCGACAAGGACGGGAATATAGCCACCCCCTTTAATACTGCTGGCATGTACCGAGGCGTGGTAAGCAGCCTGCGGGGCGCCTATGTCGCTGTTTACAGGGACTAGTGCTGGTTCAGTTTGTAGTGCCGGCACCGCCGCCTACAGTTTTCCCGGCGGCAACTCGGCGAGCGCTTGATGCTGTAGTTCATTAACGCTGATAGTTTTTTCCCCGTCTGTAATAGACCAGTGCCAGAATTGTTCCTTTCCTACCTTCTCTGTCAAAGGTGAGATAGTGATGGTTATTTCCATCGAAGGATCAACAGTTAAAGGCTCGGGTAGGGGGAATAAAACCTGGTCCCAGTGAGTGGGCATGTCGTGGGGCCCTGTGCCGAGCCTGACTCCCGGGCTTAACTCCGAGCTGAACCAGCCGCATAGGGCGAATATTCTGGCTTTTCGGTCGGGTGTAACCGTCCCTGAAAACACTCTTGGGGTGTCGGATTTGCGGACGCTATGCATATCGAGCGAACCCAGGTGGGCCACGTTTTTCATTATGCTTTCAGGGCCTAGTGCTACCAGATCGGTTTGCTGGAAGGGCACATGGGATATCGGTGAGAAATCAATATCATAGGGGCGCTCCCCGAGAAATGATAAATCTTCAAGCAAGTCTTCGTCGCAAACCAATCCGGCATGAAGGCTTACCTTTGCAGGTATCATTATTCCCCCCGTTGCCAGGTACCGGTCACGTACTGCCAGCAAAGGTTCGAGCATGGCCTCATAAAACAGGCAATGTCCCATCCACTCCGAGACGATGACATCAACCTTTTCGGATAGCTGTAGCGATTGATGATCGTCATGATAGAAGTCAATACTGACCCAAACCATTTTGTTGTGCGATGTCCTTCGCTGTTTGTATAAAGGGCGAGCGATCGACCGCAGTGACGTGCCCTGCGCCTGCCCGGGCTGCAAAAATTGCGAGTATCCCAGTGCCGCAACCAAAGTCCAGCACGCGGTGTTCTGGCTTTACTACTTCGCGAATGGATTTTTCGTAGGCATCAGTACGTACGACATCCTGCAGCATCACCTTATGCATCGCTACATCGCGATAGGACATGCGGTAGTGGGGTGAAGTCTGGTTTCCCTCGTCGTCGCTGTTCATGCCAATCCTGCTATTGCCAGTTATGTCTGTATAGACAGTGACGGTATAGTAGCAAAAAGGCCGGCCTGACAGGTCATGTTGAGGCGCTGGTCACCGGGCACGGCATCGGGCGTGATGCCTGTTCAAGCCTCGCTATCGAGTCTCCACACGCACGCTGATGCTGAACTGAGTTGCTGCAGGCTCGGCTCGGTTACGGCCTGCTGTTTCTCAGCCTCCCGAAACAGGGCTACCGTCATGGCAATACCACCGATAACAAGCAAATGGGCTCCCCAGGTCAGGCCAAATTCCAGGATTGAGAAAAAAGTCAGGCTGAACACCATGCTCCACATCCAGCCAAGCACCTGCATAAAGTAGTGCTGCGACGCGAGGTCCAGATGCCGCAGCGGATTGTGGCTGCTGTTCATGAATGCGTCCCAGGTGTTCACGATTGCTGTTTTCATGTCGCTGTACTCCTTGTTGTCATAATCAGAAGTAGATACGCAGATCGTTCCAAGCCGGTTCAGTGACGAATCGCCGTGCTACTGGATGCGAATACGAGAAAATAAGCGGGCTTTTGCCCGCGGTGGATCGGCTCCGACGAGCGCTGAACCTTTTACCTGTTACTCGCGTAGGCTAAGAGAAACGTTCAGTCAAATTCGTTTTTCCGGTTGAGCGACCGATGGCAAGTTGGCCCGCATGCAAGAAGAACTGCTGGCAGTGCTGGACCGCAACGGGGTAGCCACAGTCGCGTGCCCTCGCTGAACCATTACAACCCGCCCTGGACGCTTCCTTTTCTGCGTCGTAATGAGATTTCCGTTGAAATACAATGGGATAGCGAACTTACCGGGGTCGATTAGAGCGCGCCTGCGGGCAGTGTGGGAACGCGTGGTACAGCCAGGATAGATGTGCATGAACCGCTTCCGGTTGCTGCACGAGGCAAAGGGTCTATCATGCCTGTTTACCCTTCAAGCAGCAGGCGGGCCTAATGGAACTGAGCGACATCTCCATCTATCCGGTGAAATCCTGTGCCGGTATCAGTCTGGACCGCGTCACCCTGGATGGCTTCGGTCCAGTCGGAGACCGGCGCTGGCTGATTGTTGACGAGCGCGGGCGCTTCATCAGCCAACGGGAATGCGCTGGTATGGCTCTGGTCCGAGTCGAGGTGGCGCCTGGTGGTATTCGCCTGTCGCTGGCTGACAGCAGCATCCAGGCTGCAATCCCCGGCAGCGATGCACCGGAACTGAGGGTAAGCATCTGGGAGGACGCTGTACGCGCCTTGCTGGCAGAACCCTCCACAGGAGAATGGCTGAGTGCGCACTTGGGCCGGCGCTGCCGGCTGGTCTATATGCCTGACACCTGCCGGCGCCTGGTAGATGGCGTCTACGCCCGCGGGGGCGAGACGGTCAGTTTTGCCGACGGCTTTCCCCTGTTGCTGATTTCCCAGGCCTCGCTGGACGATCTGAACAGCCGACTCGACAACCCGGTGCCGATGAACCGCTTTCGACCCAACCTTGTGGTAAGTGGTTGTGACCCCTTCGCCGAGGACAGCTGGCGCCGTATTCGTATCGGTGCCGTGGAGTTCGATGTCGCCAAGCCCTGTTCCCGCTGTGTGATTCCCTCCATCGACCAGGCCACGGCGCAACGGGATGGGCAGATCACCCGGGTGCTGGCCAGCTTCCGGCGGGTCAACGGCCAGGTGATGTTCGGCCAGAATTTGCTGTACCAGCGTACCGGGTCCTTGTCGCTGGGCGATTCAGTGGAGGTGCTGGAATAGGGTGCTGCATCGGTGACGACGGTGATCACCTTATGCTGTGGCCCTCAATAGCCCAGGTGGCTGGCACGCCGCGATCGGGGAAGCGGTTACAGGCCCTGAGTCAGGGTGGCGCGAATCATGAGATTGCGTGGGGTGAGGTGGCGCTCACAGAAGGTGCCCACTGTGACTTTATAGCCATGCTGCTCGAGGTAGAGCGCCCGATCCAGTACCAGCCATAATTCCAGTGCCCGGCGGAAGCCGTGGCGGGGCAACTCCATTCGGCTTACCCACCCCTGACGTTGCCAGCCCTGCTGCTCGAAGCGCTGCCAATCCAGCCTGGCGGGCAGTGCTATCGACTTGAGCCCTGCGGCGTGGCGGCAAAAATCGGCAAAGCTGCCTGCGAAGATGGCATCGGGGAGAGGAGGAAGCGGCAGGTAATTGTCGACGCCGCGCAATTGTCGCTGCAAGGTGTCAAAGCCCAACCGCCAGGCGTTCTTCTTTTCCCGACGTCGGGTGGCTACGGCTGGTGCGGTTACGGTTTCCTGCACTGCCAGCCGGCAATCATCCCGACTCAGTGTCAGGGCGCTGTCTCTGGCCGCCCGTGAGAACGGTTGATATTGCGCGCCAGCGCTAAGGTGATAACAGCACGGTGACAGGTGCAGGCTTGGCAGCTTGTGCGCCGCCACGGTTTCGATGAGGCGGCGGTGCAGGTCCCCACAGGCGTGTAAGGCCACGGCATGATGGCTACGGCTGGCGTAGTCAATAGCATCAGCTGACATGACATCGCAGGTCTCAACCTTAACATCCAATTGCAGCTGTCGGCTCTTTTCGTTGCCGGCATCGCACAGGGCCGGGCGCCATTCCAGCGCGGTCACCGGCGTACCAAAGCGCTGGCAAAGCGCGCGGCCCAGGTGTGCCTTGCTTGCGCACCACTCCAGAACTGGCCCGTCGAGCGTCTCCAGGCAGGCGGTAAAGGCGGTGACCTGGCGCCACTTGCGGCCGGGTATGTCCCGCTCGAAACCACGGGGATATTCATGCTGCCGTGACGGCAGGGCGGGCATTGAGTCGATTTCCCTGATCGGTGCAAGTTCAGGAATGTGTGCGCATAGCCAGTCCACCAGGGCATCGTGGTCTGTTTCAAGGCTGGCCAGCGTCTTTTCATCCAGCGCCTCCAGCGCCGGTGTCAGTGCCGGGTAATGAGCTTCCCAGGTAAGTTCCAGGTGATGGAAGGGCACAGGTCGCCACAGTGCCCCGTAGTTCTTTAGCAGTGTAGTGAGCTGCTGAAAGCGTGTCTCCAGCGAGCTTTCCAGGTTGGCGGCATGTGACATTTACAGGGTGCGCCGGTACCGGTAGGTGGACAGGGCGATGCTGACCCCTACTACCAATGCGACACCGCCCAACTTTCTCAAAGTCAGTTCTTCGTCCAGCAGCAGGACGCTGCTGACCAGTGCCAGCGGCAGGTACAGGTAATAGATCATGCTGGTGTAAATGGCTGGCAACTCGGTACTGGCTTTTACCCACAGGCCGTGGGCGATAACAGTGCAAAGAATACCGAGCGCCGCCAACTGGTAGAAATCCGTGGGCTCAAGCTGCCAATCAGCCTGGCTCCACAGCGGCAGGAAAAACAACAATGCAAAGAAGAATTGGCCCCAGGTGCGCTCCAGGGTACTGATAGATGCCGCTCGCTGATGAAGCAGCGGCAGGGCCGCGTAAAGCAGGGCACTGAACAGCCCGATGGCGATGCCGCGGGTGGTATTATTGCCAAAGGTCAGCTCCGGGGACACGATCACGCAACCTGCCAGGCAGCAGGCGATAGCCAGCCACTCTATGGTATTCACGCGCTCACCGTTGAAGATATAAGCGAGCACCAGGTACTGGACACCATAGGTAGTGATGGCCAGGGCCGCGATAGCTGGGGTGGCCAGTTTGATGCTGACAAAGTAGGTGAGCCAGTGGCCCGCGAATACCAGGCCAATGAGCACCAGCTGCAGCCACTGCCTGCCACTGAGCCTTAACCACTGGCGGCGCCAGAGAGCGATGGGGGAAAACACCAGCGCTGCGATGGCGAGACGGGCAATGCCGATAGTGACTTCGTTGGCGCTGGTGGATTTGATGAGGACGGGAACAGCCGACATAAACAGTACGGCTACCAGCGCGGTTAGAAGAAGTTTTGGTTTGGCCATCTGTTCGATACATCAGGGCGCGGCAGGCGGGGGCCGCGCAGTTTAGCGCCTTTTGCTAACGCGGTTCAGCAATAAAAACAGGAATTTTGCGCGTGGTTTTCGCCTGGTACTCGTCGTAGGGAGGGTATGCGGAAACGCCGGCGGCCCACAGCCTGGCCCGTTCCTGCTCGTCGGTGACTTCCCTTGCCCGCATCTCGAACACCTCGGTTTTGTCGCGAATCTGGACATCAGGATGGGCGCGCAGGTTGTAGACCCAGACCGGGTTCTTGGGCTGGCCGCCCATGGAGCCGATCAAAACGTAGCAGCCGTCCACTGCTACCCGCATCAACGGGATTTTGCGTATAGCACCGCTCTTATTGCCGATGTGGGTGACCACGATGCAGGGCATGCCGGTA
Organism: uncultured Gammaproteobacteria bacterium; assembly: GCA_963792815.1. Classification (GTDB taxonomy): domain Bacteria; phylum Pseudomonadota; class Gammaproteobacteria; order Pseudomonadales; family Halieaceae; genus JARRPM01. The sequence goes on from CAWBXR010000004.1 coordinate 352,311, forward strand.
TCGAGCAGGGTAGTGCCCTGGGTGCCGCCGCTGCTTTCGTACAGTTCAACCTGCTCTCGCACCCAGTCAAGTGATGGGGGGATGTATTCGGGCATGGCAAATCCTCCAGCTAGTGTTAATTTACATTAAGGGGGTCCATTAAGGGGGTCAGAGTTAAATTAAAATTAAGGGGGTCAGAGTCGTTTTATTCGAGTTAAGGGGGTCAGAGTCGTTTTATTCGGATTGCATATATTGACCCTGACCCCAACATATATTGACTCTGACCCCAATATTTTTATATTGACTCTGACCCCAATTTTTATTGATAGCTGATCATATCTTATAGCCTGTCCCCACTGGGGAAATCCAGATTCCTTTCTGGGATTGAGGCTGCCATAGGAACGGAGACCGGGCAACCGTCAAGAGTTCGAACAAGGGGCGCGGGCGTTTGAGGTAAAGGGCTCTGCTCCCTTATTCCCATTAACTGCGTCGTGAAATTGCTGCTATCATTTCTGAAATTCAAATCTAGCTATGGAATATCATTGAGAATACATGCTCATGTGTTTGCCTTGCTGGGGTTAGCCGCGTTTTCCGTTCTAGCCGGCTGTACATCCGATGAATCCGCACCCGTGGCCGAACCTCCACCCGAGGTGGATGACCATTTTCTATCGAACCCGTTTCCCTCGACGTACAGCGCTCCGGCGAGTGTGCCCATAGTCGTAAGGAATGCCACGGTGCTGACCGGTTCAGGTGAACTGCTGGAGAGTACCGATGTGCTGGTTGCGGACGGGCTGTTCAGCAAAATCGGCAAGAATCTGGAGGCCCCGGCTGATGCGATTTCCATCGATGGCGAAGGCAAGTGGCTCACCCCGGGGTTGATTGATGTCCATAGTCACATGGGGGTCTATTCTGCACCGGCGACAGTCAGTCACGAAGACGGCAATGAGATGACAGCACCGGTAACGGCGCAGGTGTGGGCTGAACATTCGATCTGGCCCCAGGACCCGCAATGGGAAAAGGCGATCGCCGGAGGCATCACAACAGTCCAGATACTTCCCGGCTCGGGCAACCTTATCGGTGGGCGGGGGGTTACGGTAAAGAACGTTCCCTCCACTACGGTGCAGGGCATGAAATTCCCCGGAGCACCGTATTCCCTGAAGATGGCGTGCGGTGAGAACCCCAAAACAGTTTACGGCGAGAAGGGTGAACTTCCGTCAACCCGCATGGGAAACATGGCGGGCTTTCGCCAGGCCTGGGCTGACGCCAAAAATTACGAATATGAGTGGCAGATGTATCGGGCAAAGCGTGAGGCAGGTGATACCACTGCAGAAGCCCCCGCCAGGGACCTCAACCTGGAAACCCTGGTGGGCGTTCTCAACGGAGAAATCCGCGTACACAATCACTGCTACCGGGCCGACGAGATGGCCCAGATGATCGATATGTCCAGGGAGTTCGGTTACCAGATCGCCGCCTTCCATCATGCTGTTGAGGCCTATAAGGTGGCGCCACTGCTGGCCGACAACAATATCTGCGCGGTGATGTGGGCGGACTGGTGGGGTTTCAAGCAGGAGGCGTTTGATATGGTAAGGGAGAATCTTGCCATGGTGGATTATGCCGGCGCCTGCGCCATCATCCACTCGGACGACCCGATTCAGGTGCAGCGGCTAAATCAGGAAATAGCCAAGGCCATGTCGGCCGCTAATCGTATGGGCCTGCAAGTGGGGCGAGCCGAGGCTATCAAGTGGTTAACCCTGAATGCCGCAAAATCACTTGGGCTCGAGGACCGGATCGGTTCCATCGAGTCAGGCAAGAATGCCGACTTTGTACTCTGGGACCAGGACCCCTTCAGCGTTTATGCGCGAGCAGATAAGGTCTGGATCGATGGTTATTTACGGTTTGATCGCGCAGATAAATCGGTCAGACCAACCAGCGACTTCAATATTGGCATAATCTCGCCAACAGGGGATCGCCCGTGAACGTATTACGGCGAGGAGTGACCGCACTGCTTACGTCGGCTGTGCTCTATGCAGCTGGTTTGTCAGCCCAAACCCTGCTCATCCAGAACGCGGATGTGGAAACCATGGCAGCCGAGGGAAGGCTTGCAGGCACAGACGTGCTGGTGGTGGATGGCCGTATCCTCAACATCGGCAAAAACCTCCCGTCAGAGGGAGTTCGGGTGGTTGACGGAACTGGTAAACGCCTTACACCGGGCCTTTTTAATGCCTTGACCCATATAGGCGTGGTCGAGATCGATGGGATAGAGCAAACCTGGGACGCTTCAGCCGCGAGTGAGGACTTTACGGCTGCGCTCAACGTGATTGATGCGTTTAACCCCAACAGCACGTTAATCCCGCAAAATCGAGTTCATGGGTTAACCCGTGTGGTAGTGGCGCCGCTAGCAGCGAACTCGCTGTTTGCCGGCAAGGTGGCAGTGGCCAACCTGTCCGGCTCTGTCCGGGAAAGTATTGAAAATCAGTCGGTAGGGGTTCTTGTAAACTATAATGAGTTTGCCGCCGGCGCTGCGGGAGGTTCTCGTGCCGGCGCACTCGCTACCCTTCGAAGGGCGCTACAGGACACGTCGGATTACAGAGCCAACACGCAGCTCTTTCTCGATGGTGAGGGCCGGGAACTGGGTCTGAGCCTTGATGATCTCGATGCGTTGATCCCTGTTATTGACGGTGGCCAGTACCTGCTTGTAAACGTTTCTCGCGCAGCAGACATACTGCGAATTCTCGAACTGGGCGAGTCCTTCAACTTGCGGCTTATCCTGGTGGGGGCTGAAGAGGGCTGGATGGTCGCGGAAGAGATCGCTCGCAGTGGCGCAACCGTTATTCTTGACCCGAGCAGCAACCTTCCCCTCCAGTATGAAACCCTGGGCGCACGCCTGGAAAATGCCGCAATGCTGAACGATGCCGGCGTGCGGCTTATGTTTACCGGTATGGGCCGGCAAAATAGCACCCACAATGCTTACCTGGTAGCCCAGTGTGCCGGTATAGCCGTGGCCAATGGCCTTCCATACGAGGCAGCGCTGCAAGCGCTGTTCACCACACCTGCAGAGGTGTTCGGCCTCGACAACCCCGGCCAGATCGTCGTGGGCGCTAAGGCGGATCTGGTGCTTTGGAGCAACGACCCGCTGGAAGTCTTGCGTGAGGCGGAACTGGTATTTGTAGATGGCAAGGAAATCCCGATGATGAGTCGATCAACTCGATTGCGTGATCGCTATTTTGATCAGCTCAGGGATCAGGCGAAAAAATAAGGGGTCAGAGTCCATTTAAATATTTGACGGTGTTCCGGGTTTCGTCAGAACCCACACCGAATCTAGAGCAACCCCGGTTTTTTCCAGCCTCTGCTCAATCATCGAGAGTCAGGTCAAAGGGCGCGAGCGGTTGATGTAAAGTGCTCTGACCGATGGTGCATGACCCATTGCGCACTCGCTTATTCAAAAGACCGCGTCAAGCCGCCCACCATGATTAGTCAGCGGCAACCAACCTGCGCATCGCTTCCGCTTTAACGCCATCCACAGCGCCGGCAACTTTGTCCAGATTGCTGGCGTCCGACCCGTTTGCAACTTCGTCAAAGATAACTTTGGAGCCGCTGCCTTCGGGCAGGATTGTTATGGTCCAGACAACATCGACGGCCATCGACTGGAGTGGGCCGAAGGGCGCCTCCAGCCGCAGCTGCTCGCCCGGGTTTACATACAGCACCTCTCCGTGTGCGACCGAGCCGCCATCCCATTCCTCCTTCCAGAGCCCGCCAGCGCGAGGATCGAGCGACAGGTTGGCCGCATCGCCGGAATAGGAATGCGCGGGGCTCCACCAGGTTTCGGGATGCACCAGCCTGTCCCACAGGGCGCCGGGCGGAAGTGACGATACAGCTTCGTGGCGCAGCGTGTAATGGCCAGACAAAGCGGCAATGACGTCTGCGTTTGTCGATGCCGCAGATGCGGCCAGCAAGAGCAACCCATGGACATATTTCACAGTAACCTCCCAAAGTGAAACCTTCCTCAAGTTTACCCCTGCATGGCGAATTCGCAATTTATGCACACTCATTCCACCAGGTTAGCTGCGCAATACCTGCACCGCCCGTTCCTCGCCAACGGTGTAACGTACTTGCGTAACATGTTGGGGCGTATGTCCAATTTGGAGCCTGGTTAGTCGCGCTATTGTGCGGGTGCAGTTCGCCGATTGAGAGAAAGGAAATAAGGGCTCTGACCCCCTATTCGGTCGCTGGGCTCCGTTTTGGGTGGTAAGCTTCAGGGATGAATTCACAGCTGATTATTGCTCTTGTAGTGCTGGTGGCGGTTGCTGCCCATGTAGCGATCTATCGCTGGGTGAAGTTCAAGATCCATGAGGGCGTTATCCTCCAGTTTCTTCGTGATGCGGTAGAAGGCGGGGCACCTGATCACCATCACGCGGATGTGATTGCCGCACACACAAAATTGTCCGCAATGCGCGTGGAAATTGTATGCCGGAAAAGTGCAGAGATTGAAGCTGATCCGCAGGTGGAGAATAGCTGGCGCGCTAAATGAGCCAGAACGACATCACCCGACTAAAAGCCGCCTCTGCAGGCAACCTGTAGTATCCTGCGAATCATCCATCCACTGTCAGCCATGCCCGTCTGACCTTCAAGAAAAGGGGTAGGCTGTCTGGGCGGCCTGCTGGTGATGGTTGTTTGCGTGGGCGTGACGGGTGCTTTGCCAGCCCATGCAGGTCGTCTCCAGGTGTAGACTTGCTGCATAAGCGTATTTATTGTGTTGTCATGTTTTCAAACGGTAATCACACCTTATGACGTCTACAGCCTTCAGTCCGAACTATCGCGCCTATGTCCTGTTTATACTTTGGATAACCTACATACTGAATTTTGTAGACAGGCAGCTGATCACCATTCTGCTTGAACCGATCAAGCTTGAGTTTGGAGCCAGTGATACCGCGATGGGTTTTCTGAGCGGGTTTGCCTTCGCCCTTTTCTACGCCAGCCTCGGCGTGCCGGTAGCCCGGCTGGCCGACCGGTGGTCACGCCGCAATGTAATCGCAATCTCAGTGGGGCTATGGAGTGCCATGACCGCACTCTGCGGGATGGCGGGCAGTTTCTGGCAGCTGGCTTTGGCCAGAGTGGGAGTAGGTATAGGGGAGGCGGGCGGCACGCCCCCATCGCACAGCCTTATTGCTGATTACTTTCCTGTTGAAAATCGAGCAACGGCATTGAGTATTCATGCCACCGGCACCCAGTTTGGAATCCTGATCGGAATGCTGGGCGGGGCACTCGTTGCGGCAGAGTATGGCTGGCGCATGGCGTTCATCTTTTTCGGCATCCCGGGTGTAGTCGTCGGCCTGTTGGTTGCTTTCACCGTGAAAGAGCCGGCTCGGGAGGGTGCTCTTAGCAGTACCACTATGCTTGGGGACATAAAGCATATCTGGGCCCTGCCTGGTTTCTCGCTGATAGCCACGGCAGGCGCGACCACAGCGCTGGCGGCCTACGGGCTGGGAACCTGGTCACCCAGTTTCCTCATGCGTACCCACGGCCTCAGCCTGGTAGAGACCGGACTGCTGCTCGGCGGCGCGGGCGCAATCAGCGGCATCGTAGGGGCCGTGACAGGCGGTATTCTCTGCGATCGTTTGAGTAAGCGCGACCCGCGCTGGCAACTCTGGCTGCCCGCCGCCGGTGCATTCGCCACCGCGCCGCTGATGCTGGGTTTCCTGCTGTGGCCGGAGTCGCAACAGTTTGCGGTGGGCGACTCGATGGTGCCGGTTGCGATAATCTTCACCTTGCTCGGTGGTGTTGTGGCCGCCTTCTGGATTGGCCCGACCTATGCCGCGATACAGACATTGTCCCCGGGCAATATGCGCGCCCAGGCGGCGGCGATATTCCTGTTCATGTTCAATTTGGTCGGTATGGGTCTTGGGCCTCTGTTTATCGGTCTGCTAAGTGATGTAATGGAGCCATCCTTTGGTGTTAACAGCCTGCGTTACGCCATGGCCATCAGCCTGTCACTGGTATTGCTGGGAGGGGTGCTGTTTCTGCGGGCCGCGCCCCGATATGTAAGCGCCCGGGGACTGGCCGGTTAAATCGCTTAGAAAAATGGCGAAAAATGGGGGTCAGAGTAACTTTTTATCGGGTGAATGCGGGAGCGAGTCACGCTGTGAGAGGAAGCGCCTACAGATTGGCGTTTAGCAGTATGCCTGATGGCGTTTCGAGTTCAGTTAGTGGGATATAGTGGTAAATATGACTCTGACCCCCATTTAGTAAATGGGACTCTGACCCCCATTTATCTTCTTCAGATATCGACCAATACTTTTCCTTTGCTCACAGTCACAGGGTAGGTCTGAAGGGCTTTCTCTTTGCGCAGGGTGTTGATCAACTGAATGCCGGGTGGGAAATTGGCCCATTCAGCAACTTCGCCAGAGCGAATGTCAAACTGTGCGCGATGGAAGGGGCACTGAATCTTGCAACCGTCGATGATTTTGCCCTTTTTGAGGGGCATGAACAGGTGCGTACAGTTAGATTGTGTGGCGTAAAAGCCGTCATCCAGGTGGAATAACACCAGCTTAACGGCACCTGCAGTCACAGCGATTTGCTGTCCTACAGCGAGATCGGCTTCAGCGCAAACTTCATGCTTCATCATTCAGGCTCCACTAGTTACAGGATCCGTAGATCATTCCCCTAAAGCGAGCCAATTACAAGCTGCAGCTGAACCTGGAGAACTAACATTTAAAGCAGCTACAGGCAGATCAAACTGGGCACGACAGAGTAGGACGGCAGCCTAGCGACAAGATCACCCTGAAGCGTTTTGCCTCCAGCCAACTATTCCGGCATGGTTTCCCCGCTGCCACCCATTTCAGCGGGGACATCACGCATCTTCGGCAGGCCATCACGGATAGGGAGAACAGATTCCGAATAGAAAACGTGCAAAGCGGGTTGATGATCGAAAGTCGGTATGACTGCCGCATACACGTCGACCAATCCCATCTTGGGGTGATCGGTCATGAGGTGGCCACCACAATCCATACACCACTTGCGATGGCTGTTATCAGTTTTTGCGTAGGTGCCTATCTTATCTGCGCCCTTGGTCACTTGAACCGACTCAGGTTTCCAAAGTGAGAACGCGTTAACCGGCCCCGCCGACCAGTGCCGACAGGATTCACAGTGGCAATACCCCATCGCCTCCGGTGAACCGGATATTTCGATTTCAACTGCGCCACAGAAACAACCGCCTTTAACCGAAGCTTCGCCGCTCATTGCCATACACCTCCAGGATAGATTCATGCAAGCAGCTGCGCCCCGAAAACCGGTAGCCTCTGGCCGGCTGCCAGCCAAGTATAGACAATAATTTTGCAATGCAAAAAATGGTGCAAAAAATTGGGTCAGAGTAAAGAAATCGGGAGAAAATGGGGTGAGGAGAGAAAATGGGGTCAGAGTAAGGTGGCCCGTGTTTCACGGACATCCCGAAAAAGAGGACTGGATTGACCCGGATTTCGCGATTCGATAATGAATGGAGCATCTGTTTTCGTTGGGATAAGGGTTGTGCGTCTTACGTAGAGATCGTTGACTACCATCAGGAGAGATAAAAAGTACTCTGACCCCCTTTTCTGATCCCCCTTTCAATTTTGCCGTCATCAACCTGGCCGATACCGAGCCACCGCTGCTTGGACGCAGTGCAGAACCGGCCGAGGCCAATACCGACCCATCATCCTACGATGTGCTGGGGCGCCGCTATCAGGCCAGTGTGTCGCTGCGGCTCTAGACGGGGTGCTTTTATGGGGGAACACCAGTCCGAGGGTTTCTATTGTATCCCCGTATCCATTTCCCATACCCGTTGCTATATGGAAAAGAAGGCGATATACGGGTATTGCACCAGAGCCGAGATAGCAACCAATGTCCAATTCAACCATGAAGCGCCATAGGCCTGTCACACTTTGCCTGCTGCTTTTGCTGTTCGTTTCCCTGCGAGTTCAGGCAGCGGGCCTCGATGAGAAAGCGATTGATGATGTCGCCACCAGGGCGCTCGATGCTTTCGAGGTTCCCGGTATGGCCATTGCGGTGGTCAGTAACGGAGAGACCATTTTTCTGAAAGGCTATGGCTTGCGTGACGTGGAGCGGGACCTGCCCATTAACCCGCGCACCTACTTTCGCATCGGTTCAACCAGCAAGGCCTTCACCAGCGCGGCACTCGCGCTACTTGTTCAGGAGGGCAAGCTGGGCTGGGCTGACAAGGTGACGGACCATCTGCCCGGGTTCAGCCTCTACGATGCCAAGGCGACACAGGCTTTCTCGGTGCGCGACTTGCTCACCCATCGCTCCGGTCTCTGGAGCGGAGCGGGAGATTACATGTTGTGGCCTGCGCCCTCGGGCTTCAGCCGGGCCGAGGTGGTCGCCAACCTTCGTCACTTAAAGCCGGTAACGCCGTTCGGCTCAAACTATGCCTATAGCAACGCGCTCTATGTTGCAGCCGGAGAGCTGATCGCCAGTTTAGCGGGTACACCTTATGAAGCCTTTGTGCAGAAAAAGCTGATGGAGCCCCTGGGGATTCCCTGCTTTGCCGGCGAGGTGCCCGATGTGGCAATGACCAATGCCGCGGAACCCTATGTGCCTTACCAGGGCAAGCCACTTCGCGTGGACCGCAATCGTCTCATCGGCAGACCGCCGGTGATGGCGGCCGCGGGCGGGATCACCTGCAATGCCCAGGGGATGGCACGCTGGATGAGCGCTCTGCTCGCTGGTGGCGAGGGCGTGCTCGCGCCCCGCCAAATTGCCGAGCTGTGGACAGGCATAACGAAAATGGGAGTATCGGCGCGGGAGAGGGAGCGAGACAAAACGACGCATCGCGCCTATGCACTCGGCTGGCGGATTGCCGATATCCACGGCTTTGAGACCGTCTCCCACACGGGCACGTTGCTCGGGTTCCAGTCACAGGTGATGCTGGTGCCCGCAAAAGGCCTTGGGATCACGGTGCTGACTAATGGAGCGAACACCCGGGCACGTTCAGCCGTCATGCAGGCACTGCTGGCATCGTGGCTCGCGCCCGACGATTCACCGCGGGACTGGATCGTGGAATACACGGCGCCGGTCGCCGCGCCCCGGCAAATGCCCAAACTGCCGGAGACCGTCGATCTGCCGCTTGAGGCTTATACGGGAACCTATGCTGACACATGGTTCGGCAGCATAACCGTCTCGGCCCGTGAAGACGGGGGGCTGGGACTGGCCAGCACCCGAATGCCGGCACTTGCAGGGGCCATGATCCCCCGCTCAGGCCACGAGTTCCTCATAAAATGGTATGACCCGACCGTGGATGCAGACTTTCTTGCCCGCTTTGAACCAGGCCCCGACGGAACCGTTACAGGGCTTCGGCTTGCCAGTACCGCAATATCCAGCGGCAGAATGAGTGACCTCAAGGTAATGCATTTTCTGCGTTCCACAGATACTGCCAAATGAACTCGTCGGATTTTTAAAAAGCGGCTCATCGTCAGGGCGAAATAGGCACGAAATGCAGGGAGAGATGCGTTCGCTGAATGGGGCAGAGCGGTGGCTTGAATCCCAGTGCCCAGTGTTGTTGGCTGGTATAAGTTATTTTGGCAGAACCCCCAATTTACTCTTGTTGCTTACTTGCTGGCCCTCCATTTGTGAAGCTACAAGATCCGATTTTTATGGTCAGCCCAGTAGCGGTCTTTCAGCAGGCGCTTGTAGAGTTTTCCAGTGGGCAGGCGTGGAAGTTCATCTTCGAAATCAATAGAGGCCGGGCACTTCTGGTGGCTCAGGTGTTCGTCGCAGAAGGCCATCAATTCGGCTACCAGGGCCTCGTCCGCTGTCACGCCTTCCACTACCTGTACCACGGCTTTTACCTCTTCACCCAGGTCTTCATTGGGCACGCCAAAAACAGCAGCGTCCATCACTTTAGGGTGGGTAATGAGAAGATTCTCGGTTTCCTGGGGGTAGATGTTCACCCCGCCCGAGATAATCATGAAGGTGGCACGGTCGGTGAGGAACAGGAATCCGTCCTCCACGTAACCCACATCGCCGACGGTGCTCATGGTGCCATCCGCAGAGCGCCCTTCCCGGGTTTTTTCCTCATTGTTGAAGTAGGTGAAGTCGCTGGCGGTCTTGAACCAGATTTCGCCGGATACACCCGGCGGGCAGGGTTTGCCGTCTTCGTCCAGTATGTGCAGGTCACCCAGCATTACCTTGCCCACGGTGCCTTTGTGCTGCAGCCATTCCTCGCTGTTGCAGGCGGTGAAACCAAGGCCTTCGGTGGCGCCGTAATATTCGTGGATGATAGGCCCCCACCAGTCAATCATGGCTTCTTTCACCTGTATGGGGCAGGGAGCCGCCGCGTGAATGGCAACTTCCAGGGAGCGCAGGTCTGCCTTTGCTCTCACTTCCGGTGGCAGCTTGAGCATACGGCTGAACATGGTAGGCACCAGTTGCGTGTGGGTAATCTTGTACTGGCAGATTAACTCCAGAAACAACTGCGGATCGAAGCGTTCCATGATAACCGCCGTACCCCCCTTGCGAATGGTGAGGTTCACGGCGGTTTGTGGGGCAGAGTGGTAGAGCGGGGCTGGAGATAGATAGATCATATCCTCGCGGTAATGCCATAGCGCCGTAAGAAATTCAAGAAGCGGCGGTAGTTCACCGGGGTTGACCTCTTCCAGTGGGCGCAGTATGCCTTTCGGCTGCCCGGTTGTGCCCGAAGAGTACAGCATGGGCGTGCCCAGACACTCATCAGCAATCGGTGTTGCCGGGTAGGCGGCCACTGCTTCCTCGTAATTCACAACCGTTGGCGTATCCCCGTCACCACCCACTACCAGACACTTGATGATATTTGGGGCGTGGGCCAGTGCCTCGCGCGCCACGGGCAGCCTTTTAGCGGAGGTAATGAGAATCTTTGATTCGCTGTTGTTAAGTATGTAAGCAAGCTCGTCGGCTTTGAGGTAGGAGTTAATGCAGGTGTAATACAGGCCACTGCGCTCGCCTGCCGCGCTGCATTCCTGGTAGCGACTGTTGTTTTCCATGAAAACTGAATAGTGGTCCAGGCGCTGCAAGCCGTGGCTGCGCAGGAGGTGCGCAAGTCTGTTGGCGCGCGCCTCCAGCTCCGCATAGCTGATGGTCTCACCTGTCTCCGCCATGATTATGGCAGCGCGGTCGGGGTGTTGCCTGGCGTACTTGCCCGGATACATGGGTTCGCTCCCTGCTTATTCTTACTATGGCTAATAGTGCGTTAGTTTGTTGGATTTTCCCAGCTCAGCTTTTGGAAAGGAATATGGGGTCAGAGTCAGGTAGTCCGGGATTTCTCGCAAAGATAAGTTAGCTTTTGGGTACTGCTGCAATTGCAAATCCTTGATACGCATCATGGTGGCATTCCAAGTGATCAGCTTTAATGGTCGATTTGATCGACTGAGGGGGAAATGCAGTGAGTGGAAAGGAAAAAGATGTGCCGGCCAAGGCTGGCGCCGAGCGTGAATTTGAGCTTGAAGCGACGGCCAGTGAGGGTACTACAGCTACAGGCTCCGCTTCGAGTGATGCCCAGACGTCGGGTGCTGCGTCCCCAAAAGCCAACCCTCTGCACCACCTGGCCGAAATGCGCCGGGATCCCGACGCGATTCGTGAGTTATTTCTCACCGGGAAATATCCCTACAAAACCAGGATGTCCAACAAGGAGTACGAGGCCAAAAAGATGGAGCTGCAGGTCGAGTTGCTGAAAGTGCAGCGCTGGGCGAAAGAGACCGGGCAGAAGATTGTTATTCTTTTTGAAGGTCGCGACGCCGCAGGTAAAGGGGGCACCATCAAGCGCTTCACAGAGCATCTTAACCCTCGCGCCGCACGCGTGGTGGCCCTGGAAAAGCCATCAGAAAGAGAGAGTGGTGAGTGGTATTTCCAACGCTATGTGCAACACCTACCCACCGAGGGGGAAATCGTACTGTTCGACAGGTCCTGGTACAACCGGGCCGGGGTTGAGCGCGTCATGGAATTCTGCACGCCGGAAGATTATCTGGAGTTCATGCGCCAGACCCCCGAGCTCGAGCGGATGTTGGTGCGCAGCGGCATCAAATTATTCAAATACTGGTTTTCTGTTACCCAGAACGAGCAGCTTACCCGCTTCAAAAGCCGTAAGAGCGATCCGTTGAAGCAATGGAAACTCTCTCCGATAGACCGCGCATCCCTGGACAAATGGGATGAGTACACTGAGGCCAAGGAGGCGATGTTTTTCTATACTGATACCGCTGATGCCCCGTGGACTATTGTTAAGTCCTCGGATAAAAAACGTGCCAGGCTTTCGTGTATGCAGCACTTCCTGCATAACCTTAACTACACCAACAAGGATCTGCGCCTGGCAGGCCCTCCCGACCCACTGATTGTTGGCCAGAGCCAGCACGTGATCGGCAGATCAAAGCATATTCTGGGCCCGTCTCTGGACAGTTGGTAACGCCGCAGCGGAGCGGGGCGCTAGCCGCACTTATACACCCGGAAGCTTTGCGAGCCACCCTCGGCCGGCCCCTCGACCACGATCGTATCGCCTCCCATGCTGGCCGCTTTGTTGCGCGCCAGGTCCAGAAGGAACGCATCTTCTACTGATAGGTAATTTTGCCGTCGAAGACCAACCTGACCCGCTTTTTGTCCTTAGACCGCACACTCAATCCCGGGTATCAGTGGGGAGTTACAAATTCAACTTTCAAGAGCAGGACGAAAAGGGCGTGGGTGGTTGACGTAAAGGACTCTGACCCCCTATTTTGATAGTGTCGCGCGAATCAATCCGTCTCCGGTATATAAAATTCGGAGCCGTAGATCAGGATGAGAAGCGCGTTGATGTATTGCAGGCAGGGATGGACCTGCTGCCAAACGGTTCTTCTAACGTATCTGCGGCGTCATGGCGGAGAACCCGGGAAGATTCTCACGGACAAGATACGCAGCGGGCCTTTTCAGTCGCCTCTTTCACAAAACGGAGGGAGCTACATTGGTTAATCGATTCATGCCATTTCTCGGTCAGATTTCCGTCAAGGAACCACTGATGTGGATGACGGACACCGAGACGGGAGACATCATTGACATGACACCGGCCACCGCTGTAGCGGAAGGGCGGCAGTCGCACGGATTTGGTAACAACCTGCGTACACTCTCAAGCGATTGTCACCTGGAAGCCTCGCGCAGAGTGAGCGCCACGGGGGAATCATGTAGCCAGCTCGAATGGATTAAATACGATGGTTCCTGGCACAAGATCGCCTGGTTCAAAAGCCACGCGGGGGGCAGTCGGGTACTGGAAATCTGTCACGATATTACGCACCTAGACCCTCGTTCCGAGTGGTTGGCCCGTATCAATCTGGAGAGCCAGCGACTCGAGTTGGAGAGCGGAGAATCCGTCTCATTCGAAGAGTTCGTGGTGCTGCACATGCTCCTCAAGGGCTACAGGCACAGTCGTATCGCCAGAACTCTTAATATCTCGACTAAAACGGTGGAATATCGGATATCAAGACTGAAGAACGCCCTGGCGGCGGAGACCACCGAGGAAATGATGGAGCAGGTATCATCCTCAGGTCTGATCTACCTGGCGTTGATTCCCATTGATCTGGCAGATCCTGCCAAAACTGAACTTGAGTTGTACAAAAAGGTCAACGGCTAGGTATTTCCCTAGTGCCATGACATCGCAGGTTACCTATTCTGTGTCGGCAGGGAGGCACCTGCATGGATGCAGCAGGGGCAAGGATAGCCCCTTTCCATGTCTTGCCACGTTAAGTTTCCGAAGTTGTTGGAATCAGAGAATGAATGCCTGTTAGCGCCACCGATACCACTCCAGATATCATTTTGTATGTCGTCTGGCTCTACTATCCCTTCAACCGCCGCCCGCGCCATTTCTGCCTGAGACAGCAACCGCAGGCGCTGCCTGTTGGGTCTATTGACAACCCGGTAGATCGGGCAGACACTTCGCCGGTCGGGGGCCCGATACTTTGTCAGCCAGACAAAACCGGCGCCCCTTAGTGAGGGCAGGCAAATGCGGCGTGCATCGCTGTGGGGCTTGTTGTTAGGTGCTGCTATCTTGAGCTCTTGCACCAGCGTGACCTTTACGGACCTTTCCATCCAGCAACTGCACGACAAGATCGCTGCGGGTGAAATTGTCAGACCCGGAGAAACGGCAACCATAGCCACCGTCGATGGAGAGCAGCACGAGATAAGGGTGTCAGCCGTCAGCGCGGACAGCGTCATCGGTAAAGTAGCTGCCAGTCAAGCAAGCGATGCAGATGGTTTTGAGCAGGACCAGCGCGTTACTTTCACTGATTTAACTATCCCAATCGATGACATCCTGTCGGTCGAAAAAGTGCAAGTTACTAATCCCGCGGCCCAGGCCGCCATCGTTACCGGTTTTGGCGTGGGGTATATGTTTTTGCTGGCGCTTCCGGCCATCATTATTGGAGCCATTGCACTGTGATCAGGAGTTCTCAATCATGACACTGCCTGACATGGTGTTTCCAGCGAAAAAGCGCCGGATACGTCACTGTGTGATACCCATTCTTTTGTTGCTGCTGGGTGGCTGCAGGATAGAAGTTGTGGTGCCGGCAGGCGGCACGGTGGTGACAGAATCAGGCAGGTATACTTGCCTTGCCGGTGCGCAGTGCACAATCGAAGTCAACGATCTGTTCTTCAATGAAACTTTTTTTGTCGAGCCTGAATCCGGGTTTACCTTCGGTGGCTGGCGAAAGAGTCCTCGGTTTCTCTGCGGCGGTAGCCTGTCGCCATGCAGTCTGGCCACTGCAGCTATGGAAGGGAACAGTTGGCTGGAAGATTTGCTTTCCTCCGAAGAAGTGTTTTATCTCGAGCCCATTTTTCATCCCGGCAACTGGAGCGGCGAATACAGACTGAGGCCAGCATATGACAGCGCGACTCGCTGCGGTAGCAAGAAAATCATCTATCGTACGGGCAAGGCTTTCACTATCCAGGTCGCGCAAATTGACGGTCATATCAGTACAGATTTGATCACGGGTAATGAAGTCCCGGGAGCTGAACTGGTCAGCAAGGGCGCAGCCGTATCACTTGCCGACCCCAGGCGATTTATCCAGAGAGCACTGTACTCGCACCCGAGCAAGGGCATGATCGAATACTATCTCGTGTTCGAAGCGAACGTGGTTTCAACGGTTGGATTCAGTGGTGATTATTTTGCCCAGTATGTCGAGCGCAATTCCGGTCAAGTCTGCTCTTCCAATGTTTACCTGTTTGCGGAGCGGCTGACCGAGGGGCCAGGCGTACCGGACCTGACTGCCATACCGGACCGTAATGGAAGTTTTCATATAGAAATGCAAGAAAGCGATATTGTCTGCTCCGATGGCTCCAGGGGGTCAGCTCCCGGGGCTGCCACGGATATCCATATAAGCCAATCCGGAAACCTGATCACCTTCGACAACCCGGTTGAGGCGCTGGTGGAGGCAAGAACCGGTACCCTGGGCCAGTACCGCCTCCCCGCCGCAGCGAGGTTGAATAGATCCGGTGCTTTCGTCGCCAACAGTTATGCCCGCATCACATATGACGAGACCGTAGCCGAGTGGACCACGATCAATGGCAATCTCGCCAGGCACTCAATCAGCGGGACGATTCGGGTGGCAAATATTCCCAACGACCAGCTGGGCATTTGCACCGAGACCCACGCTTTCTCGGGCTATCGATTCAACTGACAAAAGATGCTTCTATCTTTGTCACTTTTGGTCGCTGTCAAGGGCACGGATGCCTGATTAATACGCAAGGAAATCCGATCCGATTAATCTACTTCCAGTGGATTTTTACGGAGTAACGACTACTATCTTGCTCGCAGCGATCAACGAATTCGCCACAGTCAGCGCACCCGCGTATTCCATCGACTGCCTCGTAGAGCGATGCCAGGTCTTGCATCCGACAGTGCCGTGGCCACTGCCCCGATGCCGGCCGGCTCCGGAGGTGGATACTGTTATGTTTTTTGAGACGCACCGTTTTTTTGCGGTGATCTTGTTCGGCGGCGCACTGGCTACGGTTTGTTTGGGCGGCTGCGATGGCTCGGGGTCCTCCTCCTCCGGGCAGGAGCCGGAGACGCCGGTGGCACCCTTAGACTTGTTGGTCTACAAACAGGATAGCTCGTCGCGGCTCTATAAGCTGGACTCCCTGGGCGGCTCGACATTGTTGTCAGAGGGCATGCTGAAGTCCGATTATGCGATCTCCCCTGACGGGCGGTACATCGCTTTTGCGGACAGTCTTGCGGACGGCCAGGCCGCACTCACCATCCTCAGTTCAACTGAAAATACCCCCGAGCAGGCGGGGCCCAACTACCCTGGTGAAGCAGACCTGTCGATCCAATGGCAGCCGGATTCGCAGGGAGTGGTTTACTCCGTGTACGACAGGTCTGGGTTCGTCTCATATCTGTATCGGGTGAGACTGGGCGAAACAGAACCGGTAGAGTTGATCGGCAGCAATGCGGGTGCTCGGGCGCGTCTGCAAGTCGAGCAGTCTAAAGACGGGAGTCGACTGGCTGTGCTGGCCGAGTATTATTCGTCCGCGTCCGATTTCTTGCCTGACTCGGCGGCCCTTTACCTGTTGGAGTCGTCGAACCCCGGGACCGTGAGATTGATTGGCACGGCAGAGGGAGACGCCAATTCTTTCAAGTTCGCCTGGTCTCCCTCCGGTAACGATCTGGTTTACCAGCGCCGTCTTCGCACGGACCCGGTGGCCCCCTCGATCCCTGATAACTACCCGGCAGGCGCGTTAATGTTAATGGATGCGAGCGGTACAGGCCGCCTTATCCGGCAAGCCCGCGGCGACAGGGACTGGACCTACCTGGCCTGGTTGGACCCGACCCGTCTGTTGATTCGCACGACAGACCTTGAGGTGATCGATACTGCAGGCAACCTGGTGACGAGTCATACCATCACGGGCAACAGCGAGATGGTGATTTCGCCGGACCACAGGCGCCTGGCTTTTCTCGACAGGGGCGTCGACGATGGTCACCCTGCGGTGTATATGCTGGAACTGGAGTCTGGCGAGTACCGGGAGTTGGGGCCTGCGAGCAGCGACTTTCTCATTGGCGGCGCCTTTGAAGACTCTAAACTGCGCTGGTCGCCACATGGTTCATACCTGGCATGGAACGTGAAGCCGAGTCCTTTTGGCCCCGACTGGCAGACTCTGGTGGGCGGGTTGTACGTCTACGATGTTGGTAGCACCGCGACGCAGCTTGTAAGTGAAAATCTGGCCCTGCACAACCAGCATTACCTCTCTGACGGGCTCTTCGCCTGGTTGCCTGAAGGGCACACCCTTGACTATGTGGTCCGCCGGGAGGCGGGATATGCGCTTGCAGTGGTGGATATCGCATCAGGTGACACGAGAGTGGTGGGAGAGCTGCCGTCGGTAAGCTGTGGTGTGCAGCGAGCATGGCGTGACCGGGCGCAGATACTCTGGAATGACTGCGGTGATGGCGTCTATCTCTCCTACTCGAAACAGAACGGATCCTTTACCGCATCCCGGGTTGCTGACTGGGACGTCTGGCGAATGGTGACGACAGCTGATCGGGAATTTGTCATTATGCAAGCGGTGGATGATATGAGCTCCCTTTGGGGTGCGCCCTGGCAGGTTTTTGATTTCGACCAGGATGGTCTGCAGGAGCTGGCGGGTACGGGCGGTACTATCTGCTGCGGTACAGTGCTGCGGTGATGCACACTGGGTATCAATTTGACTAAACACCGACCAATAAAACGATCATTAGCAGTGCCACTATGGATGCTGATAGAAGACCCGTGTCGCCTATTGTTCGGCCTATCTCGACACTTTTTAAGCGCACGATTTTCAGATCGTCATATTCAATGCAATAGGGGGTCACAATAGGGGGTCAGAGTCCTTTTTTATGAAATTCCGCTCCGAGGAGCTTAAGGTGGCGCGAGGAACGAATACTGCGCAATCATTAAAAGGAGAGCCAACGAGTGTGGGCGGTTGGTGTGTAATCCTACCTTTGCGCCCCCTGCGATTTGAGGTAGGCGCGGTGATAATGTTGTTTCGGGATAGACATGTCGTCCACTAAGCGATACGCAATCCACCAGGACTTTGAAAAAATTCCAGTGATGAACTTTCGCTTCAACTCACTGGTGATTGGTCTTTTGAACCTGCTGCTCCGGGTGACGCGTGTGTTCCGCAAACGCTCCGACGCAGTCACGGTTGCGCGCCACAGGATAGTGGGGCAGGGTGGCCATCGGTTTGAGGCCAGGGTATTCACCCCGAAATCGGTCACTGCAGAGGCTCCGGCGCTTATCTACTATCACGGCGGGGCTTTCGCGATGACCTTCGCCAGTCTGCACCTGGAGAAAGCAGCGCGCTATGCCGAGGCAACCGGCTGCGTGACGATTTTTGTGTGCTACCGGCTGGCCATGAAGCATCCTTTTCCCCATGGTTTCAACGACGCTTACGCGGCGCTGAAGTGGACTGTGGGCAACGCAACGGAGCTGGGGGTTGATGCAGACCGCATCGCCGTTGGCGGGGATAGTGCGGGGGGAGCGCTGGCGGCAGGCGTAGCCCAGCGCGCCCGAGATGAAGGCCTGGTTAGTTTGTGCGGGCAAATGTTGATCTACCCGGTACTGGATAGTCGCTGCAATACAGCCTCTGCCACCGAGTTTGTTGATGTTCCCCTGTTTACCGCCGTATCGAACCGGCGAATGTGGGCCATGTACCTGCGCCATTACGCAGCGGGCGCCACACCACCCTATGCGGCTCCCGGCCTCGGTGATGTGCGCAACCTGCCACCTGCCTATATCGAGACGGCGGAGTTCGATCCACTGCATGACGAAGGGCTTGATTACGCCCGGAAACTGGCTGCCGCAGGTAACGCGCCTGCGCTGAACGAAACACGCGGGACTATTCATGGCTATGATGCTTCGGTGAAGAATGAGACTGCCGTTGCCTCCATGCAAAAGCGAATTGAATTTCTCAGATCGATTTTTGCCGATCGCGGATGCGAAGCACGGGCACACCAGGGATAAAGGAGCATCACGATGACGGGTCGACTAAGCAACAAGGTAGCGCTGATAACCGGGGCAGGCTCCGGTATCGGCTTTGCCTGCGCAAGGCGTTTTGCCGAAGAGGGCGCGGCCATTGTCGGGCTTGACCTGAAGGCCAGCGAGCAATGGCATGAGATTGAGTCGATTAGCGATAGGGCGCTATTTTTCGAGGGCGACGTAACCAGCCTGGAACGCCAGCAGGCCGTTGTGGCCTCAGCGATAGAGACGTTTGGTTCGCTGGATGTACTGGTCACGTCTGCCGGTATTGGCGATGCCGGCCCTGTGCATATGGTGGAGGAGGCTGCCTGGCGGCGGGTCATTGATATTAATCTCAGTGGCACCTTCTTTTCCGCCAAGGCTGTGCTGCCACAGATGATGCAGCAGCGCAGTGGCAGTATCGTCACCATTGCCAGTTGCGAAGGTGTGGTTGCCACAGAGGGCGGCAGTTCCTATAACGCCTCGAAGGCGGGGGTGGTTAACCTGAGCAAGAACATTGCAATTGATTATGGCCGCATGGGCATCCGTTGTAACGCTCTTTGCCCGGGCTTCATCGAGACGCCCATGTTCGATCAGGTGCTGAATCAGGCGTTCATGGCCGATGTGAAGGCCGATATCAAGGCGCAGACCAAGCTGGGTCGTTTCGGCGAGGCAGTGGAGATGGCCAACGTAGCCCTGTTCCTTGCATCAGACGAAGCTTCCTTCGTCACCGGTCAGGCGATTGTTGCAGACGGTGGTTATACTGCCGGGCATGGTCACGGCATTGTCGAGATGATGGGGCTGACCTGATTAACTCGCATAACTCCCACACCTAGAGGACGGAACTCTCCAGGCTGACGTCTGCCCTGGCCCATATATTCTCGAACCGCTTGCGGGTAGCGGCCGCCTCCTCTGCCTTGCCCTGGGCTTCAAGGCTCAACCAGAGTCCGTACATGGACCAGCCATTGCGCGGGTACTGGGCAAGATCGGCACGGTAGACTGCCTCGGCGCCCACGGGGTCCGCGGCCAGTAGCATGGCGCTGCCAAGGGATTGGCGGGTCGGGTAATACCAGAAAGGCGGCTCCGTGTAGGGCAATTTCTCCTGCTCCTCGACCGCAGCGGTAAACCAGACTATCGCCTTTTTGTAATCCTCTTGCGCCTGGGCCAGCTCACCCTTTGCGAGGAGGTTTGCTATTGCCAGCACCTGGCTTGCGGGGTAGTCATTGCCATCGAGAAACCAGATCGACTCATTGCTCATCAAGGGCTGCATGGCATCAACTTCCGCCTGCGCGGCATCGTGATCGCCGGTGCGAGCAAATGCAATGGCACGGGCGTAATGCCAGATTGCATTGGAATACGGCAGTTCCGCAGGCGGCGCGGACTGCTGCAGGATCTCTTCCCAGTGAGCAAACCGAACGAGCGACAACAGGGGTATGGTCTGGAAGAACTCGATCGTGGGATATTCCTTGATCTGTTCCAGCCGCACATTTGCCGCGACCTTCAGGCCCGCTTCTATCGCCACCTCACTGCGTCCTTCCATGCTCGCGGATGACCACAGAAAGTGAATATTGTGCGGGTAGTACAGTGCGGGGTACAAACCCTGGGCCCTGCACTGGGCAATATAGTCCTCATCTACTTTGGCTGCCCGGACATTCGCTTCGGAGGCATCAAAGTAGCGACCGACTCTCCAGTAGATATGGGATGGCATATGCACCAGATGCCCGGAACCTGGCACCATGTCCGCCAGCCGGTCAGCTGCCGCCTCGGCTCGACCCGGGTTGGAGGATGCCTCCACGGCGTGAATGTACAAATGTGTTGCCAATGGATGGGAAGGGTTACGTGCCATGACGGTTTCCAGCGCGCTGATGACCTCCGCGGTCTCGGGCTTGGGGTGCTCGGCATCGAGCCAGTAGTCCCAGGGCATGGTATTCATCAGAGCCTCGGCGAACATGGCCTGGATATCGTCATCGTCCGGGTAGCGTGTGGCCAGTTCGCGCATTGCCTGTGCATAGGCAATATCCAGGGGCTCGCGATCAGTGGCCGCGTCACCATTGTAACGAGTGGCCTGCGCCCTGATCAGTGCTTGCTCGCGTTCGCTCGTCCCGGGCGCCAACGCCATGGCCCGCTGGACTGCGGCATAGGCGGCAGCGCGCTCGTCGGGCATCATTATCGCTTTGCCCTTGCTGGTCACGTTGATGTTGGGGCCAATGGCAAGGGCCTCGCCCCAGTAGCACATGGCACAATCGGGATCGAGGCGCTGGGCTGCCCTGAACGAGCGGACAGCCTCCGCATGATTGAAACCGGCCGCCATGATCATGCCCTGGTTGAAGTAGCGCTGGGTCCAGGGATTAGTTGTGCTGATCGGGTGATCGAATGCGCCGAGACCGCCAAGAAGCGGGGCCTGCGCCCGGGCGATCACCTGTGCCTCAGTTTCAACAGGAACTGCAACCGCAGCAGCGGGTTTGGGTTCGTGTGCCACCACATTCGGCCTGTTCTCTTCCTGACGACTACATGCACACAGGCTAAGCAGTATGAACGTTGCGGCTACATTCAGATTTTTCATGATAAAAACCATAATCGCGCGAGTGAGTTAGGAGAAAGTATAGTTCAGAGCCAGGCAACCGGGGGCTTGCTGGTCTGGCGCGGGAATCGTCCATGCCCCGGCTCGGCTGATGTGCTTCGCGACCATGGGAGGGATATTTGCCTCAAATCATCATTGACTCGACAATGGAAACAAGAAATAGGGGTCAATATATAGGAATCAGAGCCCTTTTATGAAATTCCGTTCTGGATTCGAGGCGGCGCCAGGAACGATGGCGGGGAAGTTATAGAGAGGAGGGCCAAAGAGCGTGGACGGGTTATGTATATGCCCCTGCCTCACTATTTTCAAGAGTGAATTCTGGAGTATTTGTCAGTAGCTATGAGATTAGTGGCCGATGCGCTTAACTGATTGGTACCATCTGTAAATTACGAATTCGCCACCTACAGGGTGCCCGTGGCGTCTACTAATTTCGGAGCTTTTTTATGAGCATCTACCTGGAAGAGTTAAAGCGCCTGCAGGAGGAAGTGGATGCACTCACTCCGGAGCAGCTCGAAAAACGAATCAGGTTTGTGCCCAGGCCAGAGTTTGCTTATACGCGGAAAAACCCCACTCGCAGGAACCTGCCTAATTGGCTCGACGGCCAGTGCAAATTCCTTCGGGATCACTACCGTGTGGCTATTACCAGTGAAGTGCTGGAATCTGACCTGGATACGGATGGTTTTGCGTACGAAAAACTGGACTGTATTTACAAGACCGCGTTGGACACCATTTATCTTGCTGAAGATGCGTGGAACCATCGGCAACAAAATAGGCCGGGAACGGAAATTGAGCTGGCATTGAGAGAGCTGGTGCATACCCGAGTGGATAATTACATGCGTGAGTACCTGCGGCATTTCCGCTACAGAAAGCCCAAGGGCGAGTTAGTGAAGGCCGTGCTGGTTAGCTATCCCGAACTCCAGAGCGCCATCGTGGATAGCCAGATCAGCGCCCTTGTGATTGCCGATTTTATTTATAGCCGGTGTGGTATTAACGTGAGCGAAAATACAATCGCCATAACCTTGCGTGAACTTAAGCTGATCGATAACTGAAGCCCTATTGAACAGAGCGCAACATGCGCCACTTGTTGCGCCTCAAAAAAAAAAATGGGGTCAGAGTAAGAATAACGTGGAAAAAATGGGGTCAGAGTAAGAATAACGGGGTCAGAGTAAGGCCCCAGTTCGGGACGGTCAGTCAGAACTGCCTTCTCACCTTTAAAAGTTACTCTGACCCCAATTCCACTCTGACCCCAATTCCAAAAAAGTTACTCTGACCCCAATTTCATCAAGAACGATCGAAACGATCGACTTACGCTCCTGGCTTTTCAGCGGAAGTCGACGCCTTCGAACTTTCCGGAGTCACGCCAGTCGTTCAGGTACTTGAAGTAGGCGACCGGGCCGTAGGGGTAGCTCATGGCGCGTGTGACCCCCTCGCCCCAACCTTGGCCTTCGTTGTTGTAGTAGCCGGGAGTACATTCGGTTGTGCCGATCATCATAGGCGGAGCCAGGAGCAGTAGCTCCAGCCACTCGGCCTCGGCTTCCGCGGTGACTTCAACTTCCTTATAACCATTATCAAGCGCGTGACTTACCATGATGGCCATCGTGTTGCCGCACTCGCTCAGGTTGTGCGGGTAGTTGGAAATAAGGTTGCCGCCCTGTGTTGCCTGGGAGATAAAGAGGTTCGGGAAGTTGTGAACATGCATGCCGTGCTTCGTACGCATGCCATCCTTCCAGTAGTCTGACAGCAGGATACCGTCCCTACCGACCGTGTCGTAACCGGCGCGGCGCTCGAAAGGCGTACCGACCTCGAAGCCGGATGCATAGATGATGCAGTCCACCTCGTATTCAACACCGGCAACAACCACACCTTTTTCGGTAATGCATTCAACGCCCTTACCGTCGGTGTCTACCAGGTGACAACCTGGCTCGTTGTACGCTTTCAGGTACTCGTCGTGAAAGCACGGTCTTTTACACAACTGCTGGTACCAGGCCTTGAGATCCTCCGCCGTGTCCTGATCCCTGACCACCTCATTGCAGCGCGCACGGATCTCTTCCATCTTCTCGAAATCGGAGTCCTCGTAGGCCGCCATCATCTTCTCGACGGTCAGATCTTCCATCGGCAGTTGGTCGATCTTCGCCCGTACCCGCTTGGAGATATCCGTCCATCCATCTGCTACGAGATCTTCCTCGGCCGGCTGACCAGTCTGGTTGGCCGTGAAGTTTTCAATCCACCGCATCTGCCAACCCGGTGTCGCGATGCTATGGAACCATTTGGGTTCAATCTTGTGATTGTCACGCACATCCACCGATGATGGCGTGCGCTGGCAGACGTAAAGTTTCTTGCATGCCCGCGCGAGATGCGGGATGCACTGCACGGCCGTGGCGCCTGTACCGATGATGGCTACTCGCTTGTCTTTGAGTTTATCAAGCGGCGCACCCTCGGGGTCGCCGCCCGTGTAATCGTAGTCCCAGCGGGACGTGTGAAAGCTGTGACCTTTAAAGCTCTTGATACCGGGAATACCAGGCAGCTTCGGCACGTGTAGCGGGCCCGTACCCATGCCGACAAAGTTCGCGGTGAAGTCATCACCGCGATCGGTCTTGATGTGCCAGAGCTTCTCGCCCTCGATCCCAGCGCAGCTCTTTCACCTGCGTGTGGAACAGCGCGTTGTCATACAGGTTGTACTTCTGGCCAATACGCTGGCACTGCTGCAATATCTCCGGCGCATGCGCATATTTCTCCGTCGGCATGTGACCTGTCTCTTCAAGCAGTGGCATGTAGACCATCGCTGCCGTGTCACATTGCGCACCAGGGTAGCGGTTCCAGTACCAGGTGCCGCCGAAATCGCCGCCCTTCTCAAGGATACGTACATCCTTGATGCCTTTTTCAACCAGTCGCGCACCGGCAACAAGACCAGAAAAACCGCCGCCAATGTATGCCACGGTAACGTGATCTTTCAGCACTTCGCGCTCCTTGAGCGGTACATAGGGATCTTCAAGGTAATGCGAAAGCTGCTCCTTGATCTCGATGTACTGTTCGGTTCCTTCTTCGCGGATGCGCTTATCGCGCTCTTCGCGGTACCTGCGGCGCAGGGCTTCCTTGTCGAAAGATCGGGTTGCAACGGCTTCAGACATGGTGACTCTCTCTTTATCGCTTACTTTTCTACCGCCAATGCTAGCAGAAAAATGGTAGTGCCAAGGTAACTCGCGAAAATTCCTGCAATCGCTGAAGGGGAAAATGGGGTCAGAGTAAGGCCTTCACGGGAAGGTCAGTCAGAACTGCCTTCTTCACCCTAAAAAGTTACTCTGACCCCAATTTCTGACCCCATTTTCGCCTTCGTCATCCCTAAAAAGTTACTCTGACCCCATTTTCGCCAATTTCGCGCTCTGACCCCAATTTCGCTCACCCCAAAAAGTTACTCTGACCCCAATTTCGCCTGATATCATGCACCGACTGATACAGAGGGTAGATGACAGTGATGAAGGCCTTGCCCGTGCTGGATGTGGCAGAGTTTGCGGACAGCGACTGGTATCCTGCGCTCGATCAAGCCTGTACTGAGTGGGGTTGTTTCCAGATCGTCCGGCACGGCATCGATGTCTCGTTGATCTCGGCAACCCTCCAGCAGATGCGGCAGTTCTTCTCCCTCCCGAAAAACGAAAAACTTGCTATCGAGCGGACTCGGGATAATGCCTGGGGTTTCTTCGATCAGGAATTGACCAAGAACGTTCGGGACTGGAAGGAAATATTCGATTTCGGGCCCGTTGCCGAGGAGGGTCCCATGGCGGGGAGCGTTCCCCAGTGGCCGGCCGGGCTGCCGGGCTTCCAGGCGGTGATCGAATCGTTCTATGGCGCAGTACAAGGGGTGGCCGAGGGTATACTCGCCGGCATCAGCAGTAACCTGGGGATGGCGCCGGACCACCTGGGCAGCTGTTTCGGTGCGAGTCATACCAGCTTCCTGCGGCTCAACTATTACCCCTTGTGCGCATCCCCCGGGAAACACCTGGGAATCAGTCAGCACACGGACGCCGGCGCCTTGACCGTGCTGCTGGCCGACAGCCAGCCTGGCTTGCAATTCTTCCACGGTGGCCAGTGGCATACGGTGGCGCCTAATCCCGAGGCGCTGACGATCAACATCGGCGATATCGTCCAGGTCTGGTCCAATGACCGCTACACTGCACCGCTGCATCGTGTGCTGGCAAATTCGGAGGCGGAACGATTCAGTGCCCCATTCTTTTACAACCCCGATTACAGGGTCGACTACGCGCCACTGCCCGGAGTGGTCTCAAAGGATGCACCCGCCCGCTACCGAGCCATCAACTGGGGCGAATTCCGGGCCGGCCGGGCGGCGGGCGACTATGCCAACATGGGCGAGGAAATCCAGATCGACCACTTCCGCTGCTGAGGGTGCTTTGCAGGCCCGGCACCCGGTGTTCGCCAATCAGGAACTGGGCAAATCAACGTCCAGCCAATATCCGCTGCCCGGCAGTCTCTTCACGTGCCCAGCGGTCGGTGTCGCAAAATGCGTTCCGATGATGAGAACCGGTTGATCAGCATAATCCTCCAGTAATGCCTCCCGCGTGGCCCGTGCCTCCTCCTGGTTGTAGTCGGCTGAGCTGCACCAATCGGTACGTGTCATCTGGCAGGGATGGTGAATCCAGTCTCCGGTGATCAATGCGCTTTGACCTTCTGATTTGATGTGGATGCTGACATGTCCCGGGGTATGTCCCGGTGTGGGTTTGAGTACCACGCCTTCACAGACCTCGTGCTCCCAGTCCACCAGATCAACCAGGTCAGCCGCAAATACTGGTCGCACGGAATCATTCAGCAGTTCGGTATTGAGAGGGTCGTCATCCATGCCATCCCAGTACACCCATTCCCTCTCCGCCAACAGGTAGCGTGCATTGGGAAATGTAGGCACCCAACGGCCCTCTACGAGCATCGTATTCCATCCCACATGGTCTACATGGAGGTGGGTGCAAAGTACCGTATCAATGGATTCACGCGGGTATCCGGCAGACTCGAGGTCCTTCAAAAATGAGGTTTGCAAATTCGACCATCCCGGTATTGGGCGCTGCTTGTCGTTCCCGATGCAGGTATCGACGATGATCCGCTGATGCCCGGTGTCTATGACCAGGGCGTGGAT
This sequence comes from uncultured Gammaproteobacteria bacterium, assembly GCA_963792815.1. Taxonomy (GTDB): domain Bacteria; phylum Pseudomonadota; class Gammaproteobacteria; order Pseudomonadales; family Halieaceae; genus JARRPM01. The sequence continues at coordinate 378,967 of CAWBXR010000004.1, forward strand.
GCTCATTATTAAATTGCCATCGGCATCCATGAAATGGGGTTTCATCCATTCGATGGGTTGGCATGCCTCACGGGACGCATCCGGCAGAATGAATCGGGTTCCCCCCGACATTTCCATTTCCATGATGCGGGTGACTTTGATCCTGCCAATCTGCCACTGGTTCATGTTTGACCTCTTTCTTATCAGGGATGACAGGTTCGATTAATACCACATCAAGCGAATCGGGGGCGAGCGGTCTAGCTTGAGAATGGCGCGCCGATGTTCGTGCATTCCGGCTTGCCAAAGGTCATATAGGTGCTTTTGACGGAAACGGTGAACATCGGTTTCCTGGGAAGGCCGAGAGTGCGCAGTTCTTTTGCCAGCGGGTGGCTTTCGCCAATCTTTGGTGCCTGGCCTCCCAGCGAAAAAGTCAGCCCGGAACTTCTGTTGGTGCCGTAGGTTTTCCAGGCCTTGCCGTCGCGGATTGCCAGCGAAGCAACGCGTTGCTCTTTAGGGGTGTTATCGCCGCCAGTCTTCGCCTCTATCGAGTAGACAAGCTCACCCTCGTCGATAAAAGTGCCGCGTGCGACACCGGGGCCGAACTCGATATCCATGCGGCTCACCCATTTTGGGAAACCCCAGATGAAGCGCCCTGCGTGGGTGGTGAATTCCTGGTCCACTGGCATCCTGTACACGAAGTTGCCCACGGTGCCGTTCGCCATGCGAGCCATCGCGCCGAAAAGAGGAAATGGCTTCTTTTCTCCAGGCGCCAGTACCGGGAGAATAATGGCTCCCTCGTTGTAGTCACCCAGGTCGTTCTCTTTGTAGTCGACAGCCAGTAATTGCAGGATGGCTTTGCCGGGAAAAATCTCCACCACCCGGAAACCGGTACCCTCGAGCATTGCCTGGGCGGCACTGGCATTCACCAGGAAGCCGTTCATCAGCATCGAGGCGTCGGCTACGACCACCGGAAAGTCAATTTCCCTGCCGTCAATGGTGTAGTTGCTCTCGGAGTTTTTCGAGCAGATTTGATTGGTGATCCTGTCGCCCTTGTCGCCGTGGACAGGGAGTTCATCGAAGATGGCGCCGGTTGCTTTCATGGATCCGTCCTGTATAGGTTGGCAGCAGTCTGGAAGGTAGTGGCGAGGCTCACACGTAGCCGTTTTCCCGGAACCAGGTGATGGAGTCCTCGATGGCCTGTTCGACAGGGCTCTGTGGCATACCCAGTTCTGTTACCGCCTTGTTTGCATCGACGAAATGTTCCTGCAGGATATACAGGCTGTTCTTGTAGGTGGTTAGGGGCGCCTTGCCGGTGATTTTCGACCACAACTCCATAAGGCGGGCGACTCGCAACATCATCTTTGCGGGCACCTCCCGGGTCGCAACGCCCTCGACACCGGCTATGCGGCCGATCATCTCAAGCAGGTCCTTGCTGCTCATATTGGCCGCGGTGTTGGTCAGGCAATAGGATTCACCGATGCGACCTTTCTCCATGGCCAGGATATGACCGCGGGCCACGTCGCGGACATCCACTGTGCAGGAGCCGCCCTGCCACCAGTCCTTTGCCTTGCCCTGCAATACCCGCAGGATCATGCTACCGGTCGGAGTCGGTGCCCGGTCACCGGGCCCGAAGGGCAGGCCGGGCATAACCATGGTTGCGGGCAAACCCTTGCTCACCAGGCCCTGGACCACCTGGTGGGCAATAAACTTTGACATGATGTACTCGCTTGCCCAGGGCCAGGAGTTGAAAGGGGTTTCCTCATTGGACATTTCTCCCGGGTTGATGCCGATGGCCGCAATGGAGCTGGTATAAACGATCTTCTCAAGATTCGCCTTCAGTGCTGCCTTCATCAACGCCTCGGTACCCTGCACATTGATTTTGTAGTGCAGGTCGGGATCCCTGGTCCAGACGGCGAACAGCGCGGCGAGGTGGTACATCTGCTCCACGCCTTTCAGGGCAGCTGCGAATGTTGAGTGATCCAGCAGGTTGCCCTCGACGAACTCCACATCCATACCGTCGAGCGGCGAGCGGTCCTCGCCGGGCATCACCATCACGCGCACCTCGTCCCCGGCCTCAAGCGCCATACGGGTCACGTGATTGCCAATGAAACCAGTGGCGCCTGTGATCAAAACCTTACCCATCTGATTCTCCTGTTCCAGTCCCGCATCGAATACCCTGAAAGTTCACGCGCAATATTACTACTTGGGTTCGAGGGTTCCGCCAAGTTAAGTCGCCAAAATTTCTGGAATCGACGAATAAATATCTACAAACATAACCGATTCGCTCAAGATATCATTTCCTGTGCCGATGTGGCTATTACGAAGCCATGACGGTGAGCCCATGAGGATTGTCACGGATACGTTACGTAGCTATGCCTTAGCTCATCGCGAGATAATGCCTGGGGTCATCTATGAGTCGACCAGGGTGAGTACGCTTGCTGAATCGATTAGGGCAATAGCTTGATGCCGAGGTCTGGTGTTCCTCAATGAACCTCAGGTCGATGAACATCAGGCCGCTGGACATATTGTCGTTGTGCGGATTGGCCGGCAAGCGCCTGCCGGTTTTGTCCTGGTAGGACTCCATCCAGTCCCAGAGGTCCTCGGGGTTGTTGGTCTGGTAAGTTGAAAGCGGCGCCACCGGGTCGCTATTGTTCTTTTCTCCGGAGAGTCTGGCGCGACCCCAGGTGTCGAATGCCCCAGAGGCGCTCTCGGTCGTACCCTCGTTGACAAGCCGGGGCAGTGTCTCTAAAGAATGCCTGTCACGACTCAATCCATTGATCGAGAACAAGCCCCCCTTCGCCTCCGGTGAGTTAGGGTGAGCGGCTATATTGCAGGATTATTTCGGTAATGTGGTAACAACGAAAGCCAAGGGGAGCCGGGAATGGATATTAATGAATTTTCCCAGATAGAGAAGGCGGCAGGTTTCGGCCGGTCAGAACTGTTTCGACTGGGTATGGCGCTGCTGTTCATCATCGGGGTTATGTTGTATTCAAGTGTTTCCATGGGTGATATCCCCGGGGGTGTATTGCTGGTCGCTGCCGCCATGATTGGCGGCTATATGGCGGTAAACATCGGTGCTAACGATGTCGCCAACAATGTTGGCCCCGCAGTGGGCTCCCGTGCCCTAACCCTCACCGGCGCCATCATTATCGCGGCTATTTTTGAAGCTGGCGGTGCACTGATCGCTGGAGGGGAAGTGGTGGGGACCATAAAGAATGGGATTATTGACCCCTCCCTGATCGGCGACACCGATACCTTTGTCTGGGTGATGATGGTGGGTGCGGTGGGTATTGCTCTCGGCTTGGCGCTTTATGGCCCCAAGCTTATTCGTACGGTGGGATCAGAGATCACCGAACTGGATCAGTCGCGCGCGTTCTGCATCGCTATGGCTGCGGCGATCACCGTGATTATAGCTACCCAATTCGGCCTGCCGGTTTCATCCACCCATATAGCAGTTGGCGCGGTCTTCGGTGTGGGTTTCTTGCGGGAGTATCTGAAAGCGAGTCACTCAAAGCGGATAGATGAAATCAAATCACATCATCAGGGTGTAGAGCGTAGCCAGGTTGAAGCCTATCTGCAGACGTTCGAACAAGCGAGCGTGTTCGATAAGGGCGTGATGTTGCGCAAGCTCAAGGAGAAATCCGGTGCGGGAGAGCTGAGCAAGCGGGAGCGAAAGCAACTCAAGCGCATTTACCGTACCGAGCTGGTAAAACGCGCAGCGCTGCTGAAAATAGCAGCTGCCTGGCTGATTACCGTACCGGCATCAGGATTACTCGCGGCGATATTTTATTTCACAATCCGCGGGATGATGCTGGAGGGATGATAAATAGTAAGGCCATGCCCGGCTGATTGATTATATTGACGACACTGCCTAAGCGCTCATTACCGGGACGGTCGGGTATAACCAGGGTCTTTTCGTCCAGGACTTCAAAGAACCTCCCGCAGGCCTGGCTGGGTTAACTTGTCACGACCACCGGCACAGTGATCCCCTTTGGCGCCTAAGTTGTTGAACCGCAGCTGCGCAATCGGGGCACTGACTGTGGGCGCCCCGTGTTCCTTGCCATACTTGGTCAACCCCTTCGCACGTGGCGCAGATACTATGAGTAAATTGACCTCACGCGTTGTCCGCTATGGCGGCGCAATGTTTGACCACAACGAAATCAATGCGGTCAACGCCGTATTGTCAGACCCCATGGGGTTGGTACCCGGCACGCAGGTGTGTGCTTTCGAACGACGGGTGGCCGACTTCATGGGTAAACGCCACGGCGTGATGGTGAACTCCGGCTCCTCCGCCCTGCTGATCGCCATGCGCCTCGCCAACCTGCCCCAGGGCTCGGAGGTGATCACTCCGGCACTGACGTTCTCCACAGATGTGGCCAGTATCTACCAGGCCGGGTACACCCCGGTGTTCGTAGACGTGGGACTTGCCGACTACCAGATCCTGGTCGAACGCATCGAGGATGTCGTCACGGCGCAGACCAGGGCAATCCTGATTCCGGACCTGATCGGCGGCATTTGTGACTGGGATGAGGTGCGGGCAATCGCCGACCGGCACCAGTTGTTATTGATCCACGACAGTGCGGATACCCTGGGTGGCACCCTGCGCGGTCGCAAGACTGCTACCCGGGCCGATATATCCATTACCAGTTTTTCGATCTTTCATATCATTACTGCCCTGGGCAACGGCGGAATGGTCTTTTTCGATGACGATAAGTACCTGGACCGCGCGTTGGCGCTGCGAGCCTGGGGTCGCTCTTCCGAGAAGTATATGTTCGGTACGAAGGTCGCCGAGAGCGATGGGCGTTTCCTGGAAACCCTGGACGGCCTCGACTACGACTCCCTGTTCATTTTTGAGGACCTCGCCTACGGCTTTATCCCAAACGAAGCCGGTGCCGCCTTCGGGATAGCGCAAATGGATAAAATTGATACGCTCTGGCAGCTGCGCAATCGCAACTTCCAGTCGTACTACACCTTTTTCGAGCGACATCCGCAGCTGTTTATTACCCCGACCACATTGCCCGAAACAGAGACCACCTGGATCTGCTATCCAATACAACTGCGCCCGGAGACAGGCTGGAGCCGCAAGGCACTGCAGATTCACCTTGAGGACAGCGGGGTTTTTTCCCGAGTCATTTTCTCCGGCAACATCACCCGACATCCCATGCTGCGCGACAGGCACTACCGCGTTCACACCGCCGGACTGGGCAACTGTGACCAGATAATGGAGTTCGGCATTATGCTGCCCTGCCATCCCACCATGAGCGAGGAGGACTGCCGCTATGTGCAGCAGGTGCTGACAGAATTTATCGAAGCGGATGGCGCACCCCGGCCAGCTCGCAAGGTGACTACATGAGGGACAAGGCCTGCGCTGGCCGGGTGGCGCTAGTCACCGGCGCCAGCAAGGGCGGTTGCGGCACCGCGATCGCCCTGCGGCTTGCCGCCGAGGGTGCCCGCATAGCTATCACCGCTCGTAGCCCCGACGGCCTCGAGCGCACCCGCAGCGCAATTGAAGCGCAGGGCGGCGAGGTGTTTGCGCTGGTCTGCGATCTTGCGGACCCACAGCAGCGGGAGTCGCTGGTAGCGACTGTAGAGGCGCGGCTCGGCGGCATCGATATCCTGGTGAATAACGCGGCGGCTGGTGGCTACAAACCCTTTGACGAGTGGACCCTGGTGGAGCTGGAGGCCATGCAGCAGGTTAACGTTTGGGCGCCCTGGCGACTGGCCCAGCAGACTCTGCCGGGGATGCGCGAACGCGGTGGCGGCTGGATACTCAACCTGACCAGCTCGGTGGCGGAACTCCCCACCGGCCCGCCCTTTCCCAAAACGCCGCCAGCCCAGGCGGGCAGTGCTTACGGCTCGAGCAAGGCGGCCCTCAATCGTATGACGATCGCCCTGGCCGCGGAAACCGAAGGTACGGGCATCGCAGTAAATGCCCTGACCCCGCAGGCCGCGGTGCTGACCCCTGAGCTGGCCAAACTGCGCGACGCCGGACATATGGATGCGCATTTCTTCGAGCCGATGGAGACCCTGGTAGAGGCGGCAATGGCATTGTGCACCACACAAAATGCAGACTTGCACGGCCGGATTGCCTACAGCCTCGAGTTGCTGCTGGAACTCGGCGGGCCCACCCGCGATCTCGCGGGTGAAGATCTTGTCCCGAATTGGCAGCCCGTCGACCTGCCCGCACAACTGCGACGCCAACTGGCTGCGCATCAACGCGCCGGGGGAGCGCGGGGCCAGGAGGCCGCCAGACTCGCCGCGGCACTCACCCGGGAGTTGAACAAATAATGGCCGGGTTTGAACAGCGCTACGGACCCTGGGCCGTTATTGCGGGAGGGGCGCAGGGTATCGGCGCGGCCTATGCGCATCACCTGGCCAGGCATGGTCTCAAGCTGATCATCATCGATCGTTCGGCAGAGGCTTTGCAACTGATCAGCACCGAACTGGAACAGGCCCATGGTACTGAATGCGTAACCCTGCAGCTGGATCTCGCGGATGCGGACCGCCTCGCGCAACTACAGCCGCTCATCGACGACAGGGAGGTCGGGATGCTCATCTACAATGCAGCCCTGGCGGATGTGGGGCCTTTCTACAAGACGGATACTGGCCTGGCACTGGAGCGCCAGCGCATCGCGATTAACATTACAGGCCCGCTGGAATTCGTGTACGCGCTGGGCAAACCCATGCTGGCACGGGGCCGCGGTGGCATCATCCTGATGTCCTCCGGCGCGGGGCTGCAGGGCTCACCCTATTATGCCCACTATGCTGCCACCAAGGCCTACGCCATTACGCTGGCGGAATCACTGTGGCATGAGTTTCAGCCCTATGGGGTAGATGTGCTGGCCTGTATCGCGGGCATGACATTGTCTACCGCTGCCGCCGGCTACGCCCACCTGGATACGTCCGGGTTCCAGACAACGGAGGAAGTTGTCACGGAGGCCATGACGGCGCTTGGGAGCAGTTGTAGCGTAATTACAGGGGAGCAGAATCGGCAAAATCGCGCGCTGCTCGCAACGCTGCCCCGGGAACAGCAGGTGGAGATTATTAGTCGCCACGCAATTGATAACTTCCTGGGCGGCGTCGCGCCGCGGCAGCGACTGGATGAACCTGTTCCTGGCGATTCCCCAAGTTAAGCCGCTACCGGCAGCTGGAACGGTCCGCGACTATGCTTTTTCCGGGTACTTTCAAGTTACAAGCCCGTAACTACCGGTTGCACACTCACACCGAGGCGCTGCTCCGCCAGTTTTCTGCGGGTGATATCCTGATGCGATATGATCACGAAAAACTCATCGCTCCACCGCAGCGGCGTGCCCGTCATGCTGAACCAGCGTTCCTCGGTGGGACTGTGACACGGATATTCAAGGTGAAATGCGTCAGCGGTCCCCTCGATAAGGGCGCGCAGCTTTGCGGCAGCCTGGGCGGCATAGGATTCTCCAGCCGCCGCCGAGGCATCGCAGACCGAGAGATAGTTAATCGTCTGCCAGTTTTCCGTGTACGAGCAGTGATTGTCGGTTGCGAACTCGATCCAGGCGGCATTGACATAGTTGATCTTGCCGCGGGCATCTATGGCCACGATATGCTCGCTCAGTGAGTCGAGGATTGCCTGGTAGAATCCGATTGAATGTTCCATTGAGCCTAGACCTGGCATATCCCACGCTCCCAAATACCCCGGCGTTCGTCAGGGGTAAAGCTGTACTTTAGTCGTTAGGCTTGTGGAATCAAGTGGTCAGGCACCTTAATTCAGAATTCAAGAAAAAACCTGCCCCTGGCAAAGCTGAATTAAAGGGACAGTTTACCCAATTCCTATCCTGGTTGAGTCAATTCAGTAAACTGTCCCTTGAAATTCGGATCAATTACCAATTCGCAATGCACAGGCCATCAGATTATGGTGCATCGGGAAGCGATCCCTGAATCGATCCGCGTTATCGACCAGTGGGCCAATAATCATGCCGAGCAATCATACGAGGCAACCAGGGTGAGAGAGCGAGTGATGAGTGGTCTGGCATCCCTGCGACTTAGGTAGATGAAGCAGGATCAGTCCTCTCGCCCCAGCCAGTTGTAGACCAGTCCGGCCGATGCGGCACCCACGATCGGCGCAAGCCAGAATAGCCAGAGCTGGGATATGGCCCAGCCGCCTTCAATCACCGCCACACCGGTGCTACGCGCCGGATTGACTGATGTGTTGGTTACCGGAATGCTGATCAGGTGAATCAGCGTGAGGCCCAGACCGATTGCCACCGGAGCGAGACCAGTGGGCGCTCGTTTGTCGGTGGCGCCAAGGATGATAATCAGGAACATGAATGTCATGACGATCTCGCACACCAGGGCCGATGTGAAGTTGTAGCCTCCAGGGGAGTGCTCGCCGAATCCGTTGGACGCAAAGCCGGCTGTTTCAAATCCGGGATCAGGGCCGAGAGTGCCCGAGGCGATCACATATAACACTGCGCCGCCAGCTATACCGCCCAGTACCTGGGCTGCCATATACGGCAACAATTCACTTGCGGGAAATCGCCCCCCGATCATCAGGCCAACCGAAACAGCCGGGTTGAGGTGGCATCCGGATATATGCCCGATCGCAAACGCCATGGTCAACACGGTCAGGCCGAACGCCAGAGCGACCCCTACGAAGCCAATACCCAATTCCGGGAAGGCAGCCGCCAGCACAGCGGCGCCGCAACCACCCAGAACCAACCAGAAGGTTCCTATAAATTCTGCTCCGAGCTTTCTGCTCATAGTCATAGCCATTCCTTCCTGTTCGCTCTAATTATTGCTTATGTATAGACCCGTTGGCCGTGAACGGCGTAGGGACGTATAGGGCAAATCGTATCCCAAGTTAACACGCCGAAAGTGCCGGAATCGGTCCATGGATATGTCTTAGTGCCACCTGTTCCCTCCCGACATCATCAGATACTCCGCCTGGCTCTACTATCGCTCAAATCTCAGCCACCGCCGGGACGCCGGGCCATTCAGGCCTCTGGCAAGCTGCACTGTCTATGGCGGGCAGTAGACCTGGGTGCGGTCAGGTTTTTTCCCGCTCAGACAGATCATCGAACCGGTCTCCATATATCTTCGGCGCTGAGACCTGTTGTGGATGAATCGTGATGATGACGCGTTCGGCATCGGGCGGGTCGAGGTCCTCAGGGGGTTCTTCACCGCCCATGCCGCGCATGAACTGTTCACGAAAAAAACTGAGGTCGAGGTCGTCTTCGACCGTGGCATGGCCTCGAACTTCGAGATAGTCCATGGGATTGGTGGGTGACTGTACGCAGAAACATACACGGTCATCCCGAACGATGTTTTTGAACTTCATTCTCGATTTGAGCGTGGAAACACGGATATGACGACCGTCCCAGACATAGCCAATCGGGTTGGTGGACAGCATCCCGTCGGCGCGAAGCGTAGTCAGCATCGCTAGAAAGTGCTTGTCCAGAAACGTGTGATACCGCCCTGGGATTTCAACTTCGATTTTCTGGCCCATTTGTTCCTCTCTGAGTGTAAGAACTGCTAAAGGTACTGATAAGTTAACTTCAGGTGGTGGGCTGACGCTACACAGTCCAAGCGCAACTGTCTCAAAGTCAGTCAGCAGGCGCCACTTTGAACGCTATTCGTAAGACAATATAGCTGTGAAAGTCCACTTTCTGATGGACAATGGGGTAACTTGTCAGTATCACGGCATGTGCGTGTCGGGCCTCGCCATTATTTCCCGCCTGGTTGAAAACTTTCGATGACCGTTGCTCGTTGGGTGACGCCTGTTAAGGATCCGATGAATCTGCAACTGCGTACCAAGTGGTGCGAGCGTAATCCCGTCACGTGAGTGCGAGGAAACGATTATGACAGGGGCTTCCAAGGGTGTCATACATGTCTTTGAAGTGGTCATTGTCCCTGGAGCGTGAAACCTCTGCATATCTGCCGCTCCCCGGTGTGGGGGCCGCGAGCACTGGCGACCATGCCAATTATAATCTGATGGTGACCTGGCTTTGGCTCAAGTCGGCCGTCAATCAATGAGAGAGTCCATAGTCCTCTGAATCCTGTGATAGCTATCTTACTCATACTACTTCTGCTGGCGGCTGTCGCGTTACCCGGACTCTGGGTGAAGCGAGTACTTAAAAAATACAGCGAGCCAGCTGATCGTTATCGCGCGCAAGGCACCGGTGCGCAGCTAGCGCGACACCTGCTGGACCGTTTTGAACTGCACGAGGTGGCGGTTGAAAAAACGCCTGCTGGCGATCATTACGACCCGCAAGCAAAGGCCGTGAGGCTGACGGAAGGAAATTATGATGGCTGTTCACTCACCGCAATTACGGTGGCCGCGCATGAGGTAGGACACGCCATACAGGATGCCCGCAATGAGACGCTCTTTATCAATCGGGCGCGACTGGCGCGACTAGCTGCTCGGGCACAAAAATTCGGTAGCCTTTTCATGATCGCTGCACCGGTGGTTATGCTGATCACACGGGCGCCCGGTATGACCTTCGTATTCCTGGCGATCGCTATTGGGTCCATGCTGCTAGGCACAATGGTCCACCTTATAACGCTGCCGGTGGAGTTCGATGCCAGCTTCAACAAGGCCATGCCCATGCTGCAATCAGGGCAATACCTGCACGAAGGTGACTTACCCCACGCAAACCGGATCCTGAAAGCCGCCGCCTTGACGTATGTCGCCGCTTCCCTGGCAAGCCTGCTCAACCTGGGTCGGTGGCTTGCAGTATTGCGCAGGTAAGGAAAACCTTGGGCACGAAGTGGTGAAAGACGGGCACGATTTGCCTTCCGCAAAAAAAGGACACGGTCCCTCGACCGACCGCCGGCTCAAAGCTGAAAAATCTGTTAATGCGTGCCTTGTCATGGTGTTTGGATAGCGTGATATCAGTGAACTGAACACCGTCACTTGCCGTAACTGACTAAATGAACTCTGACAGGCTTCGCCACAAAAAATGCCCGGTTTGCGGGCTGGATTTCAACTGGCGCCGGAAATGGAAGCGGCAGTGGGAAGAGGTAATTTATTGCTCGGAACGCTGTCGCCGCAAACGTCAGGGGGCCGACAACCGGAGGAAACCGTGAAACTCTATGTGCTGATGACATCGATCACCCTGGTCGCGGGCGCAGCCCTGGGGTACTGGACCGGAAAGGGCTCGGCCCAAAAGTCATTCGCCAGCGGCTGCGATGAAACCGGCTTCGTCACGGTGTACGACTACAAAACAGAGGCACTCCGCCATTTCCACTGCTTCGAACTGGAGCTGCCGCAACGTTCCGAACCTCGCGAGCAGGTGCTCAAAAGTTGACCTGGCAGTACCAGATCCCGGTATTCGCTGGAAACAGTCAACTGTCCCTGGAACCTGGAACGCTGGCGACTTCAAAATTTAGGCCGTTAGATGAAATCAGTGCCATTTCGGAGGAAGCCACTCTGTATGGCCTGCCAGTGGTCATGCTCTACGGCATTATGAACGAATACGCGATCAACACGGCGCTCCGCTGTGGCCCTGGCTGGAATCCTCGGCAACGATTCAGCCGAGGCTTCCTATGCCTTGACCCGTGTGGATAAAGAAGGCGTCAAACTCGATGGAGCCAAGTCAAATTATACGATGACTTTTCCGGCCGGAGAATTGCTGCCGGTCAATGCGTTCTGGTCTGTCACCATGTACGACGGTACTACCCAGCTGCTCATTGAGAATCCTATCAACCGCTACCTGATCAATTCACCGATGATGCCCGAGCTCAAGAAAAATGCCGACGGGTCATTGACCCTGTTCATCCAGCAGGATGAACCAACCGATCCAATACAGAAGGCCAACTGGTTGCCCGCCCCCAATGGGCCCATACACCTCGTGCTGCGTCTGTACTGGCCGAAGGAATCGGTGCTGAACGGCAGCTGGGAGCCACCGGGTATCGAGGCGGTGAAGTAGAAGGGCGGCTTGTGTCCGAAATTCTCAGGCGTGCGGATCAGCTGGGGCCGTACTGAGCGACTCACTGCCGGCCAGTGACCGTACGTTCTCTTCGTGTATTTCCTGACTTATCCGATAGGCAAAAATAACCAAGATGGCGATGCATATACAGCACGAAAATGGCCGGCGCGTAGAAGTAGCCAAGCTTGTCCACCACCTCGGACTCAACTACCCCAGGCCGGGCATCCGTGGGAAAATCGATCAGGGTCAGCAGTGTGGTTGCCAATAACACGCCTATTCCGGATACACTCTTGCGGACAAAATTGCGGGCGGCGAAGAAAACACCTTCAGAGCGCCGCCCGGTGATCATTTGGCTCTGTTCGACCACGTCAGCGATCATGCTGTCCACCAGTATGGCTGTAGTGATTATCAGGCTCAACTCCACCAGCTGGTAAGCGATCAGGCAATACAACAGCTCGCTGCTTCCATTCGCGGGAAACAGGTCCAGCATCCGCAAGACAAAGGGAAGCGGTGCCAGTACTGCAGACCCTATCCCGACCGCTATGGCGGCGTGTTTCTTCCCCAATTTGCGGCTGACTCTGGGCGCGAGAAGGACTGCGACAATTGCGGAGCCAAACAGTGTGGAAGTGATCATTGCAATCTGCTTATTGTCCAGTTCCCAATAAAAAGTATTGATATAGATGGACATGGAAGTAGAGAGGCCCGAGGCAAGCGCGCCGAACATGGCAGAAATAAACAGTGCCCGGAAAGAACTTTCGCTAATTGTTTCGAGTGTTTGCCTGGCCAGCGTCTTCAAAGGAAGGTACCCGGTCTGCTGCGGCTTCTTCAACTGCGGTATGTATCTGTGGGTGCCCAGGGAAGACAGGAGTATAGCGCCCAGCATCAGCACCGAGGCGATTACGCCATAATCCTGGTAGCCCGCGGGGTTGAGTACGCCCACGGGATACTCATCAGTGGGGACAAGTAGAACCGAGAAAGTCAGTACCGAGATAGATAGCCCGCCGCACCAGCCAAAAAAGTAGCGCAGGCTGAGAAACGCCGTCCTTTGGTGGTATTCATCGGTCAGTTCAGCGACTAGCGCGGAACTGGGTATTTCATAAAACGTAATGCTGACGCGGACAAATACCGCCAGGGTAACGAAATAAAAAAACAGGGCGTTCTCTGACAATCCGACAGGAGGAGACCATAGAAAGAAGTAACCGACCGCCGCGGGTAGCGCAGAGGCATACATTAAAGGGTGACGACGGCCCCAGCGGCTGTGGAGATTGTCCGAAGCGGCACCGACTATTGGATCGGTGACCGCGTCGAATAGCAACGCAATGAAAATTCCAGTTCCCACCAGGTGCTGTGGCAGACCCAGTACCTGGCTGTAATATATCAGCAGGAGATAGGCAAAACCGTTTTCCTTGATGCCATAGGCTACAGCACCCACGCCATAATATAACTTGGCAGAGACAGAGGTAGTGGACGGCCCAGCTGTGCCCGTATTCATTCCTGGATAGAGCCCCCTCTGGTGCGCCCGAACAGGGTCTGCCGCAGCTTGCCTTCACCCATGGCACGATCGATTTCTTCAAATGAAATCATCGGAATCAATACGAGCAGTATCAGAACAGCGGGCGCCAGCGTCTGCAGCCATGAGCGGGAGAGAAAGTGATCCAGGGCCTTGGCAGCGGTTTCGCCATGGAATACACCGAGGATCAATTCCTCGATGATGGTGAAGACAATGAGCAATACAAAGAATGCCAGGGACTTCCAGATGATCGTGTGCACAACTGTCCCTGAAGCCAGGCGCGTTCCTACCTTGGCAGCCTTGCCTAGAAGTATGAATTTCGCACAAATGAGCGCCTTCACTACGGCGATCCCGAGCGGCAAAAACGCTACCTGCTCCGCTTGTAATACTGACGCTTTATACCAGAGTATCGCGCTTAAACAGATCCACAGGTAGATGCTGATGATCACGTATTCGCGCAGTTCGTTCAGGAAACGTTGCTTGACCGTTAGGTTGGTTTTTGCGTTGTCAGCTTCAGCCATCGGGTTACCCGGATAAGTAGTGATATATAGTTTGCTTGTGTGGAGACTTTTAACAGGTTTTCATTACTCTGAGAGGTACTGACAATGTAACTTAAGTAGGTGAGCTGGCGCTACACCGGCAAAGCTCAACTATCCGGAACCCAGTCAGCTGCTCGCACTTTGAACGCTATTTGTCTGGTTATATAGCTCTGAAGCTACACTTTTGGGCGAAATTTAACTTCTCAGTACCTGTTCAGGGATGCTTTGTATGAACGGTTGACGCCGCTGATCTTCTGAACAGCTTTCCGAGGTCGTGCAGTATCAGGTAACCCGAGGGCACCACCATCAGGGTTACCACTGTAGCGAAGAGCACACCAAACGCCAGCGACACTGCCATCGGTACCAGGAATTGAGCTTGCACGCCTTTGTTAAGCATCAGCGGTGCCAGCCCGAAAAAAGTTGTCAGGGAGGTCAGTAGAATAGGGCGACAACGCGACACAGCTGCATTAAGCACCGCTTCGGCAATGGAATCGCCGGAGGCACGACGGAAATTGATACTGTCTACCAATACCAGGCTGGAGTTGACCACAACGCCTGAGGCTGCGACAAAGCCCATTACCGACATCATTGCCAGGCCGGATACATAACCGAAGTTTTTCATGATCAGGTGGCCCCATACCGCTCCTACCATCGCGAAGGGTATAACACTCATTATGATCAGCGGTTGAGTGTAGGATCGCAAGGGCACGGCCAGCAGCGTGTAAATGACAAACATCGCGATAACAAATATAGGTAGCAGTGTCGCCACCGCTTCACTTTGGTCCGCCTGTTGGCCTTCAAGCGAATAGGAAACCCGGGGATAGGGTGCCATCAGCGCCTGTATTGGGCCGGAGCGCAGGTCTGCCAGCACGGCGTTCGCCGTGATTTGCGTCAGGTCCACGTCGGCAATTACATTTACGACGCGCCGGTTGTCCGTGCGGCGAATAGTAGAAAAACCTCGTCCGAGGGAGGCCGTTGCCACGCTGCTGAAAGGCACCTCGGAGCCAGCTGCGGTGCGAACCCGCATGTCGTCGAGTGCTGCGAGTGATCGACGTTCATCATCGGTGTATCGCACCATCACCTTGATGTCATCCCGGCCACGTTGGATGCGTTGTGCTTCTTCACCGTAGAAAGCCTGCCGCACTTGCCGGGCGAGACTTCCCAGGTTAAGGCCAAGGGCTTCCCCCGCGGGCAGAATTTCCAGCTTGAGTTCCTGTTTTCCGTCTCTAAAAGTATCGGTGATATTGGTGACGCCCGGGTACTCGGCCAGCTTGTAACGCAGTTGCTGGGCTATGACTCTCAGTTCATCGACATTATTACCCTCAAGCTGTATGTCGATATCGTTTCCAGACGTGAACAGATTTGCATCGAATTTCAATTCGATCGCATCGGCGATGGGGCCGTTTTCAGCTCGCCAGATTCGCGCGATTTCGCGGGTGGAAATAGAGCGCGTCTCGCTCGGAGATAGCTGCATGGTGACTTCACCGATATGGCCATTTGCGACACCACTGGCAACACCGATATTAGCGCTGGGTGGCCCGCTACCGCCGCTAGCACTGGGTTGTTCCCCAACGGCAGCCATAATGTGGGTAACCGGCGGCAGGCTGGCATACTGCTTGTTCAGCTCAGTTTTTACCCGGTTCGCCGATGCCTCCAGTGCCTGTATGGCCCGGTTGGTGTCGTCGACGCTGGTGCCCAGGGGCATCGTCAACTTGGCGATTACCTGGTCTGAGGCCAGTGGCGGAAAAAAGGAGAAAGGCAGTCGGCCGCTGGCAAGAATTGCAAAAGCCGATATCAGCGCTACCAGCGCTAGCGCCGCCGTGACGTACCTTGCATTCATAGCGGCGTGTGCTGCCGTCTTGAATTGATTGTGGATAAAGAATTGAAGTGCGTCCGCGAAGCGTTGTTGCATTCGCATGATACGCCTGGCGAAGGGTTCAAAAAGCCCGGCGGTGTAAAGTGCCAGCAGTACCGCAATCACGGCTATTACCAGCGCGATATAAGATCGAATGCTCCAGGCAATACCCAGCAATACAATGCCCATTATGGGCATCAGCATCAGCCCCACTTCGGCAGAGGCCGTTTTCACGTTGATGTTGCCCAGGTGAGCCGGTAGCACCAGCTGCGATTCGATCAGGGAAAAAGTCAGACAGCAAATTACCGTTGTGGCCATTACGGAAAATACCTGCCCCATCGTGCCCACACCGAATAACAATGGCATAAACGCTGCCACAGTGGTGAGCACACCAAAAACAACAGGTGTCGTCACCCGCTGCGCACCTTCAATCGCTCCGGCCAACTGTCCCAGATTTTCGCCGCCCTCTGTCTGGCGGGAGTGCACGCTTTCCCCGACCACAATTGCATCGTCCACGAGGATGCCGAGCACCAGAATGAAACCGAATAGTGAAATGGCGTTGATGGACAAGCCCAGAGCATTGGTCAGAAAAATAGCGCCCAGAAATGCCACTGGTACACCCGCGCTCACCCAGAAGGCGAGACGCGGTCGCAGAAATAACGCGAGCAATACCAGTACGATTACAAACCCCTGACGCGCGCTGTTCAATAGAGTATCCAGCCGGTCGTTGAGGCTGATCGAGTCGTCATTCCAGACGGTTAGCGTAACACCCGCTGGCAGCCGGGGAGCTTCATCGCGAATGTATGCTTTCACCGCATTTGAAATTTCCTGAATGTCCTGCTTGCCAAGCCGGGCTACCTTCACGAGTGCTCCCGGCTTTCCGTTGAAGCGCAGGAATTGGTCGGTATCGGCAAAGCCGTCATTTACTGTTGCGACATCGTTCAGATAGAGACGCGTGCCGTCGGCGCGCGTGGTAACCACGAGGTTTTCGAAATCCCATCCGGTATAGGCTTGACCTTTGGTGCGCAGCAGGATCTCTCCTGCCTCTGTCTTGATAGACCCTCCAGGTAAATCGAGAGAGCCGTTGCGTACGGCTGTCGCTACCTGGTCGAAGCTCAATCTGTTACGCCGCAGAGATGCCTCTGAAACCTCAATGGACATTTCATAAGGCCGTGTATTCGATACCGAGGCCTGAGTTACCTCGGGTAATGCCACTATGTCATCGCGAACCTGTTGGGCCAGCTCCTTTAATGCTCGTTCGTCCTGCGGGCCGGTGATGGCTATGTCCAATACGTTCCTTGATCTCTCCACAAGATTAATAATGGGTTTCTCGGTTTCCTCGGGAAAAGTGTCGATAGAATCAACCCGGTTCTTTACATCATCCAGGGCCTTGGGCTCATCGGCGTCCTCAAACAATTCCACTTGTACACTGCAGATTCCTTCGTTTGCAGTGGAACGAATTTGCTTGACCCCTTCTATCCCCTCCAGTTCTTCTTCGATCCTGACACAGACACCTTCCTCGACTTCCTCGGGCGCCGCGCCCAGGTAGGCCACCGAGACGCTGATCATGGGAATGTCGATATCGGGAAAGGCCTTCATGGGCATCCGCGGCAGGCTGACGATACCCGCGAGAATGATGAGACCCATTAGTAGATTGGCTGCTACATGATTGTTTGCAAACCAGGCAATGATGGTTTTCATGGCATTGCTACATCAGTGCTTTCCATGGGACGCACCGCCATGCCCTCAATGGCGTTGCTTATTGTGGAAAGAGAAACCGCTTCACCCGGCTCGAGACCGCCTACTATATACAGCTCTTCTCCTACCGCTCTGAGGATATCGACGTCTCGAAACCGTAGTTTGTTGTCCTGGTCGACAATGTAGAGTTGCCTATTGGCCTGTAGCGCGGAGCGGGGCAGGACAAAGACCTTATCCCGGGTACGACCAATAATTTCCGCTTCCACGAATAGACCGATTGCCAGAGGCGGGCGGTCACCTGTCGTTTCATAGGGGGCCTCAACCTGCGCGATGACGTTGATCATTCTGGTCTGGGGATCGAGTTCGCCCTCGGTACGGACGATCGTGCTGGTCCACTCGTGCTCTCTACCGCCAAATCTGGCGCGTAAAATCGCGGTAGGTCGTTTCGCTGTGGGGTTACTTACCCCGCCAAGTGGCAGGTCCAGAAAAGCCAGCTCTTCATCATTCAGCGGTAGTCGCACCTCGGCAAAGTCTGTTGAATACAGGCTGGCGATGGGTGCACCTCGGGTGACAAACTGCCCGACATCGACCCGCTCAGATCTCACTCTGCCATCGAAAGGCGCAACCAGCCGGGTTCTTTCGAGGTCTCGCTCCGCCCTGGATACCCTGGCTCTGGCCTCGCGTACAGATGCCTGTGCAAATTGCATACGGTTCAAGGCGTCATCGCGTAGGGATTCGCTGGTGGATTGTTTGCTGGCCAGGTCCAGCTGGCGTTCGTGAGCCTTGCGTGCATTGGCGAATTCGCTTTCCGTTGAGGCGACCGCGGCCCTGGCCTGCTCCAGGGCGACCTCGTAGTCCAGTGGGTCGATCTCCAGTAGCATGTCACCTTTGGAAAAAAAGCCACCTGAGGTCAGTGCGTCGCTTATGTTGATGACGCGGCCTGACACCTCCGGAACCAAATCGCTTTCTGTGCGCGGCACCACCGAGCCATGGGTAAAGGATGACATGCGCACCGTTTTTGCCTGCGCTTCCCATGTTCGCACCAGCGGTTCATTGGGCGGGGGTGGCAGGTGGTTGAGCTCGGGGCCGGTGGCGATAATGGCTGCCGCTAGCCCAATTCCGCCGATAACCAGCCCAATGGGTAGTAAAAACTGCTTAAACATTTTGTTCACCTGCGCCGCCCTGTTCCAGTCCGGCGATAGAATATTTTATCAGCCGCTCCAGTCTGTCTTCAAAAGAACTCGGAGAGGACTCTATGACCGGCGGCACATTCTGTTTAAGCAGATGCAGAATGGAGCCGATCATGAAATGGAACCGCAGTTTGAGTTCAGCTTGTTCGAGTTGCGGCAAGACACCGGCAAGCGCGTTCAAATATTTGATCGATAGCGCAACGAATTCCTGTTCGAAGATCGACTTTGATAAGGCTCCCGGCCCACTGTAGATCCTTCTGAGGGTAGTGACAAGTTAACTTAAGTAGCTGGGCTGGCGCTACACAGGCCAGGCCCAACTTTCCGGAACTCAGTCAGCTGCTCGCAATTTGAACGCTATTCGTAAGATTATTTATCTCTGAAGTTACACGTTATTGGCGACGGTAAGTTAACTTGCCAGTACCCATTGATCGCTCCCGGTCAGTCAAAGGCCATAAAATAGCCATATAAGACATACGCATATAATAAGTAAGGTTAATTAGAAATCGTTATTTCCGGTACCTGGTTTTCCAATCTATTTTTTATAAGTGATCTGTCGATGCGCAGCGATTCAAAAATCTGCAGGTTTCCGTTTATCAAATCATTCAATGGAGAGAATTATGAAAACGAAATTGATTACAAGGGCAGTAGGAATCGCTTGCGTTCTAGCAACTGTGGCAATGCCTATAAGTGCGCAGGGGGTACGTAATTTTGTTAGCGGTTCAAGCATTAACCTCGGTCTCCATCCGACCACCGGTCAGCCGCTGGGAAACGTATTACACTCTACTTCCATACCAACCAAAAAAGACGGGACAAAACTCACCGATCTGGCAACTACGGGCATCACAAACAGCTTGTTGGGCGAAAGTTCAGACGGACCGGTTAATTGTAATGGTGCGCAGGGTTTAAGATTTCCTTACATATTTTCCTACGGAGTCACTACCAGACAAAACGGTGACCTTATCGTCCTTGCATTAGATCCAGAAAAAGATAGTAGAGTGTGCGCTTTTCCGACACATTTTGAAGCAACTGTGCACCAGACAATCACGGGTGGAACGGGCGCATTCGCCGGTGCTTGTGGCTGGCTGAAGACAACTGTGTCAGGCGTTTTTACCGGCCCATCCGATGAGACAACACTTTCAGTGTTCGAGGGGACATCCAAGGGAAAAATTTACGTTGGTGACGATTGCCTCTGAGAATAGTCATCGTTTTTCCGGTACTGACTATTCAACTTAAGTAGTAGGTGGGCTGGCGCTATACAGGCCAAGCCCTACCTTCCGTAAGTCAGTCAGCTGCTCACAGTTTCAAATCAATTCGTCAGATTTTATAGCTCTGAATATACACTTTATTGGCTAAAGTAAATTAACTTGTCAGTACCGAGCCAGCAGCTTTACTCAACGCGAATACTCTGAGGTATGCACATTTAGCAAAGCAGGACTTTCATTGATTTTGCCATCTCCCTATTCCTCACATGATTGGGCGGGTTAACCCCGCGCTTTCTCAAGTACAGGTAAGATAATTGGATCTTTTGTAAAACATCTCTTCACAAAACCAGCCGCCTGGCGTCAAAAGGCTCGCGATCTTCTGCTCTGGAACTGACAAGTGGTTACTGACAAGTTAACGTGCGGATATTGTTAGAATCGGCAGAGGGTCTGCCCCGCATTGTCGGGAATGAATACATATAAACGTCATCGATTCCCGCTAGATATCATTTCCCATACTGTCCGGCTCTACTCTCGGTTCAATTTCAGTCACCGCGATACTGAAGATATGCTAGCTGAGCGCGGTATCACTGTGAGCAGAGCGGCCATTGGCTGGCGACGCACACTTGGGGCTTGACCGACCAGAAATGCGTAAACTGACTGCATTTTGAGATCTATTTGTAAGGATATCCTGCGTGTGATCCCCTTTCCGAGTAAAAATAGGTTTAACGCGTCAGTATCAAGAATAGTTACCAGCGCATTCTGCGGTTCGATCAGTCTGGGAAAGGCGTAAATTCCTCCTGGTCATCCCCGACACTTCCCGCCATCGCCATTGCAGACCTGGCGTTGTCGGTAACTACTTCGATAGTGCCGCCGCGACTTAGAAATTCCTCAACCTGCGCATTGATCTGTAGTCTTATTCCTTCTTTCAGTGCTGGTTCCGATGGTCCGGACAAAGTCTTCATGGTGCCCCCTAATGATTTCTCATAGTAAACAATGATGCCTATGTATCGTATTATCGCGACATTCAAGTGAATTATTTATTTGGGAAGCAGTGCTTTGACAAGTAAAAAATTAGAAATTGATGTGGTGAGAGCGCTATTGCGATGACTGGATCACACTTTGCCATTGATTATTCCACCGCCACGGATTAACCGCAGGAGCTTTTAATGGCCGAACTGGCGTAGGTCCCGTCGGCGGCGTCGGCGTAGTCTCGTGATATTTTCAGAGGCCCGTTAACCAGTCGTACCAGCTCTTCCCGGTTGAGGTGGCAAGCGCTGTGCTTTTGAAGCTTTCGGAGTACTAGTAATTCGCTACTCGCACATACGTTATAATTTGCTATTACATTTCTGAGAGATAAGGATCAGGAAGGATGATAATGAAGTGGACGGTTTATCTGTCGGGAGAAATACACACGGATTGGCGTCAGCAGATCATTGCTGGCTGCCAGGCTAGCGAGTTGCCTGTCGTATTCACTTCGGCGGTCACGGATCATGATGCTAGCGATAGTGCAGGAGATTTTCTGGGAGAAGAAGAACGTAATTTCTGGCGTGATCATAAGTCATCTAAGGTAAATACAGTACGCACCAAAACTCTGATCAAAAATTGTGATATCGCCGTGGTGCGATTCGGAAACAAATACAAACAGTGGAACGCAGCGTTCGACGCAGGAGTCTGTGCAGCCCTGGACAAGCCATACATTACCCTGCATGACGAAGACATCATCCACCCGTTGAAGGAAGTGGATGCGTCAGCGATGGCTTGGGCGACCGAGCCTGGGCAAATTGTGCAACTGTTGAAGTACGTGACGACAGCTCAGTGAGCTTCGGAGCTGACGTGTTCAGTTAAATGGCCCCCCCGGCTCCGGCTCTAACCGTTGGACCTGAAGACTCGACAACATTCTATGGGCTGCGAGGTCACGTGGTTGGTGGCCTGGCGACGGGTTCGTCCGGACTGACGAGTGGCTGATGGTTTCAAAACGACCATCGTCTACAATAAAACCTTACATTGCACGAATGCGACTTTTAAATCGGAGGCGCCGGTAATGATATTACGAAAATCTCGTCCCCTGGTTGCCAGCTTCATTTTGTTGGCAACTTTAATTGTGCCGTCTGTTTTTGCTGAAACTATAGCTGTCATTGGTACAGGGCAAGTCGCTCAGGCGCTTGGACCTAAATTTGCGGCCCAGGGGCACCTGGTTATCTACGGCTCCCGAGAGCCCGAGCGACCCGACGCCGCAAAGCTAGTCGATCGTACTGGCAATGGCGCCAGCGTGATGTTGGCAGCTGAAGCAGTCGCCCAGGCTAATATCATAGTACTGGCAGTGCCCGGACTGATGGTCGAGAAAATCGTCCGCGGGCTTGGCAGCCTTGCGGGTAAAATTATCATTGATCCAACTAATCCGCTGCGCCAGGTCAGCGATGGTATGTTTGAGCTTTCGACGGACAGCTCAAATGCCGAGCTGATCCAGACTTTGCAGCCGGATGCCTATGTTGTGAAAGCTTTCAATACACTGAACTGGAGAACAATGATCGATCCCACATCGTCCGGTGGCCCTGTCTCTATCCCGTTGGTCGGTAACAGTGGCGAAGCGAAACACGTTGTCGCAAAACTCGTGACAGGGATGGGCCTGGAGCCCATCGACCTCGGGCCCGTTAAGCAGGCACGCTATGTCGAGGGTATGTTAATCCTGTGGATCAATAACCGCTTCGTCTCCGGTGAGCCTTTCGATTATTACCTGCGTAAAGTGCCCAAAAGTTGATTCTCGAGCTCTACCTCAGCTACTGCCCAGGCCTTGCCGTCCAACGTGTCGATACCCTCTCAAGCGCTCAGGTGAGGCCGCGCCGAATCGCTAGAATGCACTCGTAAAGTCAGGTGCCGATATCAATCTGTCACCGACAAAGGAGCCCATATAGACACGCCCGTTCTGTGGTACTGCTACCGTAGCAGCACCCATGGGTGCCCCGCGGTGTGTAAATATGTTTTCAGTGGCCATGGTATTGGGATCCAGTGCCACAATGGTGAACTGGGCACTGCAGGGCGTGACCTGACTTTCGAAACAACCGATCGTCTCCATAAGACTACCGCTGTGCGTGACTACCCAGAGGCGACCATCAGAACCCCAGGCGCTGTTGTCCGCATTGGCAATCAAGGCTGTGGCTACGGTCTCGCCGGTTTGCGCATCAATCTTCCACACTTCCTGATTGATATACATATTCGCGAATACATAACGCTCGTCTGCAGAAATCTCGATGCCGTTTGGCTGGCGGGCTTCGGTGCCGGGTAATATTCTCAATCCGGTGTCTTTGTTCCACCGCCAAAGATCACCGGTGTTGAAACCAACAAGGCTTTGTAAGTTCTCGATCAAGCCACCCTCGTGGAACATGCGGGTAAAGATCAAGTCGCCGTTGGACAGGCCCACCACATCGTTCATAAATGTTTCATCCGCTGCTGGCACACAGCCGCGCCAGGCCAAGGTGGTGTCGGCACCATGACCTAATACCTCAAACATCTCCACTGCCTCGCGGCCATGATTTACCACCAGATAGCGCCAGCGGCCGTTTGATAACTGCCCCAGGTGCGTGCCATGAGGGCTGAAGTTATCCTGCGGGGGGGGCTGGCAATTGCTTTCACCCCAGGCCGCTTCTGCTGATCTCGGAATAGCTGAGGCCAGCGGAAACAACCTGGTCAACCTTTCGCTTTCGGTATCAAACAGGCCAAGGCTACCGGTGGCTTCTGTCATTCCGCCAAAGTGCGCGAGAAGCAGGTGCCGCCCATCTTCCAGTGCGGCGATATCTTCGGGGGATTGCATTTCGCAAACGGGGCGGATGTCACCGACTGGTTCGCAGCCGGTGATTTTGGGATGGTCGTCGCCACAGGCTGTAACACAAATCAAAACGCCCAAAGAAACTACTATCATTCTCATAAGACTTCCCTCTTGTCCGTCCCCTCTTGTTTTACAGATACTCGGCTACCCACTGCTCGCTGAGCGACCAGAGTCTTGCTGCTACCTGCGGGTCTTTTGCCTCGGCTGTTTGCTTGGCTTGCTGGCAGTGGGAGAAGTAACCGCCGGCGATCTCACTTGCCGGCTCATGCAGGGCGCAATAAACAGTGGTAGCTGCACCCTGGTTGGGGCTCTTGGTGAAAGGACTGGCGAGCCAGAAGGCTATTCGAAATAGCATGGACTCGCGGCCAAAGTCGGTAGTGACCAATGCGCCAGGATGAACCGAACAGGCGGTCAAACCCTGGCTGCCGTAGCGACGCTGCAATTCATCGGCCATGAGCACGTTACAGAGTTTAGCCTGCCCATAAGCGCGCATCGACATGTAAGGCCCCTGTGCTTTACCGAGGTTCTTGAAATCCAGCCGCGCCGGGTAGCGATGCGACTCGCTGGATACCATAACGACTCTTGCTGACTGTGCGGCCAACAGCTTCGGCATCAGTAGCTCGGTCAGCAGAAAATGTCCGATATGACAAACACCAACTGTTCGCTCGAAACCCTGAGCGGTGGTCATCAGGCTGGGTGCGGAAGACCCGGCATTGTTGATCAATAGCGAGAGCGTATCGTGGCAATATTCTTTTGCAAACTCACGGACGCTATTGAGATCGCTCAGGTCAAGCTTCATAGCAGTAACTTTCGCTTCAGGGTGTTGCTGGCGAATTTTCTGGCAAGCTTGTTCTGCAGCCTCGGTATTGCGGCAGGCCAGGGTAACAACGCCACCGATACTGGCCAGGGCGCGGGCAGTTTGGTAACCAATACCGGTATTGGCACCGGTGACAATGATGCTTTTACCGCTGAGATCATGCCCCTCGACGACGTCGTCAGCACTACTGCGGGCATTGTATTGCCTTTTGGTCATTTCCAGCTCCTGACAAATGGTTCACCGCAGTATCATCGAAAAGATGGGTATCGCCAAATTAGCTCGATGATATGGCTAGAACCGGCTCATGAATGCTCACAGACGCCGCCGATTCCCGTCAGATATCATTCCTTTCCTGGGAGCTCACACTGCGGTTGGCAATTTTGCAATCTGGGCAGGCACCTGGTCAGGGCTGAACACTATCGGAATCTCAGGATGGGTGCGTTCTCCCTGCCTTAGCGAGCTGGAGAACCTCTAGTAGAAAACACAGTGCTCGAAGCCACTGTCCCTCTCTTTGTCGCAGTATTGCTGGTACTCAGGCACGCCGCCGATATAGGCCAGTAAGCGCCTCGGCTTCCCTTCGATATTGGCGCCGGTATACCAGGAGTCGGTTTTTGTCACCAGGGCTTGAGCTGCCGTCTCATCGTGATGCTGACCCCAGGCGGCTTCCGCTTCTGCTGTCGGTTCTATCGCCTCTACTCCTTTCTTACGGACGAAGTCCACACAGGCGGTAATCCAGTCGACTTGCTGTTGTATGCAGGTGGGAACATTACAAAATGCGGCGGCCGGAGACATTGGCCCCATGACCATGAACATATTGGGATAGCCATTTACCTGTAGCCCCAGGTAGGTATTGATGCCATTTTGTTCCCATTCGTCCCGTAGTGAGCGTTTCTGGCGACCACGCATGTCGATAGAGGTCAGGGCGCCGGTGCCGGCGTCGAATCCGGTGGCGAATATCAGGATATCCAGGTCGTGATGCCCCGAACGGGTGGTAATGCCGGAAGCATCCACGCTATCAATGGGGTCTTCGTTGAGGTCGACCAGATGCACGTTGTCGCGATTGTAGGCCTCGAAATAGTGAGTCTCCAGTGGTACGCGCCGAGTGCCGAACTGATGATCGGTGGGTATCAGTTTCTCCGCCAATACCGGGTCATTTACCCTGGCACGAATATGCTCGGCGGCAAATTTAGAGAACACCTTACTCACGTCCTCAACCATGAATAGGTCGGCCCAGGAGCCTACCCAGAACTTTAATGAGCCGTCTTCCCACAACTCTTTCAGGCGGGCTTCACGTTCCTGTTCATCAACTTCGAAAAAGGGCGTTTCGTCAGAACCCCAGGAGTGCCCCCCGAAGGTCTTGTTGACCTGCTCGCGCGTTTCGGGATATTCGCTGCGCAGCTTGCTGCGGGCGGTATCGTCGTATTTGGGGTTGTTCATCGGTATGGCCCAATTGGGCGTGCGTTGAAATACCTTCAGACTGCCGACTTGATCGGCGATCGTCTGGATCACCTGAATGCCGGTCGCACCGGTGCCGATAATGCCTACGCGCTTACCTGCCAGATCAATACCTTCCTGCGGCCAGCGGCTGGTGTGCACCTTTGTTCCCTTGAACTTGTCGATACCTGGAATGTTTGGCGTATTGGGTACAGAGAGACCACCTGCGCCCATTACAAAGAACTGGCAGCTATAGTTAGCGCCGTTCTCTGTAGTGATGGTCCAGCGTTTGCTGCCTTCATTGTAGGTGGCGGCGGTGACACGCGAATTGAATGTGATGTCCTTTTTCAGGTCAAATTTATCGGCAACAAAATTCAGGTAGCGCTCCGTCTCTTCCTGTGCCGGGAACCGCTCGCTCCAGTCCCACTCGTCCAGCAGCTCTTGCGAAAACCAGTACTGGTAAACCTTGGACTCGGAGTCTGTTCTCGCACCCGGATAACGATTCCAGTACCAGGTGCCGCCTACGCCGGTACCTGCTTCGAGAACCTTGACCTTGAGCCCCAGTTCGCGAAATTTATATAACTGATAGAGACCGGTGAAGCCGGCACCGACAACAACCGCGTCAAATTCTTCCATGT
This sequence comes from uncultured Gammaproteobacteria bacterium, assembly GCA_963792815.1. Lineage (GTDB taxonomy): Bacteria > Pseudomonadota > Gammaproteobacteria > Pseudomonadales > Halieaceae > JARRPM01. The sequence continues at coordinate 405,552 of CAWBXR010000004.1, forward strand.
GTCCGCTTTGCATCGTCATTTTCCTCCATACTCGAATAGTTATGGCGGCAGGATAGCAGAGTTCTGTCATTCTGCGAGAGACTGGTCATGATGCCTGGACTTTACCCGGTTGAGAGAGCGAGGAATGCGTAAGTTCAAATCAGTTCCACAGGCGCAGCGATTTTCGGGTGCTCATGCGGTCTTCATTAGTTCATTCAATTTTGGGAGGCATCTGGTCAGAGCTAAACATTATCGTGATCACAGAGACTGTGCGCTTAACGAGGTGGTCCGATTTAGAGGGGCCAAACCATTCTGCGGTCGAGAGACATTAACTTGCCAATACCATTATGAGCGATCTCGAATATCCAGCATGTATCAATGAGCTCTACCAGAGTGAGGTGCTTGGCGAACGAGCATTCCTTGCCCTGATGGCCGCCGCGAAGAACGAGCGAAAGAAATACCACTTCGGCACCTTTTCGCGGTTGGAATCGGAGACCAGGGTGCGTCTGCGGCCATCCGTCTACTGCGATACCCGCTGACACCGCCTTGACCTCCCGACTCCGGATTGTGGGCCTTACCCCACATCCCTATAAAGGTCGGAAGGTGTATTCTATAGAAAAACTATAAGATGGTGGGCTCAGAAGGACTTGAACGGCAGCGGCAGCCGACTCCCTGGCGCCACCGACCTACTGCATATAACGACCCAGGAATGCCGATATCGTATCGTACCAGGCGAGGATATTCGGGGGTTTTTGGATAAAGTGGCATTCCTCGGGAAACAACAGCAGTTCCGACTCTACACCGTGGTATTGCAAGCCCTCGAACAAGGCCAGAGCCTCGCTCACCGGACAGCGATAATCCTTTTCGCCGTGAATGATCAGCGTGGGTGTCTTCCAGTTGGCCAGGTACTTCCACGGCGCATAGCGATCGAAGCTGTCCGGGTTCTGGTAGGGGTTCTGGCCGCCCATCTCCAGGTACCACCAGGCGGGGTGGTCGGTCACCCCGGTAAAGGTTGCCATGTTCACGATGCTGGCGTGGGTGATGATGCAGCGGAAGCGATCCGTCTGGGTGCCGATCCAGTTGCTCATGTAGCCGCCGAAGGATCCCCCCATGGCCATCATCCTGTTACCGTCGATATCCTTGCGAGCGGAAACCGCGTCGGCTACGGCCATCAGATCCTCATAGCACTGGCCGCCCCAGGTATTCCCCCAGATTCCCTGGATGAATTCCTGCCCGAAGCCGGTGGAACCCCTGGGGTTGGGTTGTACGATGGCATAGCCCTGGGCAAGGTAGGGGAGCGGATTCCAGCGCCAGTGCCAGTTGTCGCCACTCATGCCCATCGGACCGCCGTGTATCCACATCAGCGTGGGCAGCCTGCCCTTCGCTCCCCGGGGCTTCAACAACCAGCTTTGCACGAATTTGCCATCGGTAGACCGGGTCTGGATGCTTTCGGTCTCAATCCAGTCGGCGCTGTCGAAACCGGAAAGCCTGGCCAGTCGGCGCGGAGCGGAGCGCCCGCTGGCCTTGACCAGGAATGGTTCTGGCGCCTGCAGCAGGGTGGAGCGGATGCCCACGGCGCCGCCATCCGGCAGGGCCAGGCAGGCACTGTGGTGGCCACCGCTCCCGGCACTAGTCATGCGGGCCACCTTGCCGCTTTTGGCATCCACCCGAAACAGGGGTGTTGTTCCAGCGTCGTCGGCGGTCACCAGCAGAGCCGAACCGTCCGTGCACCACTGCTGCGGTTGCGGCCAGCGGTCCCAGTCTGACGCCAGACTCCGCCCCTTGCCGGTCCTCACATTGAACAACACCAGGCGCGGGCAGGGTGCGCTGGCGGCGGAGCGAAAGGCCTGGACGGCAGCCAGGGTCCTGCCGTCCGGTGCGAACAGCGGGGACTCAATATTGCAGCAGGCCTCGGCCCCGAACATGCGGTCGGTGCCCGCGTCCAGATCGAATACCCGCAGCGCCGTATCCTGCTCGCGATCCTGGCCCGGGGTCGACCAGGTAATCGCCACCTGACGACCATCGTCGGACAGGTCGAACTCGGGCTCGATGGCAAGTTCCCGGCGCGCGGTCGACGTCAGGTCAGTGCGCTGGTTGCCGTCGCTGCGGCAGGCGATCAGATGGGTGTTCGCCATATCGTGGTTTTCATGTAGCCAATGGTCCCAGTGGCGAACCGGCTGTCGGGTGAAGTGACGCGCATTGGGCCCTGTCTTTGCCCGCTGCGCAGCAGTCTCCCGTTGTTTGTCGTGGGCAACGTCGGGCAGCACCGAAGCGGTATACACCAGCCGGTCGCCACGGCGGGCGAAGCGGAAGTCCGATATCCCGAGGGGCTCATCGCTTAGCTGAAGGGGCTCGCCACCGGTGGCGGGCAGAATCCATATCTGATTGCGTTTGTCGGCACCCTCGTCCGTCTTTATATCCGTAGGTTTGCGATTGGACAAAAATCCCAGGGCACCATCGTGACGAAAGCAGGGCGCCGCATCACTGCTGTCCCCGCGGGTCAACTGAACCGGCTCGGAGCCATCGAATGCCACTTTCCACAGGTCGCTGGCATAGTCCGCCCCGTCCTGATCAAGGCGCATGACGGCTACCGCCAGCCAGCTGCTGTCAGGTGCAAGTGCGGTCGCGGTTACCCGGCCGAGCCCGATATGTTGCGCAGAGCTGTATTTGATTTTCTTGTTCATGACGGGCCTCCCGATATGGTGAGGTAATTATTCTCGCACGCTCATCCCGTTGCGACTACGCAACGGATTCAATACCGATCGTCCTGGCCGCGCACCTGGTTTTATCTGCCCATGGCGAATTCATGGCTTAGGTTGGTACTGACAAGTTAACTTGTTTTGGCTCGAAAAGTGGGAATGAGAAGTAGAAAATGCTGTTGAAACAACCCCAAAGTGGGGTCTGATGATGCATTCCTGGTCGGTCAAACCCGACTTGAGTTAGTGCCCACCCATCACCTTGAGTTAACTTGTCAGTAACCCTTAAGTGGTTGTTTATAAAAAAAGTTATCAGGAGGTAATCGCTGGCCGGAAACTAATACGAGAAAAGTTCTGCCAATCAGCGTAGTATCCTGATTCCTTGAAGTGCGCGGCCTAAGACAGTCGCTCAATCTGGTGCTCTGAAAGTCATTCGAATTTTCAGCGACAAACGACAATATGTTCCAGACTTCCCACTTAGTCCTTTTCAATCATAGCGCTTATCGAATCGAGCTAATTTTGATTTTCAAATTTTCAGGAGGTTGAAATGCAACAACTCACCCAAACCGGCCAAAATATCGTTATGGATATCGCTGCTCGGTATCACCTGAGTCAGAACGCAGTTATCCATATGTTAGTCGCCGTAAACAACGGCGGTGGCACGATGGCTCAGTTTAACTGCCAGGAGTTGGGTGGCTCAGGGCAATGGATGCGCGGCGGCATGACCATGGTGGGGGATATGTTCAATCATGGTTTGAAAATGACCGTAGACAATCTCTGCAGCGAACTGTCCAATGCTTTAGCCAATAACCAAATGTTCCCCCCGCCACCGCCGGCGGGTTCGCCGGGTAGCAATCAATGGTGGCCAGTCAATCTTGGGCGACCGTTTAGTAGCGGCTCGCAAAATAATATTCGCTACGCGATTTTCCCCGGTCGTTTGGCTATCGAACATAACGGCTCTGTGACCGTTTATGACACTCTGGATAACAATATCGGCGGTGTCAGCCAGCAGCAGGGCGGTGATACCTCTCTAACCTTTACCAGTCAGTACGGAACAATTGCGGTATCAAGTTTGCCGTTGATTTCGGGGCCCGGACTGGTTCCCGCGCCACAAACGAATTTTGCATCTCCTCCGCCACCAATTGAGCAGCCCGTTCAAAGCTCGAATGCAGTGTCCACGGGTGGAATGGACGATGGCTCAGCTGAATACATCATCGCGTTGATTGAGAAGTTGTCGAAAATCCGTGATGCAGGCGCGATCACTGAAGAAGAGTTCAATGCCAAAAAGTTGGAGCTACTAAGCCGTATTTAGGGTGCTGACAAGTTAACTTGTTTTGGCTCGAAAAGTGGGAATGAGAAATAGAAAATGCTGTTGAAATAACCCCAAAGTGGGGCCTGATGATGCACTCCTGGTCGGTCAAACCCGACTTGAGTTAGTGCCCACCCATCACCTTGATTTGACTTGTCATTACCGCCGATAGCCCTCCCGGGGTTGTGCCCCCGGGAGGTCATTCTCAGGTACGGCCGGTTTATAGGCCTATCACCGTCAGTTGCTGGGCGGCGAGGTGAGTTGATCCATCACCTGGTCGAGGCTGAAGCTGGCCGGCTTCATACGCGGCGGGAACTCCTTAAAGCTGGCCAGCCACTTGGCAACGAAGGCCTGTGCCGGCACCAGGGCAAAGGCCCGCTCGAAACGCCAGTAATCGTAAAGGATGCTGTCGTGGCTGGCTCGCTCGAAGGGGTCGCCGCGCAGGGTGTAGAGCTTCGGCAGGCGCAGTTCGACAAAGGGTTCGCCCCAGACATCGAAGCCGTGGGCGCGCTGCTCCAGGAAGTGGACCTTCCACTGGCCGTAACGCAGGGCGGCCAGGCTGCCACCGTCTGTCCAGTAGAGAAACTCCTTGCGCGGCCATTCCGACTCACCTTTCAGGGCAGGCATCAGGTTGTAACCATCGAGGTGTACCTTGTAACTGCGACCGAGCGCTTTGACACCGCCGCCGAGCAGACTGTCCTTGATCTTCGGTTCGCCGGCTGCCGCCAGAAAGGTTGGCAGCATGTCCTCGTGGGCACCCACCTCGTTGACCACCGTGCCGGGCTTTATGACGCCGGGCCAGCGGATGGCCGTCGGCACGCGATAGCCACCCTCCCACTGGGTGTTTTTCTCACCGCGGAAGGGTGTCATGCCACCGTCTGGCCACAGCATGATCTCGGCACCGTTATCGGTCGAATACATCACGATCGTGTTGTCGGCGATGCCAAGCTGATCGAGCTTATCCAGCAATTCTCCGACCATGCCGTCGTGCTCGACCATACCGTCGGCATAAATCCCCAGACCGGTAACGCCTTCCGACGCGGGCTTGAGGTGAGTGAACACGTGCATCCGGGTGGAGTTCCACCAGAGGAAGAATGGCTTGCCAGCGGCATGGGCGCGGTCCATGAACGAGAGAGCACCGGCGGTGACCTCTTCATCCACGGTTTCCATGCGCTTCTTGGTCAGCGGCCCTGTATCCTCGACCTTGCCGTCTGCAGTGGACTTGATGACTCCCCGTGGGCCGAATTTCTTCTTGAATTCCGGGTTCTTGGGGTAATCGGCATTCTCGGGCTCCTCTTCCGCGTTGAGGTGATAGAGGTTGCCCATGAACTCGTCGAATCCGTGGTTGGTGGGGAGGTGCTCGTCGAGGTCACCCAGGTGGTTCTTGCCGTACTGGGCGGTCATGTAGCCCTGCGCCTTCAGCAGGCCCGCGACCGTGGGATCGGCCGCGGTGAGACCCTCCTTGGCACCGGGCAGGCCCACCTTAAGCAGCCCGGTACGAATGGGCGACTGGCCGGTGAGGAATGCGGCCCGGCCCGCGGTACAGCTCTGCTGGCCATACCAGTCGGTAAAAAGTGCGCCCTCTTTTGCTATGCGATCGATATTGGGGGTCTTGTAGCCCATGATGCCGAGGTTATACGCGCTGATATTGTACCAGCCGATATCGTCTCCCCAGATGACGAGGATGTTCGGCTTGTCGGTTTTGGCGAGCGCTGGAATCGCCAGCACCGACATTAGCAGTGTAGAAACCAGGCAGCGTGGCCAGTTGATTATTTCTAAGTTTTTGAACATGGATGCCTCCTGGCATTGCGATCAGACATTACCTCGGAGAATTGGCTCCGGGCTGAAAAGCGTAGTCTAGGTTTCTTATTCAGTCCATAGCGGTTGCGAGCGGGGTATGACCGGCAGAAAAATCCACTGGTTTCAACAGGTTATCGGGACCTGGCCCTGGCGAATTCGCACTTCAAGCCGCTACCGGCAGCTGAAACGGTGCTGACAAGTTAACTCAGAGTCCTGGGCTGGGGCTACACAAGTTCAACTTTTCAGACCGAAAACCGGTCATCCGGCCTCACGTTGAGCCACATTCCCAGGGTTTTTCAGCATGTGATTCCCACTTTTCGAGCAACACCAGGTTAACTTGTCAGTGCTCAATCCCCCTTTCAATATCAGCGTCTGGTGGCATGGCGGCGCGCTTTCAGGCGACTTTGACGACGCGATTGTCCCGGTAAGAATCCTCAGAGATCACCAGCACTTCGGTGGCGGGCTGTAAATCGCACATGGCGGTGTCGATCAACTCGAGCATTTCGGAGACGGTGATACTAACCTGCTGGCGGGCAGCCAGTTTACGGGTCAGTCTGTGAGCTAGGATGTGCTTTTGGGCATCGGTCAGTATCAGCCCCTCAGCGACCATGCGCAGCTGCTCGGTTTGTGTAGCTCCCATGACACTCTCCTTGTCGCATAACATGATGCAGGCAGGTGGTTTACAGGTATCCTGAGAAAATACTAGAGCCGGAGTGTCCGACCATCAACGGATGCTATACCCCAATTGGGTTCGATGCGGCGGCCAACGCTGCTGTCAGTAATCTATTCAATCCTGGCAGGCATCTGGTCAGGGCGGAACATTATAGGAAGCTCAGAACAAGTGCGTTCAATAAATGGAGTAGGGCTGTTGCTTGCACGTCGACTCAGAGTTTCTGTGATCCGGAAAAGTTAACTTGGCAAAACTCTGAACGGCTAATCATCCATTTCTGTTGAGCAATTACTAATTCGCAAGCACAGGAGTGGCTGGGATGGAGTGCCCTGTAGAATATCGCCACAATTGGAAATGGGTTCTATAGTTAACTCAGCTTAAGCATGGAGCACTCTCGTGGCACAAAACACAACTCATAAGCGTATCAACCGGCTTAAGGCTCACCTCAAGCAGGAGAACCCCACTCTGGCCAGCTGCGTCAAGAGTTTTCAGAAACTGGATAAGGTCGCCCGCAGCCTGGGCCTGATGGATAACGAAGACACCTTCACTGCCCATGTGTCCTGGTGGCCTGTGATCTCGGTGCTGGGCACCTACTCCGCCGGTAAATCCACCTTCATCAACCAGTATGTAGGCGAGGATCTGCAGCGCACCGGCAATCAGGCCGTCGACGACAAGTTCACCATCATCTGTTACGGCACCGGAACCGTCAGCACCTCCCTGCCCGGTCTGGCCCTGGACAGTGACCCCCGCTTCCCTTTTTATCAGATCAGCGACGCTATCGAACAGGTGGCCGAAGGCGAAGGTAGGCGGGTGGACTCCTACCTTCAACTCAAGACCGTGCAGGCGGAGTCACTCCTGGGCAAGATTGTGATTGACTCGCCGGGCTTTGATGCCGACGAGCAGCGCACCTCGACGCTGCTGATCACCGATCACATCATCAACCTTTCCGATCTGGTACTGGTGTTTTTTGACGCTCGTCATCCGGAACCCCGGGCCATGGCCGACACTCTCCGACACCTGGTGGGTGACACTGTCCATCGTTCGGATGCTACCAAGTTCCTCTACATACTCAACCAAATCGACACCACGGCCCGGGAAGACAATCCGGAAGAGGTGGTTGCAGCCTGGCAACGGGCGTTAGCACAGCAAGGACTGACCGCCGGGCGCTTCTATCGAATCTACGCCCGGCAGTCCGCATCTGACATCCATGACGAACAGGTTCGCAGTCGCCTGGAACGCAAACGCGACGAGGATCTGGCTGACATAGAGGCCCGCATCCAGCAAGTGGAAGTCGAGCGCTCTTACCGGGTTGTGGGTTTACTGGACGAGACCGCCCGTCATATCCGTGACGATCTGGTACCGCGCCTGGCTCAGGCCCGACAGGACTGGCGGCGTCGCACTCTGTGGCTGAGCGTGCCGGTGTTTTTGCTCATCATCGGCCTTTTTCTGTGGTGGAGCATCAGTGGGGGACACTGGGATGGGTTCTACCTCGACCCTTTCGTCGCTCTTCCCATCCCCGTGCAGATTGCCGTCGCGGCGGTAGTCTGCCTGATAGCCTGGCTCATTCACATCAAACTCCGCTCTTGGGCGGGACACAGTATATTACGCCGCATGGAACGGGACGAAACGCTGGGGCAGGATCGCGAACCCCTACTGCGTGCGTTCAAATGGAATTTGCGAGCCTGGTGGGATTCACTGGCCACCACTGCCCCCCGGGGCTGGAATGGGTGGCGCCGGCGCAAACTCAACCAGGTCCTCTCCGACGCCGATGGTTTTGTTCAGGCCTTGAATGACAGCTATGCCGAGCCTTCGGGCAGGGAAAATTGAGTTCAGCAGACAGTCCACTTGTCTCGCCGTGATGAGGAATCTCGGGTCCTGACAAGTTAACTCAAGGTCCTGGGCTGGCGCTACACACCTGGGTCTCGGCCGACCAGAAATGTGCAATACGCCTCCACTTTGAGAGTTGTTTGTAGGGATATACCCCTCGAAATTCCTACTTTTTGAGTAAAAACAAGTTAACTTACCAGCACCAAAATAAGTCAATTCGTCAGTGTCTCCTGTAGTGTTGCTGTCAGCTCCTCTCGCCATGAACAGTAGATGCCCCTCAGTAAAGGGGCAAGGTCAGGTGGGTGCTATGTGTTACTTAGCCAAAAATCGGAAACTTCCGGCGCTTGGCTAATTTGTTCATAGCTGCCTGTATTGTGTCTTCGATTTCAGCATACATGGCATCCACGTATTCCTGGTCATCCAGGCGGGCTGGGTCACTGTCGAGATAGATCGGATCCAGGATCTCAGTGCGGATCTTCGCCGGTAACGGTATATGCTGGAACGGCGTGATGTGCAGGCCCAGGCCAAACGGCCAACTTAGCGTAATAGGGGCTACGTCGCTACGCATACGCTCTTTCAGTTTCAATAGTTTGGCGAGCCCACGGCCCTCGGAAAGCACAAACAAGGTGTCATGACCGCCCACGGTGGCAACCGGCACGATTGGCACGCCGGCACGCATGGCCATACGGATAAAACCCTTACGCCCACCCAACACTGCCTTGTCTCTATTGGCCCAGGTGCGATAGCAGTCCACCTCTCCGCCCGGCCACAGGATAACATCGTCTCCCTGGTCGAAGGCCGCCTGGATATTCTCGCGAGAGGGAGATAGTGTTCCCAGGCGTCGGAAATACCCCCCCAGTACAGGGGCGTTCATTAGCGTGTCGTGGGCGGTTCCGTGCAGGGAGCGGGTTTCCCCGAACTGGCGCCACCAGGCCATAATGACTGTCCAGGCGTCCATGGTCAGTGGGCCACCGGAGTGGACGCCAATCAACAGAACAGGTTCCTTGGGCAGGCGCTCCCAGCCGTCGATTTCCAGACGGAAATAGCGATCCATAAGGGTGTCCCAGATTCCCGATTGCTTCTCCATTAACTGCGGGTCTGGTCCTCTCAACCCTTCGCGAGGTTTGTTGGTCTTGCTCACAGTGCGCGGCTTACCGGCAACCGTTTTGGTGGCCGGCTTTTTGCGGCCACGGGCAAGGTTTTTGCGCGGTGCAGTGGCGCCAGCCTTGACCCGGGTTTTGGTGTTTTTCGCAGTACGCACTTTGTTCGCTGTCGTTGCCATCTTCATCATCTCCCTTCTTGCCGTGTGTCAGTTGATTGCGGCCATGCGGCCAGTCACACGAACAGTTTAGGGGCGGCAGAAGAGATTAATTTGACAATTCGCGCCAAAAATTGACTTAACCCGCCAAGCCCGGTGTAAGGTTTCGGTTAGGTCTCGTGTGCCCTGTGAACTTGGGGGTCTAGCCGAAACGGCGTGTCCGCCACTGGGAGGGAGTCACGCCAAACCAGCTCTTGAAGCGGCGCGAGAACACGCTCAATTCGGAGAAGCCCAGCAAGCTCGAGATATCCGTGAGGCTGACTCTGGGTTGCTGTAAGTAACTGATGGCCATTTCGGAACGCAACTGGTCGACCTGTGCCTGGAAGCTCGTTTGTTCTGCCGCCAGTTTGCGTTGCAGGCTCCTGGGACTGTAACCCAGGCAATCGGCGACGGTTCTGGTAGTACAGTTCTGGGTTGGCAGCAGGCTATTGATGACTTGCCTGACCTGCTCGAGAAAGTCTCCCTCAAAACTCTTGCGCAGGTATTGTTGCAGCTGGTGCGGGACTGAATTAATTGAGGTGCTGATGGGCTGCTGCAGTATGTCTCGTTGGAAAACCATTCCGGTGAACTTGCTGTCGAAGCCTACCGGTGATCTAAAGTAGCGGCTGTAGCCGCCGGCATCTGCTGGCAGCGGGCGGCGTAGATAGGTGGAGCGGGGAGACCAGCTCTGGCCGCAAAGAATCCGCATCACAATGCAGGTCAAAGCAATAGCGTGATCCCAGAACTGATCGCTGGCCGCAGCGATCTCGAATGGCGTATCTACGATTAGATAGCCGAGATCACTTTCTTCACGGACATCCAGCCTGACCCCCTGCACGCTGTAATGCAGATAGCGCCCAAACATCTGGAGGCCATGAAGGACCGAGTTGCAGTTCATGACAAGGATGCTCAACGCGCCAAATATCGCGATATTCTGGCGTTTGGCCAGTTCGAGGGCGAACTGCTCGCAGTGGCAGTCTCGAGCAGCCACCTGTAGCAGGTGTATCTGTTGTTCAAAAGGAATCAGTAGGGTGGGTTGATCTATCTGTTCGAGGCTGAGGCCGACTTCTTCGAGAATGTCGTCAAGCGGACCACCAAGCTGCATGACCAGCGCGGGGAATTCTGTTAATAGCGACGAACGAATAAGCGGATATTCTCTAGCCATAGAGCTGGTATCCATTGCTATATTTATTGCGGGCACTCTACCGGTGCTCACGCAGGAAAATAACACAGTTGGCGGTTTTGCCAAGTTAGGTCGTCGAAATGGTACTGACAAGTTAACCTGTCAGTACCCCGAGTGGTTTCACGTGAACAGACGGGGCAATTGCCAGTGTAAATTTTGATATAAATTGGATCAAATCGGTGCAACGCGGCGACGGAAATGCAGTTGTTTTCCCCGCCAGGGACAGCTACTCAAGCCTCCTGAAGACCAGAATACAAAGTCTTCCCAGGTTTGGCGAACACGCGCCTGACCATTGGCTCGAAGAATTCGAGCGGGTACGTTTCCAAATCGGGATCAAAGGCTGGCGCATCGTACTTCTCGATGAACTCCTTCGTGTGCTCATAGCAGGGGTGATCCTTGAACTGCTCGTGCTGGTTTCTGTCCATGCCCAGGTAGTGAAAGAAATAGTAGCCCTGAAAAATACCGTGATGCTTGACCATCCAGTGGTTTTCCTCGCTGACGAAGGGTTCCAACAGCACGGCGGCAACGTCAGCATGGTTATACGTGCCCAGGGTATCGCCGATATCGTGCAACAGGGCACAAACCACGTATTCCTCGTCCTTACCATCCTGGTGCGCCAGCATTCCGGTCTGCAGGCAGTGCGTGAGCCGATCAACAGGGAAGCCACCATAATCACCGTCCAGCAGCCTCAGATGTTGCAGGATACGGTCAGGCAGCCCCTTGGCCATTTCCCTGACCTCTCCCGCGATGAGGTCCCAGTCCTCCTGGGTGCCATCCTTCATATGGTGAAACAAGGCTCGCTGGGGTATGGGTTGGTTCATAAGTACTGTCCTCTGCGTTATTCACGACATTATAGTACAACTAGAACCAGACTCTTTTTTAGCATGTGATTCCCACTTTCCGAGAAAAACCAAGTGAACTTGTCAGTACCGACAGAGGGGTATCCGCGGCGGACTTACGCATCGATCACGGGCTCAATGTAATGGCTTTGGCAACATGGACGCAGCTCACACGAACATTTCCGCCGACGGCGAATTCTCTATGGGGTTTTCGTCGATATCAATCGCCATGTCCAGTGTCAGCTGTTCCAGCTTTACAAAGCTGGTGAAAGCCCAGTATGTCAGTGTGGCGGTGAGCCGACGAAGGTCCGCGGCCCAGGACGGGATGTATCTGGGCCCCACTACAATTCCCTCCTCCATAAGCGGCGCAAGCACCACCACGTCGCCCAGCGTCACACGCCCTGCAAACAGGAGTGGAATCAACTCGGGGCGGCCGTCCCGCACTGCCATGCGCAGGAAGGTGCTGACTTCAATGAGGCCAGTAATATAAGTGCTGTCCTTGGTAAAGGCGATGCCGCCCCTGGGGTCTCCACCACGGAACACACGCGCCGCCGACTGTGCACTTTCTTCTTCACTCTGGCCTTCGTCGAGAAACATCCTGAACACCTGGATGAAATCCGCCCCGGAAAGCGCCATAGACACGGCGCGAACCCTGAGTGCGATTCGGCGCAGTCGGTTGAGGTCCATGGAGCCGGTCATCAACTCAGCCATTGTTGCCAGGCCTTCCTGGGTGCGGGTTGTGCGCGGCGCACCCAGCTCAAGAACATCCAGGTGGGGTTGATGGATACCGTTCAACTTGGTCGCTGAGTGAATCATCACCTCGTGTTCGAACAGCTGGCCCTCATCGAGCTCGGAGAACATGGCCCCTCCGCGCAGCCGCACTCGCCTGGTGCCGGCAGCCGCCTTTGACGCCAAAGAGGGATCAACCTCTACAGTGATCCGGTCTTCCGTGAATATCGGGTCGATCCTGGCGGAAAGCCGGCTGGCGAGCTCCTCGGCCGGAATAGTTGCCTCTGCCTCGGGAATCACGCATGAAGACATCAGCTCACCGCTCTTCGCCAGCATGAACTCCGCGGCGTCCAGGTCGCTCCAGCCCTGCCGCTTTCTCCTGGTATCGGGTCGACCGTACAGCTCTATCGAGTGGTCGGTGAAAGCCTGGGTACCAATCGACTGCAGCATCCGGGCACCTGTCGCATAACTCCATGCCGTTTTCCACAGCACATCGCCCAGTGGATGCTCTCGCGAGAGTTTGCCCATCACGTCTTCCATGCACTCGATGACATCGTGCATACCCTCCGGTGGCGTAAGTGCAACCTGGGGGATTTTCGGATTGCCGGCCCGCCAACTCTCGAGGAATCCATCGATGGCTGTTGGCGGCCATGAAATAGCCGAGAGGATTCTCAAGCCTTTGCCACCCTTGACGATCTGCTTTTCGATCTCCAGCAAACGAGCCAGTTCGGGGTCATTAACGTGTGATTTGCCCATGGTGATTCCTCAGTCAACGAGAGTGGCAGGCAGTATAGATCAGGT
>CAWBXR010000005.1:0-11772 GCA_963792815.1 uncultured Gammaproteobacteria bacterium
TGTACCTGTTGTATTACCGGCTGTATCGGTGCCATTTCAATGGTTGCGGGGCTCAGTCATGGGCCGGCGAAGCCTGTTGCGGGTTTGGGTGTGAGGAACTGACAACCCAGTCGTTGACGCGGCGTTCGAGGATGGACAGGGGAAGATTGCCCCCTCCGAGTACCGCATCGTGAAAACCGCGAATGTCGAAGCTTTCCCCGAGCGCAGTCTCCGCCTGCTCCCGCAAGGCCAGCAGTTTGAGCATGCCGATCATATAGGATGTGGCCTGCCCGGGCATGACCAGGTAGCGTCGTACCTCCGCGCGAATGTAGACCTCAGGCATTGCCGTATTGGCCAGCATATAATCCACGGCTTCCTGCTCGGTCCAGCCCAGGGCGTGAAGCCCGGTATCCACTACCAGCCGCACCGCGCGAAATAACTCGCTTGCGAGGCGGCCAAAGTCGCTGTAGGGATCGGTGAATGCGCCCATTTCCCTGGCCAGGAGCTCGGCGTAAAGAGCCCAGCCCCAGCGCGTGTATTTCCGCGGCGGATAGATCGGTGGTGGTGTAATAGGCCAGGCAGGCATCGTAGTAGGCGATCCCGGCCGGCAGGGAGGACACGCCCTTTGGCGTAATACCTGTGCTTGGCAGGTCTTTCTGCAGCCACGCGATAAGCTCCCGATAGGCCGGCAGCAATGAATCAGTGAGCGCCGCCTTCGTTTCCTCGCGCAGGGTCTGGGCTGTCTCTGTCGTTATCATCCCGCGCGCCACCAGGCTTTCAATTTTGCTGTTGGCGTCGGCCCACAAGGGGGAATCGACGCCCGAATCCGTACCGAAAGGCGCGCCGGTAATGACCTTGCCGGCTACCTCGATGACAGTGTTGTAGGCAAAACGGGGTGGGCGAATACCTTCAACCGCCGCCAGTTGCGCGCGCAGCAGCGACTGGCGCAGCGCTCGCCCCGTCGCCCTCACGCGGGCAATGTAATCCGCCATCTCCTGCTCGGTGTCCACGGTATGCTGATTGATCATGAACTCCGGCAAATCGCTGTGGGCACCCCACTCTGCGGTGAAACGGTAGTCGTGGCGCAGAAACGGCAGGCCCCGCGTGAGAGAATCCAGCCGGTACACCCAGAAATCATAGGAGATTCGACCCTCCGGTGTGAGATTGTCGTAATCAAACTCCCGGCGCAGCTCGGCCACGTTCTGCTCCAGCTACTGGTACTCGGCCAGCTCGCCGGCCTCGCTGAAATCGTCGATCTCAGCGTATCCGGTCTTGCGGCCCAGGATGGTCAATTGCATCGGCGAATGCCTGAGTTCCTCCTCGTAGCGGGCGTCGAGCCAGCTATTGAGGCGGGCGGTTTCCGCGACGGGGCTTGCAGGCTCGCTCGCCCAGCTTGTCGCAAATGGAGATCCCATGGCTAGCGTGAAAGCGGCAAGCCCTGCCGCGCGGGGTGCAATTCGCAGGCCCGACAGGAGCGCAACGACAAGGATTGCTGTCACTTTCACGGGCGTACCTGACTATCGTTATGGTGGGGTACGGTATCAATTACCTGTAGCTGGCTCAAGCGCCCCATCGGCTTGCGCTTGCAGGGTCCGGTCCTGAGGGAAAAAAAGCAGCTTCCGCGCCTGGAAATTTTATTGACAGGCAGTGCCGCGCGCTGCGAGGGTGGCAGGCATGAGGTTACTGTTGATAAGCGCAATGTTGGTTGGCCTTGGCAGCGCGACTACTGCCGCGCAGTCCGTGCAAGACAAGGCGTTCTACCTGGCCAGTTGCATAGAGCAGGTCAGCGGGCAATTCGGGCCAGAGGCGGATATCAAGCTGGTCAACCTGCGCCGGGCCGGTACGGGCATGCGGGTGAAAGTTGCGGTTCGCCTGCGCGCGTCTGGGGATGGAATGGAGAAAGTACAGTTCACCACCTGCCTGGTGAGCCGTGCAACGAGCCCCGGGAGTAATGCCGCCGTGGGAGCGAGCCCCTCACCCGCTCCTACCCGCGGAGCCGCTGGCGAAGAGCTTTGACGGCGCCTCAACCGAAACGGTTGCTGCCTTCAGTGCCGCGCTGAACCAGGAAGTAGATCAGCACCAGGGTGCCGATGATCGGGATAAGGCTGAGCAAGAGCCACCATCCTGAGCGGTCCGTGTCATGCAGTCGCCTTGCGGCTACCGCGAGATTGGGGAGCAGCAGCGCCAGGGAGGCAATCGCCGACAGTGGCTGTGCGGACTCAGGCGAGAATGACTCGTAGCCCATCATCGGTGCCACCAGGGCTCCGTCGATTATCCCGAGAGTCACATACAGGATGATTGTAGCCAGCACCCACCACCAGTACTCCGGGCGGGCGGCCCTGCCGGAAAAGGTCGCGTACTTGCCAAGCACTGTCTTTACAGCAGTCATCATGTCCATAGGTTTGGTCCTTACCGTAGCGTGGTTATGCAGGTCTCGACGCCATCCAGCATGCCATGGGGGCAGCCTGATTTAAAGCTAGGCGGCTTCCCCGGCTGACCCTGCTGCGCTGTTATTGAAATGGCGGCGGGAGTGCGACTACTTTTTCCGGGTCACCTGGTCAAGGTAGCCCATGCAAAAAGCCGAGAGCACGAAGGTCAGGTGAAGAATCACATACCACATGATCTTGTCGTTATTCACATTCTGGGCATTCATGAAAATCTGTAGCAGGTGGATAGACGAGATCGCGACAATGGAGACCGCCACCTTGTTCTTGAGGCTGCCGGAATCCATTTTGCCCAGCCAGTTCAGGCCATCTTTGGGATCGACCGAATCGAGGCGCGAAACAAAGTTCTCGTAACCGGAAAACATCACCATGACCAGCAGGCCGCCGACCAGGGCCATGTCGATCATGCTGAGGATGACCAGCACCAACTCTGCCTCTGACATCTCGAGAATCAAGGGGAAGACATGTATTACCTCTTCGAAGAACTTGATACCCAGCAGCACGATCGCCAGGCTCAGGCCAAGGTAGATCGGCGCCAGCAGCCAGCGTGACGCATACATGCAACGTTCCAGCAGTGCCTCCAAAATGTATCCTCCTTGCAATCGGTCCGGCATTGTATACAGATTCGTCCATGGGGAAAAACACCGGGCGCCTGATAAGCGCGATGCCGGCCGCGTACCGGCCGGGGTGTCTGTAACCGCCAACGACTCTGCTGTAGAATCCGGGCACTTCCCGGAGGACGATATGGCTCACCCAGCACAGACTTCCACGATGTGCCCGGGCCGGATCTCGGACCGGCGCGGCCTGCAGCTCACTCCGGTGACACCCGCGCACGGTGTGGGGGCGGTGAACGCCTTTCTGCGCAGATGCACCCTGTTGCCGATTCTGTTGTTCAGTGTGCTCACGGCTTTCGGTGACGAGGGGCCCCGGACTGGATCAACCGCGGTCGATGCTGCCCCTGCCTGGGGGCCACTGGATATCCTTGACCATACTGTCGCCCCCGGCAGGAAGAGCGCGTTCTTGCTCACGCAGGACCAGGATTTCGACTCATCCTTTGTCAATTCCTCGGTCTGGGTGGTGCGCGGGGCATCCCAGGGCGCATCCCTGTGCCTGACAGCGGGTATTCACGGTGACGAGATTAACGGGGTGGAAATCGCGCGCCGCGTCTTCGCGTCGCTCGATCCTGCTGATGTCAGCGGAACGGTTGTCATCCTGCCCATGATCAACCTGGCCGGCATCCGCAGCGGAGAGCGTTACATGGCGGACCGGCGGGATCTGAATCGGCTGTTTCCCGGGCGCCGCGATGGCAGCCTTTCCTCCATCGTGGCGGCCAGCGTTTTCAAATTGGTAACCAGGCACTGCCAGGCCCTGATCGATCTGCACACGGGCTCTTTCTCGCGCCTGAATACACCCCAGATCCGGGTCTCTCTCGACCGCCCCGGCGCCCTGGACATGGCCCGCCACTTTGGCAGTGGTGTGGTTGTGTTGGGTGACGGACCCAAGGGCAGCTTGCGCCGGGAGGCCAGCGATGCCGGCCTTGACGCCATTATCTACGAGGCGGCCGGACCACACCGTTTTGACCCCGAGGCGGCCCAGGTCGGAGCCGATGGTGTGCGCAGCGTGATGGCCTGGATGGGAATGCTGAAGATGCCGATGAAAACGATACCGTTCAACAGCATCTTTCGCCGCACCTACTGGGAGCGTGTACCGCTGCGTGGGGGTGGTTTTTTCTTTCCCGCCATTGAAATTGGCGCCCGGGTGCAAGCCGGGGACCACCTGGGTACGATTCACGCACCGGGAACGGAGATTGAAACACCGATCCTGGCCCGCCGGGCCGGCACCGTGATTGGTATGGCGGTACCCCAGATCGTGCTGTCGGGCTACGCCCTGTTCAATATCGGTATCGAGGGCAGCGACGTCTTTCCCGGGCTGTTGCTGCAGGAAAGCAGCGACCCTACAGCGCCGGAAGTCGATGGCTAGAGGCGGGCTGGCTACCCTCAGAACAGCAATATCAGGCTGTAGCCCACGGCATACGCTACCATCAGGTGCGGGGTGTAGCGCAGGTAGCTGGTGAAGCCAAGCCCCTCGATCTTGCTCATCATCAGTACCCCCGCCGCCGACCCGATGGCCAGCAGTGAGCCCCCCACGCCGACTGTATAAGTAAAGCCGAGCCACTCTTTCAAGGGCATCTGCAGGTCTGATTTCAGCACCGCAGCCGTGAGGGGCACGTTATCGATCATTGCCGAAGCACATCCGATCAGGAAATTGGCGACAGCCGGTGAAAACTGGCCGTAGAGCTCGGTAATGGAATCCAGTGCGCCGATTTCCTCCAGCATGCCGACGACCAGCAGGATGCCGAGAAAAAACAGCAGGGTGTCGAATTCTATCTTCCTGATGTAGTCGATGATCGGCAGTTCCGCCTCCTCGGGGCTGAGAAACGTGGAGAGCAGAAACACCAGCGACAGGCCGAACATGAAGACCAGCAGGGGCGGGACATGCACTATCAGGTTAATGGCCAGCGTAAGGAGAATGGTGGCAAGGAATATCAGGGCAACGGAAAGATCGAAACCGCTTGGTCGGGAGATGTTGCGCTCGAGTGTCAGGCGCCCTTCGAAGCCCGGCATGAGGATTATAGCCAGCAGTAAACACCCCGTGAGCCCCGGCACAATGATGGCGAACAGGTCGCTGATGCCGACCTTCCCCGAGGTGAAGATCATCAGGGTGGTCACGTCTCCGGTAATCAGGGCGGCGCCGCCGGAGTTGATCGAGAAGACCGCGAGGACGGCCAGTTTTATGTTGCTGCGGGCAGGCAGGCGCAGGGACTGGATCAGCGCCACTGTAACCAACGTGGTGGTGATGTTGTCGCAGAAGGAGGACAGGACAAAGGCAAACAGCGCCACGAAGGGCAGCAGCGCTTTCTGGGGCATGTTTGCGGGCATCAGGCGATAGACCAGGGCCTCGACCATGCCGTGCTGGTTCAGGTAGGCCACAAAGGTCATGGCGGCAAACAGGAACAGCCAGAGCGAGGCTATGTCGAGAATGTTTTCCGAGAACGCGGCCTCGATCGCCAGGTGGTCGCGGCCGAGGGTAAACAACAGGATCCAGCAGAGCGTGCCCAGGAACAGGGTGGACTTGGCCTTGTTGATGTGAATCACGTCCTCCAGCACGATGGCAAGGAAGGCCAGCACAGCGAGGCAGATCAGAAGTACATCAAGCATCGGGGTATATCTCGTCACAGAATTGATGGCCCGCTAGCGGGCGGGTGGCGATATTACACGGTATTATCGCTCCGGCGATACAGGGCTTGTGCAGCCGGAGCCTCGCGGCAGGCAGGGTTCGCACCCACACTGGATTACCCCTGCAAGTCCATCTGAATGGTCTATTTTTGTGCGATCCTTCACATTTTTATCTTCGGGTAGGTGCCCTTCCCGGTCGTAGCTGCTATCAATGCACTTACAAGGGCAAGTGCAAACGGCGGTGCAGGGTGGCGCAGAGTCTTGGGGACGATCGCGAAGACGAGGCAACGGACGCCTTCGAGGGGCGGATGGAAGCCCAGTGTAATGAGATTCGCAAGTACAGGCAGCAGTTACTTGAAAATGAAGGCCGGCGACTGAGCTACGACGAGGCGGCGCTGGAATGGGTGGAACGCTACGCCGCACTCTTCGCCAGGGAGCACGACTCCGGCCCCGGGGGGCCCTTGGGTAGTACCTGAAAATTCGCGCTACTTCCCCGCTCAGCTCACGCCCGACTTCGCATAAAGTGCCGGAGCGCCGTGTCGGGCAAAAAAGAAAGCGGAATTTCAAAACGGTCGCTCCATTAGGCGGTGGGAAGGTTGGCGGTGTGAGGATCAGTCACGTCCTTCCGGGTTGCCCGGTGCGGGGGTGCGAGCTCGAAAGACGCAGTGTTTATTAGCAAGAAAAGTATACATGGGCACCAGGCCCACCGCAGCTGCCAGCGACAACCAGGCGGGAGCGCCGAACGCTTCTCTCATCAACAGCAGAACAAGGTAGCTAAGGGCCAGGCTGCTGAGTGAGACCAGCACGAACCGCGGCAGTTGTTCCCTGTGGGAAACTGTCTCCGCTGCCAGACGGAAGGAAAACCTCTGGTGTCCGAAGTAAGAGATAGCCACCGCCATGAGATAGCCCAGCAGATTGGCGGCGTAGAGGTTGATGGCGCTCGCCGAAATCAGCGCGACCACATAGTGGGCGCAAGTGGCGGCTGCGCCCACCAGCAGAAACCGCAGCAATTGGCCCGGGATTTCCCCCGCAGTTTGAGTTTTGCCCTGTATGGTCACCGCACGTTCTGGTCCGCCGGTGTGCCTGCCTCACCCGGGCTGAACTGATAGACCCTGTCGACCAGGTATACCGGCCGTTGCTTTACCTCGATGAATACCCGGCCCAGGTATTCCCCGATGACGCCCAGGCTGATCAGCTGGATTCCCCCGAGAAACAGGATTACCACCATCAGGGAGGCATAACCCGGCAGGTCCACGCCCACCACCAGGGTGCGAAAGACGAGGAAACTTGCGTAGAGAAAGGACAGGAGCGACACCGTCAGTCCGACATAGGTCCAGACCCTCAGGGGCATGGTTGAGAACGAGGTCAGTCCATCGAGGGCAAAATTCCACAGCTTCCAGTAGCCCCACGCGGACTGCCCGGCTGTCCGGCCGGGTCGATCATAGGTGACCGCGGTTGATTTGAACCCGACCCAGGCGAACAGGCCCTTCATGAAACGTGTTCGCTCGGGCAGCTCGCGAACCCGGTCCACCACCCGCCGGTCCATCAGCCTGAAGTCGCCGACATTCGCAGGCACGGGTGTCGGGGCGAGCCGGTTGAATACCCGGTAAAAAACGCCTGCGGTGATGCGCTTGCCCGGGCTGTCATTGTCGCGGGACTGCCGCACGCCGTAGACAACATCGTAGCCCTCACGCCACTTTTCCAGCATCTGGCCGATCAGCGCCGGGGGGTCCTGCAGGTCCGCATCAATGAGTATTACAACATCCCCCGTAGATGCCTCCATGCCTGCGGTCAGGGCCGCTTCCTTGCCGAAATTACGCGACAGCTCAAGCACCTTTACCGATGGGTTGATCCTCGCCGCGGCCAGCAGGCGCTCCAGGCTGCGGTCGCGGCTGCCGTCGTCGACGCAGACGATCTCCCACTCCAACCCTGTGTTTTCGAGAACGCCGAGTACCGCAACAAAGAATTGGTCGATGACCAATTCCTCATTATAAAAGGGCGCAACAACTGATACTCGCGGGCGACCATTTGCCCTGTCTGGTATGTAGGCGTTCAATTCATGTTATTCCAGTCATTTTTTGTTTTTCCATTGTCGATTTGGATGTAATGTTCCTGTGTCCGCCGTCTGGCTATCAATGGCATCAGGAATGATATTGACCAATCGCCAACATGTTATTCGTGCGCTCGCAGTGTTGCTGATCGTTGTCAGCGCGGCCTCATTAAGGGGTGCGTATAACGCTAAAACAGTCATCCTGGAACCGATCAGGGCTGACGCAGCCTACAACCTTGTTTATGCAAATAATCTTATTGAGGATCACACTTTCTCCAAGGATATGTCTGCAGAGCCCATACCTGACTCTTACTGGGCACCCGGTTATCCCTTGTTCCTGGCCATCATCATAGAGGCCACTGACCTCGTTAACGTTGACACATATAACACCATCTTATTGTGCCAGCTGATCCTGGGTGTTGGTACAGTATTTTTATGCTACCTGGTAGGGCTATCCTTTCTGCCAGGCTATTGGCCATTGCTGCCTGCAATCCTTGTTGCAATATCGCCTCATCTTGTCAGTACCGGATCCTATGTCCTCACTGAGACACTTTTCGGTTTTTTGCTCATTCTGTCGCTTTATAATTTGATCCGAGCTCATAAGCACAACCATCTCTACAACTGGATGGCGGCGGGAATGTGTTTCGCTTTGACCTATCTGGTGAATCCGGTATCACTTTTTTTGGCTCCACTACTGGCGGCCTGTCTTGGGTTAAATGGCCTGCGTAAATCTGATGCTGCCGGCAATGCAAGTATGAGTCGCAAGATACTAATACTGATTTTGCCAGTGATGATTTTTGCCTCGGGTTGGTCGTTGCGCTCGGCAATTTCCGTTCCCGAGGGCCAGCCTACCGCCTCCAAGCGGCTTCTAACCAATCTGACTATCGGTCTATACCCGGATTTTCATGAGAAATGGAGATCCAGTATTCTTCAGCCCGATACGAATGTTGTAGTGCCGGGTGCAGGGGTGGACGACTCCTACCATGCGTTCTTTACAGAGTTGATTGCGAAAGTTTCCGGAGAGCCTATGCAGATGCTGGTCTGGTACTCCATGCAAAAGCCGGCTTTGTTGTGGGATTGGGATATTCGGACCGGCTTTGGAGATATATATATCTACAGGGTTGAGCAATCGCTCTACCACACTTCTAAACTCGCCATTGTTAGCTATTCCCTTATGTACTCTCTGCACAACTGGGTATTAATGGGAGCGGTTTTTGGGGTAGTTTTCCTGTTTTCAGATGGAAGCAAAAATGCAATTGTTCCTGCGTTTCTCTACGCCTCACTGACATATATTGGTTTGGTCTATGTCATTTCGCAATCTGAACCCAGGTATTCGATACCGCTCAGACCTGAAATGTATCTCTGTTTCACGTATTTCCTTTGGAAGGCTACACAGTGGATCGGGCGTGTCCGGCATGCAGTGTAATGATCCGCTTCAACCTAAGTCTCGACGATGAATACCGCTTGGCAGCCGGACCCCACTGGGGTATTTTCGCAGCACCAGTCAACACCGTATCTTCAACAAGCAGGAAACCATACTTGAAAATTGAATCCGGAACTGTCGTAAGCTTTCACTACACCCTGCGCAATGGAGACGGCAAGGAGCTTGAATCCTCGCGGGGCTCCGAACCCAGCGTATACCTGCACGGGGCCAACAACATCATCCGCGGGCTCGAGACGGCGATGGCGGGCCGTGAGCCAGGCGATGTATTCAGCGTCAGCCTTGCGCCGGCAGACGCTTACGGGATGCACAACCCCGACAAGATGCAGCGGGTACCTGTGAAGCACCTGGCCTTCAGGGGCAAGCTCGAGGCGGGCAAGGTGGTGCAGCTGAATACCAATGAGGGCATGCGGGCGGTTACCGTCGTCAAGGCGGGCAGGCACAGCGCCGATATAGACGCCAATCACCCGCTGGCGGGCCAGACCCTGGCATTCGACGTGGAGATCGTGGATCTCAGGCCCGCTACTTCGGAGGAGATCTCACACGGTCACGCCCATGGCCCCGGTGGTCATCATCACTGATGCACGCGCATGGGACTGCGGCGGCCGCAGGTTGAATCGGCCGGCGCGGTTTGTCGCGCCTGAGTGACGATGTTCTCCTTCCCGGCACCCCTCCCCAACTGTCGTGATACCGGGCTTCTATAAACCTCTCGGGTTCCTGTTCCTGGCGCTGGGCCTGCTGGGGATTGCCCTACCCGTATTGCCAAGTACCCCCTTCATTTTGCTGGCTGCCTGGTTTTTCGCCCGTTCATCGGAATACTGGCACCGGCGCCTGCTCGACAGTCAATTGTTCGGCCCGATGATTCTTAACTGGGAGCGCAATCGCTGTATCTCCTGCCGTACCAAGGTGGTGGCGATAGTATCGATGACCCTTGCCGGTGCCGGGTCAATTGTATTTGCATTGGAGGACTATCGACTGCGCCTGGCTACCGGCGCACTGATGGCCGTGGGCTGTGCCACGATCCTGCTACTGAGGACCTGCGGCCCAGCCCCGGCCCAGGATGAACGCTGAGCCATTCGCTGCCCGTGGCCTAGAGGGATTCACGCGCCCGCTGGCGGATGTACCAGTAGATCTGTTCCACCTGGCGGTCATCGAGCTCATCGAACTGCGGCATGCCCCTTGCCTGTAGCTGGCCGGAGCGCAGCACGGTACCGAAGGAGCCAAGATCTGCCGCCGCGGCGGAGGCGCGCAGGTCCGGTGCACCGCCCCCGGACACTGCAGCGAAGCCGTGGCACCCCATGCACCTGGTGAGATACAGATCCTGGCCCGCGCCGGCCTGGGCCGTATCGATAAGTTGCTCGCTGTTATCGACGATAAGAATTTCTGTTTTCGGCGCGACTGTCGGCGGTGGTTCCGCCTTTCCATCCAGGGAGAACACCAACAGGCGCCGGGGGTGGGCGCCGTAGGCCCAGCCGTGCTGTGCCATGGCCGAGGAACCGATATAGCTCACGCCGCCCCAGCCCGCCAGTACCGCGACATACTGCTTGTTCTTGACCGCATAGGTAATGGGGGGCGCGACAATCCCGACCCCGGCATCAAAGCTCCACAGGAGCCTGCCGGTATCCGCCTGGTAGCCATGGAGGGAGCCGCTGCTGGTCCCCTGGAAAACCAGGTTGCCCGCGCTGGTCACTGTGCCGCCATTCTGGAAGCCGGGCAGGTCGACTTTCCACGCGGTTTTTTGCCGTCGGGGGTCCCATCCCAGCAGGGCGCTCGAGACCTCCGCGGCGGTGATATCACCGCGATAGGGCTGGAAACCGCTGTTCATCTGAAAGTCTTGCGCACGCCAGCGCTCGCTGTCGATACCGCGTTTGTCGTACTCCCCGGCCATTTCCTGGTAGGGGATATAGACCAGGCCGGTGTCCGGGTTGTATGACATGGGTTGCCAGTTGTGCGCTCCCAGGAAACTGGGATAAATAATACTCACCCCGTCTGTGGCCCGGGCCTCCGGGGTTTCTATGGGGCGGCCGGTTTTCATGTCTACCCGTTCGGCCCAGGTGACCTTGCCGAACTTTTCAGCTCCCAGCAGGCGGCCGTCTGCCCGGTCCAGCACATAGAAGAAGCCGTTCTTGGGCGCATGCAAGATTACCTGGCGCGACTTGCCTTCCCATTCCATGTCGGCCAGGACGATGTCCATGGCGGAGTTATAGTCCCAGTTCTCCCCGGGTGTGGTCTGGTAGTGCCAGGCGTATTCGCCCGTATCCGCGTCCAGCGCCAGGATGCTGCACAGGAACAGGTTGTCCCCGCCGCCGGGACTGCGCACCTGCTGGTTCCAGGGTGCGCCGTTGCCGGTGCCGAGGTAGACCCGGTTGTAAAGCGGGTCGTAGGTGATGGCGTTCCACACCGTCCCGCCGCCGCCGTGTTTCCACCACTCGCCACGCCAGCTGCCCGCCGCCTCCTTGAGTGCCTCGGACTCGAACCCGTCTGCGGGCTTGCCCGGAACTGTGTAGGTACGCCATTTCTGCTCGCCGGTGGCGCTGTCATAGGCGGTGACGTAGCCGCGTATAGCCCCCGCCTCTGCACCGCCATGACCGATTATAACGAGGTCGTTGAAGGCGCGCGGCG